>NZ_JABMLI010000001.1:0-82537 GCF_013205045.1 Curtobacterium sp. VKM Ac-2852
AGCTGCACGGCGGCTCCCTCAAGCCCCTCCAGCTCGAGGGCGACAACGCCATCCTCACCGGCACCACCGTCCACATCAGCGAGGACGCCGCCGGCCTGCTGAACAAGACCTTCGGCACCGACGCCGTCAAGCGCGGCCTGCTCGTCGGCACCGCCACCATCACCGCCCAGATCAAGTAACACCTGCCGCAACACCGCTCGACACGAAGAGTCGCTCCGCCGATCAGGGCGGAGCGGCTCTTCGTCGTTCGCGGTTCCGCACCGGTACTGCTTCTCCCAGTGGCCGAGCCTACGATCGAGCGAATGCCCGCTCCTCGCTCGACCCCCACCGACGACCGACCCGGGCCGGACGACTTCATCCGCGTCCGAGGCGCCCGCGAGAACAACCTGCGCGACGTCGACGTGGATATCCCCCGCGACCGGATCGTCGCGTTCACCGGCGTCTCCGGCTCCGGCAAGTCCTCGCTCGCCTTCGGCACCGTCTTCGCCGAGGCCCAGCGGCGGTTCCTCGAGTCCGTCGCCCCGTACGCGCGGCGGCTGATCGCGCAGGGGTCCACCCCGCACGTCGACTCGATCACCGGACTGCCGCCCGCCGTCGCCCTGCAGCAGCGCCGCGGCGCCCCGAGCTCCCGCTCCACCGTCGGCACCATGACCACGCTGTCGAACTCGATGCGCATGCTCTACTCGCGTGCCGGCACCTACCTGTCCGGCGCCGACCGGCTCGAGTCGGACTCCTTCTCGCCGAACACCGTCGCCGGCGCCTGCCCCCGGTGCCACGGCATCGGGACCGCGCACGAGGTCACCGAGGCATCGGCCGTGCACGATCCGTCGCTGAGCATCCGCGACGGCGCGATCACCGCCTGGCCCGGTGCGTGGCAGGGCAAGAACCTGCGCGACGTCACCGCCGTGCTCGGCTACGACATCGACCGCCCGTGGCGCGAGCTGTCGCGCGAGGACCGCGACTGGCTGCTCTTCACCGAGGAACAGCCCGTCGTGCAGGTGCAGCCGAAGCGCGACCGTGTGGCGAAGCCCTACAAGGGCCGGTTCTGGAGCGCCCGCCAGTTCGTGCTGCACACCCTCGCCGACTCGCAGAGCGAGACCCAGCGCAAGAAGGTGCTGCAGTTCGTCGAGTCCGGCCCGTGCGGGCTGTGCGGCGGCACCGGCCTGACCCGAGCCGCCCTCGCCGTCACGATCGGCGGCCACTCGATCGCCGAGCTGAACGCCCTGCCGTTAACCGGCCTGGCCGACGTCCTGCGCCCGATCGCGGCGATCACCGACGCGGCAGCGGCGACGTCGCGAGCATCGTCCGGCGAGCACACCGAGGTCGCCGTGGCGATCTCCCGCGACCTGCTCACCCGCGTCGAGGTCCTGGTCGGCCTGGGCCTCGGCTACCTCGCGCTCGACCGCGCCACCCCGACGCTCTCCCCCGGCGAGAGCCAGCGGCTGCGGATCGCGACGCAGCTGCGCTCCGGCCTGTTCGGTGTCGTCTACGTGCTCGACGAACCGAGCGCCGGGCTGCACCCCGCCGATGCCGAGTCCCTCGTCGACGTCCTCGACGACCTGCGCGCCGGCGGCAACAGCGTCTTCGTCGTCGAGCACGACATGAGCATCGTGCGCCGAGCCGACTGGATCGTCGACGTCGGCCCCCGCGCGGGCACCGGTGGCGGCACCGTCCTGTACAGCGGCCCGGTCGCCGGCCTGGCCGAGGTCGAGGCCTCGGTCACCCGGCGCTTCCTGGAACCCCGGCAGCCGACCGCCGACCGCGCCGTCCGGACCCCGATCGGCACGCTCGAACTCCGCGACCTCACCCTGCACAACCTGCGGGGGCTCGACGTCGACCTGCCGCTCGGTGTGCTCACCGCGGTCACCGGGGTCAGCGGCTCCGGCAAGTCGTCGCTCGTCGGCGGCGTGCTGCCCGGCGTCGCGACGTCGCACCCGATCATCGACCGCGTCGTGCAGGTCGACCAGAAGCCGATCGGCCGGACGCCCCGCTCGAACCTCGCCACCTACACCGGCCTGTTCGACGCGGTCCGGGCCGCCTTCGCCCAGACCGACGACGCGAAAGCCCGGGGCTGGACCGCCGGACGGTTCTCGTTCAACGTCGCCGGCGGCCGGTGCGAGGTCTGCCAGGGCGAGGGGTCGGTGTCCGTCGAACTCCTCTTCCTGCCGGGCAGCTGGGCCCCGTGCCCCGAGTGCCACGGCTCCCGCTACACCGCCGAGACGCTCGAGGTCCGGTGGAACGGGGCGTCCATCGCCGACGTCCTCGGCATGACCGTCGACGAAGCGGCGCCGTTCCTGGCGTCCCTGCCCGCAGCCGCACGCGGACTCGAGACCCTCCGCGAGGTCGGCCTCGGCTACCTGCGGCTCGGCCAGCCCGCTCCGGAGCTGTCCGGCGGCGAGGCGCAGCGCATCAAGCTCGCCACGGAACTCCAGCGCGCGCGGACCGGCCACACCCTGTACCTGCTCGACGAGCCCACCACCGGCCTGCACCCGGCCGACGTCGAGCTGCTCACCGCCCAGCTCGCCCGCCTGACCGAGGCGGGCAACACGGTCGTCGTGGTGGAGCACGCCATGGACGTCGTCGCGAGCGCCGACCACGTCATCGACATGGGGCCGTCCGGCGGTGTCGAGGGTGGCCAGGTCGTCGTCTCCGGCACGCCTGCCGAGGTCGCCGCGTCGACCACCAGCCGGACCGCGCCCTACCTGCGGGACCAGCTCGGTCGCTGACGCAGAAGTGCCCGCCAGGATCGCTCCTGGCGGGCACTTCGTGGCTGCCGCTGGTTACCGCTGGACCGCTTCCGGGGCGTCGTCGCGGAAGAAGTCGCTGCCACTGTGCGTGTAGCCGACCTCACCCGTCCGACGCCACTGCTTGCGGACGCGCTTGAAGGTGGTGATGCGTGCAGGTTCGACGTTCTCGTCGCTCGTGTAGGCGCTCATGGCTGATCTCCCTGTGTGATTGGCCGTGGTTCCTTGGCCCCCCCGAAATGGACGCTAGCGAGCGCCTCGGAGCCGAGTTCGCAATCCGTCCCGGAACGTCCGTGGAACGCAATTCCGGCCGCCTGATGGCCGCGGAACGCAGGCACGGACGCGACCAGGCGGGATGGACTGGAGGCCCGGATCACCGCCGGCAGACCTGCGGCGGCGAGTCACGCCTCCAGGCCGGTGCACCGGTGCGGACTCAGGAACGCAGGCCGAGCACCAGGTCGTGGACCACGCGCGCTGCGCGCGCCGCGGCGTCGTCCAGGTGCTCGCGGAACTCGGCGCCATCCGGCGCACAGAGGTCGCTGATGCACCGGACCGAGACGAACGGCATGTCGTGCACGTGGGCGAACTGCGCGATGGCGGCCGACTCCATGTCGACCGCGGCCACGTCGGGGAACGCGACCCGGAGTGCGCGGGCACGGCCCTCGGTCACGAAGACCTCGCTCGAGCCGATCGTCGCCGATCGCAGCGGCCACGCGATGTCGGCGCCCATCGCGAGCTCGACGAGCCGGGCATCCGGCGCGTAGCCGGTCGGCATGCCGGGGACCTGGCCCAGGGCGTAGCCGAACGCGGTGGCGTCGGCGTTGAGGTTGACGTACCGGTCGCCGACCACGACGTCACCGATGGCGACACCGTGCATGAGCCCGCCGGCGGTCCCGACGCTGATCACCGGGATGCCCGGGCCGAAGTCGTGGAAGCCGTGGGCGACCGCGGCCGTGGCGTTCGTGAAGCCGATGCCGCTGCGGCGCACGACGACCGTGGCGCCGCCGATGTCGAGCAGCTGGTGCGGGTCGTGGCCACCGACGGGGCCGTCGAGGACGGGGACGCCGCCGAAGAGGTCGGCGAAGGCCGAGACCTCTTCGCTCATGGCCGCGATGATGATCGCGACGGGTTGCTGCTGCACTGATCGATCCTCCCACGCCGGGCGCGCGCGGACGTGCAGGTCGGGTCGTCGCGGTCGCTACCGGCGGGGGTCCTGGCGGGGGTCCTGCCGGGCCAGCTCGTCGGCGACGAAGGCGGCGAGCGCGTCGGCGCCGAAGTGGTCGTCGGCGGTGATCGTGACGACGGTGCCGGTGTCGTTGCTCGCCTCGGTCTCGTCGAACAGCAGCATCTGCCCGTACGCACCGTGCAGGCGCCAGAGCCGGCCGGGACCACCCCACCCCGCCAGCGCGTACCGCTCGTACCCGGGGCCGGTGCCCTCGCGCTCCACCCAGTCGGTGTGTATCGCGTCGCACCACCGCGCGCTGACGATCCGCTGTCCGTCGACGACCCCGCGGTCGCGGATCAGGTGCCCGACGCGGGCGAGTTCCTCGGTGCGGAGCGACAGCCCCTCGCCGCCGGCGACGAACCCGTTCGGGCAACGCTGCCACTCGACGTCCCGGAGGCCGAGCGGCGCGAACAGCCGCTCCGCGACGAACGCGCCGACGTCACCGACCCGGGTCTCGAGCACGCGCATCGCGGTGTAGGTGCTGGCGTTCGCGTACTGGAACACCCGGCCGCGGGACGGGCGCCGCAGGAACTCGGCCGCCAGGTCCGGCCAGTCCGTCAGCTCGGTCGCCGACCAGGGCATGTCGATCCCGCTGGTCATGGTGAGCAGGTGGCGGAGGGTGACCCGGTCGACGCCGTCGCCGAGGACGAGGCCGGCCTCCGTCCCGAGGCCGGTGCCGGCCAGGTACGTCGCGATCGGTTCGTCGAGGTCGACCAGGCCGTCGTCGGCCGCGATGCCGGTGGCCAGTACGCAGACTCCCTTGGCGGCGGAGTGGACCTCGCGCCGGACGTCGGGGGTCCAGTGGTGCTCGGCAACGTCATCGGTGCCCGGAGCCGCAGTCCGCGTGCGCACGTGGATGCCGTGTGCGGCGAACCCGGTGGTGTCGATGTGCCGGACGACGGCGTCGAGGATGGTCGCGGCGGTGTGCACACCTCATCATCTCGTGGCCGGGCGGCTGCGGGGACGGGCAGGGGCCGCCGCGTACCGTCCGGCTCGTGTCCGACGAACAGCCCCGCCGCCCAGATCCCACCCGCGTCGGCGACCAGCCCGCACTCCGGACGGCGTCGGGCTCGAACTGGCTCGTGTGGGGAGCCGTCACGGCCGTCATCGTCGCCGCGGTGATGGTGCTCATGGCGATCCGAGCGCCGGCGATCGGCTGGCCGGCGCTGGTGCTCGTCGTCGCGTTGTTCGTGGCGATGGTCGTGGTGCGGACGGCCGTCCGGCCGCAACGTGCCCGACTCGTCACCCTGGCCGTGCTCGACCTCGCCATCGTGGTCGTCGGACTGGTCGCGACCCTGGCGGTCCTGTACTCGACGCCGGCGGGCTGATGCTGCGGTAGCTTGTTGATAACGCTTCTCACTAAGATGGCGGTCAGCGACCACACGACAGTGGCCGTTCCATCGACGCAGCCACAGCTGCTGGGAAGACCGACCCCATGCCAGCACCACACCCCACCGAGACCCTCGACGCCCTCGTGGTCGGAGCCGGACCGGCCGGCATCGGCACCGGCCTGGCACTCCACGCCGTCGACGGCCTGCTGTTCGGCGTCGTCGAACGCGGCGTCGTCGGGGACACGTTCCGGCGGTGGCCCGAGCACCAGCGGTTCCTGACGCCGTCCTTCACCGGGAACGGGTTCGGGGCCACCGACCTCAACGCGGTCCACCCGCGCACCTCACCCGCCTACAGCCTGGGGACCGACTACCCCTCGGGGCCGGAGTACGCCCGGTACCTGCGCGGCGTCGTCGCGGCCTTCCACCTGCCGACCCTGCTCGACACCGAGGTCGAGCACATCGAGCCGGACGACGACCGCTTCCGCGTGACCACGAGCCGCGGCCCCGTCGTCACCCGCAACGTGGTCTGGGCCGGCGGCGAGTTCTCCGACCCGATCCTGCCCCGTTGCGCCGGCACGTCGCTCGGGGTGCACGCGTCCGCCGAGGCAGCCTGGGTGGCGCAGTCCGGACACGTGGTGGTCGTGGGTGGCTTCGAGTCCGGCATCGACCTGGCGTGCCACCACGTCGAGCAGGGGGCGACGGTGACTGTCGTCGACCCGTCCCACCCCTGGGACGCCGGCAGCGGGTCCGACCCGTCGTTCCGCCTCGCCCCGCGGACCCGTCAACGGCTCGCGGCCGCGCGGGCCAGCGGACGCCTCACCCTGGTCGACGACGGCCAGGTCACCGGCATCAAGCGGTCCGGAGACGGGTTCACCGTCGGGGTCGCCGGACGGACCGCCCTGGGCGCGGACGCGCCACCGATCCTCGCCACCGGGTACGGCCCGGGGCTCGGACCGGCCGCGAGCCTGTTCGACACCCGCGCTGACGGCTGGCCGCTGCTCACCGAGGACGACGAGTCGACCACCACGCCCGGGCTGTTCCTGGCAGGCACGGCGCTCCGGCACGGTGGGCTGCAGTTCTGCTTCGTGTACAAGTTCCGGCAGCGGTTCGCCCACGTCGCCCGCGTCATCGGCGAACGGGCCGGGCGCGACTGCGGCGACCTGCAGGAGTGGGACGACGCCGGGATGCTCACCGACGACCTGAGCTGCTGCGGTGTCGAATGCGCGTGCTGATGCCGGCACAGCGGCCCGCCCACCCCGCCGGTGCACGGCTCTGGGCCACCCCCGCGATCGTCGGCGGCGCCATCCTGGTCGGGTCGGTGATCGGCGGGGCCTCCCCCGCGAGCGGCGACGCCATGGGCTCCGTGGTGGACCCGTTGGTGATCACCCTGGTCGTCGCCCTGTTCGTCGACGTCCCGCTGCGCCGCCTCCCACGGACGACGGGCGCGTGGAAGGTCATCGGCATCGCCTGGAGCATGAACTTCCTGCTCGCCCCGCTCGTCGCGTTCCTGCTCACCCGCGTGGCCCTGCCCGGGCACCCCGCCGTCCAACTCGGCGTGATGCTGTACTTCCTGGCACCCTGCACCGACTGGTTCCTGGCGTTCACCCGCCTGAGCGACGGGGACACCGCTGTCGGGGCGACCCTGCTGCCGATCAACATGGTCACCCAGCTGCTGCTGTTCCCGGTGTGGATCACGGTCCTGGGCGGCAACGCCGGCGTCGATGCCGTGGGGACCGTCGGCACCCTGCTGCAGTGGTTCGTCCTGCCCGCCGCGATCGCCGTGGTGATCCGCCTCGGGATCTCACTGCTGCCGGACGGCGCTCGAGCCCGCGCCGCCGCCCTGCCCGGCCGCGCGGTGCCCTGGATCGTGGGCGCGATGGTCGCCGGGCTCTTCGCCTCGCACATCGCGCTGCTGCTGGCGAACCTGCCGGTGTTCGTCGCCGTGCTGGGGTGCGCGGTGGTCTTCTTCGCCGTCATGTTCATCGCAGCCGAGTGGGCGTCACGCCTCGCCGCCCTGTCGTACCCGCGGTCGGCGCTGCTCGCGATGACGACGGCGGCCCGCAACGCGCCCCTGATGATCGGGCTGACGAGCGCCGCACTCCCCCACCAGCCGCTGGTCACCACGGCGATCGTCGTCGGCATGCTCGTCGAGTTCCCGCACCTGCTCGCGGTCCGCCACCTGCTGCTGCGTCGGCGACGTGGTCAGCACGCCGAGCGACGCCTGCGCGGCACCGCAGCGTGGGGGCACCCGTGACGCACCGGGTCCGACTCGTCGTCGTGCCCACCGAGCGGCGGGTGATCGAGACCGAGCACGACGACCGGCGGACGGCGCTCCTGCTCGCGCTCGGCCAGGTGCCGCTCGGGTACACGGTCACCGACGTCGACGTGCTGCCGGAACACGAGGACACAGATGGCTGCCCGGCGGAGCCGGACGCGGTCTGAACGGGGCGCTCCGACGGCGCTGGTGCGGCCCGAGACGGTCGCGACGCCGGACGGGAAGCCCGTGACAGCCCGCACCGCGCCTCCAGTCCGGTGCAGGTCGCGACCAGTGCACGTGGCCGGCTACGCGCTGTCGGTCACCGTCGGCTGCGCCTGCCGCAGCCCGGTGACCAGGAGGGTCACGATCGTCCGGACGTCGTAGTCGGGGTCCTGGGGACTCCACGCCACCAGGTCACCCACGGCCCGGAGCAGCTGGTACGGCGCGGTCGGTGCCGCCACCTCGCCGGACGCCCGCGCGGCGTCGAGCAGCCAGCCGAGCACGGGCACGAGCTCGTCGACGAACAGCGTGTGCAGCGCCGTGAAGCCGTCGGCGTCGCCCTCCCAGACACGCGCCAGGCCGTGCTTGGTGCCGAGGAAGTCGACGAACTGGTGCACCCAGCGCAGCAGGGCGGCAAACGGCGTCGGTTCAGAGTCGAGCAGCGCCGGCCCCGCGTCGACCAGGGCCTCGATCTGGTGCCGGTAGACGGCGACGACCAGGTCCGAACGGGTCGGGAAGTGCCGGTAGAGCGTGCCCACCCCGACACCGGCGGCGGTGGCGACCTCGCGCACCGGTGCGCCGACGCCCGAGGCCGTGAAGACCGCGGCAGCGGCGTCGAGGATCGTGCGCTCGTTGCGCTCGACGTCGCGACGGCGACGCGGCACGGGGTCGGTCGACGGGGTGCTCATGCGTCGATCATCGCACGACGCAGACGGAATGCGGAACAACGCTCCGCTTCCTCTTGCAATCCGGATCGTTGTTCCGTATCGTTCCGGAACGTCGCTCCGTTTCGGACGACGATCGCTCCGACCACGGGCGACACCGCATCCCGGAAAGGCCCACATGGCACCCACAGCACCTCGACCGCAGGTCATCAGCGTGCGCCCCGTCACGCTTCCCGCACCCTCGCGCGGTCAGGACCCCGAGGTCCGGATCACCGCACCGACGACCGGCACGGACCTGCCCGTCATCGTCTTCGCCCACGGCTTCGGCCAGTCCATGACCGGCGGCGACCCCCTGGTCGACCACTGGACCGCGAACGGCTTCGTCGTCGTCCAACCGACCTTCCTCGACGCGAAGGCCTACGGGCTGACGCTCGAGGACCCGCGCTACCCGACCCTCTGGCAGACGCGCGTCGACGACCTCGAACGGGTGCTCGACGACCTCGACCAGATCATCGACGCGGTCCCCGGCCTGAGCGGGCGCGTCGACACCGCACGCCTCGCCGCGGTCGGACACTCGTGGGGCGGACAGTCCGTGGGCATGCTGCTCGGGGCCCGCGTCCTGGACGCCGACGGGCGGCCGGGCGAGGACCGCACCGACCACCGCGTGCGCGCCGGGGTCCTGCTGTCCACCACCGGGATCGCGCGCGGCGACCTCGTGCCGTTCGCGCAGGAGCACTTCGCGTTCATGAGCCCCGACTTCAGCCAGCTGCACACCCCGTCACTCGTCGTCGCCGGCGACCACGACCAGTCCCAGCTCTCGACGCGAGGCCCGGACTGGTTCACCGACGTCTACCACCTGAGCCCCGGTGCGCGGCACCTGGTGACCGTCCACGGCGGCGAGCACCTGCTCGGCGGGATCCAGGACTACGAGTCGACCGCCACCACGGACGAGAGCCCCGAGCGTGTGGACCTCGTCCGCCACACCACGACGGCGTTCCTCCGGACCGAGCTCGGGCTCGACCCCGACGCGTGGTCGGCGATCGCCGACGCCGTCGGCCCTGACACCGCCGACGCGGCCGGCCATGCTGCCGCCGTCGCGGCCGGCCCTGCTGCCGCGGTCGGCCACATCGAATCGAAGGAGCACCAGTCGTGATCACCGACCAGCACCCCCTGCCCAGCGGCTTCACCGCCGCGTCCACCGCCGCCGACGTCCTGCACGGCGTCGACCTGACCGGCCGGAACGTCGTCGTGACCGGCGGACACAGCCGCCTCGGCCGTGAGACCAGCCGCGCCCTCGCGGAGGCCGGCGCCGACGTCACCGTCGCCTCACGTGACGTCGACCGGGCATCCGCAGCCGTCGCCGACATCCCGGGCATCCACGTCGAGGCCCTCGACCTCACCGACCCGTCGTCGGTCGATGCCTTCGCCGCGCGCTGGTCGGCCTCCGGCCGCCCGCTGCACATGCTCGTGAACAGTGCCGCGATGCTCTTCACCCCGGACCGCCGGCTCGACGGCCGCGGCAACGAACTGGCGTTCTCGACGACGCACCTCGGGCACTTCCAGCTCACGCGGGCGCTCCTCCCCGCCCTCCTGGAGGCCCGTGGTGCGCGGGTCCTGACCGTCACCTCCGGCGCGGCGCGGTTCGGGCAGATCCGGTGGGACGACCTGACGTTCGCGCACGGGTACGACCCGGTCACCGCGTACGGGCAGTCGAAGCGCGCCAACGTCCTGTTCACGGTGGAGCTCGACCGGCGGTACGCCGACCAGGGCATCCGAGCCTTCGCCGCGCACCCGGGCGTCATCATCGGACCCGGCCCGCACGACCCGGCGGTACTCGCGTCGTACCGCGAGCAGGGACTGGTCGACGACCACGGGGTGACCGTCATCGACCCCGAGGTCGGCAAGAAGACCGTCGAGCAGGGCGCAGCGACGCTCGTGTTCGGTGCCGCGAGCCCGCTGCTCGACGGCGTCGGCGGGGTCTACCTGAAGGACAGCGACGTCGCCGTGATCGACGACCGGGTCCTTCCCCTCACCGCGGACCGGATCCCGTCGGACGCGAACTCGGCGATGCTCGACGCCGACGATGCCCGGCGGCTGTGGGAGGTCAGCGAGGGACTCGTGGCCTGATCACCGTCGGCCGGGGGCCTCGTCTGCCCACTGTTCTCGTCGTCCTCGCTACTGTGTGACGGTGCTGACCGTGCGGATCGAGAGCCCCCGGCAGGACGACGTCCTGCATCTGCTGCAGCAGGGTGACGACTACGGACTGAGCCTCTACGCGGCCGAGAACTACCACGCCCTCGACGTCGACGACCTGGACCAGCCCGACGTCACGTTCCTGGTGGCGCGCGAGGACGGCACCGCCCTCGGCACGGTGGCGCTCGTCGACGCTGGCGACGGTACCGGCGAGGTCAAGCGCATGTTCGTGAGCGATGCCGCGCGCGGGCTCGGAGTGGGGACGCGGCTGCTCGATGCCCTGCACGACCGGGCCCGCGCGGTCGGCATCGGGACCGTCCGGCTCGAGACCGGCCTGCCGCAGGCCGCGGCGATCGCGCTGTACCGGAAGGCCGGGTACGCGGACATCCCCCGGTTCGGCCCGTACGTCGACGACCCGACGAGCGTGTGCATGGAGCGGCAGCTCGTCTGATCGGTGCTCGGTCCCGACGTAGGATCGCGTGTGAGCTCCGAGCACCCCGAACCCAGCGGCATCGACCCCGACGACCTGACCGTCGCGCTCCGGGTGCTCGAGCAGCTGCCGTCGATCGACGAGACGCACCCGGACTTCATCCGGGTCCGCCAGGCCACCGCGAAGATGTTCAAGGCCGTCAAGCGCGCGCACCGTCTCGAGAAGCGCGGCGTCATCGCCGAGGCCGACCGCCGAGTGATCGCCGCCACCGCCACCGGGGCCGCCGACCGGATCGACGACGAGACCCGCGGCGTCCTGATCAGCGCCTCGACCGCGTCGACCACCGCGGGCACGCTGCTGAAATCACGGCCCTGCTACATGTGCAAGCAGCACTACACGGTCGTCGACGCGTTCTACCACCAGCTCTGCCCGGCGTGCGCACGCATGAGCCACGCGAAGCGCGACGCCCGGACGGACCTGACCGGCAAGCGGGCGCTGCTCACCGGCGGTCGCGCGAAGATCGGCATGTACATCGCCCTCCGGCTGCTGCGCGACGGGGCCCACACCACCATCACCACGCGGTTCCCCCGCGACGCGGTGCGCCGGTTCGCGAGCCTGCCCGACTCCGCCGACTGGATGGACCGCCTGAAGGTCGTCGGCATCGACCTGCGCGACCCCGCCCAGGTGATCGGGCTCGCCGAGGACGTCGCAGCGTCCGGCCCCCTCGACATCCTGATCAACAACGCCACGCAGACCGTGCGCCGGTCGACCGGGGCCTACCAGCCGCTGGTCGACGCGGAACTCGCGCCGCTGCCCGACGGACCACTGCCCGAACTCGTGACGTTCGGACACACGAACGACCAGCACCCGCTGGCGCTCGCCCGCTCGGTGGCCGCGCACCCGATCCTCGCGGCCGCCGCAGCCCGAGCCGACGAGCTGACCGAACAGGCGATGGCGCCGGGATCGAGCTCGCTCGAACGGCTCGCCCTGGGCACCGCGATCGACGCCGGTGGCCTGGTCCCCGACCTGCACGACGAGAACTCGTGGACCCAGCAGGTGGACGAGGTCGACCCGCTCGAGATGCTCGAGGTCCAGCTGGCCAACACCACGGCGCCGTTCATCCTCATCTCGAAGCTCCGCCCCGCCATGGCCGCGAGCAAGGGACGCCGCACCTACGTGGTGAACGTCAGCGCCATGGAAGGGGTGTTCGGCCGCGCGTACAAGGGGCCAGGGCACCCGCACACGAACATGGCGAAGGCCGCCGTGAACATGCTCACCCGCACGAGCGCGCAGGAGATGTTCGAGACCGACAACATCCTGATGACGAGCGTCGACACCGGCTGGATCACGGACGAGCGGCCGCACCCCACGAAGGTCCGGCTCGCCGAAGAGGGCTTCCACGCGCCGCTCGACCTGGTCGACGGGGCTGCCCGCGTCTACGACCCGATCGTCCGGGGCGAAGCCGGCGAGGACGTGTTCGGCGTCTTCCTGAAGGACTACGCGCCGAGTTCGTGGTGACGAGCGGCTGACCGTTGGATGCGTCACCATCCGCACAGGATCGACATCGGATCAATCCGTTCAGTCAACGTCAGCGGAGCCAACCCCGGAGTTCTGAAATGCTGGAAGTCTTCTTCCTCTCGTCCATGGACAGCAAGCGGTTCTCGTCCGTCTTCCGGTGCAGGGTGGAACGACCGATCGAGCTGCCGAACGGTCACCATGCGCTGATGGTGAGCTGCGATCCGCCGTTGAACGGTCAGGAACTCGGCCACCCGCTCGGCGTCGGAGAGTTGTTGCTCTGGAGTCGGTTCGAGGACGAAGACCTCTGGACGTTCCCGGCCTTCCCGCACTTCGTGCAGATCAGCCTGTTTGACGCCGACCTGCATGTCCATGCCATGCCCGCGAGCATCGCATGGGGCGAGATCTACAAGACCGAAGCAGACGCGCACGCCCATGAGATGAGCGCTCGCCCGCGCTCCTCGGCGGAGTGATCGAGTTACTCGGCAAGCTCCATCAGTCGCGCGAACCTCGCGGCGAGGCAGCAGGCGGCGATCCGTATCGAGGTCACGACCGTACAGCTGGACATACCCACGGCGGCCTGACCGTGCCCGCTCCGAACTGAACAGCCCCCAGTCGGTCAGTGCTGAAGGCACCACAGGAAGTCTGAGCACGTCGGCGGCGCATCGGAACGAATCGACCGAACCGATTCCGTCGATCGGCCAATCGGTCCCCGCTCCGCCTCCAGGATTCGAACCCGGACCTAACGGCACCAAAGGCCGTCGTGCTGCCATTACACCAAGGCGGAACGCACCCGGAGGTGCTCCTCCATCCTCCCACGACCGACGAGGCTGGCTGTCCGCTCCGGGTTCGGCCAAGATGGAGGGATGCCGCATGAGGACGAGGTCGATCGCATCGTCGCGGCGTGGGGTCGTGAGCGCGCCGACCTCGACTTCGGCCCGCTCGAGGTGCTGTCCCGCGTGGACCGGCTCGCCCGGCACCTAGATCGCGCCCGGCGGACGGCCTTCGACGCGAGCGACATGGAACCGTGGGAGTTCGACGTCCTGTCGGCCCTGCGGCGGGCGGGTGAGCCCTACGAGCTGAGCCCGAAGACCCTGCTGCAGCAGACCCTGGTGTCGAGCGGCACGATGACGAACCGGGTGGACCGCCTGGCGGCCCGCGGCTTCGTGGGACGACGGACCGACCCGAAGGACGGCCGCGGCATCCTCGTCTCGCTGACGGGCAAGGGCCGGGTGGCGGTGGACGCGGCGATCGCGGACCTGCTGGCCGCCGAGCGGGACATCCTGTCCGGGGTCTCCGCCGACGAGCAGGGCCAGTTGGCCGGGCTGCTCCGCCGACTCATCCTGGGCCTCGGGGACTGACCGACAGCGTGACACGGGCCGAGCGGCCCCGGCGTAGCGTGCGCCGCATGCACGCCATCACCCTCGCCGTCGCCGACGTCGCTCGATCGGCCGAGTTCTACCGCGCCCTGCTCGGCATCGAGGGCAGCGGCGTCATCGGCACCGAGTACCCGGCCACCGAGACGCAGGCCGGCGGCACCACGGCGATGTTCACCCTCGACGACGGGCTGATCATCAGCGTCTACGGCCGTGACGACATGGCGAAGGACTCCGGCGTGCAGCTGGCCACGGCGCCGAGCAGCACGATCGGGCACTTCACGGGCAGTCAGGCCGAGGCGGAGGCGTTCCTCGAGCGGGCGCAGGCAGCGGGTGCCACGATGCTCGAACCGCCCTACACACGCCCGTGGGGCATGTGGTCCGGCTTCTTCCAGGACCCGGACGGGCACCTGTGGGAGGTCGTGGCGAACCCCGGTGGTGGGGCCCCCGAGGACGCCACGCCGGCGGACAGCAGCCAGGACGCGGTCGACCCCGCGTCCGTCGAGTAGACCGGCTCAGACCCCGAGCAGCTCCGCGACCTCGAGCCAGCGCTCCTCGAGCTGCTCGACCTCGGCCTCGAGCGCACCGAGCTTCGCCTGCAGTTCGCCGAGTCCGGCGTAGTCGGACTGGTCGTGCGTCGCGAACTGGTCGAGCAGCTTCTTGCGGTCCGCGCCGACCTTCGCGATCTTCCGGTCGAGCGCCGACATCTCCTTCTCGGCCGTCCGCCGGTCCGCTCCCGACAGGGCCGACGCACCAGCGGCCTTGGACCCGGCCACGGCACCGGCCGATCCGGTCCCGCCGACGGTGTCGGGCCTCCCGGCAGACGCGGCGGCAGCCGCAGAGGCGGTCCCGCCACCGGTTCCGGCCTCGCGCAGACGCATGTACTCGTCGACGCCGCCGGGCAGGTGGCGCAGGTGCCCGCCGAGCACGGCGTACTGCTGGTCGGTGACGCGCTCGAGCAGGTACCGGTCGTGGCTGACGACCAGCAGGGTGCCGGGCCAGGTGTCGAGCAGGTCCTCCATGGCGGCGAGCATGTCGGTGTCGAGGTCGTTGGTGGGCTCGTCGAGGATGAGCACGTTCGGCTCGTCGAGCAGGATGAGCATGAGCTGCAGGCGCCGCTTCTGCCCACCGGACAGGTCCTTGACCGGCGTGGAGAGTTGCTCCGAGGTGAAGCCGAGCCGCTCGAGCAGCTGCGACGGCGTCATCTCCTTGCCGTCGGCGACGTAGCTCGTCTTCTTGCGGGCCACCACCTCGCGCACGCGGTCGTCGGCGAACTGCTGCAGGTCGGCAAGCTGCTGGTCGAGCACCGCGACCTGGACGGTCTTGCCGGTCTTCACCCGCCCGCTGGTCGGCTGCAGCCGACCCGAGACCAGGTTGAGCAGCGTGGACTTGCCGGCGCCGTTCGGGCCGAGGATGCCGGTCCGCTCCCCCGGTGCGATGCGCCACTCGATGCGGTCGAGGATCTGCGTGCCGTCGAACGAGACGCTCACGTCGAGCAGGTCGACGACGTCCTTGCCGAGGCGCGCGGTCGCCGTCCGGGACAGCGCGACGGTGTCGCGGATCGGCGGGACGTCGTCGATCAGGGCGTTCGCCGCGTCGATGCGGAACTTCGGCTTGCTCGTGCGGGCCGGGGCGCCGCGGCGGAGCCACGCGAGCTCCTTGCGGGCCAGGTTCTGGCGGCGCTGCTCGATCGTGGCGGCCTGCCGGTCACGCTCGACGCGCTGCAGGATGTACGCGGCGTAGCCACCTTCGAAGGGGTCGACGACGCCGTCGTGGACCTCCCACGTGTCGGTCGACACCGCGTCGAGGAACCACCGGTCGTGCGTCACGACGACCATGCCGCCCTGGTTCGACGACCAGCGGCGGTTGATGTGCCCGGCGAGCCACTCGATGCCCTCGACGTCCAGGTGGTTGGTCGGCTCGTCCAGGAACAGGACGTCCCAGTCGCCGACCAGCAGCCGCGCGAGTGCCACACGGCGACGCTGCCCACCGGACAACTCGTCGACGCTGACATCCCACGGGATGTCCGAGACCAGACCGCCGATGATGTCGCGGATCTTCGGGTCACCGGCCCACTCGTGCTCCTCGAGGTCGCCGACGACGGTGCTGCCGACGGTCGCGCCCTCGGGCAGGATGTCGCGCTGGTCCAGGTAGCCGATGGTCAGCCCGCGCCGGTGCGTGACGCGGCCGCCGTCCGGCTCGAGGCGCTGGGACAGCAGTGCGAGGAGGGTCGACTTGCCGTCGCCGTTCCGGCCGACGACGCCGATCCGGTCACCCTCGTCGATGCCGAGGGTGACGTTGTCGAAGACGACCTTGGTGGGGAACTCGAGATGCAGGTTCTCGGCGCCGAGGAGATGTGCCACCCGTCAAGGGTAGGTGGCACGGCGGGGTGGTGGGTGCGGGGCGGGTGGTTCGGGTGTTCGGCCAGCTCTGGTCGCACGGTGCGCGCTTGTTCGAGTGGTGCGAGGTTGCCCGCTCGGTGTGAGCCTGTTGCGGCACACGGAGCGCGCAGCCTCGCACCAGCCGACAGACCGCGCACGGTGCGACGGCGAGGTGGTGCTCCGCTCGTCGGTGCGTCGGCCTGGAGGCCCGGATCAGCTCGCGGGGGCCGCGTCACCTTCGCCCGCGGCCTCCTTGGCACGCTTCAGGCGGGCCTGCGCCTCCCAGTACTCGATCTCGCGCTCGAGCTCGGCGAGCTCCTGCTCGGTACCGGTGACACGCTTGGCGCCGTGCGCACTGCGGGCGTCGCCGAGGGTGGCGTACCGGTCCTCGTGGCGGGTGGGCTCGATGTAACGACCGTGGTTCCGTTCGCCCGGAGCCCAGTCGTGGCCGATGGCGAACCAGACGATGCTGCCGACGACGGGGACCAGGATCACGAGGATCACCCACGCGATCTTCGGCAGGCCGCGGATCTGGTCATCCGTCTTCGTCAGGATGTCGATCAGGGCGAAGACCAGCAGGATGACGGTGATCCCGGGCAGCAAGACGCTCATGTTCGCGATTCTATGGATCCGCTTGGAGTCTCACCATGCCCCGAACGAGCGTCCCGGTTGCGAAGGTGCACAGGGTGGGCGTCGAGGTACCGGCGGGCGAGCACCGCGGACCGTGCCGTCCATGCGAACTGCCCCGCGGCGGCGATGCCGCCCGCCAGGTAGACGGGCCAGAGTGTGACGCCGGAGGACGTGACCGCCGCCCACACGACGACGAGCCCCGCGGTCAGCTGGAGCCCGGCGCCGTCGGCGAGTTCGACGGCTCGAGCCCGCACGATCGCCAGCCGGTCGGCGGGGGCAGCGCGCCGCCCGGTCGCAGCCGCGGTCACCGCGCGCTGCTCGCGTTGCTGCAACGGCGCGAGCACCAGCACAGGACGAGCACCCACGCCGTTCCGTCTCCGGCGGATACCGACCTGGACGGCCTCACTGATACCAGCCACGAAGCCCACTGCCGCGACCACGGCCGAGAGTGCGAAGCGCGCATCGGAGCCGGCGGGCAGGACGCTCGCCCCGACGCCGAGCACCACCAACACCAGCACGATCGCCATGACGAACCAACGGACCTGGAGGACAGGACCGGGGGACTGCGCCGAGACGGCGCGAGCGCGTTCCTCGGACTCGGCCCACCTGAGGTCCACTCCCGTCGGTTCGGCGTTCGTCGGTTGCGCCTCCGTCACAGCGCCGCGACCCACTCGTCCGTCCCGTCGGTGAAGCGCTGGTGCTTCCAGATCGGCACGCGCTCCTTCACCAGGTCGACCAGCGCACCGCACGCGGCGAACGCCTGCGCCCGGTGCGACGACGACACCGCTGCGGCGAGCGCGACGTCCCCGATGCCGAGCGCCCCGACGCGGTGCAGCACGGCGATCCGGACGTCGTGGTGGTCCTCGGCGATGGTCCGGGCGACCTCGGTGATGACGTCGCCGGCGCTGGGGTGCCGCTCGTAGTCGAGCGCCGTGACGCCCTTGCCACCGTCGTGGTCTCGGACGATGCCGGCGAAGGTGACCACGGCGCCGTCCTGCTCGGTGGCCACCACGGCTGCGACCTCGTCGACGCTGACGTCGCGGTCGACGACGTCGGCCAGCACGACCCGTGCGGCGGCCTCGGTGCTGCTCACGAGGCGCTCCGCGGGGGGTGGCCCTCGCCGTGCACCTGGGCGACGACGTGGTCGAGCACACCGTCGAGCACGGCGAGCCCGTCGGACACCCCGCCGCGCGACCCGGGCAGGGTGACGAGCAGGCAACCGGCGTTCGTGACCCCGGCGACGCCGCGGGTGAGCAGCGCGGTGGGGCCGGCACCCGCGAGCCCGCGTCGACGGATCTCCTCGGTGATGCCGGGCAGTTCGAGGTCGATCAGCCCCGCCACCGCCTCGGGGGTCCGGTCGGTCGGGGTGACCCCGGTGCCGCCGGTGGTGATCACGACACGTGCGTTGGCCAGGAGTTCGGCGGTGACGGTCTCGGTGATCGCGCCGCCGTCGGGGACGATGATCGGGTCGCTCGTCGTGAACCCGCGGTCGCGCAGCCAGTCGACGATGACGGGTCCGGTGCGGTCGAGTGCGGGGTCGGCGGCGGCCTGCGTGGACACCACGACGACGGCGGCGGCCCGGCCCCTGGTCGGCTCGGCGGTCATCGGTTGCTCCAGTCCCCGGAGCGCCCGCCGTGCTTCTCGAGCACGCGCACGTCCGTGATCACGGCCGCTCGGTCGACGGCCTTCACCATGTCGTACACCGTCAGGGCGGCGACGCTCGCCCCGGTCAGGGCTTCCATCTCGACGCCGGTGCGCGAGGTCGTGCGGACCGACACCTCGATCAGCACGCGGTCGTCGGTACCGGTGATGTCGACCTGCACGCCGGCGATCGGCAGCGGGTGACACAGCGGGATCAGGTCGGAGGTCTTCTTCACCGCCATGATCGCGGCGATCCGGGCGGTGCCGACGACCTCGCCCTTGGGCAGCGAGCCGTCGAGGATGCGTGCGACGACGTCGGGACGGGTGACGACGGTGGCGGTGGCGGTGGCCGACCGGTCGGTGACGTCCTTCGCGGAGACGTCGACCATGTGCGCGCTGCCGTCGGCACGGACGTGCGACAGCTGGTCGGAGGCGGACGGGTCGGTCATCGGAGGCTCCAGACGGTCAGGGGGTCGCCGACCTCGACGGTGTCGACCCCCACGGGGACGTGTACCAGGTGGGTGGCGGCGGCGTAGTGCACGAGCAGGTGCGAACTCGGCCCACCGACGAAGTGCACGGCCCCGTCCTGCACCCGGCCGCGACGGACCTGGTGCTTGCCGACGGGTGAGCCGGCAGCGGACGCCGCCGGCAGGACCTGCGTGGGGCGGTCCGGCGTGAGTCCGACGGCGGCGGCGAGCAGGGGGCGCAGGAACACCTCGAACGAGACGAGCGCCGAGACCGGGTTGCCGGGGAAGGACACGACCGGTACGGCGCGACCGTCTCCGAACACGACGCTGCCGAACGCCTGCGGCCCACCGGGTTGCATCGCGACCGGCGTCACCGCGAGCCCGCGTGGTTCGAGCGCCTGTCGGACGACCTCGTACGCCCCGGCGCTGATGCCCCCGGTGGTCAGCACGAGGTCGGCCCAGTCCCCCACGGCTGCATCGAGCGCCCGGTCGAAGGCAACGACGTCGTCGGGCACCCGGACGGCCCGCGAGTCCGCACCGACCTGGGCAAGGGCGGCCCGGAGCGCGATGCCGTTGGCGTCGCCGATGGTCGCCGCGTCCGTGTCGGCGCCCTGCAGCTCCGAGCCGGTCGAGACGACGAGGACCCGCAGCGGTCGGCGCACCGACACGGTCGTCACCCCCGCAGCAGCCAGGGCCCCGAGCAGCGCCGGCGTGACCGCGGAACCGGCCGGAGCGAGCTCGGCACCGGCGGGCAGGTCGCTGCCGGTGACTCGCACGAACGTGCCGGCGGTCAGGTCAGCGGGCACGGTCACCCGGGGCAGCTCGAGCGCCGCCGGGAACGCGCCGGGCTCGGTCGCCTCGACCGGGAACACCGCGTCGGCACCGGTCGGGATCCGTGCACCGGTCATGATCGGCGCGGCCGTGCCGGGCTCGAGCGGTTCGGGCACCACGCCGGCGGGGATCGGTTCGACGACCCGGACCTGCTGCCCGGCCTCGGCGACCCGCACCGCGAACCCGTCCATCTGGCTGTTGTCGAACGGCGGCAGCGGAACGGGCGACAGGACGGCGGCCGCGAGCACGCGGTGTGCGAACCCGGCCCCGAACCCGGCACCAGCGAGCTCGTCGATGGGCAGTTCTTCTGCTCCGAGGCCCGCCACCACCGGCGCGAGCAACGCCGCCAAGTCGTCGCGGTGCTGACCGATCGTTCGCACAGGTGCCTCCGAACAGGGGTTGGTGGCGCCGTTCCCGGTTCGCCCGGTGGCGCCGTCAGTAGCGTATCCAGCGCGCAGCCCGCGCCGACGACCAACCGGAGGACCTGTGGAGAACGACGAAGCCGTGACGATCGGTGTCATCGGAGGCTCCGGCCTCTACCAGCTGTTCGAGGAGGGCACCGCCGACGAGCTCGACGTCCCGACCCCGTTCGGCCCGACGTCGAGCCCGATCAGCATCGGCACGATGGCCGGACGACGGGTCGCGTTCCTGACCCGCCACGGCCGTGAGCACTCCGTCGCCCCGCACCGCATCAACCACCGTGCGAACGTCTGGGCGCTCCGTTCGCTCGGCGTCCGCGCGATCGTGTCCTCGAGTGCCGTGGGCGGCCTGCACCCCGACTACGCCCCGGGCACCTTCGTCGTGACGGACCAGCTCATCGACCGCACCTGGGGCCGCGCCGACACGTTCTTCGAGGACGACGTGCAGCACCTGTCCTTCGCCGACCCGTTCGACCCGACGCTCCGCCGCGCGGCGATCGACGCCGTCGCCGGGCTCGACGTGCCGTTCCGTCCGACCGGCACCTGCGTCGTCATCCAGGGTCCCCGGTTCTCCACCCGCGCCGAGTCCGTCTGGCTCCGCCAGGCCGGCGGCCACACCATCAACATGACGATGACACCCGAGGTCCCACTGGCCGCCGAACTCGGCATCGCTACGGTGAACCTGTCGTTCGTCACCGACGCCGACGCAGGACTGGCCCCGACCGAGGACGAGGCCGCAGCTGCCGCCGCATCCGCAGTCGCCGCCAGCGGTCCCGACGTCGACGACGCCGGTGCCGTCGTCACCCACGCCCTCGTCATGGAACGCCTCGCCCGCGCCAACGAGGTCATCGTCCGCGCCATCGGCCAGATCGTCGCCGCCATCCCCGCCGACTTCACCCCGCGCGAACTCGTCCCGACCAGCGCGAGCGCCAGCATCATGCAGGCCCAGCCCACGGGCGCCACCGCATGACCCGCCTCCTCGTCACCGGCGGCGCCGGCTTCATCGGCTCCGCGATCGTCCGCCGCGCCCTGGCCGACGGCCACGAGGTCCGCGTCCTCGACTCCCTGCGCGACGACGTGCACGGTGACCCCGCCGAGGTCGTCCGCGCCCACCAGCAGCAGGGCATCGCGTTCGTGCACGGCGACGTCCGCGACCGGGTCGCCCTCGACGCTGCCCTCGACGGCATCGACGTCGTGTGCCACCAGGCCGCCAAGGTCGGCCTCGGCGTGGACTTCCAGGACGCCCCCGACTACGTCTCGTCGAACGACGCCGGCACCGCCCACGTCCTCGCCGGCATGGACCGGCACGACATCGGCCGGCTCGTCGTCGCCAGCTCGATGGTCGTCTACGGCGAGGGCGCGTACACCACCGCCTCCGGCGAGCCGACCCGTCCGCCGGCCCGCCGCCGCGAGGACCTCGACGCCGGCCGCTTCGACCCCATCGGCCCCGACGGTCAGCCCCTGCTGCCCGGCCTGATCGACGAGTCCGCCGCGCTCGACCCCCGCAACGTGTACGCGCAGACGAAGGTCGCGCAGGAGCACCTCGCCTCCAGTTGGGCCCGTGCCACGGGCGGCCGCGCGATCGCGCTCCGGTACCACAACGTCTACGGACCGGGCATGCCGGCGAACACCCCCTACGCCGGTGTCGCGTCCCTGTTCCGCTCGGCCCTGGCCCGCGGCGAGGCACCCCGGGTCTTCGAGGACGGCGCCCAGCGACGCGACTTCGTGCACGTCGACGACGTCGCCGGCGCGAACGCCGCCTCCATCGCGGCGACCGCCGAACTTCCGTCGGACACGTTCCGCGCGTACAACGTCGGCTCCGGCACCGTGCACACCATCGGCGACATGGCCGCCGCGATCGCCGGACCCGACGGCCCGCAGCCGGTCGTCACGGGCGAGTACCGTCTGGGCGACGTCCGCCACGTCACCGCGAGTTCGGCACGCATCGCAGCCGAGCTCGGCTGGCACGCCGAGGTCGACTTCGAGGCCGGCATGCGCGACTTCGCGACGGCACCGCTCCGCAGCGCCGTCCGCTAGCCGGAACGCGTGAGCGGGCCGGTGGGCGCGAGCGACGCCTGAGAGCACGGCCAGCCACCGGACGGGAGGCCCGTGACGGCCCCGCCCCGTGCCTCCCGTCCGCAGCACCCGCCCCCACGGCCGCGCAGGACGCCGTCGTGTCGGCACCACGCCCCCGGGTGCGCGAGACGCCGCCATATTCGGCGGCGTCTCGACGACACGACGGCGTCTTGCGACACCCACTCGCGAACCCACCCGCGCACCCTGTCCCCCGTTCTGGGGACCGGACGCGCGCCGAGCGCGCTGAACGACCAGGACCCGGCAGTTTCCTGTACCCCGCAGCGCGTCGTCGTGTTGTGTCGAGTGCATGCCAGGACAGACCCGTCGATCCGACCGACCGCACCGAATGACGGACATGACTGTCGACGTGATCCTGCCGTGCCTCGACGAGGCGGACGCCCTGCCGAAGGTCATCGCGCGTCTCCCCACGGGCTACCGGGCCATCGTCGTCGACAACGGATCGACCGACGGATCGGCCGACGTCGCCCGCGCCCACGGTGCCCTGGTGGTGACGGAACCCGTCAAGGGGTTCGGTTCGGCCTGCGCCGCCGGGGTCGCCGCGGCGACCGCCGACTTCGTCGCGTTCTGCGACGCCGATGCCTCGATGGACCCGGCCGAGCTCCCGCCCCTGGTCGACCGCGTGGCCAGTGGCCGCGTCGACCTGGCACTCGGCCGTCGCGTCCCGACCGGCCGCGGCGCGTGGGCCCCGCACGCGCGCTTCGCGAACCGCGTCCTCGCCGTCCTCATGCACCGCGCGACCGGCTACCGCCTGCGCGACCTCGGCCCGATGCGTGTGATGCGCCGCGAGGACCTCGTCTCCCTCGACCTGCGCGACCGCCGCAGCGGCTACCCGCTCGAGATGGTCCTGGCCGCGCACGCCGCCGGCTGGCGCGTCGACGAGTCCGACATCGGGTACGCGCAGCGCATCGGCGACAGCAAGGTCACCGGAACGCTCCGCGGCACGATCAACGCGGTGCGGGACATGTCCCGTCTGCTCCGTGCGTACCGCCGGGAGGCCCGT
Source organism: Curtobacterium sp. VKM Ac-2852 (assembly GCF_013205045.1). Lineage (NCBI taxonomy): Bacteria > Bacillati > Actinomycetota > Actinomycetes > Micrococcales > Microbacteriaceae > Curtobacterium > Curtobacterium sp. VKM Ac-2852. The sequence continues at coordinate 23,422 of NZ_JABMLI010000001.1, forward strand.
GTCCGGGTCGTCGCACCGGGGCCGCTCCGCCAGGCGGCGGAGTCCACCCCCGTGGTCGAGGAGGCCCGCTCGTGACCGCCGACCCCACCCACGTCCACGCCAGCGACGCTGCGCGCGCCGACGTGACGGTCGCCGTCGTGGCGAAGGAGTGCCTGCCCGGCAAGGTGAAGACCCGGCTGACGCCGGCGCTCTCCCCCGAGGGCGCCGCACGCGTCGCGTCCGCGAGCCTCGCCGACACCCTGGCGACCGTCCGCGCACTGCCCGCGGCCCGCCGGGTCCTGTTCTTCGACGGCGACGTCGTGCCCGCGTCGGCCGAGGGGTTCGAGGTGCTGCACCAGCCCGGTGGCGGCCTGGACGAGCGCCTCGGGTTCCTGTTCGACGCCGTCGACGGTCCGCTGTTGCTCGTCGGCATGGACACCCCGCAGGTGTCCACCGCGGACCTCGCACCGGTGTTCGACGACGCCGCCCGCGACGCCTGGTTCGGCCCGGCCGAGGACGGCGGCTTCTGGTCGCTGTACCTGCGACAGCCCACCGGCGACCTGCTGCGCGGCGTCCCGATGTCGCGCGACGACACCGGAGCCGTGCAGCTCGCACGCCTCACCGACGCCGGACTCGACGTGGGCGTGCTCGGGGAGCTGCTCGACGTCGACACGATCCCGGACGCCGAGCGGGTCGCCGACCTCGCACCCGACTCCGACTTCACCCGGGCACTCCGTGCCGAGACCGTGGGGAGCACCCGATGACCATGCACGCACCCGTCTCGTTCGGCGCCGGCGGCGGCGAACCGTACGCCCGTGCCCTGCGCACCGACGGCCACCTGCGCCTGACCGATGCCGACCGCCCCGACGCCGTCACCACGATGGACGTCGGCCGTTGGAGCGCCGCCGCCGACCGCGTCGACCGCTCGCTCCTCGACGACGTCGACGGCGGGGTCATCGACATCGGCTGTGGTCCGGGCAGGATGCTCGTCGCCGCACGGTCCCTGGGCATCCCGGCACTCGGCGTGGACGTCTCCGCCGAGGCCGTGGCCATCGCGCAGCGCGCCGGCGGCACCGCCCTGCAGGGTTCCGTGTTCGACGCCGTGCCCGACGAGGGTCACTGGGACACCGCGCTGGTGATCGACGGCAACATCGGCATCGGTGGCGACCCGACGGCCCTGCTCGCCCGCTGCCGCGAGATCGTACGAGCCGGCGGCCGGGTCATCGTCGAGACGAACCCCGAAGCCGCGGCCGACCGCGTCTACACCGCGCGGGTGGTGGACGCCGACGGCAACGAGAGCGCCGGGTTCCCGTGGGCCGAGGTCGGCCTCGACGCCCTGCACCGGCACGCGGCGGACGCCGGGATGGTCCCGCGGCAGAGCTGGACGGACGAGGGCCGGAACTTCTGCGAGCTGCTCGCCTGAGACCGACACGCGCTTGTTTTGCACCATGCAAGACAAGCGCGTAGAGTGATGGTCATCCAGCCGACGGCGTCGCGGTCGCCGGCTCGGTGACCTGCGGACCTCGGCACGACGACGAGGAGCACCCATGCAGAACCGTCAGAACCCCCTGGGCGGCGCCTACGTGACCGGCCTCGAGACCCGCGCCGAGCTCGGTGCCTTCACGGGCGACGCGACCCGCAGCCCGGTCGGCAGCTACACCGGCACCGGCATCGGCCGAGCACCCGGCCGCTTCGTCGACACGCAGTTCCGCCGTCCCGGCACCGCGACGTCCTCGACGCGCACCGTGACCGGCTCGTTCCGCACGGCGACGGGTTCGTTCCGCACCGCCTGAGGCACCTGCCTCCACAGACCGCGAGCGGTCGTCCACCCCGGGGGTCCCCCCTCAACCCGGGTGGGGCGGCCGCTCGCTTCGTGCACGACCCGCGACCTTCCTGGCGAAATCATCGTTCCGCTGTCTACCGACGCCAACGATGCGACGCAGCCAGCAGCCCCCTCGGCCGCTCATTCCTGCATCAGCGCGTGGGCCGACGCCGGTCTCACTCGCACGGATCACCTCGTCGGCCTCAGTTTCCGATCGAGTCGCGAGGAACGCTTCGATCGGCTCCACGCGGGCCCACCGCAGGTGGTGAGGCTCGTCGTCGAGAAGGTCCTCACAGACGTTTTCGACACCGTTGCAGCGCTCTCGCCAGTCTTGGTCGAAGACCGCGCCGAGGAGATCTCGGACCAGCGGGTACTCCCGCAGTTCAGTTCGATACTCCGAGACCAGCCCCTCCATCACACTCGGGTCGGACTCAGCGGCCAGCGGTCATGCATCCGCCGCGTCCGGTCCGGAGATGCGTCGGATGAGGGAGTCGACCCAACCGAGAGCGCTTACATTCGCATCGACCTCCGGTCGAAAACCACTTCCCATCGAACTCAACCGGTCGACCACGTCGGCTTCGGTGCAATTCGCCCGGATCTCGAGAAGCTCGGGCAACAGTGCATTCCTCGTTGCCGGGAAGTCATCCAGGGCTTCAGCCAGGACGTGATCGACCGAAGGCCATTCGTCCCTCCAGTCCTGGTTGAACGCACCCCCCATCAACGAGTCGAATGCGGGGTACTGAAGCGAAGGTCCCAAGTGGTTCACCACTACTCCTCGATCGGCGGGGAGGCCGCAAGCAAGCACAGCGCTGCGCTGCGCTGCGAGCCGCGCGCACGGGGTCGAGCCGCGCCACGTCCGCGCAGACCGCGACCCCAGGGACGCGAGCCTAACAACCGTTCGCGAGCGGTCGACCGTGAACCGCTCACTCGCAAGCCGTCGCTGATTGGCTTGCGGTTCTCATTCAGGAGCGCGTCCACCTGAGACTCCGTACCCCCCTCCGTCTGGTCCACTCTCGCTGGTGGAAGGTGACGCTGGTGCCGCTCGCCGACGCTCTGCAGCCACCGCCGGTCATCGAGGCCGACCTTCAATCCGGTCCATTCGCGCCTGCACGCGCGCCCGGAGAGCTTGGAGCCACTCGCTGGGCTCCTGGTTGACATCGAGCTTCGGAGAGAACCCGGAGTAATTCACGGAAATAAATTGCAGTACGTCGGCGTCAGTATGCAGGTGTTCAACAAGTACTGCAGAGTCAGCGTCAAGCTGCGATACCTGCTGCAGGGGCGCCTGATCGATTGCGGCTCGCCAAACGTCCTCGGCAGAATCCCAATCATCTTGCCAGTCTTGGTGAAAGGCTCCACTCAAGATAGAAGAGATCAGTGGCGTTCGGGCCTTCACGGCTTTGATGTCCATTTCCATCCTCAAGGAATCGGGTAGGAGGAACGAATTTTATAGTACGGGGGGCCAGAGGGATCGTATTTAATCGCTATCAGAACCGTCTTCCCGTTGTACATGCGATTCCCCGAGAGCTCGGGGTCAAAACCCCGGCCGAGGGTATTCCCACTGGGCCACTCAAAACTCTTCGGAATGTTGGCAACGCGACCGTCGCGAACGTTCTCGATCCACCGCAAAATCGCCTCGTGATTGTAATCGAGTGTTTTTGCGATGACCTCATCGACTGTGCTGCGATCCACCGTGTACGCACTGCTCGGGCGCTTCTCGTCAAAGCGGGATCGGAGCTCTTCATCGAAATCACTGCCCTCCCGGCCGGTTCTGAGGTGTCGAGACTCGACGTGCCCTCCGGCTTGATCGACTCCCTTGATCCCACCCTGATCGGTGAACCAACGCGACTCGACACCGTGCCGATCGAACTCCGGGTGCGCGAGCTGGTACGCCTCGACCTTGTCAGCCCACATCTGCTTGAAGGCAGCGTCGTCCAGAGGATTCCCACCAACTTCGTGATGACGCGACCACTCAGCGAAGCTCTCGTCGAAGCGCCGAGCGAGTTCGTCGAGATGCTCTCGAGCGACTCCGCGCGCCGACCACTCCTCGACGGACTTCGACAAGTCCCGCGCCCCGAGCTTCCCCAGCCCCGATGCGAGCTCCTCCGCACGACCCGCCCGCCCGGCCCATCCCTCGGGCCCGAGGAAGCTCGTCCCCACCGCCGATGCCGCTGCGCCTGTCGCGATCCCCGGGTTCTCCTTCGCATCCTTCCACCAGTCCTGAGCAGCGTCGCCCATCGCGCCGAGTGTCTGCCCGGACTTCCCCTCGGGGTGCAGCGCAGCATCGAGCCAGGACATCGGGTTCACCATGAGGCTGAACGCGACCGTCCCCTCGCCGACGCCCTTCCACGCTGAGCCGAGGTTGCCCCAGCTCCAGTCACCGCTGTTGTCCCATCCCCCTAGGTGCAGGGCTCCGCTCAAGGACTTCAGGATGTCGTCGGTGAAGCCCTCCTCGAACTGTTCAGCCCAGCTCTTCCCCTTTGCGGTACCGACACGCGACCACGGCAGGTCGACACCGCGCGCGTTGAGGTCGCTCTCGGACGGCGCGGTGAAAGCCTGCTTGACCGAGGCTCCCGACGCCTTCTTGATCGCGAGGGCACAGTCCGCTTGAGCAGCTTGGAGCAGCGCCACCTGCTCGTTGATGCGCTGGATCAGCTGGTCGTTCTCGTGCCGCGTCACGATGTCCTCGTACCACGGCACCGTCTTCGACTGCGGCTTGGGATCATCAGGCTGGTAGCCGTTCCACGACCCCGAGACCGGAGCCTCGGGCTTGGGCGTAAACGCGGACTCGAATCGAGGAACGCCGTTCTCGACCCGCGCGACGAAGGCTTCCGCTTCCTTTCGCAGGTCGTCCAGCTGCTTCTTCGGCCCGGCGGCCGTACTGGCGTACGTCTCCAGCGCTGCGGCGACCTTCCGGGCGATCTCGCCGATGGTGTGGACGTCGTCGGTCACCGGGTCCATCAGCGCGAACACCTGATCGGACTCCGGCGATTCGTACACCCCGGACAGCTTCTGCCACTTTGACGGCAGGTCGTCGGCCACGGTCTTCATCGAGGTGCCGCCGGTCTTGATGCTGTCGGCGCCGGTTGACACTGCAACCAGGTCCAGATCTGCACCGGGAATGCCCGCCGGGTCGACGAGACCGTGGTCGCCGTACGCGACGCCACTCACTGCCGACGCTCCGCCGTCCGGACGAAGAACGAGACATCGTGGGTGTCCGCCAGGGTCACGCCAGCACGCTGGGCGTTCGCGGCCATGTCGAGGTCGCCCGCCCGGTAGGCGTCGACGGCGTTCGTGACGCCCTGCACACCACCGATCAGGCGGTAGGTCACCTGGTCGACGTCGTCCTGCGTCTTCGTCAGGAACGCACCGAGCGCTTCGTTCACCACGTCGCCGGCACCACCGGCGACCTCAGCGACTCCGCCCTGCACCGACTGCAGCGCGCTGGCGGTGCCGTTCACGGATCCGCTGACGTCGAGCAGCACCGACTGCACGCCGGCCAAGTCGATCTTCCACGCTTGTGTACTCATCGTTCTCCCCCGTACGCGTGCCATCGTCGCCGGTTCGACGGCGTCACTGCAAGTCCCCGGGATGCATTGCATCTGCTCGGTAATCGCCGATGCGCCGACCGAGTCCGGCCGCGGCGGCCCATCGATCGCGTTCGGTTCCGTGGAACCAGATCACGAGTCCGGGTGCGTGCGCGGGGCCGACGAGGTGTCCGCCGAACTCGGATCGGCGGGCGAGCAAGCCGCTGGCGTGTGCGGCGTGCGCACCGGAGAACACCCCGAGCGGCACTGGCGGCCCCGCGATCGCCGTGTCGACGACTCCGTCGACCCGGCCGCGGCTGGTGGAGAACTGGGCCGACTGCGGGTGGCCGCCCTGCGTGACGGACTGGAGGCCCGCCTCCAGTCCGTCACGCAGCGCCCGAAATCCGTCGGTCGGGCCGAGATCGGTCGGTACCGCGACCATGCAGCGGAGCGTCTCGAAGACGGAGCGCTGACCGCGCTCCACCGTCAGCACACCGCCGACCACCGATTCCCCGCTCCCGGTGGCCACGAAGGTGGCCGTTCGCGGGGACCGGTGCTCCGCCATGGCGGTCAGCCGGGTCGGCTCGAGCGGCGGTGGCCCCTCGGCAAGGGAGTACGCGACGTCGACGTCGAGTGCCCTCGCGAGGAACCGCGCCGGAGTCGTACCGAGCACGATCCCGGGTCGGGCGGCGTGCTCGACGGTGAGGTCGACATGCAGTCGCGTCCCGACCGGGCCATGGGCAGCACAGTCCGGGCGCTCGGGCGCCCAGACGAACGCGTGCTCCGCGAGCAGGTGCAGCGCTGCCCAGGAGACCTCGGCACCGACCGCGGTGTGCAGCGTCGCTCCGTCGCCCGCTCGCACAGCGTCGAGCAGCGCCGCGTCCGCGCGGATCGTCTCCCCCATTCGCGCGAGCCTACTGCCGTTCGCCGACCTGTCGGATACGACGGGAACGTCCGAGGGACCGCGGTGCCAGGATGGACGCATGAACGACCGCGCCGGCACCCCAGCGACCGCAGACGACCTCGTCGACATCGACGAGCTCCTCGCCGCCTACCACGACCGAGTGCCCGACGTCTCGGTCCCCGAGCAGAAGGTCGTGTTCGGCACGTCCGGACACCGGGGGTCGTCGCTCGACACCGCCTTCAACGACACCCACATCGCCGCCATCACGCAGGCGATCGTGGAGTACCGCCGCGACCAGGGCACCGACGGGCCGCTCTTCATCGGCCGCGACACCCACGCGCTCTCGGCCCCCGCCGAGCAGACCGCTCTGCAGGTCCTCGCCGCCAACGGCGTGCGGGTGCTCGCCGACAGCCAGGACGGCTTCGTGCCGACGCCCGCGCTGAGCCACGCGATCATCCGCTACAACCGCGCCGGCACCCCGGACACGGCCGACGGCATCGTCATCACGCCGAGCCACAACCCGCCCCGCGACGGCGGCTTCAAGTACAACCCGCCGCACGGTGGCCCCGCCGACAGCGACGCCACGAGCTGGATCGCGAACCGGGCGAACGCGATCATCGAGGGCGGCAACGCCGAGGTGCAGCGCACCGAGGACGCCGAGCCCGAGCGCTACGACTTCCTGAACACGTACGTCGCCGACCTCGAGAACATCATCGACATCGCCGCGATCAAGCGTGCCGGCGTGAAGATCGGTGCCGACCCGCTCGGTGGCGCCTCGCTGCCGTACTGGAACGCCATCCGCGACCACTACGGACTCGACCTGACCGTCGTGAACCCCGAGGTCGACCCCACGTGGGCGTTCATGACGCTCGACTGGGACGGCAAGATCCGGATGGACCCGTCGAGCCCCTCGGCGATGGCCTCGGTGCTCGCCCGCAAGGACGACTTCGACGTGCTCACCGGCAACGACGCCGACTCCGACCGGCACGGCATCGTCACGCCCGACGGCGGACTGATGAACCCGAACCACTACCTCGCGGTCGCGATCGAGTACCTCTACGCGCACCGGCCCGAGTGGCGCGACGACGCCGCGATCGGCAAGACCCTGGTGTCGTCGAGCATCATCGACCGCGTCGCCGAGTCACTGGGCCGTCGCCTGTGGGAGGTCCCGGTCGGCTTCAAGTGGTTCGTCCCCGGCCTGATCGACGGCTCCGTGGCCTTCGGCGGCGAGGAATCCGCGGGTGCGTCGTTCCTGCGCACCGACGGCACCGCGTGGACCACCGACAAGGACGGCATCATCCTGGCGCTCCTGGCGTCCGAGATGGTCGCCGTGACCGGCAAGACCCCGTCGCAGCTCTACGCGGAGCTGACCGAACGCTTCGGTGCCCCGGTCTACCAGCGCGTCGACGCCGCGGCCTCGAAGGAGCAGAAGGCCCGCCTCGGCAAGCTCGACGGCGACGCCATCACCGCGGACACCCTGGCCGGTGACCCGATCACCGCGAAGCTGTCGAAGGCCCCGGGCAACGACGCAGCCGTCGGCGGCGTGAAGGTCGTCACCGACAAGGCGTGGTTCGCCGCGCGCCCGTCGGGCACCGAGGACGTCTACAAGATCTACGCGGAGAGCTTCGTCGGGCAGGAGCACCTCGAGCAGGTGCAGCGCGAGGCCAAGGAGATCGTCGACGCAGCCCTGGGCGCGTAGCGCCCTCGACGGACGGGCTGCGGGTGTCGGACACCGCAGCCCGTCCGCCGGAACCGAGCCGGGCCTCCAGGCCGTGTGCCACCGGGGCCCACTGGGCGTACCGTGACTGCCGATCCACTCAGGAAGCCGTCTCGGTGCGACCGAGCACTTGCGGCAGTTGTAACTTTGCAGGCAGCGCAAAAATCGTTCTGCCAGCGCATCGGTACCCCGGGAGACCCTGCTCATGACCCAGACGGCGACCGCCCCCGCGGCCCCCACCACGGCGTCCAACGTCGTGATGAACCACCGACAGATCCTGTTGGTGATCTACGGCCTGATGGCCGGCATGTTCCTCGGTGCCCTCGACCAGACGATCGTCGGCACCGCGATCCGCACCATCGGTGACGACCTGCACGGACTCGACCAGCAGGCCTGGGTCACCACCGGGTACCTCATCGCGTCGACGGTGACGACCCCGATCTACGGCAAGCTCTCCGACATCTTCGGTCGCCGGCCGCTCTTCATCACCGCGATCGGCATCTTCATCGTCGGTTCGTTCGCGGCGTCGTTCTCCGACTCGATGCTCATGCTCGCCGGGTTCCGCGCGCTGCAGGGCCTGGGTGCCGGTGGTCTGATGTCCCTGCCGCTGGCGATCATGGGCGACATGCTCGCCCCACGCGAGCGGGCGAAGTACCAGGGCTACTTCCTGGCGGTCTTCGGCATCTCGTCCGTCATCGGGCCGCTCGTCGGCGGCGTCTTCGCCGGCGCGGACCAGCTGCTGTTCATCGCCGGCTGGCGCTGGGTGTTCCTGATCAACGTGCCGATCGGCATCATCGCCCTGTTCATGGTGCTGACGTTCCTGCACCTGCCGAAGTTCGGCGACCGGGGCAAGCCCCGCATCGACTGGTGGGGTGCGACGCTCGTCATCGTCACGCTCGTGCCGCTGCTGCTCATCGCCGAGCAGGGCCGCGAGTGGGGCTGGGACTCCCCCGCCGCCTTCGCCTGCTACGCCATCGGCGCCCTCGGCCTGATCGCGTTCATCATCGTCGAGCGTGCCATGGGCGACGACGCGATCCTGCCGATGAAGCTCTTCGGATCACGGGTGTTCTCGATGTCCGCGATCCTGTCCGTGCTCGTCGGGTTCGGCATGTTCGGCGCGATGCTGACGATCCCGCTCTACCTGCAGATCGTCAAGGGCGTGACCCCGACCGAGTCCGGCTTCGCCATGCTGCCGATGGTGCTCGGCCTGATGATCTCGTCGATCGCCTCCGGCCAGATCATCTCCCGGACCGGCAACTACCAGGTCTTCCCGATCACCGGAACGGCGTTCACGGCGATCGGCTTCACGGTCCTGACGTTCCTGACCGCCGACCGGCCCCTGTGGTTCCTGATGCTCGGCATGTTCGGCATCGGGCTCGGACTCGGACAGCTCATGCAGACGCTGACCCTCGCCGCGCAGAACTCGGTGTCACCGCGGGACATCGGCGTCGCCACGAGCGCCGCGACGTTCTTCCGCCAGATCGGCGGCACGATGGGCACCGCTGTCCTGCTCTCCGTGCTGTTCACCCTGATGCCGACGAACATCAGCGCCGCGATGCAGAACGAGTCCGACCTGAAGAGCGCGCTCAACGCCGCGATGACGCCCTCGGTCGCGAACGCGTCGAAGAACCAGGGCGTGATGGACGAGATCTGGACGAAGATCGTCGACCCGGTGCAGAAGAACGTGCAGGACGGTCTCGACCAGGGCACCGCGCAGGCGAAGCAGGCCGCCGACGCCGCCGTGACCAAGCAGGTGACGGCAGCGGTGCAGCAGCAGGTCGCCGCGGGGACCGTCCCGGCCGCAGCAGCGGACACGATCATCGCCCAGCAGGTCGACGACGCCAAGCCCGCAGCCGAACAGCAGGCGCTCGAGACGGCGGCCACGAAGGCGAACGCCTCGGTCGTCGACGGCACGCTGCAGATCGACTACTCCGACAAGGGGCAGCGGGAGAACGTCGTCGACCAGGTCGCCCCGACGCTCATCAAGCAGCTCAAGAGCGGCGACTCGGCCGCGAGCTCGTCCACCGACTCGGCGACGAGCGACACGTCGTTCCTGAACGGGGCGGACCCCCGGCTCAGCCGTCCGTTCCTGGTCGGGTTCAGCGACTCGGCCGTCCGCGTCTACTACGTCGGCCTCGCGGTGATCCTGCTCGCGTTCGTGCTGACGTGGTTCTTCCGGGTGCCGCCGCTCCGCAAGACCTCGGCGCTGCAGGAGCAGGCCGATGCCGCACGCACGGCTGCCGGTGCGGGGTCGGACGGGAGCGCCGCTGCAGCCGCTGCCGCCGCCGCACCTGGAGCTGCCCCGGTGCCGACGGGGTCGTCCTCCGCCGAAGTCCCGACCTCGCCCGACGTGCCGACGTCGCCGGACGTGCAGCCCCGGTCCGCCCGGGCCACCGGGGCGTCGGACGTCTCGGTGCTGCCGCACGGGGTCGACGACACCCGCGCGCCGCTGCCGAACGCCACGACGCACGGTGCACACTCGGCGGCTGCGCCGGTCGACGAGCCCCCGACGACGACCGGTGCCATCCGGACCCGGGCTGCCCACGCCGCCCCGGTCGTGGAGCCGGACGCCCACGGGGCCGGAGCCGATGCGGCGGAGGCGAGCCGCGCCTCCCGGCCGGACGCTGACGACGCGCACGCGCACGGGCGGCACTCCGCGGAGTAGTCGGCGCGGGCGCTCGCTCGCTGATGCCGAACGACGAGGTCGCTGTCGTACGACAGCGACCTCGTCGCATCTGCGCGCGTGCAAGTGTTGCGGCCGCGCGGAGGCGACACCGTCGACGTCGTACGACATCGACATCGTCGATCCCGTGCGGAGGCTACGGGCGCTCTCGCTCGCGCATCTCGACGTAGTCCCCGGCAGCGCACGCCGAGGTACCGCTGACCGTGTCGCCCCCACCGAGGTCAGAGGACTGGAACCCGATGTTCGCCACGCCGTCCCCGCTGCCGTCGACGCCGCTGTAGGACGCGTCGGCATCGGAGAACCGCTTCGTGTCGAGTCCGCGCTCGCCCCACAGCTTCTCGAGCGTCCGGATCCCCTGCTCGACGTCGCCGCGATCAGCACGGGACTTGATGTACGTGTAGTTCACACCCTCACCGACGCCGCGCTCGTCCTCACACGTGCCGAGCCGCGGCCCTTCCTGGACCGTCCACGTCCCGCCGAGCGCATCGGTCGTGTCGTCGACGAGCTGCTGGATGCTGCGCTCCGCATCGGTCGGCTCCTGGGTCGGTCGGTTCTCCGTCTGTCCTCCAGAACAGCCGGCAGTCGTGCCGACGATCGCGATCGCGGTCACGGTGACTGCGATCCACTGCTTCAGGTCGGTCATCGGTGTCGGTTCTCCGTTGGGTCGTCGGGGCGTCGGGTCGAGGGAGCCGTTGCCGTTCTCGGTGCCGCGCCTCAGACCGCCGGCGCCGCGTCCCCCGCCGCTGACGCCGGTGCTCCAGCCACCTCGAACGACGCACCCGGCAACCGCTTCCGCATCACGTCGATCGCCGCCGGGTTGTCGTCCACCAGCACGTACCGCCGCCCCAACGCCTGTGCCACGGCGCCCGTGGTCCCGCTGCCCGCGAAGAAGTCGAGCACCCAGTCCCCCTCGCGTGAGGACGCCTGCACGATCCGCCGCAGCACCCCCTCGGGCTTCTGCGTGGGGTAGCCGGTCTTCTCTCGGCCGGTCGGCGAGACGATCGTGTGCCACCAGACGTCGGTGGGCAGCTTGCCGCGCTCGCGCTTCTCGGGGGTGACGAGACCCGGCGCCATGTACGGCTCGCGGTCGACGGCCTCGGAGTCGAACCAGTACCGCGACGGGTCCTTCACGTAGACCAGGATCGTGTCGTGCTTGGTGGGCCAGCGCGTCTTGGACTTGGCACCGAAGTCGTAGGCCCAGACGATCTCGTTCAGGAACGACTCGCGGCCGAACAGCGCGTCGAGCAGCACCTTGGCGTAGTGCGACTCGCGGTAGTCGAGGTGCAGGTACAGCGTGCCGTCGGCGGCGAGCAGCCGCCAGGCCTCGATGAGTCGGGGCTCGAGGAACGACCAGTAGTCCTCGAACCGGTCGTCGAAGCGCATCAGGTCGCCGCGCACCCGCTCGTAGGTCCGGCCGTGGAATCCCATCACGGGACCGTCGGCCTTCGGCACGGCGGACGTCGCGTGCCGGCGCTGGTACCGGCCGGTGTTGAACGGCGGGTCGAGGTACACCAGCGTGAAGGACCCGTCCGGGTAGGCGGGGACCACGTCGAGGGCGTCGCCGAGGACGACGCGGTCCGGGCCTCGGTCGTCTCCCCTGCGCACGGACCCATTGTCGCGCACCGAGCGAGCACGCTCGACGCGCACCGCACCGCACCGCACCGCACCGCACCGCACCGCACCGCACCGAGCGAACACGCACCGCACGCCCAGGCCCCGGCGTACGGTCGAGTGCATGGCAGCAGCACCCGAGGTCCGCAACGACACCGACAAGCAGCAGTACTCCCTAATCGAGGACGGCGAGGTCATCGGCCTCGCGGCGTACGAGGTCGACGGCGACGAGATCCGCTTCGTGCACACCGAGGTCGATCCCGAGCACCGCGGTGGTGGGCACGCGTCGATCCTGGTGCAGCACGCCCTCGACGACGTGCGTGCGAGTTCGTCACGCCGGGTCGTCGCGCAGTGCAGCTACGTGCACGCGTGGATCGAGCGGCACCCGGACTACCAGGAGCTCACGACGCGCTGACGCGGGCGACGCACAGACGAGCGCGGCGCCCGTCCGCTCAGTACGAGCGGTCGTGCGTCCCCACGCGGGCCTCGTGCCGCCCGGCGCTCCGCACCGTCGGCACGCGGATGAGCACGCTGCCGCTGAGCAGGTCGTGGTCGTCGTCCGCCGGTGACGGGGCCTGTTTCGGCAGGCGCGCCTGCCGTTCGTACTCGGCTTGCGTCTCGTGCCGGGTCGGTGCGAACACCTCGTCCAGCATCCCGACCATGCCTCCGGATCCACCGCTCCGCTGGGATTTGTTCGACAGGTCGATCCACCCCATGCGATCGGCGATCCACACCACGACGGCCACGGCGGCCACCGCCCCCAGGAAGATCAACCAGTTCACGGCAGCGACGCTACGTGGGCTGCGCGGCGAGCGGATCAGCCGCGCGGGGGATTCTCATCATCCACACGTCTGGTTCATGAGGTCGAGGCGCACACTCGAGGAAGCGGCGGCCGGGACGTCCCCCCTCAGCTCCGGCCGTCGCGTCCACCGTCGATCGGAACGGGGCTCACGGCACCCGCTCGAGCCACTCCTTCGTCGCGAACTTCGTCCGCACCAGCTCCTGCGCCCGCTCGCGCTCGGCCTCGGTCACGTGCCCCTCGGTCGCCCCGTACAGGCGGGTGAAGGTGCCGATCAGCCGCTCGATGATCTCGGCGCGGGACAGCCCCGTCTGCGAGCGGAGCGGGTCGACGCGCTTCGCGGCGCTGGTGGTGCCCTTGTCGCTCATCTTCTCGCGCCCGATGCGCAGCACCTGCACCATCTTCTCGCCGTCCATGTCGTAACTCATGGTGGCGTGGTGCAGCAGCGAACCGGTGCCGAGGCGCTTCTGGGCGGCACCGCCGATCTTGCCCTTGGTCGAGGTGATGTCGTTGAGCGGCTGGTAGTACGCCTCGATGCCGAGCGACTTGAGCGCCTCGATCACCCATTCGTCGAGGAACGCGTACGAGTCGGCGAACGTCATGCCCTGCACCAGGTCGGACGGCACGTAGAGCGAGTACGAGATCACGGCGCCGGCGTCCATGAACATGGCACCGCCGCCGGAGATGCGTCGGACCACCTGCACGCCGTACTTCTCGGCGCCGGCGGGGTCGACCTCGTTCTTGAGCGACTGGAACGAGCCGATCACGACGGCCGGCTGGTCCCACTCCCAGATGCGCAGCGTGGGACCGCGACGGCCTGCACCGACCTCTTCGGTCAGCACCTGGTCGAGCGCGAGGTGCTCGTTCGGGCTGATCGGCCCCTCGTGCACGATCTGCCAGTCGTGGTCGCGCCAGGTCGAGGCCCGCGACAGCGCGCGGCGCACCGCGACGCCGACGGACTCGGGCGTGAAGCCGAGCAGCACCGCATCGGTCGGCAGGGCCGCCCGCACAGCTGCGGCGATGCCCGCGGCGTCGGTGGTGGCGGGGAGCCCGTTCACGGCCGCGTCGATGAGCGGCAGCGCGTCGTCGGGTTCCAGGAAGAAGTCACCCGCCAGGCGGAACTGCTGGATCGTGCCGTCGACGACCTCGAGGTCGACGACGACCAGCTTGCCTCCGGGGACCTTGTACTCACCGTGCATGCCGCAACCCTATTCCGGACGGCCGACTGCCCGGCAGTGGGCCGGCCTGGTGACGGACGGGAGGCCCGTGGCGGCGTCGCCACGGGCCTCCAGTCCGGCACCGGTCGCGTCGCAGGACGCGGCGAGCGCCGTCAGCGCGCCGTCACCCGGTCGAGCCACGCGACCAGGTCGCCGATGACCTCTGCGCGGTTCGTCTCGTTGTAGACCTCGTGCCGCGCGCCCTCGTACACCTGCACGGTCACGTCGGACAGCCGGCCGCGTCGACGGTACGCCTGCGCCAGACGTTCGACGGAGCGCGGACCCCCGAGGGTGTCGTCGGAGCCGACCTGCAGCAGCATCGGCACGTCGTGCGGGATCCCCCGCCGCGGCACCCCGAGCAGCCGGAGGGTGTCGGCGAGTCCGAACAGCCCGATGACGTCGGCCTCGACCGCCAGGGGGTCGAGCGCCATCGCGTCGATGATCGTGCGGTCGCGGGTGAGCCACTCGTACTTGGTGGGCCCCGACCCCGCGTGCCGGGCGTTGAGGTCGCCGCTGTTCATCCAGCCGGGCAGCCGGTAGGCACTCGCGGACAGGACGACGCCGTCGTAGCGGTCCGACGAGGTGTTCACGATCCGCTGCGCCATGAGCGACCCCCACGAGTGCCCGAGCAGCACGAGCGGCAGCCCGGGTTCGTCGGCCCGCGCGACCGCGCTCATCTGCTCCACCGCGGCGATCGCCGCGCGCAGCCCGCCGGGGCCGAGCCGCCCGAGCTTGGCGTGGTCGCCGTCCCACTGGGTCAAGCCGGTGCGTCCGTGCCCGCGGTGGTCGTTCGCGTGCACGGTGTAGCCGGCGCGCACCAGGTCCTGCGCGAGCGGTTCGTACCGGAGCCCGTGCTCCCCGACCCCGTGCGCGATCTGCACAACACCCTTCGGCCGTGCCGCACGCCAGGTCGAGTAGACGATCTCGACGCCGTGGGCGTCGGTGAACGAGGCGTCGCCGCGAGCGGCGGAGAAGGTGGGCACACTCGCATCCTTTCAGACACTGCCATCCTCGCAGACGCGCTCCATCCCGGACCTGTTCACCCGGCGTTCACGCAGGGGGTTCCGGGCGGGCCTAGCGTCCTGCGCATGGACGTCATCGTCATCGTCACGCTGGTGATCGTCGTGGCCCTCGTGTTCGACTTCACGAACGGCTTCCACGACACCGCGAACGCCATGGCCACGTCGGTCGCCACGGGAGCTCTCAAGCCCCGGACCGCCGTGCTCATCTCCGCCGTGCTCAACGTGGTCGGCGCGTTCCTGTCCACCGAGGTCGCCAAGACCGTCTCACAGGGCATCATCCGCGAGGGGCAGGACGGCATCCACATCTCCCCCACGATGATCTTCGCGGGGCTCGTCGGCGCGGTGCTCTGGAACCTGGCGACCTGGTACCTCGGGCTGCCGTCGTCCTCCACGCACGCGCTCTTCGGCGGGCTCATCGGCGCCTCGATCATCGGGGCGGGTCTGAACTCGATCAGCTGGGCGACGGTGGTGTCGAAGGTCGTCCTGCCAGCGCTGCTCTCCCCGGTCATCGCCGGGGTGATCGCCCTGGTCGCGACGTACCTGGCGTACGTGCTCACGAAGAACGCGACGACGCACGGTGCGGCGACGGGGTTCCGGCACGGGCAGACGATCTCGGCGTCGCTGGTGTCGCTCGCACACGGCACGAACGACGCGCAGAAGACGATGGGCGTCATCACGCTGACCCTCATCGCCGCGAACTACCAGGCCGCCGGCACCGGTCCGGCGCTCTGGGTGATCCTGGCCTGCGGGCTCGCGATCGGCCTCGGCACGTACATGGGCGGCTGGCGGATCATGCAGACCGTCGGCAAGAAGATCTCCGACGTGCAGTCGCCGCAGGGCTTCGCCGCCGAGACGAGCTCCGCCGCGACGATCCTCATCTCGTCGCACCTGGGCTTCGCGCTCTCGACGACCCACGTGACGAGCGGCGCGGTCGTCGGTTCGGGGCTCGGCAAGAAGCTCGCCGACGTGCACTGGTCGGTCGTCGGCCGCATCGTCGTCGCGTGGGTGATCACGCTGCCCGCCGCTGCGGTGGTCGGGGCGCTCGCGACCTGGCTCGCGTCGACCTCGGCCTTCGGGCTGGTGCTCGTCGCGGTCCTCGCCCTGGCCGGCGGGCTCACCTTCTACGTCCTCGCCAAGCGCAAGCCGATCTCGCACGAGGACATCACCACCGAGTCCGGGCCGGCCGAGCAGGCCGAGCCGCAGCCGACCGGCGCGACGAACTGAGGGGAACGACGATGGACATCGACTTCACCGCGATCGGCACGGTCGCCGGCGTCGGCTTCGTGGCCGCCGTGGGCCTGGTGCTCGTGTACACGCTCGGCCTCCGGTTGCTCGGGACGGGGCAGCCGGACGACGCGGGCGGCGAGCGCACGCAGTACTCCGAGGAGACCCCGCGCTCCGGGCACACCCCGCCCGCGGCACTGGCGGGAGCCGTGGTGTGCTTCGCGCTGTGCATCGCCGCGGTGCTGGCGGGCATCTGGTTGACGATCCCCCAGTTCCACTGAGGACGTTCCTTCCCAGAACACCCGCCTGGGATGATCGACGGGTGACCACCCACCACCACCTCGACGCCACGGTGGACTCCGCCGTCGACGTCTTCACCGCCGAACGCCGGCCGGTCCTGACCGTGGAACCGGGCGACACGGTGACGGTCCGAACCCTGAGCGCCGCGGGCTACACGGAACGCCAGCCGGGCCCGGGCCTGGACGCCCCGACCCTGATCGACCCGCGCCGGGGCCACTGCCTGGTCGGGCCGATCGCCGTCGCGGGAGCACGTCCGGGGATGGTCCTGGCGGTGCACTTCGACGACCTCGTGCCCGACGACTGGGGCTACACGGCCTCGGGCGGGGTCGACTCCCCGGTGAACCGCGCACTCGGCCTGACCGATCCGGCGTCGCGCGGCCCGCTGCTCTGGGACATCGACGTGTCCGCCGGTGTCGCCGTGAACCAGCTCGGCCTCGGGGTGCGGACGGCACCGTTCCTCGGCGTCGTCGGCGTCCCACCCGAGCCCACCGGGGAGCACTCGACGATCCCGCCCCGCACGGTCGGCGGCGGCAACGTCGACTGCCGCGAGCTGATCGCCGGCTCGACCCTGTACCTGCCCGTGACGGTGCCGGACGCCCTGCTCCACGTCGGCGACGGGCACGCGGCCCAGGGCGACGGCGAGGTCTCCGGGACGGCGGTCGAGTGCGGCATGACCACGACGATGACCCTGACGCTCCTCGACCGGGCTCCGGTCGAGGGTGTGCACGCCGACACCCCCGCCGGACGCATCGCCTTCGGCTTCGACGCCGATCTCAACGTCGCGACGGCCACGGCGCTCGACCGGATGGTCGACTGGATCGCCGGGCTGCACGGGATCGGCCGCGCGGAGGCACTCGCGATGGCGAGCGTGGCGGTGAGCATGCGCATCACGCAGGTCGCGAACCGCACGTGGGGCGTGCACGCCCTGCTCCCGCACGACGCGATCCTGACGGACGCGCGGCCCTGAAGGTCGGGAGGCCCGCCCAGCGCGAGCCGACCGGCGCACGCTGGGCGGGCCTCCCGTCCGACGTTCCTTCCCATCGCACCCGCGCTGGAAAGCGGAAACGGGCGTACCTGGTCGAAAGAACCGACCAGGTACGCCCGTTTCGACCAGGCACGCCCGGAACGACCAGGTACGCCCGACCCGTCAGTGGGCGGAGTAGCCGCCGTCCACCAGGTGGTAGCTGCCCGTGATGAACGAGGCCTTGTCGCTCAGCAGGAACAGCACGAGCGCGGCGACCTCGGCGACGGTGCCGAGCCGCTTCGTGGCGTGCTCGTCCTCGAGCGCCGCGACTGCCTCGGGCGAGAGCGACTTCCGGAGCAGCGGGGTGTCGATGAACCCGGGGCCCACGGCGTTCGTGCGGACGCCCTGCGACGAGTACTCGAGCGCGGCGACCTTGGTCAGTCCGGCGAGCGCGTGCTTCGAGGTGACGTACGCAGCGTTCTGGGCCATCCCGACCACGCCGAGCACCGACGCCATGTTCACGATCGCGCCACCGCCGGCGGCCACCATCGCGGGGATCTCGTAGCGCAGCCCGTAGAAGACGCCGTCCAGGTCGACCGCACGGACGCGGTCCCAGGCGGCGATGTCGTACTCGCCGATCGGCTGCGGTGCCGCAGCGATGCCGGCGTTGTTCACGGCGAGGTGCAGCGCGCCGAACGTGTCGACCGCGAACTGCACCATGCGCTCGTTGTCCGCGGCGACCGCGGAGTTCGCCTCGAACGCGCGAGCGGTGCCACCGGCCTCCACGATCGACGCGGCGACGCGCTCGGCGCCCGCCAGGTTGATGTCGGCGACGACCACCGTGGCGCCCGCCGCGGCGAGCTCCTTCGCGACCGACTCACCGATGCCGCTGCCACCACCGGTGACGACGGCGACCTTGCCCTCGAACTCGGACATGTTCTCCTTCTCTCTCGGCAACACGTGTTGTCTACAACCACGGTACACCCGAAATGAAGTTCGTTCGCTGAACTAATGAGATAGGCTAACGACCGATGACCGACGCCACCGACCTCCGCATCGCGGTGAACCGGCTGTCCCGCACACTCCGAGCCCAGAAGGCCGACTCGAGCGTCACGGACGCGCAGTTCTCCGCCCTCGCCCGACTGCACCGCGACGGCGCCATGACCCTGGCCGACCTGAGCCGACAGGACGGCGTCACCCCGCCGTCGATGACGAAGACCGTCGCGGTGCTGGTCGAGCGGGGCCTGGTGTCCAAGTGCGGGCACGGCGACGACCGCCGCAAGGTGATGCTCGGCGCGACGCCCGCCGGAGCCGCCTTCGTCGAGGAGACCCGACGCCGCCGCGACGGCTGGCTCTCCCCGCGACTCGCAGCACTCACCGCCGACGAGCGGAGCACCCTCGCCGACGCCACCGAGATCATGAGGAGGCTGGCCCAGCAGTGACCGCCATGTTCCGCTCCCTCGCCGGACGCAACTACCGCATCTGGTTCGCCGGGGCCCTGGTGTCGAACGTCGGCACGTGGATGCAGCGCACCGCCCAGGACTGGATCGTGCTGACCCAGCTCTCCGACAACAACGCCGTCGCGGTGGGCATCACGATGGCCCTGCAGTTCGGCCCCCAGCTGCTGCTCCTGCCGCTCACCGGGCTCGCCGCCGACCGGTTCGACCGCCGGAAGATGCTCATGCTCACCCAGGGCCTGATGGGACTGCTCGGGCTGGGACTCGGCGTCATGGTCCTCACGCACACCGCCACCCTGCTCGCGCTGTACGGCTTCGCCCTGGCGCTCGGCATCGTCGCCGCGTTCGACGCCCCGATCCGGCAGGCCTTCGTCTCCGACGTCGTGCAGGGCGAGGACGTCTCGAACGCCGTCGCCCTGAACTCCGCGTCGTTCAACGCCGCACGCCTGATCGGCCCCGCGGTCGCCGGTGTGCTCATCGCGGCGATCGGCTCGGGATGGGTGTTCGTCATCAACGCCGGGTCGTTCCTGGCCGTCCTGCTCGCACTCCGCTTCGTCGACCCCGCCCAGCTCGCCGAACGGGTCCGGGCAGGCCGCGGCAAGGGGCAGATCGTCGCCGGCTTCCGGTACGTCCGCACCCGACCGGACATCGTCGTCGTGCTCTGCATGATCTTCGTCGTCGGCACGTTCGGCGTGAACTTCCCGATCTTCACCTCGACGATGGCGCGGGTCGAGTTCCACCAGGGCGCCGGCGAGTTCGGGCTGCTCAACTCCGTGATGGCGATCGGGTCGGTGCTCGGCGCACTGCTGTCCGCCCGCCGCGACAAGCCGCGGATGCGCACCCTCGTGCTCGCCGCCGGCGGGTTCGGGCTCGCGTGCACGGCCGCGGCCCTCGCTCCGACGTACTGGACCTTCGCGATCGTGCTGGTGTTCGTCGGGCTCGCGTCCCTGACCTTCATGACCACGGCGAACGCCCTGGTGCAGACCACGACGAAGCCCGCGATGCGCGGTCGCGTGATGGCGCTCTACATGGCGATCTTCGCGGGCGGCACCCCCATCGGCGCCCCGCTCGTCGGCGCCGTCGCCGACGCCTTCGGCCCGCGCTGGGCGATCGTCGTCGGCGCGGCCTCGGGCTTCGTCGCGCTCGGGATCGCGCTCGTCTGGCTCGTCCGGTACCAGCGGGTCCGGCTGCGCTACGACGCCGACTCGCGGCTGCACCTGGCGATCACGCACGCCGTGCCGGTGGTCGGCTCACGCGCGGCGCTCCGCCGTGAGCTGGAACGCGACGAGGCGCTCGCCGACCGCTCCAGCGCCGTCTGACGGACCGGCGGGTCGCCCTGCCCGTCGGCCGACGGTCCATGACGCACCGACCGTCGGACGGGAGGCCCGCACCGGCGCCGCCACGGGCCTCCCGTCCGACGCCACCCGGGGCCACGGCCGCGGTCACGACGCGCGGACCGGCCGCCTTCCGCCACACGCGCGCCGAGCCGGCGCCGAACACGGGCTCCGGGTGGGTTCAGAGGACGGGTGCGGACGACGCGAAGACGCGCTCGTCGAGGGCCGCGGCGACGCGGTCGGCAGCCACCGCCAGCCGTTGCCCGACGTCACCCGCCACCGCGAGCGCCGACTCCTCGGGGATGCCGTCGAGCAGGGCGCGGACCTCGGCGAACCCGGCGACCTCGTCCGCGACGCAGGACGGGGCGACGTCGGCCAGGCACTCGGCCGCGCGGTGCACGGTGAAGCGCAACGACCGCGGGCTGTGGGCATCCAGGAGCAGGAAGGCGGCGGCGTCCGACGGCACCGGGGGGTGGTCGCGTCCGCGCAGGAAGGCCTCGCCCGCGCCGCACGCCCGGAGCGCCGCCGTCCACGAGGTGACCGCGTCCGGCTCGAGCAGCCGAGACGCCAGCAGCCGTGCGGTGGAGGCGCAGCGGGTGAGTGATCGCCCGAGGGTGAAGAACTCCCACACCTCGTCACGGCTGGCGTCGCCCTCGACCACGCCGATGGCGAGGGCACTGCGCTCCCGCACCCAGCCGAGGAACTCGTGCGCACGGTCGGGGGCGATCTTCCGGGGCATCCGCGACCGTGTGACGTCGAGGCAGTCCCAGAGCTCGCTCGAGACGACCTCGCGGGCACGGCGTGCGTGGTCGCGGGCGACGGCGACCGCGGCGGCGATGGACGCGGGTTCGTGCCGGTCGAGCGCGAGGGCGTCGACGGTGGAGGCGCGGTCCGGGTCGTTCGCGGGGCCGGTGGTCCCGATGACGCTGCGGAGTTCGGTGGACACGAGCCGATCGTCGTCGAGGGTGCCTGGTTCGCGGCGGGCGACGTAGACGTCGAGCAACCGTGCGACGACGTCGGTGCGCTCCACCGCGCTCCCAACGTGGAAGACGTTCCCCGCGAGGCGGCTCAGCACGGCTGCTCCTGCATGTCCAGAACCTAACGAGCCGGCGTTGCCGGGGTGTTACAGAACCGCGTCACGGGTGTTGCAGGTGTCCCGTCTCCGCGCTCGCTAGACAATCTAACTAGAGCGTCTAGCATTGGGGGCATGATGTCCGAGGTGATGACCAGCACCGCGGGGTACTGGTACGAGGACTCCGCGGTCTCCGCCGTGGACGTCCTCAACGCCCTGCGGCGGTACCGAACGGCCGAGAGCGCTGCCCAGCGCCGAGCACGCGAGGCACTGGGGATCGGCGAGAACGCCCTGCTGGCGCTCCGCTTCCTGATCGACGCCGAGCACGACGGCCGCACCGTCAACGCGAAGGACCTCGCCGAGCGGCTCGAGATCACGGCGGCGTCGACGTCGGCCCTCGTCGACCGGCTCGTCCGCAGCGGCCACGTCGAACGGCACGCCGACCCGAACGACCGCCGTGGCGTGATCCTCACCGCCACCGGCACCTCGATGCGGCACGCGCTCCGCGTCATCGAGGAGCTCGATGCCCGCGCGCTCGAGGTCACCGAGCACCTGCCGAGCAACGAGATGGCCGTCGTCGTGGACTTCCTGGACGAGATGGTCCGCGTCGTGGACGAGCTCGACGGCGGGTCGGACCACCTCCGTCGCGCGTAGCCTGATCCGCATGGACCCTCGCGGCGAGCACCACCCCGAGGACGACATGCCGTTCGCCGAGCTCGACTCCCGGGCCCGTGCCGACGCCGCACTCCGACGCATCCAGGCCGGGTCCGATCCGGCTCGTGAGGCGTTCGACCTCGCCAACACCATGAACGACGAGGCCGTGGGGCGGCTCACGAAGCGCCTGCGGCGGTTGTTCCGTCGGGGCTGATCAGTCGGCGGAACCGTGCGTGTGCGGGTGCGCGTGCGCGTGCCCGTGCGTCAGAACGCGGTGCCGACCGCGGCGATGTCGTCGCCCCCGTGCCCGGCTGCGCTGGCATCGGCGTAGACGCGCCCGAGTGCCTCGAGCAGCGTGGTGGACACCCCGGCGGTCCGGGCGGCATCGGTGATGAGTCCGATGTCCTTCCGCAGCCCGTCGAGTGCGAACTGGGCGGGGAACTCGTGGGCGATCATCGCGGCACCCTTGGTGTGGGCGTAGGCGGAGTCGCTCGCGCTGCCCTCGATCGCCTGCAGGAACAGCGCGGGGTCGAGCCCGAGTGCCGCCGCCAGGGCCAGGGACTGCCCGGTCGCCGCGGTGATCGACGCGATCCAGGCGTTGGCGGCGAGCTTGAGTGCGGTGCCGTCGCCGACGTGGTCGCCGGCACGGACGGTCTTCGCGCCGATCGCGTCGAGCACGGGGTCGACACGGTCCAGCAGGTCCGCGGGGCCGGCCGCGAGCATCGTGAGCTTGCCCTGTTCCGCGGGGGCCTTCGTGCCGAGCATCATGGCCTCGACCAGGGTGATGCCGTACTTCTCGGCCAGTTGCACGACCGTCGCGGTGCCGTCGACGCCGATCGTCGAGGCCTGCACCCACACGGCGTCGATGGGGGCGTCGCCAGCGGCCTGCTCGAGGACGTCGACGACCGCATCGGTGTCGAACAGGGTGAGCAGGACGACCTCGGCGTGTTCGACGGCACTGCCCGGGTCACTCGCCACCGTTGCGCCGCGGTCACCCAGGGGTGCGGCCTTGTCGGCACTCCGGTTCCAGACCGTCACCTGGTGGCCGTCGCGGAGCAGTGATCCAGCCACGCCGGCGCCCATCGCACCCGTCCCCAACACCGTCACTCGCACGTGCGTCTCCGTCCTGGCGCGGCTCCGTGCCGCGACCGTCCCGACGCTACGCCCGCTGCAGTCAGAGGAGCCCGCGAGCCTGCAGCCAGGCGGCCGGGTCGATCGGGGTGCCGGCCACGATGACCTCGAAGTGCAGGTGTGCGCCGGTCGAGACGCCCGTGTTGCCGACGGCCCCGAGGCGCTCCCCCGCGCGGAGGACCTGGCCGGGGCGGACGTCGATCGCCGACAGGTGCCCGTACCGGGTCGCGGTGCCGTCGGCGTGCTGCAGGAGGACCTGGTTGCCGTAGCCACCGAGCACACCCGCCGAGACGACCCGGCCGGGCAGCGCGGCGACGACCGGGGTCCCGATGGCCGCGGCGAAGTCCAGCCCCTGGTGGTTCGACGAGCAGGCCGCACAGCCGACGACCCAGCGGGAGCCGAAGCCACCGGCGTCCGGGATCGCGCCGACTGCGGGGCGGACGGCTCCACCGGTCGGCCCCGAGCCGCCGGGGACCCGGAGGGCTGCCGCAGCACGACCCACCGAGAAGTCGTCGCGGCCGGCGGTCGGCCCGGTCGAACCGTCGGCGACGAAGTACTGCATGCCGGCCGGTGCCGACATGGCTTCCGGAGTGGTCGGAGCGGCGACGGCGGTCTGCGGGGAGCCGACCGCGACGAACAGGCACGTGACGGCGGTCACCGCAGCGGCGGGCAGTGTCCGTCGGGCGGGGATCCGGAAGGGCGCGAGGCGGCGGCGCGCGGGAGCGGCGGCCTGCGTGGGCCGGGTCGGCCGCGCGGCCAGCGTGGACCGGGTCGGCCGTGCGGACTGCGTGGACCGGGTCGGCCGTGCGGACTGCGTGGGCCGGGTGGAAGCCGGGGTGGCGGGAGGGGGCACCGCCACCCCGGCGGCTCGGAGGGGCCCGGGCTGTGCAGCGTGCCGTGCACGGCGCAGCGGGGGCTCGGTCGGTCGGTGGGCGGTGCGGCGCTCGGCACCGCGCGGGCGCCGGGGCAGACCGTCGTCGAGGGTCGTCATCGTGCGGTGACCGGTCCGGTCAGACGCGGACGACGCCGTCACGGGCGATCCGGTCGAGCTCGCACACGACGGCGTCGACGACCGCTCGGGTGAGCGCGTCGGCCACGGTCTCGACCAGGACGAGGTGCTCGGGACGGATCGTGACCTCGGTCACGAGGGCCGATGCCACCCGCACCGGGATCTCGTCGATCGCGGCGACGAGGGCGGCCGGCACCAGCGTCGAGTCACCGGGGCGGACGGGCGCGGAGATCGGCGAGGTCGGCACCGGGGTCACGACGGCGAGCGCCGGCGACGGGGTGGAGTGCGGGGTCAAGTTCACGGTGGAGTGTGGAGCGTCGGCCTGATCGCGACGCTGGGCGATGGAGTCGAAGAGCGGGGTGGAGGACATGCTGCGGACGGTCCGATCTGGATGTCGTGGCTGGTCGTTCTCGGGCGACCGGCGATGGCGGCGTGCCGAGCGGCACGTCCGCCATTCAACCATCGATATTTCAGATGTGCAATAGTGACCGGATAGTCGCAGCGTTCAGTCCGGGTCGACGGCGGCCGCGGTCGGGTCGTCCGGCTGCAGCGCACGACGGACCCGTTCCACGATCGTCGCGGGCGGGTTGTTGTAGGCGTTCGCCGGCTCCTGGCCGCTGAGCTCCTGGATCGCCGCCATCACCGCATCGGTCGCGTGGCGCCGAGCACGACCGGACGACGCCTCGCCGAAGGACGACAGGTCGATCGGCTGCCCGAACTCGATCGTCACGCGGGCGAGCTTCGGCAGCCGGGACCCGACCGGCTGCACGTCCTCGGTGCCGGTGAGCGCGACGGGCACGACGGGGGCGCCGCTCGTCAACGCCAGCCATGCCACTCCCGTGCGGCCCTTGTAGATCCGGCCGTCGAGCGAGCGCGTGCCCTCCGGGTAGATCGCGAACGCCTCGCCCTCCTGCAGGCGTGCCAGCCCGAGGTCGAGGGCCTGCTGGGCCGCCGCCCCCGCGCCACGCTCGACCCCGATGGCGCCGATGCCACCGAAGAACGCCCGCGAGACGGCTCCCTTGAGACCCGAACCCGTGAAGTACTCCTGCTTCGCCAGGAACGACACCTTGCGCGGCGCTATGAGCGTGATCGCGGGCGAGTCGATGAAGGATCGGTGGTTGCTCGCGAGGATCACCGGGCCACGCTTCGGGACGTTCCGACGACCGATGATCTTCGGCCGCCACAGCAACCGGGCGAGCGGGGTCACCACCGCGCGACTGAGCACGGTGGCGAACTTCGTCGAACCGGACACCGGACCTCCTCGTGGTGACGAGCTACCGAGTGTAATGAGGCGCGCGGAGGGCACATGCCCGGAACGGCATGCAGTGGTGGTCGGGCGTCAGTCGGCAGCGGCGACGACGTCGAGGACCGCTCGCCCGTACCGCTCGAGCTTCGCTGCGCCGACGCCGGAGATCTCGCCGAGCTGGTCGACGTCGGCCGGGCGGACGGCGGAGATGCCCCGGAGTGTCGCGTCGTTGAACACCACGTACGCGGGGACGCCCTGCTCGCGGGCCTCGGCAGCACGCCAGGCACGCAGGGCCTCGAACAGGCCGACGGCTTCCTGCGGCATGTCGGTGACGACCGTTCGTCGACTGCTGCGGCCGGCCCGCGGCGCCTTGACCGGGTCGCGACGCATCCGCACCTGCACCTTGCCGGTCAGGACCTCGGCGCTCGTGGGACTGAGGACGACCGTGCCGAAGCCGTCGCCCGACACCGCCGCGTAGCCCTGGGCCAGCACCTGTCGTGCGACCGCTCGCCACTCGCCCTCGGACAGGTCGGCACCGATGCCGAAGGTCGCGAGGGTGTCGTGTTGGAGTTCCTGCACGCGGGGCGACCGCTTGCCGATCAGGATGTCGACGAGGTGCGAGACGCCGTACCGCTGGCGGCGCTCACGCTCGAGCCGCACGACGGTGGACAGCAGCTTCTGCGCGGGGACGGTGCCGTCCCACGACTCCGGCGGCGCGATGCAGGTGTCGCAGTTGCCGCACGCCGTGCTCTCCTGCCCGAAGTACGCGAGCAGCCGCACCCGGCGGCACTCGATCGTCTCGCACAGGCTGAGCATGGCGTCGAGGTGGGCGCTGAGCTGCCGACGGTGTGCGGCGTCGCCCTCGGACTGGTCGATCATCCGTCGCTGCTGCACGACGTCGTTCAGGCCGTACGCGAGCCACGCGGTGGCCGGCAGCCCGTCACGACCCGCACGGCCGGTCTCCTGGTAGTACCCCTCGACCGACTTCGGCAGGTCGAGGTGCGCCACGAACCGGACGTCGGGCTTGTCGATGCCCATGCCGAACGCGATGGTCGCCACCATGACGACGCCGTCCTCGCGCAGGAACGTCGACTGGTTGCGGGCACGCACCCGGGCGTCGAGGCCCGCGTGGTACGGCAGGGCGTTGATCCCCTGATCGGCCAGGGCGGTCGCGGTGCGCTCGACGGAGTTGCGGGACAGGCAGTACACGATGCCGGCGTCGCCGCTGTGCTCCGTGCGGATGAAGGTGAGCAGCTGCTGCAGCGCGCCGGTCTTCGGTTCGATGCGGTACTGGATGTTCGGCCGGTCGAAGTCGGCGACGAAGTGCGCGGCGTCGTCGAGGCCGAGCCGGGCGGAGATCTCGCGGTGGGTCTGCGGCGTGGCGGTGGCGGTGAGGGCGATGCGCGGCACCGTCGGCCACCGCTCGTGCAGGACGCTCAGCTCGAGGTAGTCCGGGCGGAAGTCGTGCCCCCACTGGGCGACGCAGTGTGCCTCGTCGATGGCGAACAGCGAGACGCGCGCCCGGTCGAGGAGCGCACGGGTGGACTCGAGCCGGAGCCGCTCGGGCGCGAGGTAGAGCATGTCGACCTCGCCCTGCACGACCGCACGCTCGACCCGGGACCGTTCGTCAGGGCCCTGCGTGGAGTTGAGGAACGCGGCCCGGACGCCGTTCGCCGCCAGGGCGTCGACCTGGTCCTGCATGAGGGCGATGAGCGGCGACACCACGACGCCGACGCCGTCGCGGACGAGCGAGGGCACCTGGTAGCAGAGGGACTTGCCACCACCGGTGGGCATGAGCACCAGGGCGTCGCCACCGGCCACCACCTGGTCGATGATGGCCGCCTGCTCACCGCGGAAGTCGTCGTAGCCCCACACGCGGTGCAGCACGTCGAGCGCAGCGGCACGGGGTGCGGACACGGCAGCGGGAGCAGGCACGGCAGCGGGCGCGGGCGTGGTGCTCATGCCACGAGCCTACGGGCGACCGGCGACACCCACCGCACTGTCCACAGCACCGTCCGTGCCGGAGTCGGCACGGTGGTCGGAACCGGCCACGTCGTCGGCGCGGGCCGGCGTGGTCGCCCAGCCCGTGCCTCCAGGCCGGATCCAGCGGACGCCGCCCGCCCAGGCCGGGGTCACACCCCGGAACCGGGGTGCCTCGTGCCCGGCGAACCGGCGGTCCAGCCCCCGCCACCACGCCAGGAACTCGACCATGCCCCAGAACGCGAGCGACGTGACGAGGGTGACGAGGGTCCCCTGCCAGGTGCCGTTCGCGTCGGACGAGGTCAGGTCGACCTTCGACCAACCGGGCGCCTGCAGCACGAAGATCATGATGTTGTTGAAGGCGTGCTGCAGGACCGTGGCCTCGAGCCCGCCGGTCCGGAGGACGATGATCGCCGCGATCAGGCCGAACGAGCCGACGTCGAGGATGCCCCAGACGTTGTAGCCGTTCGGGATGTGCAGCACCGCGAAGACGACCGTCGAGACCGCCACGGCGATGACCGTGCCGACGCGACGCGGGATCCACGACGCGACGGTCTGCATCAGGAAGCCGCGGAAGATGTACTCCTCGGCCGCGCCCTGGAACGGGACGAGCAGGACGACGAGGGCGATCGTCAGGGTGAGGGTGCCGAGGGAGACCGTCGACTGGCCGATCGCGTCGTGGTTCCAGGCGAAGCCGCCGTCGGTCGTGATCATCCCCCCGTCCCAGAACAGGCCGGTCTGGACGACGAACATGACCGCGGCGATGACGAGCGTCGGCAGCAGGCACCACGCCGTCCAGGCCCACCGGACCCGGAACCGCGTCGACGACAGGATGCCGGCCGGTCCGATGCGCGCGATCTTCACGGCGAGCAGGACCCCCGGCAGCAGGACCACGAGCGACACCAGGGTCAGCGAGAGGGTCAACGGGTCGGTCGGGTCCAGAGCACCGCTCTGCAGGTCATCCAGCAGGCCGTAGAGCCCGGACGCACCCCCGACCGCGGCGACCGGGATGAAGTAGGCGACGGTGATCAGCACCTGCGAGACGAAGTACCACCCCGCCAGGAACGCGAGGGCGACGAGTGGCCGCCACCACCTCCAGCGCGCGTCGATCCGGGGCAGGCGCTGGTAGGGAACACTCACGCACCGCAGGGTACCGGGCCGGGCAGGATGGGAGCCGTGCTCACCGTCCTGTTCGGCCTGTCCGGCGCGATCGTCTACGGGTTCGCCGACTTCCTGGGCGGACTCGCCTCGCGCCGGGTCCGCCCGGTCGTCGTCACGGCGGTGGCCGCCGCGATCGGGATCCTGCCGCTGCTCGTCGGACTGGTGGTCCTCGGCGGCGTGTTCTCGTGGCCGGCCGCGGTCTGGGGTGCGGTCGCCGGGCTCTCCGGGGGTGTCGGGGTGCTGCTGCTCTACGCGGCACTCGCGATCGGACCGATGAGCGTGCTCTCCCCCGTCACCGCCGTCTTCGCGGCCGTCGTGCCGGTGCTCGTCGCGGTGCTCCGTGGCACGGTGCTGTCACCCGTGGCCACCGGCGCGCTCGTGGTCGCGGTCGTCGCGGTGGTCCTGGTCGCGGTGGTCCGGGACGCCTCGGGCGCACGGCTCACCGCCCGGGGCGTGGTCGCGGCCGCCGTCGCCGGGTGCGGCTTCGGCGGGATCGTGCTGGCCTACGACATGACGCCGTCCGACTCGGGCATCGCACCCCTCGTGGTCGCGCGGGTGCTGCAGGCGGTGCTGCTGGGTGCGGCGGCGCTCGTCGTCGTACTCCGGACGGGAGGCCCGGTGTCCGCCCCGACGTCCGCCCGCCCCGACGGGGCTGCCGTGACCCCCGGGCGTCGGCCGGGTCGCGGATGGGGTCCGCGGCTGCTGGTCACCGTGGCCGTGTGCGGCGTCTTCGACGCGATGGCGAACGTGTTCATCCAGGCGGGGCTGCACAGCAGCGACGATCCGGCGACCCTGCCCGTCGTGAGTGTGCTCAACGCGCTCTACCCGATCGGCACGGTGGTGCTGGCCGGGGTGGTGCTGCGGGAGCGGTTGACCGCGCAGCAGTGGATCGGCATCGTGCTGGCGTTCGTCGCGTCGGTGGCGCTGGCGTTGGCGTAGCGCGCGGTCAGGCGTCGGGGATGAGGCGCTTGCCGAGCGAGACCGTGCGGTCGTCGGTGTAGCCGAGGGACGTGTAGAACCCGAGCACCTGCTCGTTGCCCGCACGCACCTGCAGGTTGAGCTTCGGGCAACCGAGGTCGGTCAGGAGCCGCTCGAACTCGGCCATCAGGGTGCGACCGAGGCCGGAGCCCTGCAGGTCCGGGCGCACGGCGAGGTAGTTCACCCAGCCGCGGTGCCCGTCGAAGCCGGCCATGCCCGCGGCGACCACGTCGGCTTCGGCGGTGTCGGTGTCGGTGTCGTCACCGTCGGTGGCGTCCGGCTCGGCGACCAGGAAGAGCTCGGGCTGGACCGTCAGCTTGCGGGCGATGTCACGTCGGGGGTCGTTCCAGGGTCGGACGAGCCCGCAGGATTCCCACAGGGCGACGACCGCATCGGTGTCCTCGGTGCGGAAGGGGCGGATCCGGTACTCCATGCCCCCACGTTAACGGGGGTGGGGAGAACGTCGTCACCGGCCTGTCGTCGTGATCTGATAGACCTGTCCGACCACCCAGCCGATCAGGAGCCCCGTGACCGCACACGACACCATCCCGTCGCGCCGCAGCGCACGGGACGACGAAGCCGGCTCGCGGTCCCGGCGTTCCCCGCGCAGACGCCAGACGGTCGGCGGCGCGATCGTCTCGCTCATCGCCGAGTTGCTCATCATCGCGGGCGCCGGCACCGGCCTGTACGTGGTGTGGACGGCATGGTGGACCGACGTGGTCGCCGTGAACGAGCAGACGAAGCTCGTGCAGGGCCTCGACCAGGTCAAGACCCCGAAGGTCGAGGGCACCGAGCACCGCGGCACCGCACCCGTGCTGGACGAACCGCCGGCGCTGTCGGACGTGTTCGGGACGATGCAGATCCCCCGGTTCGGCAACGACTACAACCGGCCGATCGGCGAGGGCACGGATCGTGAGAAGGTCCTCAACACCATCGGGCTCGGGCACTACCAGGGCACCGCGATGCCCGGCGCCCCCGGCAACTTCGCCGTCGCCGGACACCGGGTCACCTACGGCAAGCCCCTCAACCAGATCGCGGAACTGCAGAAGGGCGACTCGGTAGTGGTCCGGGTCACCGACGCGAAGACGAAGTTCGACGTCTGGTACGTCTACAAGGTCACCGACAGCCAGATCGTCACGCCCGACAAGATCGAGACGATCGCGCCGGTGCCGAACAAGCCCGGCGTCGAACCGACCGCTCAGGACCGCTGGCTCACGCTGACCGCCTGCCACCCGATGTGGTCGGCGGCGGAGCGGTACGTGACGCACGCGAAGCTCGACTACTGGATGCCCGCGTCCGAGGGCACCCCGAAGGAACTCTCGGAGACCGCCAAGTGATCTTCCCCCTGGTCTGGCGGCTGCTGCCCGGCCCCACCGTCCTGAAGGTGCTCGAGCTGCTGGTCCTGCTCGCAGCGATCGTGTTCGTGCTGTTCCAGTGGGTGTTCCCGTGGATCGCGGCGGACATCCTGCCGCCGCCGGACGGCACGGTGGGGGCCACGCCGACCCCGTAGCGCCTGGTCTGGTCTGGTCAGGTCAGGTCTGGTCAGACCGTCGTCGTCACCCGCGACCCGCCGGTCGGGGTGCGGCGCACGGCGATCCGCTCCGGGATCCGCTGCTTGAGTTCCTCGACGTGGCTGACGATCCCGACCTGTCGCCCGCCCGCGGTCAGTCGGGACAGCTGTCCGATGACGTCGTCGAGGGTCTCGGGGTCGAGCGTGCCGAACCCCTCGTCGACGAAGAGCGTGCCGAGCGAGACCCCGCCGGCCTCGGCCTGCACGACGTCGGCCAGCCCGAGCGCCAGGCACAGTGACACGGTGAACGTCTCGCCGCCCGACAGGCTGCGGGGGTCACGGACGGTGTCGGTCGTGTGGTCGTGCACGGCGAGGGCGAGCCCCGTCCGTCGTGACCGTGACCCGGACTCCCGTTCGTCGGAGGTCTCGAGGGTGAAGCGTCCGGCGAGCATGCCGCGCAACCGGTCGTTCGCCGCCGCCACGACGTCCTCGAAGCGCCGCATGAGCACGTAAGTGCCGAGCGTGATGCCGGTCGGGTTGACCGATGCCACGCCGTTCGCGACGTCGGCGAGGCGGACGACGGCGCGGCTGCGGGCCGAGGTCTCCTGTCGCGCACGGACGGTGCGGTGGACCTCGGTCGCACACTGCTCGACGGCCTCGGCGCGGTGCGCTGCGGTCACCGCGAGCCGGGTGGCCTCGTCGAGCTCGGCCGTCGCGCGGACCCGTTCGGCCTGCGCCGCCAGCACGTCGAGCTGCTCCGGATCGTCGTCGGCGGCCTGCACCACCGCGGGGTCGTCGAGCCCTGCCCGCACGACGGCGCGCTCGGACTCGGCTGCGCTGATGCTGCTGCGGAAGCGCGCGACGGTGTCGGGGTCGAGCAGGCCGGCTCGTGCGGCAGCGACGTCGGGGAACGCCTGCTCGTCGAGGACCCGGGCGACCTCGGCGCCGCGCTCGTCGCGGGCGCGGGCCGCGGTGGCCGCGCGCTCGTCGGCCTCGGCGACGGCGCGGAGCACCGTCAGCCGCCCGTCGAGCTCGTCGACCACGGCGTGGAGCGAGACAGGCGAGCGGTCGTCGTCGCTGTCGAGCAGTGCTGCGAGCCGGTCGATCGCCTCGTGCACCGATCGCAGGTCGGCCTCGAGCCGCTCGGCATCGGAGGCCGCGGTCGACGCGAGCACCGTGCGCCGGGCGTCGAGGTCGTTCCGCTCACGCTCGAGCGCCCGGGTCGCGGTGTCGTGCGCCGTCCGCTCGCGCTCGTGCTCCAGCACCAGCGCCGCAGCCTCGTGCGCCGCTCGGACCCGCTCGTCGGCGGCCACCGTCATGGCGTCGAGGGCGACGGTGTCGACCGTGCCGACGACGGCGGTCAGCCGGAGGTGCTCCGCACGGTCGACGGCCAGGTCGGCCGCGGCGTCGGCGAGCTGCTGGTCGGCCAGACGCGTGGCGTCGCCCGCGGACTCCACCGCCTGGATCGTCGGGTGGTCGTCCTGCGGCGCGGCCACCGACGGGTGCGCCGTCGATCCGCACACCGGGCAGGGATCGCCGGGGGTCAGCGCGGCACCGAGCTCCCCGGCGAGCCCGGCGATCCGGCGCTCGCGCAGAGAGCGTTCGGCATCGAGCGCCTCGGTGGCCCGACGGCGGGCACCGGCCACGACGCGTTCGGCATCGCCGACGCGCTGCTCGGCGCGGTCGCGCGCGGCCAGGTCGGCGCGGAGCGACTGCACCCGGGCGACCTCGTGCGCGGCGGCGTCGGCGTCGGCAGCGGTCGTCGAGGCGGTCCGGGCGGCCTCGACGATCCGGGCTCGTTCCGACGGCCGGGATTCGAGCGCGGTGTCGAGGGCGGCGAGGTCGTCGGTGAGCCGCGATGCGGTCGCCGTGGCCTCGGCGATCGCGGTGCGCCTGGCATCCGCTCCGGCCTCGACCGCGACGAGGTGCCGGGCGTCGGACAGGGCGTCGGTCAGTGTGTCGCGGCGCCGGGCGATCTGCTGTGCGTCGACGGCGCGGAGCGCGTGCTGGTCGCGCAACCGGGCTGCTGCCGCGGCGGTGTCGTCGGCCCGCACGGTCGCGGCGTCGAGGCCGTCGGCCACCGCGGCGACCCGGGCGGCACGCTCGGCCGTCGCGACCGCGGTCCGTGCCTGCTCGATCGCCGGGGCGTCATCGTCGAGGACAGCCTGCCGCAGCAGCAGCGCCGCTCGTCGCTCGAGGGCGGCCGCACGGGCCGTCACGGATCGTTCGTGGTCGGTCGCCGCCGTCGCAGCGGAAACCGCAGCCGTCCGGGCTGCCTCGGCGGCGTCGGCCGTCGCGCGGAGGGACGCCACCGTGCCGGGGACGACGGACTCGTCGGCCTCGGCGAGGTCGGCCGCCTGCGCGAACCGGGCCAGGGCGTCGCGGACGCGGTCGTCGGCCCCCTCGACCTCGGCCTGCACGGCTCGGCGGCGAGCGGCGAGTTCGTCGGCGGTGCGGTCGTAGACCTGGGTGCCGAACAACGACTGCAGGAGCTTCCGGCGGTCTTCACCCGGGGAGCGGAGGAACCGTGCGAACTCGCCCTGGGGCAGCACCACGGTCTGCAGGAACTGCGCGCGGTCGAGCCCGACGATCCGGGCGATCTCGACCCCGACCTCGGGGATGCGGGACGACAGGGGTTCGCCGGCGACGTCGGTGGGCGCGGCGAGTCGGAACAGCTGCACGGACGCCTGCTGCTTCACCGTGCCGGTCCCCCGCTGCTTCGGGCGGTCGTACTGCGGGGTGCGCCGGACCCGGAACACGCCTGCGCCGGTCTCGAACACGAGCTCGACGAACGGTTCGACCGCCGGGTCGGCGTGCTGGCTGTGCAGCCGGTCGGAGCTGGCGTCGGAACCGGCGAGTCCGCCGTACAGGGCGAACACGACGGCGTCGATGATCGTCGACTTGCCGGAACCGGTCGGCCCCTCGAGCAGGAAGACCCCGGACGCGGCCAGCGCCGCGAAGTCGATCGTCACGAGGTCGGGGTACGGCCCGATGGCGCGCAGTTCGAGTCGGTGCAGGTACATCAGCGGTCCCCCTCACGCTGCAGGGCGAGCACCGCGGCCTCGTACGCCTCGGTCAGCACCGCCCGTTCGTCGTCGTCGGGCAGCCCGCCGGTGGCGAAGGCCACGAAGTCGCCGGCGACCTCGACCGGGTCGGACGTCGCGGTGACGGCCCGCGCGGCGGTGGCGGCCGGCCGGTCCGCCGGTTCGTGCGTGATCGCCAGGGCGTGCGGGAAGTGGTCCTTCACGCGGGCGTACATGCGTTCCGGGTGCACGGTGTCGGTCACCGCGACGCGCACCCAGGCGTCGGCATCGGCCAGGAACTCCCCGGACTCGATGGCGTCGATGCTGCCCCGGACGTCGACGAGCCGCCGCGGCACCGGGGTCGGCACGAGCTCGACGGTGACGGCGCCCGCCGCGTCGAGGTCGGCGACGGTCACGGACTTCCGCTGGTGCCGCTCGCCGAACGAGAACGCCAGCGGCGACCCGGCGTACCGGATCCGGTCGTCGTCGCCGACGCGCTGCGGGCCGTGCAGGTGCCCGACGGCGACGTAGTCGAACCCGTCGAACACCGACTCGGCGACACGGTCGACCCCGCCGACGCGGATGTCCTGCTCGCTGTCGCTCGGGTCGGCGCCCCCGACGAAGGCGTGCGCGACGACGACGCTCCGGGTGCCGGCCCGCGTCGCGAGGTCGGCGCGGATCCGTTCGGTGGCGGCGTGCACGACGGCGTGGTGCGAGCGGGCGAGGGGCTCGTCGGGGACCGCCGCCAGGGCGTACCGCGTGAGGTCGGGGTGCAGGTACGGGATGCCGTACACGGCCACCGGGCCGTCGTCGTCGGTGACGAGCACCGGATCGGCCACGTGTGCGGGCTCGGCGAGGATGCGAACGCGCTGCCCCATCACGCCGGCCCCGAAGCCGAGCCGCGCGGCCGAGTCGTGGTTGCCCGGCGTGAGGACCACCGTCGTGGTCTCGGCGAGGCGTTCCAGCGCGCGGGAGAGCATGCGGACGGCGTCCACCGGCGGGATCGCGCGGTCGTAGACGTCGCCGGCGATGACGACGAGGTCGACCGCGCGCTCGCGGGCGAGGTCGACGAGCCAGTCGGTGAACGCGGCCTGGTGCTCGAGCAGGTCGGCACCCAGCAGTGTGCGGCCGAGGTGCCAGTCGCCGGTGTGCAGGATGCGCATGCGGCCACGGTAACGCCGGCCGGGGACATCCACAGGGCACCTCGCGGCGCCCTGTGGAGGACTCAGGCGGTCACACAGCTGGCGGACGCCAGGCCCAGCACCGAGACGACCTTGACCTTGACCGTCGGTGTGCTCGTCGCGGTCCAGTTGTTGCCGAGGTTCGTGCGGAGGTGCAGCGTGTACGTGGTGCCGAGGTTCAGGAGCCCGGCGCCGGCGTAGGGCATCGAACGGGCACCGGCGGTGGTCGTGCTGGCCACCTGCGTCGTCCCGTTCATCAGGTCGAACGACACCGGCACGGTCGCGCCGTTGTCGTAGGTCCACGAGATCGTCACCGCGTTCGACCCGGCCGGGGCGCAGGTCAGGGTGGGGACACCGGTCGCCGTGCCCGCCGTGAAGCTCGCGGTCGGAGCGACGGTGGTCCGTGACCACGGTGCCGCGTCCGCCGCCCCGGGCAGCAGGACGCCGACGGCCGCGGCGAGCACGAGCACCGCGGTGCCCCCGCCCACGCGGCGCAGCCGCCGCACGCGACGCGCTCGTCGACGCAGCGCGCGACGGGTGAGGACGCTGGACGCAGCGGTCGGGAGGCCCGTGGCGGTGCCGTCCCGCGCCTCCAGGCCGTCGTCGGTACCGTCTGCCGGACCGGCGGCGTCATCCGGACCAGCCGCGTCGTCCGGACCACCGGCCGCACCGTCGGTGTCGTCGGCCTCGACGAGTCGCCGGAGCGACCCATCGATCGTGCAGAGCGCGAGCACCGCGGTCAGGCCGAGCGCGAGCATCGCGACCAGGCCCCACTCCCCCGCGCTGATCCACCGGATCGGTGTCCCGATGAACGGGATGCGCAGGAAGGCGACACCGTGCACGGCGGAGCGCTCGATCGGCGTGGAGTCCTGCTGGGGGTTGGCGTCGCCCTTCGTGACCATCGTGCCGCGGGGGCCGTCCTCGACGTAGCGGTGCATGCGCAGGTGGTCCGGCTGGTCCGGGTCGTCGGCGAGCAGGACCTTGCCCGTCGCGATCTCGCCCGAACCGACCGGACGCGAGACGACCACGTCACCTGGGACGATCCGCGGCTCCATCGAGCCCGTCATCACGGTGGTCGGCTGCCAGCCGATGAGCGCCGGCGCGGCCGCCCAGAGCGCGAGCCCGAGCAGCGTCGCGACCACGCCCCGGGCGAGGGTGGCGACGACGACGCGCCCCCAGTCGACGGCGTCACGGACCGCTGCGTGCGGTGCGGGACCACCGTGCACTGCGATGCTGCTCATGACTGCCTTCGACCGGGGGCGCGTTTCGGGGAGGGAACGGGCGGGGCTGGTTCGGCCCCGGTCCCGGCTCAGCTGTTCTGGGCCTCCCAGGTGAAGCCGAGGGCTGCGGTGCCGCCCTGCACGGTGTTCGGGGCGGTGCTCGAGACCGTGTAGCTGACGCGGTAGACGCGCGTCTCGGACGCGGTGCCGGTCGGGGCCCAGGTGCCGACGCCGGTCGCGTAGTTGGTCGAGGCGGCGCCGAAGCCCGCGACGGTGCCGCTGTAGAGCGAGCCGCCGGTGGCGGCCGGGGTGAAGCCGGAGCAGGAGCCGAAGCCGCCGCCGGTGCCCTGCTCGATGGT
Source organism: Curtobacterium sp. VKM Ac-2852 (assembly GCF_013205045.1). Lineage (NCBI taxonomy): Bacteria > Bacillati > Actinomycetota > Actinomycetes > Micrococcales > Microbacteriaceae > Curtobacterium > Curtobacterium sp. VKM Ac-2852. The sequence continues at coordinate 60,503 of NZ_JABMLI010000001.1, forward strand.
CAGGTTGACGTTCGCGGCCAGGTCCTTCGTGGTCGAGACGTTCGTGCCGTAGAGCTTGACGGCCGAGGGCAGCGAACCGGTCGAGGTCACCGCGATGCAGTTCGCACCGGCCGAGCCGGGCTTCAGGTTGTTCGCCGTGAACAGCGCGGTGTTGTTGTCGTCGTCGGACAGGGCGACACTGCCGGCCGTCCAGTTGTTCGTCGGGTTGACGGTGGTCGAGGAGAACGCCGCGTACGAGGCCGTCGAGACGACGACCCCCGAGGCGACGAGGGCGGCGGGGATGGCGAGGCGGGCAGCACGAGGCGTGACACGAGACATGGTTGGACTCCGTGAGGAAGAGATCTGATCGGTGGTTCGGACGGGCCCGCGGTGGTTGGTCGCGCTACGTGCCGAGGTGGTACGACGATCAAGCTACTTGGCGTTCGAGCAGCTCACAAGACCTGAGATGTCCCCACTGATGGGGGTATCTTGACGAGTGAGTTACTTGTTGACTGAAGTTCCCACCCTGTACCCGAGAAGAGCTCCCATGACGGACACCGACCCGGTCGTCCTCCCCCAGCACGCACCCGCCGTCCCCGCGGCGCGCGTCGCCCCCACCACGCCGCCGGCACCGATGTCGCCCGACGTCACGGCGGTGGACCCCGTCACCGCCGACACGGACCCCGACGCCGACCTGCCGCGACTGCTCACCGCCTTCCGGGTGCTCCAGATGCAGCACGCGCGCGTCCTGCACCACGAGAGCACGATCCGCGGGCTGAACGCCACGGACACCCGCTTCGTGTTCTTCCTCAGCGCCGCCGGCGGCCACGGCGTGACCCCGAAGCAGGCCGGCGAGTACCTCGAGCTCACCACCGGGGCGATGACGTCGCTGATCGACCGACTCGAGAAGCACGGCCACCTGGAACGTCGCCCGAACCCGGAGGACCGCCGGAGCGTGCTCCTGCACCTCACGCCGTCGGGCACGGCGGTCGCCCGCGAGGTCGGCGCCGTCTACTCCGACGCGTTCCGGCAGGTCGTCGCACCGTCCGACCGCGCCGTGGTCGCGGCCGCGTTCGAGGGGCTCGGTGCCGCCCTGGAGCGCCACCACCGCAGCGCCGCCGTGTGACAGCGGGTGTCACGGCCCGCGCGTAGCGTGAGCGCCATGACCCCCTCTGAACTCCTCACCGAAGCGTTCTCCCGCGTCCCCGAGACGGTCGAGCGGGCCGTCGACGGCCTCTCCGAAGACCAGCTCGCGGCACGGCCGGCCGCCGGGGCGAACACCCTCGCGTGGCTCGCGTGGCACATCGCCCGCGGCCAGGACGTGCAGATCGCCGAGCTCGCCGGCTCCGAGCAGGTCTGGACGGCGGACGGCTGGTACGACCGGTTCGGGCTGCCGTTCCCGGCCGAGGCGCTCGGGTACGGCATGTCCCGCGACGACGTCGGGCGGGTGCGGGCCTCCGCCGAGTTGCTCACCGGGTACCTGCGCGCGGTGCACGAGCGCACGGTCGCACACCTCGGCACGCTCGGCCCGGACGACCTCGACCCCGTCGTCGACGACGCGTGGGACCCGCCCGTGACGGCCGGCGCGCGACTCGTGAGCATCCTGGACGACTGCACGCAGCACGCCGGGCAGGCCGGCTTCGTGCGCGGGCTGCTGTTCTTCAACCGCTGAGCGCGCGCGGGCGCGGTCGCGCCGCCGCTTCGTGAGCAGGAATGGTCGGGTCGGACGTCGCGACCCGACCATTGGTGCTCACCATGTGACGGACGGGAGGCCCGGTACCAGCTGGTACCGGGCCTCCCGTCCGTCAGAAGGTGGGTCAGACCCCGGTGGCGCGGATCAGTGACGCCCCGCGGACAGCGCGTCGGCCAGGTGCGGGAGCTCGGTGCGGAACGACCACTGCACGGTGTTCCAGTCGTGTCCGCTCCCCGGGGCGGACGCGACGCTGGTGTCCGCGCCCGCTGCCCGAGCAGCGTCGGCGAGGACGCGAGCGTTGCGGCTGAACGCCCCGTCTGCCGACCCCGCGGTGAACCAGAAGGCGTGCCCGTGCAGGTCGTCCGCCCGCATCTGCGCGATCGGACCGGCGGCCTTCCACGCGGTGATCGATCCGCCGAAGGCCCGGTCGGCGCTGTGCTGCGGGTTCTGGTCGATGGGCTGCAGCTCGCTGGACACCGCGAGCACGGCCCCGAACCGGTCGGGGTGCGCGGTGGCGAACTGCATCGCGCAGGTCGCCCCCTGCGAGAAGCCGGTGAGGCCCCACGCACGGCGGTCCGGGGTCACCGGGAGGTGCGCCGTCAGCCAGCGGGGCACGTCCTCGGTGACGTAGGTCGCTGCGTTGCCGAGGTCCGAATCGACGCACATCGTGTTCAGGCCGGGCGCGGAGAGCTGGTCGACGGAGACGACGATCGGCGCTCGGCCGTGGTGGGCTGCGGCGTAGCCGTCGAGTGCGGTGCCCATCCTGCCGGCGGTGAACAGGTCGCTCGGAGCCCCCGGTTGACCGGAGAAGGCGAGGACGACGGGCAGCGGCGCCGGATCCCTGACGAGGGCAGCGGGCGGGAGGTAGACGACGGCGGGCCGTGCGGGGAACCCCGATCGCTCCCCGGGGATCTCGACGGTGCGGACCTCGCCGGTCGTGGGCATGGTGGCGACGGGGGCTGCGGCGAGGTCGAGCTCCGGGAACGGGTCCGTCTGCACGACGGTGCCGAGCGTCGGGTACATCGCGAACTCGACGTTCACCCCGAGGGCGGACGCGAGCAGCGCGGTCGGCACGAGCAGCCCGGCGAGGACGCGGCGCCAGCGACGGCCCTGCACGAGTCCGACGACCGCCAGGGCCAGTGCAGCTGCGGCAACGACGAACCACATCCGGGTGACGGGGCTCAGCGCGACGCCGAACAGGTTCATCAGATCGCTGAGGACCCAGCACACGAGGAGCACCACCGCGGCGGCGACCACCGCGACGGCAGCGCGGACCCCGGCCCGTCGCCACGCGACGCGCGAACGCAGCGCCCCGAGCGCCGGCAGCAGGACGGCGAGACCGAGCACGGCGAACGCCACGTCCAGCGGGACGAGCTTGGACGGCGCCTGCAGCTGGGTGGCGAGCAGCCACTCGGTCGGACTCACTGCTCGGACACCACCCGCGTCGGAGCGGGCTCGCGCACGACCGAGCGGTGTGCCTGCCGCAGTGCCCAGAGGTGCTTCGGACGGAGGCCCGGTACGTACGCGCCGGCCAGGGCACGTGCGACCCGCGGCACGTGCAACGGCGTGGGGACCACGATCCAGAGCGCCTCGTGTCGGGCGCCGAACTTCTCCTTGAAGCGCTGGAGCGACCGGAACCCGTACACCGGCTCGAGGAGTCGGGCGACGAGGACCGATCCGAAGGACACGAGTGACGGTGCGCCGTCGTGGGCGGCGAGCGGCGTGCCGGAGAGGCTGATCATCTGCAGGCCTGCGTCGCGTGCCCGGATCGCGGTCCGGGCGATGAGGAACTCCATGACGCCCGGCATGCCGTCGTCGCCGCGGCGCATGACGTCGAGCGTGTAGCCGGCCAGCACGCCGTGCTCGTACACGGGCAGCCAACTCGTGACCGCGGTCACCTGCCCGTCGGCCGTCACCGCCAGCATGAGTCGGACGTCGGGGTCGTCGAGCTCGTGGAAGCCGCCCAGGGTGAACCCCATCTCCGGCAGTCTCCGGTCGCTCGCCCACCGCGCGCAGATCGCCTCGACCTCGGCACGGTGGTCGTCAGCCAGGGCGTCGAAGGTCGTCCACTCGTCGCGGACCCCCTCACGGTCCGCCCGGTTCGAGGCCGTCCGGAGGTCCTGCCGCTTCTTGCCGCGCAGGTCGAAGGTGGCGACGTCCAGCACCGACTCGACTCCCACGGGCAGCGCGGTCCACCCGTCGGCGGCGAGGATCTGCCGCACCGGGTCGTGCACGCTCGTGAACGCGGGTACCCAGCCGTTGCGGTCGCAGAAGGCCGTGAACGCGGACACGACCTCGGCGCGGTCCGCAGCGCTGCACGCCGGGTCCGACACGGTGAGTGCCACGTCCCCGCAGACCCGGTACGCCACGGCCCCGCGTCCGTCCGGGTCCGTCCAGGTGGCGTTGCCGCGCCAGGTGCCCATGTGGCCGAGGGTTCCGGCATCGCCGTCGCGGAGCATCTCGACCAGGGCACCGCGGCCGTCGGTGGCGGCACGGAACCGCGAGCGGACGAGGCGTCCGCGGAGCGCCAGGACCGCCAGCAGCACCATCGCCGGCACGAGCCACGCGCCGAGCAGCGTGACCTGCCACTCGATCGCGTCCAGCCCGAGACCGCGCCACTGCACGGCGTCGTCGGTCATCGGTTCGATGAGGAACACATCGGCGAGGACGGCGGTCAGCGTCACGAGCACGCCGACGGCGAGCACGATGCCCGTCCGCCGGCCACGCTGCACGAGCCAGGCGGACACCAGCAGGAGGAGCCCGACGATGACGACGGCTCGGTCGCTCATGGCGTCGGCGAACACCGAGAGCACGCCGTCCGGGTCCGGCACGACAGGGGTCACCAGGGTGCCCGCGCCGAGCGCGATGAGCGTCGCGACGACGCACGTGCGTGCGCTGACGGTGTCACGCGCGGTCGGCGCGTCGGGACCGGAGGCTCGGCGCACCACGAACGAACCGGCTGCGGTGCCGAGCAGCGTCGCCAGGGCACGGGCGAGGTCCGATCCGTGGCCGGCGAAGAGCACGAGCGTGAGGACGACGGTCCAGAGCGCGGCTCGCGTCCGCCACCGGTGCTGCGCGGGCATCGCTGCCGAAGCGGCACCGAGCAAGGCGGCGGCGACGATCGACGGGGCGAAGAGCGGCTGGCCGACCGCGAGTTCGGCGTGTGCCTCGCCGAGCGCTGACCCGATGCTGACGGTGAGCAGGGCTCCGAGGACGCCGAGCGCCGGGGCCACCACGCCGATGACCACCGTGCGGACGGAACCGAGGGACCGTTCGGCGAGCACCGTCGTCACGATCACGAGGACCATGGCGAGGCACGCGACGGGCGGGTGGTGCGGGAAGTCGGGTTCGGCGTGAGCGATCCGCGCGGTCACGAGGAGCGCGGTCGTCGCTGCGGCCACGGAGACGGAGACGGGGAACCGGCGGAGTCGTCCGACGAGCGCTGCGGGTGTCACGTGATCATTGCAGCGGTCCTGCTCGCCCGTGTCATCAGTCGGGGGCATGAGCACGGCGGCTCTGGGTCCTCCGAGAGGATGACCCGGGCGCAAGTGCGGTCTTCGGTCGCACCGTGTGACGGACAGGAGGCCCGGTACCAGCTGGTACCGGGCCTCCTGTCCGTCTTGTGGTCGCGACTAGCGCGCGGCGAGCTCCGACACGATGCCGTCACCGGGTGCGGCCTGCACCAGGTCCGCCTCGATCTCGGCGCGCTCGAGGATGCCCTCGATCTTGCGGATGCGGCCACGCGGGACGATGGTCACGACCGTGCCCTCCTTGCCGGCACGACCCGTGCGGCCGGAGCGGTGCATGTACGCCTTGTAGTCGTCCGGGGCGTCGGCCTGCACGACGAGCGAGACGTCGTCGACGTGGATGCCGCGGGCGGCGACGTCGGTGGCGACGAGCACGTTGACGCGGCCGCTCGTGAGCAGCTGCAGGTTGCGCGTGCGACGCGACTGGTTCAGGTCACCGTGGAGCGAGGTCGCGCGGATGCCGGCGTCCTCGAACTGGTCGGCCAGACGCTCGGCGTAGGCGCGGGTCCGGGCGAAGACGATGGTCTTGCCGTCGCCGGCGACCAGCTCCTCGAGGAGACGGTCCTTCTCGCGCTGCTCGACCACGAGGACACGGTGGTCGATGGTCGAGGACGCCTGGTCCTCACCCGCGACCTCGTGCACGCTCGGCTCGTGCAGGAACTGCTCGACGAGCGCCGCGACCTGGGTGTCGAGCGTCGCGCTGAACAGCAGCTTCTGCGCGCGGTTGCCCTGCGGGGTGACCTCGGCCGTGGCGGAGAGGATCTCCTGCACCGGCTCGAGGAACCCGAGGTCGCACATGTGGTCGGCCTCGTCGAGCACGGAGATGATGACCTCGCTGAGGTCGAGCTTCCCCTTGTTCATGAGGTCCTGCACACGACCGGGGGTGCCGACGATGATGTCGACGCCGCGCTCGAGCGCGCCCTCCTGACGGCCGTAGGGCACGCCGCCGTAGATCTGCGTCGTGAACAGGCCGACCGAACGGGCGATGGGCTGCACCGTGCGATCGATCTGCAGGGCGAGTTCACGGGTCGGCGCGAGGATGAGCGCACGCGGGGCGCGGCCCATCTTGCGCTTGGTGCCGCCGCCGTGCTCCATGAGCTTCTCGACCAGCGGTGCACCGAAGGCGATGGTCTTGCCGGAACCGGTGCGGCCACGGCCGAGGACGTCCTTGCCGGCGAGCACGTCGGGGATCGTCGCCGCCTGGATCGGGAACGGGCTCGAGGCGCCGAGCTCCTGCAGGGCGCGGGAGATGTTGCCGCCGATGCCCAGGTCACCGAAGGTCACGCCCTCGACGTCGGCCGCGATGGTGGCCTCGGCCTGGAGCTTCTCGAGCTTGACGTCGTCGGCCGGCACGAACTTGCCGCGCTCGGGCTCGTCGAACGAGCGGCGCGGGGCACGGTCGGTGCGGTCGTCGCGGTCGAACTTGCGCGGGGCGCGGTCATCGCGATCGAACGAGCGACGCGGGCGGTCGTCGTTGTCCCGACGGGGCGCACGGTCGTCGCGGTTGAAGCTGCGCGGAGCGCGGTCGTCACGATCGAAACGACGGGGACGCTCGTCGTTGTCGCGACGGGGCGCGCGGCCGTCGCGGTCGAACGAACGACGCGGACGGTCGTCGTTGTCCCGACGGGGCGCACGGTCATCGCGGTTGAAGCTGCGCGGGGCGCGGTCGTCGCGGTCGAAGCGACGCGGACGGTCATCGTTGTCGCGACGGGGCGCACGGTCATCGCGGTTGAAGCTGCGCGGGGCGCGGTCGTCGCGGTCGAAGCGACGCGGACGGTCGTCGTTGTCCCGACGCGGGGCACGGTCATCGCGGTTGAAGCTGCGCGGGGCGCGGTCATCGCGGTCGAAGCGACGGGGCCGGTCATCGTTGTCACGACGGGGCGCGCGGTCGTCACGATCGAAGCGACGCGGGGCGCTGGGCCCCTGCGAGCCGGTTCCGGCGCGACGCGGAGCCTGCGGAGCGTCGGGGCGGCCGTGCGAGTAGGGAGCATCGCGGTTGTAGCCACGGCCGCCACGGTCGTCGCGGTCGGGGCGCCGCTGGCCGCCGCTGTCACGCGGCTCCCAGTTCGGACGGGCCGGACGCTCACCCTGCGACGCGCGGCCGCGACGCTCCTCGGCGTCCCAGCGCTGCTTCTGGCGCGGCTGCGAGGAGTCGGCGGCGCGGAACCCGCGGTGCTTGCTGCTGCGGGCGGCGGGGGTGCCGTTCGGGTGGCGGACGCGGTCGGAGGCGCGGTTGTCCGCGCCGCCCTTGTTGTACGGGGCCATGGCTGCTTTCTCGGGTGCGCAACGTACCGCAGCGCCCGACAGCGACATCGGCGGGGGCTGCTTGCGGAGAGGGGGTTCATCCCGTCGCGAGTCGACGTGATTCCAGCCCTCGAGCAACACACACCCAGCAGAATTTCCGTGATCACAATGTCACGACGTCGAAGGCCGACCGAGCGAGTCTACGCGAGCCGGTGCCCTGACGCCAGCCCCGCGCGGTCCGGCGGCGGCGTGCCGGACGCGGGACGGGCCTCCAGGCCGGGGTCGTGCGCTCAGGACTCCGCGAGCCGACGACGCTGCTCGGCGACGTCGAAGTCCGCCTTCGGCCACGACAGGTGCATGTCCTCCAGCGCCCGGAGCAGGAGCTGCTGCACGGCGAGGCGGGCGTACCACTTGCGGTTCGCGGGAACGACGTACCAGGGAGCCTGCGGGGTCGACGTGCGGTCGAGGGCGATCTGGTACGCCTGCTGGTAGCGGTCCCAGAGCAGGCGGTCGTCGATGTCGCCCGGGTTGAACTTCCAGTGCTTGTCGGGGCGGTCGAGCCGGTCGCCGAGGCGCTCGCGCTGTTCGTCCTTCGAGATGTGCAGCATGACCTTTACGATGGTCGTGCCGGCGGCGGCGAGGCCGTCCTCGAAGGCGGTGATCGCGCCGTACCGACGTTCGATCTCGTCCGGCGCGGCGAGCCCACGGACCCGCTGGGCGAGCACGTCCTCGTAGTGCGAGCGGTCGAACACGCCGAGCTGCCCGGCTGCGGGCAGCTGCTTCTCGATGCGCCAGAGGAAGTCGTGCTCGCGTTCCTCGGCCGTCGGGGCCTTGAAGCCGGCGTAGTGCACGCCGTTCGGGTCGACCGCACCGACGACGTGCGAGACGATGCCGCCCTTGCCCGCGGTGTCCATCGCCTGCAGCACGAGCAGCACCCGCCGCTCGTCGCCAACGGTCGACGCCGCGTACAGGCGCTCCTGCAGGGCGGCGAGACGGGAGGCTCCGGCTGCGAGGGCTTCGAGGCCGTCGATCTTGCGGCCGGGGAAGCCCGGGGTGCCGTCCGGGTCCACCTGGTCGAGGCGGAACCCGGGTTCGACGCGGAGCAGTGGTTCGGGATCGGCGTTCCAGGCCTTGCGATTGCTCACGGGTCCTCCTGCGGTGCTCCGGTCGGCGGCTGCCGTGCTCATCCTCGCACTGCCGTCCTCCGCTCGGGTGACGTGGGCGGCTGCCGGTGCGGCTAGCGTGGACGTGATGAAGTCCGGCCGCCGCTCAGTGCTCGCGCTCGTCGCCGCGGTCGTGGCGCTCGGCGCGATGGCGTCCTGCAGCACGGACCCGGTCGGCGACGAGAACGCGACGGTGACCGCGGACAGCATCATCTACCCGCTGTCGCTGCGGTACCACGGCATCGACGTGGTGGCCGACGTGCCCTACGGCACCGATCCGTTGCAGCGCCTCGACGTGTGCCTGCCGGCCGACAGCGACCCCGCGACGACGGCGACCCCCACCGCGACGCCGTCCGCCTCGGCCACCGCCGACCCCGATGCCCGAGCGGTCGGGGCCGCCACCGGACGCCCGGCGGTCCTGATGATCCACGGCGGCAGCTGGTCGCACGGCGACAAGGCGACCGCCGCCTACCGGTCCGTGTGCAAGTACCTGGCGTCCGAGGGCTTCGTGACGTTCAACGTCGACTACCGGCTGGCGCCGACCGACCCGTTCCCGGCCGGGCTCGACGACGTCCGCCGTGCGCTCGACTACGTGTTCCGTCCGGCGACGCTCGAGACCTACGACGTCGACTCCCAGCGCGTGGGCGTGTTCGGCGGCAGCGCCGGCGGCAACCTCGCCGCGATGCTCGCCGTCACCGACCACGACTCCGCCGCGTACGCCGACGGCGACCGGATCCGTGCCGTGGTCGACCTGAGCGGGCCGACGAACTTGACCACCCGGTCCACCGAGCCCGACGGGGTGTCGGCGGCCTTCCAGCGCAAGCAGCTGCTCTACCTGGGGTGCCGGTCGTACGCCAGGTGCCCGGCGGCCACCAGGGCGTCGCCGGAGTTCCACGTCACCTCGGACACCGCGCCGTTCTTCATCGGGCACTCCACCGACGAGTTCATCCCGATGTGGGAGTCGCAGGAGTTCGCCGCGACGCTCCGGTCCCACGACGTCCCGGTGACGTTCGTGGCGGTCGAGGGCACGGCGCACTCGATCGCCCAGCTCGACGAGGCGATGAGCCGCCGCGTGGTCACGTTCCTGCGGACGCAGCTGGGCTGACCGCGCCGGCTGACCGGCTGATCGCCTGACCGCGCAGGGCGTCCGACCGGCCGGCCGCGCAGGGCGTCCGACCGCGTGCCCCGGGTGGGTGCCACCCGGAGTCGGGACTGCCGCTGCCGCGCCCCCGGCCGCAGACTTCTGGGGTGACCGACACCTCGACCCGCCCTGCCCGCGCCGCTGCGACCCGCTGGGACCGCCCGGCGCTGCAGACGTTCGGGGAGCTGCTGCTCGGGCTGTCGTTCGTCGCCGCGGTGTCGTTCGGCGGGTACGCCTCGGTCACCGGGCAGCTGGCCGTCGTGTCGCAGGGCGCCGCCGTGGTGTTCCTCGTGACGCTGACCCTGGTGCTCGTGTCGTGGTTCCGTGCGGTCGAGCGCGAGGAGCGGACCGAGCGCGTCGTCGTCTCGCCCCTCGCCGCCATCGACGCCGAGTACCGCCGCTAGACCGCTTCGCCCGGCTCCGTCTGCCGCGCTGCCCGCCGATCCGCGCGGCGCTCTCGAGCCCGCTCGACCACGAAGTACAGCGCCGGCAGCACCACGAGCGTCAGCAGCGTCGAGGACACCAGGCCACCGATCACGACCAGGGCCAGCGGCTGCGAGATGAAGCCGGACTTGCCGGTCAGCCCGATCGCCATCGGCAGCAGCGCGAAGATCGTCGCCATCGCCGTCATCAGGATCGGACGGAGGCGTCGTGTGGCGCCCTCGATCAACGCCTCGCGCACCCGCAACCCGCGCCGTCGGTACTGGTTGACGAGGTCGATGAGCACGATCGCGTTCGTCACGACGATGCCGACGAGCATGAGCAGACCGATCAGCGACGCGACGCCGATCGGGACGCCCGACGCGATCTGCAGCAGGATCGCGCCCGTCGCCGCGAACGGCACCGACACGAGCAGCAGCAGCGGCTGGAGCAGGCTCCGGAACGTCGCGACCATGATCACGTAGACGATCAGCACGGCGACCAGCACCGCGAGCCCGAGCTGCGAGAACGCCGACGACTGGCTGGCGGCGACGCCACCGATCGAGGCGGTCGCACCCTTCGGCAGGTCGAGCTCGTCGACGGCGGTCGTGACGGACTGCACGGCCGCACCGAGGTTCGTAGCGTCCGGCGTCACGGTGATCGTGGCGGTGCGGGCCGCGTTCGTCGTGGTGACCGTGGTCGGCCCCTCGGACTCCTCGACCGTGGCGACGTCGGACAGCGGTACCGTGCCGGTGCTCGTCGGCACGTCGAGGGCACGGAGTGCGCCGATGGTGGTCGGCGGTTCCGGGTCGGCGATGTAGACGTCGAGCGTCGCGTCGTCGATCTCGATGCTGCCGGTGTCCCGCGGCGAGACCGCTGCGGCGACGAGGCCACCCACCTGGGTCTCGGTCAGGCCGAGTGACGCGGCCTTCTGGCGGTCGACCCGGACGGCGAGGAACGGCTCCGCGGCGGACAGGTTGCTCGTGGCGCCCGTGGTGTCCGGGACCGACTGCATGGTCTTCAGCACCTGGCGCGACGCCGTCTCGAGCTGCGTCTGGGTCGGCGCGGTGACGTCGACCTCGATGTCGCTGCTGCCGCCGAACCCGCCGCCGGAGGACGCGATGGTGACCTCGCCGACGTTCTCGATCCCCCCGATCGCCTTCCGGGCGTCGGCCTGGATCGTCGGCTGGTCGGCCTCGGCGTCGGTCGTGACGGCGTACTGCACCGAGGCGCTGCCGCCACCGCCGAACGCCGCCTGGATCGACTGGCCGCTCGTGCCGATGGTGGTCTGCACGGTCTCGACGCCGTCGACGTCCTGCAGCGCGCGCTCGACCTTGCGGGCGGACTCGGACTGGACGGCGAGGCTGGAGCCGGCCTTCAGGTCCTGCGTGACCGTGAAGGTGTTCTGCCCCGAGTCGCCGAGGTAGTTCGTGGTGACGAACGGCAGCGTGGCGACCGTTCCGCCGAGCACGATCACGGCGAGCAGGATGACGACGACCGGCTTCCGGACGACCCACCGGAGCACCGGCAGGTAGACGCGGCGCAGACGGTCGGCGGTGCCGGCGTCGTGCAGGTCGGCGGCGGAGGCGAGCGCACCCTCGGAGCGATCGTGCTCGACGTCGGGAGCCGACGGCGCTTCGACCGCTTCAGCTTCCGCGTCCGCTGCCGTCGTCGCGTCGCCCGGCTTCGCCTTCGGCGGGCGCAGCCACCAGTACGCGAGCACGGGGACGATGGTGAGCGAGACGAACAGCGACGCGACGAGCGCCAGGGTGACGGTCACGGCGAACGGCCGGAACAGCTCCCCCACGAGTTCGGCGACGAAGGCGACCGGCAGGAACACCGCGACGGTCGTCAGCGTCGACGCGGTGACCGCACCCGCGACCTCGCGTACGGCCTCCCGCACGGCACGGCCGCGGTCGACGCCGGGGAGCATGTGCCGCTTGATGTTCTCGATGACGACGATGGAGTCGTCGACCACGCGGCCGATCGCGATCGTGAGGGCCGCCAGCGTGATGATGTTGAGCGTGTACCCGGCGGCGCGCATGCCGATCGCGGCGAGGAGCACCGACGTCGGGATCGAGATCGCGGTGACGAGCGTGGAGCGCCACGACAGCAGGAACACCAGGATGACGATCACCGCGAAGGCGAGCCCGAGCAGGCCTTCCTCGGCCAGGGAGTCGAGGGACTGCTGGATGTAGGGCGCCTGGTCGAAGACGACGGTGAAACGGGGGTCGCCCTCGATCTTGTCCTCGATGCCGGGCAGGGCGTCGCGCACGGTCTTGGAGACGTCGACGGTGTTGGCTTCCTGCGTCTTCGTGATCGAGATCGTCAGGGCCTGCTGGCCGTCCACGCGGCTGATCGAGGTGCGCGGCGACTCCGTGATGGCGACCTTCGCGACGTCGCCCAGGGTGGTGTCGGTGGGAGTGGCCGCGGTCGTGGACCCGCCCGTCGCGGTGTCACCGGTCGCCCCGGTGCCGGTCGTACCCGTGCCGGTTCCGGTCGCGCCGGTGCCGGTCGCGCCCGTACCGGTGGCACCCGCAGCCGTGCCGTCACCGGACGATGCCGTCCCGGCGGCACCCGACCCGGACCCGTCCGAGCCCGACGAGCCCGAAGAAGTCGACGAGCTCGAAGAACTCGTCAGCGGCAGGGCGCGGATGTCCTCGAGCGAAGCGATCCGCTCGCCCGTCTGCACCGACAGGGTCGAGCCGTCCTCGGTGATGGTGCCGCCGGGGATCAGCGTGCCGTTGTCGTCGAGCGCGTCCGAGATCGCCGTCTGGGTCAGGCCGCGGGCGGCGAGCTCGTCCTGGTTCGGCGTGATGACGACCCGACGACCCGGGTTGCCGAAGACGTCCGCCTGCCGCACGCCGTCGAGCTTCTCGAGGTCGGGGATCGCCGAGGCCTGCAGCCGGTCGACGAGCTGCTCCTGGTTGCCGGACGCCGAGACCGCGACCTGCAGCACCGGCAGGTCGTCGAAGGACCCGGTGACGATCTGCGTCTGCACCGAGTCGGGCAGCGACAGCGCGTTCACCGCGGTCTGGATCTTGTCCTCGGCGCTCGCCAGGTTCGATCCGTACTGGAACGAAGCCGACACCACGCTCTGCCCGGTGGACGAGGTCGCGCTGGTCGACTCGAGGTCCGGGACGACCTGGATCGCCTGCTCGATCTTGGTCGAGACGTCGTTCGACACGACCTCTGGCGTGGCTCCGGGGTAGGCGCTGACGATCGCGACCTGCGGGAACTCGACGCTGGGGATCAGCTCCTGCTTGAGGCTCGAGAGCGCGATGCCGCCGAAGACCGCGACCACGATCGTGACGAGCGCGATGAGGGCCCGGTTGCGCAGGCTGAAGACCGAGAGGAAGTGCACGTCATCGATCCTCGCAGGACCGACCGACGAACGCTCGGCTGGCAGCCAGAACCCGCCGTCGGATCAGGACCGAGGGGCCAGGACCCACCGACGGATCAGAACCCGCCGAGCACCAGGTAGGCCCCGAGCACCGCGACCGTCCCGACGACCCCGGTGCCGAGCGCCACCACGCGCGCAACGGGTGAACGGGTGCCGAGGACCCCGATGCCGAGGAGCACCACGCCGACGACGATCTCGACGACCCAGGTCACGTGCCCGGTCGTCGCGGCGACCTGCAGCAGCCCGCGGATCCCCTCACCGACGAGCACCGCGGCCGTCACACCGAGCGCCCCCGCGCGCCACCGGGCGTCGCGGGACCGCACCGCCACGGCGACCGCCCCGGCCAGCAGCCCGGCCGGCACCCCGAGCAGCACCCACGGGTTCGTGATCGACAGCACGTCCGGGAACCCGCGCAGGACCGTCGTGGCCCAGTACCCGACGTGCATGAGCTCGAGGAGCACGACGCCGAGCACCATCGCGATCGGCAGGGCGAACCGGCCCGCTCGTGCTCCCGCCGCCAGGCACAGCAGCGCGGCGACGAGGAACCACGGTCCGGCCGAGTTCGACACGGAGGCGAGTGCGGGCACCGCCTGCCCGAACGACGTCAGGACGCCGGCAAGGGCCGCCCCGCTCAGCGCGATGGTGACCCGCACCACGGCGGGGACCGGCGCGGGCGGGTCGACGGGCGTCGGCACAGCGGAGCGGGTTCCGGCGGACAGGGTCGCGTTCATGGCTCCAGCCTCGCCGGACCCCACCGCCGCCGCATCACCCCGGGGAGCGACAACCCCCGACCCGGCCTCACCCCAGAGGATGACACCGAGCCCCGGCGCACGACACCGAGCCCCGGCGCACGACACCGAGCCCGGCGGACGACACCGTGCCCGGACGACGCACCGCTCAGACCACCGCCGCCAACGACCCCCGCACCCCGGTCGACTCGCCACCGACCCGCTCCCACGCACGCGACAGCACGTCGACCAACCGTCCCCGGTCGGCCGGGGCCATCGTGAACGGCACCCGCAGGAACCGCTCGAACCCGCCGTCCGGCCCGAACACCCCGCCCGAGGCCAGCACCACGCCCTCGGCCCGGGCGGCGAGCACGAGCGCGCTCGACACCGGCCGCCCGAGCCCCACCCACGTCGTCAACCCGCCCGCCGGCGCCGGGACGTCCCACTCCGGGAGCCGCGCCCGGAGCGCCCCCACGACCGCGTCGCGACCTTCGCGCAGGGACGCACGCCGCGCCTCCAGGACGGCCGCCGTGCGCGGGACCAGCTCGCGCACGACCAGCTGGTCGAGCACGGGGGTGCCGAGGTCGCCCGTCGGGCGGGCGAGCAGCAGCCGCTGCAGCAGCGCCGGGTCGGCGCGGATCCAGCCGATCCGCAGCCCACCCCAGAAGACCTTGGCGGCGGAACCGATCATCACGACCGACGCCCCCGACGGGTCCGCCGCTGCCAACGGCGGCGACGGCGAACCGTCGATCCGGAGCTCCCCCATCGTCTCGTCGGCGATGACGGTCGTGCCGACCGAGGCCGCGACCGACAGCAGGAGCTGGCGGGTCGATGCGGACATGGTCGCACCGGTCGGGTTGTGGAGCTCGGGCATGACGTACGCGACGGAGGGCGTGGTCCGACGCAGCGTCGTCTCGAGCGCGGCGGCGTCCCACCCCGTCCGCGCATCGACGGGGACGCCGACCAGACGGCCGCCGGCTTCGCGGAAGGCCTCGTGCGCGTGCGGGTAGGTCGGGGACTCGACGAGGACGGCGTCGCCACGGCGGACGAGCACCCGCGCGAGCAGGGCGATCGCGTGCTGCGCGCCGATGGTGACGATGACCTGGGGGGGCTCGGTCGGCAGTCCGCGCTCGGTGTAGCGCGCGGCGATCGCGGCGCGGAGGCCGGGGTCGCCGACGGTGTCGTAGCCGATGCCGGCGAGCGCCGCGGGCACGTGCCGAACGGCCCGCTCGACCGCCTCGTCGATGCCGGGGGCCGCGTGCAGGGCCGCCTTGCGCAGGTCGAGCAGGTCCCCCTCGACGACTCCGCCCAGGCGTTCGGGGTCGGGCCGGCCGACCAGGTCACGGGGCAGGTGGACCACGCTGCCGGAGCCACGGACGGACACCAGGAACCCGTCGGAGCGCAGGCGGGCGTAGGCGTTCGCGACGGTGGTGCGTGAGACGCCGAGGGCTGCGGCCAGGCCGCGCTCGGCCGGGAGCCGGACCCCCTGGGCGACCCGACCGTCGATGACGAGGACCCGGAGGGCGTCGGCGAGCGCCTCGTAGGCCGGGGCGTCGGTGCTGGCGCGCCAGTCGGTCAGCAGGTGGGCGGCGGCGCGGGCACTGATCAGGACAGGGGGCACGGGTCCACGGTAGCGCGATTGGCTCTCGACCAGCAGGCCAATCTGTCGGGACGATGGCCACATGCCCCGCCGCACCGCCCTCACCCTGCGCTTCGTCCAGCTCTTCGTCGGACTGTTCCTCTACGGCGCCTCGACCGCACTGCAGGTCCGAGCGGTGGTCGGCGTGAGCTCGTGGACCGTGCTGACCCAGGGGCTCGAGAACGTCGTGCCGTGGTCGTTCGGCGTCATCACGGTCGTGTCGAGCGGCGTCATCCTGCTGCTGTGGATCCCGCTGCGACAGAAGCCGGGCATCGGGACGCTGCTGAACGCCCTGGCGATCGGTCCGAGTGCGGACCTGGTGCTCTGGCTGGTGCCGGAGCCGTCGGGGATCGTCGCCCGGATCGCGCTGTTCGCCGCGGGACTCGTGTTGCTCGCGGTCGCGACGGCGTTCTACATCGGTGCGGGGTTCGGCACCGGGGCGCGGGACGGTCTGATGGTCGGGTTGCACCAGCGACTCGGCTGGCCGATCTGGCTCGCACGGACCCTGGTCGAGGTCACCGTGGTGATCGTCGGGTGGGTCCTCGGCGGGGACGTCGGTGCCGGCACCGTCATCGCGGCGTTCGCGATCGGCCCGATGGTCCAGCCGCTCATGCCGCACTTCCGCCGGTTCCCGTGGAGCCCCGAGCGCACGGCCGCAGCGCCCGGCGGCGCAGCACCCGCCATCACACCCGCCCTGGAGGCCCGCCCCACCCCCGCCACCCCGGCTTCGTGAGCAGGAATGGTCGGGTCCACGGCGCCGACCCGACCATTCCTGCTCACGATCGCCCGAGCGATCACCCGGCGATCGCCCGGCGATCGCCCGGCGATCGCGTGTGACCCCTTGCGGCCGTGGGGAACGCGATATAGCGTGATCCCCACAGACGCGATACATCGCGAGTTCCAGGAGGCAACATGGCGCAGGAGAAGTGGCTCGTCGACGAGCCCAAGGTCATCGACACCGGCATCGTGCGCACCGTGCGTGTCGGCCTCGTCGGCGGGCAGGTGGACGTCGTCGCACACGACGAACCCACGGCCCGGGTCGAGATCCACAGCGTGTCCGGCAAGCAGATGCTCATCGAGGTCGACGGCGACACCCTCACCGTCGACCACCCCCAGGTCCGGTGGGACGACCCCATCGGGTTCCTGAAGTCCTTCCGCGGCAAGGCCCACGCCGACGTCAGCATCCTGGTCCCCCGCGACGCCGGCATCACGCTCGGTGTCGTCTCGGCCGGTGCGCTGCTGTCCGGCACGAACCGCGGAGCCACCCTCAACACGGTGTCCGGCGACCTGGTCGTCGACGGCGTCGCGGGTGACGTCACGGTGAACGCCGTCTCGGGCGCCACCACGATCCGCGACCTCGACGGCGCGCTCGCGGTGCACACCGTCTCCGGCGACGTCGTGGCCACCGGCGAGATCCCGCGGTTCCAGGCCGACGGCGTCTCGGCCGACGTCGTGCTCGACCTGCACGGGGTCCCCGAGTCCGCCCGCGTCAACACGGTGTCCGGGTCGGTGAGCGTCCGCCTGGCGGACGGCGTCGCCTACAAGTGCACGGTGAACACCGCGACCGGCAAGCTGCAGTTCGACGACGCCGAGATCCGCGGAGTGCGCGGTTCGTACGTCAAGCAGGGCGGCGAACTGTCCGGCCAGTGGCTCGACCTGCGGGTGAACTCCGTCTCCGGCGACATCGCGGTGCTGCACGCCCCGCCGGTCGCCGAGCCGACGCCCCCGACGACACCGACCACCCCGTCGACCACCCCGACGAACGAGAGCGAGGTGCCCGAATGAGCCCCGTCTTCGCCCACGGCCACCTGCGCCTCTACCTGCTCGTCCTGCTGGCCGACCACCCGATGCACGGCTACGAGCTCATCCAGGCACTCGGCGACCGCTTCGGCGGCACCTACGTGCCGAGCGCCGGCACCGTGTACCCCCGGCTCGCGAAGCTCGAGGACGACGGCCTGGTCACCAAGACCGCCGACGGTCGCAAGACCGTCTACGCGATCACGGACGCCGGCCGTGCCGAGCTCGCGGCGCGTGCCGACGAGATCGCCGCGGTCGAGTCCGGCGTGAGCGACTCGGTGAAGTCGTTGGCCGATGGCGTGCGCGCCTCGGTCGGCGAGGCCATGCGCTCGCTCCGTGCCGACCTGGCCGCCGCCGCCGAGAGCCCGGCGACGGGTTCCGCCGAGGAGCCCGTGTCCGTGCCGTCGGACAGCGCCCGCGCCCTGCGCGAGCTCGAGATGGCCCTGTCGTCGTTCCGGCAGCAGGTGCGTGCGGACCTGCGCCGTCGGGCGACCCGCGGCACACTCGGTGCGGACACCGTGACGCGTCTGCGTGACGGCCTGGAGGCCCTGCGCAAGTCGCTCTGACGGCCGGTGGCCGACAGGCGGTCGCGACCACGGGCCTCCCGTCCGTCGTCCGCACCGGCTGTCGGCCCGCCGCGTGCGGGGGGGGGGGGTGCCGGCACCTCAGGTACCCGGAAGCCGCGTCGGCGGGAAGCCGGCGAACGCGTCGGCCGCCGCCAGGTCCTCCCCGTGCTCGACGCGCGCCACGGTGGTGCGCACGGCCGCGAGCTGGCGGGCCAGGCGGTCCCGTTCGTGCTCGAGCCACGTGAGGTGCGCCGTGAGCGCGGCGACGTCGTCACCCTCGTCGTCGAGCCGTCGCGCGATCTCGGGCAGTCCGAGTCCGAGGCCGCGCAGCAGCAGGATGCGCTGCAGTCGGACGAGCGCACGGTCGTCGTAGCGCCGCAGCCCACCGGCGCCGACGGCGGTGGCCGGCAGCAGTCCGACGGCCTCGTAGTGCCGCAGGGTCCGACTCGAGACACCGGCGGAACGCGCCACCTCGGTGATGACGTGGGGAGCTTTCGCAGCTGGGTCGTCCGGGCCTGTCGATGCGCTCATGCTGGCGACTGTAATGCTTGACGCTGCGTCAGCCACAGGGGGTGCGCGATCCCCAGGGTGGAGCACCGGTGGGCAGCCGGGAATATGCGGCAGGCGAACCGTGTTGACTCGCGCCCGGAACTGAGTAGGTTTGCCGCTCGTGACGAACGAGATCCGGTCGTTGAAAGCACGACTGATCGGGGATCCCCTCCCCTCTGAGAAGCTCGAAGGACAGCTCCTCCCGAAGCACCTGGCCCTGCCGATCTTCGCGAGTGACCCGCTGTCCTCTGTCGCGTACGCGCCGCAGGAACTGCTGATGATCCTGCTGCTCGGCGGCATGGCCTTCCTGACGTTCGCGCCGTGGGTCGCCGCACTCGTCGTGCTGCTGCTCGTGGTCGTCGTCGCCTCGTACCGACAGCTCATCAAGGCGTACCCGTCGGGTGGTGGCGACTACGAGGTGGCGCACCGGAACCTCGGTGAGAAGGCCGGGCTCGTCGTCGCGAGCGCGCTGCTCGTCGACTACGTGATGACGGTGGCCGTGTCGGTCGCCTCCGGTGTCGACAACATCATCTCGGCGCTCCCGATGCTCGACCACTTCCGCGTCGAGCTCGCCCTGCTGTTCGTCGTGCTGCTCGCCGCCGCCAACCTGCGGGGTGTGCGGGAGTCGAGCAAGGCCTTCGCGATCCCGACCTACCTGTTCGTGGCGAGCGTCTTCGTGATGGTCGTCACCGGACTCGTCCGGGTCGCCGCCGGCAACGCCCCGGTCGCCGAGTCCGCGGCGTACACCGTGCAGAACGTCGAGCACACCACGCAGGCGGCGTTCATCCTGCTGCTCCTCCGTGCCTTCGCCTCGGGCTGCTCGGCCCTGACCGGCGTCGAGGCCATCGCGAACGGTGTGCAGGCGTTCCGCCGTCCGAAGATCAAGAACGCGCAGGCCACCCTGGTCGCGATGGGCGGCATCGCGATCGTCCTGTTCATCGGGCTCATCACCCTGGCGCTCGTGTCGCACGTGCACTACGCCGAGCGTGCCTGCGACCTGCAGGGCTTCGCGAACTGCGCCACCACGCCGCAGCGTTCGCTCATCGCGCAGATCGCGGCCGCGACGTTCGGCAACAACTCGGTGCTGTTCTTCGTGATCCAGGCGACGACGGCCGCGGTCCTGCTCCTCGCGGCGAACACGGCCTTCAACGGGTTCCCGCTGCTCGGCTCGATCCTGGCGCGCGACTCGTACGCCCCGAAGGCGCTCTCGACCCGCGGCGACCGGCTCATCTACTCGAACGGCGTCATCGTCCTGGCCCTGGTCGCCGCGGCGCTGCTCGTGGTCTACCGGGCGAACGTCACGAGCCTCATCCAGCTCTACATCATCGGTGTCTTCGTGTCGTTCACGCTCGGACAGACGGGCATGGTCGTGCACTGGACACGACTGCTGCGGGCCGATCGGGACCGGGACGGGGCGCCCGCCGCCGACGGCGAGCCACCCGTGAACCGTGGGCAGGTCGTCCGCTCCCGGACGATCAACGCCATCGGTGCGACCTTCACCCTCGTGGTGCTCGTCATCGTCACGATCACGAAGTTCACCCACGGCGCCTGGCTCGTGTTCCTGATCATGCCGGTGCTGTACGTGCTCATGCTCGGCGTGAACCGCTACTACCGCGACGTCTCGCACGAGATCGAGGCCGACGTCGAGACGAAGTTCGGCGCCACCGGGGACCACGCGATCGTCCTGGTGAACAAGCTGCAGAAGCCCGTGCTCAAGGCGCTCGACTACGCGGTCGCCGCGGAGCACGCGAGCATCGAGGCGGTGCACGTCGCGATCGACGACGCCGAGTCCCAGCGCCTGCGCGACCAGTGGGCGGAGTACGGCATCCAGGTGCCGCTGACGATCGTGCCGAGCCCGTACCGCGACATCTCGATGCCCCTGATCAAGTACATCAAGGCGCACCGGGCCGAGCACGGCTCCGAGGTCGTCACCGTCTACACCCCGATCTTCATCGTCGGGCACTGGTGGGAGGGCCTGCTCCACAACCACCGCGGCCGCCGCATCCGCAAGAAGCTGCTGCTCGTGCACGGCGTCACCGTGGCCCTGGTGCCGTGGCTGCTCGACTCGTCCGAGCTGCTCTACGGCCGCCGTTCCCGCCCGCTGCCCGGCCAGGAGCGCCGCGGCGAGCCCATCCGGCCCCCGCTCCGCCGCCCCGCGCAGCCCGGTTCGTCGGCCGAGGCCGCGGCCTCGGCTTCGGCTTCGGCTTCGGCTTCGGCTTCGGCCGAGGACCGCCTGCTCCGGTCCGCCGAGCGCAACAGCATCCAGCCGCGCCGCGCGACCCGTCCGGCCGGCCCCGCCGAGGGTGTCGACCCCGCGCTCTGCACGGGCGAGCTCCACGCCCTCGTGCCCTCGCCGCCGCGACGGGGAGCTGACGAGTCGTAGCATGTGGCCCCATGACCATCAGTGACCTGCGGACGTTCGCCACGTTCGACGGACACGGCGGCAAGGTCTCGAAGCGCGTCGAGGTGCTCGACCACGAACCGCCGGCCGGCAGCCCGCTCGAAGGGCTCGTCGCCGTGCGCGGCGAGCACCCCCTCGGTGCGCGCGACGAGCGTGCCGCCGACGAGTCCGCCGCGCTCTCCCGCGGAGTCCCGAGCGTCGGCTGGGTGGACCCGGCCGCGCTCCGCGACTGGTACCGCCCGGACCGCGTCGTCCTCACCCGGCTCGAGGCGCGACAGTCCGGCATCGAGCCCGGGGTCTACGCCGACTCCCGTGGGCGCGGTCGCGTCCGGATCGACGGCCTGGAGGCGCACCTCGCCCCCGACGGTCGGCCCGCCTTCCGCGCACTGGCCGGGCCCACCGCCGAGCCCGTCGTCGACGTGCCGCTGCCGACCGACCAGGCCGTCCGCCTGGTGGCGGTGACCGCGGTCGACGAGGGACTCGAGGTCGTCACGGCCCCGGTGTCACCGTTCCTGGAGCCCGGCGAGCACCCGGCGTACGGCGACGACGTGGTGGGGCTGCCGCCACGTCCGGCGAGCGGGCACGTCCGGGTCACGGCGTCGGTGCTGCTCGACGGCGAGCTGCACGAGGTCGACCGGATCGACGAGCGTGCGGCGACCATCTGGATCCGGCGGGACGACCGCGTCGTGCCGATCGCCACGAGTGCCGTCGGGGCCGACCTGGTGCGGTACGCGGCGACCGCGGTCTGAGCCGCTTCGGTGCGTTTGCGTGCCTTCGTGCGCGCT
>NZ_JABMLI010000001.1:82637-252758 GCF_013205045.1 Curtobacterium sp. VKM Ac-2852
GTGCCGGTGTGCGCGCTGTGCCGGTGTGCGCGCTGTGCCGGTGTGCGCGCTGTGCCGGTGTGCGCGCTGTGCCGGTGTGCGCGCTGTGCCGGTGAGCCACTTCGGGGGACGCCGCTGCTGCGTGTCGTGACGGGGGTGCGGCGTACCGTCGCGGACATGAGTGACGCAGACCGCGACCAGCAGCAGACCCCGGACGCACCGATCCAGGGCGAGACCCTCGGCGGCCCCCGACCCGACCCCTCCACCGACGCGAGCAAGGACCCCGAGCAGTGGGTCACCGGCGACGAGCCCATGACCGGACCGCAGCGCAGCTACCTCGACACCCTGGCCCGTGAAGCCGGCGAGGAACTCCCCGCCGACCTCACCAAGGCGCAGGCGTCGGAGCACATCGACCGCCTCCAGCAGCAGACCGGCCGCGGCGCCGATTCCTGAGAAGCAGTCCGCCCTTCGGCGGACCGCTGTCTGGGCATGCTCTGGGCATGTTCTGGCGAAGCGCGGTCAGTCCCCTGTTCGAGGACGATCGATGACGCGTCACCGGCTACCTTCGTGGCCATGCGAACGACATCGACCTCCATCGGCCTGACCGCGCTCCGCATCGTCCTCGGGGTGGTGTTCATCGCCCACGGCGCCCAGAAGTTCGCCCAGGGCATCCCCAACGTGGTGCAGGGCTTCTCGGGCATGGGCGTCCCCCTCGCCGAGGTCGCAGCACCCCTCGTCGCCGGCCTCGAGCTCGTCGGCGGCGTCCTGCTCGTGCTCGGCGTCGCGACCCGCGTCGTCGGCGTGCTGCTGGCCGTCGACATGGTCGTCGCCGGGTTCCTGGCCCACGGCACCGCCGGCTTCTACTCGCAGGACGGCGGGTTCGAGTACGTGCTCGTCCTCGCGGTGGCGTCGCTCGCCGTGGCGCTGACCGGGCCCGGACGGTTCTCGCTCGATGCCCTGGTGCTCAAGTCGTCGCGCCGTCGTCGTGGCGTCGAGGAGTCCCTGCCCGCCTGAGCCGCGCGCTTCGGCTCGTCCGGTGCGAGGTTCCGTCGCCCGTGCGAGCTCACGAGGCCCGCACCGGGAACGGAACCTCGCACCGTTCACGCGGCCCCTCGCACCGTGCGAGGGGCCGCGCGGCCGTTCAGCCCGCCAGCGCGTCCATGACCTGGCGGGCGATGCGCCGTCCGGCCCGGTTCGCACCGATCGTCGATGCCTGGGGGCCGTAGCCGGCCAGGAACAACCGCGGCTCCTCGGCTGACCGGCCGTCCTCGACCACCACCCCGCCCGCCGTGGTCCGCAGGTGCAGCGGCGCGAGGTGCCGCAGGTCGGCGCGGAACCCCGTCGCCCAGATCACCGCGTCGGCGTGTACGTGGGTGCCGTCTGCCGTCACCACTCCGGTCTCGTCCATCCGCGTGAACATCGGCTCGTCACGCAGCACGCCGCGGTCGATGCCGGCGCGGATCCGTCGCGACACCGGGACCCCGGTGCCGCTGACGATGCTCGGCAGGACCTCGCCGGCGCGGGCGGCCCGGTCCTGTTCGTCGACGGCGGCCACCGCGGACTCGACGTCGAGCGACGCGGTCCCGGCCCACACCATCGCGCGGCGGGTGAACCACCGCGTCGAACGGGCGACGCCGTCGAGTTCGAGCAGGAACCCGATCGCGCTCGTCCCACCACCCACCACCACGACGTCCTGGCGGGTGAACTCGGTGGCGCTGCGGTACTCGGTCGTGTCGACCTGCCGCCCGCGGAACACGTCGCGCCCCGGGTACCACGGCACGAACGGGGTGCCCCACGTGCCGGACGCGTTCACCACGACCTCGGCACGGATGCGCGTGACGGTGCCGTCGGCGCTCCGGGTCGTGACGCACAGGCCGCCGTCCGCCGGAGCGTCGCCCGCCACGCCGTCGTCGCCGTCGATGCGCGAGACGGAGGTCACCGAGACCGGGCGCCGGACCCGCAGGTCGTAGTGCTGTTCGAACCGCCGGTAGTACTCCCCGACGACGTCCCGCGCGGGTCGTGACCGGTCGGCGTCGTCGAACTCCAGGCCCATCGCGCGCATGCCGGGCAGGTCGTGCACACGGTGCGCCGCCCCGAGCCGCAGCGCCTCCCACCGGAACTGCCACGCCCCACCGGTGCTCGGCGCGCGGTCGAGGATCACCAGGTCGCTGCCGGGAACGAGTCCGAGGCGACGCAGGTGGTATCCCACCGAGAGCCCCGCCTGCCCCGCACCGATCACCACCACGCGGGCGTGCTGGTCGACCGGGGTCTCGAGGGGTTCCGTCATCACTTCGATTCTGCTGTGCGGGCCAGCCGTCGCGCGACGTCCAGATCGAGGTACATGGTAGAGTGATCGGCAGATTTCAAACCACGAACCGTCTGGTTCCCCGAGTGATCCTCCGTCATTCGCCAGGACCGGACCAGAGCCGAACGAGGGGGTCACGCATGGGGCGCGGCCGTCAGAAGGCGAAGCACACCAAGGTCGCCCGTGAGCTGAAGTACTTCAGCCCGCAGACGAACTACGGTGCGCTCGAGCAGGAGCTCTCCGCCGGACAACACTCCGACGAGAACTACGTCGACCGTTGGGCGGACCAGTACGGTCCGGAACCAGCGGAAGACGAAGACGAGTTCGAGACCCAGGCAGACCAGAACAAGTCCGCCTGACCTCTCTCGCAGTCACGCCGCGCAGCCCTCGGGCAGCGCGGCGTTTCCGCGTGCCCGGACAGCGGGCGCGCCCAGGCACCGAGTGCGGCCAGACACCCTCGGCGCGCCCGGGGCCCCGGCCTCGAGTGGTCACGACTCACCGCGTGCATGACGCCGAGTGGTCAAGAACCGTCGGTTGCAGGCCCGCCAAACGACGGTTCGTGACCACTCACGCACGCACCACGGCGAGTCCCGGCACACCCACGCCGGCGGCAGGGGCCACCCCGCACTCGCCACACTCCCGGTGCCACGCCCGTTGCCGCGCCGGAGTCCCGGCCTCGAGTGGTCACGACTCACCGCGTGCATGACGCCGAGTGGTCACCACGGCGGGTCCCGGGACACCCCACGCCGGAGGCAGGGGCCACCCCGCACTCGCCACACTCCCGGTGCCACACTCCCGGTGCCACGCCCCGTTGCCGCGCCCGAGTCCCGGCCTCGAGTGGTCACGACCCACCGCGTGCATGACGCCGAGTGGTCAAGAACCGTCGGTTGCAGGCCCGCCAAACGACGGTTCGTGACCACTCACCGCACGCACCACGGCACGGCACGGCACCGAGCGGGTCAGCCCGCGTAGCTCCCGACGAGCCGGACCGCGCCGCCGTCGACGCCCTTGGCACCCTGCTCGAACCCGGTCAGGTCCCGCGCGGACGTGGCGATCGTGCCGACGGGCCACGTGGGCATGCCGGCGGCACCGAGCGAGGCGATGACCTCGGCAGCGGCCCCGGCCGAGACGACGGCGAACATGCCGATGCCCAGGTTCCAGGTGCCCTCGGTGTCCTCGATCGGGGTGCCGGCCATGTCGGCCAGGACCCGGAAGACCGGGAGCGGCTGCCAGGTGGAACGGTCGACCTCGACCCAGGAGCCGACGGGCAGCACACGCGCCAGGTTCGCGGCGATGCCACCACCGGTCACGTGCGAGAGCGAGTGCACCGAGCCCGGGTGCTCCTCGAGCAGCGCCAGGAGCGGTGCGGTGTACAGGCGGGTCGGCTCGAGCAGGGCTTCGCCGACGGAGACCGCGCCGCCGAACCCGACGCCGCTCAGCTCGGGCAGCTGGTCCGTGAAGCCGACGCCCCGCGACGCCAGGATGTGCCGCACGAGCGAGTAGCCGTTCGAGTGCAGGCCCGACGACTCGATCGCCAGGACCACGTCGCCGTCCTGCACCAGGTGCGCTCCGAGCTGTGCGTCGGCCTCGACGACACCCGTCGCCGCACCGGCCACGTCGTAGTCGTCCGGGCCGAGCAGCCCCGGGTGCTCGGCGGTCTCGCCGCCGACCAGGGCGGTGCCGGTCTCCGAGCAGCCGCGGGCGATGCCGGCGACGATGTCGGCGATCCGGCCGGGCACGACGCGACCGCAGGCGATGTAGTCGGTCATGAACAGCGGCTTCGCGCCGACCACGACGATGTCGTCGACGACCATGCCGACCAGGTCCTGCCCGATGGTGTCGTGCTTGTCGATGGCCTGCGCGATGGCGACCTTGGTGCCGACGCCGTCGGTCGAGGTCGCGAGCAACGGGTGTGAGAAGTCCTTCAGGAACGAGACGTCGTAGAGCCCGGCGAACCCGCCGACGCCACCGAGGACCGAGGCGTTGTGGGTGGCCGCGACCGCGGACTTCATCAGTTCGACGGCCAGGTCACCGGCAGCGGTGTCCACTCCGGCTTCGGCGTACGGGTTGGGCATGCGGAGTCCTTCGCGGTGACATGGCAGACTTGTTCGGTACCCCCCGATTCTACGGTCTGGAGCACACCCGCGAATGTGCGGCATCGTCGGCCTTGTTGCGCAGGGCCCCGCCAACCAATCCATCTACGACGCACTGCTCCTCCTGCAGCACCGCGGGCAGGACTCGACGGGCATCGCCACGGTCGAGGGTCACGTGCACCACATGCACAAGACCCGCGGCCACGTGCGTGAGGCGTTCCGGACCCGCGACATGCGTGCCCTCCTCGGCACCATGGGGCTCGGACACGTCCGCTACGCCACCAAGGGCGCCGCGACGAACGAGGAAGAGGCCCAGCCGTTCTACGTGAACGCGCCGTACGGCATCGTCCTCGTCCACAACGGCAACCTCACCAACACGCGGGAACTCACGCGTGAACTGTTCGACATCGACCGTCGCCACCTGAACACGACGAGCGACACCGAGCTCCTGGTGAACGTGCTGGCGCACGAGCTGCAGGGCCAGGTCCGCGGCGCGAACCTCGACCCGGGTCAGGTCTTCGACGCCGTCGAGCGCGTGCACGAGCGTGTCGAGGGCTCCTACGCCACGATCGCGACCATCGCCGGGCACGGGCTGCTGGCCTTCCGCGACCCGTTCGGCATCCGCCCGCTGATCCTCGGCCACAAGTTCGACGAGGCCGGGCAGCCGGAGTGGGTCGTCGCGAGCGAGTCGCTCGTGCTCGAGTCCGGCGGGTACGAGATCGTCCGCGACATCGCTCCGGGCGAGGCCGTCTTCATCGAGATGAACGGCCAGATGCACGCCCGCCAGTGCGCGAAGAACCCGCGCCTGGTGCCGTGCTCGTTCGAGTACGTCTACCTGGCACGTCCCGACTCGGTGATGAACGGCATCTCGGTCTACGACGCGCGTCTGCGCCTCGGCAACCGTCTCGCCGACACCATCGAGCAGTACGCGCCGACCGGTGACATCGACGTGGTCATGCCGATCCCGGACTCGAGCCGTCCGGCGGCCATGCAGGTCGCCCGGAAGCTCGGCATCGAGTACCGCGAGGGCTTCTACAAGAACCGCTACGTCGGCCGCACCTTCATCATGCCGGGGCAGGCGGAGCGCAAGCGTTCGGTACGCCAGAAGCTCAACGCGATGTCGTCCGAGTTCAAGGGCAAGAACATCCTGATCGTCGACGACTCGATTGTCCGTGGCACCACGAGCCGCGAGATCGTCGAGATGGCCCGGGCCGCCGGCGCGAACGAGGTCACGTTCACGAGCGCCGCTCCTCCTGTCCGGTTCCCGCACGTCTACGGCATCAACATGCCGACGCGCGCGGAGCTCATCGCGCACGACCGGAAGATCCCGGAGATCAACCGCGTGCTCGGCAGCGACCACCTGATCTACCAGGAGGTCGGGGACATGCGCGACGCCATCATCGAGGGCTCCGACGTGACCGACCTCGAGATGAGCTGCTTCACGGGCGAGTACGTCACGGGCACCGTGAGCCCGGAGTACCTGTCCTG
This sequence comes from Curtobacterium sp. VKM Ac-2852, assembly GCF_013205045.1. Lineage (NCBI taxonomy): Bacteria > Bacillati > Actinomycetota > Actinomycetes > Micrococcales > Microbacteriaceae > Curtobacterium > Curtobacterium sp. VKM Ac-2852. The sequence goes on from NZ_JABMLI010000001.1 coordinate 88,503, forward strand.
GGTCGAGGCCAACCAGCTCAGCTAGGTCGCGTCCGAGACGCGACCAGACGACGGACTGGAGGCCCGGTGCCAGCTGGCACCGGGCCTCCAGTCCGTTGATCGGGAGCGGCTACGGCCGCTGGTCACCGTGGTCGTCGAGCTCGCCGTCGACCGTCTCGGGCGGCAGTTCGACCTCGACGCGCTCCGCCGTCAGGCGGGCCGACCGCCGGGCGTAGACCCGGTCGAACACGACGGCGACGACCGCACCGATGAAGGCGCCGATCGTGACGCCCCACAGGCTGAAGTAGCCGACCAGGCTGCCGAAGCTGGTCTGGTCCCGCTGACCACCGAGGTTCATGGTGAGGGCGACCACGACGAGGGTCGCGAGGAATCCGAGCACGGCACCGCCGACGATGAACACGCCGAACTTCGGTGCACGGCGGATGGTGACCTCGTCGGGGCTGGCGACCGCGCTGGGAGCCGGCGCCGGCGTGGGGAGCGGCTGCTCGTCGGGTTGATCGGTGTTGCTCACCCGTCCATTGTCCCCCACTGTGGGACGTCCCGCGGCCTGTGCGCGGCGACCGATCCGGGAGAGGATGGTCGCTACTGGTCGGTATCCCAAGCGGAGGAGGTGTGTCAGATGCGTGAACGAACCGCACCCGCCCGCCGACGCCGACCGACCACCCCCGCCCGCGTGGCCTGGCCCGTCGCACAGCGCGTCGAGGAGGACCGCGCCGTCGCCGTCGTCGCCGAGCACCGGTGGAGCGTGGCGCTCGTCGGTGCCCCCGGCATCGGCAAGAGCACCGCCGCGGCGCGGGTCACCGACCGCGTCGCCGGTCGCGACGGCACCGGCCGCACCGTCGTCGTGCCGATCACGGCGGTCGCCGCGAGCCGGTCGATGCCCTTCGGCGCCGTCGCCGAGCGCTTCGGCGAGCTGCCGGCGTCCATCTCGGAACTGTCCGACGACACCGGTGCCGAACAGCGCCTCCGGGCGATCGAGGACCTCGTCGACCGCGACGTCCTGCTCCGCGTCGACGACGCCGACCACCTCGACGCGATCTCCGCGCGGTACGTCGCCTGGCTGGTCCGCCGGCAGGGAGCCAGGCTCGTCCTGACCTGCCGCGACTTCACGGCACTCCCCGAGCCGCTCCGCGCGCTGTGGCAGGACGACCTGCTCGAGCGCATCGACCTGCAGCCCCTGGCCCTGCACGAGACCGCGGCGCTCGTCGCCGAGGCACTGGGCTCGCCGCTCGAGAACGCCTCGGCCGAGCGCGTCCACCGCGCCACCGCCGGCAACCCGCTGTACCTGCGCGAGGTGGTCCGCGCGGCACGGGTCTCCGGCGCCCTCGACCACACCGCGACCGGGTGGTACTGGCGCGGGCGGGTGACCGCGTCGGACAGCCTCGCCGACATGTACCGCACGGAGCTCGGGTCGCTGCCGGAGGACCTGCGCGACGTCGTCGACATCGTCGCCCTCGCCGACCCGATCCCGCTCGCGCGCCTGCTCGGCCTGGTCAGCGGCGGGGACGTCGACCGCGTCGTCGCGCTCGGCCTGGTCCGCATCGACTCGCTCGAGGACGGCGCCGCGGTCGTCCGGCCGTCACACCCGCTCGTCGGCGAGGTCATCCGGACCCTGGTGCCGGTGGCCCGGCGCACGGCACTCTTCGCGCGCGCCAACGCGTTCCGCACCGACCGGCCCGAGGGTGCACCGCCCGCCGCACGGCTGCGTGCCGCGCTGTGGTCGCTCGAGTGCGGGGTCCTGCCGTCGGTCGACCAGCTGCTCGACGCGGCGCAGGTCGCCGTGCGGCTGCAGGAGCACGAGAGCGGGATCGCCCTGGCCTCGGCAGCGCTCCGCACGACGCTCACCCCCACCGAACAGGTCGCGGCGCACTGTCTCCGCTCGCTGGCGTACTCGTACTCGGACGGCCGTGAAGCCGGCCGCGCCGACGCCGAAGCCGCCTGGGGCGCGGCGAAGCGGCACGTCGGCGACGTCACCGACGAGGCCGTCATCGAAGCGTGCGAGACCCTGGCGAACATCCGCCAGTTCCACGACGACGACGTCACGGCGGCGGTCGCCCTGACCGATGCCGCCGCGCGCCTGGTGGTGTCCGACGAGGCGGTCGAACGGCTGCGGCTGCTCCGGATGGCGCACCAGGGCTGGGGCGGGGACTTCGCCGAGGTCCGGGCCGAGATCGAGCGCAGCGGCATCGTGGACGCCCCGACGATGCCGATGTCGTTCCTCGCCGTCGCACCCTGCGCCGTGATGGCGTTGGCGACCGCCGGCCGACTGGACGACGCGTCCGCGCTCGGCCACCGCGCCCTGGCCACCGCCGTGGCGCACGTCGAGGCGGCGCCCTGGAGCGTCGGCGAGAACTCCTCCGTCCTGCACCAGGTGCAGATGTGGCGCGGCGACCTGGACGACCTGATCATCGAGGTGCCGGCGGGCCGGTCCAGCCCCTACCTGAAGTACGACTTCACGCTCGAGCTCATCGGCCAGGGCAACCTGGCGATCGCGCAGCGCCGCTGGGACGACGCCGTCGCAGCGTTCTCGGCGGCGTGCGAACGGTACGACATCGCCGACCACGGCGGGTTCGCGGCCTACCCCTGGGCACGTCTGGCCCTGGCGCACGCCTACGCAGGACGCCCGGAAGCAGCCTCGGGTGCACTCGAACGGGCCCGGACCACCCCGCAGCGGGCGATGCGGATCACCGGCGAGCAGGTCGCCGTGTCGATCGCCTGGACCGAGGCCGTGCTCGGCAACCCGGCCGGGCTGCAGCACGCCGACGAGATCATCGAACGCAGCACGGCGAACGGCTCGTGGACGCACGTGATGTACGGGTACGCCCTGCACCACGCGGTCGGCATGTCGCAGGGGCGCGACTCGACCGGCTCGCTCGAGCGGATGCGCGACGCCGCCACCCGCGTCGACGGACCACTCGCCGCCGCCGTGATCGAGTACGCCGACGCCGTTCGTGCCGACGACCGCACGCGGGTGATCGCGGCGCAGGGCGTGCTCGCGGCGCACGGGGTCTCGGTGGCCGCCGGGCGCTCGAAGCCGCCGCTGACGAAGCGCGAGTACGAGGTCGCCGAGCTCGCCGCGCAGGGGCTGAGCAACCGGCGGATCGCGGAGTCCCTCGGGCTCTCGACGCGGACGATCGACGCGCACTTGTCCCGTGTCTTCGCGAAGTGGGACCTGCACGCGCGGTCGGAGCTCAGCGAGCTGCTCTGAGCTGCTCAGCGTTCGGCATCGGCTGTCGCACACGCAAGAACGTTGCGGATTGCAGCACGACGCGCCGCCACGATTGACACGTTGTGTGGAACATCGCGTACCTTGGTGCCTGTCGCCGGGTTCGGACCCGTTCGGGTCGGGTCCGAATCCCGGCGACTTCAAGCTTAGGAACCGGGTCGATGCGGGCGCATCGGTAGGCACTACCTAATTCGCGCGGGACTTCTCCGCCGGCGCCTTCGGCGTGGGTGGGTCTGGTTCCGGTGGGTCTGGTGCCGGCGGGTCTGGTGCCCGGGGGTCAGGCGCCGGGGGCGGGCAGCCGGACTGGCAGGAACGCCGTCAGGTCCGCACGCGATCCCGAGGCGCTGACGCGCGACTGCGCGACCGCCTCGGCCCAGGTCAGCTCGCCCGACGCGAGCGCCAGCCACGTGGTCGCGTCGGTCTCGACCACGTTCGGCGGCGTGCCGCGGGTGTGCCGCGGTCCGGGCACGGCCTGGACGGCGGCGAACGGTGGCACCCGCACCTCGACGCTGTTGCCCGGCACCTCGTCCGCCAGGCACTGCAACGTCCACCGCACCGCGGTCGCGACGGCCGGTCGGGCCGTCTCCCCACGACGTACCGCGGCGAGTGCCGCGCGTCCGTCGGCGTCCTCGATCCTCCTGGGTGGCATCTCCACAGGCTAGCCCTCGCATCGCGGGCGGCGAGTCGGGCTGGGTAGGGTGATCGGGTGCGAATCCTCGTCCTCGGTTCCGGTGCCCGCGAGCACGCGATCATCACGGCCCTCCTCGCTGAGCATGCGGGCCACGTCATCACGGCAGCGCCCGGCAACGCCGGCATCGCCGCTGACGTCGAGACCGTCTCCCTCGACCCCACCAACGGTGCGCTCGTCGCCGATTACGCGATCGAGAACGACGTCGAACTCGTCGTCGTGGGCCCCGAGGCCCCGCTCATCGCCGGCGTGGCCGACCCGGTGCGCACCCGCGGCATCCCGGTGTTCGGGCCGGGCAAGGCCGCCGCGCAGCTCGAGGGCTCGAAGGCGTTCGCCAAGCGGATCATGGGCGAGGCCGGTGTGCCCACCGGGCGTCCGGTCTACGCCGGCACGGCGGACGAAGCCGTCGCCGCGATCGACGAGCTCGGCGCCCCGTACGTGGTCAAGGCCGACGGGCTCGCCGCCGGCAAGGGCGTGCTCGTGACCGACGACCGCCAGGCTGCGATCGACCACGCCACCTACTGGCTCCAGCACGGACACGTCGTGGTCGAGGAGTTCCTCGACGGCGAAGAGGTCTCGTTGTTCTTCCTGAGCGACGGGCACGACGTCCGCGCGCTCAGCCCCGCGCAGGACTACAAGCGCCTGGCCGACGGCGACCTCGGACCGAACACGGGCGGCATGGGCGCGTACTCGCCGCTGCCGTGGCTCGCCGAGCGCTGGCCGTCCGAGCAGGCCTTCGTCGACGAGGTCACCGAGCTCGTCGCGCTGCCGACCGTCCGCCGCCTCGAGCACGAGGGCACGCCGTTCGTCGGGCTCCTGTACTGCGGCCTCATCGTCACCGAGCAGGGCGTCCGCGTGATCGAGTTCAACGCGCGCTTCGGCGACCCGGAGACGCAGGTCGTGCTCCCCCGCCTCGCCACGCCGCTCAGCGAACTCCTGCTGGCCGCCGCCACCGGGCAGCTCGGTGCCGTCCCCGCACCCGTGTTCCGCGACGAGGTCGCCGTCACCGTCGTCCTGGCGAGCGAGGGTTACCCGGAGAACCCGCAGACCGGTCGACCGATCACCGGCATCGACGACGCGAACGCCCGCGACGGCGTATCGGTCGCGCACGCCGCCACCGGCGTCCTCGACGACACGCTCGTGGCCACCGGTGGCCGGGTGCTCAGCGTCGTGGCAACCGGATCGGACTTCACCCAGGCCCGTGAGCGCGCCTACGCCGGACTCGGCGACATCACGCTCGACGGCGCGCAGTTCCGCACCGACATCGCCGCGAAGGTCGCGAAGTGACCGCCCCCGCGCCGATCGCCGGCTGGCGGCACGTCTCGTCCGGCAAGGTGCGCGAGCTCTACGTGCCCGAGGGCACCGCGGACCTGGCGAGCGCCTCCGAGCTGCTGCTCGTCGCCTCGGACCGGGTCAGCGCGTACGACTTCGCGCTCGAGCCACCGATCCCGGGCAAGGGCGAGCTGCTGACCCGCCTGTCGCGGTTCTGGTTCACCCAGCTGAGTGACGTCCCGAACCACATCATCGGCCCGTCCTCCGGTGGCACCCCGGTGCCCGCCGAGGTCGAGGCACGGTCGATGCACGTCATGCCGCTCACGATGTTCCCCGTCGAGTGCGTCGTGCGCGGGTACCTGGTCGGCAGCGGCTGGGCCGAGTACCGGGAGACCGGCAGCGTGTGCGGCGTCGCGCTCCCCGCCGGGCTGTCCAACGGTGACCGCCTGCCGGAACCGATCTACACGCCGGCGTACAAGGCGGCCCAGGGCGAGCACGACGAGAACATCTCGTACGAGCAGACCGTCGACCTGGTCGGTGCCGAGACCGCCGCCACCCTGCGCGAGCTCTCGCTGCACGTCTACACCGAGGCCGCGGCCATCGCCCTCGAGCGGGACGTCGTCATCGCGGACACCAAGTTCGAGTTCGGGCAGGACGCCACCGGCCGGATCCGCATCGCCGACGAGGTCCTGACGAGCGACTCCAGCCGCTACTGGGACGCCCGCTCCGCCGACCGCACCGACTCGTTCGACAAGCAGATCGTGCGGGACTGGCTCAGCGCGCACTGGGACCGCCAGGGCACGCCGCCGGTGCTCCCGGACGAGATCGTCGAGCGCACGGCTGCGCGCTACGCCGAGCTGATCGAGCGCCTCGGCGCCTGACGCCGCGCCCGGTCCGACGCGTAGCGCGGCTTGGCGTGGCGCGGCTTGGCGTGGCCCGAACGGTCACGACACCCCGCTCAGCTCCGTCGGGCGGTCACGAACCGTCGGCTGAGGCCCCGCCAACCGACGGTTCGCGACCACTCCGCGGCCCACGCACGACACGTCACGACCACCCGCCGCGCCAGTACCCGGGGCCACCCAAACGGTCACGACACCCCGCTCAGCTCCGTCGAACGGTCACGAACCGTCGGCCAAGGCCCCGCCAACCGACAGTTCGCGACCACCCGGCGGCCCACGCACGACACGTCACGACCGCCCGCCGCGCCAGTACCCGGTGCCACCCAAACGGTCACGACACCCCGCTCACGTCCGTCGAGCGGTCACGAACCGTCGGCCCAGCCCCCGCCAACCGACAGTTCGCGACCACCCGGCGGCCCACCCACGACACGTCACGACCACTCGACCGGCGACGACCGGCCACTCAACCGCCGACGAGCCGACGAGCCGGCGACAGCTCTCGACCGGTCAGGCCCCGAGCGCCCCGTGCGCCCCGTGCGCCTCGCGCGCCACCACGACGACGGTCAGGTCGTCGCCCGGGTCGTGCTCGGCGACGCGTGCGCGCACCCGCTGCAGGAACGTCTCGACGTCCGGGGACTCCCGGTAGAGCGACCCGAGCTCGGAAAGCGACGCGAGCGTGGAGTCCCAGAGCTCGAGCGCGCCGTCGGTCACGACGATGAGCACGTCACCGGGCCGGAGCACGAGCGACCCGGCGGCGCGGGGCATCCCGGCGGGGTGCAGCCCGATCGGCAGGTCCGACGACCGTAGGATCCGCTCGGCACCGTCGTCACGGAGCTGCAGCACGAGCCCGTGGCCGGCGTCGGCGAAGTCGAGGCGCCCGGTCGACGGGGTCAGCCGGCCGTGGAACATCGTCGCGAAGGACTCGGCGCGGCTGAGCTCCGGGGCGACCTGCGCCTCGAGCTCGGCAACGGCGGTGCCCGGGTCCTGGTCGCCGCGGGCGAGCAGGCCTCCGCGGATGTTCGCGGCGAGGAGCCCGGCGGACATCCCCTTGCCCATGACGTCCGACACGGTCAGGTGGATCGAGTCCTCGCCGGAGCGGTGCCAGTCGTGGAAGTCGCCGGAGACGAGCCCGTGCGGGATCGACATCCCCGTGATCCGGTACCCGGGCACCTGCACCGCGGCCGGCTGCAGGCCGTTGAGCACGGTGCGCAGTCGGTCCTCGTCGGCTCCGGCCAGGAGCTCGCGCTCCGCCCAGATGCCGAGTTCCTGCAGCAGTTCGAGCTCGTCGGGGTCAAGGGTGCGGGGCTCGGGATCGATCAGGCAGAGGGTGCCGATCTTCAGGTCGTCGTCGCCGGCCCGGAGCCCGACACCGGCGTAGAACCGGACGTTCGGGTCACCGAGCACCATCGGCAGGTCCGCGTACCGGGCGTCCTCGCGGGCATCGGGGACCACCACGGGGCCCTGCTCGCCCAGGGTGCGTCCGCAGAACGTGTCCTGCAGCGGGATGACCGGGCCGAAGGCGGCGTCGCTCTGCTGCGACTTGATCGTCAGCGTGGTCTCGCCAGCCAGGTTGAGGAACGAGCCGGAGACCCCGAGGGCCTCGCGTGCGATCCGGGTGATCCGTTCGAACCGTTCCTCGACGCCGCCGTCGACCACGTCGAGTGCCGCGATCAGGGCCGCTCGCCGGACGGCATCGGCCCCGGTCGGCGCGGGCACGGACATCGCGGTTTCCGGCTGCATGCTCCCACGGTAACGCGCTGAACGGACAGGGCCTGTCCCCAGTCCGGAGGGCGCAGGTGGTCGGGCGAGTCGGCGTACCCTGGTCGTCGTGCTCCGAGTCGTCCCCGCGACCGTCCTCGGCGTGGCCGCGCTCCTGGCCCTCGCCGGCTGTGGCGCCCACGACTCCACCGGCCAGGTGTCGGTCACGGTGTCGTCGAACGCCGCCGACCACCCCTACGAGGTCAAGGTGTTCGCCTCGACCGGCAAGCTCTCCGAGCACCAGCGGGTGTTCCCGGGCGGAACGGCCGACTTCGCGGGTGTTCCCCTCGGCCAGGTCACGGTCCGCGCCGGCGACCTCTGCCCGCAGACGACCAAGGTGTCCAACGGCACGGTCGCGACGGTCACCCTGACCACGACCGGCTGCTGACGCCGCCCGCCACCACGACCGGCTGCTGACGCCGCCCGCCACCACGACGGACCGCTGACCCAGCCCGTCGCCCCGACGGACCGCTGACCCAGCCCGTCACCCCGGCCGGCCGCTGACCCCGCCCGTCACCCCGACGACGGACCGCCGACCCCCTCCGCGACCAGGTGCTCGACCCGTGGCTCGCCCGCGACCTCGCGCACCGACTGCAGGGTCCGCGCGTCGTCCCCGGTCTGCCGGACCTCGTGCTGGTCGACGTGCTCCTGCCACGACCCCACCCGGAACGCCTCGACCCAGGCGTCCGGCCCGGACGCCTGGTCCCGGTACAGGTTCCAGTCACGGGCACCGGTCCGCCGACGGCTCCGCCCGAGCCGTTCGGCGCGCGCCCGGAACTCGTCGACCGCGTCCGCCGGGACCGTCCAGTGCAGCAGCACGAGGGTCTCCCCCGTCGCCGCACCGTGGTCGTCCGGAACGAACACCTCGTCGCCGAACGGCATCGGCGTCACTGCGCGCTGCCGGTCGGTGAGCACCGGGAACCCGGACACGAGCAGCAGCGCGGCGCTGAGCGCGGTGACGACACCCGCTCCGGCGAGCACCCCCGTCACCCCGAGCGGCGTGGCGACGGCACCGGCGAGCGCCGCACCGATCGCGGTGCAGCCGAAGAGCACGAGCTGGTAGGCGGCGAGTCCGCGGGTCCGGACCCAGGCGGGCAGGAACGCCTGCACGGTGCCGTTCAGCGTCGTCACCACGGCGATCCAGGCCACCCCGCCGACCAGCAGCGCGACGAGCACGACCGGCAGCACGGGGACGAGCGCGACGACCGCGGTGCAGACGCCGAACACCACCGAGGCGACCCCGACCGTGCGGCCGATGCCGAGCCGCGCACGGACCGCCGGCATCAGGAACGCCCCGCCGACCGACCCGGTGCCGACGGCGGCGAGCAGCAGTCCGTACCCACCGGAGGACAGGCCGAGCGGGCCGTCGGCGACGAGCGGCAGGAGTGCCCACAGCGCGTTCGCGGGCACCATGAAGACGGCGAGCTGCACGAGCAGCCGGCGGACGACCGCCGCGTGCAGGACGTACCGCAGCCCGGCGCGGGTGGCGTCGATGAACGGCTCGGCCCGCGTCTCGGGGCGCTGGTACCCGCGCCAGGCGACGAGCACCACCAGGAAGAGCGCGAACGACAGCGCGTTGGCGGCGAACACGAACGGCACGCCGAGCTGCGCGATCACCACCCCGGCGAGCGCCGGTCCGATCGCCCGGGCGACGTTGACGCCGACGGAGCTGAGCGCCGCGGCGTCGGTGATCGCGGCGCGCGGCACGATCTCGGGCACGAGCGCCTGGTACGCGGGCAGCTGGAGCGCCGAGGCGGTACCGAGCAGGAACGTGACCGTGAGCAGGAGCGCCGGGGTCATGTCACCGGTCGCGGTGAGCACGGTCATCACGACGCCGACGACCACCTGGAACGCCTGCACGCCGATGAGCAGCCGCCGCCGGTCGACGAACTCGCCGATCACCCCGGCGGGGATCCCGACGAGCAGCACCGGCAGGCTCGACGCGGTCTGCACGAGGGCGATGACGACGGGTGCGGCGTGCTCGTCGACGAGCAGCCACTGCGCGCCGACGGTCTGCATCCAGCTACCGATGTTGCTCACGAGCACCGCGATCCACAGGGCGCGGAAGACCGGGATCGCGAGCGGCGCCAGGGCGCCGCCGCGGGGTGCGGGGGTGGTGCGTTCCGTGGTCATGTCGCCTCCTGGGGTGGAACGGGGACATCCTGGAGGCGCGGTGCGCTTCGGGCGCACGCCGCGCCTCCAGGGGGGGGGTGCGTCAGGCGGCGGCGTCGGTCGCGCTGGTGGCGGCGACGGCGCGCTCGATGACGTCGGCGACGTCCTTCGGGTGGGTCTGCATGACGAGGTGCGGGGCGGCGAGCTCGGTCACGTCGGTGATGCCGGCGCGGGAGTAGCCGAAGCGCTCGACCTCGGGGTTGATGGTGTGGTCGTCGGACGAGACGATCGCCCACGCGGGGGTGGTCTTCCAGGCGGCGGCGGAGGCCGGTTCGCCGAAGGCGGCGCCCGACAGCGGGCGCTGCGAGACCGCCAGGACCTCGGCGACGCGCGGGTCCACCCCGGCGGCGAAGACCTGCGGGAACGCATCGATCGCGACGGAGACGTCGGTGCCGTCCTCGGCGCCGGCGACCGGGTACGGCGTGTACACCAGGTTCGCGGCGAGGTCGGAGTCGGGGAACCCGCCCTGCAGCTGCCCGAGGCTCTCGCCGACCTCGAGCACGTAGCCGGAGACGTAGACGAGTCCGACCACGTTCTCGGCCTCGCCGGCGACGGTGATCACGGCGCCGCCGTACGAGTGCCCGGCGATGACGACCGGCCCGTCGACGTGCTCGGCGACGGCGCGGATCGAGGCGGCGTCCTCGGCGAGGCTGCGGTTGTAGACCGGCGGGACGAGGACCGTGTGGCCGCGGTCGAGCAGCTCCCGGGTGACGGGCGCCCAGCTGGCGGAGTCGGCGAACGCGCCGTGGACGAGGACGATGGTGGGTGCAGCCATTGCGGGTCTCCTTCGTGACGCACGTCTGGGGTGGTGCGGGGACCGGGTGTCCCGGCGTCGTCACGCTAGGGCTGCGGGCGCTGCTCCGTCGTGTCCCTGTCGTTGCCCGTCACCCCCGACGACAGCGCGCGTCGGCGGCCCCGGGAGCGACGCGGGGTGCCCTCGGACGGCCGGACCCGCCGTGCCGGGGTCCCCCTGCGGGGCGGAGGCACGGCGACGGGGGCCCCGCCGGGGCCCCCTTCTCCACTGCCCGGCCGGTTAGCGTGATCGCATGGAACACGAGGACGGCACGACGACGACGTCGGCCCAGGACTTCGTGGACGCGCTCGCCGAACCGATCGTGGTCTTCGACCGGCACCTGGACGTGGTGGCGGCGAACCGGCTCGCCGGGGCCCTGTCCGCATCGCTCACGGTGGGCACGAACCTGGCGCGGTTCACCTTCCTGAACCCCTGGGTCGAGGACTCGGTCGACGGCTGGGAGGCCGAGGCGCACCGCACCGCCGCGATGCTCCGAGACTCGCTGGACGAGCACGAGGCCGACGACCGGTTCCAGGAGCTGCTGGGCGAGCTGATGGCCAGGAGCACGACGTTCGCGACCGAGTGGGCCGGCGGCGCGGTGCGGCCGGCCCGACGCGGGGAGTCGACGTTCGAGAACCCGCTGGTGGGCAGGATCGACCTGCGGTGGGAGCAGCTGCGTCGGCTGGAGGACCCCGAGCACGTGCTCGTGGTGTGGACGGCAGCGGACGAGGAGTCCGCCGCGCGGCTCACGACGCTCCGGGGACTGCTCGACGAGGACGCGTCGACCGCCTGACCGCGAGCGCAGCGACCGCTGCGACCGCTTCGCTACCCCACAGCGGTCTCGCCCGCGACCGGCTGCCGGCGGGCGGTGCCCTGCTGCACCTGCGCGGCGAGGTACGCGACGGCCGCTGCGGCGGGGGTGCCGGGGTCGGCCCAGAACGTCACGAGCACGTGCGAGCTGCCCGGGATCGCGAGGTTCTGCCAGCGGAACTCGACCCACCCGATCGGGTCGATCCAGTGCCGCGAGACCCCGGTGCGCTGCACGGCGACGTCGTGCCGCGCCCAGATGCGGGCGAAGTCCGGGTCCTGCAGGGTCAGGGTGCCGACGATCTCCTGCAGCCGGGGGTCCTCGGGTTCGGCGTGCAGCCTGAGCGCGGCGACGACCCGGTGCGCCGTGGGGTCCCAGTCGGCCGCGTGCTGCCGGGACGCCTCGGAGAACATCTGCAGGACGAGGTTCGCGCCCGGCTCCATGTACCCGGGGCCGAGGGCGCTCGCCAGGGCATTGGACAGGATGATGTCCTGGTTGCGGTCCATCACGAACGCCGGGGTGTGCGACCACTGCGCCAGCAGCGACCGGACCGAGTCGTCGAGCCCCGGCGGCACGACCCCCTCGGGGCGGCGGCGTTCGGCGTGTGCGAGGCGGCGCAGGTAGTCGACGGCCTCGTGGTCGAGCCGCAGTGCGCGGCCGAGCGCCACGAGCACCTGGTCGGACGGCTGGTGGTCACGGCCGCGTTCGAGCCGCAGGTAGTACTCGGGGCTGATGCCCGCGAGCCGTGCGACCTCTTCACGGCGCAGGCCGTCCACTCGTCGTCCGGGCTCGCGGGTGAGGCCGACGTCCTCGGGCTGGACGAGTGCCCGACGGGCGCGGAGGTACTGCCCCAGTTCGGACCGTCGCGCATCCACGCGAGCAGGATAGCCGGAATCCGCAAAGAACGCGAGAACTACCGTTCTCCGGGTGTGCCGACCCGCGCGATGGTCTGGTGCGGCTGCTCCCCGAACCGTTCCCGGTAGTGCGCCGCGAACCGCCCCAGGTGGGTGAACCGCCACCGCCGTGCGACCTGGCTGACGAGCAGCGCGCGGGAACCGGGCCGCCCCAGCTCCAGGTGCACCCGGTCGAGCCGGACCTCGCGCAGGTACTGCATGGGGGTGACGCCGAGACGTCGGCGGAACAGGTCCTGCAGCCCGCGCTCGCTCAGGTCACAGGCCGCTGCGACGTCCGCCACCGTCAGCGTCCGGTCGGCGTGGTCGTGCACGAAGCCGATCGCCCGTCGCATCCGGTCCGCGACGTCCGATCGCGACCGGGCGAAGGTCGACAGGACGACGGTCGCGATCCGCCGGTTCAGGGCCGCACGGTCGTCGGCGGACAGGCCGGGGTCGAGGATGCGCCCGGAGGCCTCGCGCAGCAGTGCCCGCAGCGGTTCGAGTGCGGGATCGGCCGCGTCCGGCTGCCCGAACACCGAGGACTCCCCCGTGTCGCCGAGCAGCGACGGCGACAGGTGCAGCAGCGTCGTGGCGGTCGCGTCGGTCTCGAACCCGTACGCGACGGACGCCGACAGCATCATCGGCCGCTCGGCGCCGACCTCCCAGTGCTCGCCGTCGTCGGCGGTCAGGCTGGCCCGGCCGTCGGCGAGCCAGAACACGACGTGGTCGGGCCGCGGACCGATCGTCCCCGACCGCTTGCCCGGTGTCGCGATCCGGTGGATCGACAGGTCGTCGTCCCCGCCGGTCTCGTAGCCGAAACCCTCGTCGTCCGCGGTCACGGCGTCGGGACCCGGTCCCACTCGTCGCCGTACCGGGACAGCACCGACCACCGCGAGACGGGCCAGGTGGTCACGAAGGCGCGTCCCACGACGTCGTCGACCGGCACGGTGCCGTGCACGCGCGAGTCGGCGGAGTCGTAGCGGTTGTCGCCCATCACCCAGATGCGCCCCTTCGGCACGGTGATCTCGAAGTCCTTCCCGGCGACACGGTCCGACCCGCGTTCGAGCACGACGTAGGGCTCGTCCACCGCGTGCCCGTTCACCGACAGGCGGCCCTGGGCGTCGCAGCACGACACCGTGTCACCCGGCAGGCCGATGACCCGCTTGATCAGGTCGTCGCCCTGGCCCATGCCGAGCCAGCCGCCCGGGTCCTGGAACACCACGACGTCACCGCGCTGCAGCGGCACCACCCCGGGCACGAGCTCGTTGACGAGCACCCGGTCCCCGACGAGCAGCGTGTTCTGCATCGAGGCCGAGGGGATGTAGAAGGAACGGACCAGGTACGCCTTCACCAGGAAGGACGCCAACAGCGCCACGACGACGATGATGACGAGGTCGCGCAGGAACCGCAGACCGCCGCGCTTCGGCTCGCTCTCGGGCGCGGGTTCGGCGTGGGGTCCGGCGTCGGCGTGCGTGTCGCTCAATGCGTCAGCACCACCTTGACGAGGCCGATCACGAAGGCCACCGCGGCCAGCACGATGCCGCCCCACAACCCGAGGAACGTGGGCTGCTTCCCGCTGAACCGCTGCATGAACACGCCCACCAGCCCAATGCGCACGACCAGGATCACCGTCGCCGCGATCTGTGCCCACTCCGCCGGCAGCCACCCGATCCAGGCAGCCGCGTAGAGGACCGCCGGGATCATGCCCGAGGTCGCGATCGGGTTGGCATTCCGGACGATCGTCGCGACCGAGTCGCGGCGGGCAGCGCGGTCCGCAGCGGACTCCTCGCCGTCGTCGCCGAGCCCGTGCGCGACCAGGTGCGCGAGCACGTGGGCCAGGTAGGTCAGCACCGCGGTCGCCAGGACGGTCGCCACCGCGGCTCCGTGGTGGATCTGCTCCGGGTTCACCGCGATCGCGACGGCGAGCACCGTGATGTTGCCGTAGATGTACGACGACATCCGGTCGCGGACGTGCTCGAGCGGCAGGTCGCGGGGGTCCGGGCGACCGCCGCGGGGTCCCCGCCCCGGTCGGGAGGGCCGTCGTGTGCGTGGCATCCGTCCATCTTGGCCCCCGTGGTCGGCCGTCCGCCGACAGGACACCGGATGCGATGGTCACACGGGTGGCCGATTCCGGCAGACTGGGTGCCGATCGGCGCGACGGAGCGCCGGACAGGAGGCACGCATGACGTCCGCACGACCACTCGCCCTGGTGACCGGGGTGGGCCGCAGAGCCGGCATCGGCGCAGCGCTCGCCACCCGCCTGGCGACCGACGGCTGGGACCTCGCCATCTCGTGGTGGGGACCCTACGACGACCGCGTGAGCGGCGGGGCGGACCCGGACGGGGTCGAGTCGGTGGTGCAGGAGTGCGAGGCGGCGGGAGCACGGGTGACGCGCCTCCCGGTCGATCTGGAGGACCCGGAGCAGGCGGCCGCGCTCGTGGGCCGCGCCGAGACGGAAGCCGGCGCCCCCGTCACCGCCCTCGTCATGTCGCACTGCGAGTCCGTCGACTCCGACTTCCGCACCACCACGGTCGAGTCGTGGGACCGCCACTTCGCCGTGAACGCCCGCGCACCGTTCCTGCTCGTGCAGGCCTACGCGGTCGGGCTCGAGCGCGCCGGGGACGCCGCTCCGCGCGACCGACGTCGGATCGTCGCGCTGACGAGCGACCACATCGCGTACAACCTGCCGTACGGGGCGTCGAAGGGCGCGCTCGACCGGATCGTGTTCGGCGCCGCGAAGGAGCTCGGCAGCCTCGGCGTCAGCGCCAATGTGGTTAACCCAGGCCCGAACGACACCGGCTGGATGTCCGACGAGGTCAAGGGGTGGGCTGTCGAGGGCACCCCGCTCGGCCGGCTCGGACGCCCGTCGGACACCGCGGCGCTCGTCGGGTTCCTCTGCTCGGAGCAGGGTGCGTGGGTGAACGGCCAGCTGCTGAAGTCGGACGGCGGGATCTCGAACAGCGCCTGACGCGGGCGGCCGGGCAGCCGGCGCCGAGTCTCGGAGTCAGCGACACTTCTCGTGACTGCGGGCGCGAGAAGTGTCGCTCAGCCCGAGTCTCGGCCGCCCCGCGGCGGACCGCGTCAGGCGCGACCGGGCGCAGTCACCTCGATGCGGTTCGCCCACGGGTCCTCGAACGCGACCGTCCGGCCGTCGTCGGCGGTCTGCACCCCGGTGTCGTGCATGCGTGCGACGAGGGCACCGAGGTCGTCCGACCCGGGCACCTCGATCCGCACGAGTCCCAGCCCGAGCGCGAGCTGGCGGCGCCCGGCGCCACGTGAGTTCCAGGTGTTCATCGCCATGTGGTGGTGGTAGCCGCCGGCGCTGACGAACAGGGCGTCGCCGAAGCCGGCGGTGGTCTCGAAGCCGAGCTTGTCGACGTAGAAGTCCTTCGCGCTGGCGACGTCGCCGACCGACAGGTGCACGTGGCCGACCCGACCCGGTGCGTTCGGCGCGGACTCCACCGCCTCGGCCGTCAGGTGCTCTTGCAGGAACGCGTTCGGGTCGACGTACTTCGTGTCCATGTCGACCATGCCGTGCGTCCACGACCACTCCGTGCGGTCACGGTCCCAGTACAGCTCGACGCCGTTGCCCTCGGGATCGGTGAAGTAGAACGCGTTGCTCACCAGGTGGTCGGCGCTGCCGGTGAAGGCCTGCGGGAACTTCGTCGCGACCGAGTACAGCGCGGCGGCCAGGTCGGCCCTCGTGTCGAACAGGATCGCGGTGTGGAACAGGCCGGCGTCGTGCGGGCCGGCGTGCTGCATGGACGGCGCGTGCTCGAGGATCACGATCGGCACCGCCAGGCCACCGGCGCCCGGTCGCCCGAGGACGGCGACGCCGCCCTCGTTCGAGAGCAGCGAGAGCTGGACGCCGTCGCGGTAGTAGCCGATCATCCGGTCGAGGTTCGCGACGCGGAGGGTGACGGCACCCATCCCGGTGTCGGCGGCGAGGAGGTCCTGCGTGTGCATGGCACCAGTGTGCGCCCATTTAGTTGACGCGTCAACCAAATGGGTGTCGGTCGCCTGCGCCAGAGCGACAGATCCACGCCGTCCCGGTGCGAGGTACCCGCCAAAGCGACAGATCGCTGCGAACAGTTCGCGGCGATCTGTCGCTTTGGCGCACGGGGGCGCGCAGCAGACGGGGCGCGCAGGCGACGGGAGGCCCGGTGCGCGTCCGCCCCGCCGGCCGCGGTCAGCGGGAGCGGAAGTAGCGGTGCAGCGCGCGCTCGCGGATCGCGGCCGCGGCGAGCGCCCCACCGAGCAGCGCGCCCACGAGCCCGAGGGACGCGATCGCGATCGCCTCGCGCACGATCGGCAGCGCATCGTCGACGTCGAGGCCACGCACCGACACCACCGCGACGCTCGTCGCGACCACCGCCCCGACCGATGCCCAGACCAGGTGCTGCAGGACGACGCCGAGGACCTGCGCGCTCCGCGGTACCCCGACGTGCTGATCGGAGGCCAGGACGAGCCGACGCCGTGCGACCGCTGCCCCGCCGATCGTCAGCCCCACGAGGACCGCTGCGCCGAACGGGACGAGTTCTGGCTGCTGCGCCGCGGGCGTGAAGACCGCGCCCAGCGTCGGGTTGAGCTGCCCGGCGGTCGGTCGGTCTTCACCCTCGGCCCCGCTCGCCGGCAGGACGGTGCGCCGGAGCATCGAGACCGTGTCGTCGCGCTGCGGCCACACCGTCGCCCAGCAGGCGTCGAACGGCGACCCGTCGTCCACCGTCGGCGCGAGGACCGCGTACTCCAGGTCGGGGTCCCGGCCGTCGTCGGGGTAGTCGTACACACCGTCGACTCCGGTGCCCGCACCGCCCGCCGTCACGAGGCGATCGCCGGCAGCAAGACCCAGGGTCTCGTGCACCGTGGGCGAGACGATCACTCCCGCGGTGCCGTCGGCATCGGAGCCGCCGAGCAGACCACGCACCCCGGCGGTCACCTCGTAGGTCGGGATCGCCGAGCCCGGCAGTGCGGCGGGGACGACCCCGACGTCGAGGCGCCGGAACGCACCAGACGCGATGACCCCTTCGGTGCCCACGAGCGCATCGCACACGCGGCCGTCGATCCGGCCCTCGGCCCGCTGGACGGTCGTCGCCGCACCGCTCGCGACGAACACCGCAGCCGCTCGGACGTCATCGGCGACCGCAGCTGCGCGCAGGCCCACGACACCGCTGAGCAGCACCGCGAGGACGACAGCGGACGTCGCTGCCCACGAGGCTCCGGAAGCGATGTCGCGCCACGCCTCCCGCCAGACCTCGGTCACCTGCATCCGGCGAGGGCTCATCGGTACCGCCCGAGGTCGAGCACTCCGTCGCAGGCGTCACGGGTGGCGTCGTCGTGCGTGGCGACGACGACGACCGTCCCCGACGCGGCGAGCGCACCGATCCCGCGGTTCACCTCGATCGCGGTCGCCCGGTCGAGTTGCGCCGTCGGCTCGTCGACCAGCATCAGACCCGGCCCGCTGGCGATGGCGCGCGCGAGCATCAGGCGTTGCGCCTCACCACCGGACAGTTCGGCGAACCGCGCGTGCGCCCGCGAACCGAGCCCGAAGCGCTCGAGGACCTCGAGCGCCCGGACGTCTGCGGTCCGACGATCCGCGCCCTGGGCGACGAACGGCAACGCGACGTGATCGAGCACGCGGCGGCGGGCCACCCCGTACGGGTTCTGGAAGACCCAGAGCGGCCGACAGCCCGGCGGACGGACGGCGGCACCGCGCGTCGGACAGAGCATCCCGGCGAGGATCGCGAGCAGCGTCGACTTGCCGGAACCGCTCGGCCCGACGACCGCGGTCACGGTCCCTTCGGCGAAGGTGCGGTCGACGCGGTCGAACAGCACGGTGCCGTTCGACCAGACGTGCCCGACGCCCTCGAGCGTCACCGACACGAGCTGGACCGGTCCGGCGCGGCACTGATCCGGTCGAGCGTTCGTCCGCCGGGCACCCGGACGAACGACTGCCCGAGTTCCGATCCGAGCACCTCGACCCGGAGTGACCGCCCCGTCGTCGGTTGCACGCATGCCTGCGCGCCCACGAGGTCCCAGAGGGCCGTCGGTGGCACCACCTGGACGGTTCGTGGGCGACTGAGCGTCCAGGTCGCGGCCACCGTCGGTGCGCCGTCCGCCGAAGCGACCGTCGCCGCGTACTCCGGCAGGGCGGTGAGAGCAGCGAGGTCCGTCGGCGCGGAGACCACCCCGGCGGTGTCGATCGGGACGTCGGCATTCCCGATCCGCAGCACGCGCTCCCCCGGCGCCGGATCGACCGGGAGCGCCTCGATGCGCGCACCGCGGAGTTCGGCCGGGAGTTCGACGAGGACACCATCGGCGCCGACCGCTGCCCCGACGACGGCCACGCACGCCAGGACCGAGTTCTCCGCGGCTGGCACCCATGCGAACGGGTCCCGCAGCACGACGTCGTCGGGCAGGTCGTCGCGGTCGACACCTCGGTCGACCAGGAACTGCTGCGCAGCGCGGAGCGTGCCCGGGCCGAGGACGCCGTCGATGCTCAATCCGGCACCGAGGCGCGCGAGTTCCCGCTGCAACCCCGTGACGTCAGCCCCGCGGTCGCCGAGCTCGAGGTCGCGCCACAGCGGCTCGTCACTGGCGAGCGCGATCACCGGCCGCCCGTCGACCTGCGCGAAGACGTCTCCGCTCCGCACGGGTGCCCCGGTCGAGCACGTCGACGTCGTCACCGTGCCGGTCCGCGACGTCACGACCGCCCGTGGGGCACCGATGTCAAGTGCGAGCTGCACCTGTCGTTCGTCGGCATCGGTGCGCTCGGTCACCCGGACGGTGCTCGCGGGGGCCGCCGTCCGGAGTGCCGCCGGGACCTCGGCCGGCACAACGACCACGATGGCGGCGGCCGTCGCCGCCGCGACCACCATCGCCCCGAGCGCCAGGAGCGCGGCAGACGGGAAGCGCATCACTGCCGCCAGAGGCCGAGGGGGTCCAGCCGACACTGTACGGCTGCGGGATCCCACGGCGAGAAGGAGAAGTTCCCGTCGTCGTTCTGATCACGCCAGTCACGTTCGGTGTACGTGTCGTCGACGAGTTTCGCAGCACGGAGGCACGCGACGGTGATCGTTGCCTCGTCCTGCTTCTCCGGGTTCCGCCGGACCTCGTTGAACAGGTAGGTCACGTCGCTGTCGAAGTCCTTCGCGCACTTCGACTTCGAATCGTTCACGGCCGTGGCGTCTTCAGCCTTCCGCCCGGGGAGCGGCGACGCTTCGGACGTGCCGTCCTCCGCTGTCCTGTAGTCGTAGCCGAGATCTCGCATGCATGCGCTCATGCGGGCCTGCGCATCTGCGACCTCCCGCGCCGAGATCGTTCCGTCCGAGAGGATCTGCCGCTGGTACGGGCTGGTGTCGGCGGCTGATTCCGCGAACTCATCCGCCCACGGCCCAGCGTCGGAGAAGCCTGACGGATCGACGACCCGGGGGGCAGCATCTGCGGAGGCGCAGCCAGCGAGTGCCGTGGCGGCGATCACCCCGACGACCGTTGCTCCCCGAAGCCTGCTCCGGATCACCGCGTCAGGCCCGGGTCATGCCGTACTGGGCGATGTTGGTCCAGCAGGCAGCCTGGTAGGACCACTTGTTGCCACCGACCACGTTCCCCCACTTCATCGTCCCGCTCCGCATACGGTTGAAGTGCTGAGCGCGACCACACCCCGACTCGTTGAAGCCCGTGCTCTGCGTCACCTTCCGCCAGCACGTCGCAGCACTCGCCTCCGGCGCCGTCACGGTGTCGACCGCGATCCCGCCGCCCACGACACTCCCCAGCACGACCGCACCCAGTACGACGTTCTTGATCGACATCGATCTCCCCTTCGTTGCGACATCACCTTGATTTCACCGTTAACGTATTACCGGTCAGTGAGAGAACGCAACGACCGTCACCACATCCGTGCAGGATGGACCCGTGAGTGATGACATCCGGTGGGAGGTGGTCGAGGAGAGCACGCTGTCGCTCCCCGACCACGAAGCGATCGCGGCGCTGCTCGGGCAGGCCTTCCCCGACTGGTCGCACTGGTACGTGGGCGGCCGGAGCTGGTCCGGCATGCAGCCGGAACGCCGGGTGCTCGCGCACGACGCCGACGGGGTCGTCCTGGCCCACGTCGGCATCCGCCGCATGTACATCTCCGTCGGAGGCGAAGACGTGCTGGTCGGCGACACCGGCCTGGTCGCCGTCGCACCCCGCCTGCAGGGCACCGGCGTCGGCCGCGAGCTGATGACCCGCACCGCGGCGGTCCTCGAGAAACTCCGCGTCCCCTTCGGGTTCCTCGGCGCGGGCGAAGACCGCATCCCCTTCTACGCGAAGCTCGGCTGGCACGAGTTCCCCGAGGCCGTCGGCACCTTCTCGGCGTTCACCGCCGAGGGCGCGGGCGTCAGCAACACCGAGCAGGGCGGCTGGATGGCGCTGCCGGTGGCGGCGCAGCTCGAGGACTGGCCCGCTGGCCCGATCTGGCTGAACGGCCAGCAGGTCTAGACGCAACGACCGACGGACAGGAGGCCCGGTACCAGCTGGTACCGGGCCTCCTGTCCGTCAGGTCGTCCAGCGGGGCTTACGCCTCGACCGCGACCTTCTCCGGGTCCTCGTTGGAGCCCGGCGCGCTCGGCGCGACCGCGGCGCGCACGCGCGCGCCCAGGTCGGCGTCGACGTTCGTCCAGTAGGCGAACACGCGCTCGCGCAGGTCGTCGCGCGTCACCTTCGAGACGTGGCCGGCGATGTTGCCGACCAGGCGCTCACGGGCGGCGTCGTCAAGGACCTCGCGGACGAGCGTGCCGGCCTGGCCGAAGTCGTCGTCTTCCGGGTGCAGGGTCGCGGCGGAACGCTGCAGCGCACCGTCGGACTCCCAGCCCGGGGCGTCGTCGGTCGCGTTCGGGTCGGCGTGCGCACCACCGAGCGAGTTCGGCGCGTACACCGGCACCTCGGACTTCTGGAAGTCGAAGCGCATGCCGCCGTCCTTCGAGTACGAGTGGACCTCGTTCTTCGGGGCGTTCACCGGCAGCTGCGCGTGGTTCGTGCCGACGCGGTAGCGGTGTGCGTCCGCGTAGCTGAAGATGCGCGCCAGGAGCATCTTGTCCGGGCTCGCCGCGATGCCGGGCACGAAGTTCGAGGGGGCGAAG
Organism: Curtobacterium sp. VKM Ac-2852; assembly: GCF_013205045.1. Taxonomy (NCBI): domain Bacteria; kingdom Bacillati; phylum Actinomycetota; class Actinomycetes; order Micrococcales; family Microbacteriaceae; genus Curtobacterium; species Curtobacterium sp. VKM Ac-2852. The sequence goes on from NZ_JABMLI010000001.1 coordinate 110,128, forward strand.
GTCGCCTGCTCGATCTGCGCGAAGTAGTTCTCCGGGTTGCGGTTGAGCTCCATCGTGCCGACCTCGATGAGCGGGTAGTCCGCGTGGGGCCACACCTTCGTCAGGTCGAACGGGTTGAAGCGGTAGGTCGCGGCGTCCTCGTAGGGCATGACCTGCACCTTGAGGGTCCAGCGCGGGAAGTCCTGACGCTCGATCGCGGCGTGCAGGTCACGGATGTGGAAGTCCGCGTCCTCACCGGCGATGCGGTCGGCGTCCTCCTGCGTCAGGGTCTTGTGGCCCTGCTCGGTGATGAAGTGGTACTTCACCCAGAAGCGCTCGCCCGAGGCGTTGATCCACTGGTACGTGTGCGAGCCGAAGCCGTCCATCTCGCGCCAGCTCGCCGGCAGGCCGCGGTCACCCATCAGCCACGTCACCTGGTGCGCCGACTCGGGCGACAGGGTCCAGAAGTCCCACTGCATGTCGTGGTCGCGCAGGTGCGAACCCGGCAGGCGCTTCTGCGAGCGGATGAAGTCGGGGAACTTGATGCCGTCGCGGATGAAGAACACCGGGGTGTTGTTGCCGACGAGGTCGTAGTTGCCCTCTTCGGTGTAGAACTTCAGCGCGAAGCCGCGGGGGTCGCGCCAGGTGTCCGGGGAGCCCTGCTCGCCAGCGACGGAGGAGAAGCGGGCCAGCATCTCGGTCTGCTTGCCCGGCTGCAGGAACGCGGCACGGGTGAAGCGGGAGACGTCCTGCGTGACGGTGAAGGTACCGAAGGCGCCGCCGCCCTTGGCGTGCACGACCCGCTCCGGGACGCGCTCGCGGTTGAACTGGGCGAGCTTCTCGACCAGGTAGTGGTCGTGGAGCGCGAGGGGGCCGTCGGCCCCGACGCCCATCGAGTGCTCGTCGCTCGAGACGGGGGCGCCGCTGTTGGTCGTGGTGGTCGGGGTGCCGGTCGGCGTGTTCTGGTCGGACACGGTTCCTCCTGGAGGTGGGACGTTGGTTCGGTCAGGGGTGCTCGGGTGGTTCGGGGTCCGGCGCGTCGTGCGGCCGGTGCGGTGGGCGATCGCCGTCAGGCGGGCGTGGGGGCGCTGGGTGCCGGCGCGCTCTCGTCGGGCGCGTCTGGGGCGTCGCGCTCTGCCGCCGCGCAGCGTTCGCAGATGCCCCAGTAGGTGACCTCGGCGGTGGTGACCGCGAAGCCGTGGGTCTCGGACGGCGTCAGGCAGGGCGAGTGGCCGACCGCACAGTCGACGTCCTCGATCGCGCCGCACAGGGTGCAGACGATGTGGTGGTGGTTGTCACCGGTGCGGCGCTCGTACCGGGCGGGGCTGCCGGCCGGTTCGATGCGGCGGACGAGCCCGACGCCGGTCAGGGCGTTCAGCACGCCGTAGACGGCCTGGTGGCTGGTGGTCGGCAGCTCCACGGCGAGCGCGGTGACGATGTCGTCCGCGGTGGCGTGCGGCATCGAGTCCGTCGCGCGGAGCACCGCGAGTCGTGGGGTCGTGACCCGGAGCCCCGAGGAACGGAGCAGATCGGCGTCGGCGTCCATGCTGAGCCTTTCTTTTGCAGGAATCAAGACAACGCGTTCACTTTACACGAGCTTCTGCTGCCGACCAGCGAGGACCCATATGCCGCTACCGGAATACGAAGTGTCACGATCCGGTCGCGATCAGCTGGGACGACCCTGGACCGACCGTTCCGCACGCTAACGTCCGGACATGTCCACGAGCCAGGGTCTGCCTGAACAGGCGAACAGCACCGCGGACGTCCGGGGGATCATCGCGAAGCGGGACCTGGTCGTCGACCTCATCCGGACGGCCTGCGTCGTCCTCGTCGTCATCGTGCACGTCACGATGGTCGGCGTCGCCGCCGATGACCAGGGGGTGCGGGTCACGAGCCCGCTGCAGGAACTCCCCTGGTACGTCGCCGCCACCTGGGTCGGGCAGGTGATGCCGCTGTTCTTCGTGGTCGGCGGGTTCGCGAGCGCCGTCGGCTGGCGCAGCACCGTCGCCCGTGGCGCGCCGAGCCCCGCCCGCGACTACGTGTCCACCCGCCTGGTGCGGCTGTTCCGGCCCGCGGTGCCGCTGTTCGTGTTCCTCGCGCTCGGGCTCGGGGTCGCCACGGCCGCTGGGACGCCGCCGGAACTCCTGGCCGAGGTCGCGTTCGGCATCGGTTCGCCGCTCTGGTTCCTGGCCGCCTACGGCATCACCCAGTGCTGCGTGCCCGTGATGATGCGCCTGCACGAGCGAGCACCGTGGGCCACCCTTGCCGTGCTGCTCGTGCTCGCCGGGGCGGTGGACGCCGTCCGTCTGGCCACCGGGGTCGCCGAGGTCGGGCTGCTGAACCTCGGGCCGGTGTGGCTCTTCGCACAGCAGCTCGGCTTCCTCTGGGCCGACGGCTGGTTCGCGCGCCGGTCGAAGGTGCTCCTGCTCGGCATCGCCGTCGCCGCGTACGCCGTGCTCGTGCCGACGACCTCGGTCGGGCTCTGGGCACCGGACATGCTGCAGGACCTCAACCCGCCGATGCTCCCGCTGGCGTTCCTGGCGATCGCGCAGGCCTGCCTGGTCCAGCTCGTGCACGCTCCGCTCACCAGGCTGATGCGCACGCGGGCCGCACTCGGGGCCGTGTTCGTCCTCGGCCGCGACGGCATGACCATCTACCTGTGGCACCTGCCGCTGTTCATCGCGCTGAACGGCGTCGCCCTGCTCGTCGGGGTGCCGTTCCCGGCGCCGGGCTCCGGCCCGTGGTGGGCGTCGCGCATCGTCGCACTCGTGGTGGTGCTCGCCGTCGCGATCGGGGTGGCCAGGGCCCTGCGCTGGTTCGACCGGCCACTCCCCCGGCTGCTGCCGTCGGCCGACCGTCCGTCGTGGCCGGTCGTCGCGTTCGCCGCGCTCTGCACGATCGGCCCGGCGTTCCTCGTGATGCAGCTGCACCTGTCGTTCGGCGTCGCGCTCGTCGGTGCCGTGGCCGTGCCGGCGGGCGTCTGGCTGCTCTCGCGGACCGTCCCGGCACGCGGGGTCGCCCGGATCTGAACCGGTTCTCACCGTCGCGGGGCCACGACGGACCCCCGCCGGACGTCGGGCGGACGGAGGATGGTTCCGGCGGCGCGGACGAGTCCGCCTGATCCCCAGGAGGCTCCCCACGCCGTCGACACCCGAGTTCTGGAGCACCTGGCGGTTCGATCCCCTGGCGGCAGTGCTCCTCGTCGTCGCCGCGGTCGCCTACGGCCGGTGGGTCGTCGGCGCGGCTCGACGGGGTGCCCGGTGGCCGTGGTGGCGCACGCTCGCCTTCGCCACGGCGCTCGTGCTGTTCGGCGTCCTGCAGTTCGGCATCGTCGGCGTCGACGACGAGCGGTTGCGCTGGGCCTTCGTCCTGCGGGCCGCCCTGCTGTTCTTCGCGGTGCCCACCTTCGCCGCGCTCGGTGCGCCCGTCGGACTGCTCCGGATCGGAGGCCCGGCTCGCCTCGCGCAGGTCGCCGACGCGGTCATGGGGTCACGTCCGGTGCGCCTGCTCGGCAACGCGATCGTCGCGCCGCTGGTCGCGCTCGCGCTGTTCGCCGTCCTGCTCACCCCGTTCTCGGCGGTGATCCGGGAGTCCCCCGCATGGGCCGCCGTCATCACCGTGGCCGTGCCGGCGCTCGGGTTCGGCCTGCTCGCACCGCTGTCCGAGGTCGGCGTGCTCGTCTCGTCGACGTTCGCCACGGCCGAGTTCCTGCTGGCGTTCGTCGAGCTCGTCGTCGACGCGGTGCCCGGCATCGTGCTGCGGATCACGAACCACGTGCTCGACGGGTCCCTCGTGCCCGTGGTCGGGCGGGCCTGGTACCCGTCGCCGCTGCAGGACCAGCACCTGGCGGGCGACCTGCTGTGGTTCATCGCCGAGGTGGCGGACATCCCCGTGCTCGTCGCCCTGTTCATCCGGTGGCAGCGGACCGACCGCCGCGAGGCCCGGGCGGTCGACGCCCTGACCGACGAACAGATGGACGAGCTGACCCGAGCGCACCTGCAGCGCCGCGGCTGAGCGTCGGGATGCCCCTCGTTCCGCTTCGTGAGCAGGAATGGTCGGGTGCCCGAAGGCGACCCGACCATTCCTGCTCACGAAGTGCGCTCGTGCCCTACTTCGACGGAGCCCCCGCGGGCTCGGCGTCGGGCTGCGTGGTCACCGAGCCGGTCTGCTGCCAGGCGACGGTCTGCTTCGGCTTCGCCAGGAACAGCGCCGCGACGATGGCCACGATGAGCACGATCGCCGGCAGGTAGAGCGACTCACCCATGGCCTTGGAGAACGGCTCGAGCAGGAAGCCCGGCAGTGCGCCGACCTGCTGCTCCGCGCCACCGGCCGTGGCCCCACCGGACGACGCCGGGAAGTTCGCGGTGATCCGGGCCTCCATCAGGGCGGCGATGCCGGCGGAACCGAGCACCGCACCGATCTGGCGCGTGGTGTTGTAGACACCCGAGCCGGCACCGGCCAGCTTCGGCGGCAGGTTGCGCGTCGCCGAGACGGACAGCGGTCCCCACATGCAGGCGTTGGCGAGGCCGAGGAGCGCGCTCGGCAGGAGCACCCAGCCCCACTCGGCACCGCTCGAAAGCAGGGCGCCGAACCAGAACAGGCCGACCGAGAAGCAGGCGAGGCCGAACGAGGCGACCCAGCGCGGGTTCCAGCGGTTCAGGTTCTTGCCGACGATCGGCGCGAGCGCGGCGGACAGCACGGCCTGCGGCACGAGGAGCAGTGCGGCCTGGGTCGGCGAGAAGCGCAGGACGTCCTGCGCCCACAGCATGATCGGCAGCGCGAACGACGCGATCGCGACACCGACGGCGGTGATGGCGACGTTGGCCAGCGTGAAGTTGCGGTCCTTGAACAGGCCGAGCGGCAGCAGCGGCTCGCCCTTCTGCACGCCCTGCCAGACGACGAAGCCGGCGAGCACCACGAGGCCGACGATGATGAGCGACCACACCGAGATCGGGCCGGCGATGACGCCCCAGTCGTAGGTCTCGCCTTCCTGGATGCCGAAGACGAGCAGGAACAGGCCCGCTGCCGACAGGAAGATGCCGAGGTAGTCGAAGCGGTGTCCGTGACGCTCGAACGACGGCACGAAGCGCTGCGCGAGCACGAACGCCACGACACCGACGGGGACGTTCACGAAGAAGATCCACTCCCAGCCGAAGCCGTCGACGAGCAGGCCGCCCACGATCGGGCCGACGAGCGAGGCGACACCGGCGACGGCGCCCCAGAGGCCCATGGCCGCGCCGCGGTTCTGCGGCGGGAAGATGCGCGTGATGACCGACATGGTCTGCGGGCTCATCATGGCGGCGCCGAGGCCCTGCACGACGCGGGCGACGATCAGCACCTCGATCGAGCCGGCCAGGCCGCACCACAGGCTGGCGAGCGTGAAGACCACGAGGCCGATCTGGTACATGACCTTCGGGCCGAAGCGGTCGCCGAGCCGGCCGGTGATGAGCAGCGGCACGGCGTAGGCGAGCAGGTAGGCGCTCGTCACCCAGATCACGGAGTTGATGTCCGCGTCGAGCTTCTGGGCGATGGTGGGGGTGGCGACCGACACGATGGTCGAGTCGACGAGGATCATGAAGAACCCGACGACGAGTGCCCAGAGGGCAGGCCACGGCTTCTTCTCGGTCGTCCGCGGAGGCGTGACGGTGGTCATCGAGTGGTTTCCTTGCTGTTCGTGGTGGTGTCTGCGGACGCGACGGAGGCGTCCCAGGAGATGTGGCCGGCGGCGATCCGGTCGGCCGTGGCGGCGAGCCACTCGATCTGCGTCGTGAGCATCGCACGCACGTACGACACGTCGAGCCAGTACCGCTCGGGCAGGTCCTTCGCACGGACGACCCCGAGGATCTCGTCCGCCTCGTCGCGCTGGGCCCGGAGTGCCACGGCCCGTGCTCGGAGGGCGGACTCGGCCTCGTCGACCGACAGGTTCTCGATCTCGGCGACGGCCAGGTGGAAGACGGGGTACTCCTCGGCCGGTTCGGCGATCAGCCGGACGAGCCCGTCGTGCAGGGCCGTCCACCCGTCGTCCGTGATGGCGTAGGTGGTGCGTTCCGGACGGTTGCCCGCCCGGTCGGTCCCGACGACCTCGGCGAGGCCGAGCTCCACCAGGCGGCCGACCTGGTGGTACAGGGTGCCGGGCCGGACCTTGACATTCCGGCCGTCCCGGCGGTGCGTCATCGTCTGGAACATCTCGTAGGGATGCGTCGGCCCCTCGGCCAGGAGCCCGAGCGCGGCGAACGCGAGTGGCGTGAGCGACGGCACACGTGCCTCCAGTCCGCTTGTTCGTTGTTGACTATTCGGCTTGGAATATACGCGTTGGAACAGACGTGAGCAAACGCACAGCAAGGGCCTGCCTGGAGGCCCGGGGCCGTCCCGGCGTGTCGCGCGCGCCCCGTAGACTGGTCGCGTCCCCCCACCCCTGAAGTGCTGGAGAGAACACGTGCCAACGATCGTCGTCGAGGTCATGCCCAAGGCCGAGATCCTCGACCCCCAGGGGAAGGCCGTGGGCAACGCCCTGGCCCGCCTCGGCAAGGCCGACCTGACCAACGTCCGCATCGGCAAGCGCTTCGAGGTGACCGTCGACGGCCCCGTCGACGACGCCAAGCTCGCCGAGGTCCGTGGCATCGCGGCCGACGTCTTCTCGAACGCGGTCATCGAGGACGTCGTGTCCGTGACCGTCGAAGGCCAGTGACCCGGATGCGCATCGGCGTCATCACGTTCCCCGGCTCGCTCGACGACCGCGACGCCCAGCGCGCCGTCCGTCTCGCCGGTGCCGACCCCGTCGCCCTGTGGCACGGCGACCACGACCTGCAGGGCGTCGACGCCATCGTGCTGCCCGGTGGGTTCTCGTACGGCGACTACCTGCGTGCCGGCGCGATCGCTGCGAAGGCCCCGATCATGGCCGAGGTCATCGACGCCGCCGGCAAGGGCATGCCCGTGCTCGGCATCTGCAACGGTTTCCAGATGCTGGCCGAGGCCCGTCTGGTCCCCGGCGCGCACACCCGCAACGCGCACCAGCAGTTCATCCGCCGTGACCAGAAGCTCCGCGTCGAGACCACCGCGACCGCCTGGACCTCCGGCTTCAGCGCCCAGCAGGAGATCACCATCCCGCTGAAGAACGCCGACGGCCGCTTCGTCGCGGACGCCGACACCATCAAGCGCATCGAGGACAACGGCCAGGTCGTGTTCCGCTACGTCGGCGTGAACCCGAACGGCTCCATCGACGACATCGCCGGCGTCTCGAACGAGCGCGGCAACGTCGTCGGCCTGATGCCGCACCCCGAGCACGCGACCGAGGCCGGCTTCGGCCCGGACACCCCCGCTGCGATGGCCTCGGGCACCGACGGCCTGACCTTCTTCACCTCCGTGATCGAGCACGCGCTCGTCAAGTGACAGGGAACAACGACACCGTGACGACACCCGTTCGCCCGAAGCCCGACACCGTGCAGGACGCGGCAGCCACCCCCGACAAGGAGCAGCCGTACGACGCGCTGGGCCTGAAGCCGGACGAGTACGCCCGCATCAAGGAGATCCTCGGCCGCCGCCCCACCTCGGGCGAGCTGGCGATGTACTCGGTGATGTGGAGCGAGCACTGCTCCTACAAGTCCTCGAAGAACTACCTCCGTCAGTTCGGCAAGAAGGTCACGCCGGAGATGACGAAGAACCTGATGGTCGGCATGGGCGAGAACGCCGGTGTCGTCGACGTCGGCAACGGCTGGGCGGTGACCTTCAAGGTCGAGTCGCACAACCACCCGTCCTACGTCGAGCCGTACCAGGGCGCGGCCACCGGTGTCGGCGGCATCGTCCGCGACATCATCTCGATGGGCGCCCGCCCCGTCGCCGTGATGGACCAGCTCCGCTTCGGTGCGATCGACCACGAGGACACCGCACGCGTCGTGCACGGCGTCGTCGGTGGCATCTCGTTCTACGGCAACTGCCTCGGCCTGCCGAACATCGGCGGCGAGACCTACTTCGACCCGGTGTACCAGGGCAACCCGCTGGTCAACGCCCTCGCGGTCGGCGTGCTCCGCCACGAGGACCTGCACCTGGCGAACGCGTCCGGTGCCGGCAACAAGGTCGTCCTGTTCGGTGCCCGCACCGGTGGCGACGGCATCGGCGGCGCGTCGATCCTGGCGTCCGACACCTTCACCGAGGGTGGCCCGACCAAGCGTCCGGCCGTGCAGGTCGGCGACCCCTTCGCCGAGAAGGTCCTGATCGAGTGCTGCCTCGAGCTGTTCCAGAAGGACCTGGTCGAGGGCATCCAGGACCTCGGCGCCGCGGGCATCTCCTGCGCCACCTCGGAGCTCGCGAGCAACGGTGACGGCGGCATGCACATCTCGCTCGACGACGTCCTGCTCCGCGACCCCACGCTCACCGCCGAAGAGATCCTGATGTCGGAGAGCCAGGAGCGCATGATGGCGGTCGTCCGCCCCGACAAGCTCGACGAGTTCCTGAGCGTCGTCGGCAAGTGGGAGGTCGAGACCAGCGTGCTGGGCGAGGTCACCGGCACCGGCCGACTCGTCATCGACTGGCAGGGCCAGGAGATCGTGAACGTCGACCCGCGCACCGTCGCCGTCGACGGCCCGGTCTACGACCGCCCGGTCGCCTACCCGACCTGGATCGACGCGCTGCAGGCCGACACCGCCGCCTCGCTCGACCGACCCGCTGACGGCCCCGCGCTGAAGGCACAGTTCCTCAGCCTGCTCGGTTCGCCGAACCTGGCGTCGAAGAACTGGGTCACGAACCAGTACGACACCTACGTGCTCGGCAACACCGCGCTGTCCTTCCCCGACGACGGCGGCATGATCCGCGTCGACGAGGAAACGGGGCTCGGTGTCGCCATCGCCACCGACGCGAACGGCCGCTACTGCCAGCTCGACCCGAAGCAGGGTGCACGCCTGGCCCTGGCCGAGGCGTACCGCAACGTCGCCGTCACCGGTGCCGTCCCCGCCGCCGTCACCGACTGCCTGAACTTCGGTTCCCCCGAGAACCCCGAGGTCATGTGGCAGTTCTCCGAGGCGGTCGAGGGGCTGGCCGACGGCTGCATGGAGCTCGGCATCCCGGTCACCGGCGGCAACGTGTCGTTCTACAACCAGACCGGCTCGACCCCCATCCACCCGACGCCCGTCGTCGGCGTGCTCGGCATCATCGACGACGTCGCCAAGCGCGTGCCGTCGGGGTGGCAGGACGACGGCCACAACATCTACCTGCTCGGCACCACGAGCCTCGAGCTCGACGGCTCCGCGTGGGCCGGCACCGTGCACGGGCACTTGGGTGGGCGTCCGCCGGCGGTCGACCTCGAGCGCGAGAAGGCCCTCGCCGAGCTGCTGTACGCGGCGTCCGGCGAGCAGTTGCTCACCAGCGCACACGACCTGGCGGACGGCGGCCTCGGCCAGTCCCTCGCCGAGTCGGTGCTCCGCTTCGGCATCGGCGCCCGCGTGGTCCTCGACGAGCTCGAGACCCGCGACGGCATCGACACCGCGACGGCCCTGTTCTCCGAGTCGACCGGTCGCGTCATCGTGACCGTCCGCCGCGAGGACGACGTGCGGTTCCAGGGCATGTGCGACGGCCGGGGCTTCCCGGTGCTGCGCATCGGCGTGACCGACGCGACGTCGAGCACGCTCGAGGTCCAGGGCGCGTTCGAGGCCACGGTCGACGAACTGCGCGGCACCCACGCCGCGACGCTGCCGGCCCGCTTCGGCGACGTGATCGTCGAGGACGTCACCGAGGGGTACGTCGGCCGCGGGCCGCTCGACTCCGACGGTGCCTTCTCGCCGCGCACCGACGCCTAGGCCCGGGTCGCGGATGCCGATCGTCACCCTGCCCTTCGCCGAGCTCGTCGACCGGTTCGGCCCCGTGCCGGACGGCATCGAGCTGGACGTCTGGGACGTCGAGACGCCGTACGGTCGCCCGGACGACGTCGCGATCACGTTCCTGCCGTTCTACTTCGAGGGGCGGCACCGCTGGCAGTTCGTGCACGACCTGCCCGAACTCCAGCTGCTGCAGCTGCCGAGCGCCGGGTACGATCACGCCGTCCCGCACGTGCCCGGTCACGCGCAGCTGGCGAACGGTCGCGGCATCCACGACGACGAGACCGCCGAGCTCGCGGTCGGTCTCGCGCTGACGTCGCTCCGTGAGATCTCGGCGTTCCAGGTCGACCGTGCCAACGGCGTCTGGGACGCCCGCGAGACCCGATCGCTCGCCGACCGCCGGGTGACCGTCGTCGGCTACGGGGCGATCGGGTCCGCGATCGCCACCCGGTTCGAGGCGTTCCGCACCGAGGTGACGGTGGTCGCCCGGACCGCTCGCGAGCAGGACGGTCGGCACGTGCACGCGTTCGGCGAGCTGCCCGAGCTCGCCCCGACGACCGACGTGCTCGTGCTCATCGCACCGCTCACCGCCGAGACCGAACGCCTGGTCGACGCGGAGCTGCTCGCGGCACTGCCGGACGGCGCCCTCCTGGTGAACGTGGCGCGCGGCAAGGTCGTCGACACGGACGCCCTGGTCGCCGAGCTGCGGTCGGAGCGGCTCTTCGCGGCCCTCGACGTCACCGACCCGGAGCCCCTGCCCGCCGGACACCCGCTCTGGACGACGCCGAACACCGTGCTGACCCCGCACGTCGGCGGCAACACCGACCTGAGCGTGCCGCGGTCGATCGAACTCATGCGCAAGCAGGTCGCCGCACTGGCCGAGGGTCGCCCGTTCGAGAACCTGATCGAGTTCTAGCCGGCTGCGGCTCCGAACACGCCGGCGTCAGAGCGGGACGACGCAGGTCGGGGTGCCGACCGGGATCTGCGCGACGGCCTCGCCGGGCATGCCCTCGGCGTCGAGCGGCAGGACGGCAACGGCGTCGGACATCTGGTTCGCCACCAGGACGAACCCGGGCACCCGCGCGAAGTGCCGCGGCCAGACTCCACCGCAGGGCACCGACCCGACGACCGCGAGCCCGCCGTCACGCGCGTCGAGCACCACGAGCAGGTCGCGCCCGCGCACCGCCACGTACGCGCGGCCGGCCTCGTCGACCTCGATGTGGCTGAGCAGCGACTCCCCCACGGCACCGTCGAACGTGGGCACGGCAGCGATCGTCACGAACGACCCGGAGTCGTCGCGGCGCAGGCGGTGCACACGCCCGTCGAGTTCGCCGGCGACGAGCAGGTCACCGTCGATCCAGGCCATGTGCCTCGGGCCGGCGCCGGGTGCCACGTGGTGCACGCGGAGCGCCTCGATCGCGGGGACCCCGTCGGCCGACACCGTGACGCGGAACTCGTGCAGGGCATCGCCGCCGAGGTCGGCGACGAGCACCGTGCCGTCCGGGGTGGCGATCGACTGGTGGGCGTGCGGGCCGTCCTGGCGGTCGTCGTCAGGACCCGTGGCGTCGGGCAGCACGGCGACCGTGACGGCCTCGGCCGGCACGGAGCGCTGGTCGGCGTCCCCGTGCAGCACCACGCCGTCGCTGGCGGTCACCGAGGCGGCGTGCGACTCGGCCGGGGCGAGGGAGATCGCCGTGACCGTACCGGAGACGTAGTTCGTGACGACGAGCGCGCCCGAGGGGTCGACCCGCACGTGACACGGGGCGTCTCCGCCGGCGGGGGCGTCCCACAGGTGCTCGAGTGCGCCGCCCTGCAGCCGGAAGGCCGACACGGCGCCGTCGTTCGTCTCGGAGACCGCGTAGACCCGGTCGGCCGAGACCGCGAGGAACGAGGGGTCGTCGAGCACCGCGACGGTCCGGGGTGCCGGAAGGGCTCCGATCGGTCCGGCGTCGACCAGCGAGATGCCCGTGGCGTTCCCGCCGCCGGTCGCCGTGTACGACCCGATGAGCAGCGACGGCAGCTCGGCGCTCATTCGTCGCGGCCCGCGATGCGCTCGTGGTGGTGGATGACCTCGGCCACGATGAAGTTGAGGAACTTCTCGGCGAAGGCGGGGTCGAGGTGGGAGTCGGCGGCGAGCGACCGGAGCCGTGCGACCTGGATCCGTTCGCGGTCCGGGTCGGCGGCCGGCATGCCCGACTCGGCCTTCAGGTGCCCCACGCGCTGCGTGTACTTGAAACGCTCCGCGAGCATGTGGATGACGGCGGCGTCGATGTTGTCGATGCTCTGCCGGATGCTCCGCAGTTCGGCGACGGCGCTCGCGTCGGCCTCGGTCGGGGTGACGTCGTCGTTCATGGTCCGAGCCTACTGGCGGACGTGCAGCGGAACCCGGCCCGCTGCTGCGAGAATGTGCACATGTCGGTCCTGCTGGTGATCTCGGGTGTCTGTGCGGTCCTCGCGGGCCTCATCCACGTGTACATCTTCTTCCTCGAATCGGTCATCTGGACCAGTCCGCAAGCGCGCCGGATCTTCGGCATCGCTTCCGAGACCGAAGCCGTGGCGACCCGTTCGCTCGCCTTCAACCAGGGCTTCTACAACCTGTTCCTGGCGATCGGGGCCATCCTCGGCGTCGTGCTCGTACTGGCCGGCAACACCGTGAGCGGCTGGACCCTCGTGGTGTTCTCGACGGCGAGCATGCTCGGTGCCGCGGTGATCCTGCTCGGCTCGGGTCGCAAGTACGTCAACTCCGCGTTCAAGCAGGGCACGCTCCCCCTGATCGCGCTGCTCTTCGCGCTGCTGGGCTCCACCATCGGCGTCTAGCCCCGCTTCCCCTCCCCCGAACTGCGAAAGCGACAGGGTGCCACCGGACATCGGCGGCACCCTGTCGCTTTCGTGGTGCTGATCAGCGGAACCGGCCAGCAGCGACGACCAGCCCTAGCCGAGCTTCTCCTCGAACTGCGCCGGCAGCTTGTCGAGCGCCCACTCGATCGCGGCTGTGGTGCCCATCGAGAACGCCGACGAGACGTCCTTGTCGTCGAAGACGATCGCGTGCCCGGCCTCGACCGACGGCACCTTCTGGAACAGCTTGTTCGACGAGGCCTCTGACGCGTCGACGTAGATCGGCAGGATCAGCGTCAGGTCGGCGTCGAGCAGGTCGAGGTTCTCGTCGGACAGGTGCACGGAGAACTCCTTGCCGGCCTGCTCGTCGATGGCCTTGGGGATCTCGAAGCCCAGGTTCCGCATGAAGGTCGAACGGCTGTCGGTGGAGGCGTACGCCCCGAAGCCCTCGGAGCTGTAGGCACCGACGACGGCGGTCTTGCCTTCGAAGTCCGGGTGCGCCTTGCGTGCGGCGGCGTAGGCGTCGTCGAGGCCGGAGAGCAGCTTCTTGCCCTCGGACTCCTTGCCGAGCGCCTTCGCGATCATGGTCGTCTGCTGCTCGGTCGAGGCGAGGTAGTTCTCGCCGCCCTTGGGGATCGCCACGGTCGGCGCGATCGCGGACAGCTTGTCGTACCGCTCCTTGTCACCCGAGGACTTCACGTCGAGGATGAGGTCGGGGTTGAGCTTGAGGATGTCCTCGTAGCTCGGCTCGAGCGTCTGGATGATCTTCGGCGACTTGTCGTACGCGCCCTTGAGCCACGGACCGACACCGTCGCCGCCGAAGGCGAGCCAGTCGCTCGCACCGACCGGCTGCACGCCGAGCTCGAGCGCGGTCTCGGCGTCGCCCCACCCGAGCGCGACGACGCGCTTCGGTGCCGACTCGATGGTGGTGGTGCCGAGGCCGGTCGTGATCGAGACCGGGAACGCGGCGTCGGACGACCCCGACGACGCCGAGTCGGTCGAGGAGCCGGAGCCGGACGCGCATCCGGCGAGGACGAGGGACGCTGCGACGACGGCGCCGGCTGCGGCGAGCACGCGTCGGAGACGCAAGGGAGAACGGTTCACGAAGGGTAGCCTAACCTAACGGGGTGCTCAGGAACACGGCTGGCTAGGCTGGGTGACCGTGGCGTTCACCGATCCAGGCCGCACGCACCTCGCGGTGCTCGGCTCCCCCATCGCGCACTCGCTCTCGCCCACGCTCCACGCAGCGGCCTACGATGCGCTCGACCTGCCCTTCACCTACGGGAGGCACGAGGTCGCGTCCGGCGAGCTCGCCGCGTTCGTCGCGGGGCTGGGTCCGGAATGGCGTGGGCTGAGTCTCACGATGCCGCTCAAGCGCGAGGTCCTGCCGCTGCTCGACCGCACCACCCCGCTCGTCGACGAGCTCGGGGTCGCCAACACGGTCGCGTTCCGCCTCGAGGGCTCCACGCTCGTCCGAGCCGGCGCGAACACCGACGTGCAGGGGCTCGTCCGCCCGGTCGAGGCGCTCGGACACCTGCCCGGCGAGGCCACGATCCTGGGCGGCGGAGCCACTGCGGCGAGCGCCCTGACCGCTGCCGTGCGGCTCGGGGCGTCGCTCGTCCGGGTGTTCGTCCGTGACACCGCGAAGACGCGCGCGCTGGTCGACCTGGCCGTCCGGCTCGGGGTCACGCTCGAGGTGCACCCCCTGACCGAGCTCGCCGGCACGCACCACGGGTTCGTCCTCTCGACGCTGCCGGGTGGTGCCGCCGACCCGCTCGAGTTCCGTCCGTCGGGTCCCGACGCCGTCCTGTTCGACGTCGCCTACGAACCGTGGCCCACCGCGGTCGCCAGCCGCTGGACCGATGCCGGGGGCCGCGTGCTGAACGGCCTCGACATGCTCACCGAGCAGGCGATCGGGCAGATCCGGTTCTTCCTGACCGGTGACGAGGACGAGCTGCTCCCCGACGAGGCCGGGGTCCGCCGGGCCATGCGCACCGCGGTCGACCTGCCCGCCGTCATCGGCAGCTAGCCGGCGCCGGCAACCCTCGATCAGCGGCGGGACCGCGCCTCGGCGTCGAGCAGCGCGACGGAGACGTCCCACAGGCGATCGGCCTGGTCCGGATCGAGTGCCCAGGGCAGCACGCCGTGCAGGCCGTCCTCGATCCGCTCCACCACCGCTGCTTCGTGGCAGTCCTCGAAGTACCGGCCCGTGACCCCGTCGAGTTCCGGTGCGGTGGCGAGCAGGACCGAGGTCGCGGCTCCCTGCTCCGGGGACTTCACGGCGTCGGCCGCGGCGATCTTCGTGGCGGCCAGGACCTCCGGGTCCCAGTGCTTCTGCAGCCCGGTCCAGATCCCGCCGGGCATGAGGGCGTTCGCGGTGATGCCGTCGGCGGCCCACCGGCGGCTGGCAGCGACGGCGAACAGCACGTTGGCGGTCTTCGACTGCCCGTACGCGAGCCCGGGCTCGTAGCGACGCCGGCGGAAGAACAGGTCGTCGAACACGACGGGCGAACCACCGTGTCCGCTCGACGACACCGAGAGGATCCGTGCCGAACCCGAGGCGGCCAAGGAATCGTGCAGCCCGAGCGCGAGGGCGAAGTGCCCGAGGTGGTTGGTCGCGAAGTGCGACTCCCACCCGGCGGGCGTGTACGACTCGGGCGCGTCCATGATGCCGGCGTTGGCGACGAGCACGTCGAGCGGCCCCGACCACGCTGCGGTGAAGGCCTCGACGGAAGCCGGACGGTCCAGGTGCAGCTCGACGACGGCCGGTGCTTCCGTCCCCGTCGTCCGGGCGATGTCGTCCGCCACCCGTCTGCCGGCATCGACGTCCCGCACCGCGAGCGTCATGCGCGCCCCGGCTCCGGCGAGTGCTCGGGAAGTCTCCACACCGATGCCGGACGCAGCACCGGTGACGATCGCCGTGCGCCCCGACAGGTCGAGGCCGTCAACGACCTCGGCGGCCGTGGTTCGCTCGCCGAAGCGGGTGAGGTCGCGTGCGGGCATGTGGGCTCCTGTCAGCTGGCGTGGTGCGCAGTCGTCAGGCGACCACGCCGTCCACGTAGAACCATCGTCCCTGCTCGCGGACGAAGTCGCTCGTCTCCTCGAGCGTGCCGCGCTCGTCGTCGGAACGCCACCACGCGCGGAACGTGACGGTGCCGTGGGAGTCGAACGGGCCTCCCGAGGTGGTCGCCAGCACGTCCAACCGGGTCCAGCGCTGGGTCGGGTCCAATTCGAGACCCGCCGGGCGGGTGCGCGGGTGCCAGGTGAGCAGCAGGTACTCCGGCAGGTTCAGCGCGAAGGCGCTGAAGCGGGAGCGCATGAGCCGTTCCGCGGTCGGCGCCACGGCCCCGGCGTGCAGGGGGCCGCAGCACTCCCCGTAGGGGTTGCCGCTCAGGCAGGGGCAGCGCGTCGTGTCGGAGACCACCGGCCGAACGCTAGTCGACGATGGACAGCGTGACGGTGATGTTGCCGCGGGTGGCGTTCGAGTACGGGCAGATCTCGTGTGCACGCTCGGCCAGGCGCTGGCGCTGCTCCTGCGGGGCGTTCGGGGCGTAGACGTCGAGCTCGACCGCGAGACCGAAGGCGCCGTTGCCGGTGCCGCCGATGCCGACCTCGGCGGAGACCTCGGCGCCGGTGGTGTCGACCTCGAGCTCCTTGCCGGCGGCGTGCAGGGCACCGAGGAAGCACGCGGCGTACCCGGCGGCGAAGAGCTGCTCGGGGTTCGTACCCTCGCCGCTGCCGCCCATCTCCTTGGGCGGGCGGGTGTCGAGGTCGAGCCGGTCGTCCTCGCTGCGGACGTGTCCGTCGCGGCCGCCTCCGGTGGCGTGGGCAGCGGCGGTGTAGACGATGTCGAGACTCATGGTCCGAGGTCACCGTGCTCGCCTGGACGAATCCTGAGCGGCAGCACCACGTCGCGGGTGCGATGGCTCGGGGCGGGGAGCGCTCGGGCGTGTCCGGGTGGGGGCTGCGGGTGCGAGCGCGTCGCTTGGTGAGCAGAAGATGTCGAGTCCCTCGCCCGCACCCGACATCTTCTGCTCACGAACGCGAGCGTCCGGGCACGGACACCGCGCGCCGGGTAGACATGACCCGTGTTCATGCTCGGGTGGCAGGTCTTCCGCCGGCACGTCACGGACGTGCTGGATCCGGCACGCGTCCGTCGCGCTGCCCGGTGGTCCGGGTTCGCGGCGGTCGTCGCGCTGGTCGGCATCGCCGTCCTGGAGGCCCGGGTCGACTGGACGGGGACCACCCCGGTCCGCAGCGTGGTCGCGATGGTGCTGCTGGCACTCGGCGTCGGACTGCTCACCTTCGCGTGCATCCCGACGTGGCAGCCGCCGGACCCCTCGACCACGATCAACGGTCGGCAGGTGCGGCCCTCGTGGCAGCTCGCCGCGCGGGGCTCCACACAGCTGTACGTGCAGCGTCGTCCGGTGCCGGTCCTGCCGGAGCACCGCGACATCGTCCGCACCGACACGGTCCTGCTGCGGCGGGGGTTGATCGGCACGCTCGCCCGGGCCGCACCGTTGCTCGGTTCGGCTCTCGTTGCCGCCCTCGGGGCGTTCGTCCTCGGGCTCGCCACCTGGTTCCACGTGCTCTGGATCGCGGTCTACGCAATCGGGCTGTCGGAGTACGTCGTCCGCCTCGGCCGCTCCGAACGCGCCCGCCTGGCCGCCGAGTCCCTCGACCCGGTCCCGGAAACGCCCGCACCCGAGACCCCCGCCCGCCCCACTTCGTGAGCAGAAGCGGTCGAGTCGCCGTGGGGCACTCGACCATTCCTGCTCACGAAGCGGAACAGGACACGCCGACGCGCACCACTGTCGGCGGCGACGGGCACACTGGGCGCATGTGTGGAAGGTTCGTCGTCTCCGACACCACTGCCGATCTGTTGCCCGAGCTGATGGGCGAGCTCGCCGCCCGGACCGAGCACGTCGACGAGGACACCGGCGAGGTGCACCCCGGCCTCGCCCCGAGCTGGAACGTCGCCCCGACCGACCCCGTGTACGCCGTCCGCCAGCGGCACGGCGAACGGGAGCTGCCGCAGATCAGCTGGGGCTTCGTGCCAAGCTGGGCGAAGGACTTCCAGAAGCAGCGCCCGAAGCCGATCAACGCCCGCATCGAGACGGTCGCGACGAGCGGCATGTTCAAGCGGGCCTTCGCCACGAACCGCTGCATCGTCCCGGCGCAGGGGTACTACGAGTGGGTGGTGCGTGAGGACGGCAAGGAACCCCACTTCGTGCACGAACCCGGCGGTGCCCTGGCGATGGCCGGCGTCGTGAGCGCCTGGCCCGACCCCACGAAGCCCGAGGGCGACCCGGACAAGTGGCGCCTGTCGCTCGCGATCATCACCCGTGACGCCCACGTCGCTCCGGGCGAGGTCCACGACCGCATGCCGGCGTTCCTGACGCCCGACGGCTACGACGACTGGCTCGGCGGCGACCTGCACGCCGACGACCTGCTGGCCCTGCTCGACCACGAGTCGCTGACGGTGGCCGCAGGCCTTGCGCAGTACGAGGTCTCCCGCACGGTGAACAGCGTGCGAAACGACGGACCGCAGCTCATCGCGCCCGTCGCGTAGGCGGTCGCGCCCCGCGCGCGGACAGGAGGCCCGGATCACCGCAGCGGGTCTGCTGCGGTGATCCGGGCCTCCAGTCCGGTGCCCTGTTACGGACGTGCGCTGCGGCGGATGCCCGGCACGACGCGGACCGTGATCCGTCGCCGGGTCACCAGGAGCACGCCCGCCAGCATGAGCGCGAGTGCCGCGAGCCCGAGACCGACCAGTCCGGTCACGCCCGTGAAGGCGAGCTCGGTCCCGTGGACGAACGCGGCGAGCCCGGTCGGGAACGTGACCGTGACGGTCGCGGTGACCGTCTGACCCGCACTGTCGGTGATCGTGTAACCGACGAAGGTGGTTCCGGTGAAGCCTGCCTGCGGGGTGAAGACGACCCGACCGTCGCGGATGGTCCACGTGCCCTGGTCGGCGACGACCACGCGGTCGGTCGGTGTGCCGGACTCGGGGTGGAGCAGGTGCAGCGTTCCCGACTCGAACGTGGCGCCGCCGGTGGCGGAGTCGTTGTGGAGCGGATCCACGACGACCCGGTGTCCGACGATCCCGGTGGCGGAGTCGTCGGTGGCGACCGCCGCGGCGACCACGGTCATGGTCGCGGTGGCGGTGGCCGTCTGCCCCGAGGCGTCCGTCACCGTGTAGGTGAAGGTGTCCGTGCCGGTGAAGCCGGCGGCCGGGGTGTAGACGTACGCACCGTTCCGCTGGATCGTCACGGTGCCGTGGGCGGGCTTCCGGGCCGGGGCGGCGGTGAGGCCGGTGCCCTGGTCGTCGGCGAGCAGCCCGTGACGGGCGTCACGGGTGACGGGCGTGCCGGACACGGTGTGCCCGGTGTCGTCCGCTGCGGCGATGCCGACCGTGATCGTGACGGTGGCGTCGACCTGCTGCTCCGTCGAGTCCTGCGCACGGTACGTGACGGTGTCGGTACCCGAGAAGCCCTTCGCCGGGGTGTAGACGAACGTGCCGTCGGCGGCGATGGAGGCCTTGCCGTGACGGGCATGACCCACCGCGACGACCGTCAGGGCGTCACCGTGGTCGTTGCCGAGCACGCCGTGGCCGGCGACCCGGACCGTCTTGCCGGCCGTGGTCGTCGCCTTGTCGTCCGTTGCGGCGGGGGCGACGTCGATGATGACGCGCGCGAACGCCGCGGTGCCGTCGGAGTCGTTGGCCGAGTAGGTGAACCAGTCACGGCCAGACCAGTTCGACGTGGGCGTGTAGACGTACGAGCCGTCCTTCTCGAGCGAGAGCTCCCCGTTGAACGGCTTCGTCTCCATGGCGGCCCAGAGCCCACGGCCGGAGTCGCCGACCAGCACGCCCTTGTCGGCGGACATGCGCATGCTGCGGTTCGTCGACATGGTGTGCCAGTGGTCGACCGCGGCGACGCCGACGAGGACCGTGACCGTCGCGGTCGAGGTCCGTCCGGCGCCGTCGGTCACCGTGTACTCGAACGTGTCCGCGCCGGAGAAGCCCTTCGCCGGGGTGTAGACGAGCGAGCCGGGCTCGGTGCCCTCGGTCACGGTGCCGTGCTCGGCGCGGCCGTGCGCGGTGACGGCGAGGCCGGCGCCGCGGTCGTTGCCGGTCAGGGTCGCGCCGTTGATCGGCAGCGCGGTGTTCGCCGCGGTGCGCAGGGCGTCGGCGATCGCGGTCGGCGTGACGGTCACGGTGACGGTCGCCGTCGCGGTGCCGCCGGTCGGGTCGGTCACCGTGTACGTGAACGTGTCCGTGCCGGAGAACCCGTCGGCGGGCGTGTACGTGACCGAGCTGGCAGCGGTCGCACCGCCGCCGGTTCCGCCGACCGTCGTGACGCCGGTGATCGTGGCGGTGCCGTGGCCGGGCTTCGACACCGCGGTGACGGCCAGCTTCGTGCCCGAGTCGTTGCCGGTGACGGCGACGTCGACCGGGGTCGCGGCGCTCGTCGTCGCGGTGTCCGCGGCGGCCTTCGGGGCGACGACGATCGTCACGGTGCCCGTGGTGGACGTGCCGGACCCGTCGGTGACCGTGTAGTCGAACCCGTCCGGGCCGGAGTAGCCGGGCTCGGGCTTGTACGTGTACGAACCGTCCTTGCCGACCGTCACGTCGCCGTGCTCGGGCTCCGTGTGGTCGGTGACGGCCAGGTCGGTGCCCTTCGCGCCGTCGAGCAGGCCGGTGCCGGCCGGCACGGTGGTGCTGGCGTCGGCCTCGGCCGAGGTCGACCCGCCGCCGGCGACCGGGGTGACGGTGACCGTCAGGGTGCCGGTGTTCGTGGCGCCCGACGGGTCCGTCACCGTGTAGGTGACGGTGTCCGTGCCGGAGAAGCCGTCCTTCGGCGTGTACGTGATCGTGCCGTCGTCGTTGCGGGTCGCGGTGCCGTTCTTCCCGTCGGTGACGGACACGACGGTCAGGCCGGTGCCGTGGTCGTTGCCCGTCAGGGCGCCGGAGGTGACCGTGGTGCTGCCACCCGCCGCGACGGTGACGGTGTCGGGCTCCGTGCCGGGGCGGACCGTGACCGTCACGGTGCCGGTGGTGGTGCGGCCGGCGGGGTCCGTCGCCGTGTAGGTGAAGGTGTCCGTGCCCGAGAAGCCGTCCTTCGGCGTGTAGGTGTACGAGCCGTTCGCCGCGAGCTCGACCGTGCCGTGTGCGGGCTGCTGGTCGACGGTCGCGGTCAGGCCGGTGCCCCGGTCGTTCGCGAGCACGCCGTCGCCCTTCGCGACGGTCAGCGTCGAGCCGGCCGTGGCGGTGGCGGTGTCGGCCGTGGCCCGGGGGCCGACGACGACCGTGACCGTGCCGGTGGTGGAGCGGCTGGCGGCGTCGGTCACCGTGTAGGTGAAGGTGTCCGTGCCCGAGAAGCCGTCGGCCGGGGTGTAGACGACGAGGCCGGTGGCGCGGTCGAGCGTGACGGTGCCGCGGGCGGCGCCGGTCTCGCCGGTGCCGGTGCCGTTGCCGTTGCCGTTGCCGTTGCCGGCGGCCCCGCCTGGGGTCACGTCGGTCACGGTCAGCCCCGTGCCCCGGTCGTTGCCGGTCAGGGTGGCGGCGTCGATCGTCAGCGTTTCGTCGGCCCGGGTCGACACCGTGTCGGCGGTCGCGACGGGTCGCACGGTGATCGTGACGGTCGCCGCACCGGTGGTGACTCCGCTGCCGTCGGTCACCGTGTAGGTGAACGAGTCGGGGCCGGACGCGCCGGCGGTGGGCGTGTACTCGACCGAGCCGTCCGCCGCGACGACGGCCGTGCCGTGGGACGGACCGGTGACGATCGTGGTCTCGAGGTCCGAGCCACGGTCGTTGGCCTGCACGTCGATCGTCACCGGAGTGCCGGAGTCGGTCGACGCGGCGTCGGCGCCGATGGTCGGGTTGACCGTGATGGTGACGGTCGCGGTGCTCGGCGAGCCGGAGCCGTCGACCGCCGTGTAGGCGAACGCGTCGGGGCCGGAGTACCCGTCGGCCGGCGTGTACGTGAACGTGCCGGTGGCCTTGTCGAGCGTCAGCGCACCGTGCGAGGGGGACGTGTTCGACGCCACGGTGAGCCCGGTTCCGGCGTCGTTGCCGAGCACGCCGGTTGCGCGGGTGCCGGCGGTGGCCGTGCCGCCCGCGGCGACCTCGACGGTGTCGTCCTGTGCCGCGGGCGCGACCTGCACGGTCACCGTGACGGTGTCGGTCCCGCCGCTGCCGTCGGTCACGGTGTAGGTGAAGGAGTCGGTGCCGGAGAACCCGGCTGCCGGGGTGTACGAGTACGAGCCGTCGGGACGCACCGTCGCCGAGCCGTGCGCGGGGGCGCTGCTGCCGGTGACCGTCAAGCCGGTGCCCAGGTCGTTCGTGAGCACGTTGCCGGTCGTCGTCGACCCGGCCGTCGCGGCGACGGCGTCGGCCGTCGCGGTGGGCAGCACGGTGAGCCGCGCGGTCGCGGTGACGGTCGCGCCGGAGCCGTCCTTCGCCGTGTACGTGAACGAGTCCGGGCCGGAGTACCCCTTGTCGGCGCCGTAGGAGAACGACCCGTCGGGGCCGATCTTCACCAGACCGTGCGACGGCTGGCCGCTGCCGGTGAGGGTCAGGTCCGACCCGCGGTCGTTCGTCAGGACGCCGTCCGCGGCGTTCACCTTGAGCACGGTGCCCGCGTGCACGCTGTACGCGTCGTCGGAGCCCTTCGGTGCGACGGTGACGGTCACGGTGCTGGTCGAGGTCTGCCCGGAGGAGTCCTTCGCCGTGTACTGGAACGTGTCCGAGCCGGAGAACCCGCCGGCCGGGGTGTACGTGTACGAGCCGTCGACGGCGACCGTGGCGGTGCCGTGCGCCGGCGTGGTGTTCGAGACGACGGACAGGCCGGTACCGCGGTCGTTCGCGAGCACGCCCGAGGCGGCCGGCACCGAGAGCGCCGTGCCGGTGGGGGTCGTGGCGGTGTCGCTGCTGGTGGAGACGTGCGTGGCCTTCAGCGTGTTCGTGAAGGTGACCAGGACGTCCGTGCCGTCCGCGGTGGTGGCCGCCGGGAACGTGAAGGTCCCCGTGGTGCCGGTTCCGCTGGCGACGACCGCGTCGCTGTTCAGGTTCACGGCCTTCCACGTGGTCGTGTAGTTCGACAGGTCGGTGGTGCCCACCGCCGTCTGGCGGGCCGTGTAGGTCTTGTTCGGGGTCGACAGGACCGCGCCCGCCTTCTGCGGCTGGGTGCCGACGGCCGTGCCGTTGGTCGTGGCCGTGTTGCCGGTCGAGACGCCGCCGCCGGTCACCGCCAGACCGAACTGGTCGGACGGACTCCACCGCTGATCGACGCTCGACTGCGCCGCCAGGGTGTTGGCGTAGTTGCAGGACGCCAGGTCGCTCGGCGAGTAGCCGTTCGCGATCGTGAACGTGCTGACCTGCGCGCCCGAACCCGGATCGATCTTGTACATGGTCGAGCCGACCGAGGCGAACAGGTAGCCGTCGGACGAGAACGCGATGCCGGGGCTGCCGCTCGTGCTCGCGTCGATCGGCAGGGTCGCGACCTTCGAGGTCGTCAGAGCCGTGGTGCCCGCGGTCGTCGGGACCGTCTCGGTGTCGACACGACGGATCTCGTTGCCGGTGACGACGAACAGCAGCCCGCGGGTGCTGAACGCCATGTCACCGTTCTTGTTGGTGAGCAGGTTGCCGATGGTGCCGACCTGGCCGATCTTCGCGCCGGTCTTCGTGTCGTACGCACCGAGGTACGCGGGGTTCGCGCCGCTCGCGTAGTAGTAGATGCCGGTCGCCGGGTTGATCGCACCACGGAGCAGCTGGTGGCTGCCGTTCGGGTCCGCGTCGGTCACGTCGGCGATCCGCGCATCGCTCACCGCGTTGTACCCGGTGATCGTGTTGCCGTTGTTGATCGACGCATACGCGGCGACACCGTTGCGGGCGACCGCGAGGGCGTTGTCGCCCGGCGCCATGCTCGTGACGTTCGTGACGGCACCGGTGGTGGCATCGATGGCGGCGAGCTGGTTCGCGGCGGTGTTGATGCCGTACAGCGTGTTCTGGTCGCAGGCCAGCGCGCCGGCTGCGGCGGCGGGGTCGGCCACGACGGCCTGGGTCAGACCGACGCCGGCGAGGAGCGCGGCGCCGAGCATGGCGACGGCGCGCAGGCCGGGACGGCTTCTGGGCACAGCGGTGCCCGGGTTCGTACGCTGCATGATCACTTTCGGGTCGAGACGATGCGGGCACCGAAACCGACCGGAGGATCAGGGAGAACGGTCGTTGGCGCCAGGTTGATCCTGGCAGTTCCTCGTGTTCGGATGGGGACAATCGGGGTCCCCAATAGGGGGGACCACTCGTTCAGGGGCCACGCCGCAGCCCAGCTCGCCACGGCACCCCGACGCGGTCCGATCACGCCCCGGGCGCACGGAAGAACCCCCGCCGGCAGGGCCGGCGGGGGTTCGAGGATCAGCGAGCGATCAGCAGCGGATCAAGCGGTCGGACGGATCACGTCCGGCAGCAGCACGTGCAGGCGCTCGGCCAGGCGTGCCTTCGCCTCGTCGAGGGAACGGAAGTCCCCGACGTACTCACCGAAGGTGTCGGCGACGAAGAAGTGGCTGCCCTGACGGTCGACGGTGCCGCCGTAGTAGCCGCCGTAGTTCGCGACCCACAGGCCCGTGTCGGCCTGGGCCCACGAGATGCGGACCGGGGCTGCCTGCACGGGAGCCACGACCTGGGCCTCGATCTCGGCGATGACCTCGATCGTCTGGGTGTCCAGGGTCACCTCGGCCTGCTGGCGGTGGGCGACGGTCGTGCTCATGGTCCTGCTCCTTCGTGCTGTGCTGGGTGCTGGGTAGTGCCGGTGGTTCCGGGTGGTGCGGGCGTCGCGGTCGACGCCGGTGGAGCTGGTGTCCGCTGTCGTCACTCGACCGGCCGGATGACCGGCGGGAGCATGACGTGCAGCTGGTCCTCGAGCTTGGTCTGCGCTTCTTCGAGGGAGGAGAACTCGCCCACGACGAGCCCGAAGGTGTCGGAGGCCACGTAGCGGTCGTCGCGCTTGTCGACGCTGCCGCCGAAGTACCCGCCGTAGCCGGCGATCCACTCGCCCTGGTCTTCCTGCACCCAGGTGACCTTGGCGCGCTTGGGACGCGTCGAGAGCGCTGCATCGGCTTCGAGGATCGCGATGGTGTCCACGGTGTCGGTGTCGAGGGTGACCTCGGCCTGCGTCGCGTTGTTCACGGTGATGCTCATGTCGCTCTCCTTCACGATCCGGGGTACATCTGCTGACACCAGAACGCTACGAGAAGTGCCGAGGGGATCGCCAGCGAGGCCCGTCGATTCACGGGTTTCGTCAATGCCATCCATCGGGCAGCCCCGGATTTCCGGGCAGGTGCGTCGCACTTCCGGGGTACAGCGTCAGGATCGGGGTACTCGTTTTCCGGATCGCCGCGATCGGGGGACGAGATGGTGCGGACACCTGCCTGGAGGCGCGACTCGCTAGCGTCGGCACGTGACCTCCGACAAGCCCCGCGTCGACGACCGCGCCCCGGCCACCTGGCGCAGCCGTCGGTTCGCGTCGGGGCTGGCGATCGCCTACGGCGTCGCCCTGGCGCTCGTCGGGTTCTGGGGCTCCCCCGTCGACGCCGCAGGAGGCCCGTGGCTCACCCGCGCGCTCGCAGCGGCGCACCGTCACGGCCTGCCGGAGCGCATCGACTACGCCGCCGTCGAGTCCCTTGCGAACGTGGTCTACTTCGTACCGCTCGGCCTGCTCGTGGTGCTGCTCGCCGGTGCGCGGTGGTGGTGGGCCGCCATCGCCGCAGGGCTCGTCGTCAGCACGTGCATCGAGACCGGCCAGGCGCTGTTCCTGCCCGCCCGCACCGCGACCATCGACGACGTCGTCGCCAACGGCGTGGGGGCGGTCCTGGGGGCTGTGGTGGGCGTACTGCTGCTCAGCCGGGCGGCTCGGCGGCGAGCGTGACTACCGTTCACGGCATGAGCACACAGACGGACCCGTTGGAGCAACACGTCGCCGTGTTCGGAGGGAGCGGCAGCGGGAAGACCGTGCTGCTGTCGTCGTTCTACGGCGGCGCTCAGGAACCGAGCTTCCGCCGAGCGAAGGGGTACGCCGTCCGGGCCGTGGACAAGGCGCAGGGCCGGAAGCTGCACCAGAACTACCTCGGCATGCGGGATTCTGCGTCAGCCCCGACGGCGAACCGCTTCGCGTCGACGGAGTACGCGTTCACGATCGAACCGACGGTTGACACCACGTCGAAGTCGAAGGCCCGGGGAAAGCCGAAGGCCGCGAAGACACTCCGGGTCGTCTGGCACGACTACCCCGGAGAGTGGTTCGAGCAGGACCCGAGCTCAGCAGAGGAGGCGGAGCGGCGGGTCGAGACGTTCCGTTCGTTGCTCAGCGCCGACGTGGCGATCCTGATGGTGGACGGACAGCGTCTGGCGGAGCACTCAGGTGAAGAGGAACGGTACCTGAAGGCGTTGCTGACGGACTTCCACACCGGGCTGTCCGAGCTCCGCGACGACGTGCTGAACAGCGGCCGACGGCTCGCTCGCTTCCCGCGCATCTGGGCGCTCGGCCTGTCGAAGGCCGACCTGCTTCCGGACGTCGACGTCGAGCGGTTCCGGGAACTCGTGCTCGGTAAGGCCGGTGAGGAGCTCGGGGAGCTCGAGACCGTCCTGAAGAGCTACGTGCAGGACCCGGACGCGCTCGACGTCGGCGAGGACTTCCTCCTGCTGTCCTCGGCGCGCTTCGAGCCGGGCAGGATCGACGTCGGCACCCGCACCGGCATCGACCTGCTCATGCCGATCACGGCCATGTTGCCGTTCGAGCGCTTCGCCAAGTGGGCCACGAACAAGCAGCGCGCAGCAGTGGCGGCCGAACAGCTCCTCAGGTTCGCTGGGCCGCTCCTGGGCTTCCTGGGGAGCAAGCGCCTGAAGCTGCCGACGCCGGTCGGTGCGCTCGTCGGCCTCATCGCCGGCGAGGCGGGCGTCCGCGGGGCGAACTACGCCGCCAAGCGCGTCGGCAAGCTGAAGAAGGCGGCGACCGCTGAGGCGGACTTCGTCACCACGGTGCTCGAGCGGTTCGCCAACGACCTCGATCGAGGTGTCGAGCAACGGATCCTTCGCCGAGGCGACGCATGATCTGGGCCACGCGTGGCCGGACGTGGGGTTTCCGATTCCTGATGCAGGACGGAAGCGGAATTGATCCGCTCCGCGCCTACGACGAGGCGTTCGACGGAGTCGGTGATGCGACCGCGGTCCTCCGACACAAGGACGGGTGCGCAGCGCTGCGGTTCGACGACCCCGAGGGTCGGCGTGACCGTGCAGGTCGGCCGATCCCCCACGAGTTCGTGCTCTTCCCGCCGCTGAGCGAGCGCATCCGTTCGATGGACGCTGCTGTGACAGAAGTCTGGCCGCTGGTTCGTGACCGGTACGCCGCCGTGTGGGACCAGCCGACCCCACCCGATTCCTGACGTCGTCCCGGGCGGACGGACCCCGAGCACGACGAAGCCCCCGGAGCAGTTGCTCCGGGGGCTTCGTTCAGTGCGTTGAGACTCAGACGGACTCGCGCTGGCGGCGGACCGAGCCGCGGACCAGCAGGAGGCCACCACCGAGGACGACTGCGCCGCCGGCGACCCAGAGGGCCAGGGCGGAGACGGTCGAACCCGTGAAGGCCAGCGTGCCGTCGGTGCCGTTGCCAGCACCAGCGGCGGGAACCGCAGCAGCGTCAGCCGGGGCGACGGTGAAGGCCGCGAAGCCGACGACGCCCGAGGTGGCACCGGTGGCCGTCAGGTTGTAGGTGCCCGAGGCGCCCTGGGGGAACGTGACCTTGACGACGAGCGAGCCGTCCGAAGCGGCCGTGTAGGTCTTCGAGACGGTGGTGGTCGGCAGCGCGCCGAGCGTGACCGCACCGGCACCGGTGACCTGGACGTTGACGGTCTCGTTGTCCTGGAAGGCACCCGGCGTGAAGCTCACGGCCGCGGTGCCACCGGCGACGGCGGTGCCGGAGACGGAGACGTCGGAGTCAGGCGTGTAGCCGGCGGCGTTGGCGACGGCCGGAGTGGCGAGCAGTGCGGCGCCAGCCAGCACCACCGCTGCGATGAGCTTCTTCATGAATGGTTCCCCTAAAGATCTGAAAATCCAGACCCTGACACCCAGAGCCCGCTGTTCGCCGGTGGTTGACCCCAGCCACAGAAATGGCGGTTGTTATGGCGAAGTTGTCTCAATCTAGCGGACTTTCCCAGCTTGGTACCAGATCACGTGGATTTCGGTCATTGGTCGACGTGTGTTCATCCGCGTTCACTGCCCGCCGCACGGCCCAAGCGTCGGTCGATCGAGGCCTTAGGTGCCAGAAACCCCAGGTGAGAGGCCCTCACGGTGCGCGCTAGAGCACGCTGTGCGTCAGATCAAGGACCTTTGGACCCGGACAGGTTGGTCTTCTGTCCCTCGGAGTGGGGGCACTCCGCGGTTCGCTTTCCGGAGCTTCCGATGTCAGCCAGCGGCGAGCGGCTGCTCGCAGTCGAACGTGAGGGGCTTCGTCTCGGCCTGCCGGACACCGGGAGTCGAGTTCGCCTGCACCGCTGCCTTCGCGTACTTCGCCTCGCCGAGGAAGGCAACGCGGTAGGTCAGGCTCTCGCCGGGGGCGAGCAGGGTCTGCAGCTGGGCCACGGGATGCCCACCGTCGGTCGCCGTCTGCACGGCGGTCGTCTTGCCGTCCTTCGTGGCACCGAGGAAGATCGCGTCCTCGGGCGCGTACGCGGCGAGAAGGGTCTTGATCTTGCCGGGCTCGACGCCGAAGTCCCCACCGCCGGTGACGTACTCGGGGAGACTGGTCGCCGCATCGGCTGGTGCCGTGTTCTTGATGGTGATCTGGACGACGGACGTCGGACGCCGGTCCTTCCGGCACACCGAACTGCCGACGGAGACGCTCTTGTCGAGGTAGTAGTCCATCTTCGAGCCGGTGCCGTCGTTCAGGTAGACGGCGAACTGGCTCGAGTCGGCGGTCGCCGTCGGCAACTCGCCGGCAACCGGTGTCCCGCTGATGCGGCGCTGCTCGGCCTTGTCCGCGCTCCAGAGCCGCAGGCGGCCCTCATCAGCGCTCTGGGTCAGCGCAGACACGAAGGCCTTCGTGTCGAACCCGCCCGAAGAAACCTTGGCGAAGACCGCGCTGGCGGCGGATGCGAAGAACGCGTCCTGCACGGCCGGGTCTGGGTACTTGGCGTACACATCGCTCAGCAGCAACTGGACCGCGTTGTCCGCGGTCAGGGTGTCGCCGGTCGGAAGCTGCACGGGGCCGGTCGCCCTGAGCAGGTAGCTCAGCGTCACGGGATCGATGGCGAGTACGCCGTCGACCTGCTGCGCGAACCGCTGCTTCCACATCTCCCGCGCGAGCTTCGCCGACACGTCGAAGCGCGGCGTGAGCGTGACGTCAAGCATGTACTCGCCGGTGATGTCTCCGTAGAGCCCACGCGTGTCGTCGGTCAGCGGGAGTACCGGCTTGTCGTAGGGTCCGAAGGACGACCCGGACGCTTGGCTCCCCAAGTTGATCGCACCGTCCTTCACCTGCAGGAGCGCCACTGCCCCGGGGATGCCGCCGCCCGCGCGCAACTCGGCGTTGTTCTGGAACAGCAGCAGGTAGTTCCGGTCCCCGTCATGGCCGAGCATGGCCGGCGCGAGCTGCACGATGCGGTTCGCTGCGACCGCCTGCTCGGACGCTGACGACAGGGCGTTCCGCAGCTGCCCCACCGCCGTGGTGACGGGCGACAGCGTTCCACTGGTGTCGATCCGCGCCGCGTCGGTGCGTGCCTGCTGGAGCGTCTTCGTGGCCTCGGCGACCGCCGGCTGCGCGTCCTCGATCGGCTGGAGGTCGATCCTGCCGTTCTTCGGCGCGAACGAGTCCGACCCGAGCCCTCCGATGACGCGGGCAACCGGACTGACGGCGCCGCTGGCCACGTCGTCGACAATCACCGACACGTCACGCACGGCCCGCAGGTTCGTCCCGAAGAACGGCACGGACTGCGCCGCACCCCAGACGGGGTCACCGGTCAGCGATCGCGCCGACGCTGCTTCGTCCTCGAGGTGGCGCGCCGTCTTCTGGGCGGCGGCGGTGTCGCCGCCGGTCAGCTGGGACCGAAGCGTGTCGACGTCCCCGACGGCGCGCTCCAGGTGCCCCTTGGCGAGCATGCCGCGGACACCGACCCAGGCGACGGCGAGGATCAGCAGCAGGACAAGGGCGAGGACGACCCACAGGACGATCCGGGCCCTGGACCCCCGGCGTACTGCAGTGCGTCGCGACTCGGGCGCGTCGGACATGTGGCGATCCTACGGTTCCGCGCGTCCGACAACCGTCACTGACGGACGGAATCCGCGTGTTCGCGGTACCAGTCGATGGTGCTGCGAAGCCCGTCCTCGAGACCGATCTGCGCCGTCCATCCAGCGTCTGCCAGCTTCGACACGTCGAGCAGCTTCTGCGGAGTACCGTCCGGCTTGGTGGTGTCCCAGACTGTCTCGCCCTCGAACCCGACGATCTTGCCGATGGTCTCCGCGATCTCCTTGATCGTGACGTCCGATCCGGTACCGACGTTGACCTGGTCAGGACCGTCGTAGTGCTCCATGAGGTGGAACACTGCTGCCGCCATGTCGTCGACGTGCAGGAACTCACGACGGGGAGACCCGGTCCCCCAGTTCTCGACGGTCGACGCACCGCTGCGAGCGGCTTCGTCGTACCGACGGATGAGTGCCGGCAGGACGTGGGAGCCGGTCGGCGAGAAGTTGTCGCCCGGGCCGTAGAGGTTGGTCGGCATGGCCGAGATCCACGGACGGCCGAACTGCCGACGGACGGCCTGCACCTGCAGGATGCCGGCGATCTTCGCGATGGCGTACGCGTCGTTCGTCGGTTCGAGATGCCCCGTGAGCAGCGCGTCCTCATGGATCGGCTGCTCGGCCATCTTCGGGTAGATGCAGGACGAGCCGAGGAACACGAGCCGTTCGACGCCGTGCTCAACCGCGGCATCCATCACGTTGACCTGGATCTGCAGGTTCTCGCTCAGGAAGTCGTGCGGATAGGTGTTGTTCGCCATGATCCCGCCGACCTTGGCAGCGGCGAGCACGACGTGCTTCGGCTGCTGGTCCGCGAAGAAGGCGAAGACTGCGCCGCGGTCCTTGAGGTCGAGCTCGGACGAGGTGCGCCCGACCACGTCCGTGAAACCCTCCGACTCGAGCTTGCGCCAGACCGCCGAGCCCACCAGACCACGGTGTCCCGCGACGTAGACGCGATCAGCCCGGTTGATCGGACCGGCGGTGAAGTCGGTCGTGGCCATCAGGAACCCCAGCTCTCGAGTCGGACGGTGTCGATCCACGGACGGCCCTCGTGCTCGAGCGCTGAGATGTCGGCGTCGACCATGATCCTCGCCAGCTCGGCGGTGTCGACGGTCGCCTCCCAACCGAGCTTCTCCTTCGCCTTCGAGGCGTCGCCGACGAGGGCGTCCACCTCGCTCGGTCGCAGGTACCGTTCGTCGAACCGAACGTGGTCCTCCCAGTTCAGCCCGGCGTGCGAGAACGCGGTGGTGAGGAAGTCCTTGACCGTGAAGTCGCCACCGGTCGCCAGGACGAAGTCGTCCGGCTCGTCGACCTGCAGCATCCGCCACATGCCCTCGACGTACTCGGCGGCGTACCCCCAGTCGCGGACGGAGTCGAGGTTTCCGAGGTACACGTGGTCCTCGACGCCGGCCTTGATCCGAGCAACCGCACGGGTGATCTTCCGGGTGACGAACGTCTCACCGCGACGCGGAGACTCGTGGTTGAACAGAATGCCGTTCACCGCGAACATGCCGTAGGCCTCGCGGTAGTTCCGGGTCACCCAGTAGCTGTAGACCTTCGCTGCGCCGTACGGGGAACGCGGCCAGAACGGCGTCTCTTCGTTCTGCGGCGGCGGGGTGGCGCCGAACATCTCGGAAGAGGACGCCTGGTAAAAGCGCGTGTGGATGCCGGACACCCGGACCGCCTCGAGCATGCGCATGGTGCCGACGCCTGTCACGTCTCCGGTGTGCTCCGGCTCGTCGAACGACACCCGCACGTGCGACTGCGCCGCGAGGTTGTAGACCTCGTCGGGCTTCAGCTCGCTGAGCAGGCTGACGAGCCGCGCACCGTCTCCCAGGTCTCCGTAGTGCAGGAACAGCTTCGCGTCGGGGTTGTGCGGGTCCACGTACAGGTGGTCGATACGCGAGGTGTTGAACGTGGAGGCACGACGGATGAGTCCGTGCACCTCGTACCCCTTCCGGAGCAGCAGCTCGGCCAGGTACGAGCCGTCCTGTCCGGTGATACCCGTGATGAGCGCGCGCTTGGTCAATCGTTCCCCGATCCCGTGGATGTGTCCGTCGGACGCCCCTGCGCCAACCCTTGCAGCAGTTGAGCATATGTGTCGAATGATGCGCGGCTCGACAATCGCTCGTCTCGAAAACGCCGACCTGCTTGGCCCAATTCCGCAGAGCGAACGCTGTCCCCGCCGAGCATCTCCGCTGCTGAAAGGAGGGCCTGAGGATCACCTGCAGGCACAGAAGTTCCACCTCCGGACAGGAGGATCTCGCTCTCGGTGACGCTGCCAGGGTCAGTAGCAGCAATCACCGGAAGGCCGGTACTGAAGTACGACGTGAGTTTGCTGGGCACTGCCATACCCGCTACACCGGGCTTTTCGTTCACGAGGAGGACATCGGCCGCAGCCAGCGCACGGCGGAAGGCGTTGTCCGAAAGCGATGGAAGCATCCGTAACGCCTCGACGCCCTTCGCCGCTTGCTCAAGCACCGTGCGCTGGTTCCCGTCGCCCAGCAGAACGAAGCGAACACGACTGCCTTGCCCAGAGGCCAGCCGCGCAGCCTCCACAACGTTCTCAAGCCCCTGCTTGACGCCCATGTTCCCCGCGTGGAGGACGATGATGTCGTCGTCGGCCCACCCGAAATCGCTGCGCGCCGACGCACGGTCGACGATCTCGATCTCCTCGAGGTGTGACCAGTTCCGGACCACGGTGACCTTGCTGGGCGGGACGTTCATCCGCTCCACCACCGTGTCTCGGAATCGCTCGTGGATGACGACGACGCCGTCGGCCCGTCGAAGGAGCCATCCTTCGAGCCGCGCGACCGCTCGCGCCATCAAACCAGGACGCTCACCGAGTTCGTCGAGGCCTAGCGAATACAGGTCTTGAACCCAGACGACCACTGGCGCCCGGGTGGACAGTCGCGAGCGGACGAAGCTGATCGCGCTCGACAACAAAGCCGGCGACACAAGGACCACCACATCGGGTCGGCCGAAGCGGGTCGCACTCGAGACGATCCCGAACGAGATCTCGGAGAGCGCCCGAGCGAGTCCCCCGGGCTTCGATGGCAAGCGGTGCCGAAAACGCTCGATGCGAACGCCCGCCCGCTTCTCACGTGTGTGTCGCTCTGGGTCTCCGTCGAACCGCCACTGCGGGTAATGGGCGTGCGCGGTGAGCACCCGTGCGCGTCCTCCGCGACGCACCAGGTCCTCTGTGAGGCCAGTCGAGTACGGCGCGATACCCGTGGTCTCCGGGGCGAAGTTGATGCCGATCAGCAGAACCGACAGGGGACTCGTCACCGGGTGAACATAACAGTCGTACGGCTTCAGGCTCGCATGGGAAGCGCGATGTCCGAATCGAGAGATGCTCTAGGACGCGTGCTGCATCCGGCTACCCTGTGCCTTGTCGATTCGAGAGAAGGTTCGCAATGGCGCGAGTCGTGATCATGCAGCCGTACGTCCCGTCGTACCGGGTTCCGCTCTTCGCCGAACTCGCAACGCGCCTTCGGAAGCAGGGACACGAGTTGGTCATCGCAAGCGGTGAACCCACTGGCTCGCAGGCAGACCGGCATGACAGCGCATCACTGGAGGGCGTTCGAGAACGTTTCGTCCGCACAAGCTCCCTGAAGATTGGGCCGGTTCACTTCCGCTTCGGGTGGGGACGGAGCGCTTGGCGCGACGCGGACGTCATCGTTGCGGAGCTGGCAGCCGGGTCTCTCACGACGTACGGGGCGCTGATGCAACGGCGCCGACCCGTCGCGGTGTGGGGGCACGTTGACTCCTTCGTCCAACCGGACACGGCACTCGGCCGGGCACTTCGGCGATGGCAGGCGCGCTCGTCGTCCCGCGTGCTCGCATACACCACGCGGGGGGCGACGCTCGCTCGCCGATGGGGGGTCCCGGCAGACAGGGTGACCAATCTCCAGAACACTGTCGACACTGCCGATCTGAGTCATGCGATGGAGCAGCGACGCTCGATCGACCCGCAGGCGATTCGCGAGCGTCTCGGGCTGGATGGTGGGCCCGTGTTCGCGATGATCGGAGGCATAGACGAGAGCAAGCGTGTCGATCTCGTTGTCGCAGCGCTTGATGTCCTTTGGCAGACGCATCCGTCAGTCCAGTTGGTGGTGGGCGGCCGGGGTGGGCTCGAGCCGGAGTTCAAGCGCTCGCGCGACCGCGGCCAGGTCCGGATGCTCGGGTATGTCGAGGCCGCGACGAAGGCGGACATCGCGCGAGTTGCCGTCGCCCTCCTCAACCCTGGCCGGGTCGGTCTGGTGGCCGTCGAGAGCATGGCGTTGGCGCTCCCGATCATCACGACGCGAGGGACTCGGCACGGACCGGAGTTCGACTATCTCGAGCCGGGGACGGACTGCCTGGTGTGTGCACCGGAACCGACTGCGCTCGCGGAAGCCATGACGTCGCTCGCTGACCACCCGGAGGCCGCAAATCGGCTCGCCTCCGCGGTCGCGGCCAAGGGTCCGGCGTTCGCCCTGGGAGGCATGGTGGACCGGTACGCCGATGCGATCGATTCACTGCTGCAAAGCATCAAGACGAGATCTGGTCACCCTAAGATGTGATGAGACGAGGTCGCTCCTCGCAGGCAGAGGGAAATCCGGGACTCATGGCAGGGGACGTCGTGCGCGTCATCAAGCTCAAGGCTGCGCCAGGAGAGCGAAGCACGTGGGGCCGTTCGAAGCTAGCGGTCTACGCGTGGGGGGTCGCGGAACTGCTCTTCGTGACCAATCCCTGGCAGATCTCGTCGAAACTCCGAGTGAGGGTTCTCCGGGCCTTCGGGGCCGAGATCGGCGACGGAGTGATCTTCCGACCCAGGACCCGAGTGCGCTTCCCTTGGAAGCTCCACATCGGTGCCGACAGTTGGATCGGGGAAGGTGTCTGGTTCCACAACCAGGACCACATCCACATCGGCAACGACGTAGTGATATCGCAAGAGACGTTCCTCACGACCGGGAGTCACGCGCATCGGCGCGACATGAGTTTGATCACCAGACCCATCGTCATCGAGCCCGGGGTCTGGGTGACTTCGCGTTGCATGGTCGTCGGCGGCGCAGTCATCGGCACCTCGAGCCTCATCAAACCGATGAGCCTCGTCGAGGGACACCTCCCTGCCAACTCGATTGCAGAAGGGCGACCAGCTCAGATTGTCGGTGTTCGCTTCACCGAAGGGGCGCAAGAAGGGTGAGAGTCCTCATCTCGGTGACCTACATCTCGGAAGACGGCGCGTTCGGCGGGCCGGTGAGCGTCGCCCTCAGCCAGGCAGCTGGTCTCGCAGAAGCCGGTCATGAGGTGACCGTCCTCGCCGGTTGGGACGGAATTGCGCGACCAAGAGCACCCGGATTCGAGCTCGTTCTCCTCAAGTCGAAGCCCTTCGCCGGCATGGGATTCGTAGCGACGAGCACCCGATCGCTCGGCAGTTGGCTGCGGAGGAATCTGCGGAGATTCGACGTCGTCCACGTGCACAGCGGTCGTCATCTTTTCGACCTCGCGGTCGCCACGGCCGCACGCCGCATGGGACGTCCTTACGTGGTTCAACCACACGGGATGATCGTCCCCTCTTCTCGGCCCGCGATCTTGATCCTGGACTCTCTCGCGGTGCGTCCGATGCTTCGCCATGCGTCCTCGGTCCTGGCACTGACAGATGCTGAGGAGCGAAGCCTTCGACGGCTCGAACCAAGAGCTTCGGTAAGGCGGATCAGGAACGGGATCCGACCCGTTCAGGCGGCGACGTCCCCACGGCGCGCCGAGGTGCTCTTCCTCGCCCGTCTCCATCCACGCAAGCAAGTCCTCGTCTTCGCCGAGATGGCACGCCTCCTCAGTCAAAGGAACCGTACTGTCCAGTTCGCAGTGGTGGGTCCGGACGAGGGCGACCTCACCGCCCTTCGGTCCTTCATGAGCGCGAACCCTGACCTGCCTCTTCGGTACGAGGGCGCGATCCAGCCTGGCGACGCTCCGGCGCGGCTGGCGCAGGCGCTGGTGTTCGTCCTGCCGAGCCGCGGAGAAGTCTTCCCGGTCACGGTGCTTGAAGCGCTTTCCGTCGGGACCGCGACGGTCATCACGGATGACTGCGGAATCGCTCAAGAGCTTGCGGACCACAAAGCGGCGCTCGTGTCTGAGGGTTCGCCCGAGGATCTCGCTCAGCGGGTCGAATCTCTCCTTCTCAACCCGTCCCTGCTCGAGTCTACGACTGCAGCGGGGCGAGCCTCGGTCAGAACCCTCTACGGGATTGAAGCGGTCGTGAACTCACTCCTGCCCTTCTACGAGGACGCGGTCGGCGCTCGCGGCATCCTGTGGATGACGAACACAGCGGCACCGTACCGCATCCCGGTCTGGGAGAGCCTCGCCCGCAGGTTCCCCGTTGAGGTGATGCTTCTCGAACCTGACCAACGATTGGCGAGAGACAACAACAACCGCGGACCGGAGTGGGAGGCGCGCTCGCGAACCAATCTTGCTTTCGGACTCTCCTGGCTCAAAACAGCGGTGCTGAAGCGCGGCGAAGCGCGTTACTACTTCGGCTGGCTTCGGCACGCTCATCTGCGAAACAAGCGGGCTGTCGTCTTGGGAGGGTGGGAATCGCCCGTCTACTGGCTGGCATTGGTCAGAGCCAAGAGAGCGCGCGTTCGAACGGTCGGGTTCTACGAGTCACACCTTGGCTCGCAAGGGAACACTCGCGGACCGATCTCCTGGTTGCGGCGTCGGTACTTCGCGACGCTCGATGCGGTCGTCACGCCAGGTCCCGCCGCAACTGAGGCCGTGCTGCAGATGGGTGTGCCCAGGAGCCGAATCCACGAGGGGTTCAACGCCGTGGATGTCACAAGCATCCGTGAAGTCGTTCAATCGACACGTCCCGTCCAGCACGGTGACCACCGCCTCCGGATCATCTACGTGGGACAGCTGATACCTCGGAAGAACGTTGGAGCCCTCATCGGCGCGCTCACGGCTTTGCCAAACGCTTCACTCACGATCGTGGGCGTGGGGCCGCTCCGTGCTCAGCTCGAGCAGCAAGTCATCGCGACGCTGTCTGACCCGGATCAGGTGACCTTCGTGGGATACGTCCCCGGACAAGATGTCGCAAAGCTGATGCTGCAGCACGATGTTCTCGTGCTTCCGTCGCTTTCGGAAGTTTGGGGGCTCGTGGTGAACGAAGCGCTTGCGTGCGGGCTCCACGTAGTCGTCAGCACGAGGGCGGGAGTGACTCGCTCGGTTGAGAAGCATGCCGGAGTCGTTGTCTCGGACCCTGACACTTCGTCCTTGCTGTCGGCACTGCAGAGTCTTCCGGATCCAGTGGTTCGGATACTGAACCCAGAGATCCTCCAGCAAACGCCGGCCCGATTCTCCGATGTCTTCGAGAGGGCGATCATGTCGGAGAAGGAATTGTGAAGCGGTCGCCACTGGACGGGTACCTGTCGTCATCAGATAACCGGACCTGGCGCCCCGGAGCACTGCCTCAACCACTTCTGGGGACCATCGTCTTCGCGATCCTCGCCTTGATCGTTCCCTTGTTCGTCGTCGCGACGACTCCGAACAACGGCTACGACGCATGGGCCGGTTGCCTCGCGATAGCGGTCCTCGCAGCGGCGCGGTTCGCTTGGGCCGTCTCCGCTCGTGAGTCCCACATCGTCGACATGGTGGTGTCCGTATTCGTTTACGGATTCCTCGGAATTGCTCCGATGGTCCAGCTCCGACAGCGCGCGGAGATCTCTACTACGCCTGGATTCATCGAACAGTATGCGTGGCAATCAGTCGCCATCGTGTTCATCGGGTACGGCGCGCTGCTACTTGGTGCGTTCTTCGGCAAGCGATCGTCGCCGCAAAACCTCCCGGCTTCGGAACCTGCTGCTGTGACGCTTCGGAACTCCCGGGTCGTACTGACGACCCTCCTGGCATTTGGAATCACGGCGTACTACGTCTACTCGCTCGGACCCGAGGCGCTGTTCCACACCAGGAGCGTGATCGACGCCGAGCGTGCAGCTACTTGGAGCAATCCGACGACTGCTGCACTGGTGACCGGGTTCTCAAACATGGGCCTGCTCGTCGCTGCCGTGGCACAGATACTGCTGTTCCGTCAGCGGCGCGCTTCTGGTGGGCCAGCTCCGTTGGTGCTGATGG
Organism: Curtobacterium sp. VKM Ac-2852; assembly: GCF_013205045.1. NCBI lineage: Bacteria > Bacillati > Actinomycetota > Actinomycetes > Micrococcales > Microbacteriaceae > Curtobacterium > Curtobacterium sp. VKM Ac-2852. The sequence continues at coordinate 148,141 of NZ_JABMLI010000001.1, forward strand.
TCGCCACCCTCGTCACGCTATTGGTCGTCGTCAACCCTGTCTCCAGCCCCCGTTACACGGTCGGCACGGTGTACGTGGCCCTATTGGCGGCTTGTGGGGCTTGGTCTTCGCTCAGGAAGTACCGAACGGTCTCGGTCTCGTTGATGACCGCCCTCTTCTTTCTCTTCCCGATCGCGTCGACCTTCCGGAACTCGATCGACGCGAAAGTCCAGTTCAAGGGCCCACTCGAATCGCTCGTGAGCGGCGACTTCGACAGCTTTTATCAGATCAACAACGCCGCCTATTTCATCGCGAGCCGAGGGATCACTTGGGGAGACCAGCTACTCGGCGTGGTCCTCTTCTGGGTCCCGCGGGACATCTGGCCTGGGAAGGCGGTCGACACCGGAATCCTTTTGGCAGAATTTCGCGGCTATTCGTTCACGAACCTCTCCGCTCCGCTCTGGGCCGAGTTGATGATCAACGGGAGCTGGCCGCTCCTCGTGCTGGGGATGGTGCTCATCGGGTTCATGGTTCGTCGATGGGACAGCAAGCTCGCGTTGCACATCGCTTGGGCCGGTACCCCTGGGCTCGTCGGCTGCATCGTTCCGGTCTACCTGCTTATCGTGCTGAGAGGCTCGCTTTTGCAGTCGATGGCGTCCCTATCGGTCATCCTGCTGTTGGCGTGGTTCCTGTCTGCCGGCTCAGCTCGCGTCAAATCGAGTCGCAGGTAGCCGGCACTCGAGCCTCGTCACCACGAACAAGTGACGACGCAACCTGGGTTCATACTTGTTTGTGTGACGCGAGGCGCGAAAGACGATCCTCAAAAAGTTCGATCAATCGCCTCTTGAACCGTCCCGGTCCGGCGCCGTAGAACTCTCCGGTGGACCCAGACTGGCCGACGATCCTTGGACGAACGGGAAACCGCTCGAGACGGATCTGCTTCAACGCCGCCGAGCGGGCGAGTGAAGCCGCGACGGCGTGCTCGAGGTAGACGCCCGCAGGCTCGTCGATCATGGTCGTCTCTGCGAGGATCACGTCGAGCCACTCTTGAGCACGTCCGGTCATCAGTCGGGTGTCAACGAACGACCGGTCTGCAGTCGTCCGAACTCGCACGACGGGCCCGAGCACGGGCAGCAGAACTTGCGATGGGTTCTCCAACACGAGGCGGCCCGTCATCTTGTGAATGGTCGCGTCCCTGCCAGAGGACCGGATGATTCCCTCGACGGCGAAGCGGATGGCATCGGCCTCGACGCGTCCCTTGCCCTTGTCCGCTTCAGAAGTCGTCGGGTCGAATCGCACCACCCGAGTCAATGCCCGATCCCTGTCAGTGAGGAGTTCGGTGAGGTCAGCTGTAGCTTCACCACTCGTTTCGACGACCACAAGATCGACTCGTTCGTCGAGCTGGGACCGGATTGCGCTGATCGCCTGTCGGTACTGGAGCAGCCGCACCGCGGGATCAGCCTGCGCGACGAACAGATTGGTGTTCGGCCGAACCGTCGCGGTCAGCAAGACCGTTTCGCGAGTCATGGCTTCCTCCGAGTGGAACGAGCAAGGCTGATGGTCCCGCCGAGGAGCGAGACGAGGATGAAGAGCTGGGCGATCAACGCCGCGTGAGCTGCGCCGAGCGCGCCCGCGGAGCCTCCGAGCACCAGCACCAATGCGAGCTGACCGACTGCCGCAAGGACCATCACGATCGCGACGTAGCGGTCCCGTCGGAACGATTGGAGTACCACGACTAGCGGCTGACAGATGATGGACGGGATAACGACCAAGGCGAGGACCTGAAGCGTCGCTGCTGAGCCTTCGTAAGAGTCGCCAAGGAGTATCCCGACGACGAAGGGCGCTGCGAAGTACACCGCAATCGAGACGGCAATCGCCGCGAGTGGCATCCAGATAGCTCGTCGCAGCTCTGACCATGCACCCCGAAGGCTCGTGCTCCGAGCGGCGTACGGTGCCAACGCAGAAGAGAACGCCGCTGCTAGGAGCGACATGGGTTGTGTCCAGCGATTGACAGCGCCGTAGACTCCCGCCGCCGCGGGTCCTCCCACGGCCGAGAGCAGTGTGAGGTCCAGCGCCTGGGAACTGTTGGCCACGACGGTGAGCCCGAAGTAATGGGCACCGGACCAAGGGTTGGTCAGCCTCGGACGCCGCCGCAGATTGCGCGGGCTCATCGACCAACCCACCACCGCAGCACCGACCGACCCCGCCGACAACGCGATCCACAAGGCCGTCGGTGCGGAAACGTCGGCGGCCAACATCACGAAGAAGAGGACCGACGCGAACACCCTGTCGGCCAGGATGACGAGTGCGACCAATTCGCCCCGCGCAGCACTTCTGAGCGGAACTTGGTACGCCTGATTCGCCACCAATGCAACCGTGATCGGACCGGCCAGCCACAACGCAGAGCCCGGAAGCAGGATCGCAACGCCAGCACCCCACAGCAGCGCCGCGCAGACGGTGATCGCGAGCTTTGAGAACAACCGATCGACGAAGGCCTGGTCTGCGAGGGCGCGCCGGGCAAGTTCTCGAGTCCAGTGGTTGTTCGTCCCGAAATCAACGAAACCGGCAGCAGCGGTACCGAGCGCGATCGCTGAGACCGTCGAACCGAACTCCGATGGAGAAACCTCCCTCGCTGCAACGAGGTAGAGCAACGCCACAAGCACTTGTGCCGCCCCGGTTGCGGCCGCCAGGAAGAGCGCCTGATGGGACATGGGGCGCTCTTGCGACATCTGGTCCCTCATGGAAGCAGAGCCGATGTGAACGCCTCGCTACTTGCCTTCAGCACTGCAGGCGGCCTGGGCGACGACTCGGCCCGGTGCAGTGCCTCTGCCAGCGCCCTGGTGTCGAGTTCCACCCACTCTCCGAGAGCCGGGTATGCGGCGAGATCGTTCTTGAGGCTCTTCGCGCCGGCAGCGACGATCCTGGTCCCGATCGCGGCAGCTTTGCCCAGCAACCCACTCGGCCCCTCGTTCGAGTGGGCAAGGACGACGCAGTCAACACAGGCAACTGCTGAGTCGAGCTCCACGTCGCTCAGTAATCGGTCAACGACGACGACGCGTCCCTCTGTCTCGAGAGTCGCGAGTCGGTGCCGGACTTCGAGCGGGATGTCCTGATCAAGCTTCCCGGCCACGAGCAGCCCGACATTCGTGTCGAGTCCGACGATGGCGTCGAGGATCAGCTCAAGGTTCTTCCGAGCCGAGATGGCCCCGAGCACCGCAAACCAGTATCGGTCGGCCGTGATGCGGTGAGTAGAACGGAAAGCTTCGACGGCAGTCGGCGTTGCCAAGGTGCGGATCGGGTCCACAGCGATCCCGAACGCTGATTCCCCAGCCCACGTCGGTGACTTCAGAACCCGCAGACGGACTCTCCGCATTGCCGCGACCCGCCGGAACGCCATCGTCCGGAGCGCGGTCTTCAGCCGGGTGATCAAAACATTCCTCGCAGGCTGAGCGGTCTCACGCATCACCAGAACGCTCAATTCGCCGCTCCCCTCCCACCTGCGACGGAGCGCGAGACTGATTGCGGTTCGGTCTCCGTCGGGAACGATGACGTAGTCCGAATGCATCACACGCGAGGCGCGGACGAGATCGTCGAGTCCGCTGGCCGGTCGACGTCTGACAGCAATCCCCTTCTGAAGCCCGCTGAGGTGAAGACGTTCTTCCTCGACTTCTGGATGCTCACCAAGAAGAAGAGTGACATCGTCGCCTCGTTGCCGCGCGGCCTCCGCGATGAGCCGGGCATAGAAGAGCCTGTGACCTGTCGGGTTCGGCTCGATGACCACCGTGCGACGAATTCCCGGCATCACGGTAGCCATTGCATCCTCACCACTTTCCCTTTTCGTACGAGAACCGCTAGTCATCGCGCCGCACCTGGCGCGATCAGTAGGCACCGCGCGAAGCGACGACGGCTTTGGCTGTCCGCCAGAGGACCACGAGATCGCCCGTGATCGACCAGTTCTCCACGTAGTAGAGATCGAGCCGCACGGAATCCTCCCACGACAGGTCGGACCGACCGCTCACCTGCCACAGCCCCGTCATCCCCGGCTTCACCAGGAACCGACGGTGGACATGTGTGTCGTAGCGAGCGACCTCACGCGCCAACGGCGGTCGGGGCCCGACCAGAGACATGCTGCCGGCCAGGACGTTGAACAGCTGCGGCACTTCGTCGAGGCTGTAGCGGCGCATGAACCCGCCGACCCGGGTGACCCGGGGGTCGTTCCGCATCTTGAACAGGACGTCGTTGCCCTCGGCCCGGTCGAGCGCACTGAGCTCCTGCAGGCGTTCCTCGGCGTCGACGACCATCGAGCGGAACTTGATCATCCGGAAGGTGCTGCCGTTCAGCCCGACGCGCTCCTGCCGGAAGAAGACCGGACCGGTCGAGGTGGTCTTCACCAGCACGGCCAGCACGAGGAGCAGCGGCGACAGGACGACGACGAGCAGCCCCGCGCCGAGCAGGTCGAAGGCGCGCTTCGTGTAGAGCTTGCGGCCCGAGTACGTCGGCGTCTCGACGTGGATGAGCGGCAGTCCCTGCACCGGTCGGGTGTGGATGCGCGGGCCACCGATGTCGGTCAGGCTCGGCGCGACCACCAGGTGCTGCCGACCCGGCTCGAGCGACCAGCTGAGTTCCCGGACGCGCTCCGGCGGCAGGTCGTCAGAGCTGGTGATCACGACAGTGTCGGCACCGGTCTCGCGCAGCGCGGACCCGACGTCGTCGAAGCCGCCGTGGCTCTGGATGGTCGACCCGGCCAGCAGGCCGCGGTGGTTCGTCGACACCACGGCGCCGACCACGCGGTAGCCGGCTTCGGGGGAACGCGCGAGTTCGCGGCCGATGTGCAGCACGCTGGTCGGGGATCCGACGAGCAGCACCGTCGCCGAGTAGGCGCCCTGCTGACGCTGGGCGACGAGCCACTGGCGCCAGATCCACCGGGACAGCAGGAGGACGAGGATCCCGATCGGGAACGCGATGAGCACATAGCCGCGGGCCAGGTCGACGTGCAGCAGGAACGCCGCGATCGCGAGCAGGCCGAACACGCGGACGCTGGAGTCCGCGACCAGGCGGTACTCGGTGCTGCCGACGCCGATCACCCGCGCGCCGCGGGTGTCGTACAGGGCGAGTGCGCTCATCCACACGACGATCACCACGATGGAGATCGCGGAGTAGCTCAGTCGCAGGTCGGCGGTGTTCGTGGCCAGGTTCGACTCGAGTCCGAGCCAGGCGATCTGCACGCCGAAGACGACCCAGATCAGGGCCAGCAGGTCGGTGAAGAGCACACGGCGTGAGTACGTGCGGCTCCACTCGTCGGTGGCTCCGAGGGCGCGCGGTGCGCGGAGCGCGTCCGCCGTCACGAGGACGACCCGGTCACCACGTCGCCCCACCGTCCGACGAGACCCGGACGGTCGTGCCGTCCCACAGCCACACGTCCTGGCCGGCACGGTCGATGGTGACGGTGTTGTCCGTGTCCGCGCCGTCAGCGCAACCGACCGGCGTGACGGGGGTGCTCGGCGTCACCCCGGCGGCGGGCATCGTCACGAGCTGCACGCCGTCGCACGACGCGACCCCCACGCGGGCCAGCGTGTAGTCGCTGCCGTCGACGGCGATCGAGCGCACGCCGCCCATCGGCACGTCGACCCAGGCTTCCTCACCGGTGCGCCACTCGAGTTGGCCGTCGCAGATGACGACCGCGGTCTGCTGCCCCTGGAACGCCTCGATCGGGTCGGCGCACGGCGCCTGGACGGTCCCCTTCGAGAGCACCACGCCGTCGGCACTGATGCCGGCACCGGCTGCGCCGGGTGCCCCGGCTTGCCACGTCACGCCGGCGTCGGCGCTGGTCCGCGCCGTCGTTCTGCAGTCGTCGCCGACGCCTGCCAGGATCGAGAGCTCCGCACTGGAGGCCCGGATCGCCATGAGCGATCCGACATCCGTCCCGAGTCCCACCGGGACCCACCTCGCCCCGCCGTCCACGGAGTGTTCCAGCACCGGCCGCGGGCCGCCGCACGACCCACCGGACGCGCGCCACGCCTCCTGGCCGTCGACCGCTGCCAACAGGCGGCGACCCTGCTGCTTGGTCGACGCGGCGTCTGCGTCGGCAGACGCGCTCGGCTTCGGTGTCTCGCTCGAATCCGGTGCCTGCGAGAAGGTCGGGATCGGACCTGCCGGTCCGTTCTGTTCGGGCGCGGTGCGGCCCAGGGCGAGCGCGACGAGCACCACGTCGACGACGATCAGCGCCACCACCACGACGGCCACCAGGATGAACGTGGTCCGGGGCAGTGCGCGGCCGAGGCTTCGGGTCCCCCGGCGATTCTTCATCTGATCGGCCCCGTTCAGCGTCCGGCGCGGCGGAGCACGCCCAGCTTCTTGCCTGCACGCTTCGGCGGGTGCGTCGACGTGGTCACGGTGTTGTCGTCCTCGTCGTGGCCGTAGCTGTAGCCGTAGCCGTAGCGGCCGTGGCCGTAGGCGCCTGGGCCCTTCAGCGGCATCTTCGTCAGGACGAAGCCGGAGACCGGGGCACCGACGTTCTCGAGGGTGGCGACGGCCGCGGCGAGCTGGCCCTTCAGCGTCTGCCCCGAGGCGACCGCGACGATCGCGCCGGAGGCCTTCTTGGCCAGGATCGCCGCGTCGGTGACGGGCAGCAGCGGCGGGGCGTCGAACAGGACGTAGTCGAACTGCTGCTCGAGCAGGTCGATCAGGTCCTGCATCGCACGCGAGCCGAGCAGCTCGGACGGGTTCGGCGGGATCTGACCGGCGGGCAGGACGACGAGCTTGCCGCGTCCCCACGGGTGCGCGACGTCCTCCAGGTCGGCGCGGCCGATCAGCACGTCGGTCAGACCGGCGTTGCTCTCGACGTCCATGTACTCGGCGACGCGGGGGCGGCGCAGGTCGGCGTCGATCAGGATGACGCGGAACCCGGCGCTGTCCAGGGCGATCGCCAGGTTCGCGACGGTGGTGCTCTTGCCCTCGGACTGCATCGACGACGTCATGACGAACGTGCGGGCACCGGTGCCGATGTCCAGGAACTGCAGGTTCGTGCGGAGCGTGCGGAACGACTCGGCGCGGGGGCTGCGCGGGTCCACCTGCACGATGAGCGGACGCTCGGCGGCCTTGGCGTCGAAGGCGATCCCGCCGACGACCGGCTTGTCGCTGATCTTCTCGACGTCGAGCTCGGTGCGGATCCGGTTGTCCAGGGTCTGGCGCAGGACGGCGATGCCGATGCCCAGGGCGAGCCCGACGAGCAGCCCGAGCGCGACGTTGACGGGGACGTTCGGGCTGACCGGCGTGCTCGGCACGTCGGCCTGCTTCACGCGGGTGAGCTTCACCGTGCTCTTGCCGCTCGCGTCCGTGGCCTCGATGTCCTGCACGACGTTCGTCAGGCTCTGCGAGGTCGCGTTCGCGATGTTCGCGGCCTGCACCGGATCGGTGCCCTCGACCGAGATGGCGATGAGGGTGGTGCTCGTCGGCGCCGTCGCCGACACCATGGTCGCGAGCTGGTCCGCGTTCATGTCGAGCTTGAGCGACGAGATGACCGGCAGCAGCACGATCGGTGTCGACACCAGGTTCGAGTACGTCAGCACCCGCTGCTGGGTGAACGTGTTGCCCTGGGCCAGGTCACTGGCGCTGCCGGACGTCTCCGTGGAGACGAAGACCTGCGCCGATGCCGAGTAGACCGGCTTCTTCAGCAGGGAGAACCCTGCGGCTGCCGCCACTCCCACCAGGGCGAGTACGACGATCAGCACCCATCCCTTGCGGAGCACCGTGATGTAGTCGCGGAGTTCCACGCCTTTGCCTTCCCCGATCATGGCCGTCCCCGTGGTCCCGACACAGGCACGCCGGGGTACTCCCAGCGCACGGCATACAAATAGTGCCACAGGAACGAGCGCTGCTCGGGGGAAGTCGCCATCCGGCGCGCGGTGTCCTCTACGGTGGCCCCATGCGCTCCGAGCCGGCACAGACCACCACCGAGCCCAGCGTGCGGCGACAGCGCGACCTCATCGTCATCCTGGTCGCACTCGGCGTCGCCGTGATCCTGACCCGGATCGTCGGACAGGTCACCCGGACTGGGGGCATCCCCTCGCCGGTCCTGCAGGTGCTCGCCGCGGACGCCGCCGTGTGGGTGCCGCTCGTCGTCGCGGCCGCCGTGGTGCTCCGTCGAACCCCGCGTTCGGCGATGGTGTCGCGGCTGCGGCTCGACCTGGGGATCGTGGTCTTCGCGATCGGCATCGTGATCGTGTGCCGCGCGGTGGACGTGTTCCTGTCGATCGCGTTCACGGGGTCGACCGGGCTGGTCCCGGCACCGACGCTCGGCACGCCCGACGTCGGGCTGCTGCTCGTGTCGGCGATCGGCATCGTCATCGTCAGCCCGGTGCTCGAAGAAGTGGTGTTCCGCGGGCTGTTCCAGCGCCGGCTCGCCGCTGAGCTCACGCCCCGCACGCGGTTCCTCGCGGTGCTGGTCACGGCGCTCCTGTTCGCGCTGCTGCACCTGCTGCTCGGTGCGGGTGGCACGTCGCTCGGCGGGTTCCAGGTGTTCGTGACGACATTCCTGCTCGGCCTGCTCACCGGCACGCTCGTCGCGATGACCGACCGCATCGGCGGCGCGATCCTGGCGCACGTGCTGTTCAACGCGGTCGCGGTCGTCGCCACCTGGCCACGCTGAGCGGCCAGGGCCGCGTCCCCAGATGGGGTCAGGGTCGGTCGCTCAGCAGCCCGGACCACTAGCCTGCACTGAGCATGACTCGCCCAACCAGCATCGTCGACAACCCTCTCGTCCGTCAGGCTCCGATCAGCGGCCTGTTGGCGCTGTCGGCGTTCCTGAGCGTCGTGATGCCGACGCTGGCGATCACCCAGCACCACCTGTTCGTCGCGAGCGTGATCGGTACGGTGGTCGCGACGCTGATGAGCGCGATCCCCACGCTCGTGCGCAGCGCGGCCTGGGTGGTGCCGGTCCTGCTCACCGTCGACTTCCTGACGATCGCGCTGCTGCGTACCGGGACGGGCTCCGGCTCCTCGCTGTTCACCGCGATCGTGGTGCTCCCCGTGGTCTGGTGGGCGTCGCTCGAGGGCCGTCGCACCGTGCTCTTCGCGATCGCGGGCATCGTGGTCGTGATCCTCGCGCCCTACGTCCTGACCCCGTCCGACGCGCCCGGCGCGAGTGAACTCGTCCGTCTGGGCATCCTCGTCGTCGTGTTCGGCACCGTCGCCGTCGTCGTGCACGAGCTCTCCCGCCGGGCTCGACGGAGCCTGCGCTCCGCCGAAGCGCGCGAGGGCAAGGTCCGCGCCGAGATCGACCGGGCAGCAGCGGTGCAGCGTTCCCTGCTCCCGACGACGACCGGTCGCATCACCGAGGACGTCGTCGTCGCCGGTGCCTGCCTGCCGGCCCGGAGCGTCGGTGGGGACTTCTTCGACTGGTACCCGACGCCGACCGGCGTGGCGGTGAGCCTCGGTGACGTCATGGGCAAGGGCGTCGGCGCGGGGCTGATCGCGGCCGCGGTGCGCGCGACCCTGCGCAGCGCCCGGACCGTCGAGGACCCCGGCGAGGCGCTGAAGCGGGCCTCCGACGGACTGACCGCCGAAGGTGTCGGGCCCGACCTCGCCTTCACCACGCTGTTCCACGCCCGGATCTCCGACGACGGCAGCCTCCAGTGGGCCGACGCCGGGCACGGGCTGAGCTTCGTCCTGCGCGCCGACGGGCACGTCGACCGGCTCCGGTCGGGCGACATGCCGCTCGGGCTCGGCATCCGCGAGGAGTGGGCGACGACCCAGGGCGCCCTCGAACCGGGTGACCTGCTCGTCTCGTTCAGCGACGGCGTGCTCGACCTGTACGACGACCTCGACGACACGATCGAGTCCGTCGCCGCGATCGCCCGCGCCGGCCGCGACCCGCACGCGGTCGTCCTCGCGCTGTCCGCCCGCGCCGACGAGGTGCCGCACGACGACGACGTCACGGTGATCGCCATCCGCCGGCAGCCCGTCGAGGTGGACACGGAGCGACCGCTCGCGATGCACGCCGACTGACGGCGCGGAACGAGCGCACGCCCACGGACGGCCCGGAACGAGCGCACGGCGACCGGCGGCGCTGAACGAACGCCGGCCTGCCGGGATTGGTACGCGCCGCCGCTCGAACCCGAATCGTGCGGCGACGCGTGCAGACGGTGAGCGCCTGCCCTCGGACGCCCTAGCGTCCTCGGTCTGCGGGGGCGGCCCGACGGGCCACCCGGAGGGTCAACCGACCCGGTCGAGGTCCCAGAGGGGCGGCACGTACGCGCGGGACCAGCCCTCGCGCAGGCGGGTCACGGCGCGGTCGAAGGCCTCGAGCAGGTCCATCTCCGGCCGCACCATGGACTGCAGCTGCAGCCCCTCGTAGGTCGCGAGCAACTGCTCCGAGCCGCGCGCCGGCTCCATCGTGCCGGGCTCACGGCCGAGCAGGACGTCGCGCTCCAGGGCGTGCTGCACGAAGGCGTGGAACCGTCGCCACCGGACGTGCAGCATCGGCGCGAGCGGGTGCTCGGGCGACGCCGCGATGTTCAGCGTCGCCGTCAGGAACCGCATGAGCGACGGGTCGGCCACGTTCGCGGTGACGATCGCGCGCAGGAACCGGATGGTGCCGTGCTGCTCGGCCAGGGGCATGAGCGGGAGGGTGCGCTCCTCGTTCCACCGGTCGATGGTCGCGAGCAGCAGACCGTCCCAGCTCGGGAACGTCCGGGCGACGACCTCGGTGTCCACACCGGCCGCAGCCGCGACGACCTCGGGGGTCACCTCGTGCAGCGGACGGGAACGCAACGCCGTGATCATCCCGTGGATGACCTCACCCCGCAGGGCGGTGTCGTCGGAGGTGGTGACCGGCGGCGTTTCGATGTGCATGCATACACTGCACCAGCCCGGAGCGACCGTGCACAGTCCCCCGAACGGGAACGCGCGTTCCCCGGACAGGCCCTACGGCTGGTCCGGCACCGTCACGATCCGGTTCTGGTACGCCCACACCACGGCCTGCAGCCGCGATCGCACCCCGAGCTTCGGCAGCATCCGCGCCAGGTGCGACTTGACGGTCGACACCTCGAGCACGAGCGCAGCGGCGATCTCCTCGTTCGACATCCCCTGCGCCAGCAGGAGGAGCACCTCGCGCTCGCGGGCGGTCAGCACGCCGTCGGCCCGGTCGCCGGAGACCGGCTGCAGGCTCCGCCGTGACACGAACTCCCGCAGCACCCGCCGGGTCAGGGCCTGGTCGAGCGTGCCGTTGCCGGCGGCGACCTGTCGCACGGCGTCGACGATGGTGTCCGGCTCGGCGTCCTTGAGCAGGAACCCGGACGCACCGGCCTCGAGCGCCCCGAACACGTAGTCGTCCAGGTCGAACGTCGTCAGCATGAGCGCGGGGATCGCCGGATCGGCGTCCGGAGCGCAGAAGATCCGGGCGAGTTCGATGCCGTTCATCACCGGCATCCGGATGTCCAGGCAGGCGACGTCGGGTCGCGTCTCGCGCGCCAGCGCGAGCGCCTCGCCGCCGTCGGCGGCCACCCCGACCACCTCGATGTCCGGCTCCGCGCCGAGCAGCGCGGACACCCCGGCGCGGACCAGGGGCTGGTCGTCCGCGACCAGCACGCGGATCACGCGACCACCCCGGTGCCGTCGGCGGCCTGCGCGGGTGCGGCAGGTGCCTCCCGGCCGAGCGCCAGCTCCACCAGCCATCCGCCGGTCGCGGTCGGGCCGGTCTGGAGGCGCGCCCCGACCAGGTCCGCCCGCTCGCGCATCCCCCGCAGACCGTTGCCGCCCGAGGGAGAGGTCCCCGCTGCTGGGACGGTGGCGGGTGCGTTCTCCACCCGGATCACCACCCGGGTCGCGTCACGGTCGTCGATGGTGACGGTGCACGGGGCGGACGGGGCGTGCAGGGCGGCGTTGGCGAGTGCCTCCTGGACGGTGCGGTAGGCGGCGAGCTGCGCGAGCGGGCCGACGCCGTCGGCCAGCGGGCGGTCATCCGGCAGCACGTCGAGCCGGACGTCACTGCGGAACCGCGCGCGTTCGGCCAGGTCGACGATGCCGGCGACCGTCTCGACGGCGCGCTCCGCTGGGGCGTCGTCGCGGAGCAGGCCGACCAGGCGGCGGAGGTCCTCGAGCACGGCGGTGCTCTGCTCCCGGACCTGGCGGGCGCCCTCGTGGGCACGCTCCGGGTCCGCGTCGATCTGCCGGTCGATGACGGCGGCCATCAGCGCGATGCCGGACAGGTGGTGCGCGGCGATGTCGTGGAGCTCACGGGCCATCGCGGCGCGTTCGCGGGACACCGCGGCGTCGACCAGGGCGTCCTGCTCACGGTTCACGGCGCTGGCCTCGGCGGTGCGGGCGACGCGGACCTCGCGGCGGGACTGCACCAGCAGGGTGACCAGCAGGGGCAGGCCCACGGCACCGATCGCCTGCAGCACGCCCTGCCCGAGCGAGCCGGCGAGGCCCGTCGAGAAGTCACCGCGGAACGCACCACCGGCGATGGCGAACAGCACCGCGCTGCCGGCGGCGACGAGCGCCCCGGCGACCAGGAGCGTCGGCCACAGGCGGGCCAGCGGGACACGGAGTGCGGCGAGGACGACGGCGACGACCACGGGCAGTGCGGTGAGGCCGAACACGTCGAACGACTCCGGGGCGAGCGCCGCGACCACCACCGGCAGGGCGGCGACCACGATCAGCACGGTGCGCGGTGCCCGACGGGCGGCGAGCAGGGCAGCCGACTGGACCAGCAAGCCGATGGCCAGGACGCTCCAGGCCAGGGTGAACGGTGCGGGCGCCCGCAGCGCCAGGGCGGCACCGTCGGGCTCGAGGGCGTCCAGGGGCGGCAGACCGAGCAGCAGCCCGAGGGCGACGACGGCCGTGCCGAGGGCGACGACGACGTCGACGCGGCGGGCGCGCTGTGCTGCCGGCTCGGCCGGTGCACGCTGCGCTGCCGGCTCGGCCGGTGCGCGCAGCGCGTCGTGCTCAGCGGGTGCCATCGTTGGATCCTACGAGGCGGGCGTGGGTGGGGACCGGTGCGTCGAGGGGCAGGGCGCGTCGGGCGGGGTCGTAGCCCAGCCGGCCACGGGTCGCGACGAGGAGCACCGCGGCGGCGATCGTCGACATGATGGTCAGGCCGATCATCAGCGTGCCGGCGGTCATGCTCGGGTACATCTCGGGGAAGAGCGTCGAGATCGTGTTGTTCACGCCGACGTGCAGCAGCAGGGCCAGGGGCAGGCTCTCGCGGGTCTTGTTGAAGACCTGGATCATCACGACGTTGAAGGTGATGGTGAACAGGGCGAACACGACGGGCTCGCTCCAGTGCGCGTTCGGCCAGCCGCCCCAGTCGCTGAAGTACAGCGGCATGTGCCAGAGCGCCCAGATCGGGCCGAGGATCGCGGCGGCACCGAGGCCTCCGAAGCGGTGCTGCAGGCGGGGCAGGGCGAAGTCGCGCCAGCCGGGCTCCTCGCTCAGGCCGGTCGAGAACAGCTGGATGATCAGCCCGGGCACGAGCATGGCGAAGGCCAGGGCCGAGGGGGCCCGCACGTCACCACCGGCGAACGGCAGCGCGGACACGACGATCAGGGCCGGCACGACGACGAGCGCCAGCGCGTACCAGTACCAGGCGACCCGCCAGCGGAACAGCCGTCCGACCCAGCGGCGGAGTCCCGCGCGACCGTCGGCGACCGCGGTGACGATGAACGCGCTGCCCAGCGGGCCGAGGAGCGCCCCGGGCAGGACGCCCGTGAACTGAGCGCTGCCCAGGACCTCGGGGAAGTGGATGTCCCACACGCCCATGCCGTGCGGCGACAGGATGTACGGCACCCACGCGAGCCAGCTCAGGCCGAGTGCCATGGTGAAGAAGGACACGAGCGGGTGCCGGGCGATGAGGCCGCGGACACCCCCTCGGTCGCGGGCTGCGGTGCCGGCGGTGGGCCGGACTTCGGTGGTGTTCGTCATGTACACGACGCTAGGAACCAGCGCGCTCGGGGACGACCGGCTTCGGGATGCACCTGCGGGAGTTCCATCGAAGGATGCAAGAGCCGTTCGGGCCCTGGTTTCGCCTGGGTGATGAACACGCCGTCGTCATCGCTCGACGCCCCGTCGTGCTCGAGACGCCGCGGTATTCGGAGGCGTCTCATGCGCTCGACGGCGTCGGGGGAAGACACCGGCGTCCCGAGCGGCGCACTCGCGCCCGGACGGTCAGGAGGCCCGGTGCCAGCTGACACCGGGCCTGGCGTCCGTCAGTGGGTCAGACCACGGCGCGCAACGCGTCCGCGATGCCCGTCAGCGCCACGTCGAGCTCGTCGGCGACGCGCTGGTGGGTCGCCGTCGAGCGACGGTAGGGGTCGTCCACGTCGTCGTCGGCCGGGTCGGCGGGCGGCGGGACGGTGCCGCGCAACCGGGCGACGCGTTCCACGAGCTGCTGCGGGGTCGTCACGTCGGCCAGGTCACCGGACTCGAGGCCGGCGAGCACCCGCGCGAACTGCTTGATCGTGAAGGTCCGCTTGGACGCCCGGGGCGCCAGGGAGACGGCGGCTGCACGGTGCGATCGCTCAGCGGTCAGCACCAGGTCGGCCCGCTCGACGATCTCGGCCGTCAGGTACCGCGACCGGTGGGCCGAGGGGTCGCCGCCGAGCCGCACGGACTGCTCGGCCGCGGCGGCGTCCATCGGGGCGCCGTCGTCCGCGATGGTGCCGGCCGACTCGACCACGAACGCCGGAGCGTCCGGGCCGAGCCGTGCCGTCAGGACCTGCGCGCCGAGCGGGGACCGGCAGATGTTGCCGCTGCAGACGAACAGGATCCGCATCGTCACGCTGCGTCGGTGCGTTCGCCGGCGCGCTCGTCGGCACGTTCGTCAGCGCCGAGCAGGTCGTGCCGCACGACGATGGCGTCACGGCCGGGGCCGACACCGATCGCGGAGATCCGTGCGCCGGACATCGCCTCGATGGCCAGGACGTAGTCCTGTGCGTTCTTCGGCAGGTCGTCGAAGGTGCGGGCTCCGGTGATGTCCTCGGTCCAGCCGGGGAACTCCTGGTACACCGGCTTCGCGTGGTGGAAGTCGGACTGGTTGACCGGGACCTCGTCGACACGGACGCCGTCGACCTCGTACGCGACGCACACCGGGATCGTCTCGAGCCCGGTCAGGACGTCGAGCTTGGTGAGCACGAAGTCGGTCACGCCGTTGATGCGTGCCGTGTAGCGGGCGATCGGGGCGTCGTACCAGCCACAGCGGCGCGGGCGGCCGGTGGTGGTGCCGAACTCGAAACCGTTGGCGCGCAGGAACTCGCCCGACTCGTCGAACAGCTCGGTCGGGAACGGACCGGCGCCGACGCGGGTCGTGTACGCCTTGACGATGCCGATGATCCGCTCGAGCTTGCCCGGGCCGATGCCGGAACCGGTCGCGGCGCCACCGGCGGTCGCGGACGACGAGGTGACGAACGGGTAGGTGCCGTGGTCGACGTCGAGCATCGTGGCCTGGCCGGCTTCGAACAGGACGGTCTCGCCACGCTCCAGGGCACGGTGGATCTCGAGGGCGGTGTCGGCGACCATCGGGCGCAGGCGCTCGGCGAACGAGAGCAGCGACTCGACGACTTCTTCGGGGTCGATCGCGCGGCGGTTGAAGACCTTGACCAGCAGGTGGTTCTTCTGGTCGAGCGCCGCCTCGACCTTCTGGCGCAGGATGTTCTCGTCGAAGATGTCCTGGATCCGGATGCCGACGCGGTTGATCTTGTCGGCGTAGGTCGGGCCGATGCCGCGACCGGTGGTGCCGATCTGGCGCTTGCCCAGGAACCGCTCGGTCACCTTGTCGACGGTGCGGTGGTAGTGCGTGATGACGTGGGCGTTGGCCGACACGAGCAGCTTCGAGACGTCGACGCCGCGGGCGCGCAGGGCGTCGAGCTCCTGGAACAGCACCTCGAGGTCGACGACGACGCCGTTGCCGATGACCGGGGTCACGCCGGGCGTCAGGATGCCGGAGGGCAGCAGGTGCAGCGCGTACTTCTCGCCGCCGACGACGACGGTGTGGCCGGCGTTGTTGCCGCCGTTGAACTTCACGACGTAGTCGATGCGGGAGCCGAGGAGGTCGGTGGCCTTCCCCTTGCCCTCGTCGCCCCACTGGGCGCCGATGATGACTGCTGCGGGCATCTGGTTCTCCTCACGTTGGCGGAGGACCGCACACGGCCGTCCGGGCCGGTGGTCCACCCGAGTCTATCGGCTGGTCACCTGCGCGTCACCCGCCGTGACGCCCTGTGGACCGTGGGCCCCTTGTCCACATCCAGCGCACCTGGGTGTCCGTCCGGATCCGTCGGAGCACGGTCGGACCCGTCCAGATCCACCAGGGAAGGAGCACGACATGAGCGGCATCGGAGACAAGGCGAAGGACTTCGCCGACAGCGACAAGGGCGAGAAGGCCACGGACGCCGGCCTCGACAAGGCGGGCGACGCGGCCGACAAGGCGACCGGCGGCGGGCACGGCGACCAGATCGGCAAGGCCGAGGACGCGGCCGACGGCAAGATCGGCGAGTGACGTCCGAGACGCCACCGACGTACAGACGGGAGGCGCGGTGCCAGCTGGCACCGCGCCTCCCGTCTGTCGGTCGGTGCGTCCCGGATCACCCGGCCGACCCCGGATCAGCTCCGGAAGAAGTCCTGGTACGACGGGTCACCGACGGGCTGGGAGTGCCCGGGCTCGGCCAGGCGCTGCTCGATCATGGCCTGGATGACGTCCGGCGGAGTGAGTCCACGACGGCGCCACTCGACCGGGTTGGACCGGAGCTGGTTCAGCGTGTTCTGCATGGGAGCAACACTGGCACCACGTAACTAGTTTGTCTAACTACCTGTCCTGTACACGCACCGGCGAGACGTGACTCCTGCACGAACAAGAGGTGCCGAGCCCGATCCGGGCCCGGCACCTCCTGGTCACCGTGTCGAACGGCGGATCAGCGCGCCACCTTGGCGGTCGGCGTCGACGTCGCCGTGCCGTCCTGGTAGCCCGTCGCCTTCGCGACGACCGTCACCGAGATCCGGTGCCCCGCGTCAGCGGAGCCGAGCGTGTACGACGAACCCGTGGCGTTCGTCACGGCCTTGCCGTCGCGCAGCCACCGGTACGAGTAGGTGACGCCCGTGCCGTCCCACTTGCCGTGGCCCGCCTTGAGCTTCGACCCGACCTTCGGCGTGCCGGCGATCGACACCCCGCTGCCCTTCTGGAGCTGCAGGGTCGGAGCCACCCAGGTCGCGGCGACACTCTGTGCCTGGCTGCCGACCGCGTTGCCGAGGTGGAGCAGCAGGACCCGGGCACTCGCGACACCGGGCGACCGCGTGACCTGGAGCGAGCCCCGGTCGGCGAAGACGACACCCGTCGACGAGCCCTGTGCGAAGGCCAGGGGCGGCTTCGCCGGGTTGAAGGCCACCGCGGTGGTCTCGTCCACGATCGACGAACCGCTCGTGGCCGCGGCCGGAGCGTAGGCCGACTCGGTCAGGACCGAGTACGTGAACGTCGACGTCGCACCGATCACCGCGGCATCCACCGTCAGCACCTTCACCGTGCTGTCGAAGGTGTTGACGTCCTGGCCGGGCGCACCGCCGTTGAGGGGCTGCGCGTCCACGGTCTTGCCGGTCGCGAGGTCCACCGTCGTGGCGAGGGTGGCGTCGATGGTCGCCGACTTCGCGTCGTAGACCAGGTAGTCCGGCTCACCGTCGCGGTCCGTGTCGATCAGCACCTCGACGTTGGTCACGGCGCCGGGGTTGGCGTCGGGTCCCGCGGTCTGGATGCCGAACGCCAGCTTGCCGGAGGCCTTGTCGAAGCTCGCCCCGTAGGCCCGGACGTCCGCTGCCCGGAGCGACTGCGACGCCGAACCGTCCGCGAACGTCTCCTGGGGGTCCGTCCCGCCGAGCACGAACGGCGCGACCGCCGCGTGGTACCCCGTCGTCGCCGTCCCCTGGTCGACCACCCGGCCACGAAGCGGCAGGTCGGCGGTCTTCTGGGAGCCGGTGTACGTGATGCCCGCGCCGCGGACGGCGCTCACGGGCTTCGGCGCGACGTACGTGCCGACCCGCAGCGGACCGGTCGTGGTGTCGGTCGGGGTGAAGGTGACGAGCCCGGTGGCCGCCGCGACGAACTCGCGCTGGTACCCCTTCTGGACCGACTCCTGGGTGGGGTCGATGACCCGGCGGAGGGCCGTCGGGTCGGCGATCGTGAACGTCAGGTCCACGACGGCACCCCGGCCCGGCTGGACCGTGACGCGCTTGGTGCTGAGCGAGAACGCCACACCCGGCTGGGACACCCGCGGCTGGTAGGCCACGTCGTAGGTGTGCGCGGTCGAGCTGGTGTTCTCGACGAGCAGGGACCGGGTCTCGGTGGTCTTCTCGGCGACCTCGACGACACCGAACGAGGCGGTGACGAGCTGGCCGTTCTCGACGCTGCGGACCGTGGTGTCCGCCGTGACGGCCTGCAGCGCGTCGACGCGGCCGGTGCCCTGGCGAAGCAGGGTCGCGGTGCCGTCGCCGTCCTTGACGTCGTGCGTCGCCGTGTTCATCAGCGCCGCCTTCACCTGCGGGGCGGACCAGGTCGGGTGCGACTGGAACGTCAGCGCCGCGATGCCCGCGACGTCCGGCGTTGCCATCGAGGTGCCGCTCATCGACATGCGGCCGTCACCGGTGCCGTTGGCCGCCGAGATCACGTTGACCCCGGGGCCGGCGATGTCCGGCTTGACGATGTCGGCGAACGACCCGTGCACGCCACGGCTGGTGAAGGAAGCGAGCGTGTTCACGGCGTCCGCCTCGAAGGCGACCTCGAAGCCCTTGAGCTCGTCCGCGAAGCGGACGTGCATGGTCCCCGCCTTCGCGGTGGCCTGGAGGCTCGCCACGCTCTTCGCGGTCAGCTCGGCACCCGGGATGGTCGCGTTGCCACCGATGCCGGATTCGAACGTGTCGAGCGTGCCCGCCAGCAGGACACCGACGCCACCGGCAGCCTCGACGTTGTTGAAGCGCACGGCGGAACCGCACTCGAGGGCGGCATCCGTCCACTTCAGCCAGACGACCTTGCCCGCGATCTCCGCGGCGTCAGCGGGGCTGAACGCTGCGCAGCCGTCGATGTTCGTGGTCGGGACGACGACGTCGCCCTCGACGGGCAGGGTGCCCTTGAAGTTGGACGAGTACTGCGAACGGTAGGTCTTCGCGACGTCGGCCGGCGCGGTGACCTGGACGCCGTCGTAGAGCGACTGGCCGGTGGCGCTCGCGGCGACGGTGAGCGCACCCTCGGCGTTGCCCGGCGCACCACCGATGTCGGTGAAGTCGTCGGCGTTGCCCGAGGCGATCACGGGGAGCACCCCGCGAGCGGTCAGTGCGTCGATCTTGGCGTTGTCGGGGTCGTCCGGCGCGCCGTAGTCGGAGCCGAGCGACAGGTTCAGGACGTTGATGTCCTTGCCCTGGGTGAGTGCCTGACCCACCCAGTCGAGCGCGGCACCGGTGACGTCGGTCGAGCCGCCGTCGTCACCGAAGACCTTCAGGGCGTACAGGCCGGCCTCGGGCGCGGTGCCCGGCCCGATCCACATGTCCTGCACCTGCTGCGAGGTGAGCTTGGTGTAGTCACCGGCGAACCGCTGCTTGTCGGCGGTCAGGCCGTAGCCGGCGATCGAGCCGGACACGTGCGTGCCGTGGTCGCCGCCCTTGCCGTCGATCGGGTTGTCGTCGGGAGCCGGCACCGGGTCGTAGGTGTTCGGGTCCGTCGGGTCGGCGTTGTAGGTCGCACCGGCGAAGTCGTACCCGCCGAGGAACTTCGACGCGTCGTACAGGCTGGGGTCCGGGGCGCCGCCGCTCGCGTTCGCCAGAGCCTGCTGGTACGCCTCGGTGGTGCCGGGGCCACCGAAGTCGGCCTGGGTGTAGTCGAGACCGGTGTCGAGGACGGCGACGTTGACGTCCTTGCCGGTGTGGCCGGTCTGCTGCCAGGCATCGAGCGAGCGCGTGTAGACGTCGCTCGCGGCGTTCTTCGGCGCGACGCCGTCGGCACCGGGGCGCACCAGGCTCGGGTCGACGCCCGAGGGAGCGGCGTCGGCGTTCTCGTTGACCGTCGGCTCGACGATCTTCTTCGGCGTGAGCGGGATGATGCTCTCGACGTCGGAGCGCTCCGCGATCTGCCGGAACGCGTCGACGTCGGCGACGACCGCGACTCCGGGGACGGTGTACTCGGTCGAGTAGAGCTCGGCCGCCTGGGCGTCAGCGCGCTTGACGGCCGACCGCACCGCGGCGACGGTCGACTGGATGGCCTCGACGCGGTTCTTGGCTGCGGAGGACTGGGTCCGCGACTTCGTCAGGTCCCCGCCCTTCGCCTTGGCGTCCACTTCGAGGGCACCCTGGCCGGTCGTGCGCACGAACGCGGCGACGGTCTTCGTCGGCTTGGCGTCACGGAGCGGGGCGGAGAGCTTGAGGTCGGCCACCGAGATCCCGGCCGGAGCTGCGGAGGCCGCGCCCCCGACTGCGAGACCGCCACACGCGAGGGCCGCGACGGCGATGCCGGCGGTCAGGACGCGGGTGAAGCGATGGGGTGTTGGGTTCGGGTCGGGAATCGGTGTTGCACGGTTCAAAGAGGGCACTCCAGGCTCAGTCCGTGGTTCGCATGAGATTCCTGTGAAGCTATGCGTTCGTTCTCAGGCTGGACAGTCCGCTCTTTGGGGGACTCCCCTCGTCCGGGGGACGGAACCTGTTAAGTTGCACACCTGTGTGCACGTTATTACGATGGGGTGCGTGACCACCACCGAGCAGCCCTCCCGCGCGCCCCGCCGCGACGCCACGGAGAACCGGGCAGCCCTCCTCGACGCGGCGAAGACCTGCCTGCAGCAGGACCCTGATGCCTCGATCGAGACGATCGCCGCCTCCGCCGGCCTCTCGCGTCGTGCGGTGTACGGACACTTCCCCTCGCGCGACGACCTGGTGCGCGAGGTCGTGACCGCCGGCGCCGCCCGGATCGCCGCCGCCATGCCCACCACCTCGGACCTGCAGGAGCTCCCGCCGGCCGCACGCCTCGCCGCCATCGCCGTGACGCTCTGGAGCGAGGTGTCGCACGTCCGCTCGATGGCCCGGGTCGCCGTGCGCAGCCCCTTCGCCGAACCCGTCGCCGAGGTGTTCGCCCCGTTGCGCTCGCAGGTGCGCCAGGCGTGCGCGCTCGGGATCGCCGACGGCGCCATGCGGGACGACGTCGACCCCGAGACCCTCGGCCGTCTGGTCGAGGGCGCGTGCATCGCCGTCCTCGACGAGGCCACCCGTTCCGGCACGAGCGATGAGGACGGACGGCGCATGGTGGTGGTGTCGGCGCTGGGCATGGCCGGCATCGACTGGCGCACCGCACTGCTCTCCGAACCCGCTGCTCCCGCTCCCGCCCCCGCCTCTGCCCCGAAGGACCACGCATGACGCTCGAACTCGACCACGTCGGCATCGGCGAGGAGCCCGGCGCGCCCCTGCCCGTCGTCTCCGCCGTCGCCGCCCCCGGACGCCCGGGGGTCCTCGCCGTCGAGACCGAGCAGGCACCCGTCCTCGCGTCACTCGTCGCCGGTGGCCGCATGCAGCCCGACACCGGCCGTCTGCTGCTCGACGGCCACGAGGACCCGGCAGCCGTCCGGCGCGCGTTCGCCCTGGTCGACACCCCCGGGGTCGCCGAGCCGTTCCCCGTCATGACCCTCAAGCAGATCGTGCGCGAGGAGCTCGCGTTCGCCGGGCAGCGCCCGAACCGCGAGCACGTCGACACCGTGCTCGACGAGCTCGGACTGCGGGACTACGTCGACACCGCCGTGCAGCGGGTGCCGACCGCCGTGCGCATCCGACTGCTCGTCGAACTCGCCCTGCTCCGCGACGGTGTGACCGGCATCGTGATCACCTCGCCCGAGCGACACGGCGGCGCCGTCGAGGACTGGTTCCAGGTGGTCCGCGACGTCGCACGACGGGGCGTGACCGTGGTCCTCGTGACCTCGAAGGCCGCCGCCACGACCGTCGAGCACCTGCTCGACACGATCGACACGCACGACGACGTCGCGACGCAAGACGACGTCGCGACGCACGTGACGCCCCAGACCGAGGACCCCGAGGACGTGGCCCGAACCGACGGAACCGAGCCGGGCCTCCCGGCCGCTCCTTCCGGCACCGAAGCATCCGCAACCGTCCCGACGGAGGCACAGAAGTGACCACCACCTCGCTCGTCCGCGCAGAACTCGCGCGGCTCACCGCGACCCCGCTCGCACGCCTGGCGTTCATTGCGCTGATGATCGTGCCGCTGCTGTACGGCGGTGCCTACCTGTGGGCGAACCGCGACCCCTACGCGAAGCTCGACCAGATCCCCGCCGCGATCGTGAACCTCGACGCCGGCGCCACGCTGGACGGCGAGCACGTCGACTACGGCAAGGACGTCACGAAGGAGGCCATCGACGGCGCCGACTTCAAGTGGACGAAGACGAGTGCCGCCGATGCCCGCTCCGGCGTCCGGAACGGCACCTACGACTTCGTCGTCACCATCCCGCACGACTTCTCCGAGCACCTGGTGTCCGCGCAGTCCGACGACCCGACGCAGGCGAAGCTCGTCATGACGACGGCCGACACGAACTCGTACCTGGCGTCGACCATCGCCGAGCAGGCGGGCAAGACCATGCGCACCGCCGTCGCCGAGCGGGTCGGCAAGCAGGCGGCGAAGACCCTGCTCGTGGGGCTCGCCGACGTGCGGGACAGCCTCGGCGACGCCGTCGACGGGGCCGATGAACTCGCCTCCGGAACCGCCAAGGCGGACTCGGGCGCGCACCAGCTCGCCGACGGCACGGGCAAGCTGTCGTCCGGCGCGGCGGAGCTCGCGTCCGGCACGGCCGACCTGCCGTCGCAGACCCAGCAGCTGAACAGCGGGGCGCAACAGGTGGCGTCGGGGGCGTCGACCCTGGCGTCCGGGCTGGCCAGTGCGCAGCAGCAGACGGCGGCGCTGCCGTCGCAGACGCAGCAGTTGAACAGTGGGGCGCAGCAGGTCGCGGCCGGCAACAAGCAGCTCGCCGACACGGTCGACTCGTACAGCGCCGACGTCGATTCGCTCCGACCCCTCGACGCACAGACCGTGATCTCGGGCATCACCGACAACCTGCCCGAGGGTGTCGAGCTCACCGAGGAGCAGCAGGCTGCCCTGCAGTCGACCGTCACCGACGCCGTCACCCGGGTCAACACCGCCGGTGCCTCCGCGAAGAGCACCTACGAAACGACGAAGTCCTCGGTGGACAAGCTCCGTGACGGCTCCGCACAGGTTGCGGCCGGTACTTCGTCGCTCGCCTCCGCGGCGCCGACGCTCGCGTCCGGCATCTCCTCGGCGGCGACGGGGGCATCCACGCTCGCATCGGGGGCCGCCCAGGTGGCGGACGGCACGTCGAAGCTGGCCTCGGCCGCTCCGACGCTGTCATCCGGTGCGTCGCAGCTCGCGACCGGTGCGAAGACCGCCGACCAGGGCGCGTCATCACTCGCGTCGGGGCTCGACAAGCTCACGACCGGGTCGTCGAAGCTCGCGTCGTCGCTCGACGAGGGCCGCACGAAGATCCCGGCGTCGAACGCCTCGGAGCGTGAGTCGCAGGCCTCGGTCATCTCCGACCCGGTCAAGGTCGGGGACGACAACGTCGCTGCCGCGTCGAACTACGGTGCCGGTCTCGCGCCGTTCTTCATCTCGCTCGCCGCCTGGATCGGCATGTACGCGCTGTTCCTCATCCTCAAGCCGATCTCCAAGCGTGCGATCACGGCGGTGCGGAAGCCCCTCGCGGTGGTGTTCGGCGGATGGCTGACCCCAGCGCTCCTCGGCCTGGTGCAGATGGTGGCGCTGTTCTTCATCGTGCGCTTCGCCCTCGACCTGAACGTCGTGCACGTCGGCGGCACGATCGGGATCATGGTGCTGGCCTCGGCGACCTTCGCGGCGATCATCATGGCGCTCAACGTGCTGCTCGGATCGGTCGGGCAGTTCCTCGGCCTGGTGCTCATGCTCGTGCAGCTCGTCACCGCCGGTGGCACGTTCCCGTGGCAGACGCTGCCGGGGCCGTTGGCGGCGCTGCACTTCGCGTTGCCGATGACGTACTCGGTCGACGCGATCCGGCAGACGATGTACGGCGGGAACCTCGGCGCCGCGTGGTCCGACGCGGGCGTGCTGCTCTGCTGGCTGCTCGGGGCGCTCCTGGTGTCCTTCGTGGTCACGGCGCGGCAGACCCGTTCCCGCACGCTGCGCGACCTGCGCCCGAGCCTGATCGGGTAGCGGGCGCGGCACGGGGCGGGGCCGGCGCCGGCGCCGCACGCTTCGTGAGCAGAAGAGGTCGGGTGACGTCAGGTCACCCGACCTCTTCTGCTCACGAAGTGCGTTCGCCGAGCGGCTGGTGCACCATCCCGCCGCCGAGGGTGCGCAGGTCGTCGGTCGGCAGGGCAGCACGGGCGTCCGCGTCGAGCACGGCGGACGCGTCGTCGAGGGGGTGGAACCCGATGCGCTCCCCGGCGGACAGGTCGGCCGGCGACCCTGTGTTCCGTGACAGGGCCCAGACCACGTGGTGCCCGGGATCACGGAGCGCCACGGTCGCGAGCACCAGTCGCGTCAGGTCGTCGGGCGAGGTCCACATGAGCAGCCCCCGGGTCGTCGGCGGCAGCGCCCCGAACGCACCGATCCGCGCGGACACGATCGACATCTCGTACCGATCGGCGAACAGGCTGCCGAGCAGTTCCATCGCCGCCTTCGTCACGCCGTAGTACGTGTCCGGACGGGGTAGCCGGTCGCCGGGCACGCTCCCCGGCTGGTCGAGGGGTTCGGGCACCAGCCCCACCGCGTGGATCGAGCTGGCCTGCACGACCCGGAGCACCCCGGCGGCGGCCGCCCGTTCGAGCACGTTCTTCGTGCCGGTCAGGTTCGCCGCGATCAGGTCGTCCCAGGCGGCCTCGGTCGGGATCCCCGCCAGGTGCACCACGGTGTCGACCCCGGCGACCGCATCGTCCAGCGCCGCCGGGTCGTTCACCGAACCGGGCACGAACCGTTCCCCGGCGACGATCGGATCGTGGGGCCGCTGTTCGTCGAGCAGCACGAGGTCGTGTCCCGCGGACCGCAGTCGAGGACGCAGGGCGCTCCCGATCCGACCCGCGGCTCCGGTGATGAGCAGCGTCGCCATGCTGCGGACGCTACCCCCGGCGCGCGAGCAGCGACCTCAGGTGTGCGACCGCGCCGAACGCCGGGGTGTCGAGGTCGGACTTCGTCCACCGGACGACCGCCCAGCCGACTCGTTCCATCTCGCGGTAGCGGCGGAGGTCACGGCCCCACTGCTCGGCATCGGTCCGGTGGTGGTCACCCTCGTACTCGATGACGATGCGCTGCTCCGGGTAGGCCAGGTCGACACGGCCGACGAACCGACCGTCTTCGTCGAGCACGTCGACCTGCAGGTCGGGCTCGGGCAGCCCCGCGCGGACGATCGCCAGCCGTGCTCTGGTCTCCTGCGGCGACCCGGCCCCCACCCGCACGAGCTCGAGCGCCGCTCGCAGTCGTCGGACACCCGATCGCGCGCCTGCCAGGGCGACGGCGGCAGCGAGGTCGTCGATCGTCGTCCCGCACCGTCGTTCCGTGACGATGGCGTCCCCGAGCACGACGAGCTGGTCGATCGAGAGCACGGCACCGCAGTCCACCCACAGCGCCGCGGGCGTGCTCGTCGGCATCCCCCACCGCTCCGTCACCCGGGCACGGTCCGGTGTGATGCGGTGCCCGACGACCCCGCGGCGGCGCGGTTGTGCGATCGGCACGGGACTCGTGACGTGCACCGGTCCGTCGTCGGCGAACGGGACCGGCAGCTGCCAGAGGACCGCCGCCGAGACGTGACTGAAGAACTGCCCGGGGACCAGGACCGGCCGGAACGCCCGGATCCGGTGGACCGGGTCGGGCGGACGGTCACGTGCCCATCGGATGGACCGGGTCGGCCGGATCAGGTCACGCCGTCGGAGTCGTTGTCGGGAGACGCCCGCGCGGTCGGCGGCACCGACGTCGAACGTGCGCCCGCGCAGCGGTGTCGGAAGTGGTCGTGCTCGCATGACCACCACGTTCGCGCCCCGCGCCCACTGCCCGCGCGCCGAACGCGACTTCTGTGCACAACGCACCCCGGGCCTCCCGTGTGGAGGACCAGCCACGCGCAGATCGTGAGCAGAAATGGTCGGGTCGCCGCCCGGCACCCGACCATTTCTGCTCACGAAGCGAAACCGACACCGCGACCCCACCACGACCCCGCCCGGCCCATGTCACGTCAACCGCTACGATCGACGCACGAGCCAACGGAGGTCGAAGCGCATCATGGGAGACGGCAAGCCCGCGACCATCTACGACGTCGCCGCACGCGCCGGGGTCTCGAAGTCCCTCGTCTCCCTCGTGCTGCAGCGCTCCCCCCGGGTCAGCGACCAGCGCCGGGCCGCCGTGCTCAAGGCCATCCAGGAACTCGACTACCGCCCCTCCACCGCGGCCGTCTCCCTCGCCGGCACGCGCAGCCGCACGATCGGCGTGGTCCTCGACGACTTCCGCAACCAGTGGTTCGTGGACCTGCTCACCGGCCTGCGCGAGAGCCTGCAGGACCAGGGACACCGGCTCGTGGTCGCCGACCGGTTCCTCAACACGGGGCTCGATGCCTCTCCGGTGGAGGGCTTCCTCTCGATGCGCGTCGAGGGCATCGTGATCGCTGGCGAGCCCACCACGGACCTCGCGATCCCGGCCTCGATGCCGCTCGTGATCGCTGGCGGCCGGGTCGCGATCCCCCGTGCCGACACCGTGGCGAACGACGACCACGCCGGTGGCGGCATCGCGGCGCAGCACCTGCTCGACCTCGGCCACACCCGCCTCGGGTTCGTCGGTGCGAGCTCGGCGGCCTCGGCCGAACGCCAGGCCGGGTTCGCGCAGGCCGCGGCGGCACGCGCGTCCGTCGTCACGACGGTGCTGCCGGGAGAACCCACCGAAGAGGCCGGTTCCCGCGCCCTCGGCATGCTCCTCGACGAGCACCCGGACGTCACCGCGGTCTTCGCCGCGAACGACGTGATGGCCCTGGGCGCTCTGTCGGAGCTCGCTGAACGCGGGTTGCGCGTCCCCGAGGACGTCTCCGTCATCGGGTACGACGACACCCCGGTGGCCGCGATGCGCTACGTCGGCCTGACGAGCATCGACGACCGCAGCGTCGAGATCGGCCGCGGCGCCGGCGAGCGCCTGCTGGCCCGGATCGCCGATCCACGGATCGCTGCCACGGAACTCCTCGTCGAACCCCGCCTGGTCGCGCGTCGCACCACCGCCGCGCGCTGACGGGGCAGCCCGGGCCCCGGCCTGGAGGCCCGATCTGCCTCCGCCCCGCCCGCTTCGTGAGCAGAAATGGTCGGGTTCAGGGCCCGTACCCGACCTTTTCTGCTCACGAGGTCGCGCCGGGCAACTCCGCGTGCTGGACGACCCAGCTGTGCATGACGATCGCCGCGGCGGCCGAGGCGTTGATGCTCCGCGTCGACCCGAACTGCGTGATCTCCAGGTGTGCGTCGGCACCGGCGACCGCCTGCTCGGTGAGCCCGGGGCCCTCCTGCCCGAACAGGAACACGCAGCGCTCCGGGATCGTCGCGGTCTCGATGCGCTCGGCACCGGGGGTGTTGTCGATGGCGACGACGGGACGCTGCTCCTCGGCCATCGCGGCGAGGAACGCCTCGACGTCGGGGTGGTACCGGACGTGCTGGTACCGGTCGGTGACCATCGCTCCGCGCTTGTTCCACCTTCGTCGTCCGATGATGTGCACGGTGCCGGCCAGGAAGGCGTTGGCGCTCCGCACGATCGACCCGATGTTCAGGTCGTGCTGCCAGTTCTCGATCGCCACGTCGAACGCGTGCCGACGGGTGTCGAGCTCGGCGACGATCGCGTCCATCGACCAGTACCGGTAGCGGTCGAGCACGTTCCGGGAGTCCCCCGCGGCCAGCAGCTCCGGGTCGAGCCGCGGGTCGTCGGGCCAGGGTTCCGGGTGCGGCCCCACCCCGTTGGTCGTCAGCTCGTGCGACGGTTCGGGCGCTGTGGTCACCCGACCAGCGTACGGCCGAGGTCAGGCGCTGTGGTCCGGGTGGTCGATGCGCGACTCGATGCCGGCGATCAGGATGTCGAGGCCGAGCGCGAACCGGTCGTCGTAGGAGTGCTCGCCGAGGATCTCACCCACCAGCCGGTGCCGCTCGGGGCGTCCGGCCTCGGAGTCCCCGCGCCCGACCTGCACCCCGGCGTGCCCGACCACGAAGTCGTAGACGACGAAGAAGGCGTACATCGCCTCGGCCGGCGGCAGTCCGGCGTCCTGCAGGGCACCGACGACCTTCGCCACGACGGCGTCGGACTCGGTCGAGGCGAGCGGGGCGCGCTGGCTGTGCGACTCGAGCACGAGCGGGTGGGTGCGCATCAGGTCGCGGAACGTCGTGGCGAAGGTGCGGACGACGGCGTGCCACTCGTCCGGCCAGACGAAGGTCGCGGTGAACTCGTCGACGGTGCGGCGGACGAGTTCGGCGTGCAGGTCGTCGAGGCCGCCGATGGTCCGGTGCACGGTCATCGGGGCGACGCCGAGCCGCACGCCCAGTGCCCGGAAGGACAGGCGGTCGAGGCCGTCCTCGTTCGCGATGGTCGTGGCGGCGTCGATCACCTGCTCGCGGGACAGCACGTTGGGACGGCCCCGGCGTCGTCGCGGCGTCACCTCGAGCTCCGTCTCCGACACCGGAGTGGGTCGGGGCGCGGTGGACGGGGTTCCGGGTTCGACGAGCACGAGGGGGCCTCCTTGATTCGGTACGTGTCCCGAAAAGCGTAGGGCAAAAGCCGACCGCGGTTCGGTGTCTCGACCATCTCGGGTCTGGCAGCAGCGCGCAAGAGCCGCTCCGGGCCTCCCGGCCCTTTCTGAGCGGACCGTCAGTGGGGGCCGCGACGAGTGCCTCGCCGCGGCCCCACTGCTCAGCGTTGGCTCGATCCGCGGGTGCGACGCCTGCGCGCCACGATGAGGCAGCCCAGGGCCAGGAGCAGCACCGCCGTCGCCGCCGCCAGTCCGAGTCCGTCGGCTCCGGTGAACGCCAGTCCGCCGCGTGCCGGGTCGCGGGATCCGTCGCGGGTACCCGCCGCCTCCGCGTCGTCGCGGGTGCCGGGTGTTCCCGAAGACCCGGCGTTCCCAGCGCTCCCGGCGTTCCCGGGATGTCCGGGTGTGCCGGGCACTCCCGGGCCACCTGGCGTCACCGGCGGTCCGGTCGGTGTCTCCGTTGCGGGCAGGAGCCCCGCGTCGACGGTGCGGTCCAGTTCGATGTGCTCGAGCTCGCCCTCGTCGGAACGGATCGCGGCGAGTTCGACGGGGGCGGTCGCACCGGAGGTGTCGGCGTCGGAGTCGATCGCGCGGTCGTCGCCGACGAGCTCCTTCGTGAACTCCCGACCGTCCGGTGCTGTCCAGTGCACGGTGTAGGAGCCGGGGCGCAGGTCGTCGAAGGCGTACTCACCGTCGCCGTCCGTGGTGGTCGTCCGGCGCACGGCGTCGCCGCGGTCGTCCGAGCCGGTGAGGCGGACCGAGACGTCCGCGACGCCGGCTTCGTCGTCGTCCTGCAGACCGTCGCCGTTCTCGTCGGACCACACGAAGTCTCCGATCGAACCGGCGACGACCGTGACCGTCGCCGGGTTGGACTGGACCGGCAGCGCGAGGTTCGAGGCGCGGAGGCCGAACCGGTTCGTGTACGCGTCACGGTCGCGCTGGCCCGCCGTCGCGACCACGACCCGGTGCGTCACGGTCTCACCCACGCCCACGGGGGCCGTCCGCAGGATGCGCGCAGCCGTGACGTCCGCGAGCTCGGCCGGGCATCCCCCGGTGCCGAACGCCGACGCCGAGCACCAGGTGGTGGCGCCACCGCCCTGGTTCGACGGGTCAGCGGCGTCGAGCACGACGTCGCGCGGGTCGCGGCTCGTGTAGCGGACGCGCTCACCGGCTGCCTCGGCGACCGCGATGGGCTCGGCGAGTCCGACCGTGCCGTGGAAGGTGGAGTTGCGGGTGTCCCCCCGGTACGGAAGGACGTCGATGACGTCCAGCCCGTCGATCGGGGTGGCGTCGATGTTCGTGTACCCGAGGTCCCACTCCAGGTGGTCCCCCGACACGACGACCGGCTCGACCGCGGTCTTCTCGACGCCGACCCCGCCGGTGGCGACGACCTGGACGGCGCGCTGGGCGTCGCGGAAGGCCTCCGGCGACTTGTCCGTCGGCGAAGCGATGTCCGTCACGTTGGTGATCGCCCCCGCCGGGGCGAGCTTCGAGACCGCGGCGGTGTACGTGATCGGGTCGATCGCCTCGTTCGGCCGGACCGCTGTCGTCCAGGTGAGACGCTGGACGTCGTTGCCGTCGTCGTCCTTCGTGGTGTCGATCTCCGGCACCTCGGAGGCACTGCCGGCGACGTAGGTCACGTGGTTCGGCAGCACGTCCCGCACCGTCACGGAGGTCTCCTTCCCCGTGGTGTTGCCGTTCGTGAGCGACGGGTACAGGGCGTAGTCGACGGTGTCGCCGGCGACGGTGAAGGTGGTCTCGTCGGGGGTGTCGGCCGCGTCGTGGCCCGGGTCGACGATCTTCTTCTGGATCCGGGCGAGGTTCTCGGTGAGGATGACGCTGTCGGACAGGGGACCGGCACCGAGGTCCGCGTCGGACCAGACGTCGTGCGCCCAGCGCTCTGAGCGGTCACCGAACCACGCGTGACCGAAGTCGTAGGCCCGCGTGCCGTCCGCGGCGTCCTCGGTGGTGACGTAGCTGTAGAGCGTGCCGTCACTGCCACCGGGGACGTCGCCGGTCGCGCGGACCGCTCCGACGGCGTCGATGCCGCCGGGGACGTCTTCCGGCTGGTCGTACCACGGGCCGTCCTCGTCGTCGCAGGTCGCCTTCTGGCCCGCGGAGGGAGAGGTCATGTCGTACGCGGCGTACTGCACCTTCGCGCTGGTCATGCCGCTGGTGAACGCCGCGACCCCGCCGCCGCCCACGCGGGTGACGTGCTGCGTCTCGCGGTCGAAGGTGTCGCAGAGGATCGCGTTCTCGAACGACGCCAGCCCCCTGTTGGAGGCGCTGACGTCGCTCCGGAGCAGCGTGCCCGGGGTGGCCCACGGGTCACCGTCGCGAGCAGAGCCCCGCTCGACGGCCTGCCCGTCGCCGATGACCCGGAGGAGCCGCTTCTGCGCGGAGCCGTCTGCGTACTCGAGGACGTTGCGCTCGGCGGAGTTGTCACCCGTCGGTTCCGTGCCGCCGGGGAAGTTCGGCGCTCCGCTGACGGACATGGTCTGCAGCGGCGTGAAGGTGTTGACCGACTCGACCGAGGTCCCGGTCGGAGGGTTGCGCATCCAGAGGCTGATGTAGCCGCTCACGAAGTAGGGCTTGGCGCCGCCGGCGATCGGCCCGTTCGTGAGGCTCCTCGAGGGGACGTGCTCGGGGTCGGTGACCGTCCCGGTGATCGTGACGTCGACCGCCCGGCCGGGGGCCGCCTGGTCGCACGAGAACGCACCGGAGTCCGTGACCGCTTGCTCGCCGCCGCCGCTGCCACCGGGCAGGCCGCCCATCCGCCAGTCACCCGGCTCGTTCGGGCCGCAGACGGGGTTCCCGCCGTTCCACAGGACCGCATCGGAGGGCACGGCGCCGAGGATCTGGGAGAGGTCGTCCGTGAACGTCATCGGGCCGGCGCTCTTCTCGAACCCGAGGAGCCCCTGTCCGGGCACGAGCGGCTGCCAGTCCACGGCGATCGGGTAGATCAGCTGCAGCCCCTTCGTCGTTCCGTCCGGACCGGTGACGTCGGTCCGGAGCGATGACGCGTGGACGTTCTTGCTCAGGTTGTAGCGCGCGGCTGCGGACACCGTGACGGCGTCGGCGACCGCGGTGACGGTCCCGTTCTCGGCCTCGTCCGCGGTCGCGGTCACCGGGACGGCGAGCGTGTCGCCGTTCTGCAAGTCGCCCGAGACGTCGAGGACGATCGGCACGGCGACCGTCCGGCCTTCTCCGAGCGTGCCGATGTTGCATGTCAGCACGGCCCCCGAGACCGCAGAGCCTGGGCCGGCGCAGATGGTCGGGACCCCTGCCCACGACGTGTCGGCGGGGGCGGTCACGCTGAAGCGTTCGTTCGTGCTGGTGCCGTCGTTCGAGTTGAGGGAGACGCGGTACGTGACCGCGTCCATCGTGCGGACGATGCCGTTCTTCTCGCTCGCGTCACCACCAGCGCCGTTCGTCGGGGTGAAGGGGCCGTTGCCGTCCTTCGTGACGTCGATCGCGACGGCGACCGTGCTCTGCGGCGCGGCGGATGCGGTGCCGTCGGGCCCTTCCGGCTCGCTCGCCGTCACCGGGGCGGTCGGCAGGGCAAGACCGAGGACGACGCCAGCGGTGGCCAGCGTCGACACGGCGATGCGCGCTCTACTTCGAGATCGCATGGGTCTCCTTGTTCTCGCGAGGCTGATGTCCCGCAGATCGGGGGGACGAGGACCGCCCCGACCGGCAGCGTACGCACACATTGCATGTCACAACAATTATTCATGTTCCGCATATCGCTCATGGTGATTGCCGAGCATCGGGACCGCTGGCGTGAACCCACGCGCAGTAGGGTGAGGGCCATGGCGACCCGAGACGACGTCGAGTGCTGGCTGACCGACATGGACGGCGTGCTCGTCCACGAGAACCAGGCGCTCCC
Source organism: Curtobacterium sp. VKM Ac-2852 (assembly GCF_013205045.1). Taxonomy (NCBI): domain Bacteria; kingdom Bacillati; phylum Actinomycetota; class Actinomycetes; order Micrococcales; family Microbacteriaceae; genus Curtobacterium; species Curtobacterium sp. VKM Ac-2852. The sequence goes on from NZ_JABMLI010000001.1 coordinate 180,760, forward strand.
CGGCGCCCCGGAGCTCATCCAGCAGTGGCTCGACGACGGCACCGAGTTCCTCGTGCTGACGAACAACTCGATCTTCACGCCGCGTGACCTCAGCGCCCGGCTCCGCGGCTCGGGCCTGCACGTGCCCGAGGAGCGGATCTGGACGAGTGCGCTGGCGACCGCGGAATTCTGCAAGTCACAGATGCCCGGCGGCTCGGCGTTCGTCATCGGCGAGGCCGGCATGACGACCGCCCTGCACGAGGCCGGGTTCATCATGACCGAGACCGCTCCTGACTACGTCGTCGTCGGCGAGACCCGCAACTACTCGTTCGAGGCGATCACCAAGGCCGTCCGCCTGATCCGCGCCGGGGCCCGGTTCATCGTGACGAACCCCGACGCCACCGGCCCGAGCGCCGAGGGGGTCCTGCCGGCGACCGGCGCCATCGCCGCGATGATCGAGAAGGCCACCGGCAAGCAGCCCTACGTGGTGGGCAAGCCGAACCCGATGATGTTCCGCTCCGCGATGAACCGGATCGGGGCGCACTCCGAGAACACCGGCATGATCGGCGACCGCATGGACACCGACGTGCAGGCCGGCATCGAGGCGGGGCTGCACACCGTGCTCGTGATGACGGGCATCAGCGACCAGGCGGAGATCGACCGGTACCCGTTCCGCCCGAGCGAGGTCATCTCCGGCGTGCACGAGCTCGTGCGCACCGAGCCCTTCGAGGTCGAGCTCTAGCGCAGGGCGAACGAAGTCACCCGGAACCGCACATCGTACGGCCCGGGTGACTTCTCACACCGCGATCTCTCGGACCACTCAGACCTCTCGACGGCGACGGCGCAGCCAGACCGCCAAGAGCATCACGGCCCCCGAGCCGAAGACGCCCAGGGCGATCGCGACCGTCCTTGCGATGTCCGCCCCCGTGTACGCCAGGTCGGCCGGCAACGGTGCGACGACGAACCGGGCCTCGACCTCGTTGGACCGCACCTCCACGGCACCTCGAGGACCCACGGCCCCGTCTTCGCGCGCCACCGAACCAGTCGCGACCGCTTCGAACAGGACGTGACCGACGGTGACGTCGCCGTCGGTCACCTGACGCGGGGTGCTCGCAGTGCACGCGGTCTGCTCACCGGGGGCGAGCTCCTCAGCTCGGCAGGTGATCACACCGGCCTCCACGCTCTGGACCGAGATCGAACGGGCGACCAGGTTGCTCGTGTTCGTCACCTCGTAGGCCGACGCGATCTCGTCGCCGGATCGCACCGGTTTGCCGTCACTCGGCGTCCAGGCTCCTTCGAGGAACAAGGCCGAGCGTGCATCGAGGCCGACCGTGACGGAGTCGTCCGCCGTCACGGGCTCACCGTTCGGGTCCTTGCCGCTCGCGGTCTCGATGAAATCGACGGCCCCGAGCTCGATGTCGTCTTGCGTGAGGGCATGGTCCGGCACCGTGCACGAGGTCGATCCGCCGGGCACGAGCGGTTCCGCGGAGCAGGTGACGGCGAGCTCGGGTCGGCCCTGGATCGCAGCGCCGATCTCCTTGAGCGTCGTGTTGCCGGTGTTCGTCACCGTGACAGCGACCTCCACCGAGTCTCCCGCAGCGGGAACGTCGTGCTCCGACGACACGAGGTTCGCCGTGATCGAGGTGGACACACTCGGCACCTGGGGAAGCGTGACCGTGTCGTCGTCCTCAGCGTTCACCGTGCGACCATCCGGAGCGATCCCGGCCGCGCGGTCGGAGAACACGATGCTTCCGCGGTCGATGTCGTCTTGCGTGAGGGCATGGTCCGGCACCGTGCACTCGACGCTGTCCGTCGGTGCGAGCTCGTCCTGCGGGCAGCTGACCCCTGCGCCCACCAGACCCGGCATCGTGACCGCCACGTCGTGCAGCGTGACGTTCCCGATGTTCGTTGCGGACAACCGCAGCTCGACCGGGAGGCCCGGAACCGGCATGTCAGTCGCTTCGAGGGTCGCAGAGACTGAGGTCCCGATCGCCGGAGCGGACGCCGTGGTCGGCTGCGAAGCGGAGTCCGTGGCTTCGACCTCTGCGCCGAGGGGCGATCGTGCGGTAGCACCGACCTCGTCATCGATGTGCCCCCGGTCGATGTCCGCCTGGACGACACGACGGGACGGCGTGGCACAGTCCGTCGACGCGCCAGGGGCGAGGTCGTCAACCTCGCAGACGACGACACCGTTGGCGCCCTCGACCTCGAGCCCGGTCACGGGGAGCGCCCCTGCATTGGTGACGCGCTGTGCGAACGCGATTCCTTCACCGAGATCGGCCACCGCATCGCTGCTTCCGCTGAGGACGGGACGGTCCTCGACGACGAGTTCGTTCTGCTCGGGCAGGAACGTGATGCTCGCGGTCTCGGGCAGGTCGATCCCGGTGTGGTCGTTCACCGTGTCGGCACCGATCGAGTAGGTACCCGCCGTTGTCGATGTCACGTCGACCGTGACCGTGCAGGAAGCTGCCCCAGCGGCGAGCCCACCCGAGACAGTGACCGTCGACGAGCCCCCAGCCGCCGCGACGTCGGCTTGTGCGCAGGTGGTCTCGGCACGCGGGTCGGCCGACAGCACGAGATGGTCCGGCAAGGTATCCGAGAAGGACCAGCCCGACTTCGCACCGTTCTCGGACGTGTTCTGCACGGTGAACGTCAACCGTGCGGACTCGCCGACGAACGGAGTGGTCCCGTCGAATGCGTTCGCGAGACGCGGTGTGGCGTCGTACATCGTGACACCGTCGATCGCTCCGTCGTTCCCCGAGAAGTTCCCCTGCCGGTTCCGCATCGTCCAGCCGACCGCGTCGTTCGAGACCAGCAACGCTGCATCAGCGACGAAGTGTCCCCCGCGGACCTGGTGCCCACCGACCGAGTACGCCTTGGTCCCCGCAGTGGTGCACGGGTCGATCGCGGAATCGGTGACGGGACGCTCTCGCCCGCCGTTGACGAGGGAGAACACGAGCGACGGGTGGGCGAAACCGCTGCACGCCGACGCGGCGGCATCGACTCCGAAGGAGATGAACCGGTCAGTGCCGCCGATCGGGACGTCGCGCACTGACCCGACTTGCACACTGCCCGGCGTGGTGGACCGATCCCAGGTCCAAGCGCTGACGGCGTGGTTCGTGCGTGGGTCCCCACCGTTGATCTGGCCGAGCACGTAGGCGAGTTCGCCCACACTCCCCTGGTCGCTGTGACAGGTCGGCGCGGTCGGCGCGACGAAGTTCGTGACGATGCCGTTGCACTGCGCCGCGCTGACCCATTCGGGGTCGGCGCGGTACTTGACGCCGTTCAGCCCCACGTACTGGGTGAGGAGCATCGTGGAGGAACCGACTCCCTGCTCGAAGTCCTCACTGAAGATCACCTTCGGAGCAGAGCCGCTCGCGGACTTCGCGCCGTCCGCAGCCGGTGGGACAGCTCCGGCTCGCGGCAGTTGCCCCTCGGCATGCGCGCCGGCGGCGGTCAGCGACAGTCCGGCCGTGATGGTCGCAGCGACGGCCAACAACGCCGACCACCGTTTCCAGGCTCCAGCGCCCTGTGGCGATGTCATCGGTCTCCTTCAGGTCTTCGTCCGCGCATGTGCTCGGACGGGGGCTTGCGAACGATCGATGGATGGTCGGCATGCAACATTTTACATTCCTTATTGCAAGACGCAATCCCGCCGAGGCTGACCGCCCCGGTGACGATCGGGTGAACAGAACCGTTCCGCGGTGAACGACGGGAGAACTGCCGCGCGGGCGACCCTAGGGTTGCCCTGGGTGGAGCCAAAGCGGCTCTGATCAGGGTTTTCTGTGAATCGCTACAGAATGGGGTCATCGGTGCCGATGTCGGTTCGTGCCACGACGGCAGTGGTCGTCGGCGCGCTCGGAGCGCTCGTGGGGACCGCGATCGTCGCGCCGCACCTGGTCCCCTCGTCGGCGCCGCACACGGCGGCGGCCTCCGTGCAGGCCGGCACCGACGCCTGCGGTGCGGGGTGGCCGGCGAGTCCGGACCGCGCCCTCGCCGGCCCGCAGACGTTCCGGATCCACAACACGTCCGTCGCCGGGATCGAGGTGCAGCTGGTCGACCCCACGAGCGGTGCGGTCTACCTCGACGCGGAGGGGCTGGGGGCGGGCGCGACGCACGACTACGGCGTCCGACTCCCGCGCGGCAGATACCGGTTCCGCTGCCTGCCCGCCGACGCGAACCCGAGCACCGGACCGGTCGTCCACCTGCGCGGTGCCGCCCACGTCAGCGACGAGACCCCGGGGATCGTCCCGGTCACCCGCGACGACCTGATCCCCGCTGCGAAGTCCTACGGCACCTGGATCGAGAGCCGCCTGCCGGCGCTGCTCGACGACGTACGTGCGCTCGACGCCGACGTCCGTGCAGGCGACGTCCGGGCGGCGCAGCGGGACTGGCTGGTCGGTCACCGCGAGTACGAGCAGCTCGGAGCCGCCTACGGGGCGTTCGGCGACGACGACACCGCGATCGACGGCGTCCCCGCAGCCGGACGGACCGCGCTCGACGACCCGCACCTGGCCGGGTTCCACCGTGTCGAGGCGCTGCTGTGGTCGGGCGGCCCCAGCAGCCGTGCCGTCGCGCCGGCCGACGCCCTGGTCGCCGCGGTCGCGCACCTGCGCCGGACGTTCCCCACCCAGCGGGTCGACCCGCTCGACGTCGGCCTGCGCGCGCACGAGATCCTCGAGAACGCGCTGCGCTTCGAGGCGACCGGGGCCACCGACGCCGGCAGCCACACGGCTCTGGCCACGATCGACGCGAACATCAGCGGGACGGAACACGCGCTCGAGCCGCTCCGGCCGATCCTGCGGAGCCGCTACCCGGGGTTGCCGGCCACCGATCGTGCGCTGGCGACCCTCCGTGCCGACGTCGGACGGCACCGACGGACCGACGGCAGCTGGGACACCCTCGACGGTCTCGGCCGCACCGACCGCGAGCACCTCGACGCCGACCTCGACGCCGCACTCGAGCGGCTCGCGCCCGTCGCCGCCATCTGCGACCCGAGGAGGACCTCGTGACCGAACGACCGCAGCACCAGGGCCCGCGGGGCCCCCAGATCCAGCAGGACCCCCGGCGCCGGCAGCACCCACGCGGGATGGACGCGGCGACGTACCGACGGATGGCCGAGGCGCACGCCAGCCTCGGGCTGTCCGCCGACGGCAGCGCGTGCCCAGCCGGTGGTCCGGACGACCGGGAACCGTCGACCACGGGAGCCCGCGGGCTCGGCCGTCGCGCGTTCCTGACCAGCGCGGTCGGGGCCGGTGCCGGAGCCGCTGCGGCGGCAGCGAGCCTGACCGCCGGGGGCGGGACGGGCCTCCAGGCAGCAGCCGCGACCACCGGCGGTGCCGACGCGGCCTCGTACGCGTTCCACGGCGCCCACCAGGCCGGGATCACCACACCGGCGCAGCGACAGTCGGCGTTCCTGGCGTTCGACGTGACCGCGGACAGCCGCGGGGACCTGGCCGACCTGCTCCGGACGATCACCGAGCGGGCCCGTTTCCTCACCCGCGGCGGCACGCCCGCCGACGTCGGGATCACCGCGCCGCCGGCCGACTCCGGCGTGCTCGGACCGGAGGTCGCGGCCGACGGGCTCACCGTGACTGCGAGCGTGGGCGCCTCGCTCTTCGACCACCGGTACGGTCTGGCGGGGCAGCGCCCGGCGCGGTTGCGGACGATGGAGGACTTCCCGAACGACGACCTCGACCGGTCGATCTCGGACGGCGACCTGCTGCTCCAGGTGTGCGCGCACAACACCGACACCGTCCTGCACGCCGTCCGCGACATCGCCCGGGCCACCCGCGGCGGCATGCAGGTGCGCTGGCGGCAGGACGGTTTCGCCTCGCCCCCGCGCCCCTCCGGCACCCCGCGCAACCTGCTCGGGTTCAAGGACGGCACGGGCAACCCCTCCACCGCGGACCGAAGCGTGATGGACGACCTGGTCTGGACCCGCGGCGGACAGGACGGCGAACCCGACTGGGTCACCGGGGGCAGCTACCACGTCGTGCGGACCATCCGGATGTTCGTCGAGTTCTGGGACCGCGTCTCGCTGCACGAGCAGGAGAACATGATCGGCCGCCATCGCGACTCCGGTGCCCCGCTCACCCGCAGCGGCGAGTTCGACGATCCGCGCTACCAGGACGACCCGACCGGCGACGTGATCCAGATGGACGCGCACATCCGGTTGGCGAACCCGCGCACGGCCGAGGCCCGTGCGCAGCAGATACTCCGACGCCCGTACAACTACGACAACGGCACCGACAAGAACGGCGACCTCGACATGGGCCTGTTGTTCGCCTGTTTCCAGGCCGACCTGGAACGGCAGTTCGTCGCCGTGCAGAAGCGCCTGGTCGACGAGCCCCTCGTCGACTACGTGTCGCCGGTCGGTGGCGGCTACTTCTTCGCCCTGCCCGGGGTCCGCCACGCGGACGACTGGCTGGGCCGTCGACTGTTCGCACGCACCTGACCGGGCCCGCCGACCCCACTGCTTCCCCATCCCCACCGTCCCGACCAGTGAGAGGTTCCTCGTGTTCCGACCTTCCGAACGACGCATCCAACAGGGCGCGCTCGCCATCATGGCCCTGGCGGCCGTCGCGGGGACGGCCATCGCCATCCCGCAGTCGGCGTCAGCCGCGGACAACTCCCTGCGGACCACCACCCCCGTCAAGCACGTCGTCGTGATGTACGACGAGAACGTCTCGTTCGACCACTACTTCGGCACCTACCCGAAGGCCGCGAACACCGACGGCACCCGTTTCACCGCGGTGCGTGGCACGCCGACGGTGAACACGCTCGCGTCCTCCGGCACCCTCACGAAGAACCCGAACGCCTACGCACCGTCACGGTTGACGCCCGCTCAGGCGCTCACCTGTGACCAGAACCACAACTACCTTCCCGAGCAGAAGGCCGTCGCCGGTGGCGCCATGGACAAGTTCGTCGAGAGCACCTCGGTGGACACCTGCACGGGGCTGTACGGATCGCCGGGCCTGACGATGGACTACTACGACGGCAACACGACCACCGGGCTGTGGAACTACGCCCAGAACTACGCGATGAGCGACAACGCCTGGGACACCGGCTTCGGCCCCTCCACCCCCGGAGCGCTCAACCTGATCAGCGGCAACACCCACGGCGGCACGGGCGTGGACTCGGTCACCGGCGCCACGGTGCCGACCTCGACCTCCGTCGTCGCGAAGGACGCCGCGGGCCAGGGCACCGTCACGGCCGACCCGGACCCCGCCTACGACGACTGCTCCGACAAGGACCGCACGTCGACGTCGAACCTGGTGACGATGTCGGGCAAGAACATCGGCGACCTGCTCAACGCGAAGGGGGTCACCTGGGGCTGGTTCCAGGGTGGCTTCGCCCCGACGACGGCGTACGCGGGCACCGGCACCCTCGCCAAGTGCGACGCCACCACGACGAACGTGGGCGGGTCGGTCAGCAACGACTACTCGCCGCACCACAACCCGTTCGCGTACTACGCATCGACGTCGAACCCGCACCACCTCGCGCCGACGAGCGACCGCATGATCGGCTCCACCGACCGGGCGAACCACCAGTACGACCTGTCCTCGTTCGACACGGCCCTCGCCGAGCACCGGATGCCCGCCGTGTCGTTCCTCAAGGCCCCCGAAGCCCAGGACGGGCACGCCGCCTACTCCGACCCGCTCGACGAGCAGAAGTTCCTGACGTCGAAGATCAACGAGATCGAGCAGTCGCCGGAGTGGTCGAGCACGGCCATCATCATCAACTACGACGACTCGGACGGCTGGTACGACCACGTCGCGCCCACCATCCTGAACGGCTCGACGGACTCCTCGAACGACACCACGGTCTGCACCTCGGCCGCGACCAAGGTCGGTGTCGCCGGCGGGTACCTCGACCGGTGCGGCCCCTCGCAGCGGCTGCCGTACCTGGTCATCTCGCCGTTCGCCAAGCAGAACCACGTCGACCACACCGCCATCGAGCAGACCTCGACCACGAAGTTCATCGAGGACAACTGGTCGACCGGGCGGGTCGGTGACCAGTCGTTCGACGCTCGGGCGGGGTCCCTCCGCGGCATGTTCGACTTCACGCACCCGCAGCACCGCGAGGTGCTGCTGAACACGACGACGGGTGCGGTCTCGCGGATCGTGTCGACGGCCGTCACCCCGAAGCCGACCCCGAAGCCGCACGCGGGGACCGGCGGCGGGACGGGCTCGAGCGCGGGATCCGGGCGCGGGGCCGGAACGGGTTCGGGTGCGGGTACCGGCAGCGGCACGGGTGGCGGGGCGGCGCCGGCCTCGAGCGCCTCGGCCGGAGCCGCGGGCGCGGGCGCGGGCGCGGGCGCGGGCGCGGGGCAGACCGTTGCCGCCGACCCGTCCGCGGCCGATCCGTCCGCGAAGCGCCTGGCCTTCACCGGCGTGCAGCTCACCGGGGTCACGATCGCCGCGATCGTGTTCCTGATGGCCGGCGTCGCACTGGTCGTCATCCGTCGTCGACAGCTCCGCCGTCGGGCCGACTGACACGGAGCGTCGGGCCGACCAACACAGAGCGTCGGACCGACCGACACAGAGCGTCGGACCGACCGACACGGAACCGAACGGTGCCCCGGAGCGTCCTGCGCTCCGGGGCACCGTCGCGTCCACGCGCAGTCGCCCAGCGCCCGTCGGCGCCGCATCCGTCGTCGCCGCGTCCGTCGTCGCGCCGCGCGTCGGATCCGTTCCCTCAGACCACGTCGACCTGGAGGCGCGGCTCGCCTCCCGGCACCACGACCGCCGCCATCGGCGGCACCGTCCGCCACCGCGTCGCGAGCCGACGGGGCCGGTCGTCGTACCAGGCGATGATCCCGCCGGCCACGATGCCGAACGCGAGCACCCCGAACGAGAACAGCCCGATCAGGCCGAGCAGGGTCAGCTTCCCGAAGTCGCCCGGGTCCGTGGTCGCCGTGAACCCGATCGACCCGAAGTCCCAGAAGGCGTGCAGCAGCACCGGGGCGAGCAGCGACCCGGTCAGCCGTCGCGCGACGTACAGCGTCGACCCGAACGACGCCGCGAACACGACCTGGACCAGCGTCGGCCCGATGCCGGCACCGGCAAGCGCGTTGAGCAGGTGCAGCAGCCCGAACAGCGCGCAGGACAGTGCCCACACCCCCGTCTCCGGCAGGCGCCGCCGCAGCCCCACGAGCAGGGTGCCGCGGGCCATGAGCTCCTCGAACACCCCGACGAACAGCACCCCGACGGCGAGCAGCAGGAAGTAGTGCGCGGGCAGCGCGGTCCAGTCGATCAGGGGCAGCCGGACGAGGCACACCACGAGCACGAGGATCGGCGCCACCATCGTCCACCGGAGTCGCGTCCGGACCGGGTCGACCGTGGCGATGCGCCACCAGCCGAGCGCCGTGACGAACAGGGCGAGTGCCGCGACGGCGATGCCCTCGGGGATGACGAGGGCGTGCACGACGCTGTCGACCGTCTGCCCGAGGGTCGCGTAGTCGTCGCTCGGCCGTGACCGCCAGGCGCTGATCGCTGCGAACACCACGATCGGCGCGAGCCCGAGCAGCAGCGACGGGGGCACCGGCCAGCGACGGCGAGGGGCTCGGACGGGGGCGGTGGTGGTCATCTGCTGGTTGTACCAGGCGGGACGTACGATTGGCGGTATGCGCCTGCCCTCCCTGTCCACCATGGCAGAGGACTACGTCAAGCTCATCTGGAAGGCCAGCGAGCGCGGCGGACCCGGCTTGGCGACGCGCGACATCGCGGCGTCGCTGAAGGTGTCGGCGTCGACGGTGTCGGGCAACCTCAAGAAGCTCGACCGCGACGGCCTGATCGAGCACACCCCGTACTACGGCGTCGTGCTCACCCCGCTCGGGCAGCAGGTCGCGGTGGCGATGGTCCGGCGGCACCGGCTGATCGAGACGTTCCTGGTGGAGCGGCTCGGTTACTCGTGGGACGAGGTCCACACCGAGGCCGAGGCCCTGGAGCACGCCGTGTCGGAGCGGTTCCTCGACCGGGTCGACGCCGACCTCGGCCACCCGACGCACGACCCCCACGGCGACCCGATCCCCGGTGCGGACGGCATCGTGCCGGACTCCCCCGGCACCCTCCTCGGCGCGATCGAGCCGGGAGCGTGCGGAACCGTCGACCGTGTCTCGGACGACGACCCCTCGCTGCTGCGGTACTTCGACGAGCTCGGGGTGGGGCTGGGCACGCACCTGCGGGTCGAGCGGGTGCGTGACTACGCCGGCGTCATCGCGGTGTCGCGGCGGGCGACCGACGGCTCGGAGTCCCTGGTCGACCTGCCTGCCGCGGCGGCGTCGTCCATCTGGCTCGCGCCCGACGGCGACTGACCCCGCTGCGCGTTGCTGGCCGGTCGGTCGACTGGCCGGCTGGTCGGTCGGTCGGTCGGTCGGTCGGTCGGTCGGCTGGTCGAGACACCCCGCTCACGTCCGTCGACTGGTCACGTTCTGTCGCCCGGGAGCCCCGCAGCCGACGGTTCGCGACCACCCGGCACCCCACCCACGGGGTGTCGTGACCGCACCGCGGCCCGCGAACGCGCGTGGCGTCGGACGGGAGGCCCGGCGCCCCGCCGCCACGCGCCTCCCGTCCGGCGCCCCACCGGTCAAAACACCCCGCTCAGGTCCGCTGAGCGGTCACGCTCTGTCGCCCGGGAGCCCCGCAGGCGACGGTTCGCGACCACTCGGCGCCCAGCGCACGGGGTGTCGTGACCGCACCGCGGCCCGCGAACGCGCGTGGCGTCGGACGGGAGGCCCGGTGCCCCGCCGCCACGCGCCTCCCGTCCGGCGCCCCACCGGTCACGACACCCCGCTCACGTCCGTCGACTGGTCACGCTCTGTCGGCCGTGAGCCCCGCAGCCGACGGTTAGCGACCACCCGGCACCCCACCCACGGGGTGTCGTGACCGCGCGACACGGCCGCCCCACGGCCACACCACGACCGTGACGGCGACGCTTCGTGACCACCCGGCGCTCCCGGCCGGGCGCGCCCGACGGCCCTAGCCCTTGACGGAGCGCGTCCGGCCGAGGGCGACCTCGCGCCGGGCGCGTTCGAGGGCGAGCGCAGATGCGGCGTCCGGGTCGTGCAGCAGTCGTTCGGTCTCGCGCACGTGCTCCCGAACGGCGTCGGTCCCCCGCTCGGCGGCCGAGGCGAGGACGGGTCCGACGGCGTCCTCGCCGAGTCCCACCAGGGCACGCGACAGGCTGAGCCGACGCCCGCGGTCGCCGATGCCGTGCTGCACCGCGAGGGTCCGCGCGAGCGACGCCCGCTCCTCGTCCGGCACCAGTGCGACGGCCGTCCGCCAGGCCGCGCGGAGCACCTCGTCGTCGTGGTCCCCGAGCAGCGGTCGCACCGCCGGCCACGCGTCCGGGTCACCGATCTTCGACAGCGTGTGGAGCGCCTGGCTGCGGGCCTGCGGCTCGGAACGCTCGAGCTCGGGCAGCACGCGGGCCACGACGTCGTCGGCAGGGTGCCGGGTGAGTGCCCACGTCAGCATGTCGCGGACGAAGAAGTCCGGCTCGACGGCGCACTGCGCGACGAGCACCTCGAGGTCCGCGGGGTCCGGAGTGGTCCCCGCAGCCATCACGGCCTGCAGCCGGGCAGAGGATCGCGGGTCGGCGAGGGCATCGGTGAGCGTGGTCATCCCTCCATCGAAGCCCCTCACGCCGGGGCCGTGTCAAGCATCGGGGCATAGCGTCGGGAGACGTGCGGTCCGCTCCCACCGCACCTCCGACCACGAAAGGACCTCCGCATGCCCCGCATCGGTACCAGTGACCTGCACGTGTTCCCCCTCGCCCTCGGCGGCAACGTCTTCGGCTGGACGGCGGACGAGTCGACCTCGCACCAGGTCCTCGACGCCTACACCGCGGCCGGTGGCGACTTCATCGACACCGCGGACGTCTACTCGGCCTGGGCGCCGGGCAACTCGGGCGGTGAGTCCGAGCGGGTCATCGGTTCGTGGCTCCGTGCCTCGGGCAAGCGGGACGACGTCGTCATCGCGACGAAGGGCTCGCAGCACCCGGATTTCCAGGGCCTCGCCGCGGACACCGTCGCCGCCGCCGCCCGCGCCAGCCTCGAGCGCCTCGGCACCGACCGGATCGACCTGTACTACGCCCACTTCGACGACCAGTCGACCCCGCTCGAGGAGACCGTCCGCGCCTTCGACCAGCTCGTGCAGGACGGCCTGGTCCGCTACACCGCGATCTCGAACTACTCGAGGGACCGCGCCGCGGAGTGGATCCGCATCGCGACGGAGAACGGCCTTGCCCAGCCCGTCGCCATCCAGCCGCACTACAACCTGGTCACCCGCCAGCCGTACGAGGCGGAGATCGCGCCGCTCGCGCACGAGCACGGACTCGGCGTCGTGCCGTACTTCTCGCTCGCCGCGGGGTTCCTGACCGGCAAGTACCGCTCGAAGGAGGACTTCGCCGGCAAGGACCGCGAGGGCCAGGTGTCCGGGTACTTCACCGACGAGGGGCTCGCCGTCGTGGACGCGCTGTCCTCGATCGCCGACGCGCACGGCTCCGAGATCGCCACCGTCGCACTCGCCTGGTTGCAGGCGCAGCCCGACGTCGTCGCGCCGATCGCGAGCGCCCGGAACACCGAGCAGCTGCCGGCGTTGCTGGCCTCGGCGGAGCTCGAGCTCAGCACCAGCGAGCTGCAGACGCTGTCCGACGTGTCGGCGAAGGTGCCCGCGAGCGCCTGACACCCGCGCACTGTCGAGCGACGCCGGCGGTCGCGGGCGGACGCAGGCGGACACGGACGCGGACGCGAACGCGAAACGACGATGTCGCTGTCGTACGACGTCGACATCGTCGTTCCGCGTCGGACCCCCGCCGCCCGACCGACCGCCCGCGCCGACGATCGACCCGCGCCTACGCCCCCGGCGCCAACGACCCGGTCAGCGGCTGCCCCGACGAGCGCGTCACGAAGCACGAGATGAACCGGTCACCCTGGTCCCACGTCGCCTGGTCCGGCGCGTAGGAACCCTGCACCTGCACGTCGCCCACGGCAGTGGCGGCCGAGGCGTTCAGCGCCGCGTCGGACTGGCACTGGTCGGCCGCCTGGGTCGCGAGGGCCTCGGTACCCGGGTAGGTGTCGCCCTGGACCGGGAGTCGTGCGGTCAGCTGCCCGATGTGCGGCGTCGCGCAGTCCACCACCGTGAAGGTCTGCGACCACGCGTTCGTGAACGGCGACAGGCACTCCCCGCCGGCCAGGTCGGTCCACGGGTGCTCGCCGGGCAACGCCGGCGTCGTGGCGAACTGCAGCGTGGCGGCGGGCGCGGCGGCCTCGCTCGACTGCGAGGCCGACGCTGACGGCGCAGCACTCGGTGTCGCCGGCGCCGAAGCGGCCGCCGGCGACTTCGTCGGCACGGCCTGGTCGGCGATGTTGTTGCCGAGGATCCACTTCGACAGCAGGAACACCAGCACGATGAGCACGAGGATCAGCGCGATCGACCCGTAGATCAGCAGCTGCTTGCCGCGCTTGCCCTCGTTCCGCAGCCGCGCGAAGCCCTCGTTGATGAAGTTGTCGCGTTCACCGGACGGCCGGTCCGGACCGCCGGCAGGCCGTCCGGCAGCAGCGGGCGCCGGTGCAGCAGGAGCGGCGGCAGCAGCAGGCACGGCAGCCGCCGGCATCATCCGCGTCCCGGTGTCCTCGGGGTCGTAGCCGGTGCCACCGAGCTGCCCGACCGCCTCGGTGCCGAAGAGGTCCTTGATGGCGCTCGTGTCGCTGGTCTCGCGGCCGTCCCACTCGGACTGGTCCAGGTCGTCCGGCGCCGCGGCGGGCAGGGACTCCGGCTGCGAACCGGTGTCGTTCCCACGCAGTCCCAGAACGGCGTCGAGGTCCTGCCCCACCGACGGCGGCAGGTGCGCCGGGTACTCCTGTGCACCGGTGGGTTCGACGAGGGGCGGTGCCGCGGTCGGCGGAACGGTCGCGTCGGGCTCGGACCACCAGGGGGTCCCGGCCGCCGGCATCGCGGTGGTCGGGGCGTCGGCCTGGAGGCCCTCGGTCGCGTCCGGCACGTCGTCTCCGGCGGACCGACGGGGTGCGTCCACTGCCTCGGTCGCCTCCGACGGAGCACCAGCGGCAGCGGCATCGGCATCCGGCACGGCAGCCGGAGCAGCCGTGTCCGACACGGGCGCGGCCGGGACCGCCGGGGGCACCACCGGCGGCACGGGGACCGCCGGCGGCACCGGGTAGGCCCGCGGTGCCTGCGGCAGCCCGGAGGTCGGGGTGTCGACCTCGCCGGCGACGACCTCGTCCTCGTCCTCGGACTCGTCGGCGAGCGACCAGGACCCGGCGGACAGCGCCGTGGTGTCGAACGAGTCGGTGGTCAGCGTCGCCGGGACCTCGCCGGGCTCGTCGTCACCGATCGCCCAGTCGAACGGCCGGTCGTGCGCGCCGGTCTGCGTGGGGACCGGCCCGGTGCTGGTGATGCGCAGCAGGTCGGTGAAGGTCGGTGGTTCCTCGGTCGGGGGCAGCACGTTCTCGACGCCGAGGGGCTGCGGTGCAGCGGGAGCAGCGGGCGGCACGGGCTCCGGGTGGTTCCCGGTCGCGCGGCCGAGCCAGTCGACGTCGGCGCGGCCCTCACCGAACGGGTCGACGCGGCGACGCTCGTCCTCGATGGCCTTCGACGCGGCGGCACGTTCGTCCCGGTGGGTCTGCGCGGTCGGCAGCACGATCGACGACGGGTGCGGCGCGGCGGATTCCGGCGGGGCGTCGGCGGCGGCGGGGATCCGGTCGTGCAGTGTGGAGCGTTCGTGCTCGACGACGGCGTCGGGGTTCTCGGAGGGTGCGAGCAACTCTGGCGGCATCGAGATGGCCTGGGTCGCGCCGTCGTCGAGCGCCGGAGCAGCAGGCTCAGGCGCCGCAGGAGCAGCTGCCGCAGCCCCAGCCTCGGCCTCGGCCTCGGCCTCAGCAGGCTCCGCCTCGCCCTCGGCCACGAAGGGCTCCGGCAGCGGCGCGCCCGTCTCGCGGGCGGTGCGCTCCGCCTCGCGGCGCTCCCGTCGCGACGGCCAGTCCTCCTCGCCGCGCGGAGCACCGAAGATGTCCGCAGCACTGCGGAGACCGTGGAACGGAGCGTCCGAGCCGGACGCACGCCGAGCCTCCAGGCCGTCGTCCCCGTCTGCCGGGCCGGCGGTGCCGTCGGGTTCGCGTGCGTCGTCCGGACGCTCCTCGGTCACGCGGTCAGCCCCAGATCAGCCAACCCGATGGCCGCGAAGTACGGGTAGCCGGCCGCCTCGATCGTCTCCTTGGCACCGGTGTCCCGGTCGACGACGACCGCGACGGCGGCGACGATCGCGCCCTCGCGCTCGAGCGCCTCGGCCGCCTTGAGCGGCGAGCCGCCGGTGGTGGAGGTGTCCTCGAGCACGACGACGCGCTTGCCCTTGAGGTCCGGCCCCTCGACCTGCTTACCGCGGCCGTGGTCCTTCGGCTCCTTGCGGACGACGAAGGCGTCGTAGGTCAGGCCCTGGGCGGCGGCCTGGTGCAGGACGGCGCTGGCGATGGGGTCGGCGCCCATGGTGAGGCCGCCGACGGCGGAGACGTCCGGCACCTGCTGCACGAGCTCGGTCATGACCTGCCCGATCAGCGGCGCGACGCGGTGGTCCAGGCTGACCTTCCGCAGGTCGATGTAGTACGTCGCCTTCTTCCCGCTGGTCAGGGTGAAGTCGCCGTGGAACACCGCTTCGGAGGAGATGTACTGGATCAACTGTTCGCGCGCGTCGGTCACAGCGCACAAGGGTAGTCGGTCGGACCCGCAACGCGCTCCCCCAGCCTGTGGGCCGCGGGGTGCTGGCACCGAGGCGGCCTCGGTACGCTCCGGGGCATGTCCCGAGCACCGCGCCGCCCCGCCGTGGAGCCGGCTCCGTCCGGCGACCGGCGGCCCGGCGAGGTGGCCGTCACGATCGGACGGGAGGCCCTGGGCGGCCTGGTCGCGCTGGCCCTGGCCGTCATCGCCCTGCGCCACGTCATCGCGACGGAGCGGGTCGCGTTGCTCTGGTACGACGGCGACTCGGTGCTGCTGCCGCTCGTCCAGCGCTCGCTGCAGGCCGGCCAGCCGTTCGAGTGGGCCATGTCGCCCGCGCTGTTCTTCTTCCCCGAGCTGCCCGTGTACCTGTTCTGCTCGCTCGTGACCGCCACGCCGCAGCAGGCCCTGGCGGTGAACGGGGTACTCGTGCTCCTCGCCGTCTACGCCCTGGTGCGGGCCGCCGCGAACGAGCTGATGCCGTCAGCCGGGCGCCCCGCCCGGATCGCGGTGTCGGCCGGGGCGCTCGGTCTGGTCACGCTGCTGGTGCTGACCGAGTCGTCGGCGACGGCAACCTCGCTCGAGCTGGCGTCCCTGCTGCTCACCACGACCTACTACTACGGTGCTGTGCTGGCGATGCTCGGCACCGCGGTGCTCGTGCTGCGGGCGGTGCGCCTCGGCCGGGCGTCGGTGCCCCTGCTCGTGGTGCTCGGACTCGTCGCCGCGTGCACGACCGCGTCGAACCCGCTGTACGTGCCGTGGTCCGCCGCCCCCGTCGTCGTCACCCTCGGGCTCCTCGTGCTGGCGCGGCGGGTGCCGTGGCGTCCGGCCGCGCTGCTCGCCGGTGCCGTCACGGTGGGATCGGTCGTCGGGTACCTGGTGCGGATCCCGCTGCGGCCGTTCGTCTCCCTCGACCCGGCGACGTACGTGCAGCCGTCGCGGGCCGGGGAGACCCTGCGGTTCTTCGCGGCGCTGACCGACGACCGGGCGGGCACGGCACCGGACGATCTCGGGCTCCTGCTGCTGTTCGCCGGGGTGCTCGTCACCGTCGGCGGCACGGTCTGGGCCTGGCGGGTCCGCACCGCACGCACCGTGCTGGTCGCGACCCTGCTGCCCCTGGTGACCGTCGTCGCCGTGTCCGTCGGGGTCGTCGTCGCCGGGTCCGAGACCCCGCGCTACCTGCAGCCGATCGTGACCGCACCGCTGCTCGCGCTCGTCGCCGTGGCCGAGCTCACCCGCACCGCGGTCCGCCGCACCCGCGTGCACCGCCCGCGCCGCGGGGTCCGCGCCGGGGTGGCGGTCGCGATGGCCGCCGTGCTCGCGACCGGGATCGCCGTGGCCCCCGGTACCGCCCACGCCGTGGCGACCGCGCGGTACCCGGCGGCGGCGTGCCTGGACCGCTGGGCCGACGGACGCCAGGTCACCGGCGTCGGGCAGTTCTGGACCGTCCGGCCCCTCGCCACCTACGCGTCGAGGAACGTCGGGCTGCTGCAGGTCCGGGACACCTTCGAGACGTACCCCTGGCTCGTCGACCTCGGGGCCTACCGTGACGCCGACCCGAGCTTCGTGGTGGTCGGTTCGCACGACCTCTGGACCACCGCGGTCGAGGACTCGCTCGGACCCCCGGCGACGATCACCCACTGCACCGGGTTCGACGTCTACGACTACGCCGGCACCGCGGGGCAGGCCATCCTGCGGCGCGACGTCGTCGGGAGCGCCGACGTCATCCGACGCGACCGCGGCTTCTGATGCACTGCTGAAGTTGTCCACAGCGGCGCGTTGCCGTCCGATGCTCGCTGTACGGATGTATAGGCTCGTGCTCGATGTCTCGCCCCACCAGCCCCCGCGCCCACCGTGTCCCCGTGCGCCTGCGCCTCGCCGTCACCGGCCTGGCGCTCGCGGGCCTCGTCGGCACGGTCATCGCCGACGCTCCGGCCGCCCAGGCGGTGACCTACCCCACGTGGGACGAAGTGGAGTCCGCCCGCGGCAAGGAATCCGCGAAGCAGGGGCAGATCACCGAGATCCGGGGCATCATCAGCGAACTGAACGCCAAGGTCGACGCGGCCGAGGCCAAGGCCAAGAAGCTCGGTGACGTGTTCTACAAGGCGCAGCGCAAGGCCCAGACCGCGGCCGAGAAGGAACAGCAGCTCCGCGCCGACGCGAAGGAGCACGCGAAGGTCGCCGACCAGAGCGCCGCGCAGGCCGGGCAGTTCGCCGCGCAGATGTCCCGCTCCGGGGGTGCCGACGTCACCACCTCGGTGATCACCCAGGGCGAAGACGCCAGTGATCTGCTGTACAACCTCGGTGCGCTGAGCAAGCTCTCCGAGCAGGCCGAGCGTGTCCAGGCCGCCGCGAGCGCCGACGCCGCCGTCGCCAGCTCGCTCGAGGCGCAGGCCGACCGTGCCGCCGAAGCGCTGGGCGACCTCGCTGCCGAGGCCGAAGACCGTATGCAGGAAGCCCAGGCGGCATCCGACGCCGTGCAGGCCGCCTACGACGAGCAGCAGTCCAACAAGGCCCGACTCGACGCCCAGCTCGCAACCCTGACCTCCGGCCGCGTCCGGACCGAAGCCGAGTTCGCCAAGGGTGAGCGCATCCGCAAGGCGGCGGAGGAGAAGGCTGCGCGCGAAGCGGCACAGCGCGCGGCCGCAGCGGCGGCGGCAGCCGCGGCAGCCGCGAACTCCGGCGGGGGCTCGTCGTCGGGTGGCGGCTCGACCGGGAGCAGCGGCTCGGGCGGCGGCGGTTCCGTCGGCGCGGGCTCCGGGACCGGCTGGGTCCGCCCGGCCAGCGGCTACGTCATCAGCCCCTACGGGTACCGCGTGCACCCGATCACCGGCGTCGTCACCATGCACGAGGGCACCGACCTGGCGAGCGGCTGCTCCACGCCCATCGTCGCGGCCTCGGCCGGCACCGTCGACTACGTCGGCTGGTACGGCGGGTACGGCAACTACGTCCGGATCAGCCACGGCAACGGCGTGCAGACCGCCTACGGGCACATCGTCAACGGTGGCTTCCGGGTCACCCAGGGCCAGCGAGTCGCGGCGGGACAGCTCATCGCGCTCGTCGGCTCCACCGGGGCGTCGACCGGCTGCCACAGCCACGTCGAGGTGCACATCAACGGCGCCACCACCGACCCGGTGCCCTTCATGGGTGCACGCGGAGTTGCCTTCTAGCCAGCCCACTCACCAGACCGCCGTCCACTCGCAGTGGGCGGCGGTTTGTTGTTTCCCACAAGCGCATCGTTGTCATTTCGTACTGCACCGCTGAAATGCTACGTTTCCCCCATCGACCAGTTCGGATGGTGGGGGGACGATGGGGATCGAGTTCGACGACGCAGCCGCGTCGCGGTTGGCCGACTGCGCAGCCGAGGTGGCGCTCTCGCTGCGTGCCAGCGCCCAACAACGACGGAACAACGCCGAGGCCGCACTGCACGACTTCGACGGCGCCTACTCGCGGCTGTTCGAGGCCGCTCGGGTGACGGAGTCACGAGACCGAACCCGGTTGGCGACGGCGCTCGATTCCCTGGTCGAACAGGTTCGGACCGCGCAGCGGCAGGCGGACACCGAACGCGAGCGGTTGGCGGACGTCGCCGCGTGGCGGCAGCGCGAAGCCGACCGTGACCTGGTGCGCGCCGGTGGCGGGCTCCCGCTGCAACCCGTGCTCGACTGGAGCAGCTCGGTGTTCGACCCTGAACCATCGGGCAGGCCGCAGCGACCTTCTCCGGTGTCCGCGGTGTTCAGCGCGCGCTCCCGGCAGCGCACCGGTGGCCGGTCCGAAGGAAGGAGCGGGGCAGATCCCGCTCGGCTGCGGAAGTTCGCTGCGGTGGCCCGGGTGCAGGACTCCTCGACGGAGCAAGATCTCGTGCGTGTGCGCAACGCGTGGACTGTGTTCCGCAACCGTTGCAGCTGGGTCCCGGTCGACGGGGCGTCATTGTCAGGTGGTTTCGCCGACTACCTTGCCGAGAACGCCGACGACGCGTCGTGGATCGATCGGATCGCGAGCGCGTTCAGCGCCGCTGGCGGCGGTTCCCTCGCGAACGCTGCGCTCGACGTCGCCGGTACCTCCAGACTGCCACCCGGGCTGCAGCGGCTGCTCGATCCGTCCCTGACCCCGGCTGAGGTCGCAGCGGCCTGGGCCGCGCTCGGCTTCACCGACGCCGACGTCCGGGCGTTGCCCCTGGCCACGCAGCTGCAGTTCGCAGGACTCGACGGGGTTCCGGCAGCGCAGCGCGACGTCGCGTCCAGGGCCGTCCTCTCGGCCGCGGTACGAGACCCGGAGCGGCTGTACCGGCTGATGGGGCTGCCGTACACCTACGGTGCGGTGAGCCTGGACGAGTTCCGGAAGCAGGTGATGGCGCTTCGAGACGGCCTCCGTGACGCCGACGACCTCGCGCGCAGAATCCAGAGCCCGTCGAAGGCCGTGGCGCAGCTCGTGGGTTTCGGCGTGTCGGACGGCGCGCTCGTCGCCGCAGTCGTCCTCGGCGACCTGGACACCGCGTCGAACGTGACGGTCAACGTCCCCGGCGCGACAACTGGCGTCGAGAGCATGGACGAAAAGGTCCGGGCCGCCAACAGCCTCCTGACCGCCGCGGGCAGAAAGGGAACCGGCGAAGATTCCTTCGCGATCGTGTCCTGGATCGGGTACCGCGCACCGGGTGCCGTCGAGGTCCCCAGCCAGGCGCGTGCGACCGCTGGCGGGGCGAACCTCGCCTCGTTCCTCGACGGCATCCACGACAGCCGGGGCAGCGCGCCGCGGTCGCTGACCGTCCTCGGGCACTCCTACGGGTCCACCACCGCGGCCGAAGCGCTCGCGCAGACTCGGTACCGGGTCGACTCGCTCGTCACGTACGGCTCCGTCGGGTTCACCGACACCACGACTCCCGAGCACCTCAACGTGGACCATGTGTACGCGACTGAGGGGTCCGCTGACCACACAGCGATCCTCGGCCGGATCGGACGCACCGATCCACGCGACCTTCCGGACGTCGACACGTTCGGCGCTGAGGATTCTGCAGGCGGCAGGGCCGTCACCGGGCACGACATGTTCCCGGACAGCGGCGTCGGATACCTGTCCCGCGATGCCACCGCACAACAGACCATCGCGAGGATCATCGCGACGGGGAAGCCATGATGAAGACCATGCGACCGATACTCCGTGCCATCACGACTGCGGCCCTGACGCTGGGGCTGCTTTCGGGATGCGCGGCAGGAGGAACCCAGATGCCCACCGACGCAGCCGGCCTCACCCAGCACGAGGTCGCCGAGATGTCCCTGCACCAAGAGTTCGACGCCTACCGCTACCACTACGAACACATGCAGCAACTCCTGCGGGACGCACAACTCCAGGTCCACGACGGCGAATGGGAATGGGACAGTGGCGACGACATCCCACAGATCGGCGGCGACGGCGTTGCCCCGTTACCGGGTTCGGACACGAAGAACAGCTACGACATGCGGAGCGGGCGGCTCTGGTCCCCGCCTGGCACCACCGGCCAACAGCGGGACCTCCAACCGATGATCGACTACTTCACCGAGCAGGGCTGGGACATCGAGCAACGCACGGTCACCGGCGACCACGAGGTCTGGGCCACCACCGGCGACGGCTGGCAGATCATCTACTCGGCGCAGACGAACGGCCGGTACACGCTCGAGGTCTACAGCGAACCCTTCTGGACCAACGACGCACACAAGCTCCGGCGAGCGGTGGCAGGACGCTCCCAGGCCGACTTCCCTGATCGGTCTCTCCCCGGCATCTACCCGGACTTCCCTCAATGGGACGACCCCATCATCAACCCGCCGAAAATCTGACCCGATGCTCCGTGCCATCACGACTGCGGCCCTGACCCTGGGACTGCTGACCGGGTGCGCAGCAGGAGGAACCGAGATGCCCACCGACGCAGCTGGCCAGACCCAGGACGAAGTCGCGGAGATGTCTCTCCACCAGGAGTACGACGCGTACCGCGACCACTACGAACACATGCAGCGGCTCCTGGAAGCCGCGCAACTCCAGGTCCACGAAGGCGAATGGGAGTGGAGTGGCGGCGACCGTGTTCCATTGATCGGCGGTGACGGCGTCGCAGCTCTGCCCGGGTCCGACACGAAGAACAGTTACGACATGCGCAGTGGACGGCTCTGGTCCCCGCCCGGCGCGACCGGCCAGGAGCGCGACCTGCAACCGATGATCGACTACTTCACGGACCAGGGGTGGGCCATCGAGCAACGCCGCATCACCGGCGACCACGAGGTCTGGGGGTTCACCGGGGACGGCTGGCAGCTCATCTACACAGCGCAGACGAACGGGAGGTACTCACTCGAGATCTACAGCGAACCTTTCTGGACCAACGATGCAGATGCACTCTCCGAGGCAGTCGGAGGACGAAACGATGCGGCCTACCCCGATCGCTCCCTCCCGGGCGTCTACCCCGCGTTCCCGTCCTGGGAATCTCCGATCGTCAGCCCACCCAAGATCTGATGCTCCGCACCATCACGACGGCAGCTCTGGCCCTTGGACTGCTGGCGGGATGCGCGGTCGGGGGAGACCGGATGCCTTCCGACGCAGCAGGCCTGACCCAGCACGAGGTCGCCGAGATGTCCCTGCACCAAGAGTTCGACGCGTACCGCGACCACTACGACCACATGCAGCGACTCCTGCGGGACGCACAACTCCAGGTCCACGACGGCGAATGGGAATGGGACAGTGGCGACGACATCCCACAGATCGGCGGCGACGGCGTTGCCCCGTTACCGGGTTCGGACACGAAGAACAGCTACGACATGCGGAGCGGGCGGCTCTGGTCCCCGCCTGGCACCACCGGCCAACAGCGGGACCTCCAACCGATGATCGACTACTTCACCGAGCAGGGCTGGGACATCGAGCAACGCACGGTCACCGGCGACCATGAGGTCTGGGCCACCACCGGCGACGGCTGGCAGATCATCTACTCGGCGCAGACGAACGGCCGGTACACGCTCGAGGTCTACAGCGAACCCTTCTGGACCAACGACGCACACAAGCTCCGGCGAGCGGTGGCAGGACGCTCCCAGGCCGACTTCCCTCATCGGTCTCTCCCCGGCATCTACCCGGACTTCCCTCAATGGGACGACCCGATCATCAACCCACCGAAGATCTGATCGGATCGAGCACCACGACGGCTCCGCTTCAGCTCGTCGCAGGTCCCACGTCGTCCACGTCGGTGTTCCACAGCGCCCGGTACCACGCGGTGCGCTCCGGGTCGTCCGGCAGCCCGTACGCCCGGTGGAACAGCGGCTCCCACCCGGGTCCGTAGTTCCAGCCGAGCGCCATCGTCGCCACCGCGATGTCGGCCCAGCGGTCCGCGACGCCCATCGCATCCAGGTCGACGTGCCCGCTCCACCGCCGATCTGCACCGATCAACGTGTTCGGCGTGCACGGGTCACCGTGACAGACGACGATGCGGTCGGCAGGCGGCTCCGAACCGAGACCGCCCGGGCCGCGGCCGGCGTCGGCGTCGACGTCGACGACCGCCGAACGCGCGCGATCGAGCCGGTCCGCGGTCGCCCACGTGAACGGACAGTCGTCGACGGGCAACGAGTCGTGCAGCGCGCGCAGCCCCTCGCCCACCGCGACCACCGCGGTCCGGGGTTCGTCGTGCCAGCGCGGGTCGACGGCGCTCCACCCGGGCACGGCACGGGTGTGCAGCCAGACGCCGTCGCCGTCGGTGCCGTGGTCGAGCACCTCCGGCACCCGGGCGTACCGGGACGCCCACGTCAGCCGCGCGGCCTCGCCGCTGATCCACGAACCGTAGGCGTGCGGCAGGACCTTCACGAACTCCTCGGCCTGCGCATCCGGTCCGATGCGGAACGTCGTCCCGCCGATCTGGTTGTGCCAGACGAGCGCGAACTCACGCCCTCGCGCGACCTCGGTGACGATGCGCGGCACCGGGACCGTCTCGCCCGGCCGGGGCAGTCCACCGATCGAGCGCACCACGGTGATGCTCAGTGCACGCGGTCCGGGCGGGAGGACCCCGACCCACCGCGGGCGATCTCGAGCAGCACGGGCAGGCGTTCGCCGAGCAGGGCGTCGAGGTCGGCGACGACGGCCTCGACCCGTTCGGTGATCTCGCGCGGCGCGGCCCCCCGGCGCGGACGGACCCGCACCCGGATCGCGCGGCCTCCGCGGACCCGGTAGACGTCGACGGCGAGCGAACCGACCTGCGGCATCTCGCCGATGGCCGACGACAGCGCGTGCTGCACGGCCGTGGACTCGATGCGCACCGCCCCGGCGACGCCGTCCGCCGAACCGTCGCTGTCCACGACGGTGCCCTCGCGGCCACCGCCGAGCGTCGTCAGCACCACGAGTGCGAGCACGCCGAGGACGACGCCACCGCCGAGCACGCAGGTCCACGCGAACACCGAGTCGTCACGCGATGCCCCGGTGCCGAGTCCGGCGAGGGCATCGCCGACCGTGCGCCACCACGATGCGACGAGGGGCAGCCCCTGCGCGGTCTGCACCAGGATCGCTCCCACCCCGGCGACGAGCAGGACGAGCCCGAGCACGACGAGAGCCGTCCGGCCGAGCCCACGGTTCGTGGCGTTCATCCGTCCACCCGCCCGGTCGGCTGCACCCGGACCCGCGCGGCCAGCGGCGGCTGCGCGTCGATCGCGGTGAACTCCCGCTCGACGGCCTCGGTCGCGGCGACCGCGGGGACGTCCACCCCCGCTGCGGGCCGGAGCACGACGTCGACCGTGCGGCGGCCGACGGTGCCCACGGCGGCGTCGGCGCCCAGACGGGTCGCGGAACGGGCGGCGCGGGCCGCAGCGGAGGCCAGGACCTCGTCGTCGACGACGACCGCGAGCCGGTCGGACGACATCACGTGCCGCGGACGGCGCTGGGGCAGGATCCCCTGCAGCAGCAGGACGAGCCCGATCAGAGCCACGATGGCGCCGATGCCGATCACGACGGTGGTCTCGAGACCGTCCGGGGCCGCGAGCGCGGCGTCGACCACGGCACGGGGGTCGACACCCAGGACGTTCTGGTCGAGCAGGACGAGCGCACCGGCGAAGACCGCGGCGGCGGCGAGCACCAGGGCGATGAGCATCGCGACGACGACTGGGGCGGAGCGGGAGACGTGGGTCTCGCGGCGCAGCAGGCGACGGTAGGTGGCGCGGTGGTCGTCCTGCGAGGGGCCGGCGGGGACGACCGACTCGGTGTTCCCGACGGCGGGGGCGGCGGTCACCGGACCCTCCGCGGGGTGTCCACGACCGACGAGGCGAAGGTCACGGTCACGCGGGCGACCTGTCGGCCGGTGATGGTGCGGAAGCGCTCGGCGATCGTGCCGCGAGCCCGGTGCGCCGCGGCGACGACCGGTTCGTCGGGGAGTGCGTGCGAGCCCAGCACCGGCAGGGCGAGCGGGGCGGTGATCTCGACCGCCAGGGCGCCGCGACCATCGTCGGCGACCCGGGCACGGACCTCCCGGAAGGCGACGCGCAGTGCTTCGGCGGCGACCGCTTGGGCGGTGTGCACCAGCGCCGACGTGCCGATGCGGTCGGAGCCGCGGAGCCGGACGCCGCTGTCGCCGGTCGTGGCGACGGCGGCGTCGCTCACGACGAGCTCCGGCGTCCGCGCAGCACGTCGAGCAGGCGGCGGAAGTCGACGTCGCCCGTGACGATGCGGGCGACCAGAGCGCCGACCGCCATGCAGACGGCGACGACGACGAAGGCCCAGAACCCGAGCGTCACGGCGACGATCGCGAGCAGGGCGCCCGTGCCCATCCCGACGACGGTGGCGTTCACCGGACTCGACCGTCCCGGGTGTCGAGCTCGTCCGCGACGCCGTTGAGCGCCGGGATGTTCACGTCGTTGATGGCGATGTTGACCTCGGTGACCTCGAGGCCGACGAGTTCGGTGACGGCGTTCGTCACGGCGGCGCGGACCGCGGAGGCGACCTCCATCATCGGCGTCGGGTAGTCGACGACGATGGTCAGGTCGACCGCGACCTGGGTCTCACCGACCTCGACGCGGACGCCCTGGCCGAGCGCGCTCGAGCCGATGGCGTCTCGGATGGCACCGAACGCCCGCGATGCGTTGCCGCCGAGCGCGAAGACACCGGGGACGTCGCGGGCGGCGATGCCCGCGACCTTCGCGACGACCGTGTCGTCGATGATGGTCCTGCCCTTGGCGGTGACCTGCGTCGTGGTGGTGCCGGCGGGCTGGGTGCTCCCGGCCCCGGTGCCGAGCGTGGCCCCGGTCGTGGTCCCGTCGACGCGGTTCGTCGTCGATGCCATTGCTGCCTCCGTGCGATCGATTGCTGGCTTCCAGCGAACACCATCGTGCCGTACGCCGCACAGGCGGCGCACGTGCCGCACGCCTCACACGCGACGCACGCCGTACGCCGTACGCCGACGCGAGTGCCGCACGCCGCACAGGCAGCGCACCCGCCGACCTCGTCGTCAGTCGGCACCGGTAGGTTCTTGTTCCATGCGCGTCGCGACCTGGAACGTGAACTCCGTCCGCACCCGAGTGGGTCGGATCGTCGACTGGCTGGTGCGTGAGGACGTCGACGTCCTCGGCATGCAGGAGATCAAGTGCAAGCCGGAGCAGTTCCCGGTCGAGCAGTTCGAGGCCGCGGGGTACCACGTCGAGGCGCACGGCCTGAACCAGTGGAACGGCGTCGCGTTCGCCAGCCGGCTGCCGATGGAGGACGTCACCCGCGACTTCCCCGGCCAGCCCGGGTTCCTGAAGGGCCACGAGGGGCCGGACCTGCCGGTCGAGGCCCGCGCGATCGGCGTCACGGTCGACGGTGTGCGGCTCTGGAGCCTCTACGTGCCGAACGGCCGCGAGCTCGGCGACCCGCACTACACGTACAAGCTCGACTGGCTCGCCCAGCTGGCCGACCGCACCTCGGAGTGGATCGAGGCGTCGCCGGAGACCCCGCTCGCACTGATGGGCGACTGGAACGTCGCACCGCTCGACCAGGACGTCTGGGACGTGCGGGTCTTCGAGGGGTCGACCCACGTCAGCGACCCCGAGCGGGCCGCGTTCCGCGAGTTCGAGGCGCGGGGTCTGCAGGACGTCGTCCGCCCGATCGTGCCCGACGGCTACACCTACTGGGACTACAAGCAGCTGCGGTTCCCGCGCAACGAGGGCATGCGCATCGACTTCGTCCTCGGCTCGCAGGCCTTCGCGGACGTCGTCACCGACGCCTCGATCCACCGGAACGAGCGCAAGGGCGACGCCCCGAGCGACCACGTGCCCGTGGTGGTCGACCTCGACCTGGACACGTCGCTCGACGACGACCGCCCGATGATCTTCTGATCGGAGTCCGGTCACACGCCCGGAGCGACGACGCACGTCCGGCTCTGTTACGCCCGGCGTCCGCCGTGATTGAGCCGTCCGTCACGCCGACGTAGGTTTCCTGCACCGAACCCCTTCGAGAGCAGGTGAAGCCATGTCCCGCACGACGATCCTTCCCATCCAGCGCCTCATGGCGACCGCGGCCCCCGGTGCGTGGCGCGACGGCATCGTCGTCGAGACCCGCGCAGCCGACGCCGTGGTGCTGTTCCTCGACGGGAGCATCACGCAGCTGCGGGTGGCGGACGCCGACGGCGTCCTGTCGGTCGGCGAGCCGGTCGCCCACCACCCGGTCGCAGAGATCCTCAGCGCCGGCGGTCGACAGACCACCGCACGCGTCGCGTAGCGCAGGCGGAGCGGTTCAGGCCGCCATCGAGTCGAGCATCGCCTGGCACTTCGACACCATCTCGTCGCAGGCCATGGCGCAGTACCGGCACGACTCGTCCATGTCCTGGTGCTGGCGGCACTCGGCGGCACAGGCGGTGCCCATCGCGACGACGGCCATGAGCATCGCCTGCATCGCGGCGGTGTCCATCCCCATCGGACGCATCATCATCCGCATGCCGGTGTCGGCGAGCATCGCGGTGTTCGAGCACATCGCGGCGCAGGTGGCCATCTCGCCGCCCATCCGCATGTCGGCCGCGGAGCACATCGTCGCCGCCATCGACGCGGCGTTCAGCGCCATCATCGTGTCCTGCATCATGTCCATGTCCATCTCCATGGGCATGTCCGTCATCGACATGTTCTTCATCATCGCCATCGTGTCCATCGCCGGTCTCCTCGTCGTGGTCATCGGTCACGGGGCGGTCCGCCCCGCGTGCCCGCCAGGGTACGCGCGTGCCGTCCGCGCTTCGTGAGCAGAACGGGTCGGGTCGGCGGATGCGACCCGACCTCTGCTGCTCACCATCCGCGGTGGTCGCCACCACGGCCGGACGGGAGGCCCGGTGCGGCCCCGCCACGGGCCTCCCGTCCGCCGCGTCGCGCGACCACGGCGCGCTACGGGTGCAGCAGGGCGGCGATCGCGACGAGCACGGGCACCGAGCCGAGCGTCGAGATGAGCACGACGTCGCGCGCCATCGGGACCGCTGCCCCGTACCGCTGCGCGTAGTTGAAGACGTTCTGCGCCGCCGGCAGGGCGCCGAGGGTGGTGAGCACGAAGACCTCCTGGTCGCCGAGCCCGAACACGAAGCGGGCGAACACGAACGCCACGGCGGGCATCACCACGAGCTTGATCGACGACGCGACGATGACGTCGGTGCGGATCGCCGGGTCCCGCAGCGGGGTCGCACCGTGCAGGCTCATCCCGAACGACAGCAGCACGACGGGCACCGCGGCCGCGCCGACGAGCGAGAACGGCTCGAGCACCGGGTCGGGCAGCGTGATCCCCGTCGCCGAGCACACGAGCCCGATGAGCGAGGCGATGATGATCGGGTTCCGGAACGGCCCCGCGATCCGTCGTCCCCAGCCGCCGGCTCCCGCGGTCGCAGCGTCGAGGATCGTCAGCGCGATCGGGGCCATCACGACGAGCTGCAGCAGGATCACGGGCACGACCGCGGTCGCCTGGCCGAGCACGTACACGGCCACCGGCAGTCCGATGTTGTTCGCGTTGACGTAGCTGGAAGCCAGCGCGCCGACGGTGGTCGTGGTGACGGAGCGGCGCAGCACGAGGCGGAACACGGCGGCGGCGCCGAGGGCGACCACGGCGGCACTCAGCAGCGAGACCCAGAGCATCGACGACAGCAGCGACGCGATGTCGGCGGTCGCGATGGTGTGGAACAGCAGGCACGGCATCAGCACGAAGAACGCGAGCCGACTCATCACGAACTGCGCGTGCGGGCCCAGCAGGCCGATGCGTCCGACGACGTACCCACCGGCGATGATCGCGCCGATGATCGCGAAGCCGGTCAACACGCCACCCATCCCGTCCATCCTGGCACCTGCCGGCGGTGATGTGACGTCACTCAGGTCGGAAATGCGTACGCATCGAATACCGTTGAGCGCATCATGACCTCGACGAACGCCGACACCCTCACCCGGTCCACCGACTCCAGCCAGCCGCTCGTGCCGCTGCTCGAGGAGCGCTGGAGCCCCCGCTCCTACGACGAGACCGCGACGATCTCGGACGACCAGCTCGACGCCGTCCTCGAGGCCGCTCGCTGGGCCCCCTCGGCCATGAACTTCCAGCCCCGCCGCTTCATCGCCGGCCGCCGTGGCACCGAGACCTTCCGGAAGATCAACGAGAACCTGCTCGGGTTCAACGCCGCCTGGGCGTTCCGCGCCAGCGCCCTCGTCGTCGGCGTGCTCGAGACCGTGACCGCGGACGGCGAGGAGCGCCCCTTCGCGCAGTACGACCTCGGCCAGTCGCTCGCCGCCCTGACCGTGCAGGCGCACGCCGAGGGGCTGCACGTGCACCAGATGGCGGGCATCGACGCCGCCGGGCTCCGCGCCGCGTTCGACCTGCCCGAGCGGTTCCTGCCGTACACGGTCACGGCCGTCGGTACCGTCGCGCACCCGTCGCAGCTCGACGACAAGGCGGCCGAGCGCGAGGTCGCCCCGCGCACCCGCATCCCCCTCGACGAGGTCGTCCTCGTCAAGGAGTGAGCACCGGCGGCACCGCCGCCCGCGATCGCCACGACGGCCGCGTCCCTGCGGGGGCGCGGCCGTCGGCGTACCATGACGTGACATGGATCAGCACCAGGACGACGCCCCGCCGGAGATGAACTTCTACACCCGGAAGTGGGTGCGACCCGAGGACCTCAACGCCAACGGCACCCTGTTCGGCGGCAGCCTGCTCCGCTGGATCGACGAGGAAGCCGCGGTCTACGCGATCATCCAGCTCGGCAACGGCAAGGTCGTCACGAAGTACATGTCGGAGATCAACTTCCTGTCCTCGGCCAAGGAGGGAGACATCGTCGAGATCGGCCTCGTCGCCACCCGGTTCGGCCGGACGTCGCTGACCATGCGGGCCGAGGCGCGCAACCTCTTCACGCACCGCAGCATCCTGACGATCGACGAGGTCGTCTTCGTGAACCTCGACGAGGACGGCAACCCCGCACCGCACGGCTACACGGACATCACCTACGCCCGCGACCGGGTCCCCGCCACGCACCGCGCGTGACCCCGCAGACATCGCGCAGCACCCGGGCACCCGGGTGGTCGCACCCTGCGGGTGGTCGGCGGGCTCTGGCAGGATCGGTGGCATGACCACGCCCCGCCTCGTCGCCTTCGACCTGGACGACACGCTCGCCCCGTCGAAGTCCTCCCTCGACCCCCGCATGCTCGAGACCTTCGCGTCCCTGCTCGAGGTCGTGCCGGTCGCGGTCATCTCCGGCGGCAACTTCACCCAGTTCGAGCAGCAGCTGGTCACCCCGCTCCGGCAGCGCGACAGCCTGACGCTCGACGCCCTGCACCTCCTGCCGACCTGCGGCACCCGGTACTACCGCTGGGAGGACCAGGACTGGGCACTGCAGTACGCCGAGGACCTCACCGACGAGCAGAAGGACCGCGCCCTCGCCGCGGTCGAGGCCCGTGCGAAGGAAGCCGGGTACTGGGAGTCCGAGACCTGGGGCGCCATCCTCGAGGACCGCGGGTCGCAGATCACGTTCTCCGCCCTCGGCCAGTCGGCCCCGGTGGACGTCAAGAAGCAGTGGGACCCGACCGGCGAGAAGAAGGACCACCTGCGCCGTCTGGTGCAGCAGGACCTGCCCGACCTCGAGGTCCGCTCGGGCGGCTCCACGAGCATCGACATCACCCGCAAGGGCATCGACAAGGCCTACGGCATGCAGCGTCTGGCCGAGATCACCGGCATCGCGCTCGACGACATGCTCTTCGTCGGCGACCGGCTCGACCCCGAGGGCAACGACTACCCGGTCAAGGCGCTCGGCGTCCCCTGCCACGCGGTCGAGGGCTGGGAGGACACCGACGCGTTCCTGACGGAGCTCATCCCCACCCTGCGCTGAGCGTGCGGCGGACGGGAGGCCCGTGGCGGGCCCGCACCGCGCCTCCTGTCCGTCCGCGGTCGCGCACAGAGCCGCGAACGCGACCGATGCAGCCGGGCACTCAGCCCAGGCTGCGGACGGCCTCGACGAACGCACGGATCTTCGCGGGGTCCTTGACGCCGCGCTCGGACTCGACGCCGCTCGACACGTCGACGCCGTCGGGGTCGAGCGCCTCGACCGCGGCGACCACGTTGGCCGGGGTCAGCCCGCCGGCGAGGATCCAGGCCTCGTCCACGCCGTCGATCGTGGCCGGGTCGACGAGCCGACCGCTGCCGGGCACGGCGGCATCGAGCAGCAGCAGGTCGTGGTCGAACGCGGCGCGCTGTTCGGGCGTCTCGCGCAGGTAGTCCTCGGCCGCGATGGCGCGGATGGTGAAGAAGCCGGCATCGCGCGCGCGGGCGAAGTCGGACGCCGACTCACCACCGTGCAGCTGCAGCGTGGTGAGCCCGACCTCGGAGGCGATGCCCACGATCTCGTCGATCTTCTGGTCGCGGAAGACCCCGACGGCGTCGATGCCGTCCGGCACCCGCTCGACCAGTTCCTTCGCCAGGTCGGCAGTGACGGTCCGGGGACTGCCCGCCGCGAAGACGAACCCGACGGCGTCGGCACCCGCGTCGATGGCGGCGTCCACGGTGTCGGGCGTCGACAGGCCACAGATCTTGATCCAGCGCTGGTCGGTCATGCTGTCCATCCTGCCAGGGCGTTCCGGTGCTCGGAGCACGGAGCCGCCGAGCGGGTCAGTGCAGGGCACCCGCGACGTAGGCGGCCACGCAGGCCGCGGTGACGCCGAAGGCCGCGAAGGACCCGACCAGGACGTTCCGCCGACGCCAGCGACGCACCGCGGAGAACGTGCCGCGCTTGGCGTGCCGGTGCGCGGCGCGGTGCATGCGGTGGTCGCGCTGGTGCTTCACGCGTTCCGGGCCGAGCGGCACCGGGCCGGTGATCTGGGTGGACCCGCCGCGCAGCGCGTTGGCGATGGCGACCGCCGTGGGCCGGCGCTCCGGGTCGCGGGCGGTCATCCGGCTGAGCAGCTCGCGCCACTCGTCGGCGACGTCGTCCGGGATCTCGGGATCGCGACGGAGCCGGGCGAGTGCGGCCTCGATCAGGGTGCCCGAGTACTCCTGCTTGCCGGTCAGCGCCTCGAGCAGGACGAGCCCGAGCGAGTACACGTCGGTGGCGAAGCTGATCGGTTCGCCGGCCACCTGCTCCGGGCTGAGGTAGGCGGCGGTGCCGATGACCGTGCCGTCGTTCGTCAGGCGGGAGCCGTCGACGAAGTGGGCGACGCCGAAGTCGGTGAGCTTGACCGTGCGGGCGAACCCGGACGAGCCCTCGTCGCTGATCAGGATGTTGGCGGGCTTCACGTCGCGGTGCACGATGCCGCGGGAGTGCACGTAGGCCAGGGCATCGGCGAGCTGCGCACCGAGGTCGGCCACCTCGTAGTTGTGCAGGGCGCCCTCGGACAGGCGGCGGAGCAGCGTCGTGTCGGCGATGAGCTCCATCACGATGAACCGGTGCGGGCCGTCCTCGAACTCGTGGGTGCCGGCGTCGTACAGCGGGATGAGTCCCGGGTGGGAGAGCATGCTGAGCAGCCGGATCTCGCGCTCCTGGCGGACGCGGTCGGCGGTGGTCATCTTGTCCGGGGTCGCGAAGAGCTTCACGGCCACGGCCCGGTACGTGTGCTCGTCACGGGCTTCGTAGACGGATCCCATGCCGCCGGTGCCGATGAGCTTCACGAGCCGGTACCGCGCAGAGAGGACGGTGTCCGCCCGCGCGCTGTCCAGCAGGGTCATGGTGTCCGTCGTCCCGTCCGGAGCCCGTGGTTCCGCGGCCGCTGCCGACGTGTGGACTCAAGGGAAACGGTACGCGTCCGACTCTCGATCCGCATGGCCGTTACGACATCGTGATCGCCGTACTCCCCCGGGTTTCCGGGGATCGACGGGGTACAGTCCGACCTCCACCAGGACGAGGAATCGCGCAAGGAGGACAGCATGGCGTTGTCGAAGGGTGACGAGGTGCACTGGAACACCTCGCAGGGCAGGACGACCGGCACGCTCGTGCGCAAGCGGACGAGCGACTTCGAGTTCGACGGGCAGCACTTCACGCCGACCGACGACGACCCGTACTGGATCGTCGAGTCGGAGAAGAGCGGCAAG
This sequence comes from Curtobacterium sp. VKM Ac-2852, assembly GCF_013205045.1. Taxonomy (NCBI): domain Bacteria; kingdom Bacillati; phylum Actinomycetota; class Actinomycetes; order Micrococcales; family Microbacteriaceae; genus Curtobacterium; species Curtobacterium sp. VKM Ac-2852. The sequence continues at coordinate 213,945 of NZ_JABMLI010000001.1, forward strand.
CAGGCCGCCCACAAGGAGTCGGCGCTGACGAAGGCCTGAGGCTCAGTCGCGGGCGGGCTCGGCGCGACGACGACCTCGGGCGCCGCCCACGGCAGGGCTGCCGGCGGCGTCGTCGTGGTCGTCGGAGCCGCCCGTGCGCCGCTCGGCGCGCACACGGCGGATCCGGCGCACGACGAAGGTCACCACGACCGCAGCGATCGCGACGTAGAGCACGCGGTCGATCCACTCGGTGTAGGCCTCGACCTGGTCGTACTGCGACCCGAACGCGGCACCGAGCAGCACGAGCGCGCTGTTCCAGATGCCGCTCGCGATGATCGTGAACACCGAGAACGTGCCGAGGTGCATGCGGTCGGCGCCGGCCGGCAACGAGATGAGGCTGCGGACGATCGGGACGAACCGGCCGAAGAAGACCGCGCTCTTGCCGTGCCGGTGGAACCAGCCGGCTGCCTTGCGGAAGTCGTCCTCGTCGACGAGGGGCAGCTTGCCGAACCACCGCGTGGTGCGTTCGAACCCGATCTTCGCGCCGAGCCAGTACAGCACCAGCGCCCCGAGGTACGAGCCGATCGTCGCCAGCACCAGGACCAGCACGAGGTTCATCTGGCCGGCGCCCGCGAGGAACCCGGCCAGCGGCAGGATGACCTCGGACGGGATGGGCGGGAACACCGTCTCGACGAAGAGCATCAGCCCGACGCCCCACTCCCCCAGGGCGTCGATCAGCTGGAGCACCAGGCCGGAGAGTCCCCCGAGGTCCGACGGAGCGGTGGAGTCGCCACTGGCGACGGTCATGGCACGGGCGGTCACGGCAGTCGTCATGCCCCAAGCATCCCTGAACGCCCTGTCAGGACCCGGCGCGCTCCCTGGGTGTCAGCCGAGTCCCATGTGGACGGATCGGACGTGCGCGAGCGACCGGGCGAGCGCACCCCGCGCCACGGCGTCCCGCCCGACGGTCGACGGGGTGAACGCCACCGGGTGCCGGAGCTGCGGCGTGACGATCTCGTCGAGCGCGGCGCAGAACACCTCCGCCGCCGGCAGGACCTCGCCACCGACGACGACGACCTCGGGGTCGATCGTCGTCACGAGCTGCACGACACCGGGCGCCACGTCGGCCGCGAACGCACGGACGGTCTCGACGGCCGACACCGAGCCCTGGGCGGCCGCGGCGAAGACGGACTCGAGGTCCGTGTCGGACGGGATCCGGGCCTCCAGGCGGGCGGGTGCGGCGGGCCAGCCGGTCGAGGCGATGCCGCCCATCTCACCGGCGGCACCGCGCGCACCGCGCGCCAACGACCCGTCGACCACCAGGGCGGCACCGATCTGCCGCCCCATGACCAGGTACAGGCCGTCCCGGACGCCGTGGAACCACCCCCACCGGGCCTCGGCCGTGGCGGCCAGCTTGGCGTCGTTGTCGAAGAAGGTGGCGACCCCGGGGAAGAGGTCCTGGATCCGGCCGGGCACCCGTCGCTCGACCCACTCCGGCACCGCGACCGTGTAGTCGATCGCCCCGTCGCGGTCGACGACCGCCGGGACGCCGAACGTGGCACCGAGCACCGGCGCACCACCGGCGGGGCCGCCGACCGCGCCGCCGACGGGCGACGTCAGCCGACGGACCACGTCCTGCACGCTCGACCAGGCCTGTTCGGCGTCGGCGAGGTCGGTGTAGCGCTCCTCGACGCGGGCGAGCGTGACGCCGCGCAGGTCCGCCCGCACGCCGACGATGCCGTGCAGGCCGAGGTCCACGCCGAGCACGGAGCCGGCCGACGCGTCCGCGGCGAAGCGCTTGGCGCGACGACCGGCCTTGTTCGGGGTCGCGATCGCCTCCGCCTCGGTCACCCAGCCCTGGTCGACCAGGTCGGCGAGCGCGGCCTCGACCGTGGGGCGGGAGAGTCCGACCGTGCGGCCGAGCTCGGTGACCGTGCGGGAGACGTCGTCGCGCAGGAGCTCGTCGAGGATGGCCCGCGAGTTCATCTGCCGCAGGACGCCGGGGGTCGTCCCCACGACACCGGGGGTCGAGCCCGCGACGCTCGGGGTCGTTGACACGGTCTGCTCCACGGTCATAGCCTTCACATTACGAAAGATCATTGAGGAATGGTGGCTCCGACATGCTCGTCCCACGACCGCGCCGCACCGCTCCCGGTGTCGGGGCCTTCGAGATCACCCCGTCGACCCGGATCGCCGCCGACCCGGCGAGCGAGTCCGTCCGACTGTACCTGCAGCAGACCCTGCGGGGATCGACCGGGCTGCCGGTGCGGGACGCCCTCGACGACACGGCACCGGGGGCCGGCACGATCGCACTGCGCGTCGCCGACGACCCGTCCCTGCCCACGGGCCCGACGACGCCGGAGGGCGACCGGGCGGAGTCGTTCCGCCTCACGGTGACGCCCGACGGCATCGACGTCGTCGGCGGTTCGCCCGCCGGGGTCTTCTACGGCGTGCAGGCCCTGCTGCAGCTGCTGCCCCCGGACGTGTACCGCAGTGGCCGGGTCGCGACCGGCCCGTGGTCCGTCCCCGCCGTGGTCGTCGAGGACGCCCCGGCCTTTGCCTGGCGCGGCGTGATGCTCGACGTCGCCCGCCACTTCCGCACGAAGCACGAGGTCATGCGGGTCGTCGACCAGCTCGCCGCGCACCGGATCAACCGCCTGCACTTCCACCTCACCGAGGACCAGGGGTGGCGCGTCGAGATCCGGAAGTACCCACGCCTGACCGAGGTCGGCTCCTGGCGTCGGGAGTCCCAGGTAGGCGCGCACGTCCCCGGGCCGGACGGCACACTCGTCGTCGCCGGGTTCGACGGCCGCCCGCACGGCGGGTACTACACGCAGGACGACATCCGCGAGATCGTGGCGTACGCGGCCGACCGGTTCGTCACCGTCGTCCCCGAGATCGAGGCCCCCGGGCACGTCCGTGCGGCGCTGGCGGCCTACCCGTCGCTCGGCGTCACGGGTGAGCCGGTCGAGGTGTGGACGGAGTGGGGCATCGCCGACGATGTCCTGAACGCCGAGGACGCCACGATCGACTTCTTCAAGGACGTCCTCGACGAGGTCATCGCGCTCTTCCCCTCCGGCTACATCGGCATCGGCGGCGACGAGTGCCCGAAGGCGCAGTGGGAGACCGACCCGCGCACCCAGGAGCGCATCCGCGAGCTCGGGCTGCAGGACGAGGAACAGCTGCAGGCCTGGATCATCGGGCAGCTCGCCGCGCACGTCGAGTCGCACGGCCGGCGTGCGTTCGGGTGGGACGAGATCCTCGAGGGCGGCACGCTCGACCCCTCGGCGACCGTGGTCTCCTGGCGTGGGCTGACCGGCGCACGCACCGCCGCCCGCCGCGGGCACGACGTCATCTCGTCGCCGGACGACCAGGTGTACCTCGACTACCGCCAGAGCGACCTGCCGACCGAGCCGATCCCGGTCTCGATCGTGCTCACCGTCGACGACGTCTTCGCCTTCGACCCGGTGCCGTCCGGACTCACAGACGCCGAGCGCGCCCACGTCATCGGCGGCCAGGGCAACATGTGGACGGAGCACGTCGACTCCGCCCGTCGGCTCGACTACCAGCTCTTCCCCCGCGTCGCCGCCCTCGCCGAGGCACTGTGGTCGGCGGACGTCACCGGGCCACGCGACCTCGCCGAGTTCCGCGGACGCCTGGCCGAGCACACCGCCCGGCTCGAGGCCATGGGCATCGAGTACCGGCACGAGGCCGGGCCGTTCCCGTGGGAGCAGCGACCGGGTGTGCCGGGTCGCCCGCACTCGCGCGAGGAGCGTGCGGCGTACATCGACGCGGTCACGGCGAACATCGCCGAGTAGCGCGCGTCGAGCGGTCGCGACACGACCACACGACGGACGGGAGGCCCGGTGCCAGCTGGCACCGGGCCTCCCGTCTTCCCCGGGGTCGCGTCGACTACGCGGCGACCGGTGCGCGCTGGCCCACCGTCTCGCCGGCCACGGCAGCTTCACTGGCCGCAGCGGCTTCGTCGACGGGCCGACGACGGACCCACTTCTTCAGGGCGACGAGCACCAGCGCGGACACCACGGTCCCCGCCAGGATCGCGACGACGAACATCAGGACGTCACCGATCGCGAAGAAGACGAAGATCCCGCCGTGCGGCGCTCGCGAGGTCACGCCGGCAGCCATCGAGATCGCACCCGTGATCGCGGCACCGACCATCGACGCCGGGATGACGCGCAGCGGGTCGGCAGCGGCGAACGGGATCGCACCCTCGGAGATGAAGGACGCACCGAGCAGCCACGCGGCCTTGCCGTTCTCGCGCTCCGGCTTCGTGAAGCCCTTGCGGTAGAGCACGGTCGAGGCGAGTGCGAGTGCGAGCGGCGGCACCATGCCGGCCGCCATGACGGCGGCCATGATCTCGAACGGCACCACGTTCGTGGCGGTCCCGGCACCGAGCCCGGCGACGGCGAACGCGTACGCCACCTTGTTGACCGGACCACCGAGGTCGAACGCCATCATCAGGCCGAGGATGATCCCGAGCAGCACGGCCGAGGCACCCGACAGCGAGTTGAGGAACGCGGTGAGCTCGGTCATGACCCAGGCGATCGGGCCACCGAGCACCAGGAGCATCAGGCCCGAGGCGATGATCGACGCGAACAGCGGGATGATCACGACCGGCATCAGGCCGCGCAGCCAGCGCCAGGTCGGGATGCGCCCGATCCAGTACGCGGCGGCACCGGCGATGAGACCGCCGACCAGACCACCGAGGAACCCGGCGTTCATGAACACGGCGATGGACCCGGCCACGAAGCCCGGTGCGATGCCCGGACGATCGGCGATGGCGTAGGCGATGTACCCGGCGAGTGCGGCGACCAGGAACCCGAGCGACACGGACCCGATCTGGAACGCGGCGGCGCCGAGGTAGTAGCCGAGGCCCTCCGGCGGCAGGTTCAGCAGGGTGTAGTTGGTGAGCGTGAAGACGGCGTTGTTCTGGCCCGAGTCACCGTGGGTCAGCGCGATGCCGTACCCGGAGAGCAGGAAGCCGAGCGCGATGAGGAGCCCGCCGCCGGCGACGAACGGGATCATGTAGCTGACGCCCGTGAGCAGCCAGCGCTTGAGCGACTGGCCGAAGTGCTCGTTCTTGGCGGTGGACTCGCCCTCGACGGCGGCACCACCCTGCACACGTGCGGCGTGCGGGTCCTCCGAGGCTCGAATGGCCTCGGCGATCATCTTGTCGGGCTCGTCGACACCGCGCTTCACGGGTCCGGACACCAGCGGCTTGCCGGCGAACCGACCGCGGTCGCGGACGTCGACGTCGACCGCGAACACCACGGCGTCGGCCCGGGCGATGAGCGCCGGGTCGAGGGGTTCGACCTGCGAGGACCCCTGCGTCTCGATGTGCATCTCGGCACCGGCGCGCTGGGCTGCGGCGACGAGGGCGTCGGCCGCCATGTAGGTGTGCGCGATCCCGGTCGGGCAGGCGGTGACGCCGACGAAGACCTTGCGGCCCGCCTCCGGCGCGGTGGCCGGTTCGGAGGCACTGCTCGCCTTCCCGACGCCCGCCTCGGCAACTTCGCCACTCACCTCGTCGTCGACCAACCGGACGATCTCGTCGGCCGTGGTCGCGGCGCGCAGCGCGGCCGTGAAGTCGTCACGGATGAGCGCGCGGGCCAGGGTCGAGAGGACCGTCAGGTGGTCCTTGTCCGCCCCCTCGGGCACGGCGATCATGAAGACGATGTCGGCGTCGCCGTCCGGAGCACCGAAGGGCACCTTCCGGGCCAGGCGCGAGAACGCCAGCGTCGGCTCGGACACCGACGCCGAACGGGCGTGCGGGATGGCGATGCCACCGGGGACGCCCGTGCCGACGCTCGCCTCGCGCTTGATGGCGTCGTCGGCGAGCGTGGTGCCGTCGGCGGCGCGGCCGGTCGCGGCGACGCGGTCGGCGAGCACCCGGATCACGTCGGTCGACGTAGCGCCGAGGTCCTCGTCGAGGCCGACGAGCTGTGCGCTGATGAGGCGCGGACTCGAGTCTGCGGACATGTGCTTGCTCCTTCGCAATGGCGCTGATCGCGCGGTGGTGCAGGTGTTCGTGGGGTGATCGGGTGGGGAGGGGATCAGGCGGGTTCGGGGGCCGGGTGCGTTTCGAGCACCCGGACGGAGACCGCCGTCGGGTCGGTGTGGTCGAGTGCCGGCACGTCGCTGCCGGGCAGGGCTGCGGCCGCGGCACCGGTGGCGACGGCCTGCGCGAGACGCTGCTCGGGCGACGCTCCCGCGACCTCGGCGAGCAGGTAGCCGGCGAGCGAGGAGTCCCCCGCGCCGACCGTCGACCGGGCGACGATCTTCGGTGCGGCGGCGGCGAACGCGCCCTCGTCGGAGACCAGCACGGCACCGGCGCTGCCCAGGGTGAGCAGGACCGTGCCGACGTTCCTCCGCCGCAGCCGCTGGGCCCCGGCCACCGCGGCGTCGAGGTCGCGCTCGTACTCCTCGGGGTCGCCGCCGACGACCTCCGCGAGTTCCTCGGCGTTCGGCTTCACCAGGTCGATCCGTTCCCCCGACTGCAGCAGCGCGGTGAACGGCACCCCGGACGAGTCGACGGCGATCCGGACGTCCGCACCGTGGCGGGCACGGACGGCCCGGACGAGCACGGCGAGCGCGTCGTCGGGCAGGCCGGGCGGCAGCGACCCGGCGACCACGACCCAGCGGGCGGCGGGACCGGTGGCGGTCGCAGCGGCGGTGTCGGCGACCAGGGCGGCGAGGTCGTCGAGGCGTCCGGCGAGCGAGGGGCCGGGTTCGTTGAGCTTCGTCGTGGTGCCGGTCGGCTCGGTCACGGTGACGTTCGACCGGAGCGGCGCCCCGATCGGCAGCGCTGCGGTGGGGATGCCGCGCGTGGCCAGGCCGAGCAGGACCGGGTCGAGCTCGTCGCCGGGCAGGACGGCGACGGTGTCCCCGCCGCTCGCGACGACCACGCGGGAGACGTTGACGCCCTTGCCGCCGGGTTCCGCGGTGGACCGGGTCGCACGCTGGACCGCGCCGCGCTGCAGTTCGCCGGCGAGCTCGATCGTGCGGTCGAGGGACGGGTTCGGGGTGACCGTGACGATGCGCACGTTCATGCGACGACGACCTCGACGTCGGAGCCGGCGAGCGCCTCGGCCAGGTCGGCGGGCGGCTGCTGGTCGGTGACGAGCGTGTCGATCTCGTCCAGGCGGGCGAACCGCATCAGGGCCTCCACGCCGTGCTTGGCGGCGTCGGCGAGCACCACGGCCCGTCGGGCGGCGAGCACGTAGGCGCCCTTCACCGCGGCCTCGTACTCGTCCGGGGTGCTCAGGCCGAAGCCGGCGGACAGGCCGTTCGTGCCGATGAACGCCACGTCGGGCCGCAGGGCACCGATCTGCTCGACGGTGGCCGTGCCGACCGCGGCGCTCGTGACGCCGCGCACGCGGCCGCCGAGCAGGTGCAGTTCGAGGTGCTCGCTGTGCTGCAGGGTGGCGGCGATCGGCACCGAGTTCGTGATGACGGTGATCGTCGAGCCGGCGACCTCGGGCTCCCAGCGGGCGAGTTCGGAGGCGACGGCGGCGCAGGTGGTGCCGGCGTCGAGGGCGATCGAGCCGGTGAACGTCGGCGGGACCAGGCGCATCGCGGCCCGGGCGATCGCGGACTTCGCGGAGCCGTGCTGGCCCTCCCGCTCGGCGACGCTGAGCTCGACGACGCTCGAGCGCCCGACGGGGACCGCTCCCCCGTGCACGCGGCGCAGGACCCCGGCGGTCTCGAGCAGGTCGAGGTCGCGGCGCACGGTCTCGGTGGTGACGTCGAAGTGCTCGGCCAGACCGGCGACCGACACGCGGCCGGCGGACTGCAGCTCGGCGGCGATGGCGGTGTGCCGCTCGGTTGCGTACATGCCCGAACTCCTTCGTTCCGTTGGGTTTCGAGCACTGTACGTCCGAAACCCACAAGAACGCAACCGTTCCGTCACACAACCAACACGTCCACAGGTGCAGCCCGGGCGCTGCAGCGGTCACAACACGTCGCGAGCCGAAGGTCGAGGGGTCACGAAGTGTCGGCTGCAATGGCGCCAGCCGACACTTCTTGACCGCTCGCAGGCATGCACGCGGGGTGTTGTGACCTCGCGACACGACGCAAGGTGTCGGTCGCCCGACGTGCTACCCCTTCACGGCACCCGCCGTCATCCCGCTGACCAGGCGGCGCTGCACGATGAGGAAGAACACCACGACGGGGATCGAGAACAGCACGCTCGCCGCCATCAGCCCGCCGAAGTCCGTGCCCTTGTTCGTCGAAAACCCGGCGAGCCAGACCGGCAGCGTGTACATCCCCTGGTCCTTGAGCATCACGTACGCGATCAGGTAGTCGTTCCACGCCGCGATGAACGCGAACACGCTCGTGGCGATGACCCCGGGCATGACGAGCGGGAACAGCACGCTCCACAGGATCCGGAAGGTGCCGGCGCCGTCCACCTTCGCCGCCTCCTCGATCTCGACGGGGACGGCCACGAAGAAGCCGCGCATCACCCAGATCGAGAACGGCAGCACGCTCGCCACGTACGCCAGGATCAGCCCGACGTAGCTGTTCAGCAGCCCGAGGGTCTGGAACGACAGGAACAGTGGGATGAGCAGTGCACCCGACGGGATCATCTGCACGAACAGGATCGCGACCAGGATCGCCCGCCGTCCCCGGAACCGGAACCGCGACAGTGCCGCCGATGCCAGGAACCCGACGACGATCGACAGCAGTACTGCCGCCACCACGACGATCGTGGAGTTCCGCAGGTAGACCAGGAAGCCCTCCTGCGTGAGCGCCCGCGTGAAGTTGTCGAGCGTCGGGTGCAGCGGCGCCCAGATCGGGGTCATCGTGGTGACCTCGTCGGCGGGCTTGAAGGCGGTGTTCACCATCCAGTAGATCGGGAACACCCACACCAGGCAGAACAGCACGGCGATGGTGTTCGCGAGGACGCGCGGCTTGCGCTTGCGCACCCGCACGGGGCCCGGCGCGGACGCCCCGCTCGTACGGGGCGCCGTTCTCGAGACGGTCACAGGTCCTCCTCGCCGCTGCGGACGAGCCGGCGGATGTAGTAGCTGGTGAGCACCCCGAGGATCAGGGTCGAGATCACGGCGATCGCCGCGCCCTGCCCGTAGGCGTTGGACACGAACGACTGCACGAAGGTCCAGATGCCGAGCGTCAGCGTGGCCTCCTCCGGTCCGCCGCGGGTGAGCAGCCAGATCTGGTTGAAGACGTTGAAGTCCCAGATCACCGACAGGATCGACACGAGCAGCAGCGTCGGCGCGAGTGCCGGCAGCGTGATCGCGCGGTACATCGTCCACACCGAGGCCCCGTCGAGCGCACCGGCCTCGTAGTACTCCGGCGCGATCTGGGACTGCGCGGCGTACAGCGTCAGCGCCACGAACGACACCGCCTGCCAGATGACGAGCGTCAGCACGATCGTGTACGCCTGGCCCGGGTGCGACGCCCAGTTGTCCTGCGTGTGGTCCCCGAACACCCGCAGCTGCGTGATGAGCCAGTTGAGCACGCCGTAGAACGGCTGGAAGAGCCACTGCCAGACCAGGCTCGAGGCCACGTTCGGCATCGCCCAGGCCAGCACGAGCACGACGCTGACGATCGTGCGCATCGCGACCCCGAGGCGGGTGAGCAGCTGCGCCACCCCCATGCCGATGACGATCGTGCCCAGGACCATCGCGCCCGTCACGAGCACGGTGCGCAGGATGACCGGCCAGAACGAGGCGTCGGTCAGGACGTCCGTGTAGTTCGTCAGCCCGGTGAACCCGGCCTGCCCGGTGAAGATCGCCCGCAGCCCGTAGTCCTGGAACGAGATGACGACGAGCCGGACAAGCGGGTAGACGACGAGGGCCAGGAGCAGCAGTGCCGCCGGGGCCAGCAGGACGAGCGGCGCCCGCGACCCGACCGGCGACCGACGACCCGCGCCGCGCCCACTCCGACGGGATCCCCGCGACGACCCCTGAACCGGACCGCCGGCACCCCGGCCGCCGGCGCCCCGCCCGCCGGTGACCGGCGCGGACTGCTCCGCGTCGGTCACCGGCTCCGCAGTGGACGTCATCGCCTACGGCTGCGCGTTCAGCGCGGTCGTGAGGTGCTTCGAGAAGCCCTCGGCTGCCTGTTCCGGCGACTTCCGGCCGGTGGCGACGTCGGCGAACATCGACTGGAACGAGGCGTCGCCCTCGATGGTGGCCCAGCCCGGGGTGGCCGGGGTCGGTCGGCTCGTGCCGGCCGCCTCGAAGTAGGGCTTGTGCAGCTCGTCGACGTCGCCGGCGACCGCGTCGAGCAGCTCGGTGGAGTTCGGCTCCCAGCCGTCGACCCCGAACACCTGGTCCTGCTGGAACTCCTTCGAGGTCAGGATCTTCAGGTAGTACAGCGCGAGCGCCTGGTTCTTCGCCTTGGCCGGGATCCCCAGGTCGGAGCCGCCGAGGAACACCGGCTGCGTCTTCCCCGCCGTGGACGACGGCATCGGGAACGTGCCGATGCGGTCGGCGAGCTCCGGCTTCGCCGTGGTGATCGAGCCGATCTCCCAGGCGGACCCGAGGAACGCCGAGGTGTTCCCCTGTGCGAAGACGTCGCTCTGCGAGGGCTTGTCGGTGTTGATGTCCTGGGTGGACTTCGCCGAGTACGCGTTCTGGAAGTCCTTCCAGGCGGTCAGCCCCTCGACCGCGTCCGCGGAGTCGAGCGTGCCGGTCCACTTGCCGTCCTTGTCCGTCGCGATCTCGCCGCCGGCGTCCCAGACCCACTGCAGCCCGCTGTACCAGTACTGCCCGGGCATGTAGAAGGCGGAGAAGTCGCTGGCCGGGTTGGCGGCCTTGACCTTGTCGAGGTCGGCGGTGAGCTCGTCGTAGGTGGTCGGCACGTCGGTCACGCCGGCGTCCTTCCAGACCTTCTTGTCGTAGACCACGGCCCGGTTGCCGGCGAACAGCGGTGCCCCGTAGAGCTTGCCGTCGACGGTGGCGGGGCCCTCGAGCCCGGTGAGCCAGGTCTGGCCGTCCTTGAGCTCGTCGCGGTACGGCGTCAGGTCGGTCAACCCGCCGGCGGCCGCGTAGACCGGCACCTGCGTGTTGCCGAGGTCGACGACGTCGGGGGCGTCGCTCTGCGCGAGCGCCGTGGTGAGCTTGGTGGTGATGCCGTCCCACTGCTGGGTCTGGATCTTCACCTTCGCCCCGGTGTCGGCGGTGAACTGCTTGCCGGCGGCGTCGAGCACCTTGTCGCTCAGGTCGCCGTTCATCATCCAGACGGTGATGGTCTTGCCCTTGCCATCGGGTGTGCCGATGGACTTCGTGCCGCCGTCGGAAGCGGCGTTGCTCCCGGCGGAGCACCCGGTGAGGGCGAGCGCGCCTGCGAGGGCGAGCGCACCGAGTGCGGCGAAACGCGTTCGTGTCACGATGACTCCCTTGGTCCGACCTTTATGAAAGGACGTTGCGTATTCGCAATAGAAGACCCTGCACGGCCCCTTGTCAACCGTTGGATCGGTCCCTGTGACCGCTTTCGATCCGCGTGTTTCCGGGGCGTCACGGATGTCGAACAGATCGACGCAGATGCTTGACCAGGTGGTCATGACCAGGCATGATCTGCGACTCGCGTCCGGTGTGGGGAAGCGACCGCCTGGAGGCCCGGTGCCGGTCCGCCGGACCGGCACCGGGCCTCCAGAGCGCGCGTCCACCGCACGCGTCAGACGGCCGCCAGGGCGGACGTCGGCGGGATCCTCGCCGCGCGTGCCGCCGGGTAGAGCCCGGAGACCCCGCCGATGACGACCGTGGCACCGAGTCCCCCGACGACGGCCCAGACCGGCAGTGCGACCGGCCAGCCCTGCGTGACGGCGAAGACGACCGTCACCGCGACACCGAGCACGACGCCGGCCAGCCCACCGAGGAACGACAGCAGCAACGACTCGACCAGGAACTGGTCGCGGATGTTCCGACGACGGGCCCCCAGCGCGCGACGGACGCCCACCTCGGCGCGGCGTTCCAGGACGGTGATCACCATCGTGTTCGCCACCCCGATGCCACCGACGAGCAGCGCCACCCCGCCGATGCCGACCAGCAGCCCGGTGAAGGAGTCGTCCGTGGCGTCCTTCGCGGCCAACGCGTCCGACGGCCGTGTCACGCCGACGTCCTGCGGTGCCCCGGGTCGGACCGCACCGGCGAGCAGGTCCCTCGACCGTTCGACGTGCGCCGGGTCGACGCGCGTGTAGACCGCGGTCGGAGCCCCGTCGAAGCCCAGCTGCCCGGCGAACCCGCGGGGCACGAACACCCGCGAGTCGAGGTCCTCGGCGAGCGCGACGGGCTGGAGCACCCCGACCACCTGCACCCACTGTCCACCGATCCAGACCCGGCTGTCCGGCCGCAGGTCCTCCGTGCCGAGTACCGCGGCCGCCCGTGCCCCCAGCACGACCTGCGGCGGCGCCCCGGCGGCGTCGTCGATCCACCGCCCGGCTGCGAGCTGGCCGCCGAGGATCCGTGGCACGTCGCCCCACGCGGCGAGCACCCCGAGGCCCTTCGTCTCGGGCGCCGGGACGTGGTCGTTCCGGTACACACCGGTGTCGGGCACGGTGCCGACGGCCGCGGCCGACTCGACGTCGTCCTGCCGCAGCACCGACTCGAGTGCGGTGGACGGCAACGGGACCGGTTCGCCGAGGCCCTGCGCCTGGGTGAGGGTGAGCACGTTCGTACCGAGCGTGTCGAGCACCTGGTCGACCTTCGCCTTGCTCGACGACGAGATCCCGACGACCGCGAGCATCGCCGCGATGCCGATCGCGATGCCGAGCGCCGACAGCACGACGCGACCCGGACGGGTCCGCAACCCGAAGACGCCGAGGCGGAGCAGGTCGACCGCCCCCACGGACCGACGCCGGCTCATCGGGCGACCTCGTCGACGACCGGCGTGACCTCGTGCTCGATCCGGCCGTCGCGCATCCGGACCTGCCGGGGCAGCGACGCCGCCAGGTCGAGGTCGTGCGTGATGACCACGACCGTCGTGCCCGCCGCGTTGAGCTCGCGCAGGAGCTCGACCACCGCGGCACCGGATGCCGTGTCGAGCGCACCCGTCGGTTCGTCGGCGAGCAGGATCGTCGGGTCACCCACGACGGCCCGCGCGATGGCGACGCGTTGGCGCTCCCCACCGGAGAGCTGGTGCGGTCGGTGGTCCACCCGGTGCGCCAGGCCCACCCGGCCCAGGGCCTCGGCTGCCAGTCGGTGCCGCTCGCGCCGGGGCACGCCCTGGTAGAGCAGGCCGTCGGCGACGTTCTCGGTGGCGGTCGCGCCGGCCTGCAGGTGGAAGTGCTGGAAGACGAACCCGATGTGGTCGGCACGGAGTCCGGACAGGGCGTCGTCGGACATCGTCGCGACGTCGTTGCCGGCGATCGTCACCGTGCCGGACGTGGGACGGTCGAGGGTCCCGACGACGTTGAGCATCGTCGACTTACCCGACCCCGACGGGCCGACGACCACGACGAGTTCGCCCGCGGTGACCTCGAGCGACACCCCGCGCAGAGCTCCGACGTCGCCGTAGGTCTTCGTGACGTCACGGAGCGACAGCACGGCGGCACTCATCCGGGCACCACCACGCGGTCGCCTGCGGCCAGGTCACCCGTGACCGCGATCCGTCCGTCCGCGCTGAAGCCGGGCTCGACCCGGACCCGCTCCGTCGTGCCGTCCCGCTGCACGACGTCGACGGCGTACCGGCCACCGGCACCCGCGACGAGTGCGGCCACCGGCACGGACAGGACGTCGTGCTCGGTGGTGCCCTTCGCGTCGACCTGCGCGGACGCCGCGTCGGGCAGCGTGCGCTTCCCCGGGTCGAACGACACGGAGACGTCGACGGACGTCCCGCCGTCCTCGCTCGTCGTCGGCTGCACGTCGACGACGGAACCGGGCATGGCTGCCCCGGCGCCGTTCACCCGGACCTCGACGTCGGTGCCGACCGCGAGCCGCTCGGCGTCGCGCTGGGGCACGGTCGCCGCGACGACGCGCCGGGTGCTCGTGACCTGCAGGACGTCGGCCACCGCACCCGCGCCGGCCGCTGCACCTGCGCCACCCGCACCCGCCCCCGCTCCGCCGGCGATCCACTCCCCGAGCCGACCGTCGACCGAGGCGACCCGGACCGCACCGTCGACGAAGGCGACGTCGTCCGCCGTCAGCACCGCGGTCACCTCGTGTCCGCGGTCCTGCTGCCACTGCCTGACGGCTCGCTCGGTGCGTGGACCGAACCGGTCGTCCACGGACACGTCGTACCCGAGCGCGGCCAGGTTCTCGTTGAGCTGCCGCACGTCGGCGCCCTGCAGCCCCCGTTCCAGGTCACGCCAGAGCGGCACGGTGCCGTACATCGACCGGACGTCCCGCTCGTCGACGGCGTACAGGGCCCCGTCGCGTTCGATGACGTCGCCGGCGCGGGGCAGCCAGGTGATCGTGCCGGCGGCGGCACCGGGAACCCCCGTGGCCGCGCCGTACCCGAGCGTCCCGGCGAACACCTTCGAGTCGGTCAGGTCGCCGCGCGTGACCTTGGCGGTGGCTCCGGTCGGCGTGGTGTCGCCGCGCGACCCGCTGCTCGCCGAGGCTCCCGGACCGTTCGGCACCGTGGCGAGGACCCACGTCCCGGCCCCCGCGGCCACCGCCGCGACGAGGCACACCGACACGATCGTCCGGCGGCGGGCGCGCCGTTGGCTCACGACCCGGCTCCGCCCTGGACGGCCTCGAACGCCGCATCGGTGCACGGCCCGGCGGCATCGTCGAACGCCTGTTGGTCGTCCGGCTGGAACCGCATCTGCGCGTCCTGGCCGTCCGGATAGTCCGGGAACCCCTGCTCCCGCAGGCACTCCGCGGTCTTCCGGGCGATCTCCTCGCTGCCCGGCATCGGCTGCGCGGCCTGCGCGTCGCCGGCCGCTGCGGAGTCGTCGAGGCAGCCCTTGAGGTCCTCCTGGTACTGCTCGGGATCGACACCGTCGGGTGCACTGAGCTGCATCGACCCGCCCCCCGTGCCGGGGTCGGGCATGTCGTAGCCGCGGTCGCGCATGCACTCGGCCAGGGCGACGCCGGGCGCCGCACCCCCGGCTGCTGTCGTCGTGTCGTCGTCCGATGCCGTGTCCGAGCAGCCGACCAGCAGCAGGGGCAGCAGGACGGCGGCCGCGGCCGCGCTCATCAGGGACCGGGTGCGACGGGTGGTCGTCATCGTGGTGTGGTTCATACCCCCAGCACAGCGGACGGGCTGTTTCGCCCCGCGTGCACGTCGGGTTGCACCGGCGAAACACGGACCCGGACGAGCAGCCCACCCGTCGGCCGTGCGGTGATCGACAGCTGCCACCCGTGGGCGTGCACGATAGCGGCCACGATCGACAGACCCAGGCCGCTGTGCTGCCGGCGTCCGGCGTCCGCCCCGCCGCGACGGAACGGCTCGACGAGCAACGCCGCCTCGTCCGCCGGGACCACCGGCCCATCGTTCTCGACGACGAACCCGTCCGGCTCCGTGGTCACCAGGACGGCGCCGCCGGGTTCGTTGTACTCGACGGCGTTGCCGACCAGGTTGCCGAGCAGCTGCCGAAGCAGCGTCGGCTCCCCCGGTGCGACCAGGCCGGGAGGCCCGGTGCGGCGCTCATGGGTCAGCGTCACCTCCGCCTCGGCCGCGTCCCGGGCCGCCCCCGCGACGACCTCGGCGGTCACCTCGTCGAGGTCGACCGCGCGCGTCGCACCCGCCAGGCCGCGATCGGCCTCGGCGAGCACGAGCAACGACTCGACCAACCGTTCGGTCCGGCGGTTCTGCTCCAGCAGCTCCGCCCGGACCGCTCGGACGTCCGCGGGGGCGGCGTCGTCGTGCAGACCGATCTGCACCGCCGCGCGCTGCACCGCGAGGGGCGTCCGGAGTTCGTGTGACGCCTGGGCGACGAACCGACGCTGGCTCTCGAACGCGGTCTCCAGGCGGGCCAACAGATCGTCGACGGTGCGCGAGAGGCGCCGGAGCTCGTCGTCCGGACCGTCCAGCGCGATGCGCTCGTGCAGGTTCGACGCCGAGATGCGGTTCGTGGTCGCGGTGATCCGGTCGATGGGCCGGAGGACCCGGCGGCTGACGAGCCAGCCGATGCCCCCGGCCGCGAGCCCGGCGCCCGCGATCCCGATCGCGGACCACTGCCACTGCTGCACGGCCACGAGCCGGATCACCGCCACCGCACCGCCATCGTCTCCGTCCACCTCGATCGGTTCTGGAGCGGTCGTGGCACCCGGCGATCCGGACGGCGGCCGTTGGACGGCCGCGGTGTCGAGGCCGGCACCGACACCGGCCAGCGACATCGTGTTCGTGAAGAGGACGACCCCGGTCGCCAGTGCCATGGCCGCGAGCGCGAACGTCAAGGCCGTCCGGGTCCGGATGCTCCAGCCCCGGGCCCCCCGACTCACAGCGAGTAACCCTGACCGGGCACGGTCCGGATCGGGTCCGGGTCCCCGAGCTTCCGGCGGAGCTTCGACATCGTCACGCGGACCGCGGCGGTGAAGGGGTCGGTGTTCACGTCCCAGACCTTCTCGAGCAGGTGCTCGGCGGAGACGATCCGACCGCCCGCACGGAGCAGGGTCTCGAGCACCCCGAGTTCCTTCGAGGTCAGGTCGAGCGGCCGTCCGTCGCGCGTGGCCATCCGCCGGTTCGTGTCGACGACGAAACCCGCGCGCTCGAGCACCGGGGCGACGGGTGCGACGCTCCGTCGACCGAGCGCGCGCACCCGGGCGACGAGTTCCGGGTACTCGAACGGCTTGGTCAGGTAGTCGTCGGCACCGAGCTCGAGCCCGTGCACACGGTCGCTCAACGTCGTCGCGGCGGTGAGCAGGAGGATCCGCGTGAGTGCGCCGCGCGCGGTGAGCCGCCGTGCGACCTCGTCGCCGTGCAGCCCGGGGACGTCACGGTCGAGCACGACGACGTCGTAGTCGTGCACCGCCAGCAGCTCGTCGGCGTCGTCGCCGCGGTAGGCGACGTCCACCGCCATGTCCTGTCGGGTCAGGCCCGTCGCGACCAGGTCGGCGAGGGCCCGTTCGTCGTCCACCACGAGTACGCGCATCGATACATCACACGTGACGTACCTTTGCCAAACCTGTGAAGTGGATCAGGCGTCGAACGGCACCTCGCCGTGTTCGCTGACGCCGGCACGCTGTCGGTAGGACAGGTGCCCACCGAGGTACCCGCCGACACTGACGACGGCGAGACCCGCGAAGCCGAGCAGCTTGCCGGCGCCGTGGTTGCCGCGCTTCCGCTGCAGCCACGACAGCCCGTACAACGACAGGCCGGTCCAGTTCACGGCCTGGTGCACCCATCCGGTGCGGAGCTGCTCGCGGTTCAGCTCGGACCAGTCGACGTAGCCGGCGACCGAGGCGCTGCTCGCCGAGACGACCCCGACGCCGACCAGGGTCTTGGCGGCCTTCGCGTTGCCCTTCCCGCCGAGCAGGTCGAGCACCGCGGCGGAGATCCAGGCGCCGAGGGGCACCTGGACCATGAGCGGGTGGATCGGGTGACCGAACGGCACGCCGTGCAGCAGCTGGCGCAGGGCCTTCGGCTTGGCGAGGGCGTTCACGACGGCACGGTCGATGTCGACGGCCTTGTCGAGCACGCTCGCGTGCTCGACGGCGTCGGTGAGGCGACGGATCGCGCGGATCTCAGGCATGCCGTGGACGGTAGACGAGCGGCCCGTCACCGGTCCCAGGAACCGGTGACGGGCCTCCCGTCCGTCTTGGTGGACTACTCCTCGACGATCTCGGCCAGCTCGAAGGGCTCGACCGTCAGGCCGTCGCCGTCCGCCGCGACGTCCACCCGCACCGTGTCGCCGTCGCGGACGTCACCGGAAAGGATGGCGCGTGCCAACCGGTCGTCGATCTGTCGCTGCATCAGGCGACGCAGCGGCCGCGCGCCGTACAGCGGGTCGTACCCGCGCTCCGCGAGCCAGCCGCGCGCCTCGGGGGTGACGGCGAGCTCGAGCCGGCGGTCGGTCAGACGGCGGGCCAGCCGGTCGACGTAGAGCGACACGATCTGCCCGAGGTCGTCGGCCGTCAGGGCCTGGAACACCACGATGTCGTCGAGACGGTTGATGAACTCCGGTCGGAACGCCTGCTGCACGAGCTCACGGACCGCCTCTTCCCGCTGCACGTCGCTCAGGGACAGGTCGGTCATGAACTGCGACCCCAGGTTCGACGTCAGCACCAGGATCGTGTTCCGGAAGTCGACCGTGCGCCCCTGGCCGTCGGTCAGTCGCCCGTCGTCGAGCACCTGCAGCAGCACGTCGAACACCTCGGGGTGGGCCTTCTCGATCTCGTCGAGCAGGATCACCGAGTACGGACGGCGGCGGACCGCCTCGGTGAGCTGTCCACCGGCCTCGTACCCGACGTACCCGGGCGGGGCACCGATCAGGCGGGCCACGGAGTGCTTCTCGCCGTACTCGCTCATGTCGATGCGGACGAGTGCCTTCTCGTCGTCGAACAGGAACTCGGCGAGCGCCTTGGCCAGCTCGGTCTTGCCGACGCCGGTCGGGCCGAGGAACAGGAACGAACCGGTCGGGCGGTCCGGGTCGGAGATGCCGGCGCGGGTGCGACGGACGGCCTCGGACACGGTGGTCACGGCGGTGCGCTGCCCGATGATGCGGCGGCCGAGCTCGCTCTCGAGGTGCAGGAGCTTCTCGGTCTCACCCTGCAGCAGTCGGCCGAGCGGGATGCCCGTCCACTGCGCGATGACCGCGGCGATGTCCTCGTCGGTGACACTGTCGTTCACCATCCGGTCGGAACTCTCGGCCTGTTCGGCAGCAGCGAGCTCGGCCTCGATGCGGGGCTTCTCGCCGTACTCCAGTCGGGAGACGAGTTCGTAGTCGGCCTCGCGCTGGGCTCGCTGCGACCGCATGTTCAGGTCGTCGAGCTGCTGCTTGAGCTCACCGATGCGGTTCAGGCTCGCGCGCTCGGCCTGCCAGCGCTGCTCGAGCTCGGCCAGCCGTTCCTCGCGCGTGTGCAGCTCGTTGCGCAGGGTCTCGAGGCGGGCCTTGGAGGCGTCGTCCTTCTCCTGCTTGAGCGCGAACTCCTCGACCCGCAGACGGTCGACGTTCCGCTTCAGCTCGTCGATCTCCACCGGGCTGGAGTCGATCTCCATGCGGAGTCGGCTGGCGGCCTCGTCGATCAGGTCGATGGCCTTGTCGGGCAACTGGCGGCCGGAGATGTACCGGTTCGACAGGCTCGCGGCAGCAACCAGTGCGGAGTCGTTGATCGTCACCTTGTGGTGTGCCTCGTAGCGCTCCTTGAGCCCGCGGAGGATCGCCACGGCGTCCTCGACGCTGGGCTCACCCACGTAGACCTGCTGGAAGCGACGCTCGAGCGCGGCGTCCTTCTCGATGTACTCGCGGTACTCGTCGAGGGTCGTCGCGCCGATGAGCCGGAGCTCACCACGGGCGAGCATCGGCTTGAGCATGTTCGACGCCGCGACGGAGCCCTCGCCGCCCCCGGCACCCATCAGGGTGTGCAGCTCGTCGATGAACGTGATGACCTGCCCGTCGGAGTCGTTGATCTCCTTGAGCACGGCCTTGAGCCGCTCCTCGAACTCGCCGCGGTACTTGGCGCCGGCGATCAGGGCGGAGATGTCGAGCGAGATGAGTCGCTTGTCCTTGAGGGAGTCGGCGACGTCACCGGCGACGATGCGCTGCGCGAGCCCCTCGACGACGGCGGTCTTGCCGACGCCGGGCTCGCCGATGAGCACGGGGTTGTTCTTGGTGCGGCGCGTGAGCACCTGGGAGACGCGCCGGATCTCGGAGTCGCGGCCGATCACGGGGTCGAGCTTGCCGCTGCGGGCGATCGCCGTGAGGTCGATGCCGTACTGCTCGAGGGCGGTCTTCTGTCGTTCTTGCGAGTCAGGAGCGCCCTGGAGGTTCGCCATGCGTTCCGTCCTTTCGTTGCGGTGGTCCTGGAGTTGAGTCTACTCCACTCAACTTACGTGCGCTCGGGGACATTCCGGATCCCGACCGCGCTCACGACGGCACCGGCCGCCAGCAGGAGCGCCATCACCACCATGGCCCGGTGCAGCCCGTCGACGCTCACCTCGCCGCCGAGCACCACACCGGCCAGTGCCACCGTGATGAGTCCGGCGATCCGCGCGACCGCGTTGTTCACGGCCGAACCGGACCCGGCCTCGGACTCCGGCACCGACCCGAGCACCGCGCTCGTCAGGGGCGTGACCATGAGGGCGATGCCCACGCCGATCAGCACCAGCCCGGGGAACACCGACCACCAGTAGCCGGCCGGGTCGTCGCCGGCGAGCAACAGCAGGAGCGCCCCGACCGCCCCCACCGCCGGCCCGGCGGCCATGAACCACCGCGGGCCGAACCGACCCGCCGCGGAGCCCACGGCAGTGGAGAGCGCGAGCAGCATGATCGTCGGCGGCAGCGTCGCGAGTCCGGCGAGCCAGGCCGGGAACCGCCAGACCTGCTGCAGGAACAGGGTGACGACGAAGAACACCATGCCGAGCGCGCCGTAGATGGACAGGGTCGCAAGGTTGCCGACCGTGAAGTTCCGCGCCCGGAACAACTCGAGCGGGACGAGCGGCGACCCCGTCGTCCGGGTCACCCGCAGTTCCCACGGCACGAAGGCCACGAGTGCGGCCGCACCGAGCACGAGGGCGCCCACCACCACGGGCGCACCCCACCCCAGCCGCTCCTGTTCGATGAGGCCCAGCACGACACCGCCGACCCCGACCACGGCGAGCACGGCCCCGACGACGTCGATGCGTGGGCGCACCGCAGGGTGCACGTCGCCGGTGATGCGCAGGACCAGCGGGATCGTCACGGCGATCGGTACCGCGGTGAGCACGAAGACCCACCGCCACCCGATGCCGTCGACCACCAACCCGCCGACCACGGGGCCGAGGATCGTGGCCGCGCTCGACCACGCCGTCCACGTGCCGATCGCCTTCGCCTGCGCCGCCCCGCGGAACGCCGCGACGATGAGGGCGAGTGCGCTCGGCATGACGAGTGCCCCGCCGACGCCCTGCAGCGCCCGCGCGACGATGAGCACCTCGCCGGTCGGGGCGATGGCGCACACCACGGACGCGATCCCGAAGACCACGAGCCCCCACGTGATGATCCGGACCCGGCCGAACAGGTCGGACAGGCTGCCGGCGACCAGGATGAGCGAGCCGAGGGTGACCAGGTACGCGTCGACGACCCACTGCTGCACGACGAGTCCGCCGCCGAGCTCCTGCCGGATCGCGGGGAGCGCGACGTTCACGACGCTCGAGTCGAGCCCGACGACGAACGACGCCAGGATCGCCACCACCAGCACGATCCGCCGGTCGTCCCGGAGCGGCGCGACTCCGTGCGGCACGGGGGCCGGAACGGGAACGGGAGCGGTCATGTGCTCATCCTGCGGCACGGGGTGCCCGGCGGTCGATCCCGCACGACGAAGCCCCCGCGACCGATGTGGTCGCGGGGGCTTCCGACAGGACGGGGCTGGGTGTCCTAACGCCGGGAGTCGGTGTTCGGCTGCGCGCTCGGCCCCGGGTTCAGGACCGGACCGGCGGCGGGCTCGGCGGGAGCGTTCTGGACGGTGCTGTTGTGCGCCGTGCCGTCCGGCGCCGTGCCGTTGGCCTGGGCCTTCTTCTCGTCGTCGGACATCTCCTTCTTGAAGATGTTGATCGACTGGCCGAGGCCCTTCGCCAGCGCCGGGAGCTTGGTCGCGCCGAACAGCAGGATGACGATCCCGAGGATGATCAGCAGGTGAATGCCGCCGAGGTTTCCGAGCATCATGACTCCTTGTTGTGGAACTGGTCGCCGTCCGGTGATCGTCGTCGACCCACGCGGCGGAAGTCCGTGTGCGTCCATCGTAACTCCCCCGCCGCTGGATGCCCAGGCCGGGCCCCGGAACGGACACCGTTCGTACAGGGAAGCGCAGCGCTCAGTACGCGCCGCGGGACCGCAGCACCGACGGGACGGTGCGGGCGAGGATCACGAGGTCGTGCAGGAACGACCAGTTCTCGACGTAGTGCAGGTCGAGCCGGACCCCTTCGGCCCAGTCGAGGTCCGATCGGCCGCTGACCTGCCACAGGCCCGTGATCCCCGGGGTCACGAGGAGTCGGCGGTCCGCGAAGTCCTCGTACAGCGCGACCTCGCGCGGCAGGGCAGGCCGAGGGCCGACCAGGCTCATCGAACCGGTGAGCACGTTCCACAGCTGCGGCAGTTCGTCGAGCGAGGTCCGTCGCAGGAACGCACCGACCCGGGTCACCCGCGGGTCGTCCTTCATCTTGAACAGCGGACCGGCGCCCTCGTTCTCGGACCGCAGGCCAGCCATGCGCGCCTCGGCGTCGATGCCCATCGTCCGGAACTTCAGGATCGGGAACTCCGCACCACCGCGACCGACGCGGACCTGCCGGAAGAAGACCGGCCCGCCGTCGTCGGCGCGGATCGCCAGCGCGACCACGGCGAGGACCGGGGAGAGCAGCACCAGGCCGAACGCGGCGCCGACGACGTCGAGTGCCCGCTTGCCCGCGCGGCGGCGGTAGTCGGGCGTCTCGACGTGCATGAGCGGCAACCCGTCCACGGGGCGCTCGTGCACCCGCCCGGCGGCGATGTCGGCCAGGGGAGAGGACACGACGAGCTCGACGCCGTGCTCCTCGAGCTGCCACCCGAGCCGACGGAGGCGCGCGTGCCCACCGCGGACGGCACCCGCGACGACGACGGCCGAGACACCCTCGGCCCGGGCGTGCACGAGCACGTCCTCGATGCCGCCGACGACCGGAGCGGTGGCCACCCCCAGGTCGACCTCGGCCCCGACCGGAGCACAGTCCGTCACGACGGCACGCACTCGGTAGCCGGCGCTCGGTGCGGCGGCGATCCGTGCGCCCACGTAACGGACGTCCTCGGCGTCGCCGACGATCAGGACGTCCTGCAGGTACTCACCCCTGGCGCGGCTGCGGGCGAGCACGGTCCGGACCCCCTTGCGGCCGAGCGCCAGGAACGCGAGCCCCAACGGGAACGCGATCGCGACGTACCCGCGAGCCAGGTCGAGCTGGGCTGCGTACGCCACGACCGCGACACCGGCGACCGCGACGAGGCTCGCGGTGACCAGGCGGCGGTACTCGTCGCCGCCGATGCCGGCGATCCGGGGATCGCGGGTGCGGAACGCCGAGAGCAGGAGCATCCAGACCACGACGATGGCGGGGGCCACGACGAACTCGAACCACCCGGAGCGCGGCCGGACGGACGCGAGCTCCCAGGGGAACCGCACGACGTGGGCGATGACGAACGCGGCGAGCAGCAGCACGAGGTCGATCAGCGCCACCGCGGGGACGAACCCTCGGCGAGCCCCCGCCGGAGCGACCGTGCGGTGCGACGCGGTGACCCCAGCAGGGGAGCACACGGGGCCGCTCGGGTGCAGCACGGTCGGGTGCAGCACGGTCGGCGCCGCTCCGGTAGGTGGGCGCCTGGCGAGCGACATGTGAGACCTCCTGTCGACCGGTCGACGAGGCGGTCGATCGGACGCCGGAGTCGCTTAGATCACGACAACGAGCGGCGCAACGTCAAATATATCACCGTGCTGTTCTGCATTTCAACAAGCCAGGGCGCGGTCCAGACTCCAGAGGACCGGCTCCGCACGCAGCGCCGGCACGTCCGCTTCGGTCACACCACCGAGCCGGAACACCACCCGCTCTCCGGGCAGCAGCGTCATGAACCCACGGTCGACCGTGCCGCCGGCCGCGACCCGGTCCGGCTGCACCAGCAGGTCGCGCACGAGCGAGTCGGCCTCGACCGTCAGGTCCAGACCGCCGTCGACCACCGCGAACGAGGTCCGGTAGCGGGCGGGCTCCCAACGGATGGCAGCGTCGGGGCCGGGGGTCCAGACCGCACGGCGCCAGTCCATGTCCGCGACGATGAGCTCGTTCGCCGGGTCGTCGACGACACCGACCGACTCGGGCAGCGACACCACCGCGACGCCGGCACCGGACAACCGGACCGGCAGTGACACCTCGGCCAGGATCGTGCCGGCCGTGGTGATCCGGCGCACCCTCACCACACTGTCGTGCCCGGTGCGGGTCGACCGGACGGCCACCTCGACCGGTGAGGACCCGAACGCGCCGGGCGAGACACCCAGCGAGAGCGTGTCCGCGAGCTCGCCCAGGTCGGCCGTCTCGCCGACCGCAGGCGACCCACCCGGGTGATCCGTGCCTCCAGTCCGCTCCGCACCCGACGCACCCGCGGTACCTGCCGCGCCCGGCGTCACCGACACCGTCGACACCGGACGGATCGTCAGCAGCACGTCGTCGTACAGGCGGCGCAGCTCGTGCGCCAGCGGCTTCAGCCGCCCTGCCGAGTCGATCGCCGACCACGACGACACCGGCCACAGGTCGTTCAGCTGCCACACCACGACACCGGTGTTGCGCGGCCAGTGCGTGCGCCAGTGCTCGATGCCGGTCGCGATC
The DNA here is from genome assembly GCF_013205045.1 of Curtobacterium sp. VKM Ac-2852. Taxonomy (NCBI): domain Bacteria; kingdom Bacillati; phylum Actinomycetota; class Actinomycetes; order Micrococcales; family Microbacteriaceae; genus Curtobacterium; species Curtobacterium sp. VKM Ac-2852. The sequence continues at coordinate 238,323 of NZ_JABMLI010000001.1, forward strand.
GCCCGGGCCTGCTGGAGCTGCGTCAGGTAGTGCCACGCGTCGAACGCGGCCGGGTCGACGGCGCCGAAGCGCGGCTCGAGTCCGCGTGCCAGCTTGGCCATCCCGTCGGCGGCCTTCTGGTGGTGGACCACACCGGGCGAGTCGACCCGGAGCGGCGAGTCCGTGACCGCCTCGCGCAGCGTGCGCCAGGCGGGCGGCGCCTGCCAGCCGAACTCGGACACGAACCGGGGCACCGACTCGCGGTAGGCGGTGTCGGGCAGCCGATTCCAGACGTCCCACGAATGGTGCGTCTCGTGGTCGACCTCGTTCGCGGGCAGCGACTCGGAGCCGGACCACGGCGACGCGACCGTGTAGAAGCGCGACGGGTCGACGGCGTCGACGATGGTCGGCAGCAGGTCGAGGTAGTAGTCGAGTCCCCAGCCCCGTTCGCCCAGCTCCGCACCCCAGCCGTCGGCGTCGTGCAGCCAGATGTTCTCGTTGTTGCCGTTCCAGACCACCAGCGAGGGGTGGCGGGCGAGTCGGGCGACGTTGTCGCGTGCCTCGGCGATGACCTCGCTGCGGATCGGCTCGACCTCGGGGTAGGCCGAACACGCGAACGGGAAGTCCTGCCAGACCAGCAGACCGAGTTCGTCGCAGACCTCGTAGAAGTCGCGCGATTCGTACACTCCGCCGCCCCAGACGCGCACGAGGTTCGTGCCGAGCGAGGCCGCGGCACCCAGCCGGGACTCGAGCCGGGCACGGTCGACGCGCGAGACGATGACGTCGTCGGGGATCCAGTTGACGCCCCGGACGTCGATGAGCGTGCCGTTGACGTGCACCGCGAAGGGGCGGCCGATGCCGTCGACCTGGGTCTCGATGCGGGTCGACCGGAACCCGGTGCGGAACGTGTCGCGGTCGAGCACCTCGCCGTCGACGGTCTGCAGCTCGACCACGACGTCGTACTGCGGCTGCGCGCCGTAGCCGCGCGGCCACCAGCGCCGCGCCTCGGGGACGCGCACGGTGACGACCGTCTCGTCGTCCTTCGGGGTCAGCTGCGCGCGGGACCGCTGGCGTGTGGTGCCGCCGTCCTCGGTCTCGCCGCTGACGGTGACGACGAGCACGAGGTCGTCGTCCTCGCCGTCCTGGTCCAGGTCGTTCATGCCCGAGCGCTCGACGGTGATGTGCGCATCGAGCACGCCCTCGCCGGCCTCGACGTCGACGAGCGGGCGGACCTCGCGCAGGCGCGCGGTCGACCAGCGCTCGATCGCGACCGGCCGCCAGGGGCCGCTCGTGACCGCCGTCAGCCCCCAGTCCCAGCCGAAGTTCGACGCCATCTTGCGGATGTACGGGAACGGCTCGTCGTACGGACCGGGCATGCTGCCGGCCTTCGCGGCGATCCGGCCGGCCTCGCGGTAGGGCGACTCGAACAGGATCTCGAGGTCCTTCGTGGTGCCACCGGATCCCGTCTGCACCCGGGCGTCGAACCGGTAGCGACGGTGCATGTTGCGGGTCGTGCCCACGACGACGCCGTCCAGGCTGAGCTCCGCGACGGTGTCCAGGCCGTCGCAGACCAGGTCGACGCGCTCGTGGCCCCGCGGGTCGACGTCGACCGTGCGGCGGTAGGCCCAGTCGGCGCGGCCGACCCACTTGGCGGGCTGCTCGTTCAGGTGGAACGTCGGGTCCGGCAGCAGGCCCTCCCGTTCCAGGTCGGTGTGCACCTGACCCGGCACCGTCGCCGGGATGGTGCGGTCCGCGACACCGTCCGGCGCGCCGGTTCCCCCGGCCAGGGTCACTGTCCAGTCGTCGCGGAGTTCCTCGCGTTCGAGGGTCATGCGGGTCCTTCTCTTCGGCGGCAGGGTGTCCGTCAGCCTCGGTCGGGGACGCCGACCGGCGGTCCGGCCCACGGCCGGTTCCCACGGCCTGGAGGCTCGGCACCGGTTGCCCGGGCGTCGTCACGTCGCGCGCACGAACGGGTTGCGCTCGCGCGAGGGGTGCTCGGCGATGCTAGTACGGGATGCTTTCGGCAACCTAGGTGGTGACAGGGGCGGGTCGCGCGGGCAAGGTGGGAACGTGATCACCGTCGAACTCGCCAGGTCCCTCCGTGACGCCGGCCTCCGCTGGCACCCCGAGACCGGGGACCGGTTCGTGATCGACAAGCCCGGCATCGACGACGACGTCTACACGGTGTCGGAGATGACCGTCGAGCGGCACGACTCCCCCACCGGCACGATCCTCGGCTTCAACGGCACCACCGAGTGGGCGCTCGACTCGGTCACCGCCACCGAGTCGCTCTGGCTGCCCCGCGAGGACCAGCTCCGCGAACTCCTCGGGCCCTCGTTCATCGGACTGACCCGGGTGCAGGTCGGCGGTCGCGTGGTCTTCACCGTGACGGCGACGATCGGCGGGGCCGACCGCAGCTTCGCGTCCGAGGTGCCGGCCATCGCCTACGGGCAGGCCCTGCAGGCGTACATCACGGCCGCGCTCGCGTGAACGGCACGCCCGGGGTCGCCGTTCCTGGGCGTTGGCGGAATGGGCGCTGAGGGGCGTTTGGTTGCATGACACCATGACCGTTCCGAACATCACCCTGAACGACGGCAAGACCATCCCGCAGCTCGGCTTCGGTGTCTTCCAGATCGACCCCTCCGAGACGAAGGCCGCCACACTGGCCGCGCTCGAGGTCGGCTACCGCCACATCGACACCGCCGAGATGTACGGCAACGAGATGGAGGTCGGCGAGGCGATCGCCGAGTCCGGCATCGACCGTTCCGAGATCTTCGTCACCTCGAAGCTCAACAACGGCTTCCACGACCCGGCCGCGGCGCTGGAGAACGGCAAGAAGTCGGCCGACCTGCTCGGCGGCTACACCGACCTGTTCCTCATCCACTGGCCGCTGCCCACCGTCTCGGACTTCGTCCCGACGTGGAAGGCCCTCGAGGAGCTGTACCACGCCGGCACCGCCCGCTCGATCGGTGTCTCGAACTTCCAGGCGCACCACCTGCACCGCCTGCGCGCCGAGACCGACGTCCCGCCGTCGGTCAACCAGATCGAGGTGCACCCCTACCTCGTGCAGGACGACCTCCGCGCCGTGAACCGCGAGCTCGGCATCGCGACCGAGGCGTGGTCCCCGATCGCGCAGGGACTCGTCCTCGACGACGAGACCATCACCCGCGTCGCCGGGTCGGTCGGCAAGTCCCCGGCCCAGGTCGTCCTCCGCTGGCACATCCAGCGCGGCGACATCGTGTTCCCGAAGTCGGTCACCCGCGCCCGCGTCGAGGAGAACTTCGCGATCTTCGACTTCGAGCTCTCGGACGAGGACATGACGGACATCACCGCCCTCGACAAGGGGCACCGCACGGGCCCCGACCCCGACACGTTCGACTACGTGCCGGCCTGATCAGTCCCAGCACCGTCGCGAGAGCCGTCCGGGTCAGCCCGGGCGGCTCTCGCCGTCAGCGGTTGGTCGCGACCGAGGCCGTCACCGTGAACTTCGGGGTCCGGACGACCTCGCGGGTCGGCCCGACCAGGCGCGAGAGCACCGGCCGGTAGCGCAGGTGCGTGTTCCAGACACACCACAGTTCACCGCCGGCCTGGAGGATCGTGGCCGCGTTCCGGAACATCGCCTCGGCCGTGTCGGTGGTCACCGTGGTGTCCGCGTGGAACGGCGGGTTGCAGAGCACGAGCTGCGCGGACCCCTCCGCGAGCTCGTCGCCCGCGTCGGTCCGCAGCACCGTCACCCGGTCGGCCACACCGTTGGCCTCCGCCGTCGCACGCGTCGACTCGACCGCGATCCGGGACACGTCGGTGGCGATCACCCGCACCGACGGTCGCCGACGGGCGACCGCAGCCGCGATCACGCCGTTGCCGCTCCCCAGGTCGACGATCGTGCGCGCGGTCGGGACCGCCTGGTCCATCGCGTCGAGCAGCACCCGCGTGCCCTGGTCGAGCGACGTCCCGGCGAACACTCCGCCGTGCGCGACCAGGGTCATGCCGAGGTCGTCGACGTGCACCGACCGGGGCCAGGGGTTCGTCGTGGCGGCGCGGTTCGCCTGTGCACGCAGGGGGTCCTGCGCGATGAGCAGCCGCGACTTGCCACGACCTCGTGATGCCGTGACCTCGCCGAACGAGCGCCGGAGCACGTCGTTCTGCGTCACGTGCATGTACTTCACGTTGCCGCCGCAGAGCAGCACCACGTCGGGCGCCGCGAACCGGGCGACGGCACGGGCGATCTCGTCGAGGCGATCGTGCGACTTCGAGAGCCGCAGCACCACGAGCCGCACGTCGCGGAAGGCGTCCTCGAGCGAGTCGGGGTGGTGGAAGCCGCGCAGCCCGAACGTGCCAGCGTTGGCCTCGAGCGCCCGCTCTCCGACCAAGGAGTCCTGGACGACCCGGATGTCGCTCGCGCCGTACTGCGTGATGAGGCCGAGCGTCAGCACCCCGTACCGGTCGTCGACGACCGCGACCTCGCCGGGCTGCCGGAGTGCGTCGCCGTGCACGTGCGGCGCTTCGTCGAGCAGGAAGCGGTCGGTGCCGTCGATCGCGATGAGGTCGGGCGCGTCGTCGTCGCGTCGGCGGAAGAGGTCGGCGAAGTCTGGCACCGCGTCAGCGTACCCGGCGGCGGCCCGCAGCGAAGCGCTCGGTGATCGCACTCGCGATATCAACAGCTTGTATATTTCACATGTCAATACACTGGTGGTTCCCCCACCAGAAGGAGCCCTCAATGGCATCCACCTCGTTCAGGAGCGCCGCAGTCGTCTGCGGCGTCCTCACCGCCTCCCTCGGCTTCGGTCTGCTGACGCCGGGCGTCGCGACCGCTGCCCCGGCGTCCACCGCGACTTCCACCTCGGAATCCGAGGTGCGCGCCGACACCCCCGACTTCGACGCGCTGCCCGTCGACCCCGCACTGCCGGCGCCGAAGTTCTACCAGGACTGGAGCACACCGTACGCATCTCGGATCCTCGCAGGCGATGCCGGGGGCGACGACCTCTGGCTGGTCCTCGGTGACACGGTGTACGACCGCGCGACCGGCGGTGGCGCGTTCTTCATCACCGTGCAGAACCAGCTGCAGGACCTCGGTCTCGAGGTGATCCGGGTCCACACCGCCGCTGACGGCACCCAGACCCGCGGTGAGCGCATCCCGATCCCCCGCACCATCAAGGTCGACGGACTGCAGCAGCAGCAGAACACGTTCACGCCCGGCACCACCCACTTCGCCGGCAGCGCGACCGCCGGCGCGACCATCGTGGCGAAGGACACCACGTCGGGCGCCACGCTGTTCACGACCGACGTCAGCGGAGCCCGCAACGGGACCGGCACCTGGAGCGCCGACGCCGACCTCACCGACTCCGACCACGTGATCACCCTCACGCAGACGACGACCGACGGCCGCACGAACGAGCTCCGCGACGTCCGGTTCTCGCCGGCGGCATCGGACGCGCCGCAGGCACCGACGGTCGTGCAGAAGGGGCGCGTCCTCGACGGGTCGTTCGTCGTGGCGGGTTCCGTCGCTCAGGACGTGGCCTCGGTCGTCGTGCAGGACGAGGCCGGCTCCACCATCGCCGACGCCAGCCTCGGTGAGACCGGCTACTCTGCTCGGCTCCCGCAGGACCGCGTCGGCTCCACGGTCTACGTCGTCGGACGCACCGCCGACGGCACCTCGTCGGCCCGCGTGCCCGTCGCACTCGAGCAGCTCCCGATCGACCCGACTGCCGCCGCACCGTCCCTCCGGTCCGTGTTCGTCTACCCGAACGGGCGCGTCCAGGTGGTCGGGGAGCACGATGACGCTCCTGGGCTCTGGATCCTCGACGGCGACCGCGTCGTCGGGCACGCCACCAGCGCCGATGCGGTGTGGAGTTACACGATCGCCGCCGCCGCGACCGGCAAGCAGCTCGACATGGTCAACCTGGTCTTCGACGGCCGCGACTTCGTCGGGACGTCCGAGCGTGTGGCGCTCCCCCGCCTCCTGCGGGTCGAGGGCATCGCGGACGACAACGACTACACCCCGGGCAAGCGCGCGTTTGCCGGCACCGCAGAGGCCGGCGCGACGATCACCGCGACCGACCAGCGCGGTCAGCGACTCTTCGAGACGAAGGCGGGCGGCGCCCGGTCGGGCGTGGGCACCTGGGACGCCACCGCGGACCTGACCAGCAAGGACGGGTACGAGGTCACGTTCACCCAGACCACGACCGACGGACGCACCTCGGTGATGCGCAACATCGCCTTCACCACTGAAGACGACTCCGTCGCACCGGTCGTGGTCGAGACTCCCGAGATGAACGGCACCGCGACCGGGCCCCGCCCCACCTTCACCGGTACCGGCCAGGCCGGAGCCACGATCGAGATCCGCGGCACCACCCGCGTCGTCACGACCGCGAAGGTCAACGCTGACGGCAAGTGGAGCGCCGAGTCGAACATCGACCTCGCCCGCGGCAGCTACGCCCTCACCGCGAAGCAGACCGCCCCCGGCAACACCACCAGCGAAGTGCCCGTCCACTTCACCATCGCCGCCGCCGCGGCAGCGCCGATCGCGGTCGCGTCTCCCGAGATGAACGGAACCGTCAGCGGACCGCGCCCCACCTTCACCGGTACCGGCCAGGCCGGGGCCACGATCGAGATCCGCGGCACCACCCGCGTCGTCACGACCGCGAAGGTCAACGCTGACGGCAAGTGGAGCGCCGAGTCGAACATCGACCTCGCCCGCGGTAGCTACGTCCTCACCGCGAAGCAGACCGCCCCCGGCAACGCCACGACGGAAGCACCCGTCCGCTTCACCATCAACTGAGCCGACGGCTCGCAGAACGCCCCCGGGGACCAGATGGTCGCCGGGGGCGTTCGCCGTCCTCCGACACTCATGCCCTCCAACGACGCTTCCTCCGAGCCGAGGCGCGATCTCGTGCAGATGCACAACATCGCCATCGAGTAGCGACACATAAGGCGCAGATTCGTTTTGGTGACTCGATATGGTAAATTTCACGTATGAATACCCTTCGAATGACACGCCCACTCGCCGCCATCGCTGCGGCTGCTGCCCTTGCCGCCCTCATGTCTGCAGCACCGACTGCGGCGCACGCCGCCACCTCTGACGATTCCGGACCGTCCGAGCAGATCAAGCTCGTCGTGGAACGACAGGCCGACACCTACATGTCTTTCAATCTCCGCACAGACGGTGCCGTCGTCATGACCCCCGGCCTCTCACCCTCGTTCGACGCCGCCGCCGAGTCCGCCGCCACGGTCTCCGCTCCGACCATCGGCGAGACGGGCAAGGTCGTCTTCGAGAACGGCAAGTGCCTGCAGGCTTTCGGTCCTGCATCGAACGGATGGACGATCGTCTCGAACTCCTGCGATGAACGAGGCACCCTCTGGCAACGGACTCCTTCCGGAGCGTTGAAGGTCATCGGGGAACAGCCGCGCCGGATGGAGTACTTCGGCAACGCGAACGTCGTCACGAAGCGCGCCGTCACCGGCTTCGAGTACCCGGTCGGAGTCGCGTCGACACGCTGACGAACAACGACGGGCCCGACGCTTCTAGAGCGTCGGGCCCGTCGTCGTTCTCCGACACTCAGCGCGGCCCGCGGTACAACACGATCTGCGTGTTCCGCTGCGGCCGCGACCCCGCCTTGAGCGAGATCGCCGCACCACTCGCGGTGGCGGCGAAGACCCGTGCGCCGGGCCGGTTGATGAGCTGGTCGGCCAACGCCGACTCGAGTTCCCGCACACGATCGCGGAGCGCCTTGTTCTCGTTCTCCAGGTCGAGCACCCGCCGGATGCCCTCGAGCGACACCCCCTCGGAGCCGAGGCGCGCGATCTCGCGAAGCTGCACCACGTCGCGCATCGAGTAGCGCCGCGACCCACCCCGGGTGCGACCCGGCACGACCAGGCCGAGCCGGTCGTACTGCCGCAGCGTCTGGGGGTGCATCTCGGCGAGCTCCGCCGCGACCGCGATCGCGAAGACGGGCGAGTTCTCGTCCATGTCGGTCATGGCGCGTTCCTTTCCGTCGTCCGCGTGGGGTGAAAACCAGCCTGGAGGCTCGGGGCGGCTTCCTGACGGAGCCGCGCCGGGCCTCCAAGCCGGGTCTACTGCTGTGGTTGCGCCCGCTAGTCGCGCGCCTTGGCGAGGAGGTCCTCGCGGGGGTTCTCGTCGGGCAGCGCGGCCGCGAGTGCCTCGACTGCCTCGCGCTGCTTGTCCGACAGGTGCGACGGCACCGCGACCTGGACGGTCGCGAGCAGGTCGCCCGTGCCGTTCTTCGTCGTGACGCCGCGGCCCTTGACGCGCAGGACGCGACCCGACGGCGTGCCGGGGGCGACCCTGAGCTTCACGGGCGAACCGCCGAGCGTCGGGACCTCGATCGTCGCGCCGAGCGCTGCCTCGGTGAACGTCACGGGGACGTCCACACGCAGGTTGAGCCCGTCGCGCTCGAACACCGGGTGCTTCCGCACCGACACGGCGACCACGAGGTCACCGGCCTCACCACCGTCGGGCGAGGGCTCGCCGCGGCCGCGCAGACGGATCTTCTGGCCGTCGGCGACACCCGCGGGGATGCGGACGTTCACCGGTCGGCCGTTGCCCTGCGACAGCTTGACGGTGTCACCGGCGATCGCCGTCGTGAAGTCGAGGGTCGTCGACGCCGTGACGTCGCGGCCCTTCGTCGGCCCACCGAAGCCGCGGTAGCCGCCGGAGGTCTGGCCGAAGCCACCACCCCCGCCGAACATCCCGCCGAGGATGTCCTCGAAACCGCCGGCACCGCCGGGGCCGCTCTGGCCGAAGCGGACGCGCTGTCCGCCACCGCCCTGCTGCCCGAACATCCCGCCGAAGACGTCCTCGAACCCGCCCTGGCCTCCGCCGCCCGCCGTGAAGCGAGCGCCGGAACCCATGGCGCGGACCTGGTCGTACTCCTGGCGCTGCTCCTTGTCGGAGAGCACCGAGTAGGCCTCGCTGATCTCCTTGAAGCGGTTCTCGGCGGCGGCGTCACCCGGGTTGGAGTCCGGGTGGAACTGCCGCGCGAGCTTCCGGTACGTCTTCTTCAGCTCGGCGTCGGAGGCGTCCTTGGACACGCCGAGGACCTTGTAGAAGTCCTTGTCGAACCAATCCTGACTGGCCATGGATCACCTGCCTTCTTCTGTCGTCACCGTGGGGACCCGGCTCAGGCCGGGACCGCCACCGCGACCTTGGCCGCGCGGAGGACGCGCTCGCCGAGCTTGTAGCCCGGCTCGACGACGTCCGCGACGGTCTGTCCGGTGGCACCCGGGGTGGGGAGCTGGACGATCGCCTCGTGGATGTTCGGGTCGAACGCCTCGCCCTTCTCGCCGATCTGCACGAGCTTGAACTTCTCGAAGCCCCCGCGGATCTTCTGGCCGATGACCTGCATCGGACCCTCGGCGAGGTCACCGTGGGCCTCGGCCCGGGTGAGGTCGTCGAGCGCCGGCAGCAGTGCCCGCACCACTTCGGCGATGGCGACCTCGCGGTTGGCCTCACGGTCACGCTCGACGCGCTTGCGGAAGTTGACCAGCTCGGCCTGCGCCCGGAGCATGTCCGCACGCATCTCGGCGACGAGGTCGCGGTCCTCGGTGCTCAGCTTGTCCTCTGCGATGCCGCGGGCGGCGTCGGCGAGCAGCGCTTCGTCCTCCGGGGAGAGGTCGTTCGCTGCATCCGCCGCCGGGCCCCCGGCGGCGGGGCCGTCCGTCGGTACTTCGACGTCGGGCCCCTCCGCCTCGATGAGGTCCTCGGGCTCGGCAGCGTTTGTGGCGTCGCCCTCGACCTGGGGCTCGTCCTCGTGGGGCGCGTTGTCCTTGGGATCCGTCATCGTTACTTCTTGTCCTTGTCGTCCTCGTCGTCCACGACCTCGGCGTCGACGATGTCCTCGTCGTCGGCCGGCTGCTCACCCGCGGGCTGCTCGCCACCTGCAGTGCCGGCTGCTGCGTCCTGCTGGCTGTAGATGGCCTGGCCGAGCTTGCCCTGCGACTCGTTGAGCTTGTCGAAGGCGGTCTTCACCGCGTCGTCGTCCTCGCCCGCGAGTGCGGACTTGAGCGCGTCGACGTCGGCCTGCACCTCGGACTTGACGTCCGCGGGGAGCTTCTCGTCGTTCTCCTTGATGAGCTTCTCGATCGAGTAGACGAGCTGCTCGGCCTGGTTGCGACGCTCGTTGGCCTCGCGACGGGCCTTGTCCTCGGCTGCGTGCTCCTCGGCCTCGCGGACCATGCGCTCGATGTCCTCCTTCGGCAGCGACGAGCCGCCGGAGATGACCATCGACTGCTCCTTGCCGGTGCCCTTGTCCTTGGCGGACACGTGCACGATGCCGTTGGCGTCGATGTCGAAGGTGACCTCGACCTGCGGGACGCCACGGGGAGCCGGCGCGATGCCGGTGAGCTCGAAGGTGCCGAGCGGCTTGTTGTCGCGGGTGAACTCGCGCTCGCCCTGGAAGACCTGGATGGCGACCGACGGCTGGTTGTCGTCAGCGGTCGTGAAGGTCTCGCTCCGCTTGGTCGGGATCGCGGTGTTGCGGTCGATGAGCTTCGTCATCAGGCCACCCTTGGTCTCGATGCCGAGCGACAGCGGCGTGACGTCGATGAGCAGGACGTCCTTGCGCTCGCCCTTCAGCACACCGGCCTGGAGCGCGGCACCGACGGCGACGACCTCGTCCGGGTTGACGCCCTGGTTCGGGGACTTGCCACCGGTCAGCGACTTGACGACCTCCGCCACGGCGGGCATGCGGGTCGAGCCACCGACGAGCACCACGTGGGCGATGTCGTTGACCGAGACACCGGCTTCCTTGATGACGTCGTTGAACGGCTTCTTGGTGCGGTCGAGCAGGTCGGAGGTCATCTGCTCGAACTGCGCGCGCGAGATGGTCTCGTCCAGGTTCAGCGGGCCCTCGGCGGTGAGCGTCAGGTACGGGAGCTGGATGTTCGCCGACATCTGCGACGACAGTTCCTTCTTGGCCTGCTCAGCCGCTTCCTTCAGGCGCTGCTTGGCGATCTTGTCCGTGGACAGGTCGACGCCGTGCTCGTCCTTGAACTTCTTGACCAGGTAGTCGACGATGCGCTGGTCCCAGTCGTCGCCACCGAGGCGGTTGTCACCGGAGGTCGCGCGGACCTGGATCGTCGAGAAGTCGTCGTCCTTGCCCACCTCGAGCAGGGACACGTCGAACGTGCCGCCACCGAGGTCGAAGACCAGGATGAGCTCGTCTTCCTTGCCCTTGTCGAGGCCGTAGGCCAGAGCGGCCGCGGTCGGCTCGTTGATGATGCGGAGGACGTTGAGGCCGGCGATCTCACCGGCGTCCTTCGTGGCCTGGCGCTCGGCGTCGTTGAAGTACGCGGGCACGGTGATGACCGCGTCGGTGACGTCTTCGCCGAGGTACTGCTCGGCGTCGCGCTTGAGCTTGCCGAGGGTGCGGGCCGAGATCTCCTGCGGCGTGTACTTCTTGCCGTCGATCTCGGTGGTCCAGTCGGTGCCGACGTGACGCTTGACCGACGCGATGGTGCGGTCGACGTTCGTCACGGCCTGGCGCTTGGCGGTTTCGCCGACCAGGACCTCGCCGTCCTTGGTGAACGCCACGATCGAGGGCGTCGTGCGCATGCCCTCGGCGTTGGCGATGACGGTGGGCTCGCCACCTTCGAGAACTGCGACGACGGAGTTGGTGGTTCCGAGGTCGATGCCTACTGCACGTCCCATGTGTTGCTCCTCTTGCTTGGGGGGGGGTAAGTCGTTGGACTTGCGTCCGATGGACTCAACTCTACTCCTGAGTCGCCTGGAGTCAACTTCGGGACCACTAACTTGCGCCGATCCCACTCAACTCACAGGCAATCCCTTTGCCACGGGTAGCACGCGCGTATGTTGGTATTTCACGTGATATTCTGAATACACATGCGCCGTCGGACTCTGCCGACGGGCGTGCCCCTTCCCGCACAGCCGCTGTCTGCGGCCTGTCCTGAAAGATGCACATGTCTCACAAGAAGAGGGCATCGACTGCCCTCAAGTCCATGGGTGCGGCCGGGCTGGCCGCTGCCACCATCGTGTCCGGCCTGTCCTTCGGCATGGCTCCCGCTGCGGCTGCCGAAACTTCTGCGGAATCTCGCTTGGTCGGTCCGTTCCAGACAAAAACACTCCCTGGGTACACCAACCGGACCAATTGGGTCGCATCCGGAAGTAGAATCACCACTGGGACAGGCGGTACCTGGACCTTCCCGTCAGTGGGTTCTAAAGGTCCGATCATTTCGGCCGATTTTGGCCGATGCGCGACGCTCGGTTCGAAAACTCCCGATCTCGTCACCCTCACAACCTGCGATGGCCGAGCGTCACAGCAGTTCTCGATCCAAAGTAACGGGGCGATTCGTGGAACCGGGGCGTACGCCTCCCTCGGTGTGTCCGACAATCCGTCGATCGGAAGCGGGCCGTTGATCACGACCTCTTCTGCCCCCACTAGCGGAGATGCGCTGTGGTTCAACGGGCTCAAGGACGTTGCACCGATCACGGCGACTGTCGATCGAACCAACCACATCGCAAAGAGCGCGATGGTCGCGGGTACGGCGACTCCGGGCGCGAAGGTGTCGATCGGTGGCCAGCAGACGGACGTAAATTCGTCCGGCAAGTGGTCGATGACCGTGACTGGTATTGACAAGGGCGTGAACGTGCTCACCGCTATCCAGAAGATCGGCGTCACGGAGCAAGACCGCACATCGGTCGAAGTCACGATCATCGAGGGCGGCACGCTCGTCGGCGTCGACCAGGGGCCGATCGAGCTCGAGCGCGGCGAGACCACCCAGGTGCCGTTCGTCGTCGAGAACCGCGAAACGCGTACCGACACCAAGGGCACCGTGGTGCTGACCGCTCCGGACGGTGCGACCTTCTCCGAGCAGGACGCCGTCCAGGGTTCGTGGCGGCGCGTCGGCAACACCGCGTGGAACGCCTCCACGTCGATCCCGCTCACCAACGGACGCCTGTCGAACGACAACACGACCCTGACGTTCGATGCGGACTGGGCCAGCGAGCGTCCGGCCGACCAGCAGTACCGCTTCATGATCGACGTCGCTGCCAGCGCAGACGCCCCTGAGGGCTCCAGCGCGATGGACTTCGACTTCAGCGGGACGAGCAGCACGAACGACTTCCGTGCGCAGGGTTCGACCACCACCACGGTCGGCACCTCGGTCGTCGACCTGGTCGCGAACGTCGGTTCGATCGACCACGCGGGCAAGACCGCGGTCATTTCGGGTACCGCAACCCCGGGTGCAAAGATCACGATCGGCGACAAGAGCGTCGAAGCCGACGCCGAGACCGGTGCGTGGAGCATCACGGTCGACGATCTCGACCGCGGGACGAACCCGCTGCACATCGTGCAGGAGATCGACGGCGAGGAGCACGACTCGAAGGACCTCGACGTCGTCATCAACGATGCCGCGATCTCGGGCCAGGACGGCACCGCTGTCACGCTCGAGCGTGGCGAGGTCACCTCGGTGGAGTCCCTGTTCAAGACCAATGGTTCGATCAGCCGCCCGCAGGGCAAGGTCGAGTTCACCGCGCCCGAGGGTACGACCTTCGCCGCGGACCAGGGCACGATCGAAGGTTCGTTCAAGAAGCCGGGTGAGGACACCTGGACGAACGCCTCCATGACCCTGACCAACGGGGTCCGCTCCGAGGACGGCACGAAGTACACCTACGACTTCGCGACCACCACCACGACCTGGAACCTCCCCGACGCGTCGCTGATGCGCTGGAACATCAACGTGAGCACGCCCGAGGACGCCGACGCCGGCACCTTCCCGATGCGCACCGTCCTGAGCGGCACCGCCGTCGAGGGCGCGTTCAACACTACGAGCACCACGCAGGCCACGATCGATGAGGCCGTGAACCCGGTCGCTCCGATCGTCGTGGAGACTCCGGCGAACGGGTCGACCGCGACCGACAAGCGTCCGGTGTTCTCCGGTACGGGCGACGAAGGCGCCACGATCGAGATCACGGGCTCGACCGGCAGAGTCGTCGCCACCACCACCGTCAAGGACGGCAAGTGGAGTGTCCCGGCTGGCTTCGACCTCGTGGACGGCAGCTACATGCTCACCGCCACGCAGACGCCGCTTGAAGGGGCGAAGACGACCGCGCCGATCAACTTCGAGGTCAAGGCGATGGTCCCGGTCACGCTGACCGCTCCCGCGATCGACTCGGACGTCTCGACGCCGAACCCCGTCTTCACGGGCGGCGGCACGCCTGGGGCGACCGTCGTCGTGAAGGGCACCTACGGAAGCACGCTCGCCACGACCACGGTCAAGGAAGACGGCACTTGGTCGGTTGCCTCGACGGTTGCGCTCGGAACCGGTAGCTACGCCGGAACGGCAAGCCAGACTGTCGACGGCAAGACCACGACGGCACCGTTCAGGTTCACCGTCGGCCAGAACCTCGCCCCGGTGACGCTGGCCGCCCCGGCGATCGGCGCCGAGGTCACCAACACCAAGCCCGTCTTCACGGGTGAGGGC
>NZ_JABMLI010000001.1:252858-889349 GCF_013205045.1 Curtobacterium sp. VKM Ac-2852
AAGCAACCTCTGACGTCACCCTCGCACTGGGCAGCTACGCCGGCAAGGCATGGCAGACCGTCAACGGCAAGACCACCACGGCGGACTTCCGCTTCACCGTCGTGCAGGCGATCGCCCCGGTGACGCTGGCCGCCCCGGCGATCGGCGCCGAGGTCACCAACACCAAGCCCGTCTTCACGGGTGAGGGCCAGCCCGGCGCGACCGTCGAGGTCAAGGGCACCTACGGCACCCTCCTCGCCACCGCCACCGTGAAGGACGACGGCACCTGGGAAGCAACCTCTGACGTCACCCTCGCACTGGGCAGCTACGCCGGCAAGGCATGGCAGACCGTCAACGGCAAGACCACCTCGGCCGACTTCCGCTTCACCGTCGCCGCACCCATGATCCCCGTTTCGCTGACCGCTCCTGCACAGAACGCGGTGGTCGTCACCCCGAACCCGGTCTTCACCGGTAAGGGGACTCCGGACGCCGACATCACCGTGACCGGTGCTTCCGGGTCCCAGCTCGCTTCGGGCAAGGTGCGGAGCAACGGCGAGTTCGACGTCACCTCGACGATCGCGCTCGGAGCCGGTTCCTACTCCGGGACCGTTCGACAGGTCGCTGACGGCAAGGTGACCACCGCCCCGTTCCAGTTCCGTGTCGAGTTCACTGCGGTGACGCTCGAGAGCCCCGAGATCGGCGCGACCCTGACCGGCGGCACGCCGGTGTTCTCCGGGGAGGGCACGCCGAAGGCGCCTCTGGTCATCAAGGGCTCTGGTGGCACCAGCCTGGCCACGGGAACGGTCAAGGACGACGGCACGTGGACGCTGACGTCGACCGTCACGCTGCCGGCGGGTCGCTACACCGGCACCGTGCTGCAGTCCCTGCCTGGCTCGGACACGACCGCACAGTTCTCCTTCACGGTGAGCTGAGCACTCCGAATCCGGAGCACTCGTCGAGGCCCAGGCTCGCTCACCGCGACCTGGGCCTCGCCCCTTCCCAACCACACAATGCAATCGACGTCAGGATCTCTCATGCAGTTCATCAAGCCACTCGCCATCGCCACGGCCGCCTTTGCCATCGCCACCCTCGCGGGCTGCACGGCGGCAGAGACGAACACGGCCAAGCCCAGCTCCAGCCCGACGTCCGCAGCGACGACCCCGCCCGTGGTCAAGAAGGACGTCGCGTGCAAGGACGGGACCGCGAAGGTCACCGACGACAGCGCTGAGCTCACCGTGCAGGGCGACTGCGAGAACGTCGAGATCTCCGCGTCCAATTCGCTCGTCACGGTGTCCGGAGCCGTCGGGCACGTTTCGATCACGGGTGCCATCAACACGGTCCGTGCGGAGTCGATCGGATCGGTGACCATCGGTGCCGGCTCGAACGGCAACGTGGTGAAGGCCGCGAACACCCCCACGGTCGACGACAAGGGCGAGCAGAACGAGATCACCGCGGAGTAGCACGCGCACGAGCGTGTTGTTCCCGCACACCACGAGATGCCCCGGCTGCTCATTACGAGCAGCCGGGGCATCTTCGTGCGCTCCCCAGCATCGCCCTGGTTGATTGCGGCGGACGACGTGTGCGTCGATCAATGACCGGAAGGTACTCAGCGGGAAGCAAGAAGCCCCGACCGCTCCACACGGGAGCGGTCGGGGCTTCTTGTGCGAGCGCGTCAGCCCGCCAGCCGTGCCTCGACCGGCGTTCCGAGCTGGCCGTCGATCCAGTCCTGCAGGCGCACGACGCCAGCGTCCAGGTTCCACTGCGGCTGCCAGTCGAGCGCAGCGACCGTCGGAGCAACGTCACACGCGGCGAACCGGACGTCGCCGTCACGGAACGCCCCGGTGATGTGCGGCGCGGGTGCTCCGTGGTGATGGGCGATCGTCCGAGCGAGATCGTTGATCGTCGAAGGCACGCCGGACCCCACGTCGAACGTCGTGGTCCCGACCGAGCGAGCGGTCCCGAGGGCAGCGACGAAGGCGTCGGCGATGTCGTCGATGAAGACGAAGTCGCGGGTGATCTCGCCGTCCTCGTAGATCGGGATACTCTGACCGGCACGGGCGAGCTGCGAGAACAACGAGACGATCCCGGTGTAGCTGTTCGTCAGGGACTGGCCGGGCCCGAACACGTTCTGCAGGCGCAGCACGGTCAACGCCGTGTCGCGCGCTCCCACCCATGCCGCCAGGATCTGCTCCTGCGACAGCTTGGTCGACCCGTAGACGCTCGTCGGATGCGGGACGTTGTCGCCGGCGCGTGCGGGGAGCGGCACCAGTCCGTCGAAGTCCCACGCCCCACGCTCGAGCTGTCCGTGACTGCGCTGGCCCGGGTACCGGACGTCCCCCCGCTCGGAGATCCAGCGCCCCTCGCCGTACACGGCACGACTGCTGCTGAGCAGGATCCGCTCGGGGACGATGCCGTGACGACCGAACCCGTCGAGCATGCGCGTGGTGCCGACGACGTTCACCTCGGCATGACGCGAAGCCTCGTCGAGCGACTGCGCTGTTCCTGTCTCTGCAGCGAGGTGGATCACGATGTCCGGGCGGATGTCCGAGAGCACACGGTCCCAGGTCGCGCTCTTCGTGATGTCGCCCACCACGAGCTCTGCCGAGTCGTGGAGTCCATCCGGTCGGACGCGCTCGGGGTGCACCTGTGGGTGCAGCGAGTCGACCACCACCCAGCGGGTGAACGAACTCGCGAGCCGCTGGGACAGGGCGCAGCCGATGAAGCCGGCACCCCCGGTGATGAGGACGGTCTTGGTGGTGTTCATCTGTTTCTGCTTCCTTCTTCTGAGGGACGGTTGAGACGCCGCCGTTCGCGAACGGCGTCGCGAGCTGACACAGCGACGTACCGGAGCACCTCGAGGGCGCGACGTGGTGGGGCGCTGGCAGCACGGAGGTAGGGCGCGATGGGAGTCGCACCGGCTCGAGAGCGGCCGGCCGCGAGGACACGGGCGGTGATCGCACGACGGTGCCGCTCGTTCTCCCACCAGTAGCGCCACGGCCGGACGGCTCCAGGGGACGCGTAGACCACGACGGGTGCGGGGTCGGGCACGACGGCTCCTGGGCGCCATCCGCGTGCGAACAGGTCGTAGTCCTCGCACCAACGGATCTGTGGGTCGTACCCGCCGGTGTCGAGGTACCACTCGCGGCGGAACGCACTCGCCGGGTGCGCCACCGGCATCTGACCGCGCTCGAACATCGCGTCGACGGCATCGGAGTCGGGTGGGAAGCGATCGGCGAGGATCGTCCGCGAGCCACGCTGCTCGACGAGCCTGCCGAACGTCGCGACCGCGTGCGGGTTTCCCCGGAGCTGTCGGACGTGTGCCGCGAGCCTTCCAGGAAGCGCGACATCGTCCGCGTCAGCGATCGCGATCACCGCTGCGGTCGTCGCTCGGATGGCGCGGTGGCGTCCGACCGATCGACCGACGTTGTGCGGGGAACGGATCACGCGGAGCCTCGGATCGGCGAGTGATCCCAGCGCGAGATCGGTCCCGTCGGTCGATCCGTCGTCGAACACCACGACCTCTACGGCGACCTCGGTCTGGTCGAGGAGCGAGCGCACGGCGGGGATGATCGTGTCGACGGCGTTGTACGCGCTCATCACGACTGCGATGTCGGGGCGACCGGTCATCGGGATGCTCCGAGGAGTCCGCGGTCGCCGATTCGAGGCTCTCGTGCGCGCGCTCCCTTCGTCGGTTGCTCGGAGAGACCGACCGGGAGACCGAGCGACAGCCCGATGAGGACCGAAGCGGGAAGCAGGACGAACGGGTAGACGAGGACGTTGTCCGTGGCGGCGGCAGCGAGTGTCGCCGTCAGGGCGAACAGCGCGGCCCAGTGGATCGGCTGGTCCGTCCGTGCGATCCGCTTGATGACACGGACGAGCACGAGCAGACAGCCCAGGACGAACGGGATCAGTCCGACGAGCCCCTCGTCGTGCAGGACGCGGAGGTACTCGTTGTGCGGCTGCGTGATCCCACCGAACCGCTCCGTCACGAAGACGACCGCGGAGCCAGGACCATGGCCGAAGAAGGGCGCGTGCATCGCGTTCTGGCTGACTGCTTCCCAGAGCGCCGAACGGCCGGAGGTGTTGATCGCGAGGCCACCGACCTCGACCGCGTTGTCGCCGACGAGGAAGCGATCGCGCAACGGTGCGAAGGACGTCAGGAGCACCCATGTGGCGAGCGCGACGCCGGTCACCGCGCCACAGGCGAGCAGGAGCCGGTGTCCGCGGCGGAGCCGGACGACGAGTCCCACCAGCATCAGGATGCTGATCGCGGACGCAGTGCGGGACAGGCTGAGCACGATGGCCCCGACGATCACGATCGGAGCGGCACGGGCAAGGAGGTCCGTCGGTGGCAGCACCACCGCAGCGGACAGCAGCACGAGGGCAGTGAGGGCGAACGCACGGGTCATGTAGACGTCCGCACCCGACACACTGCCAACAACGAACACGACGGCGACCAGGACACCGACACCGGCGAACACCCGGAGCGTCGCGCCGGCGATCTCCACCGTCGCAGACCGCGCCGAGAACGCGATGCCGAAGGTGAACATGGTGAGGATCGCCGCGTTCTGGAGCCCGTCGGGGTTGGGAGCGAGGACGAGACGGACGACGACGAAGCCGTAGAACAGGAGCAACGGCAAGGGGACGGTTGCGAGTCCCGCTCCCACGACGAGCGGTGCCAGCGCGATGAGCACCGCCATCACACCGAGCGAGATGAACGCGGAGAGGCTCACCGGCCCCAGACCGACACGGCCACTCGTGTCGATCACGACCGCCATCGCCACCGCCACCCAGGTGAGCCAGGGCAGGGCAGGGGCTCGCCAGCGGTGTCCTCGGAACGATCGACGGCTCGGAAGGAACGTCGTGCCGGGACCGACGCTCATCGGGTGCTCTCGTCGAGGACGTGTCGCCAGGCGTCCGTGTAGGCGTGCTCGGACAGACGCGCCGAGAAGGTCCGCGAGGCACCAGCGGACAGACGTCCGCGGAGTGCAGGGTCTCTGATCAGGGACTCGATGGCATCGGCGAACGCATCATCGTCGCCGACGTCGACGAGGAAGCCGTTGACACCGTGCTCGATGAGGTCCGGAACGCCGCCGACGCGGTACGCGACCACAGGCGTGCCGCTCGCGAACGCCTCGACGATCGTCAACGGCTGCGCCTCTTCGAGCGACGACGTGAAGGCAAGACACGTCGACACCGCCAACGCTTGCCACTTCTCCGCCGCACCGAGCGCGCCCACGACCGCGACACGCGCCGTGGCGTCAGCGTCGACCAGTTCCCGTTCGACCGCTGCGACGACGGCTGCATCGGCGGGCGAACCCGCCAGCGTGAAACGCCAGCGCTCGGTCCCGGAGCGACCACGGAGGAGGCCGGCGATCCGCGCGAAGTCCTCGGCGCCCTTGCCGGGGATGAGGTTCGACAGGAAGAGGACGCTGCACGGGTCGGCCGCGGTGGTCACTGCCGGCACCGGGCCCGGAGTGTTGGCGAGACACAGTGCAGCGCGGCCCGGCAGGTCTGCGAGCAGGGACGGACCGAGTGTGACGATCCGGTCGCTCGAGCCGAGGAGACGATCGACACACCACGCCCACAACCGACCTCGACGACGGAGGTCCTCGAAGCCGACCGAGTGCACGTAGAGCACCAGAGAACTCCGGAAGAGCCGCAGGAGCTCGGACACGGCCCAGTCGACGAGGAACGATCCGCCCCGGGTGGTGACGAACACCACGACCACCTCGGGCCGGAAACGGACGCTCGTCCAGACGACACGGGTGAGCAGTCCGACCACCGCGACCACCTTGCGCAGCGAAGGCACACCGACCTCGGCGACCGTCGCACTGAACCGACGGTCGATGAGTCGTGACGGTCGCCCCAGCCGCTCCAACACGTCGAGGAAACGGAGGGTCATCACGGTCTGGCCGTGCACGGGCGGAGGAACCTGGCTGACGACCGCCACGCGTCCGCCGGTCATCGGCGTCGCCGCAAGGCGGCGCGGAGGAACACGAAGTTCCCGATGAGGTAGCGCTTCCAGAGACGGCGCGGTTCGCTCGCGAGCCGGAAGACCCACTCCAGCCCGGCACGGGTCATCCACTCCGGAGCCACTGGCTTCGTCCCCGCGATGAAGTCGAACGCCACCCCGACCCCGATCGCGACCTTCCCGAGGTGTTCGGCGATCCGTCGCGTCTCGACGTCCTGCAGCGGTGTGCCGAGGCCGACCCAGATGATGTCCGGATCAGCGGCGACGATCTCGGCGTCCTGCGCGGCGAGCTCGTCGTCGATCAGCGGCCGGAAGTACGAGCGGTGCGTCCCGACGATCGAGACGCCCGGGTACCGCCGCTCGAGTTCGGCGCGGAGGGATGCCAGCACCTCGTCCGTGTTGCCGAGCAAGAAGTGCCGGAGTCCCCGGGCCCGCCCCCGGTCCATCATGTCCGGGAACAGCGACGGGCCCCTGACCTGCGACAGCGCGCGGCCCGGGAGCACTCTCGACACCCACGTGAGGGGCTTCCCGTCCGGGTAGACGGCCGCCCCGGAGGCGATGAGCCGGTGGTAGTCCTCGTCCTGCGCGGTGAGGGAGATCACGTACGAGTTCGCCAGGTGGACGTCACCGGCACCACCGCTCTGCGCGACCGCCGCGATCTGTTCGATCGCTTCGTCACGGGTCGCGACGATGATCGGCACGCCCGCGATCTCGGTTCGCTCGAACTCGGCAAATGTCAGCATCTCGGTCCTTCACTCATCAGGTGGGTCGCCCACAGGTCGGTGATATACTAACACGTGACATCCATAATGAGAGAGGCGCGAACATGCAGCGACTCGGCCGACTCGCGCTCCCCTTCGCCGCTCAGGCAATGCTGAGCCTGGGCCAGATGGGCATCACGATCGTCGGCACCGCCCGCCTCACTCCCGACGGATGGGGCCGTTTCGCCGTTCTGCTCTCCGTGTTCTTCATGGCGGCCGGCTTCGTACGCGGGTTCGGAGCACTGCCCGTCGTCATCTACCTGTCAGGCGACCCGGAACGGTCTCGAGCCGCACGCCGCGCTGCGGTGCTGCTCACCCTCGTCGCAGCGGCTCCCGCGTCGATCACGATCGCGGTCGTCGGTCTCGGTCTCGCAACCGCCGCATCCGGACTCGCGCTCGCAGCCGCACTCGTCACGTACGCCCTGTACGACACGACACGATCGGTCGAGATGTCGGCTGTCCGCTACGGCCGCGTCGTCTCGACCGACGCCGTGGTGATGGTGGTCCTGGCTGGACTCTGTGCTGTCGGGCTGTTGCCCGGCGTCGACGCGTCGGTGGCGCTGCCGGTGGCGATGACGATCGCGTACGGAGTGGGTGCCGCAGGACTCGCACTGCGCGGACGCCCGACCGGGTCGTGGAGCGTCCGGGTCTTCCTCGATGAGTACCGGCGGGACATCCCGTTCCTCGCGCTCGACGGCGTCCTGATCGGCACCACGATGAGCGCGGTGGTGATCGCGCTCGGCGCATCGACGTCACTCGCCGTGGCCGGCGCGTTCCGGAGCTGCACCACCCTCATCGCGGGACCGTTCCAGATGCTGCAGACAGGACTCTCCCCGACCGTCATCCGCTCGATGCGAGGCCGCGCGCTCGAGGAACGATCGGCCGATCACCGGGATCCCACTCGAGCTGTGCCGTCGTCCTTCCGCGCACGGTTGCGGTCGCTCGCCTTCCCCGCAACGATCGCCGCGAGCGCGATCCTGGCCGGCGTGCTCTGGGGCACGACGGCTGCTGCGGTCGTGCCGTTCGTCCTCAGCGCCATCCGCCTGACCGCGCTCTCCGACGCAGTCCCGTTCAGCGTCGTCGCTTGCCTCCTGGTGGCAGCACTGTGGACCAGCACCGTGTTCTCGACGTTCCAGCGCTACCGCCGATCGAACGCCGAGCTCACGACTGTGCGGGTCGTCACGCTCGCGTGTTCGCTCGGCATCCTCGTCGCCGTACCGTCGGACATCGCTGTGCCCGTCCGGCTGATCGCCGCGACCGCGCCGTGGGTTGTCTTCCCTGCGCTCCATGCCGTGCTCCGCTGGGTGCCCGTGTCGCGGCGACTCTGACGAGTCCCGAGCCGAGAACGCAGCGGCTCCCGGGCGCTCCGCGCGTCGATGCGAACAGCGCGCTCATCAGCGTGCGTCAGGAGTGGACTGCTCCGAGGGCGGACCGGACGATCGCGTCGAGACCGTGACGAGCCCGCCACCCGAGCTGATCGGCTGCGACGGACGGGTCCGCGACGACCGCGGCGGGATCGCCAGCACGAGCTGCGGCGACCCGCAGGGTGCTCGGTCGACCGAGGGCGCTGCTCACCTCGGCCACGACCTCTCGGACGGACGCCCCCTTGCCCGTGCCGATGTTGACCGGGCCGGCGAAGTCGCTGGCGTCGCGGAGCGTGTCGACCGCGGCGAGGTGCGCCCGTGCGAGGTCTGCGACGTGGATATAGTCGCGGATGCAGGTGCCGTCCGGGGTGTCATGGTCGTCGCCGTAGACGACCGGTGACTCACCGCGAAGGATCCGATCCACCACGATCGGGATGAGGTTCTTGGCAGCCGTGTCCGCGAGGTCGTCCCATCCGGCGCCGGCGACGTTGAAGTAGCGCAGCGAGATCGCCCGCAGCCCCCAGGCGTGGTGCGCTGCGTCGAGCATCCACTCACCGATCAGCTTCGTCTGGCCGTACGGATTGATCGGCGAACACGGGGTCCGCTCCGTGACGACGACGTCCTGCACATCGCCGTACACGGCAGCCGAGGACGAGAAGACGATTCGGGTGACGCCGACAGACCGCATCGCTTCGAGCAGATGCCCGAGTCCTCCGACGTTGACGCTGTAGTAGCGCTCCGGTTCGTCGACCGATTCCGCGACGTCCTTGAGGGCTGCGAGGTGAATCACCGAGGACACGTCGTGCTCGCGCATGACGTCGATGAGTGCTGACGTAGCGTCGGCGGCCGCGAGGTCGAGTTGGACGACGACGGCTCCGACCCGCGACCTAAGGCCGCTCGAGAAGTCGTCGACCACGACGACCGACTCGCCTCGCTCCTCGAGGAGGCGCACCACGTGCGAGCCGATGTACCCGGCGCCGCCGGTGACGAGGATTGACAAGTTCAGCTCCCAGAGGGTTCGGGGTCGGTGAGGGCGGCGCCGACCGGGCGCGCGACGGTCGAGCTGACACCGTGGGTCATGTGGTCAGACCGCGTCGGCCGCGCCGCTCCTCGGGCACCGGCTCGATCACCGGGATGTCGCCGTCGTAGTAGGCGTACTTGCCGTAGGACCCACCACCGGCACCGCGCAGCGGCAGCATCTGGCCGACCACGCCGAACGTGACCGCCTTGACCGCGTCGAGCGCCCGGAGTGCCGCGATGACATCCGCCTTGCGGACCTTGCCGGCGGCGGCCACGAAGAGGATGCCGGCGACCGCGCTGAGCACGGCGGCATCGGCGACCAGCAGGACCGGAGGCGCATCGATCACGACGTAGTCGAAGTTGCGCTCCAGGTGTTCCACGGTTGCACGCATCGCAGCGGAGCCGAGCATCTCGCTCGGGTTCGGGGGGATGCGTCCGGACGGGAGCACCGAGAGCGCTTGCTCACCCCACGGCTGCAGGACGTCGGCGATCTCCGCACGTCCGATGAGCAGGTCCGTCAGCCCGGCGTTCCCCTCGATGCCGAGGTAGTCCGCCACACGGGGGCGCCGGAGGTCCGCATCGACGAGGACGACACTCGCTCCGGTCTCGGCAAGGGCGATGGCCAGGTTCGCTGCGACGTAGCTCTTGCCCTCGCCCGGCCCGGAACTGGTCACCACGAACGAGCGGCCAGCGTCGCCGAGACCGACGAACTGCAGACTCGTCCGGAGTCGACGGAAGGCTTCCGACCGTGGGCTCCTCGGGTCGGCGTGGACGATGAGGGGGCGTTTCTGGGCGTCCGGATCGACGAAGATCCCGCCCAGGTAGGGGCGACGCGCGACTGCCTCGATCTGCTCCGCGGTCCTGACCCTCGTGTCCAGGTTCGTCCGGAGCACCGCGATCCCCACCCCGGTCACGAGACCCACCGCGAGGCCGATCGCGAGCATCAGCGGGATCCGTGGAGCACTCGGCGCGCTCGGTACGGTTGCCGGCGCGATCGTCTTCACGGCGATGAGGGACGGCCCGACGCTCGGCTTCTCGAGGTCCTCGGACACGACGCGTGCGAAGGACTCCCCGACGGCGTTCGCGATCTCGGCCGCACGCTTCGCGCTGGTGTCCGTCACGGAGACCTCGAGGAGCACGGTGTTGGCAGGGGACGAAGCGCTGACGAGCGGCGCGAGTTCGGCTGCCGTCATGCGCGGCTCCAGCTCGCGTCCGGCGCGATCGAGGACGATCGGGCTGTTCACGACGTCGACGTAGGTGGAGATCGCTTGTCGCGCGAAGCTCGTCCCCTGGTTCAGATCCGTACTGGCTGCGCCTTCTTGCGCACGGACCGAGACGTAGAGACGGGTCGCCGCGGTGTAGGCGGGTGTCGACGCAGCAGCGAGCGCACCACCGCTGAGGATGCCGAGCAGCGCCGTCGCCGTGATGAGGAGCCAGCTCTTGCGCAGGATCCGGACGTACTCCTGAGCCTCCATCAGGCAACACCTCCGTGGGCACCAGCGGGTTCGACCGTCTCGAACGGGAGCGGCTCGCGGAGCTGGTCGGTCATGGTGACGCCCTCGCGCCAGTCGGCTATCCGTTGCACCCCGACCACGAGGCGCTGGCGGAGCGTGCTCGCCAGCGCCTGGGTCGCCGAGCGCTCCAGGGGGTCGAGTGCCCGCATTGCAGCATCGACGATCTGCTGCTCCGTCGAGCCCGGAACGACCGTGGGCCGTTCACCCGTGACGCTGAGCCAGAAGTCGTCACACTTCGAGGCGTAGGCGAGCGGCACCGTGGGGACGCCCAGGCCGACCGCGGCGACGGCGCCGTGCAGTCGCTCGGTGAGCATGAGACTGCACCGGCTGATCTCCGAGGTCGTTGCGCGGACGTCGCCGTCGAACCGGTGGATCCGCGACGGGCGGTGCAGTTCGGACTGCAGGGTTCGACAGGCGGCGAGGTCGTTCGGGGACAGCGCGAACAACACGATCTCGGTGTCCGCTCCGGTCGTCCTGCGCACCGCCGCTGCAACCGACCGCGGGTCGAACCGCGACACCGGATCAGCGCCGACGCTCACACCGACCGGGCCGTCGGCGTCGTGGACGTGTTCGATGCCCGCCACGACCGGGTACAGCAGAGCGGGGTCGCCGACGACCGCAGGACGACCCCAGGTCCGCTCGCACTCCACCGCTGTGAGCGGACCGCGGACACCGAGCAAGATCGATCGGAGCTCCGCCCAGCGCCGCCAGTCGCGCTCCTGCAGGCCCAGGGCGAACGTGTCGGTCGACTCAGCCGCCCCCGCTCCGAGTGCGACCACTGCGTCTGCGCGGTACACCCGAGCAGCATCTGCCACGTGCCGTGCCCAGTTCTGGAAGCCGAGCACCGTCCCGCCACCGAGGAGGAGCATCCGCTCGGTACGGCCTCCGGTGCGGTACGAGTGGATCGCGCTCCGGACATCGGCGAGTCGCTCCCGTCGAGTCACCGGCGAGACGGCGTCGATCCCGAGGGCGAGACGCCACGTCTCGAGGAGGAGTTCATCGCCGTAGTTGCCGTGCCCCGTCCAGCCGAGGTAGACGACCTCGCGCGCTGCGGTTCGTGTGGTCATGTCATTAGTATATCACCTGCAATATCCATAGCACGCGCTCGATATCATCACGTATGTTTGTATTTTGCATGTAGAATTGCTACATGCCGACCCGACAGCAGCCCTTCCGTCTCATCCAGGCCCTGCGGTACGTCGCAGCCGCCCTCGTGGTGGTCGTCCACGCGTGCTACTACTCGGCGGAGCGCTTCGACGAGCACACCCCGCAGCTCGACAGGATCGGCGGACTGGGCGTCTGGCTGTTCTTCGCGATCAGTGGTTTCGTGATGGTGCTCGTCGGCGACGACCTCGGTCAGGCGCCGGGGTCCTGGCACCGCTTCGCCCGGGCGCGGCTCGCGCGGGTCGTCCCGCTCTACTGGCTGATGACCACCATCAAGGTCGCCGCGGTGGTCCTGGCCGGCTCGTTGGTGGTCAACTCGGCCCTCAGCCCGGGCACGGTCCTTGCGTCGTACCTGTTCATCCCCAGTCACGACGAAGCCGGTGCCATCCATCCGCTCTGGGGCGTCGGGTGGACGTTGGTCTTCGAGATGGCGTTCTACGCGCTGATGACGCTCGCCCTGGCCATCCGGATCGACCCGTTGGCACTCTGCGCACCGATCCTCACGCTCGCGGCCGCCGCGTCACTCCTGCGCCCGGCCACCGGGTCAGCATGGTGGTTCTACGCCGATGACGTGACGCTCTACTTCCTCGCCGGCATGGTCATCGCCCGCGGGTGGCGAGCACGACGACCGGTCCTGACCGTCTTGTCGCTCGGCGGCATCGCGGTCTGCATGGGCACCCTGGCCTCGTTGCGAGCCGAGCGGCTCGAGGTCTCGGCGG
Organism: Curtobacterium sp. VKM Ac-2852; assembly: GCF_013205045.1. NCBI lineage: Bacteria > Bacillati > Actinomycetota > Actinomycetes > Micrococcales > Microbacteriaceae > Curtobacterium > Curtobacterium sp. VKM Ac-2852. Next base: position 265,354 of record NZ_JABMLI010000001.1, read on the forward strand.
CCGTCGTCCCGCTCGTGATCTCCGCTGTCGTGTTCTCGGCGGTCTGGCTGGACGATCGGATCGGCCGGTTCGTGCCCCGCTGGGTGATGGCCGGCGGCGCTGCCTCGTACGCGCTGTACCTCGTTCATCCGCTCCTGGCGCCGGTGGTGCCCGCAGCACTCGCCGCCGTGGGCGCGTACTGGGTGCCGTGGTTCGTGGTCGTCACGATCACCGTCGGTGCCATGCTCGCCGTGGCGCCGCTCGCCCACCGCTTCGTCGACCGTCCGCTCACTCGCGGAGCCAGCCGCCTGCTGCTCCCCGGGGCTCGCTCCGGCCATGGCCGCAGGTCCTCGAGCCGAGCAGTCGCGCGATCAGGACCCCTGGACGCAGCCCGTACCGCAACTCGGGGGACGGTCCGCGGCGGCATGTCTTCAACATCTCACATTCCGGACGGCGCTGCTCCGGAAGGGTGACACCTGTGGAGAACTGCGGAGCTGGACGAGAGCACGCGACGAGGCCCTCCGCGGGGAGACGGACCACTGCCGGGTAGGGTCGTCCCGTGCGATGGAGTCGAGTGAACTGGCCCTCCGTTGGCTACGTCTCCCTCGAGGACTTCGACGGCCAGCGCGAACACGTGACCCGGTTGCTCGAGGACGCCCCGCCCACGGTCGCCGCGCTCCTGACCGTCAAGTGGACCGACTCGAGGATCGAACGCTGGGTCGTGGAGTCCGCCGATGCCGTCGTCGACCCGGACGCCGACGAGGACGACGTGACGACCCCCGTCGACCTGCCGGGCCACGGTGTGCCGGACCCGGTCGTCGTGCACGCCGACATCGTGGTCCGCAACGACGAGGTGCTCGACACCCCGAGCGGCCTGTGGCGCCGCTGGAACCACGCCAGGGTGTCGCTCCGGCTGCGGGACGCCGTCATCGACCCGCCGGGGGTCGACGCCGCGGCACTGCTCGCCGGTGACGCGCACGTCGCCCGGGGCGAGCTCGAGTACCTGAACGAGCACGACGCCTGGGAACTCCGCCTGCTGATCTCCCCCGTCGGTGAGGTCGCGATCCGGTTCCGGGGCGTCCGGGTGGCGATCCGGAGCGTCGCCGAGTCCGTGTACTCCGGCCTCGAGTCGCGCCCGGCACGCGGCTGGCACGGCCCGGTGCCGGACGGTTGGGTGGAGTGGGCGACCGAGGTGGTACGGGCCGCGGCGTACGGCGACCTCGGCGGGCTGCACCTGGCCGACGACGCGAGTGACGTCGACGACGTCGACCCCCGCTGGGGCTTCGCCCCGCTGCACGCCGCCGCGTGGTTCGACCACCCCGAGATGCTCGAGGAACTCCTGCGCCGCGGGGCGACCCTGCAGCTGGAGGACACCGAGGGACGGACGCCGCTGACGCTGGCGATCGACCGCGACGCGCGACGGGCGGTCGACGTGCTGGTCGCAGCGGGCGCCGACCTGGAGGCCCGTGACGGCGACGGCAACACCCCGATCGTCCGCGCTGCGTGGGGCGGGCACACCGCGATCGTGCGTGCCCTCGCCGCCGCGGGTGCGGACACCAGGGCGCGCGGGTCACGGGGCGCGACGCTGCTGATCGCGGCCGTCGACTCCGGCGACCTCGACACGGTCCGCGTCGTGCTGTCGCTCGACGTCGACCGGGACGCCGCCGACGACGAGGGCTCGACCGCTGCGGACCGCGCGGAGCTGCTCCGCGAGACGGCCGTCGCCGACCTGCTCGCCGACGCCTGAGCGCTGTCCGCACCACGGCCCGTGGGCCGACCCGTGCCGGACGTGACGAAGCGCGGCGGACGGGAGCAGGGCCTCCCGTCCGCCGCGCGCCTGCGGGGTCGACCGTCCTAGACGGCGACCGACTCGAGGGCGTTCGCCTGGGCGACCCGCCCGTACCAGCGTGCGGAGTCCTTCGGCGTGCGCTCGAAGGTCTCGCGGTCCCACGCGACCAGCCCGAAGGTCGGGCGGAAGCCGGAGGCCCACTCGTAGTTGTCGAGCAGCGACCAGTGCTGGTAGCCGAGGACCTCGATGCCGTCCTCGATGCAGCGGTGGATGCCCTCGAGCGCGCCCTGCGTGTACGCCTGCCGGCGGGAGTCGTCGGCCGTGGCGATGCCGTTCTCGGTGATCATCAGCGGGACACCACCGGAGAGCTCCCACGCGCTGCGGAGCCCGTCGGCCGAGGCCTCGGGGTAGAACTCCCAGCCGGTCAGGGTGGTCTCGACGTCGTCGGCGACGGGCAGGGGCCCGTCCGGACCGATGAACGTGCGGGTGTAGGCCTGCACACCGAGGAAGTCGTCGCCCGCGGCGTTCTCGAGGTACCAGTCGTCGCGCGGGTAGCCGTACTCGCGGAGCATCGCGTCCGCGCCCGGCTCACCGTTGGACTTGAACGCCTGGGTCGCGACGGTCCAGCCTGACTGGAGGCCCGACACCTGTGACAGGACCTCGCGCGACCGCTTGTGGCTGGCCAGCAGGGCGTCGGCGACCCCCAGGTCCGGGTTCGGCAGGCCGAAGGCCACCAGGTTGGCCGCGTCCTCGCCGCCGGCGAGCATGGCCGCGATGTTCGGTTCGTTGATCGTGCAGACGTAGCGGACGCCGTCCTGCACCACGGGGAGCGCGGCCTCGGTGTAGCGGGCGAACAGGTCGGCGGCGTCCGGTGCCCGCCAGAAGCCGTCGCGTTCGAACCAGCGCGGCACGGTGAAGTGCATGAGGGTGACGATCGGCTCGATGCCGAACTCGTGGCAGGCGTCGACCATGCGGCGGTAGTGGTCGACCTCGGCGCGGCTGACGAACCCGCGCTCGGGCTCGATGCGGGCCCACTCGATGCTGAACCGGTAGGAGTTCAGCCCGAGCTCGGCCGCGATGCGGATGTCCTCGCGGTACCGGTGGTAGCTGTCCGCCGCGTCACCCGAGGGCTCGACGATGGTGGTGTCCGGCTCGTGCTCGTGCACCCACCAGTTGCTGTTGACGTTGTTGCCCTCGATCTGGTGGGCGGCGGTGGCGGCACCCCAGAGGAAGCCGTCGGGGAACTGCAGCGTGGAGATGATGGTGCCTTTCAGTGCGTGTTCGAGTCAGTGCTGGCTCAGGAATGCGTCGAAGACGGCGACCGTCCCGAGCGGGTTCTCGACCTGGGGACCGTGGTAGCTCGCGGGGATGACGACGTACTCGGCGCCGGTCTGCTCGGCCATCGCCCGCTGCCACGGGATCGGCCAGGCGTTGTCCCACTCGCCGTGGGCGACGAGGACCGGCAGGCCGGTGGCGCGCAGGGCGTCGGAGGCGTCGGTGTGGTCCTCGAGGATGTGGCCACCGGCGACGACGCTGAGCGGGCTCGTCGCGTCGAAGCGGTCGCGCACCATCCGGACGTCGTCGGGCAGCTCGTCGTCCGGCCGGTACGCCCAGAGCGGGTTCGTCGAGTCGAAAAGCTGCCGGAGGTTCCCGCCCGTGTCGTGCAGGATCGTCAGCTCGGCGACCTTGCGGTACGGCCAGCCGTGCGGCCCGGAGCAGAACTGCACGACGTCGCGGAACGCCGTCGGGTCCTGGAGCGCGGCGGCCCGGACGATCACGCCGCCGAGCGAGTGCCCGACCAGGTGCACGGGGGCGCCGTCGTCGAGCAGGCGTGCGACCCGGACGACGTCAGCCGCTTCTTCGTCGAGGGAGTAGTCGCGGGGTTCGGTCGGTGCTGCCGAGTCGGCCTGACCGCGCCGGCTGATCGCGACCGCGGTCCACCCGGCGTCGCGGAGGACGGGTAGGAAGGTCCGCCAGTCCTCCTTCGAGCCGGTGTAGCCGGGGACGATGAGCACGGTGCCCTTCGACACCCCCTCGGGCACGATCCGGTAGGCCGTGAGCCGCCCGACCGGGACGTCGATCCCGACGACGTCGACGCCGTCCGGGGTGGGCAGGTGGCCGAACGGCGGGACCGTCGGGAAGTCGTGCAGGTTCGTCATGCGCGCAGGGTCCTCCGCGGGTTGGGAACAGCGTCGAGGAGGGCGATCGTGTACGGGTCCTGCGGGTCCTGCAGCACCTGGGCCGTGTGACCCCGCTCGACCACGGCGCCCTCGTGGAGCACCATGATGTCGTCCGTGATGAGCCGCGCACTCAGCAGGTCGTGCGTGATGTAGAGGAGCGAGACTCCCCACTGCTCGCGGAGGTCCTCGAGCAGTGCGAGCACACCGGCACGCAGCGTCACGTCGAGCATCGACACCGGCTCGTCGGCGATGATCACCTGCGGGTCGCTCGCGAGCGCCCGGGCGATCACCACGCGCTGCCGCTGCCCGCCGGAGAGCTGGTGCGGGAGCTTCTGGGCGAACTGCTCGACGGGGGTGAGCCCGACCGTCTCGAGCAGCTCGAGCACCCGGCGTCGGGCATCGCGGCCGGTCAGCCCGGTGTAGTTCGCGATCGGCCGGGACAGCGTGTACTCGACCGTGTGCAGCGGGTTGAGCGCCGAGTACGGGTCCTGGAACACCATCTGGACCTCGGAGCGGAGGTCCCGCAGGCCGCGCTTGCCGAGGCGGGCGACGTCGAGGTCCCCGAACCGGACGGTGCCGGTGGTCGGCTTCTCGACGCCGGTGAGCAGCTTCGCGATGGTCGACTTGCCCGAACCGGACTGGCCGACCAGGGCGAGCGACTGCCCGGGCTCCAGGGTGAACGACACGTCGCGCACGGCCTGCACCGGCTGCTCACCGCGGCGGGGAGCCGGGTAGGTCTTCACGATGTGGTCGACGACGATCGGGTTGCGGGCGGCACTGCGCTCGCGGGACCCGACGGTGCTGAACGACGAGGTCGTCTCCTGCCGCTTCTCGCCGGCCTCGGCTCGGAGCGAGCGGTCCGGGAAGCCCGGCAACGACACCACCTCGGCGCGGGGGTCGGCGTAGTGCGACAGGAGCATCTGCGTGTACTCGTCCTGCGGGTCGCGGAGGATCTCGCGGGAGCCGCCGTCCTCGACGATCCGGCCCTCGTGCATGACGAGGACGCGCTCGGTGGCCTCGAGGACGATGCCGAGGTCGTGGCTGATCAGGATCGCCGTGAAGCCCTCGGTGCGCTGCAGCTCGATGATCGTGTCCATCACGGCGTGCTGCACGAGGACGTCGAGCGCCGTCGTCGGCTCGTCGAACACCATCAGCTGCGGCTCGAGCGAGAGCGCCAGGGCGATGGAGACGCGCTGGCGCATGCCGCCGGAGAGCTCCCCGGGGAACCGGGCGAGCATCGAGGTCGGCAGCTTCACCTTCTCGATGAGCTCCTTCATCCGGGCGTCCCAGCGGTCGCGCGACACGTGGCCGTGCGCCTTGAAGACGTCGATGAAGTGGTTCCGGATGGTGCGCACCGGGTTGAGCGCGTTCATGCCGGACTGCAGCACCATGGCGAAGCCGCCCTGCCGCTGCTGGCGCAGGGCTTCGTCGTCGAGGTCGCGGATGTCCTTGCCCGCGAAGACGATGCTGCCGCCGTTCGTCCGCGCCGGCGGCTTCTGCAGCCGGGTCAGCGCGTAGCCGAGCGTCGACTTGCCGGAACCGGACTCGCCGACCAGGCCGACGAACTCGCCCTTCTTGAGCTGGAACGACACGTGGTCGACGGCCTGGACGGCACTCTGGCCGGCCGACTCGTAGACGACCGACAGGTCGCGGACGTCGAGCAGGACGGAGGCGTCGCCCTGGACGGCACCACTGTCGGACTGGAGGCCCGTGGCGGCGCCGGTGGGCGCCTCCAGGCCGTCTGCCGGGTGCGTTTCTGGCAAGCCGCTCATGCGCGCTTCTCCTTACGGGGCCGTGCGCCGTCGCGCAGCCGCGGGTTGGACACGGCGTCGACGCCGAAGTTGATCAGGGTGAGGCTCATCGCGAGGAGCGCGATGCAGAGACCCGGCGCGAAGAGCAGGATCCACTGCCCGGTGAGCAGAGCATTCGAGTTCTGCGCCCAGTACAGGATCGTGCCCCAGCTGACGATCGACGAGTCGCCGAGTCCGAGGAACTCGAGGCCCGCCTCGGCGAGGATGGCGCTGGTGGCGGCTCCGAAGAAGCTGCCGACGATGAGGCTCGTCATGTTCGGCAGGATCTCGCGGAACACGATGCGGGTCGCGCCCTCACCGGAGAACTGGGCGGCGGTGACGAAGTCCCGGCCGCGCAGTGACTGCGTCTGCGAGCGGAGCACGCGAGCGCCCCACGCCCAACCGGTCACGACGATGACCGCGATGATCACCGCGATGCCGCCGTTCTGCAGGTAGGCGGCGATGACGATCATCAGGGGCAGCCCCGGGATCACGAGGAAGAGGTTCACGATGAACCCGATGACCTCGGCGATCCAGCCGCGGACGTAGCCCCAGCTGAGGCCGATCGCGACCGCGACGAGCGTGGACAGGATGCCCGCGACCGCGCCGACCATGACCGAGATGCGGGCGCCGTAGATGATCTGGGACAGGACGTCCTCGCCGGCGGCGGTGGTGCCCATCCAGTGGTCGGGCGTCGCGTCGGCGGACCGGGCGAAGCCGTTCTGGCTGGCGCCGTACGGGGCCAGGAGCGGGGCGAAGACCGCCACGAACACGAAGACGCCGAGGATGATGATGCCGATCCGGGCCTTCTTGTTCGACCAGACGACGCCGAACTGGCGGGCGGCTGCGCGCCACTTGGACGGCGCTGCTTGTTCTTCCGTGTCTTGCGTTCGCACGGCGATGGTTGCGTTGTTGGTCATCGACGCGTCCTCGGGTCCAGGACGCCGTACATGACGTCCACGATGAAGTTGGCGATGAGCACCGACACGGTGATCATCAGGAAGAGGGCCTGCATGAGCGGGTAGTCCTGCCCGATGACGGCGTTGAACAGCAGGTAGCCGATGCCCGGGTAGCCGAAGACCTGCTCGACCAGGACGGAACCGCCGACCACGCCACCGAGCGCCAGACCGAAGCCGGTCAGGTTCGGCAGGATCGCGTTGCGGGCCGCGTAGCGGATGGCCACGGTGCGTCCGCGCAGGCCGTTGGCCTCGGCGAAGGTCACGTAGTCGTCACCGAGGGTGTTGATCATCGCGTTGCGCATGCCGATGATCCAGCCGCCGAGGCTCGTCACCAGGATCGTGACCGCCGGCAGCACCGCGTGCTGCAGTGCGTCGCCGAAGAAGGCACCGTTCAGGCCCGGCGTGGTCGTCGCCGAGTAGGCACCCGTGGTCGGGAACCAGTGCAGCACGTAGCCGAGGAAGAACAGCAGCAGCAGGGCGGTCCAGAAGTACGGGAACGTCGACATGAAGCTGCCCGAGAGGGTGGGGAGCGAGTCGAGCCAGGTGCCGCGTTTCCACGCCGCCGCGACACCGATCAGGGTGCCGAGGACGAACGCCAGGATCGTGACGACCCCGACCAGGATCAGCGTGTACGGCAGGGCCTTCGACACGAGGTCGCCGACGGGCTGTGGGTAGAACGTGTAGCTCGTGCCGAAGTCGAGGGTGATGACCTGGTGCAGGTAGCTGACGTACTGGTCCCAGAGGTTGCCGGTCGGCACCCCGAGCTGGGCCTCGATGGCCTTCTTGGTGGCGTCGGTGACCGGACCGTTCTGGCTGAGCTTCGCGAGTGCGGCGTCGGCCGGGCTGCCGGGCATCAGGCGCGGGAGCACGAAGTTCAGCGTGACCGCGGCCCAGAGGGTCAGGACGAAGAGGACGAGTTTCTGGAGGATGTACTTCACTTCTGGTCCTCCTGCTGCGCGGCCTTCTGCTCCTGCAGGATCTGCTTGCCGGCGGCGCTGTCGCGCAGACGGAGCTTGGTGAAGATGAGCAGCGGTGCCGAGTCGTAGTTCTGCGGTGCCATGTAGGGGTCCTTCGCGCTCGGCCAGCCGACGAACTTGCCGGTGTTGAACAGGCCCCAGAGTCCGCCGTAGTACATGCCGATGACGGGGAGCTCGTCGTAGACGGTCTGCTGCAGCTGGTCGAGGATCTCCTGCTGCTTCGCGGTGTCCGTCGTCGCCTTGTACTCGTCGAGGAGCTTCTGGGTGTCGGCGTTCTTGTACCGCTCGTAGTTGTTGACGGTCGACTTGCCGACGGGCTGGTAGAACTCGCTGCTGAGCAGGGAGTTGAACGCCTGGTAGACGTCACCGTTGCCCATGCCGCCCATCGCCATGTCGAACGTGCCGTTGTTGATGTTCTGCTGGTACCCGGCGGGCTGCGGCGCCTGGATCGTCACCTTGATGCCGATGGCGGTGAGTTCGCGGCGGACCTCCTGCGCGGCGCGGAGCCAGTCGGAGTAGCCGTTCGCGGTCATGATCGTGATCGCGAGCTGCTTGCCGTCCTTGACGACCTTGCCGCCCTGCACGGTGTAACCGGACTTCTCGAGGCTGGCGAGTGCCGCCTTCGTGTCCTGGGTGATCATGCCCTGGTCGGGGATGTCCGGGTTGAGGTAGCGCTCCTGGTTCGGCAGGATCAGGCCGGTCTGGCCCGCCGCCGTCAGGTTGCCCTCGGACGCGGTCTCGGCGATGGCGTCACGGTCCAGCGCGAGCGAGATGCCCCGGCGGACGTTGACGTCGTTGTACGGCGCCTTCGTGAGGTTCGGGATGAGGCCGATCACACCGCCGGCCGGGAACCACCACTCGTTCGTCTTCGACGCGGCACCCCAGGTGCCCTTGACGTCCGAGATGAACGAGTACGCCCAGTCGTAGCCGCGGGTGACCGTGTCGAGCTGCGTGTTCGTCGCCGGCAGGATGAGGTGCTTGATGGCGATCTTGTCGGCCTGCCAGTACTTCGGGTTCTTGTTCATCGAGTACTGCTGGTCGGTGTAGTTGCCGAGGACGAACGGACCGGTGCCGACCGGGTTCGGGTCGCGCCAGGTCGTCGGGTCCTTCACGCCGCTCCAGTGGTCCTCACCGAGGATGTACGTCTGCCCGATGATCGTCAGGCTCGGGACGTCCTCGCTCTTGAGGTGGAAGACGACGTGGTCGCCGTCCTGCTCGATGCGCTCGATGTGCTGCCAGGCGCCCTTGACGTCCATGGCGGGGAACTTCTTGAGCAGGTCGAAGGTGAAGACGACGTCCTTCGCGCTGAACGGCGACCCGTCGGACCACTCGACACCCGAGCGGATCGTCATGTCGATGGTCTTCGCGTCGGGCTGGCTCCACGCGCTGGCGAGCCACGGGTTGCGCTTGCCGTCGAGGGGGTTCACCTCGATGAGGGGCTCGTACATCCACTTGGAGGCCGTGCGGGCGTTCGCGATGTACGGGTTGAAGTTGCGGTCGAACAGCGGGTTGCCGCGGTCCGCGTTGATGAGCATCGTGTCCTTGCCGATGGTGGGATCGGGTTCGGAGCGGACCTGGATGCTGCAGCCGGTGGCCACGAGGGCCACTGCGGCGAGGCCGGCGATGGCCGCGACGAGGCGGCCTCGGCGGCGGGGGCCTGGGTCACGCGTGCCGCGCGTGCGCTGTGGGGGAAGCGTCATTGCTCGGTCGACCTCCATGTCGAGTCGGTACGTGCTCAATGTATGCGCTTACATCGCGGCGTGCAAGCGCGGGTGTTGTTTCGCGGGGTGGCACGGTGCGAGGTGCCGTCGGCGAGGGGCGTCGCACGGTGCGAGGGGCGTCGCGCGTGGTGCGAGGTTCCGTCCGTGGTGCGAGGTCGCGAGGCTCGCACCGAACACGGAAGCTCGCACCACACGCCCCTCGCACGGTGCGAGCCGCCGCGCGCCTACAGCGCGGGCGGGCAGCTCTCGCGCAGCAGCACCTCGACGGGCAGGCGCACGGCGCGCGGCGGCCCTTCGCGGCGCTCCAGCCGGTCCACGATCGCCAGGACGGCAGCACGGCCGAGCGCCCCCATCGGCTGGTGCACGGTCGTCAGGCGCGGCGACGAGAACCGACCGGCGTCGATGCCGTCGAACCCGGTCACGACGATGTCCTCGGGCACGCGGAGCCCCCGGGCAGCGGCGGCGTCGAGCACCCCGAGCGCGGACTGGTCGTTCGAGCAGACGACGGCGCGTGGGACGTCGTCGGCCAGCAGCGACACCGCGAGCTCCCGCGCCCGAGCCCGCCCGAAGTCGCCGTGCACGGTGCGCACCGTCGAGGCCGGCACCCCGTGGTCGGCCAGCGCCGCGCGGAACCCCGCCGAGCGCTCCATGTCGTCGGGCGAGTCGATGGGCCCCGCGACGTACGCGAGGGACCGGATCCCCAGGCGCCCGATCACGTGTGACGCCAGGGTCCGCATGCCCGCGGCGTTGTCCACGCTCACCGAGTCGAACCCGTGCGAGCGCCGGTCGTCGGCGAGCACCACGACGGGGATGCGGCGGGCGACGTGCTCGAGCAGGTCGTCGGGCACGGTCTGTGCCAGCACGGCCAGCCCGTCGACCCGGCCGGCGACGTCGTTCACGATGACGTCGCGCGACGACCCCCGCCCGGCGGCGACCATGAGCGCGAGCCCCCGCTGCCAGGCCTCGGTCTCGGCCCCGCGCAGGACCTCGTCGAAGTACAGGTTGGACGAGAACGGCTGCGTCACGTGCCGCCGGTCGTCGACCACGCGGACGCCGCCGTCGGTGACCAGGTCCGGCCGCTCGTCGGGCACCACGTCGAACCCGGGCAGCAGCAGTCCGACGACGCCGGTGCGCTTGCCGGCGAGGGCCCGGGCGTTGCCGGACGGGACGTACCCGAGGCTCCGGATCGCCGCCTGCACGCGGTCCCGGGTGCCCTCGCGGACGGCGTCGGGCGTGCGGAGCACGCGCGAGACGGTGGCGATGGACACGCCGGCTGCAGACGCGACGTCGTAGACCGTGGGAGGTGCGGTGCGCTGGTCGGCCAACCCGTGCCTCCCCTTCGACGTCCGCTGGTGCCGCGCCTCGCGCTGTGCGGCCGGACCATCCTAGGCATGCCGTGTCCCGGGAGTTCTCCACACGGTGCCGGAAACGCTTGCGGGACAGCGGGGGTCGCGCGACACTGTTCCGACCTCAGTACGTCCCGTGAGGAAGCGCACCAGCGGGCCGCGTGCCCGCACCGATCAGGTTGCCCACACGCAGGGGAAGGACACGACATGTCACAGTCGACACGTTCCGGGAGCAAGCTCGCACTCCGCGCGAGCCACGACGAGGCCGAGGTGCGCGACGCGCTGCTCGAACGCACGGATTCGATCCGCACGTTCGACGATCTCGACGCGCCGCAGGAGACGACGGACCTGCGCTAGCGGCTCGCGCCCGGCCTCCCCCCGGACACGGCCAGGAGGCCCGGGCAGGCGCCCGCAGACCACTCACGTCCGCGGACACTCAGCCCTCGGTCGCGCCCACGATCGTCATGCCCGCTCCACGCAGGCGTCGGCGCTCCTGCGCGATCCAGCTGAGCAACCGGTCGTTCGTGCCGGCGACGTGGGCGGCCACGAGCTCCGCCGCGCGGTCGGCGTCGCCGTCGCGCACGGCGTCGATGATGGCGCTGTGTTCGTCCCACGCGGCGTCGCGCGCCTCGGGCGTGCGGACCTCGATCCAACGCGTGCGCTCGAGCCGCGTCAGGGCGTCGGCGATGGCGTCGGTGACGAACCGGTTGCCACCGAGCGCGGCGAGGTCGAGGTGGAACGTCGACCCCATCCGGATGCCGGCCTGCTGGTCGGGGGTGGGCCGGAGCGCATCGAGGTGCCCACGGACCTCCGCCAACTGCTCGGGGGTGGCGCGCTGGACGGCCAGCCGAACGGCAGCGGGCTCGAGGATGCCGCGGAGTTCGGCGAGCGAGGCGATCTCGTCGAGGTCTATCGGGGTGACCGTCCACGAACGACCCTCGTGCAGGATGAGCCCCTCGCGCTCGAGCCGCGACAGTGCGGCGCGGACCGGCGTGCGCGAGGCGTGGAACCGTGCCTCGAGCCCCCGCTCCGAGATGCGCTCCCCCGGTGCGATGTCGAGGGTCAGGATGGCTGCGCGCAGGTTGTCGTAGAGCTGGGCCGTCTGCGACACGGGCGCGGCGTCGGTCGTGTCGGTCACGGCGGACAAGCCTAGCGGCGTGACGGCGGGAATGGTATACCGTTCTGGTATACCAATCCGTTCCGCGATGGAACGACGACGAACGGCCGACACGACCCATGCCCACGACCGACGCCCCGCAGCGATCCACCACGACGCCGCCGGTCTCCGCCCGCGCCTGGACGATGCTCGCCCTCGGGGTCGCGGCCCAGGCGGCGGGGACGCTCGTCGTGTCCGCGCCGGCGCTCCTCATCCCCCACCTGCTCACCCGCGGCACCTCCCTGCCGGTCGCCGGGGTCCTCGCCGCCGCCCCGACCTTCGGCATGGTCCTGACGCTCATCGCCTGGGGCGCGATCACCGACCGGTTCGGCGAGCGCGTCGTCATCGCCGGCGGGCTCGTGCTCACCACGCTGGCCGTGGTCGCCGCCTGGCTGGCTGCGGGCGACCCGGTGCTGCTCGGGTTGGCGTTCCTGGCCGGCGGCATGACGAGTGCCTCGACGAACGCCGCGAGCGGCCGGGTCGTGGTGGGGTGGTTCCCGAAGGAGCGCCGGGGACTCGCGATGGGCATCCGGCAGATGTCGCAGCCGCTCGGGGTGACGCTCGCGGCGGTCACGGTGCCGCAGCTCGCCGAGGGCTCCGGGATCCGTGCGGCCCTGGTCCTGCCGATCGTGCTGTGCGCGGTGCTCGCCGTGTGCTGCGCGATCGGGATCACCGACCCGCCACGCCCTGCCCGGGCCACGGTGGCGACGACGGCAACCGCGAACCCCTACCGGTCGAGCGGCTTCCTGTGGCGGGTGCACGCGGTGTCGGTCCTGCTCGTGGTGCCGCAGTTCACCCTGTCGACGTACGGACTCGTCTGGCTCGTGGACCTCGGTTGGTCGACACCGGCGGCCGGGCTGCTCGTCGGCGCCGCGCAGTTCGTCGGGGCGATCGGCCGGATCCTGGTCGGTGGCTGGAGCGACCGGGCCGGGTCGCGCGTCGGACCCCTCCGGATCGTCGCGGTGAGCGCCGCGGTGGTGATGGCGGTGCTCCCGGTCGTCGACGCGACGCACCTGGCCGGGGCTGCGGTGTTCCTGGTGCTCGCGACGAGCGTGACGGTCGCCGACAACGGGCTCGCCTACACGTCGGTCGCCGAGGCGGCGGGACCGTTCTGGTCGGGCCGGGCGCTCGGGGCGCAGAACACCGGGCAGTTCATCGCGGCGAGCGCCGTCGGTCCGGGCATCGGGGCACTGGTCGGTGCGCTCGGGTTCGCGGCGTCGTTCGGCATCGTGGCGGTGCTCCCGCTGCTGGCGGTCCCGCTGGTGCCCCGCCGCGACCGCTCGCACGACTGAGCGCGAGCCGCGCCGAGACGGACGGGAGGCCCGGTACCAGCTGGCACCGGGCCTCCCGTCCGTCGTCCGGTCACCGTTCAGGCGGCCGGCACCGCCGGTCCCACCGGCCACCGCAGCAACGCCGCGGCGGGCGCGCCGTTCGGGAGCGACGCGGCGTTCACGAGCAGCAGCTCCGCGTCGGTGAGGGCGACCGCCCGGACGATCGCGCACACGGCCGGGACCGGTCCGATGACCGGTGCCCCCGCCGCCTGCTCGGGTGCCGTGGCGATCCACGGCACCGCTCCCAGCGCGAGCAGGGTGCGGTCGCCGATCGCGGCGGCGTCGATCGCGACGACCGAGGCCTGCGCCTGCTGCAGCGCCTCGACGACGGAACCGAGACCGGTGACCGTCTGGTTGTCCCCGCGGCCGACGTGGGTGCGGAGCAGGTCCTCGAAGTCGTGCCGGCGGGTCGCGATGACCCGCGCGAGCGCGATGTCGACGTGCTCGACGAGCGCGGTCTCCGACGCGTCCGACGCCCGGGTGTCGACCGGGACCTCGGAGACGACGGCGCGCGCTTCGGTGGACAACTGGTCGAGCAGGAGCCCCCGTGCGCGGATGTCCCCCGCGACCACGATGAGCTTCGGCTGCAGCCGCCGGAACGCCTCGTCGACCGCCGTGGCGACCTCGTTCTGGTTGTCGCGCCAGATCTCCTCGGTGTGGTGCTGCCACCGCAGGTGCGACCAGCCGCCGCCCTGGAACTTGTGGAGCGTGTCGGTGCGGCCCTGCACGCGCTGCTCGTCGCGACGGTCCGGCACGTCGGCGTGGCCCAGGCGGTAGGCGCGGTAGCCGCCGCCCTCGCGACCGACCTCGACGATCAGGAACGGCAGGTCGAGCGGCCGGTGCGCCAGGAGCGGCAGCAGGTCGGGCACGGGGTCGTGGCCGATCGACGTCGGGGCGTGCATCGCGCCGGGCAGGACCTCGCTGAGCACGAGTTCGCCGTCGTGCACGAGCACGTACCGGCTGACGGGTGCCGGCACCCCCGGCGTCTCCTCGAGCTCGGCCATCACCGTGTCGATGACCTCGGCGTCCGCCCCGGCCGACCGCAGCACGTCCTCGGCCTTCCGGCGCTGCAGGGCGGCGAGGTGCTGCGGGTCCTCACGGTCACCGGACGCGTCGACGTAGGCCCACGTCCACGTGCCCCCGCGCTTCAGGCGTTCGGCGATGCCGGACTGCAGGTGCGGCGCGTCATTCTGCGTCAGAGCCATCGGCGCTGCCCTCCCCGGTCTCGGTGCGGTACACGGTCGCGTCGGCTCCGTCGCCCTCGCCGGTGGGCAGCGGGTCGGCACGGTCGGCGTCGTCCTCGGGGAGCACGTCGGTGGTGTCGTCCTGCAGCTCGCCCTCGAGCTCGCCGTCGTAGCCCGACGCGGCGAGGGCCTCCGGGCTGTCGGTGTCGTCGGGGACCGGCTCGGACTGCCGGAACTCCTCGACGTGGGCGTTGCTACCGTGCCCCTGGACGATGCTCTGCGCCTCGTGCGCGAGCTGCTCGTCGAATTCGGGGCGATGGGTGGTGTTCCCGCGTTCGATCATCGCTTCTCCTCCCGGTCGTGCCACCGGCGGCCTTCGCCGTCCGGGGCGTCGGTGTCTGCTCTGTGACCCCACCGTCCGCGCCCGGGCCTGGGGCCGTTCCAAGGTGCGCCGGGAACGCGCAGTGTCGGTACGGTCACGAAACCACAACGGCGTTCGGTTCTGTGGTTGGGTGTGGACAACCCCGATCAACGACGAACGGAGTGCGGCAATGGCGCCACGACCACGACCCATCACGAGACGACACCTGTTGGGCTTCGGCCTCGGCACCGCGGCGGCGGGACTCCTCGCCGGCTGTGCGGTCCCGGGCTCGACCAACGTCAACAAGGCGGCCCTCGTGCCCGCCGCGGCCTCGGGTGAGACCGTCCAGCTCACCTACTGGGCCTGGCTCAAGGACCTGCAGAAGGTCTGCGACGTCTGGAACGAGACACATCCGAACATCCAGGTGTCGGCGAACTGGATCCCCGGCGGCAACAGCGGCGGGTACCAGAAGATGTACTCCGCGCTCGCGGCCGGCGGCGGCCCCGACATCGGGCAGGTCGAGCTCCGGCAGATCCCCGAGTTCATGCTCGCGAACGGCCTGGTCGACCTGGCCCGGTACGGCGCGAAGGACTTCGAGTCGAAGTACGACGAGGCCGCGTGGGCGCAGGTGTCGTTCGTCGACGGCATCTACGGCATCCCGCAGGACACCGGCCCCATGGGGTTCTACTACCAGACCGCGATCCTCGAGCAGGCCGGCGGCGAACCCCCGACGACGTGGGACGAGTGGCGTGACCTGGCCGACAAGGTCCGGAGCACCGGGAAGCAGAACTACCTCGAGGTGTTCCCGGTCGCCGACGCCTCGCCGTTCGCCGCGTACGCACAGCAGGCCGGCGCGCGCTGGTTCAAGGTCGACGGCGACGAGTGGGTCGTCGACATGACCGACGACAGGACCCTGATGGTCGCGGACTTCTTCGACGGTGTGATCGACGACAAGCTCGTCGACACGAGTGCCGGTGCGTACTCCCCCGGGTGGTACGCCGCGGCCGCGAGCGGCAGGATCGCCGCGGTCACCAGCGCGAGCTGGGGTGACGCACTGATCGAGTCGGTGCAGGGCGGCGAGGGCAAGTGGAAGGTCGCCCCGATGCAGAAGTGGGGCGCCGACGGCTTCGGCTCGAGCGCCATCGGCGGTTCGACCGCCGCGGTGCTGGCGAACGCGAAGCACCCGAAGGAGGCGCTCGAGTTCATCACGTGGATGACCACCTCGAAGGCGGGCATCGACGCGATGATCAAGTACTGCGGCATCGGCTGGTCGCCCGCGGTCGACTACATCGGGGCGCAGCGCGAGAAGCCGTCGAAGTGGTTCTCCGGCCAGAACTACAACGAGGACGTCTTCGTGCCGGCCTCGAAGGAGCAGAACATCGACTGGTCGTGGTCCCCGGTGACCCAGTCGGCCTTCACCAGCCTGCAGAACCAGTTCCGCCGCAAGCTCACCTCGGGCCTGAAGCTCAGTGACGCCGTGGAGCTCGCACAGCGGGAGATCGTCCAGTCCTTCAAGGACAAGGGCCTCAGCGTCAGGACGGCACGATGACCCAGCAGACCACCACCCCACGGTCCACCGGTCGACCGGCCGGCGGCACCCCCGCGTTCCGCACGAGCACGAAGGCCACGAGCGCGCAGAAGCGTGCCCCGTGGATCCTGCTCGCCCCGTTCCTGGCGCTGTTCCTGCTGACGTTCGTCATCCCGATCATCAGCGCCCTGTTCCAGTCGTTCACCACCGTCGACCGCGAGGGCCTGTTCGGCGAGGACGGCGTCGTCGGCCGGTTCGCCGGGTTCGACAACTACGCGATCGCCCTGCAGGACAGCGGGTTCGTCGCCTCGATCGGCCGCATGCTGCTCTTCGGCATCGTCCAGGTCCCGGTGATGATCATCGCCTGCACGATCCTCGCGCTGCTGCTCGAGTCGGCGAGCGCCCGCTGGCCGGGCTTCTTCCGGGCGATCTACTTCATGCCGTACGGCGTCCCCGGGGTCATCGCCACGATCCTGTGGTCGTTCCTGTACGTGCCCGGCCTGTCACCGATCGTGTCGCTGCTGCAGTCGATGGGGCTGCAGCCGGACTTCCTCGGCGCGAACAGCGTGCTGTGGTCGATCGCGAACATCGTCACGTGGACGTACACCGGCTACAACATGCTCATCATCGTGGCGCAGCTGAAGTCCATCCCCGGCGAGGTCTACGAGGCCGCCAAGGTGGACGGAGCGAACGCTTTCCAAGTCGCGTGGCGGATCCAGATCCCGCTCATCGCGCCGGCCCTCGTGCTCACGACGGTGTTCTCGATCATCGGCACCCTGCAGCTCTTCGCGGAGCCGCAGATCCTGTCGACGGTCGCCCCGGCGATCGACACCGAGTACACGCCGAACTACGCCGCCTACACGAACGCGTTCGCGTTCAACGAGTACGGCGTCGCGAGTGCGCAGGCGGTCATCATCGCGTTGGCCGCGTTCATCCTGTCGTTCACGTTCCTCGCGCTGACGAACCGACCACCCAAGGACGAACGCGACCGACGCAAGCGCGCACGGCGCGACGGCCGGGAGGCCCGCACCGCGCTCCAGACGCGCGCTGCGGCGGGCAGCACGGTCACCACCCAAGCCGACCCGGTCCTCCAGGCCGGTCGCGTCGCGACCACCGAAGGGACTGACCGATGACCAGCGAAGCCATCGAAGCGCCGGCCACGGCGAAGTCCGCCGTCCCCGTGGACACCACGTCGATCTCGGCGCACCAGCGCCGGAAGCTCGACCGGTCCCCACGCTCGCAGATCGTCGTCACGGGGATCCTCGTCGTCGTCGCGCTGTACTTCATCGTCCCGCTGTACTGGGTCGTCATCGCCGCGACGAAGACCACGGGCGCGCTGTTCTCGACCAACGGGTTCTGGTTCGGCGGCGAGTTCGCGCTCTGGAGCAACCTGCAGCAGGTGTTCACCTACGACGGTGGCATCTTCGTCCGGTGGATCGCGAACAGCATCCTGTACTCCGGCGTCGGTGCCGTCCTGGCGACCTACTTCGCCGCAGCCGGCGGGTACGCGCTGGCGAAGTACGACTTCCGGGGGCGTCAGTTCGTGTTCGGCACGATCCTCGGCGGCGTGCTCGTGCCGGGGACCGCGACGGCACTGCCGCTGTTCCTGCTGTTCTCGTCGATGGGCCTGACCGACACTTACTGGAGCGTGCTCATCCCGAGCCTGGTGTCGCCGTTCGGCCTGTTCCTGTGCCGGGTGTACGCCGCCGCGTCGGTGGACACCACCCTGCTCGAACAGGCACGCATCGACGGTGCCGGCGAACTGCGGATCTTCCACACCGTGGTGCTCCGGCAGATGACCCCGGCGCTCGTCACCGTGTTCCTGTTCCAGGTGGTCGGGATCTGGAACAACTTCTTCCTGCCGCTCATCATGCTGGCAGACCAGAAGCTGTACCCGATAACACTGGGTCTGAACAACTGGCGCTCGCAGGTCGACCGCCTGCCGGAGTTCTACCAGCTCACCACCGGCGGGGTGCTCGTCTCGGTCATCCCGCTCGTCATCGCCATCATCGTCCTCCAGCGCTTCTGGCGTGGAGGCCTCACGGAAGGATCGGTCAAGGGTTGACCCACTCCGCACTCTCGTCCACCGCACCCGGCTCCGACTCGCGGCTGGCACCCCGTGCCTGGCTGCACACCGACGCCCCGTCCCTGTCGCTGAACGGGGACTGGCGGTTCCGGTGGTCGCCCGTCGCCTCGGTCTCCGAGGACTTCGCGACCGAGGGTGGGGAGGACGACGACCCGGCCTGGGGCGAGCTCCCGGTGCCGTCGCACTGGGTGCTGCACGGGCACGGCGCTCCGAGCTACACGAACCTGCAGTACCCGTTCCCGATCGACCCACCGCACCCGCCGGAGGAGAACCCGACCGGTGACCACCGCCGCTCGTTCGAGCTGCCGTCGTCGTTCGACGGTGCCGGCCGGGTGCTGCTGCGGTTCGACGGGGTCGAGTCGCACTTCCGGGTGTGGCTGAACGGGACGCTCGTGGGGTGGTCGACGGGCTCGCGCCTGGCGACCGAGTTCGACGTCACCGAGCTGGTGCGCCCGGGGGCGAACGAGCTCGCGGTCCGGGTGCACCAGTGGTCGGCGGCGTCCTACCTTGAGGACCAGGACCAGTGGTGGCTGCCGGGCATCTTCCGTGACGTCACCCTGCTCGCTCGGCCCACGGCGCCGATCGACGACGTGTTCGTCCGTGCCGGTTGGCGAGCGACGCTCGGCACGGCTGCGTCGGCGGGCACCGCGGCGTCGGGACGGCCGGAGACGGGGACCGGCACGATCACGTTCCCGACGCTCGACGCGGTGTTCCCGGTGCGGTTCGCGGTGCCCGACCTGGGCGTGGACGTGACCTGGACCACGGCGGACGACGTCGCGCCGATCGAGGTCGAGGGCGTCGAGCCGTGGACTGCCGAGCTGCCGAAGCTGTACGACGCGACGCTGTCGACCGGCTCCGCGGCGGCTGGCGCGGCCGGCGGCTCGGGCGCTTCGGGCGGCTCGGGCGGCGAGACGGTGTCGCTCCGGCTCGGGTTCCGCACCGTGTCGATCGTCGGCGACCGGTTCCTGGTGAACGGCGAGCGCGTGGTCTTCCACGGCGTGAACCGGCACGAGACCCACCCCGTGCGCGGCCGGGTGTTCGACGAGGAGCACGCCCGCGCCGACATGGCGCTGATGAAGCGGAACAACGTCAACGCCATCCGAACCTCGCACTACCCGCCGCACCCCCGCGTTCTCGACCTGGCCGACGAGCTCGGGTTCTGGGTGATCCTGGAGTGCGACCTGGAGACCCACGGGTTCCTGTTCACCGACTGGGTCGGCAACCCCTCCGACGACCCGGCGTGGGCCGAGGCCTACCTCGACCGCATCGCCCGCACCGTCGAGCGCGACAAGAACCACGCGTCGATCGTGATGTGGTCGCTCGGCAACGAGTCCGGCACCGGCCGGAACCTCGCGGCGATGTCGCAGTGGGTGCACGACCGCGACCCCGAGCGCCCGGTGCACTACGAGGGCGACTACACGGGCGAGTACACCGACGTCTACTCGCGGATGTACCCGACGCTGCAGGAGACCGAGTCGATCGGCGGCGGCACCCCGACGCCCCTGCTCGGCTGCGGCCCGGCCGAGGCCGCACGGCAGCGGTCGAAGCCCTTCATCCACTGCGAGTACGTGCACGCGATGGGCAACGGCCCCGGGCAGATCGCCGAGTACGAGGCCCTGGTCGACCGGTACCCACGGCTGCACGGCGGGTTCGTGTGGGAGTGGCGGGACCACGGCCTGCTCGCGAAGACGCCCACAGGCGAGGACTTCTACGCCTACGGCGGGGACTTCGGCGAGGTCGTGCACGACGGCAACTTCGTGATGGACGGCCTGGTGCTGCCCGACGACACCCCGACACCAGGGCTCGCCGAGTTCGCCGCCGTCGTGGCCCCGATCCGCCTGGCGGTCTCGGACACCACGGTGCTGGTCGAGAACCGGTACCACTCGGCCTCGACCGCCGGGCTCCGGCTGTGCTGGACCCTGTCGCGGAACGGCGTCGTCGAGGCCTCGGGGCGCCTGTCCACGGGCATCGTCGCCGCCCGGGAGTCGGCGACGGTCCCGGTGCCCTCCGAGGTGCTCGACGCGGCCACGTCCGACCTCGCACCCGGCGACGAGCTCTGGTTCGACCTGACCGTGGAACTGGCGGGGCCGACCGCCTGGTCGGACACCGGCCACGTCGTCGCACGCACCCAGCGGCTCGTCGCGGCGCGCGCGGCGGACGCACCACGGGCCTCCCGGCAGGGGTGGGACGGTGACCGACTCGGTGACGGCACCTTCAGCGCCCGCGGTGACCTGGTGTCCTGGAAGGGCCACGAGGTCGCCGGGCCCCGTCTGGAGCTCTGGCGTGCACCGACCGACAACGACAGCCTGGCGTCACAGGGCGGCTACGAGACCGCGGACCCGGTGCTCACGCACGGTGTCGGCGACCCGACCGCTCCCCCGTCCGCGTCGCGCTGGCGCGACCGAGGGCTGGACCGGCTGACGCACCGGCTGGTGTCGGTGTCGCGGACCGACTCCGGTCTGGAGCAGCGCGTCCGCGTCGCGGCGGCGAACAGCGGGTGGGGCCTCGAGGTCACGCACCGCTGGACCCTGACGTCCGAGGGGCTCGTGCTGCAGACCGACGCCGTGCCGTTCGGTGCCTGGGACGTCACGTGGCCGCGGATCGGGGTGCGGTTCGACCTGCCGGCCGGGCTGGCCGACGAGACGGCCACGTGGTTCGGTACCGGGCCGCTCGAGTCCTACGCAGACTCGTCGCACGCTGCTCGCGTCGGCCGGTTCACCGCTCCGGTGCGGTCGCTCGGGGTCGAGTACTCGCGGCCGCAGGAGACCGGGCACCGGCCGTCGCTCCGGTCGCTGGCGGTCGGGCCGTTCACGGTGTCGACCGTGGGGTCGCACCGTGCGGGGTTCACCCTGTCGCCGTGGACCGCGCAGCAGATCGACCGCGCCGAGCACCCGTACGAGCTGCCGACGTCGGACCACCTGTACCTGTACCTCGACGCCGCGCAGCACGGGCTCGGCAGCCGGGCGTGCGGGCTCGACGTACTGCCGGAGCACCAGCTCTGGCCGCAGGCGTTCAGTTGGAGCGTGCTGCTGGGTTAGTCGGGGTCGGCGGCGCGGGGTTCGGCGCTCGCTCGCACAACCAAAGTCCCTTCGAACCACGGGTTGCCGCGGTTCGAGGTGACTTTGGTTGTGCTCCGTGCAGTGGCGCTGCCCCGCGACACACCTTGACACAACTGGAATTGCACGTTTCAGTAGGCAGGTGCTCCTGTCGGCGGTGATGCTCATGGCGAGCGGATTGGTCGTCTCCACCGTCGCCGAGCTGACGGCGCGCGGCGTCCTCGGCCCGAACGGCGGTGCCGGGATCCGCCTCGCTTCCGTGATGCGATCGAAGGCAGCGTGGACGGCCGGTCACCGTGCTGCCAGAGCGTGGCTGCACGGAGGGGCTGCAGCGCTGATCGGTTCGGGAGTCCTGAGCGTCGTGGCGTCAACGCGCATCGTCGAGGCCGCGCTGCCCATCGGGATGGCACTCGCGCTCGGTTTCCTGATCGTGAGCGGCGTCGTCGCGAGTCGAGCCGCTCGGCGGTCGGACGCCGCAAGCGACGACCGCTGACCTGCGCAGACGGCCAGCCTGGCGCCGCCGACGCGCCGACGCTCCGACGCGCCGGCGCCCGTGCCCATGCACAACCAAAGTCACCTCGAACCACGGGTTGCCGCGGTTCGAGGTGACTTTGGTTGTGCGGAGCGCGACGCCTACGCGCCGGCGGAAAGTGCGCGCAGGGCCTCGGGGTCGCTCGCGTTCAGGAAATCGGTCAGGCGCTCGGGCTCGCCGGGCTCGTCGATCGCCTCGGCGGCACGGCGCAGGGCGAACAGCGCCCGCAAGACCCCACGGTTGGGGCCGTGCGACCACGGCACCGGGCCGACACCGCGCCAGCCGGCCTTGCGCAGGGCATCGAGCCCGCGGTGGTACCCGACGCGGGCGTACGCGTAGGACTCGAGGGTCGCGCCGCGCGCCCACGCCTCGTCGGCGAGCAGCGCCCACGCCAGGCTCGACGACGGGTAGGACACCACCACGCTGGCGACGGGGGCCTCCGCCTCGATCGCGGCGGTCACCTCCGGCTCGGCGGGCAGCAGGGTCTCGGGGTTCGACGACGGGGTCGGCAACAGGTTCTCCGGCATGCCCCCAGCCTGTCATCCCTTGCGGGTGCCCGTGTCACGGGATTACCGTGGAGGTCACCTCGTCGTCATCGCGGGGCCGCCGGGGCGGGAGACCGACCGGCGGAACGGATGGCGGACACGGGGGTCCCCCGACGGAAGCAGACGGATTGCTGTCGATCACCGGTACCGCTCAGCCCACGCGCTGACACCGTGATCGCGCGCCCCGTCGGGCGCTCCACCGCACCGCGGTGGCCTCGGTGTCGTGCGCCCAGCATCGACACCGGGAGACACCCCCATGCCCACCAGTCCGTCCGTCGTCCTGCACGACGTCACCTTCGCCTGGCCCGACGGCACCGTCGCGCTCGACCACCTCACCGCCGCCTTCGGACGTGGCCGGACCGGCCTGGTCGGGAGGAACGGGGCCGGCAAGTCCACGCTGGTCCGGCTCGCGATCGGCCAGCTCCACCCCACGTCGGGCAGCATCGCGACGTCGGGTCCCGTCGACCACCTGCCGCAACGCCTCTCCCCACCGGCACGGCCTGATCGCCGCTGGCGCGTCGATCAGGAACCGGCGGCGTGGGCGCACGCCAGCGCCGACGACACGGTCGCCGACCTGCTCGGCGTCCGGCCCACCCTCACCGCGCTCCGGGCCGTCCTGGCCGGCGACGCCACGGCCGCGCAGCTCGAGGCGGTCGGCGACGACTGGGACCTGGAGGAACGGGCCGCCGCGGTGCTCGACCGGGTCGGGCTCGACGGCACCGATCTCGACCGGC
The DNA here is from genome assembly GCF_013205045.1 of Curtobacterium sp. VKM Ac-2852. Lineage (NCBI taxonomy): Bacteria > Bacillati > Actinomycetota > Actinomycetes > Micrococcales > Microbacteriaceae > Curtobacterium > Curtobacterium sp. VKM Ac-2852. Next base: position 288,608 of record NZ_JABMLI010000001.1, read on the forward strand.
CGGTGTCGACGCTGTCCGGCGGGCAGTCGGTGCTCGTCGCCGTCGCCGGGGTCCGGTTGCGCGCGCGGCCGATCGTGTTCCTGGACGAGCCGACGAACAACCTGGACCGCCGGGCCCGCGGGCTGCTCCTCGACCTGGTCGACGACTGGCGCGGCACCCTGGTGCTCGTCAGTCACGACCGGGAACTCCTGGAGCACGTCGACGAGACCGTGGAGCTCCGCGCCGGGGCGATGACCGTGTTCGGCGGGACGTTCAGCGCGTTCGAGGAGCACCTGGCCGTGCAGCAGGCGGCCGTCGAGCGCGAGGTCCGGGTCGCCGACCAGCGGCACCGCACCGAGAAGCGGCAGCGCATCGAGGCGGAGACCAAGATCGCCCGACGTGCGAAGGCCGGCGAGAAAGCGGGCCGCTCGATGCCGAAGATCCTGGCGAACGAGCAGCGGAAGAAGGCGCAGGAGACCGCCGGCCGATTGCGCGTCGGGTACGCGGACGACGAAGCTGCCGCCCTCGCCGCCAAGCGCGAGGCCGAGCTCCGTCTGCGCGACGACGAGTCGATCCACGTCACCCTGCCCGACCCGGACGTACCGGCATCGCGTCGGATCGCCACCGTGACCGTGCGGGGTCGTGACGTCGTCGTGCAGGGGCCGGAACGGATCGCCGTCACCGGGGACAACGGGGTCGGCAAGTCCACCCTGCTCGAGCAGCTCGTCGGCGACCCCGCTGCCCGGGAGCACCCGCTGCCCGAGACCGGGGCCGTCGCCCACGTCGACCGGATCGCGTACCTGCCGCAGCGGAAGGACACCCTGGACGACACCGCCACGGTGCTCGACAACGTGCGCCGGGACGCCCCGCACGTGCCCGTCGCCGAGGTCCGCAACCGGCTGGCGAGGTTCCTGGTGCGCGGGGACACCGTCGAGCGCCCGGCCGGGGACCTGTCCGGCGGGGAGCGGTTCCGGGTGGCGCTTGCGGCCCTGGTGCTCGCCGACCCGCCGCCGCAGCTGCTCGTGCTCGACGAGCCGACGAACGACCTCGACCTGACGAGCGTCGACCAGCTCGTCGATGCGCTGCGGGCCTACCGGGGAGCACTCGTCGTGGTGAGCCACGACGAGACGTTCCTGGAACGGCTCGAGCTCGACGACCGGATCGAGCTGCGGTGACCCGTCGAGGGACGGGCGTCAGCGCCGTCGGGTCGGCCGGATCGCAAGTGACTCGACGGTGCCGCGCTCGGGCAGGTCGACGACGGTGCGGACCGCGGCGGCCACGTCCTCGGGCGCCAGGTAGTAGTCGGTGTCGTAGGACTCCCCGAGCTTCGCCACGAGCTGCCGCTGCATGTCCGAGTCGGTCCGGCCCGGGTGCACGCTCGACACCCGCACGCCGTTCGCCCGCTCCTCTTCGCGCAGGGCATCGGCGAAGGCCCGCAGCGCGAACTTCGACGCCGCGTACACGCCGCCGCCGGGGCCCGAGTGGAACCCGGAGCCGCTGTTGATCGGCACGACGATGCCCCGGGCCGCCCGCAGCGCCGGCAGCGCCGACCGGGTGAGCTCGGCGACCGCGAACACGTTCGTCGCGAAGACCTGCTCCCACACCGCGCGCGGGGTGTCGGCGACGGTGGTGCCCTGCTCGACACCGGCCGAGTGCACGAGGACGTCGAGCCGATCGGGCAGCGCCGGGACCTCGCCCGCACCCAGGTCACCGACGAACGGCGCCGCGCTCGGCAGCTCCGCGACGAGGGCGTCCACGGCGTCGGCGGACCGGCCGCCGACGAGCACGTGGTGGGTGCGGCCGAGGTCGGCGGCGATCGCGCGGCCGATGCCGCGGGTGGCTCCGGTCACCAGGGCGACCGGACGGTTCTGGAGCTGGTCTGTCGTCACGTGGGCCAGCCTACGGAAGCCGGGCCGGGCCTCCTGTGCGGTCGCGGCGACGACGCAGGACCGTCAGCGCCACGCCGGCGACGACCACCAGTCCCACGAGCGCCGCGATGCCCCACGGCGAGCCGGCGAGCGCCGCGACGACCGCCCAGAACACGGCGAGGCCGACCGTCGCGTACAGGAACGCCCAGGCCACGCATCCCGGAACCATCGCGATCGTGTACCGCCACCAGGCGACCCGTGCCAGCCCCGCTGCGGCGTTCATCACCGTCTGCAGGCCGACCACGACGAAGCTCACCGTCACGACGGGCAACCCCCAGCGATCGAGCAGTGCAGAACCGCGACGGACAGCCGGCGAGCGCAGCCAGCCGCCCCACCGCGATCGGGACGCCCCCGTCACCGCGAGCCGCGCGACCCAGTACGTGGCCTGCGCACGGCAGAACACGATCACGAAGAGCGCGAGGACGAGCCACCGGAACGGGAGCCCCTCGAGGAAGGACGGCACGCTCGCACCGTAGCGTCCCGACCCGGAGAGCGCCCGTCAGCGCCGCTCAGCGCCGATCGGACGAACGACACTCAGTCGTTGTCGACGCCCTGGCGGATGCGGATGCCCTCGAGCACGTCCTGCGCCCGCTTCTCGTCCTGCTTCTCGATCTGGCGGGTGTCGCGCTCGGGGAGCTGGATGTCCTCCTCCGCGCGGATGCCGGCCTGCAGCTCGCGACCCCGCTCGATCTCGGCGTCGAACTCGGCACCGAAGAGCAGGGCGTTGTTCGTGATCCAGATCCACAGCAGGAACACGATGACCCCACCCAGGGAGCCGTACGTGGCGTTGTAGTTCGAGAAGTTCCCGACGTAGAACCCGAAGCCGACACTGGCGATGATCCAGATGAGGAGCGCCAGGATCGAGCCGCCGCTGACCCAGGTGAACTTCGGCTGCTTGACGTTCGGCGACCAGTAGTAGAGCACCGCGACGACGATGATCGCGATGACGAGCAGGATCGGCCACTGCACGATCGACAGGACGGTGACGGCCACGTCGCCGAGGCCGATGACGTCCCCGAAGCTACGGGCGAGCGGAGCGCTCACCAGGACCAGCAGGCCGACCACGAGCAGGACGACGGTGGTGACGGTCACGCCGAGCATGGTCGGGCGGAGCTTCCAGATCGGGCGGCCCTCGCGGACGTTGTAGATCCGGTTCATGGCACGGCCGAACGCGCCCACGTAGCCGGAGGCCGACCAGAGGGCACCGACGACACCGACGATGAACGTGATCGGGGCGGCGGGCGAGCGGACGAGTCCCTCGAGCGGCTCCTTGATCAGGTCCACGACCTGGTCCGACCCGATGTTGCCGATGATCTGCAGCATGGTCTTGATCGTGTTGTCGGCCTGCCCGACCAGGCCCAGCAGCGACACGACCGCCAGCAGCCCGGGGAACAGCGCGAGCACCGAGTAGTACGTCAGGCTCGCCGCCAGGTCGGTGCACTGGTCGCTCGTGAACTCGCGCAGCGTCTTCTTCAGCGTGTAGACGAGCGTCGGCTTCTTGAGGTCGGTGGGGTTGTCGGGCTTCCGGGCGTCGTCCGGGTCCGGCTTGTGCTCTTCGTGCGCCATGTGACTACCCTCTCGCCTTCACGGCCTGCTTCGACCGCTTGACCGCCTGCTTGCGGTTCTTGTTCGCCCGTCGCTGCACCGCCGCGATGCCGACCTGCTGCTTCACGCGGCCGCGGTGCGCCGGGTCACGCCCGAGGGCTTCCTCGGCCGCCTTGGCCCGCGCCTTCCGTCCCTTGCGACCTGCCTGCGCCTGCTCCTTCGCCGAGGGGGCGTCGCCACGCGCGCCGAACGGCAGCAGCGCGGTGAAGGCCGAGTTCGCCGGCGGCTGAGCAAGGTGCCCGGCGGGCTTGTTCCGGAGCGCGATGCCGAGGACGATCGCCGCGACGCCGGTCAGTCCGGTGATGCCCATCGCGACCAGGGGCGTGGGGTCGCGGTGCCACCGCTGCTTCGTCTTGGCGACGGCGAGCCGCGTCCGGGCGGGCAGGTCCGCGCGTCGCTTCAGCTCCGTCACGGTGTCCGTGATGCCCTCACGGGTGCGCACGTTGGCGAGTTCGAGCTCGGGCAGACTGTCCTTGGCCATTCCCCATTTCGTACACGTCCCACCCGGGATCGTGCCCAGCAGGCCGCGTCTACCGTGCCGCACATGCTCTTCCGGGACGCCGCCGAGGGGATCCACCGCCTCGAGATCGCACACACCAACACGTACCTCGTCGAGACCGGCGATCGGTTGCTCGTCGTCGACGCGGGGTTGCCCGCCGCATGGCCGCACCTGCAGCTCGCCGTGCACGACCTGGGCTACACGCCCGACCAGGTCGAGGGGCTCCTGCTCACGCACGGGCACTTCGACCACGTCGGCACCGCCGCACGGATGCACCGCGACTGGGGCACGCCCGTGTTCGTCCACCCGGGCGATCGGCACCTCGCCGCGCACCCGTACTCCTACCGGCCGCAGACGAACCGCTTCGGGTTCGTCGCGCTCCACCCGGGTGGGCTGCGCCCCCTGGGCCGGATGCTGCTGGCCGGTGCGGTCACGGTCGACGGCATCGCGGACACCGAACCGATGGAGAGCCGCGCCGACGTGCCGGGCAACCCGTGGATCATCGAGACCCCGGGGCACACCGACGGCCACGTGGCGCTGCACTTCGCCGACCGCGACGCCGTGATCGCCGGAGACGCGCTCGTCACCTTCGACCCGTACACGGGCGGGATCGGACCCCGGATCGTGGCACCCGCGGCGACCTCCGACGTCGAGACGGCGGTCGCGTCGCTCGACCGGCTCGCGGACACGGAGGCGAAGCACGTGCTGCCCGGCCACGGGCCGGGCTGGTCGCTCGGCGTGCGGCGGGCCGTCGCGCAGGCGCGGCGGGTGGCCGGGGCCGCCTGACGCGGCGACCGGCTCGCGAGTCCACGCGCTCAGCGACACCCCACGGGCGCTCTGACGCGTGGACTGTCGGTGGGCGCGAAACGCCGCCGTAGGGACATGCGCGAAACGTCGCCGACGCGGTGGACGCGACCAGAGCCGGCCTGGAGGCGCGGGGCGGTCCCGCCCCGCGCCTCCAGGCCGTGGGTGGTCGCGGTCAGGACGGGACGACGACGTCCTCGGGCAGACCGGACGCCGCGGAGCGGCCGGCGGCCTCCATCAGTGCGAGGCTCCGCAGGTTGTCGCGCCCGCTCGTCTCGGGAGCGGGGCCGCCCTGCACCGAGCGGGCGAACGCCTGCAGCCCACCCTGGCGGTCGGTGTGCGCGAGCACGGGGAGCTCGACCGGCTCGGCGACGTCGTCCTGCGTGCGGCGGACGGTGACCCGGTCACCGTCGACGGCGTTCGGCTCACCGTCGCGGCTCGTGAACCAGAGCTCGCCGTCCTCGCCCTCGATGCTCCACTCGCCGGCCCAGGCGGTGCGCGGGCCACGGCTCAGCCAGCTGCCGCGATAGTTGACGACCGTGCCGCCGTCGAGCTCGATGATCATCGAGGCGACCGCTTCGTCCTGGTACTTGCTGTAGGCGGGGTAGCTGGCCTTGGCGAAGACGCGGACCGCCTCTTGCCCGGTGATCATCCGGAGCAGGTCGAAGTGGTGGATCGCCATGTCGTTGATCATCGCGTGCGGGAACCGGTAGTGCGGGTACGTCTCGGCGGGCTGGTCGTTGTCCCACTGCCGGAAGTCGACGTTGATCGCGGAGACCTCGCCGACGACGTCCGCCTCGAGCATCTCCTGCACCACCCGCGGTGCCGGGTACCAGCGGTAGTTCTGGCTGACCTGCAGCACCAGGCCGAGCTCCTCGGCGCGACGGACCGCGGTGACGGCCTCGTCGGTGGTGTTGGCGAACGGCTTCTCGACCAGGACGTGCTTGCCGGCGTCGAGGGCCTCGAGCGCGAGCGGCACGTGCGTCACGGCCGGGGCGGTGATGACGACGGCATCCGCCTCGACCGCGGCGAGCGCCTCGGTCAGGGACCCGAACGCCGCGGAGGCCGGGAGCCCGAGGTCGGTCCGCACGGCCTCGAGCGTCGGCGCCGACGGGTCGACGATCCCGACCACCTGCACTTCCGACACCTCTGGGATGGCGGTGCGGGCCCAGTTGCCGCCCCACCCTCCGAGACCGACGTGGATGATCCGGACGCTCATGCGTGCACTCCTTCGTGGCTGCCGTCGTGGCTGGTTACGCACCACGGACGCCGCGGTGCGTGCGTCCAGTCTGTCAGTGCGTGAACGCGTACGCGATGAGCGCCATCGTCACGATGAAGCCCGCCAGGTAGTTGATCCAGAGGAACCGCTTCCACCCGGCGTTCGCGGCCTCGGCACCCTGGTCCGTGATGTTCCACCACGGCAGCACGTTGAGCGCGTACGGCACGACGACGACCGCGGCGATCGGGCCCGGGAACGCCGAGAACAGCAGCGCGATCCCGGCGACCAGGTAGGCGAAGAAGGCCAGGCGGACGGTGGCCCGTGCGCCGATCACGGTCGCGACGGAGCCGATGCCGCCAGCGCGGTCGGCCAGGACGTCCTGCACGGCACCGAACGCGTGCGAGGCCACACCCCACAGGAAGAACGCGATGCAGACGGCGACGAGTTCCCCGGTCCAGTGCGGGCCGGCCAGGGCGAGGCCGTAGATCGCCGGTGAGACGAAGTGGGTGCTCGACGTGAGCGAGTCGAGGAACGGCTTCTCCTTGAACCGCAGGCCCGGGGCCGAGTACGCGATCACCGCGAACACGCTGATCGCCAGGACGAGCCACGACCACGGCCCGTTGCCGCTGACCGCACCGAGCACCACGAGCGCGACGAGGAAGGGGACGTTCGTGACGACGACGGCCCACAGCGTGGTGCGGTGGACGCTCTTGTCGAGCAGGGCGCCCTCGACACCGCCCTTGCGCGGGTTGCGCAGGTCGGACTCGTAGTCGAAGACGTCGTTGATGCCGTACATCGCCAGGTTGTAGGGCACCAGGAAGTACACGACGCCGACCAGGAACGCGACGAGCGAGAACCCGCCGCCGCCCTCGACGCCGACCCCGCTGCCGAGCAGGTACGCGGCGCCGAACGGGTAGGCGGTGTTCACCCAGCTGATCGGGCGTGACGACACGAACAGGGCGCGCAGGGTCGACGGCCTGGAGGCGGTGCTGGCGTTCACTTCATGTCCTCTGCTGGTGCTGGCTCCGCTGGTGCTGGGGTCGGGTCGGGCGCGCGGCGCGCGCCGGTCCGGTCGCGTGCGCCGGTCCGGTCGAACAGGACCCACAGGCTGGGCAGCAGCACGATGGCGGACATCGCGTAGGCGAGGTCCTCGACCGGGATCGCACCGATCTTCGCACCGCTGATGAGCGACGGGTCGTAGGCGACGATCCGCAGCGTGACGATGACGTTGTCGAACACCATCGTCATCACCAGCAGCGCGACGCCGGCGATCACGGACGTGAGCACCGCGACCCGACGCCCGACCCCCGGCCGTCGACCCGCTGCACGGGCCCGGCGGGCGGCGACGACGCCGGCGACAACGGCCACGACGGCCGTGACGCCGAAGAACGGCAGGGCCAGAAGCGCGTACGCCCCGGTGCCGTTCACGCACGCCGCCGATCGGTCGCACGCTGCACCAGGGGCCGGACGAAGCCGACCAGGTCCATCGTCGAGTAGCAGAGCAGCAGCAGGAAGAAGAGCTCCTCGAGCGGGACCTCGGGCGCCAGGAGCACCCCGGTGAGCAGGTTCTGCGGCCCGATGAAGAAGATGCCGGCAGCGACACCGGCGACGTCCCACACCATGAAGAACGCGACACCGACGACCATCACGGCCGCCGCCCGCCACGGTGCCCGCCAGAAGAACAGCCGGAAGCGGGCGTCCAGCACGGTCATGCCGACCAGGGACACCACCAGGCCGGCGAGGTAGACCCCGGGCATCAGGCGGTCTCGGTCCGGTCCCGCGGAGCCCCGAGGGGCGTCGGCAGCGGCTCGGTGCTCCGGTCGCCGTGGATGCGCTTGAGCAGGACCTCGGCGCTGATCAGGCACATCGGCAGACCGATGCCCGGGATCGTCGAAGCGCCGACGTAGTACAGCCCCTCGACCTTCTTCGACGCGTTCTTCTCGCGGAAGAACGCACTCTGCTTCAGGGTGTGCGCCGGGCCGAGCATCGAGCCGTTCCAGGCGTTCAGGTCGTCGGCGAAGTCGCGCGGTCCGATCGTGCGTCGGACCCGGATGCGGTCGCGCAGGTCCGGCACCCCGGCGCGCTCGGCCAGCACGTCGATGGCACGGTCCGCGATCTGCTCGACCTGGTAGTCACCGGCACCGTCGATGCCGCCCTTGCCGATCGACAGGTCGGCGGGCAGGGGCACCAGGATGAACAGGTTGCTGGTGCCTGGCGGGGAGACGCTCGGGTCGGTCTCGGAGGGGGCGCAGACGTAGATCGAGGCGGGGTCCGGCACGTGCCGGTCGTCCCCGAAGATCGCGCCGAAGTTCGCCTTCCAGTCCGCGGTGAACATCAGGGTGTGGTGCAGCAGGCCCGGCGTCGGACCGTCGATGCCGAGGTACACGAGCACCGCGCTCGGGCCCGGGTCGCGCTTCTTCCAGTGGTCGGCGCCGTGGGTGCGGTGCTCGCGGTCGAGCAGCTGCATCTCGGTGTGCTGCATGTCGGCAGCGCTGACCACGAGGTCGGCGGGGGCCGTGTGCTGCACGCCGTCGCGGTCGCGGTGGACGACGCCGGTGGCGACGCCGTCCTCGACGACGATCCGTTCGACCTTCGCACCGGCGATGATCTTCGCGCCCTCGGCCCGGGCGACCCGCTCGACGGCGGAGATCACCTCGGTGATGCCGCCCTTCGGGTAGAGCACGCCGTCGGCGAGGTCGAGGTGGCTCATCAGGTGGTACATGCTCGGTGCCGCGTACGGGCTCGTGCCGAGGAACACCGCCGGGTAGCCGAGGATCTGCCACAGGCGACGGTCGCGCACCGCGGTCTCGGCGAAGGTGGAGAGCGGCTCGAGCAGCAGGCGCGCGAGCTTGGGCAGGCGACGCAGGACGTCGGGTGCGGCGAGCTTCGTGAGGTCCTGGAAGCTCGTGTAGAGGAACCGGCGCACGGCCATCGTGTAGGTGTCCTCGGCCGACGCGAGGTACTTCCGCATCCGCTCGCCGGCACCGGGCTCGATGGACTCGAACAACGCGATGTTGGCCTCGGCGTCGGCCCGCAGGTCGATCGGCTCGTCGTGGCCCTCGCTGTAGACGCGGTAACCGGGGTCGAGCTTCACCAGGTCGAGTTCGGCCTCGGCCGACGTCCCGAGCAGCTGGAAGAAGTGGTCGAAGACCTCGGGCATGAGGTACCACGACGGTCCGGTGTCGAACCGGAACCCGTCCTGCTCCCACGAGCCGGCACGGCCGCCGAGCTGCGTGCGCTGCTCGAGCACCGTCACCGAGAAGCCGTCGCGTGCGAGCAGAGCCGCGGCCGCCAGGCCGCTGATGCCGCCGCCGATGACGACGGCGCGGCGTGCGGGCACCTTGCGCCGGGTGGTGGTGACGACCGTCGTCGGTCGGGAGGCGCGGGGCGGGGTCATGAGGAGCCTCCCGGCCGGTGGGTGGTGACGCGCGACCGGAGCGGTGCGCGTCCGGCGAGGACCTGCGCCGCGAGGCGCACCTTCACCGGGTTGGGGACGCGCACGCGCGTCGTGACGAGGCGGCTCGCCGGCGTGCGCGCGAGTCGGTCGTTGAGTTCCTGGAACAGCGCGTGTGCGAGTCCGACCGCGTTGCGGGCGTCGGCCGGCAGCAGCCGGATCGTCCGTGCGGCGTGGTCGAGGTCGGCCTGCACGTCGGCGACCAGGCGGTCCTTCGTGGCCTCGTCGAAGGACCGGATGTCGACGCCCGGGAAGTACGAGCGACCGAGCACCTCGAAGTCGGCGTGCAGGTCACGCAGGAAGTTCACCTTCTGGAACGCGGCGCCGAGCGCACGCGCCCCGGCGACCAGTTCGGCCTGGTCGAACGTCGGACGACCGGCCCGGTACACGAACGCGCGCAGGCACATCAGGCCGACGACCTCGGCGGAGCCGTACACGTACGCGTCGAACGAGGCGTCGTCGTGCTCGGTGCGGTCGAGGTCCATGCGCATCGAGGCGAAGAACGGGGCGGTGAGCTCGGCACCGAAGCCGGTGGCGCGGGCGGTGCGGGCGAAGGCGTGGACGACCGGGTTCACCGAGAAGCCGAGCGCGATGGCCCGTTCGGTGTCGGCCTCGAGCTCGTCGAGCACCGTGCGGGCGAGCTCGCGGTCGAGACCGGCCTCGGTCGCGGGGCCGTCGACGACCTCGTCGGCGACGCGGACCAGCGCGTAGACGTTCCGGATGTGCTCGCGCGTGTCGCGGGCGAGCATGCGGCTCGCCAGCCCGAACGACGTGGAGTACCGGTCGATGACGACACCCGACGCGGCCTCGGCCGTGGCGTCGTAGAGCTGGAGGCGAGCCGGACGGGATCCGGTCGCCGTGGTGGTGCTGTGGGTCACCGGGCGCGCTCCACGAGTTCGGTCACGAGGGCCTCCAGGCGGTCGGCGAGGTCGTACGGCAGCCGGGCGAGCTCGGCCCGGGCGAGTGCGGTGTGGTCGGCGACGCGTTCTTCCGCGGCGCCGCGCGCACCGCAGGAGACCAGGGTCGCACGGACCTCGTCCGCACGGGCCTCGGTCAGGTCCGGGTCGCCGAGGTACGGCTCGAGGTCCGGCCAGCAGTCCGTGGTCGCCGCGTAGGCGATGAGCATCGTGCGCTTGCCCTCGCGCAGGTCGCCCAGCACGGTCTTGCCGGTCATGGTCTCGTCGCCGAAGACCCCGAGCAGGTCGTCGACGATCTGGTACGCGATGCCGATCTCGCGACCGAAGGCACCGAGTGCGGTGACGATCTCCTCGTCGGCACCGGCCAGCACGGCGCCGGACTGCAGCGGAGCCTCGAACGAGTACACGCTCGTCTTCGCCCGCTCCATCGCCAGGACCTCGTCCACCGTCGGCATCACGCCGAGCGCCAGGTCGACGTCGGTCATCTCGCCGGCCGCGCTCGCGAACACGGCTTCGTCGAACAGTTCGAGCAGTCGCTCGCGCCGGGTGCCGTCGACGCCAGCGGCCTCGATGAAGCGGGGGGCCCCGGCGAGCGCCAGGTCACCGGCGATCACGGCGGCGCTCATCCCCCGGTGCTCGGCGGTCGGCAGCGGCAGGCCGCCCGTCGTCCCGTTGTCACGGAAGGACCCGGCGACGTTCGGCTGCCCGCGGCGCGACCAGTCACGGTCGATGACGTCGTCGTGCACCACGAGTGCGGTGTGCAGGAGTTCGTACGCCGCTGCGACGTTGGCGGCGGCGTGCGCGTCGGTGCCGCCCATGCCGGCGTACGCGGTCATGACCATGCGGGGCCGGAAGCGCTTGCCGCCCATGCTCGCCTTGCGGAGCACGCGCCACAGTTCTTCCGACGGTCGGCCGTAGCGCTCGGCACGCGCCGACGACACGGCGAAGAAGCGCTCGAGGCAGTCGTCGACGAGCGCGAGGTCGATGTGCGGCACGGTGGTCGCTTCCTCGCTCATTGGCCTAACCTATCGACACAGATGAACGCTTTCCCTGAATCCGTGGTGCTCCTGGCCGACGACCGTACCCCGATCGGCACGGCGGACAAGTTCACGGTGCACACAGCCCACACGCCCCTGCACCTGGCGTTCTCGTGCCACGTCCGGAACACCGACGGTGACGTCCTGGTGACCCGGCGAGCACTGTCGAAGAAGACCTGGCCCGGGGTGTGGACGAACACCTTCTGCGGCCACCCCGGTCCGGACGAGTCCTTCGAGGACGCGATCGCTCGTCGGGCCTCCCGCGAGCTCGGCATCACCGTGCGCGACGTCGAGGTCGTGCTGCCGGAGTTCCGGTACCGCGCGGTCGACGCCTCGGGCATCGTGGAGAACGAGGTCTGCCCCGTCTTCCGCGCCGTGACCGACGACACCCCGGCGCCCGCGGACGACGAGGTCGCCGAGTGGGCATGGGTGTCCGAAGACTCTCTCAGGCAGGCCGTCGCCGGCGCGCCGTTCGCCTGGAGCCCGTGGCTCGGGTGGCAGCTCGCCGAGCTCGAGACCGCTGGGCTGCACGTCACGCGCTGACGCTCCTGCGCCTGCCGCGACGGGTTGTCCGACCCGTGCCGCAGGCGTACGCTCGACCGTCGGCAGCGCTCCGGGCGCCGCCACGACGAGACGAGAAGGGCAGGTGAGGCGCGATGTCGGGTGACCATCCTCGATCGGGCCGGCCGCCCGTGTCGGTCGTCGCGCCCGCTCGCTGACCCTGCCCCGCCCCGGATCGCCGCCGGGGCGCCATCGCGCCCGCCTGCTCCCCACCGAAGGAGCACGCACATGGCACTGATCGACAACGCGATCTACGTCCGGGGACGCCGCGTGGAGTCTCCGTCGACCCTGTCGCGACCGGCTCGTGGCGACCTGACGTGGATCGGGCTGCTCCGGCCCGACCCGCACGAGCTCGAGGCCGTCGCCACCGAGTTCGACCTGCACGAGAACGCCGTCGAGGACGCCCGCAAGGGACACCAGCGCGCCAAGCTCGAGCGCTACGGCGACACCCTGTTCCTGGTGCTCCGGCCGGCCTGGTTCGACCCGTCCGAGGGCACCGTGGAGTTCGGCGAGGTGCACCTGTTCGTCGGCGACCACTTCGTGGTGAGCGTCCGGCACGCCGCTCGACCCGACCTGGCGGTGCTGCGGGCGCAGGTCGAGGCGGACCCGGAGTTCCTGGCGAAGGGGTCGGAGGCGGTGACCGCGGCCGTGCTCGACGAGGTGGTGGACGGCTACGGTCCCGTCGTTCAGGTGCTGCAGGAGCAGATCGACGCCATCGAGGACCAGCTGTTCGCCGGGCAGGTCGACCCCGGGGTCTCGAAGCGCATCTACCAGCTGCTCAGCGAGGTCCTGGCGTTCCAGCGCGCCACCACCCCGGTGCCGGCGATGGTCACGGGGCTGCTCCGCGGTGCCGACAAGTACGGCGTGGACGACGACGTGCAGCACCGACTCCGCAACGTGCACGACCACGCACTCCGTGTCACCGAGCGCGTCGACTCGTTCCGCGCCCTGCTCGAGAACGCCCTGACCCTGCACGCCACCCTGGTGTCGCAGGAGCAGAACGAGGCGATGCGCCGGATGACCAGCGCGAGCCTGGCCCAGGGTGAGGAGAGCCGGCAACTCGCCCGGGCGGCACACCGCCAGGGCGAGGAGGTCAAGAAGATCTCGTCGTGGGCGGCGATCCTGTTCGCACCGGGCCTGATCGCCGGTGTGTACGGGATGAACTTCGACCACATGCCCGAGCTGCACTGGCACTACGGGTACCCGGTCGCGATCCTCGGCATGCTCCTGCTGATGGGCGTGCTCTGGGCGATCTTCCGCAAGCGCAACTGGCTCTGAGCGGACGGTGGATCGACGCACAGGTGGCGTCGATCCGCCGGACGTGCATAATGATCTGGCCCGGAATGTGAACGTGCACATCGATGTGCCACGACGCCCGGGCGGAAACGAGCAGCAATGGCGTCATCGCGGACACAGCAACCGCGTTCGCCCAGCATCCGTGACGTCGCACGGATCGCGGGCGTCTCGCACCAGACCGTCTCGCGGGTGCTGAACAACTCGGATGCGATCCGGGCCGAGACACGCGACAAGGTCCTCGCGGCCATGGAGCAGCTGCAGTACCGGCCGAACCGGGCCGCACGCGCCCTCGTCACGAGCCGGACCCACACGATCGGCGTCCTGACGGCCCGCCGCGCCCACTACGGTCCCGCCGTGGCACTGCAGGCGATCGAGGACGCCGCGATGCTCCGCGGCTACTCGGTCACGACGGCGAACATCGCCGAGGCGACCGATGCCGCCGTGCGTGAAGGACTCGGGCACCTGCTCGACCTCGACGTCGAGGGCATCGTCGTCATCGCACCCCAGCAGCGGGTCTTCGACCTGATCGCGGAGCTCGGCATCCGCACCCCCTACGTCACCATGCGCGCCAGCGTCGGCGAGGACCCGACGGCGCTGTGGGTGGACCAGATGGAGGGCGCACGACTCGCGACCGCGCATCTGCTCGACCTGGGGCACGAGTACGTCCGGCACATCGCCGGACCACAGGACTGGATCGAGGCCGACGCCCGCATGCAGGGGTTCCTGCGCGAGATGTCCGACCGCGACATGGCCGTCGCGCCGCCGATCCTGGGCGACTGGACCGCCGACTTCGGCTACCACGCCGGCCGTGAGCTGCTGCGGTGGCGGGACTGCACCGCGATCTTCTGCTCGAACGACCAGATGGCGCTCGGGGTGATGCACGCGGCACGCTCGTACGGACTCGACGTCCCGGGCGACCTGTCCGTGGTCGGCTACGACGACATCCCCGAGGCGAAGCACTTCTGGCCGCCGCTCACCACGGTGCAGGTCGACTTCGCCGAACTCGGGCGTCGCTGCGTGGACCTGCTGCTGCCGAGTGAGGGCGAGCTCCTCCGCCCGATCGACATCGTCCCGCAGCTGGTCGTGCGCGCCTCCACCAGCGCGCCCCGCACGCGCTGACGCACCTCGGGCCGCGCCACGCCCCGAGTACCTGCCACGAACGGGCACACCTGCCACGAACTTTCGACCAGGTACGCCCGGAAGCACCAGCCACGCCCGGAACCGCACGGCGGCGGCGCACCGGCGAGCGCGGCTCCGGACGCGACCACGAAGCGGACGGGAGGCCCGTGGCCGGCCCACCACGGGCCTCCCGTCCGCGCATGCGGATTCGCGCAACAAAACGCCCGCCCCCGGGGCCCCTGGCCCCAACCCGGGGGACGTTCCCTCCGGATCACGCACGCCGTTACGAAAACGCGACCAATCCGAATTGACAGCCGCACCGAGGCTGTGCGTAAATTGCCTCCGTCCAGCCGATGTGACCGTTCACATGAGCGTCACACCGAGCCGGATCCGGACGCGACAACGAAGTCCACACAGGCCCCCTGTGCTTTCGCTGCCGCAGCAGAACCACCCGAACACACTGCCGCACCGAAGCGGCAGAAGGAGATGCACTGTGGCGTCAACCCCGATCGACACCGGCCTCGAGACCCGGTCGATCACCGCACCCGAGACGATCCTCGAGATGCGCTCGATCACCAAGGAGTTCCCTGGTGTGAAGGCGCTGGCCGACGTCTCCCTCAGCGTCCGTGCCGGCGAGATCCACGCGATCTGCGGCGAGAACGGCGCCGGCAAGTCGACCCTGATGAAGGTCCTGTCGGGCGTCTACCCGTACGGCACCTACAGCGGCGAGATCGTCTACGAGGGCGAAGAAGTCCGCTTCTCGAACATCAAGCAGTCCGAGCAGGCCGGCATCGTCATCATCCACCAGGAGCTGGCGCTCATCCCGGAGCTCTCGATCACCGAGAACCTGTTCCTGGGCAACGAGCCGAGCCGCGGTGGCGTCATCAACTGGACCGCCGCGCAGCTGCGTGCGCAGGACCTGCTCGCCCGCGTCGGCCTGGCCGACGACCCGGACACGCAGATCAAGAACCTCGGTGTCGGCAAGCAGCAGCTCGTCGAGATCGCGAAGGCCCTGCACAAGGACGTCAAGCTCCTGATCCTCGACGAGCCGACCGCCGCGCTCAACGAGAACGACTCGCAGCACCTGCTCGACCTGATCGTCGGGCTGAAGGCCAAGGGCATCGCGAGCATCATCATCAGCCACAAGCTCAACGAGATCGAGCAGATCGCCGACGAGATCACGATCATCCGCGACGGCAAGGCCATCGAGACGCTCAACGTCAAGGCGGACGGCGTCAACGAGGACCGCATCATCCGCGGCATGGTCGGCCGCTCGCTCGAGTCGCGCTTCCCCGACCGCACCCCGAAGATCGGCGAGACCTTCTTCGAGGTCCGCAACTGGACCGTGCAGCACCCGGTCGACTCGTCGCGTCTGGTCTGCAAGGCCTCGAACTTCCACGTCCGCCGCGGTGAGATCGTCGGCTTCGCCGGTCTGATGGGCGCCGGACGCACCGAGCTGGCGATGAGCCTGTTCGGTCGCTCCTACGGCACCTGGCTCGACGGCCAGATCATCAAGGACGGCCGCGAGATCAAGGTCACGAACGTCCAGCAGGCGATCGAGAACGGCCTCGGCTACGTCTCCGAGGACCGCAAGGCGCTCGGCCTGAACCTGCTCGACACCGTGAAGCGCTCGACGGTCGCCGCCGACCTGCGGAAGATCTCGAAGGCCGGTGTCGTCGACTCGCTCGAGGAATACTCGGTCGCCGAGAAGTACCGCAAGATGCTCCGCACGAAGGTGCCGAGCGTCGAGGACAACGTCGGCAAGCTCTCTGGTGGCAACCAGCAGAAGGTCGTCCTGTCCAAGTGGATGTTCACCGACCCGGACATCCTGATCCTCGACGAGCCCACCCGCGGCATCGACGTGGGCGCCAAGTTCGAGATCTACGGGATCATCCAGCAGCTCGCCGCCGAGGGGAAGGGCATCATCCTCATCTCGTCCGAGCTCCCCGAACTCCTCGGTCTCTCCGACCGGATCTACACCATCTTCGAGGGCCAGATCACCGCTGACCTCCCGGCCGACCAGGCCGATCCCGAATCGCTCATGCGCAGCATGACCTCCGCGCGGAAGGGCGCCACCGCCTCATGAACAACCTGAAACTGCTCTTCGGCAAGGGCAACAGCATCGGCCAGTACGGCATGATCATCGCGCTCATCGTGCTGCTGATCTTCTTCTCGATCACGACGAACGGGCTCATCCTCGAGCCGACCAACGTCATCAACCTGTTCCTGCAGTACTCCTACATCCTGATCCTGGCGCTCGGCATGGTCATGGTCATCATCGCGGGGCACATCGACCTGTCGGTCGGTTCGGTCGCAGCGGTCGTCGGCATCGTCGTGGCGCAGTCCATGGCCGTGTGGGACTTCCCGGTGTGGGCCGCCATCATCCTGGGTCTCGCGTGCGGTGCCCTGATCGGTGCGTGGCAGGGCTTCTGGGTCGCGTTCGTGAAGGTCCCGGCCTTCATCGTGACGCTGGCCGGTCAGCTCATCTTCCGTGGTGTGAACCAGATCATCGGCAACTCGACGTCGGTCCCCGTCCCGGACGCCTTCACCCCGATCGGCGCCGGCTTCCTCGGTGACTTCGGCCCCGACTTCGGGTTCAGCAACGGCACGCTGCTCATCGGCCTCGTCACGATCCTCGCGCTCATCATCATCGAGGCCCGTGGCCGTGCCCGCCGTCGGAAGATGCAGGCCGAGGTCCCGCCGCTGTGGGTCTCGATCGTCCGCACCGGCATCCTGGTCGCCGTCACGCTCGTCGCCACGTACCTGTTCGGCCACGGCCCGGTCGGCACCTCGGTCCCGATCGTCGCGATCATCCTCGGCATCCTGACCATCGTCTACGGCTTCGTCACGAAGAACACGATCTTCGGTCGCCAGGTCTACGCCGTCGGCGGCAACGCCAACGCAGCCGTCCTGTCCGGCGTCTCGGCGCGGCGGGTCAACTTCTTCGTCATGATGAACATGTCGGTCCTCGCCGCGATCGCCGGCATGGTGTTCGTCGCCTACTCCGGCGCCTCGGGCCCCGCGGACGGCACCGGCTGGGAGCTCGACGCGATCGCCGCCGTGTTCGTCGGTGGAGCGGCGGTCGCCGGTGGTGTCGGCACGATCTCCGGCTCGATCATCGGTGGTCTCGTGATGGCGCTGCTGTCGAACGGTCTGCAGCTCATGGGCCTCGAGTCCAACCAGGTGCAGATCATCCGCGGCCTGGTCCTGCTCGTCGCCGTCGCCTTCGACGTCTACTCGAAGTCGCAGGGACGCCCGTCGCTGATCGGCGGCATGATGCGGCAGTTCCAGCGGAAGGACACCGAGCAGAACACGGTGGCCGCCCAGCAGCCGCGGTCCATCGAGGACCAGCCGGACAAGATCACCCTCCCCTAGTTCACCCCTCCCCACAGCGGGGCTCCGGCCCCACACCTCCTCAACGAAGAGAAAGCAATCACATGCGCAAGAAGATCGTCGCCGGCCTCAGCCTGGCGCTCATCGCGGGCCTCGCCCTCAGCGGATGCTCGGCACGCGGCTCGTCCGACGACGCCGGCAGCACCAGCAGCATCAAGAAGGGCGACCTCATCGGCGTCGCCCTGCCGGCCAAGACCTCGCAGAACTGGGTCCTCGCGGGTGCCGCGTTCAAGAAGTCGATCGAGGACGCCGGCTTCAAGGCCGACATCCAGTACGCCAACGCCGGCAACCCGGTCCCCGACCAGCAGTCGCAGATCTCCGGCATGATCACCAAGGGCGCCAAGGCCGTCATCATCGGTGCCGCCGACGGTTCGCAGCTGACCGCGCAGGTCAAGTCCGCCAAGGACCGTGGCGCCGTCGTCATCGCCTGGGACCGCAACATCCTGAACACGAAGAACGTCGACTACTACGTGGCGTTCAACAACTTCAAGGTCGGCCAGCTCCAGGCCGAGGCGCTGCTCAAGGGCCTCGAGGAGAAGAAGGGCGACAAGCCGTACAACGTCGAGCTCTTCGCCGGTTCGCCGGACGACGCCAACGCGACCGTGTTCTTCAACGGTGCGATGGACGTCCTGCAGCCGAAGATCGACGACGGCACGATCAAGGTCGTCTCCGGTCAGACCACGTTCCAGAAGGTCGTCACGCAGGGCTGGCTCGCGCAGAAGGCCCAGTCGCGCATGACCGACCTGCTCTCGCAGTACTACACGGGTGACACCGAGCTCGACGGCGTCCTGTCGCCGAACGACACCCTCGCCCGTGCGATCCTCACCGCGACCAAGGCCGCTGGCAAGGACAACCCCGTCGTGACGGGCCAGGACTCGGAGACCGCGTCCATCCCGCTCATCATGCAGGGCACGCAGTACTCGACGATCTTCAAGGACACGTCGAAGGAGGCCCAGGCGGCCGTCGACCTCGTCTCCACGCTGTCGAAGGGCGACAAGCCCGACACGAAGATGGACAAGACGAACAACTACAACGGCAAGAAGACGGTCCCCGCGATCGAGCTCACGCCGGTCCTGGTCACCAAGGACAACGCCGTCGAGGCCTACAAGGGCAACGACACCCTCGAGGAGCTCGCCAAGAAGGGCTGATCTCCCCAGCACCACGGACGGCCCGTCTCGCCTCGGCGAGACGGGCCGTCCTGCGTCGTCCTGCGGCCGGCCACACGGCGGACGGGAGGCTCGGTGCACGTCGTGATCCGTGCCTCCAGTCCGCCGGGTGGTCCGCCCAGGGCACGTGGTCGCGCCCGGTCCGCGCCCGCGTCCGTCAGGGGTGGGCAGCGCGCAACCGGCGCGCGGCGTCGGCGAGGTGCGGGACGTCGGTGCGGGCGGTGCCGAACACCAGCGCACGCGTCGTGTCGAAGTACCGCCGGGTCAGCCGCTCCCCCAGGTCGGACACCCGCGACCACGGGATGCCGGGCTCGCTCGCGGTGACCCCGACCGGGAGCACCCGCACGGCCTCGCCGATCTCGACCAGGCGCATCCGGACCGCGTCCTGCACCAGGTCCTCGGGCAGCCGCTCGTCGTCGACGTAGCGCCGGATCGCCTCGCAGGCCCGGATGACGTCGTCGAGGCGGTCGCCGACGGCACGTCGGACGCCCGGCTCGGTGCTCACAGCGGCACCGCGGTCCGGACGACCCCGGGGTGCATGCCCGCGGCGTCGACCACGTCGACGCGGACGCCGAGCAACCGCTCGGCGGCGTCCTGGATCCGCATGAGCGCGAAGATCCCGAGCCCCGCGTCGACGTCGACCATCAGGTCCACGTCGCTGTCCGGGCCGTCCTCACCCCGGGCGACGCTGCCGAAGATCCGGGGGTTCCGCCCGCCGAACCGCTGCACGATGTCGACGAGGTCCTGCCGGGCGGCGACCACCCCTTCGAGGAGCGGCTGGGGTTCCTCGACCGGCTGCAGGTCGATCGTCGTCGTGAAGCCCGCCGCCCGGAGCATCCGCTGCAGGGCGGCGAGCGACGGTTCACGCCGACCGTTCTCGTAGGTGCTGATGACGCTCTGGGTGACGCCGGCGCGCTGGGCGAGCTGGACCTGGGTCAGTTCGGCGCGTTCACGGGCGTCGCGGATGAGCACCGCGGCCGACAGTGGCGGGGCGGACCGTGGGGGGACAGCGGACATGCTGCAACGATACACAGCATGCGACATTTCGTCTGCTGGCGGAACCGACGGGTCTGTGCATGGCCGGACGAAACGGGACGGTCCGGCGCTCGTCAGCGCGGGTCTGAGACGTCCGCCCGGTGGAAGTTCTGCGCCGAGCGGGACGCGGTCGGGCCACGCTGACCCTGGTAACGGGACTGGTACTCGGCGGAACCGTAGGGCTTCTCGGCCGGGCTCGACAGCTGGAAGAAGCAGAGCTGCCCGATCTTCATCCCCGGCCACAGCTTGATCGGCAGCGTCGCCACGTTCGACAGCTCGAGCGTCACGTGCCCGGAGAACCCGGGGTCGATGAAGCCCGCGGTCGAGTGGGTCAGGAGCCCGAGGCGACCGAGCGAGCTCTTGCCCTCGAGCCGCGCCGCGATGTCGTCGGGCAGCGTCACGACCTCGAACGTGGAGCCGAGGACGAACTCACCCGGGTGCAGCACGAACGCTTCGTCCGGGTCGGTCTCGACCAGGCGGGTCAGGTCGGGCTGGTCCACCGCAGGGTCGATGTGCGGGTACTTGTGGTTGTCGAACAGCCGGAAGAACTTGTCGAGCCGGACGTCGATGCTCGACGGCTGCACGAGCGAGGCGTCGTACGGGTCGAGGCCGATCCGGCCTTCGGCGAGCTGGGCGGTGATGTCGCGGTCGGAGAGCAGCACGGACGAAGCCTAGCGGCAGCGGGCGTCGCGCCGGTATGCTGCCAGGCTGCCCACCACCCCGGCGGGCGGCGTTCGGAGCAGTGATGACCACGTACACCGTCGACGAGATCACGGTGCCCGCCACCATGGACGACGACCCGGCCGTCGTCTCGGTGTTCCGCGAGTGGGTCGACGTGCAGAACCGGGCCGAGGTCGCGACCACGCACCTGCCCGAGCTGCTCTGGACCCCCGAGGAACAGCTGCCGTACCTGCTCGACCCGGACGCACCCAGCCGACTGTTCCTGGTCCGCGACGACGAGGGGACCGCGGTCGGAGCCGGCTCGTACGACTCGAAGGTGGACTTTGCCGCCCCGAACTGCTGGATCGCGGTCAGCGTGGCACCCGAACACCGACGTCGCGGCGTGGGCACGCTCCTGGCCGAACACCTGGAGGACGTCGCTCGCGGTCAGGGACGCACGCAGTGGAAGACCTACGCGGTCTCACGACAGGTCGGGCCGGCATCCGGCCCCGGGTACCGACAGGCCCCCACCGGGTTCGGGGCCGTCCCGGAGGACGAGGCAGCGGTCCGGTTCCTGACCCGTCGAGGCTGGCGGCTCGGGCAGGTCAACCGGATCAGCCGTCTCGCACTCCCGGCTGCCGAGGCCGCGGTGGCCGAAGTCCATGCGGCTGCGACCGCGGCGTCGGGTGACCACCACCGCGTGCACACCTGGACGGGCCCGACACCCGATCGGTGGCAGTCGGACCTCGCGCTCCTGCTGACCCGGATGAGCACCGACGCCCCGTCGGGCGACATGACCGAGCCCGAGGACGCCTGGACGGTCGAGCGGCTCCGGACACACGAGCAGCACCTCGAGGACGGACCCCGCACGATGCGCACGGTCGTGGTCGAGGACACCTCGACCGGGTCGCTCGTCGGGTTCACCCAGCTCGCCGTCCCCGGTCCCCTCGCGCAGCCGGTCATGCAGGGCGACACCCTCGTCGTCCGTGAGCACCGTGGGCAGCGGCTCGGATGGCTCCTGAAGGCGGTCGGGATCGAGGCCGTCGAGCGCGAGCATCCGGGGCACCCGTCGATCATCACCTTCAACGCGGAGGAGAACCGCCACATGCTCGACGTGAACGAGGCCGTCGGGTTCGTCGGCGTCGGCTGCGAGGGCATCTGGGAACGGCGGGTCTGAGCGCGCATCCGAGGGGCCGGTTGCCAGCCGGCACGCCTACCATTGGACGGTCATGACCGTCACGTCACCCGAAACCCAGCCCACCGGGTCAGCGCCGGACGCCGCCCCCACCACCGGGCGCTCGTCCACCGTCGCGACGGTCCTCGTCATCGCGATCCCGCTCGCCGTCGCGTGCTCGATCCTCGGGCTGACGATCACCGGTGCCTTCAGCGCGGGTCAGCAGCTGGTGTCCGCCGGCGACGTCGTCGAGTACGGCCTGCCGATCGCCCGAGTCGTGCACGACACGATGGCGGCGCTGACCATCGGGCTCCTCATCGTCGCGGCGTTCGCGCTGCCCGCGCAGAAGAAGGACCACGGCGCCCTGTCGAGCGTGCAGCACCGGGCCACCCGGTGGGCCGCGGCGACCGGCGCCGTCTGGTTCCTGGCGGCCGCGGTGAGCATCGTCCTGACCGGCGCGAACACCCTCGGTGTCCCGCTCACCAGCCCGGTGTTCGCCCGCAACTTCATGCTCTTCGCGTTCCAGGTCGAGATCGGCCAGGCACTCGTGGTGTCGGCTGCCGCGATCCTGGTCGCCACGGTGGTCGCTGCCTTCGCCACCCGGGTGACGACCCTGGCGTTCGCCACCGTGATCGGCCTGTTCGCCCTGCTCCCCCTGGCCCTGTCCGGCCACGCCGCCGGGTCGCTCGAGCACGCGAATGCGGTGAACTCGCTCGCGATCCACCTGGTCGGGGTGTGCGTGTGGGCCGGCGGCCTGGTCGCCGTGGTCCTGCTCCGCACCCGCACCAAGGGCGCGACCGGACGCGTGATCGCCCGGTACTCGACGCTCGCCGGCTGGTCGTTCGGGGCCGTGGCGTTCTCCGGCATCGTCAACGCGTCGCTGCGTCTGACCGGCCCGCTCGACCTCGTCACGACGACGTACGGCTGGCTCATCACCGTCAAGGCGCTCATCCTCGTACTGCTCGGTGTCGCGGGCATCGTGCAGCGCCGGAAGCTCGTGCCCGGGCTCCTCCGCGCGCCGCTCGACCGCCGCCTGTTCACCCGGTTCGCGCTGGCCGAGATCGTGTTCATGGCCGTGGCGATCGGCGTCTCGGTCGCCGTGTCCCGCTCGCAGCCGCCGATCCCGCAGACCCCGGCGACGGGCGAGGACACCCGCTCCGGCCTGATCGGGTTCCCGTTCCCGCCGGCGCAGACCACGCAGACCTACCTGACCCAGTGGCACATCGACTGGGTGTGGCTCGGCCTGGCCGTCGTCGGGGCCGTCTGGTACCTGCTGGCGGTGCGCAAGCTCCGGAAGCGCGGTGACGCCTGGCCCGTCGGCCGCACCATCGCCTGGCTGATCGGCTGCGCCCTGTTCATCTGGACCACGTCGGCCGGCCCTGCCGTCTACGGCATGATCCACTTCTCGTCGCACATGCTCCAGCACATGCTGCTGATGATGTTCGTCCCGCTGCCGCTCGTGCTCGGTGGCCCGGTGCTGCTCGCGCTCCGCACCCTGCCGGTCCGGAACGACGGTTCACGCGGCGCCCGCGAGTGGCTCATGCTCTTCGTGCACTCCCGCTGGATGCAGTTCCTCGGCAAGCCAGCCGTCGCGGGCATCATCTTCGCCGGGTCCCTCGTGGTCTTCTACTTCACGCCGGCGTACCAGGCCGCGATGCAGTCGCACGAGTGGCACGTGGCGATGATCATCCACTTCGTCCTGAGCGGCTACCTGTTCTTCTGGGTCTTCGTCGGCGTCGACCCGGGTCCGCAGCGCCCGCCGTACCCGATGCTCATCATCACCCTGCTGGCCACCCTGGCGTTCCACGCGTTCTTCGGCGTCGCGGTCATGACGTCGCAGTCGGTGTTCGCGGCGGACTGGTTCCACGCGCTGGGCCAGACGAACGACGCCGCGCTGCTCGACGACCAGCACACCGGCGGCGGCATCGCGTGGGGTGCGTCGGAGCTCCCGATGGTGTTCGTGGCCCTGCTCGTCGTCCGGAACTGGATGCGCTCGGACAAGCGCGACGCGAAGCGCCTGGACCGCAAGGCCGACCGCGACGGTGACGCCGACCTCAAGGCCTACAACGAGCGCCTGGCAGCGATGAGCAAGCGGGAATGACCCGCGGTACCGGCCACCCGGCTGGAACGACCCCGGTCAGTCCCCGTGGACGATGCAGACCGCGTCGAGGTCCATCGCGGCTTCGAGGGCGGCCGAGATCCCCGATTCCCCGTCGGGGCCCGCGGGGGTCACGGTGTCGACCCACCACAGCGGCGTCGCCAGGGTCGGGGCGTCCGGCAGGATCCGCTCGACCTCGTCGAAGGAGTCCACCCGGCGCACGCCGAGCACGGTGATCACGGGGTGCGTGGCGTCACGGCAGACCTGCATCATCGGGCCGTCGTCGAGCGCCCGGACGCCCCAGGTCTCGTCGTGCAGCAGGAGCGCCTCCGCCACCTCGCGCGTCTCGACCGGCTGGCGGCAGAGGATGGTGACGTCACGGGGCACCGTGACCGCCCACCATCCGGTCGTCGCGGACGTGGCCGTCGAGCGTGCCCTCGTCGTGCGCGGGGTCGAGCGGTGCGCCGCCGACCAGCTGCAGGAAGCGGTCCTCGTCGATGCGGTCGAGGAACGACTCGAGCGCTTCCCAGCCGTCCTCGAAGCGGACGATCATCCCACCGTCGTCGGTCGCGTCGGCACCCGGACGGGCGGCCGAGCCGGAGCCGGCCGCGAAGGTCGCGGTCGTGGTGCGCGGCGGCGGCCAGACGCCGTCGCGGTCCAGGAAGCCCGCGGCCTCGGGTCCCACGACGACGGCGAGCGGCGACGGTTCGCCGTGCGAGACGGCCCGCACCAGGTGGTCGGCGTCCCCGCGGCGCTGCATGACCACGCCGAACACGGGGACGACCTGGTCGGCGACCCGCTGCACGGCGTCGAACATCCGGTTCGCCAGCCCCGGGTCGGTGTTCTCCTCGGGCACGGTGAGCACGGCGGACATCGTCTCGACGACGACCCCGCCGACCAGGTGCGCGGTCATCGTCGCGGAGAACCCCTCGCCGACGGCGTACGAGGTCGAGATGCCGGGTGCCTCGTGCTTCGCGTACTGCGTCACGACCCAGCGGTCCCAGGGCACGGTGAGCGGTTCGGCGGTGCCCCACCGGGTCGGGCAGGTGCCGACGGTGTGGCACAACGCCTCGATCGCGGAGCCCATGTCGACCGCACGGCCGGGGTGGTGCCGGAGGGTCAGGTCGATGCTGATCTGTCGCACCGAGTCGGCCGAGACCGGGTGCTCGGGCGACGGGGTGCCCACGAGTTCGGGGCCGCGGTGCACGAAGTCCTCGATGTCCGATGCGGCGACGCCGGTCCGGCCGTCACGCAGTGTGCCGTCGAAGTCGGAAACCGCCCACGCGGCGCCGTACGCGCCGAGCGCGTGCCGGAGTGCCGGGGTGATCGCCGCGGCCCGGCCGGTGCGGAGCACGACCGTCCGTCCGGCGTCCGCCGACCGGCGGAGCAGCGAGGCGAGCGCATCGGTCAGCCACACGACGGGCGAGGCGGACTCGACCACGATCGCCGAGCCGACCACGTCGTCGATGAGGGGATGCCTGACCATCCGGGTCCTCCTCGGTTCGGGGCTGGAACTCCCTGGACGGTACACACGGGGGCGACACCTGTCCGTCAGGCTCGCACCCTCACAGCGGAGACTCGGGAGGCGCGACACGCGCCGGCGAGACGGCGTACGGTGCGCGGTCGGCTGGCTTCCAGGCGAGAATCCGCTAGGCTTGCCGAGTCCCGTTCTGCGGGGCGCGCGAGTGTAGTTCAATGGTAGAACTCCAGCTTCCCAAGCTGGTAGCGCGGGTTCGATTCCCGTCACTCGCTCCGTCGGACGTACGCTCGCCGCATGTCCTCCTCTCCCGGTTCCCCGGAACACATCGCACCCGTGGTCGTCATCGGTGCCGGGGTCGTCGGCGCTGCGACCGCGTACGCCCTCACCGCCCGCGGCGAGCGCGTCCTGCTCGTGGAACAGCACGCCCGCGGCCACCACCTCGGTTCCTCGCACGGTGCGACCCGGATCTTCCGGCAGGGCTACGCCGACCCGGAGTACGTCGCCCTGACCACCCGGGCGCTCGAACTGTGGGGAGCGCTCGAGGCCGCCGCCGGCGAGGAGCTCATCCTCCGTACGGGGGCCGTCGACCACGGTCGGCCCGAGGTCGTCGACGCGATCGCCGCCGCCCTCGCCGACGCGGGCATCCCGCACGAGTCCCTGACCCCGGACCAGGCGGCGGCGCGCTGGCCCGGCATCGCGTTCGAGGGGCGCGTGCTGACCCATCCCTCCGCCGGGCGCATCCGCTCCGACCGGACGATCGAGGTGTTCCTGACGCTGGCCGAACGGACCGGTCTCGCCGACCTGCGGTTCGACACGCGGGTCACCGGGCTCGAGGACCACGGTGACGACGTCACCGTGGCGCTGTCCGACGGCAGCGCGGTCCGTACCGCGTCCGTGGTGGCCGCCGTGGGCTCGTGGGCTCCCACGCTGGTCGGCGGGCTGCTCGCCGGACGCGGGGCGGGCCTCCCGGCCATCCGCGTCACCCAGGAGCAGCCGGCGCACTTCCCCAGTCACCTGCCGGACGCGGCCTGGCCGAGCTTCGTGCACTGGGCCGACGGCGACGACGTGTACGGGCTGCTGACGCCGGGCGAGGGCGTCAAGGTCGGGTTCCACGGCACCGGCCCCGTCGTCGACCCGGACCACCGGGACTTCGTGCCCGTGCCTGCCGAGGCCGAGCGACTACAGGCGTACGTCGCGCGGTACGTGCCGGGGGTCGACGCGACGAAGCCTGAGTTCATCAGCTGCCTGTACGATAACTCCCCCGACGAGGACTTCGTCATCGACCGGGTCGGGCCGCTCACGGTGGCGACGGGGTTCTCCGGGCACGGCTTCAAGTTCGCGCCGCTGCTCGGCGAGATGCTCGCGGACCTCGCGACGGGCGGGGTGCCGCGCCCGCGCTTCGCCCTGCCGGAGCCGTTGCCCGCGCCCTGAGGCCAGCGCGCGGTCGTTCGCGAGACGCCGGCGTGTTCGTTCGACGCCGCCATGTCGTCGAAACGCCGCCGGATCCGGAGGCGTCTCGAGGACAACGAGGCGTCCTGCGCGCACGCCGGCGTCTCGCACACGCGCACACGCGCACACGCCGGCGTCTCGCACGCACGCCGGCGTCTGGCGACCGGCCACTACGGTGGGAGCCGTGCGCATCATCGTGGCTCCGGACTCGTTCAAGGGCACCGCGACGGCGGCGTCGATCGCTGCGGCGGTCCGCGACGGCTGGCTGACCGAACGCCCCGACGACGACGTGGTGCTCGTCCCGATGGCCGACGGCGGCGAGGGCACGCTCGACGCCTTCGAGTCCGCGGTCCCCGGAGCCGTCCGGGTCCCCGTCACCGTGACCGGACCGGCCGGTACGCCGGTCGACACCCACTGGCTGCGACTGCCGGACGGCCGCGCGGTGGTGGAGCTCGCGGCGACGAGCGGCCTCCCCCTGCTCGACGCACCGATGCCGGACGCGGCGACGAGCCGCGGGTTCGGCGAGGCGATCGCCGCCGCGCTCGACGCCGGTGCGACGGGACTCGTGCTCGGCATCGGGGGCAGCGCGTCCACCGACGGCGGGCGTCCGGTGCTCGAGGCGCTCGGACTCGACAGCGGAGGAGCCGGCACCGGCGGCCTCCGCGCGCTCCCCCCGCTCGGTGTCACCGTGCTCACCGACGTGACCTCTCCGCTGCTCGGTCCGACCGGTGCCGCAACCGTCTTCGGCCCGCAGAAGGGCATCACGCCCGACCGTGTGGCGTCCTTCGACGACCGACTCGCAACCTGGGCCGCGCGCTTCCCCGACGTCCACCCGGACACCCCGGGCGCCGGAGCCGCCGGCGGTGTCGGGTTCGGCCTGCTGGTGTGGGGCGCCACGCTCGCCGGTGGGGCCGCGGCCGTCGCCGAGGTCCTCGGGCTGCCGGCGCTGCTCGACGGTGCCGATGTGGTGATCAGCGGCGAAGGGTGCTTCGACGGCCAGAGCGCCGTCGGCAAGGTGCCCTCGGTGGTCCGCGACCTGACCGCGGCGCACGCTCCCGGAGCCCGCTCGATGCTCGTCGCCGGCGCGATCGAGGCCCCGCTCGACGACTACGGGGCCGCCGCGTCGCTCACCGTGCTCGCGACGCAGACCACCGGCGAGCCCGACGACGCCCTCGCCGACCCGCTGCGCTTCGCCACGATCGCGGGGCAGCGGCTGGCCCGGCTCGCCTGAGCGAGCAGAACGACGCGAGCACCGCGACGCGCCGGTCCGCGGGCACAGGGGTGTCCTGGTTGTACCTCCCACCCGGCCGCGGCGGCGCGCACACTGGTTCCGGGCCGGAACCGGCCCGCAACGCACCACCCCCACGAGGAGATCATTGCGCACCGTCAACGCGTACGCGGCACCGTCAGCGACCGAGCCGCTCGTCAAGACCACCATCACCCGTCGGGACGTCGGCCCGGACGACGTCGCGATCGACATCGCCTACGCCGGCATCTGCCACTCGGACATCCACACCGTCCGCGGTGAGTGGGGCCCCATCCAGTACCCGCAGGTCGTCGGCCACGAGATCGTCGGCCACGTCACCGAGGTCGGCGAGAACGTCACCAAGCACAAGGTCGGCGACCGCGTCGGCGTCGGCTGCATGGTGAACTCGTGCGGCGAGTGCGAGAACTGCGTCGCCGGCCAGGAGCAGTACTGCCTCAAGGGCAACATCGGCACCTACGCCAGCGTCGACCCGGCCGACGGCTCGATCACCCAGGGCGGCTACTCGCAGGCCGTCGTGGTGAACGAGGACTTCGTCCTCCGAGTCCCCGAGTCGCTCGACATCGAGAAGGTCGCGCCGCTGCTCTGCGCCGGCATCACCACCTACTCGCCGCTGCACCACTGGAACGCCGGCCCCGGCACCAAGGTCGCCGTCGTCGGCATGGGCGGGCTCGGCCACATGGCCGTCAAGATCGCCGTCGCGCTCGGCGCCGAGGTCACCGTCCTGTCGCAGACCACCTCCAAGCAGGAGGACTCGCTCCGCTACGGCGCGAAGGCCCACTACGCGACGAAGGACCCGGAGACGTTCGAGAAGCTCGCGAACTCCTTCGAGCTGATCATCAACACCGTCTCGGCGAAGATCCCGATGGGTGCGTACCTCGGCCTGCTCAAGGTCGACGGCACGCTCGTCAACGTGGGTGCTCCGTCCGAGCCGCTCGAGGTGCCGGCCTTCGCGCTCATCCCGCGTCGGCTCAGCTGGGCGGGTTCCGCCATCGGCGGCATCCAGGAGACCCAGGAGATGCTCGACTTCTGCGCCGAGCACGGGATCCTCCCGGAGACCGAGCTCATCAGCGCCGACCAGATCAACGAGGCCTACGAGCGCGTGCTGTCCTCGGACGTCCGCTACCGCTTCGTGATCGACGCGGCCACGCTGGCCTAGTCGTCACCACCTGACAAACTGGAGGCCCGGTACCAGCTGGTACCGGGCCTCCAGTCTGTGTCGTCTCGGGACTGTCAGCCGACCTCGTCACCGGACGGCAGCGCGCCGCACCAGTCGACGGAGCCGGCGTCGATGCTCGCCTCGAGCGCGCCGGAGGCCGCGTCGACGATGCTCACGAGCTCGCCGGTCGCCGACTTCGTCGCGATCGCGACGAACTGGCTGTTCGGGGACGGGCAGACCGCGGTGACGCTCGCGTCGTCCGGGATCGTCACCGGCAGCCGGGAGGCCCGTCCCCCGTCCACACGCACGATCCGTGCCGCGATGGTGCCGTCCGACCGCACGTCACCCAGCACCCGCAGGTACGTGTCGTCGGACAGCTGGGCGATGCGGCCGAGGACGGCCGCATCGGTACTCGCGGCGGGCGCATGCAGCGCCGACTTCGACCCGTCCGTCAGGTCCAGCCGCTCGATGCCGGTGCCCGTCTCGACGACGGCCGTGGTGCCGGTGCCGACGAAGCCGTGCAGGTAGGTGGCGCTGCCGAGCCGGACCGGGTCGGCACGCCCGCTCATGTCGACGAGCACCAGGTCGTCGCCGCCCGTCCGGACCAGGGCGCTCTCGGTCCGCGGCACGTAGGCCCACTGCCCGACGGTCATCGGCACGGCGCCCGTCTTCGGCTTGCCGTTCGCCGCGATCGCCGTGGGCATGTGCGTGCCCGTCATGTCGACCACGTACAGGCCGGTGTTCCGGGACTGCCCGGTCGAGGTGTCGGCGTACTCGAACCCGAACGAGGCACCGTCGTCGGCGACGTGGAGCGCCGTGACGCGGCCCTCGGAGGTCGGCAGGGTGAGGTGTTCGACGGGGGCGTCGGCGTCCTGCACGCCACCGCTCAGCGCCACGATGTCGACGGACGAGCTGGCATCCGTGCCGCTCACGACCACCAGGGAACGGCCGAGCCGGGCGTACTCGGAGATCGCGGCGCCCTCGTAGACCGTGGTGGCGCCGCCCGCATCGAGGGATCGCCGGACGATGCGGTCCTTCGCCCCGGCCTGCCCCGGCACGAGTGCGAGCACGTCGGTGCTGCCGGTGCGGATCGCCGCCGTCAGGTCGGACGTGGCGCGCTGCCCGGGTGCCCGGACCCCCGCGACCGTCACGGTGTACTCGCGGTCGTAGGCCAGGGGGCCGGCGAACTCGACCGCGATCGTGTTGCCGCTCGAGGTCACGGTGTGCGGCGCAGCCGGGCTGACCCGTACGTCGGCGGCGGCGACCTTCTGCAGCGCCTGGTTCGCCGTCAGGATCACCCGCTGGGCCGGACGGGTGACGAGGCCGGTCGCGTCGTAGGACACGTCGCGGAGCCGCGGGCCCTGCTGCGAGCCGACGACCGCGGCGAGCGCGGCGACCACGGCGAGGACCACCACGACGGCGACGTACCGGCGGTGGAAGCGGTGTGCGACGGGGCGGCGCTCGCGGCGCTGGTCTCCGCGGCGGTGGCCTTCGTGGCGCTGTTCTCCGCGGCGCTGGTCTCGGCGGCGCTCAGAACTCATACGGGTCCTCGGGCTGCGCGATGTCGGTGATCTTCGCGGCCTTGACGACGATGCGGGCGTCGGCGGACTGGTCCGGGTTGGCGGCCAGGGCTCCGCGGACGGTGACCCACTGCCCCTCGTCGGGGACGGCCCCGGTGCCGTCGCCGGTCACGACGCCGAGGCCGACCGGTTGCGCGTCCACGGCGCAGCAGCTGATCACGAAGCGGGTGAGGGTGAAGGACCCGTCGTCGCCCGGCACCACGAAGCCGGACAGTTCGACCTGCTTGCCGACGAGGGCCGTGGTGTCGGTGGTCTGCCGGATCAGCGCGGCCCAGTCCTTGACGCCGTACTTCGAGGTGTCGACGCCCTCGCTGCCGAGCAGCTGCACCGCGGACTCGGAGCCGGTCGCGTTGGACAGGGTCGCGGAGTCCACGCTCCGCTGCTGGGCGGTGCGGGCGGACAGGGTCGTCGGCGGCAGGACGAGCATCGCGACCGTGACGCCGATCGTGACGACGGCGGCGGCACCGCCGAGGGCGAGGCGGACGGCGCGACCGCGGCCGGGGCGCGGCTCGTGGGCGTCGGCGTCGGCGTCGTGCTCGTGCCCGTGGGCATCAGCGGCGTCGTCGTGCTCGTCGGCAGGGGGCTCGTCCGCTTCGTCGCCGTGCGTGTGGCCGTACCCCCGGGCGGTGGCCACCAGTCCGGCGATCGACGCAGGCACGCCGACGGCGGCGAGCACGACCGTGAACACCGAGTACCGCGGGTTGATGTACAGGTCGAGGTGCCCGACCAGCGCGAGCCACAGCGTGCAGAGCGCCGCGGCCAGCACCGACCCGAGACCCAGGTACGCGGCCGCGTTGCTACGTGCATCAGACGAGGACATTCATCACCAACCCGACAGTTCCGGCGAACAGGACGCACACGACGGACAGCAGCACCAGGAAGCGGACCCGGAACGTCGTGCGCAGCAGGGCGATCATCTTGACGTCGATGATCGGCCCGATGATCAGGAAGGCCGTGATCGACCCGGGCAGGAACGTCGACGCGAACGACAGCGCGAAGAAGGCGTCGACGTTCGAGCAGAGCGACACCGTCATCGCCAGCAGCATCATCGCCGCGACGGACAGCACCGGGTTCGAGCCGACGGCCACCAGGGTCGAGCGGGGCACGGCGACCTGGATCGCCGCGGCGAGGCCGGCACCGACGAACAGCGCCGGCATCATCGTCGCCGTCTCGCCGCCGAACTGCGCGGCGCTCTGGCGCCAACGTTGCAGGCCGCGGGGCGCTCCGACGGCCGCACGGCACCGGGCCTCGAAGGCGGGGAGCAGCAGGTCGGCCGGACGGCGGTGCGCGGCGACGATCCAGCCGACGAGGTTCGCGATGACGAACCCGCCGACGATGCGCACCGGCAGGATCCACCCGGACCAGCCGAACGCCTGCGCGGTGCTGATGATGACGAGCGGGTTGAGGATCGGGGCCGCGACGAGGAACGTGACGGCTTCGGCCGGCGTGAACCCGCGCATCATCAGGCCGCGGGCGAGCGGGACGTTGCCGCACTCGCACACCGGGAACAGCATGCCGATCAGGGAGATCACGGCGCGACGGCCGAAGGCGTTCTGCGGCAGGACCTTCTCGAGCGCGCCGACCGGCACCCAGACCTCGACGACGATCGACAGCAGGATGCCGAGCACCACGAACGGCAGGGACTCGACGACGACGCTGATCGCCAGCGTGAGGAAGTCCTGCACGACGTCCGGCAGCCCGGTCGACCCGATGCTCGGGGAGAACAGCCGGATCCCCAGCAGGACGACGACGGCGAGCAGCACCAGGCCGGGGCCGGTGAGGCTCCGGGTGCGCTGCGGCGGCCGCGTGGTCGTCGTCACCGGGACAGGATAGGTGACGCGTCCTGCCCGGGGCTGCGCGGGCCCTCGCACCGTGCGAGGGGATGGCCGGTGAATCGTTCGGTGCGAGGTTCTGTACTCGGTGCGGGGTCGCGAGCCTCCCACCGAGTACGGAACCTCGCACGACCCGCGCGCCCCCCTCGCACGGTGCGAGGGGGCCGCGCGATCAGGCCGCGGCGACGCCTGCCAGGTGTCGGTCGAGTACGTCGATCGCCCAGTCGCCGGACTCCCCCGGAGCCAGTCGGACGACCTGCATCGCGAGCCCGTCCAGGAGCGCGTGCAGACGGCAGGCTTCGTACTCCCGGTCGTCCGCCGGCACGCCGAGCAACCGGAGGATCTCCTCGCACCACATCCGCATCGCCGCGACGGTGCGGTCGAGCGTCGGCCGGAGCGCGACGTCGGTGAGCGCGGCGTTGCCGAGTGCCAGGTAGACCTCGAGCTCGATGACCCGCTCCTCGTCGAGGGGCAGCAGCTCGAGCACGATCCGGCGGGCGCGTCGGGCGGGCGTGAGGTCAGCCGGGATGGCATCGATGCGCTCGCGGATCCGGTCGAACACGAGCGTGATGGTGTGCTCGCGGACGCTCGCCTGGGTCGGGAACGTGTAGCGGACCGTGCTCGGCGGCAGCCCCGCCTCGGCGGCGACGTTGCGCACGCTCAGCGCTCCGAGGCCGTCGCGGGCGAGGACCCTGCAGGCCGCCTCGGACACGGTGCGGCGCCGTTCGTCGACGTCCATGCTCCTGGCCACGACGCCATACTCGCACAGTCGTACGAACTCGTGCTACCGTCGATGTCGTTGTCGCACAGTCGTACGACAACGAGAACGAACGATCCCCGCAGGAAAGGACATCGTCATGGCATGGGCAATCCTCGTGCTCAGCGGCGTGCTCGAGGCCGTCTGGGCCACCGCCCTCAGCGCCTCGAACGGCTTCAAGAAGGTCGTCCCCACGATCGTGTTCGTCGCCGGGATGGCGCTGAGCATGGTGGGGCTGGCGTTCGCGATGAAGAGCATCCCGGTCGGCACCGCCTACGCCGTCTGGGTCGGCATCGGGGCGAGCCTGACCGTGGTCGTCGCGATCCTCCGACGGCAGGAGGCCGCGTCCTTCGCCCGCCTCGCCCTGGTCTTCGGCCTGGTGGCGTGCGTCATCGGCCTCAAGGTGGTGAGCTGACGTGGCGTGGATCGTCCTGTTCGTCAGCGCCGCGCTCGAGACCGTCTGGGCGACCGCCCTCGGCGAGAGCGACGGCTTCACCGAGCTCCGACCGACGATCGTGTTCGCCGTCACGATCGTGATCAGCCTGGTCGCCTTCGGCTACGTCCTCAAGCACATCCCGATCAGCACGGCCTACGCAGTGTGGACCGGTACCGGCGCCGCGCTCACGGTGCTGTGGGGCATGGCCACCGGCGCGGAGCCCGTCACCGTCCTGCGCCTGCTGTTCATCGCCGGCATCGTCGGGTGCGTCGTGGGCCTCAAGCTGGTGCCGGCCCGCCCCGCCGCGGAGCCTGCTGCCGAACTCACGCGCTGAGCGACAGCTCACGCACCAGCGACCCCGTGAGGTCTCGCTGGCCCCGTGACGTCGGCGCGGGCCCGAGGACGCGCGCCGAGACGGACGGGAGGCCCGGTGCCAGCTGGCACCGGGCCTCCCGTCCGCTCGTGGTGGCGCTCACGGCACGCGTCAGACGGACGCGCCCGTCCACTCGTCCTCGGCGGCGACGTGGTCGCTGCCGACGGTGCCGGCCGCCATCGCGGCAGCGGCACGTGCCGC
Source organism: Curtobacterium sp. VKM Ac-2852 (assembly GCF_013205045.1). Taxonomy (NCBI): domain Bacteria; kingdom Bacillati; phylum Actinomycetota; class Actinomycetes; order Micrococcales; family Microbacteriaceae; genus Curtobacterium; species Curtobacterium sp. VKM Ac-2852. The sequence goes on from NZ_JABMLI010000001.1 coordinate 323,083, forward strand.
GTGCGACGGCGGGTCCGACGGGACGTCGGCGGGGCGGCCCTCGTCGTTCAGCTTGCGCAGCTCCGGCACGATGTCCGTCGCCAGGATGTCGATCTGCTCGAGCACCGTCTTGAGCGGCAGACCCGCATGGTCGATGAGGAACAGCTGGCGCTGGTAGTGGCCGACGTGGTCCTTCATCGCCGCGTACCGGTCGATGACCTGCTGCGGCGAACCGACGGTGAGCGGGGTCTGGGCGGTGAAGTCCTCCATCGAGGGGCCGTGACCGTAGACCGGAGCGTTGTCGAAGTAGGGCCGGAACTCGTTGATCGCGTCCTGCGAGTTCTTCCGCGCGAAGAACTGCCCACCGAGCCCGACGATCGCCTGGTCGGCGCGGCCGTGCCCGTAGTGCTCGAAGCGCTGGCGGTACAGGCCGACCATCTGCTCGGTGTGCTGGATCGGCCAGAAGATGTTGTTGTGGAAGAAGCCGTCACCGTAGTAGGCGGCCTGTTCGGCGATCTCCGGCGTGCGGATCGAGCCGTGCCAGACGAACGGCGGGACACCGTCGAGCGGACGCGGGGTCGAGGTGAAGCCCTGCAGCGGCGTGCGGAACTTGCCCTGCCAGTTGACGACGTCGTTCTCCCAGAGCTGGCGGACGAGTGCGTAGTTCTCGATCGCCAGGTTGACGCCCTGGCGGATGTCCTGCCCGAACCACGGGTAGACGGGACCGGTGTTGCCGCGGCCCATCATCAGGTCCATGCGGCCGTCGGAGACGACCTGGAGCATCGCGTACTCCTCGGCGATGCGCACCGGGTCGTTGGTGGTGATCAGGGTCGTCGACGTGGACAGGGTGATGTCCTTCGTCTTCGCCGCCAGGTAGGCGAGCAGCGTGGTCGGCGACGAGGCCACGAACGGCGGGTTGTGGTGCTCACCGGTCGCGAAGACGTCGAGCCCGGCCTGGTCGGCGTGCTCGGCGATCGTCAGGATGTCGCGGACGCGCTGGGTGTCGTCCGGCGTGGTGCCGGTCGTGGGGTCGGTCGTGACGTCACTGACCGTGAAGATGCCGAACTGCATGATACGCCGCCTTTCGCGATTTCGATGCGTTTGCATCGACTTGCTCGGTACAACGTAGCGCACGGCGTGGCATTCCCGCCAGGCTCACGCCCGTCGGACGGGCGGCCTGGAGGCCCGACTCGGCTCCCCGGGTCAGCCGGGGGCCGGCAGCGTGGCCGGGTCAGCCGGCGGCCGGCAGCGTGGCCGTGTCAGCCGGCGGCCGGCAGCGCGGCCGGGTCGGTGCGCGCGGCGTGGTGCATCCCGTCGAGGAACCACACGATGGTCACGACCGCCAGGACGCTCGCACTGGACGCCAGCCGTCCCGCAACCAGGATCGCAGCGTGGTCGTGCGCGCCGCTGCCGGTCAGGCCGACCACGAGCGCCGCGACACCGATCGCCAGCGTGACCCCGGTCGCGACGAGGAGCACGACGCTCACCACCCGCCGCGGCCCCCGCCGACCGTCACGGTCGCCCCGGAGCCCGCGGTCGACCCGGGGCCCGACCGCGCGGACGATCCCGAGCCAGAACATCGCGATCGCGCAGGCACCGATGATGTCGCTGACCCGGTGCCAGCCGTAGACCACGGTCTGGTTCGCCACGAAGACCGCGTACCCGGCGCCGACGATGGTCACCAGCGGGCGGAACCGACGAGGCGTGACCATCAGGACGGCGAACAGCGCCGCCAGCGCGATCGTCGCGTGCCCGGACGGGAACGAGTTCGGCGTCGTGGACTGAGCGATCTCAGGGCGCACGGCGATACGCTTGACGAGCGTCGAGGTGGCCGCCGACGCGAGCACCACGACCCCCGCGCCGAGCCCCACCGAGAGCCGCCGTCTGGCGAACGCCACGGCGACGATCACGACGACGAGCAACAGGATCACCGGCACCGAGATGACGTTGAGCGCAGTGTCCGAACTGAACAGGTCGGACTCCCGGACCCCGCCGAGCGCGGCGTCCTCCGCTTTCTGACCGACCGGGGTCAGCACCGCGACCCCGTAGACGAGAGGCACGATCACGAACCCCAGAGCCGCCAGCGCAGCCCACCGCACCCGCCGCGAGACCCACGGTCCGCGCGACTCGGATGCACTGCGCTCGGGTGTCAAGGTCACCGGGCTGGTCCTCCTCGGGGTGGTCGTCGTCGGGCTCGTCGCACGACTGGCGGCGGCGCTGCGATTGGGTCGGTCGGGGTCCGACACGATACCGTTGGAGCACCGGCCGGAGGCTGGGAACCGCACCCCCGTCGGCCGTGCACTGCGCGCTGACACGAGGGGATCCGTGATCCCCGCCGGGCCGTCGCACCACGCGGGACCGACGCACGTCGCGTCGGCAGTGTACGAGGAGGAAACCGAAGTGGCCATCAAGGAACCGGGCATCATCGCCTCGCCGAACCGGGGTCTCGCACTCACGGCCGGCAGCGTCCTCGCACTCTGGGGCGTCCTGGGCTTCTTCTTCGCCGCCGACGGCGACCCGGGCTTCTTCAACCGCCAGGGCGGCATGCTGTGGAACGCGTTCGGCGTGAACCCGGCGCTCTGCTTGGTGTGGGTGCTGCTCGCCGCAGTGCTGCTCATCACCGGCCTCGGCAACACCGTCGGATCACGCAACGGCAACCTGCTCGTCGGGGTCCTGCTCGTCCTCTTCGCGGTGTACGGCTTCGTCTTCGTCGACACCTCGGCCAACGTCTTCGCCCTCAACACCACGGACAACGTGTTCCACGCCGTCGTCGGTGTGCTCCTGCTGCTCACCGCGCTCGGTGCCGACAAGGAGAACCTCCGCGCGCTGCGAGCGGCGCGCGCCTGACGCACCCGCTCGACGGCACTCCCCGACGCCCGTCTGCCGCTCCGGCAGGCGGGCGTCGTCGTGTGTGCGCGCGGCGGGGGCCCGCGGGTGTGTCGTCCGGTCACGACTCCCCCCTCAGGTCCGCCGGCCGGTCACGAACCGTCGACTGGGGCGCTTCGAAGCGACAGATCGTGACCGCTCGAGGCGGCACCGACGGGGAGTCGTGACCGCTCAACCGCCCCGCGCGCAACGGACGGAACCCGCTCGGACGGCGGCGTCAGGGCAGCCGCAGGTCGGACGCGTCAGTTGGCGTCGGGCTCGGCGTCGGGCTGCTTCTTCGGGGCCTCGAGCTCGGTGGCGACGATGCGGGGCGCCTCGGACATGAAGCGCCGGACGTCCAGGTCCACGATGATGTCCTGCGGCCGGAGCGGGCGGGTGAGGAACAACCCATCGAGCGAGGTCAGCCGCGACAGCGCCACGTACGTCTGGCCCGCGCTGAACACCCTGTTGCCGAGGTCGACCACGGCCCGGTCGTAGGTGCTGCCCTGCGACTTGTGGATGGTCACAGCCCAGGCCAGTCGGAGCGGGAACTGCTGGAACTCCCCGACGGTGTCCTTCTTGAGTTCCTTCTTGTCCGCGTCGTACGAGTACTTGAACTTCTCCCACACCGACGGCTGGACCTCGAACGACTCACCGTCGACGTCGACCCACACCGTGTCGCGGATGGCCGTCACGATGCCGAGGGTGCCGTTCACCCAGCGCTGGTCGGCGTCGTTGCGCAGGAACATCACGTGCGCGCCGGGCTTCAGCTCGAGGGCTTCGTCGGCCGGGAAGTTGCGTCCGCCGAAGTCGCCGTTCACGTCGGCCTTGGCGGTCTTCACCTTGCCGGGCAGCCGTTCGAGGGCCGCCTTGTTGATCCGGGCGACCGTGTCGTTGCGGGTCGCCAGGGTGATGGCGTCGTCCGGAGCCGGACGTGCCCCGGCGGTGTTGAGCTGCTCGGCGATGTCCGCGGTGACCCGACCGTGCCGGACCGCGGTGAGCATCGCGGCGAAGGCGTCGTCGCGCTGCCGGTGCACCGTGGCGAGCTCGATGATGTTGAGCTCGGCCTCGAGCCACACCTTGGCGTCGAAGAACCACATCGACCGGTAGTGGTCGGTGAAGTAGGCGCGCTCGTCGGCGTCGCCGGGCACCGGGGGCAGCTGGTACGGGTCGCCGAACATCACGACCTGCACGCCGCCGAACGCCTCGAACTGCCGACCGCGGGCCTTGCGGAGCGACCGGTCCATGCCGTCGAGCAGGTCGGCGTTGACCATCGAGACCTCGTCGATGACCAGGGTGTCGATCGTGTTGAGGAGCTTGCGGGTGTCCGGGCCCTGCCGCAGCTCGGCGTCGGCGATGAGTCCGATCGGCAGCCGGAACAGGGAGTGGATCGTCTGGCCGCCGACGTTCAGCGCGGCGACCCCCGTCGGGGCGCAGATGACGACCTGCTTCTCGGTGTTCCACGACAGGTGGTTGAGCAGCGTCGACTTGCCCGTGCCGGCCCGGCCGGTGATGAAGACGTGGTCGCGGGTGTGCTCGATGTACTCGAAGACGGCGCGCTGTTCGTCGCTCAGCTCGATGCTCATCGGGCGTCCGCCCCGGGCGAGGGTTCGAGGTCGTCACTGCCGTCGTCGAAGTCCAGGTCGTCCTGGTCGGCCCGGGCAGCGGGCTCGGCCGAGGCGGTCGGACCGGCCACAGCTGCGTCGCCGGCAGCAGCTGCGTCGACGACATCGACCGGGTCTCCACCGTCACGCCGCAGCCGCACGAGCACCACCACGACCACGGTCACCAGGAGCAGCACCCCGGCGACGATCAGGACGAGGCCGGCCCGGGCCTGGTCGACGAGCGGATCCGGGCCCCACGTCCGGCCCATCGCGCCGAACCACGAGGCCTGCAGCAGCCCGAGCGGCCCGCGCATCGCGATGCCGAGCGAGACCGTGCCCGCCGCGATCACCACGGCCCCGACGATCCGGACGGCCGCGGCAGCCGTGGTCGGACGACGGTGCCCGGCGGGGATCGGTGTGCAGAGCGTCGGGACGGCCAGCAGCCCGACCAGCAGGAACACGGCGTCGCTGACGGTGCGGCCGGTGGGGTCGCTCACCGACCACCGGACGGCATCGGTGGCGAAGAAGGCCCACCACAGGGCCGCCGCGAGCAGGAACGCGGGGAACGGCTGCACCAGGTACCGCACGGAAGGGTGCTCGACGATGACGTCGGTCCACTCACGCACGCCCGTGCTGTCGTCGTTCCGGGGGTGCACGGCGGCGCGGATCAGGGCGACGGGTGCCGCCGCCCACACCAGGGCGGGGACGACCAGGCCGAGCAGCACGTGGGCACCGACGTTCGCCGAGACGAGGAACCGGTCGTACTGGTGCAGCGAGCCCGAGGTCGCGACCACCAGGGACACGACCGCCAGGGCCGCGGCGATCGAGCGACGCGCCGGCCACCGCACGCCGCTCCGCCGCAGTCGCACGACGCCGGCCACGTAGGTCGCAGCGAGCAGGACGGCGGCCATCAGCCAGAACAGGTCGATGTTCCACTGGGTCAGCCAGCCCCACGCACCGGGCGCGTGCGGCAGCAGGTCGTCGGTCAGGAGCTCCGCGGGGCTCGGGTCGGTGGTCTTGCTCAGGGCGATCTGGTCGACCGGGGTGGCGGTCCGCCCGAGTGCCGCGGCGAACCCCGACGCCACGCCCATCACCGCGAGCTCGACGACGATGAGGGTCCAGAAGGGCCGCTGCCGATCGGGCGAGGTGGTCAGCGCACGGATGGCCCGACGACGCTGCACCGCGCCGAGGACCCCGATGGCGACGATCGCACCGATCTTCACCAGGACGAGCGTGCCGTACGGGGTGAACAGGTTCGACAGCGCCCCGACGCGGATCTGCGCCGACGCGGTGCCCGAGACGGCGACGAGCACGAAGCAGCCGAGGGCGATGCTCGAGTACCGGGCCACGACCGCCGCCAGCCGGTCGCCGGGCAGCACCCCGCGCAGCAGCACGAGCATGACGAGCCCACCGACCCACAGCGCCGCACCGACCAGGTGCAGCCCCAGTGCCGTCACGGCGGCGTCGTGGCTCGCGGTGCCGGCGGCGTGGCCCTGCTGCGCGAGCGGGATGAGGCCGATCATCGAGACGCCGGCGGTCAGGGCGACCATGCCCCGCGAACGGACGGCGAAGCAGAGCACCGTGACCGCCGCGGCGACGAGGACGGTCACGAGCCAGGCCAGCCCGAGCTCGGTGCCGGTGAGGAAGACCCCCATCGACTGCCCGAACTGCTCGTCGATGCTGATGCGCGAACCGGCGACGCTGAGGAACGTGCAGAACGTGGCGACGGCCGACGCGACCGTCCAGACGCCACTGGCCCCGGCGGCGACGTCGATCGCGCGGTTCCACTCGGGGCCGGAGCGCGAGAGGCCGATGGTCGCCAGCGCGAGCCCACCGATCGTGGTGGCCGCGGACAGGTCGACGACGAGCCGGGCGATCGGCAGCCCGAACCGGACGACGGGCCCCGGGTCGGCGATGAGTGCGGGGTTCGCGCCCCCACCGATGACGAGTGCCGTGAGCAGCGCCACGAACCCGACGAGCAGGAGCACGGCGGGACCGGCGATGCGCGCGATCCGATTCACCCGTCAAGCCTAGGCGGTGCCCACCCGGCCGACGGACGGGGCGAGCCGATCTGTGCAAACCGGCACGGACCTCCAGGCCGGACATGCGCACCGGGCGCACGCACGCCCGCCCGACCGAGCACACGTCCACGCACGCGCCCCGGGAACGACGAAAGGGACGGCCGAAGCCGTCCCTCCCGATGCGCGGAACAGTCTTACTTGACCGCAGCCTTGAGCTTCGAGCCGGCGCTGACCTTGACCGAGTCGCTCGCGGCGATCTCGATGGCGTCACCCGTCTGCGGGTTGCGGCCGGTGCGGGCGGCGCGGTGCGTCTTCTCGAAGGCGATCCAACCGGGGATCGTGACCTTCGTGCCGTCGGCGACGGACGACGAGACGACGCTGAAGAGCGCGTCGACGACGCCGTTGACGGTGGCCTGGCTCTGGCCGGACTCAGCGGCGACGGCAGCGACGAGCTCGGTGCGGTTCAGTGACTTGTCAGCCATGGATGTCCTCCTCGGACTTCTTGCAGTATCGGTCGGACGCACGTGTCGTCCGGCGCCCGGAGCGGTTGCCCCGTGCCACGGTGCCAGTGGGCCGAGGGCCCGGCGGAACCGGAGTTGAACCTACCAGCCGCCGGGGGTGAAAACCGCCGACTCGCCCGGATTTCCGGGGTTGTCGGGGCTCCGAGGGGGTGCTGGAGGGGCAGATGTGACGAATGACGGCTCGCGTGTACCCCGTACACAGCGAACGCCCCGCCACCAGGAGGTGACGGGGCGTCGTGTACTGCGAGTGCTTACCAGGAGCTCTTCGTGATGCCGGGGAGCTCGCCGCGGTGGGCCATGTCACGGAAGCGGACACGGCTGATGCCGAACTCACCGAGGTGGCCACGGGGGCGGCCGTCGATGGCGTCACGGTTGCGGTACCGGATGGGCGATGCGTCGCGGGGCAGCTTCTGCAGGCCCACGCGGGCGGCCTCACGCGACTCGTCGGTGCCGTTCGGGTCCACGAGGGCCTTCTTCAGCTCGAGACGACGCTCGGCGTAGCGCGCGATGATGACGGCACGCTGGTTGTTCTTCGCGATCTTGCTCTTCTTCGCCATGCTTAGCGCTCCTCACGGAAGTCGACGTGCTTGCGGATCACCGGGTCGTACTTCTTCAGCACGAGTCGGTCGGGGTTGTTCCGACGGTTCTTCTTGGTCACGTAGGTGAACCCGGTGCCCGCCGTCGAGCGGAGCTTGATGATCGGACGGATGTCCTGACCCTTTTTCGCCATCAGATCTTCTCCCCACGGGCGAGGAGATCCTTGACGACGGACTCGATGCCACGTGCGTCGATCACCTTGATGCCCTTCGCGCTGAGCGTGAGCGTGACGTTACGACGAAGCGAGGGCACGTAGTACGTCTTCTTCTGCACGTTCGGGTCGAAGCGACGCTTCGTCCGGCGGTGCGAGTGCGAGATGTTGTGACCGAAGCCGGGAACGGCGCCGGTCACCTGGCACACTGCTGCCATGGTTTCCTCCTGAGTACCGTGCGACCGGACGGCCGCACCCAAGTTCACTTGCCTGGTGCACACGCGCACCGTCACCGGGGTGACCGTGCGAGGGGGTTGTGTGCACCGCCCAGGTCCGCATCCCCTGTCGAAGGAGAGCCGGACACCGCGCGACCGCGGCGTTCGCGACGGTCGGAGGGCTTGGAACAACGGGTCCGCCGCGCGGACGCGGAGAACCAGGGGTCCACGTTACGCGAGGACCGGGCGTGTCGCAAGCCGCGCCTCCAGGCCTGGAGGCGCGTGGCGGTCGGACCGGACCGGTCACGCACCCGCGTGGTCGCCCCCACCGCCCGCGGCACGACCGCGCGGGAGCCCGACCGGTGCCATGAGCAGGTACCGTTCCCGCCGGATCCAGTACAGGCCCGTCTCCCGCCGCTCCGCCCGGGTGGCGAACCGGTAGTGGAACATCCGTGCGCGGACCCAGCGCGGCGGTTCCCCGTCGAACGGGTCGCGGGCGAGCAGCCGCAGCGTGGGCCGGTCGGCCTCGAGCAGCCGCACGACGAACACCCGGAACCACCGGTCGTCGGCACCGAGGGCCAGGAACCACATCAGCCAGTCGAGCCGCAGGTGGTACGGCGCGAACTGCCCGGGCCGACGCCTCGGATCGCCCGGCTTGCCGCGGAACTCGTACGGTTGCCAGTCCTCGTCGGACGGGTCCTCGGCCAGGGTTCCCTCGACGATGACCTCGTCGCGCTGCTGCGTCACACTGCCGAAGGCACCGTAGGCGTTCGCCAGGTGCCACCGGTTGAACGAGGCGTTCATGAGCTGCCGCCGCGACACCAGGTTCTTCGCGGCCGGCCAGGACAGCCAGGCGAGCAGCACCCCGACGGCGACCGTCACCGCGACGAAGGAGACCGGCGTCGCGGCCGGCCCGGCCTCGACGCTGTCACGCAACCAGGGCAGCACCGCAGCCACCGACCGGTCGTCGATCGCGGCGAAGGCCAGGACGAGGGTGATCCAGTTCAGCCAGGCGAAGTTGCCGGAGACCACCAACCAGAGCTGGGTGAGCAGGACGAGGGCCGCGGCGATCGACGCCACGGGCTGCGGCGCGAAGAGGAAGAACGGCACGACCAGCTGCACGAAGTGGCTGCCGAGCGTCTCGAACCGGTGCACGGGGCGGGGCAGCAGGTGGGCCGTCCGCGACACCGGGTTCGGCATCGGCTGCGTCTCGTGGTGGTAGTACAGCGCCGTCAGGTCACGCCAGGAGCGGTCCCCGCGCATCTTGATCATGCCGGCGCCGAACTCGAGCCGGAACACCAGCCAGCGCAGCGCGACGAGCACGACGATCGGCGGCGCGACGTCGTCGGAGCCGAGGAACGCGACGGTGAACAGCGCCTCGACCAGCAGGGACTCCCACCCGAACGCCCAGAAGGTCTGCCCGACGTCGGAGATCGACAGGTACGCCAGCCAGAGCAGCAGGAAGCACAACATCGGCACCCACCACGGGGCCCGTTGCGGGACACCGACGACCAGGGCGAAGGACACCACCGCTCCCCCGCCGGCGAGCAGCCGCAACCGGTTGTCGGTGTAGCGCCACCACCGCCAGACCACCGGCAGCCGGCGGGCGTACGGGCGCTCCATGAAGCGGGGCACCGGGAGCAGGCCGCGTTCCCCGACGAGCACCGGGAACTGGGCGAGGGCGGACAGGAAGGCGAGGCACGCGATCGCCGCGACGCCGCGCTGCACCACGAACCGGGCGACGTCGTAGTCGGACGCGCCCGCCCACTGCGTCCAGGCTGCGAGGTCCACGGGCGGGACGCTACGCGGGGCGGGCTGCGGTCCGTCTCGGCGTCTCGTCGGATGCGCCGCCTACGGCGCTTGCGTCGGCTTGGGCGCGAGCGCCTGCACCATCAGCTCCCCGAGCTGCTGCGGCGCCGTGAACATCGGCCAGTGGCCCGTCTCGAGCCCGACGATGGAGAGCTCCTCGGTCGCGACGAGCTCGGCCGCCCAGGCCTGGTGGTCCGCCACCATCGCCAGCAGCTCGGCGGCGGGGATCTCGCAGGTGATGATCGTCGCGGGGATCGTGTGCCGTGCCGGGTCGGCGTAGTGGAACCGGTCCGACGGCACCGAGGCCGGCTCGGGGATCGCCCGGTGCTCGACGTCCTGCCGGACCTCGGGCGTCATGCCCCGGACGGTGGCGGGTTCCCAGATGTCCCACGACGGCAGCGGTACGACCCCGTCGACCACGGGCAGCTCGTCGTTGACGCACCCGCCCTCGGGCCCCGGGAACGTGTCGACGTAGAGCAGGTGCGCGACGAGCGAGGGGCGCTGGTCGGCGGCCATGTACGCGATCGGCCCGGCACCCGAGTGTCCGGCCAGCACGACCGGTTCGTCGGCGGACGCGACGTCGTCCAGGATCGCGACCAACGCGGCGACCTGCTCGTCGAGCGTGTCGCCGTCGCGCGTGACCGCCTGCACCGAGTGCCCGGCCTCGCGGAGCACCGGGGCGACGTCGTCCCACGCGCTCGCGTCGAGCCAGAACCCGGGGACCAGGATGACGTGCATGCGGGGCAGGTTACTCGTCGGTGGCGGCGGTCGCGCGGGCTGCCGTGCAGACGGCGCACTCGCCGAAGATGTCGACGACGTGGCTGGCGTTGGTGAACCCGTTGGCGGCGGCGACGTCCTGCGCCCACTGCTCCACCGGGTCCGCTTCGATCTCGACGGTCCGGCCGCAGTTCCGGCAGATCAGGTGGTGGTGGTGCGCGTCCGTCGTGCACGCCCGGTACAGCGATTCGCCGTCCTGCTGCAGCGAGTCGGCGTCGCCCTCGGTGGCCAGGTCGGCGAGGGCCCGGTAGACCGTGGCCAGACCGATGGTCGAGCCCTCGTCCCGCAGGTGCTGGTGCAGCGCCTGCGCGCTGACGAACCCCTCGGTCGAGTCGAGGGCACCGCGCACCGCTTCGCGCTGCCACGTGTTCCGCTTGGTCTTCTGCACGGCGTTCATGCTGACACCTCTTCCTTCCGACCGGCTGTCGACGTCGTCCCTGCCTGGAGGCCCGGCTCGCCCCCGCCGCGCTGGTTCCGGCCGGCGACGCGGTTGCGTCCCCGCCTGTCGCGTCGCGACCCGATGATCCGGCAGACCACCCAGATCGCGAACGAGATCGTCGTCACGTACGGGCTGATGGGCAGGCCGCCGCCCAGTGCGAGCAGGATGCCACCGACGACCGACGTCACCGCGAACACCGTCGACAGCACCGGCACGACGACCGGGTGCGAGCTGAGGCGCAGGGCCGCGGCCGCCGGGGTGACGAGCAGGGACAGCACGAGCAACGCACCGACGATCTGCACCGACACGGCGGTGGCCAGTCCGAGCACGAGCATGAACACGATCGCGAGGGTCCGCACCGGGATCCCCGCGGCCGCAGCCACGTCGGGGTCGACCGAGGCGAACATCAGCGGGCGCCAGATGACGAGCAGTGTCGCCACGACGATCGCGGCGACCACGATCAGGAACGTCAGCTGCGGGTTGTCGACCGAGACGATCTGCCCGGTGAGCAACCCGAACTTGTTGGCGGCCCGGCCCTTGTAGAGCGCCAGGCAGAGGATGCCGAGCCCGAGCCCGAACGGCATGAGGACGGCGATGATCGAGTTGCGTTCCCGGGCACGCGACCCGAGGACGCCGATGAGCAGCGCGGCGATGACCGACCCGACGAGTGAGCCGGAGACGACGTTCACCCCGAGCAGCAGCGAGGCACTGGCCCCGGCGAACGAGAGCTCCGAGATGCCGTGCACGGCGAAGGGCATGTTCCGGGCGACGACGAACGGGCCGATGAGCCCGCCGACGATGCCGAGCACCGCGCCGGCCCAGATCGAGTTCTGCACCAACACGAGGAGCTGGCCGTAGTCCTGGAACGAGAAGACGGTCGACAGCACGTCCATCAGATCCGCCCTTCGTCCGGCTGGTCGGCGTGCGGGTCGACCTCGCCCGGGTGGTGCTCGTGGGCCTCGTTCGCCCCGACGATGACGATGCGTCCCATGGTGCGGACGACGTCGACGGGCGTGCCGTACAGGTCGCTCAGGACGTCGGCGCGCAGGACCTCGTCCGGGGAACCGATCCGGAACCGACCCCCGGCGATGTAGAGCACGCGGTCGACGACGTCGAGGATCGGGTTCACGTCGTGCGTCACGAAGAGCACGGCGGCCTCGCGCTGCCGGCGCTCGCGGTCGATGAGCTCGGTGATCCCGCGCTGGTGCCGCAGGTCGAGCGAGATGAGGGGTTCGTCGCACAGCAGCAGGGCGGGGTCGGCGGCGATGGCCTGCCCGACGCGGGTGCGCTGCTGCTCGCCGCCGGAGAGCTCGGCGACGGGGGCGTCCGCGAAGGCGGTGGCGCCGACCTCGTCGAGGACCCGGTCGATGCGCATCCGGTCCGCCTTCGACGCACGTCGGATGCCCCACCGGTGCCCGGTCACGCCCTGGGCGATCATGTCCCGCGCGCGCAGGGGCGTCCCCGCCTCCATCAGACGCTGCTGCGGGATGTAGCCGATCTTCCGGTGGCCGCGGTGCACCGGCTGCCCGAGGAACGACATCGTGCCGCTCGTCAGCCGCTGCTGCCCGAGGACGGTACGGAGCAGTGAGGTCTTGCCGGCGCCGTTCGGGCCGAGGACCGCGACGAACTCCCCCGGCGCGAGGTCGAGGTCGAGGCCTGCCCAGAGCTTCCGGGCGCCGTAGGACAACCCGGCGTCGCGGAGCGCGAGGACCGGACGAGCCGCAGCCCGGTCGTCCACCGTGGTGGTCGCCGGGCCGTGGGTCGCCGCTGCTGCGGTCGAGGTCGTCACTTCTGGAGCGCTGCCTTCACCGCGTCGATGTTCGCCTGCTGCCACGAGACGTAATCCTGCCCCTTGGGGAGCGTCTCCGTGACACCGACGACGGGGATGTCGTTCTGCTCGGCCGCCTTCTGGACCTGTTCGGTCTCGGGGCTCGACGCCTGGTTGTTGTAGGCGAGCAGCTGCACGCGCTTGCCGGTGAACAGCGCGAGGGTGTCGCGGAGGGCCGCCGGCGGGACGTCGTCGCCTTCCTCGATGGCCTCGGAGAAGTCCGGCGGGGTCTCGTTCTCGAGCCCCATCGCGTCGAACAGGTACCCGGGCACCGGCTCGGTGTACGCGACCTTGTCGCCGGAGTCCTGCTTCTTGACGGCGTCGGTCTGGGACTCGAGGTCCTCGAGCTTGGTGGTGAGCGTGGCGGCGTTCTTCTCGAAGGCGTCCTTGCCGCTCTCGTCGAGCGCGCTGAGGTCCTTCGTGACCGCCTCGACCAGCTTCACCATCGTCGGGTAGCTGTAGAAGACGTGCTCGTTGAACTCGGCACTGCCGCCCTTGTCGAGGCCGGAGAGCTTCACGACGTTGATCGTGTCGGCCTTGGTGTCCGAGGCGTTCGCGAGCGTCGTCATGAAGTCGTCGTACCCGCCACCGTTCTCGATGAGCAGGTCGGCCTTGGAAACGGAAAGCTGGGTGCGGGCGCTCGACTCGAACGAGTGCGGGTCCTGCGACGGGTCGCTCAGGATGCTCGTCACGGTGACGGCGTCGCCACCGATCGTCTTGACGATCGAGCCGTAGACGTTGGTGGAGGCGACGACGTTGACCGTGCCGTCACCGCTGGCCTCCCCCGAGGCGGACGAGGTGGCGCACCCGGTCAGGGCGAGCGCGGCGGCGCCGGCGACGAGCGGGAGGGCGAGGAGGCGGTTGTGCATGGCACGACGCTAACGCCTACTGATAACGATTGTCAAAACCGCTATGAGGGCTCTCAGCGCGACCAGGAGACGGACGGGAGGCCCGGTGCCAGCTGGCACCGGGCCTCCCGTCCGTCGGAACGCGCGTCTACGGCTTGGTGGCCGCGTCGATCGTGTTCTCGGCGATCGTGTCCTCTTCACGCCCGGGGGTGCGGAGGTTCCACTTCTTGATCACGAAACTGAACAGGAAGTAGTAGACGACCGCGTAGCCGAGGCCGATCGGGATGAGCCAGATCGCGCCGTCGGCCTTGCCGAAGTTCAACACGTAGTCGATCGCGCCGGCCGAGAACGAGAACCCGTCGTGGATCCCGAGGGCGTTCACCAGGGCCAGCGATGTACCTGTGAGCACCGCGTGGATGATGTACAGCGGGAACGCCACGAACATGAACGAGTACTCGAGCGGCTCGGTGATGCCCGTGACGAACGAGGTCAGTGCGGCGGAGATCATGATGCCGCCGACGAGCTTGCGGTTCTGCGGCTTGGCGTTGCGCCAGATCGCGAGGGCACCGGCGGGCAGCGCGAACATCATGATCGGGAAGAAGCCGGTCTGGAAGATGCCGGCGGTCGGGTCGCCGTTGAGGAAGCGTGCGATGTCGCCGTGGTAGATCACGCCGTCCGCGCCGGTGAAGCTGCCGAGCTGGAACCACGGGAAGAAGTTGAGCAGCTGGTGCAGCCCGATCGGGATGAGCATGCGGTTCACGAAGCCGAAGATGCCGCCACCGATCACGGCGTTGTCGGCCACGGCCGTACCCGCCGCGGTCAGCGCGATGTCGAAGTAGCGGTACACGAACGACATCGCGACGGCGATGACGAGACCCGCGACCGCGGTGAGGATGGGGACGAGGCGACGGCCCGAGAAGAACCCGAGGAAGTCGGGCATCTTCGTGCGGTGGAACTTCTCCCACATGACCGCGGAGACGAGCCCCATCACGATGCCGCCGAGCACCCCGAAGTTGATCATCGCCTGGTCGCCGTTGGCGTCCTTCACACCGTCGAGGACGATCGGCGACATCACCTTCCAGACCTCGAACATGACCATGTAGCCGACGACCGCCGCGAGCGCGGTGGTGCCGTCGGACTTCTTCGCCCGGCCGATCGCGATGCCCACCGCGAAGAGCAGCGGCAGCCAGTTGAAGACACCGTTTCCCGCCGCCGAGATGACTCCGGCCCACTGGCCGAAGCCGGGGATCGCCCCGAGGAGGTCGGGCTGGCCGATGCGGAGCAGGATGCCCGCTGCAGGCATGACCGCGATCGGCAGGAGCAGGCTCCGTCCGAGGCGCTGGGCCTGTGCGAACAGCCGTGACTGCTTCTTCGGCTTCTTCTTCTCCGGCACATCCGTGGCAGTGGTGGCGCTCATCGGAGGTCCTCTCGTCATTGGGTGGAGCTGTCGGGGTGAGTTGAGTCGTGCAGCCAGCGCAGGTAACCTCGGCGGTGTCGCCAGGTCCGGTCCTGTCCGGTCATGACCAGTTCCGTAGTCTGATCCGCGAGCGGTCCGGTGTCAACCTGCGACGCAAACCCTTAACGAGGAGGAAACGATGGCCGACATCAAGGCAGCCGACATCATCGCCGCACTCGGCGGTGCCGAGAACATCGAAGAGGTCGAGGGCTGCATCACGCGCCTCCGCGTCGAGGTCGAGGACGGGGACCTGGTCGACAAGGCCGCCCTGCAGGCAGCCGGGGCCCAGGCCGTCATCGGTGGCGGCACCGGCTGGCAGGTCATCGTCGGCACGATCGCCGACAACCTCGCCCAGGACATCCAGGACGAACTGTGACCGTCGTCCGCACCCCGTTCGGCGGCCCGGTCGTCGCCCTCGCCGACGTGCCCGACCCGGTGTTCGCCGGGCAGCTCGTCGGTGCCGGCGTCGCGGTCGACCCCACGGGCGTCGAGGGCGCGGTCACCGCGGTGGCCCCGGTCGACGGCACCATCGTGAAGCTGCACCCGCACGCGTTCGCCCTGCAGGGCACCGCTGGCACCGACGTCCTGGTGCACGTCGGCATCGACACCGTGAAGCTCTCCGGCGAGGGCTTCGAGCTCCTCGCGACCGAGGGCGACACCGTCACCGCCGGTGACCCCGTCGTCCGGTTCACCCCCTCGGTGATCTCAGCAGCCGGGTACTCGCCGATCTGCCCGGTCGTGGTGCTCGGTTCGACGGCGGACAGCGTCGACCAGGGGACGGTCGGCACCACGGTGCTCGACGGCGACACCCTCTTCGAGGTCTAGGGGTTCTTCCTCGTCGAGAGCGACCGTGTGCTGCGGACCACCCGCGGCAGACGGTCGCTTTCGCGTTGCTGGGCGGACTACGCGACCGCGGGGGTCGCGGTAACTTCCATCTGCACGCGGTAGCGGTCCGATCGGTACCAGCTGCGGGTGTGCTCCACGGGTCGCTCCCCCGCGTACGACACCCGGTCGAACTCGAGCACCGGTGCTCCGGTCTTCGTGCCGAGCAGGGTCGCGACGTCGTCGGCCGCCGGGTTCGCCGCGACGGTCTGCTGCGCGCGGTCGATCGGGGTGCCGTACTCCGTGGCGATGATCGAGTACACCGACCCGGACAGGTCGTGGTCGAGCAGGCCCGGGAAGGCGTCGGCCACGAGCCAGGCGTCGTCGATCGAGACCGGGGCGCCGTCGGCCATCCGCAGGCGCTTCACGTGGAAGGCCGGCACGTCCTGATCGATCCGCAGGGCCGCGGCGGTGTCGGCCGGCGGCACGCGTTCCTCGCGCACGAGCACCACGGTGGTCGGCTCGTGCCCCATCGCCCGCATCTCCTCGGTGAAGGAGGCGAGGTGCAGCGTCGACTGCACGGGCCGGTGCGCGACGAAGGTGCCCTTGCCGCGGACGCGCTCGAGGTACCCCTCGTTCACCAGCTGCCCGAGGGCTTCACGCACGGTGATCCGGGAGACGCCGTACTCGGCGATGAGCTGGCGTTCGGACGGGATCGCGGCGCCGGGAGCCAGGCGGGTCGTGACGAGGTCGAGCAGGATGCGCCGCAACTGCTGGTGCTTCGGTTCGGCACCCTCGGTGATGCGGCTCGTCATGCGTCCCTCGTGCTCCGTTGCTGGTCCTGGGCGGTGGTCATGCGCGGACATGACCAGTGCCCATCACAGTAGCGAGTCAGGCCGGGAAGACCAACGTGCGCGGTGACGAAGGGACGGAGTCGGTGCTCAGGCGTTGGCGACGAGCCAGGCGAACTGCTCGTCGGAGAGCAGCCGATCGGTCCAGACCTGCCCCTCGACCCCGGCGGCCGCACGGTTCTGCGCTGCGGGAGCCCCCTGCCACACCAGCGACAGCCCCGCACGACGCAGCACGGCTGCAGAAGCAGGGTTGTTCGTGAGCACGCGGCCGGTCACCGGGACGTCCGGAGCGGTGTCGGCGGCGGCACGGGCGGCAGCGAGGGCGATCTCGGACGCGAAGCCCTGCCCCCACGCCGCGGGTGCCAGACGGTAGCCGAGGTTCCAGACCCCACCGGCGGTCATGTCGACCCCGCCCACACCGACGAAGGCGTGGTCGGAGGCGCTGCGGACCGCCCAGGACCCGAGGCCGTGGCGTGCACGACCGCCGATCTTGCGCTGCACCATGTCCACGCTCGAGCTCCGCGCCACGTGCCGGCCGGTGGGCAGGTGCTGCCACGTGCGGGCGTCCGAGAAGAGCGCGTGCACGTCGTCGATGTCAACCGGGGTCAGCGGGGTGAGCAGGAGGCGATCCGTTCGGATCTCCTGCGAGGGGGTCAGGAGCTGGTGGACCATGCACCGATCATGCCGCCGACCCCCGACATCCGTGTGAACACCACGCGACGTTTGCGGAAGCCCGAGCGGAGACAGCGAAGTATTTTTCACTCTCGGATGCTTTTCACTGTACAGTGAAAACATGCCCAGATCTGAAAACCACGTTGAGGCAGAAGCAGCACTTCGTGCAGCGCTCCCGCCGGGTTCGGTGACCCTGCGCCCGCGGCCTGGGGATGATCTCATCGCGGCGCTCCCCGACGGGACGCAGAAACGCTTGCACCTCGCCTGGGCCGGGTACGGGTATCCGCGCGACGTGGAACGCGTCCTTCGTGACGCTCGAATGATCGGCGCGCGCTCGAACGAGGACCTCATCGTCGTGGCCGCGCACACGGTCTCGGAGGGTGCTCGCCAACTGTTGCGCGCTGAGGGGCTCTCTTGGATGGGCCTCGACGGCTCCGCGGAGCTGCGGCTCGGTACCGTGTGGATCGACAGGGACGGAAGCAGAACGAACCGACTGTCCGGAGCAGAAGTCGGCTGGACCCGAGCGCGATCGGACGTCACGGAGGCGCTCGTCGCAGTCATGGCAAAGCGCGACCCAGAGCTGCCTGAGTCGAGTTCCGTGCCCGAGGTGGAAGCTCTGGCGAATCTGTCGGGACGCTCTCTCGGAACGGTTGCGAACACTCTCGCGCTGTTCGACACGAGGGGTTGGACAGCTCGTGGAGCATCGTCCAGGAGCCGGGTCGTCGCGAACGCACCAGCGCTCTTGGACTCCTGGTCGAGATGGGACGCTGCGCAACGTCGACGGTTCGACGGATTCCACTCGATCCATCGCGAACCCTCGCGGGTCGTCGAGGATCTCATCGCTGCGTTCGGGAGCTCGCTCGTCCTCACTGGAGCGGCCTCGAGTGAGGTGGTCCGGCCGACGATCACCGGAGGCTACGTCGTTACTGCGTACCTCTTGACTCCCGACGGCTGGACGGGTGTCGAATCGATGACCCGAACCGCGAAGATGGTCCCGGCGGCAGTTCCCCGTGTCCGTCTGGCCCCGGCTCCCCCCGCCGTCGCGAACACGACGAGCATCGTCAGCGGCTCCCGAGTGACGTCGCCGGGGCGCACCTACGCCGACCTCCTGTCGGGCTCCGACCGGGAGCAGGAAGCTGCGGAGGCGTTCCGAGAGCTCGCCCTCAGGCAGTTCTCGTGAGCGCGGCGCTCCCGCGGGACCGCGACGCGCGGTTGCTCGCCGAGGCTGGTTACGCCGCACTCCTGCGCGCGGTCGGCACCAAGCGTGATCAGCTCCTGTTGATCGGCGGCCTCGTACCGGAGCACCTGGTGTCGACGGACGAACCGCACCAAGGCACCAACGACGTCGACGTCCTCCTCGACATCGGCCTGGTCTACGACCGCGAGGAACGTGACTTCGGGTGGCTTGAACAAGCACTCGAGATCGCCGGCTTCGTCACGTCTTCCCCGAACACCGGCTGGCGCTGGGTGAAGGACGTCGGAGGGTTCCCGATTCAGGTGGAGTTCCTCGTGGATGTCCTCGACAGTGCCGACCAGGAGATCGCGCTGCCGGGGACGATGACTCTCGGGGCGAAGAACCTCCGCGGGCCGGGTCCAGCGCTCCGAGACGCCCGCGACACCGTCGTCGCCGGAGAAGCAGCCATGGTGGCCGGTCTCGGCGGCTACCTAGCGGCCAAAGGGGCGAGTGCGTACTGGCGCCGAGCCGACAAGGACCTCTACGACTTCGCCTGGGTTCTCGTCGCCGACCTCCGCTCAGGAGAACGACGAGCGGCAGCAGCGGTGCGGCGAGTCCTCGACCCGCTGACGGAACGCGACCGAACCGATGCGCTCCTCGCGGTCTGCGACCTGTTCAGCGCACCCGGCGCCCTCGGCGCAACGACCTACGCGCGGCTGTCGATCTCAGCCGGCAGCATCGAGGTACCGGACAATCTTGCCCTCGACGCCGTCGTGGCCGTCGAGGTGTTCCGCACACAGCTCTCCACACTGTTCGACGACGGACGAGACGGCCCCTGACCGGCGCTCAGTCGAGCAGGAGCGCGGGCTCCTCGAGCACCGAGGCGACGTCGTGCACGAAGCGGGACGCCACGTCACCGTCGACGACCCGGTGGTCGAACGAGGCACCGATGGTCGTCACCATGCGCGAGCGGACCTCGCCGTCGACGACCCACGGCTTCGGCTTGATCGTGCCCATGGCGACGATCGCGACCTCGCCCGGGTTGAGGATCGGGGTCCCGGTGTCCATGCCGAACACTCCGATGTTGGTGATCGACACCGTGCCGTTCGCCATCTGCTTCGGCGTGGTCTTGCCGTCGCGGGCGGTCAGGGTGAGCTCCTCGAGCGCCTGTGCCAGCTCGAGCAACGACATGTCCTGCGCGTCCTTGATGTTCGGCACGATGAGCCCGCGCGGGGTCGCCGCGGCGATGCCGAGGTTCACGAAGTGGTGGACGATGATCTCGCGGTCGGTCCAGGTCGAGTTCACCGAACGGTTCCGGCGGACGGCCCAGATGACGGCCTTCGCGACGATGAGCAGCGGCGAGACCTTGACGCCGGCGAACGTCGGCGAGGCCTTGAGCCGCTTGACGAACTCCATCGTGTGGGTCGCGTCGACGTCGACGAACAGCGACACGTGGGGCGCCGTGAAGGCGGAAGTCGTCATCGCGGTGGCGATGGCCTTGCGGACGCCCTTGACCGGGATCGTCTCGCTGCGGACCTCGCCCCACTCGGGCGTCTCGATGTTCCGGAAGACGCTGGCCTGCTTCGCGTGCCGGATGACGTCGTCGCGGGTGACCTCGCCGGCAAGACCGGTCGCGACGATCTCGGTCAGTTCGACGCCGAGGTCCTTCGCGAGCTTCCGGATCGGCGGCTTCGCCAGCACGTTGGTCGCGGTGCTCTGCTTGTGCGCGGAGCCCGTGCCGAGGGCGCTGATCGCCTCGGCGGTGCTCTCCTCGCCCGGGTCGACGGAGGCTTCCGCCGCCGCGGCGGTGTCCACACTGGAGGCGCGGCTCGCCTCGGCCGCGAGCGCTGCGGCCCGGCGGGCGCCCGGCTTGCGACGGGAGGGCGACGAGGTCGCCGAGCCGTAGCCGACGAGGACGGCACCGGAGGACTCGTCCGTGCCCTGGACGGAGGCGTCGACCGCGACCGGCTGGACCGGCGCCGCCGGCGCGGCGGCAGGGGCAGGCGCTGCCGGTGCGGGGGCAGCGGCGCGTGCCGGCACCGCCGCGGGAGCGGGAGGGGTCTGCGCGACCGGAGCCGACGGGGCGGCAGCGGCCTGCGGGGTGGACGCGACCACGGGCGAGACCGGGGCGGACTCGGCGACGGGCACCGTGCCTCCCGGCTGCTCGGCGGGGGGCGTGAGGGCCGCTCCGGACGCGACCGATGCGTCCGAGTCGACGCGGATGATCGGCTTGCCGACCTCGACCGTGTCGCCCTCGGACACGAGCAGACCGGTGACGGTGCCGGCGAACGGCGACGGCAGCTCGACGAGCGACTTCGCGGTCTCGATCTCGACGAGCACCTGGTCGACGGCGATCTCGTCCCCGATCGCGACGCGCCACTGCACGATCTCGGCCTCGGTGAGACCTTCACCCACGTCGGGCAGGGGGAATTCGGCGGCGGCCACTACGGCTCCTTCGCGGATCTGGTCGAGCTCGGTCGGACGGGTCAGTAGGCGAGGGCGCGGTCGACGGCCTCGAGGATGCGGTCGGCATCCGGCAGGTGCAGGTGCTCGAGCTTCGACACCGGGAACGGCACGTCGAAGCCGGAGACCCGGAGCGGCGGTGCCTGCATCGTGTAGAACGCCCGCTCGGCGACGGTCGCGGCGATCTCACTGCCGACGCTGACGAAGCCGGAGGCCTCTTGTGCGATGACCAGGCGACCGGTCTTGCGGACGGAAGCCAGCAGCGGCTCCCAGTCGATCGGCGAGATCGAGCGGAGGTCGATGACCTCGCAGCTGGTGCCCTCGGCCTCGGCGATGTCCGCCGCCTGCATCAGGGTGGCGACCATGGCGCCGTGCCCGACGAGCGTGACCTCGGTGCCGGTGCGGGCGACGCGGGTCGTGTGCATCGGGACGTGGCCGTCGACCAGGTCCACCTGGCCCTTGGGCCAGTAGCGGGACTTCGGCTCGAGGAAGATCACCGGGTCCTTCGACGCGATTGCTTCCTGGATCATCCAGTAGGCGTCGTTCGGGGTGCTCGGGCTGACGACCCGCAGGCCCGGGGTGTGCGCGAAGTACGCCTCCGGGGACTCCTGGTGGTGCTCCACGGCGCCGATGTGGCCGCCGTAGGGGATGCGGATGACGACGGGCAGCGACATGTGTGCCGGCAGGCGGTTCGCCATCTTCGCGAGTTGCGAGGTGATCTGGTCGAAGCCGGGCCACACGAAGCCGTCGAACTGGATCTCGACGACCGGGCGGTATCCGCGCAGGGCGAGGCCGATCGCGGTGCCGATGATGCCGGCCTCGGCGAGCGGGGTGTCCCGCACGCGCTCGGCGCCGAAGCGGTCCTGCAGGCCCTCGGTGATGCGGAAGACGCCGCCCAGCTGGCCGATGTCCTCGCCCATCAGCAGGACCTTGTCGTCCGCTTCCATGGCCGCGGCGAGCCCGGCGTTCAGGGCCTTGGCCATCGGCAGGGTCGGGGTGGGGTCGCTCGGGACCTCGCCGGCGCCCGGGTGGGAGCGCAGGGTGTAGTCGAAGAGCTGCTCGGTGGTGCTCATGCGTGGGCGCCCCCTTCGAAGCCGGCCTCGTACTGGGCGAGCCAGGCCTTCTGCTCGGCGATCCGCGGGTGCGGTTCGCGGTACACGTTGTCGAACATGACGTCGACGGACGGTGCGGTCAGGGCGACGGTGCGGCGTCGGACGTCGGCGGCGATGTCCTCGCCCTCTTCGTCGAACGCGGCGAACTGCTCGTCCGTCGCACCCTTCGATCGCAGGTACGCCTCGGACCGGACGATCGGGTCGCGGAGGACCCATTCCTCGAGCTCGCCGTCGGCTCGGTACCGGCTCGGGTCGTCGGAACTGGTGTGCGCACCGATGCGGTAGGTGTCGGCCTCGATGAAGGCCGGGCCCTGGCCGCTGCGGGCGTGCTCGGTCGCGACGACGGAGGCCGTGTAGGACGCGAGGATGTCGTTGCCGTCGATCAGGACACTCGGGATCCCGAAGCCGCGCGGGCGGTCGACGAGTGGCGTCGGGGACTGCACCGACACCGGCACCGAGATGGCCCAGTGGTTGTTCTGCAGGAAGAAGACGACCGGGGCCTTGGTCGACGCGGAGAACACGAAGGCCTCGTTCACGTCGCCCTGGCTGGTGGCGCCGTCGCCGAAGTAGACGATCGAGCAGGCGTCGCGGTCCGGGTCGCCCGTGCCGACGTCGCCGTCGAGCTTCTGGCCGAGCGCGTACCCGGTGGCGTGCAGGGTCTGCGAGCCGATCACCAGGGTGGAGATGTGCGTGTTGCCGCGCTGGTCCGGGTCCCACCCGCCGTGGGTCTGCCCGCGGTACATCGCGATGATCTCCATCGGCTCGACGCCGCGGTGCATCGTGACGGCGTGCTCGCGGTAGGACGGGAACACGTGGTCCTGGGCGCGCAGGGCGAAGGCCGAGCCGGTCTGCGCGGCCTCTTGCCCGTGGCTGGGCACCCACAGGCCGAGCTGGCCGGTGCGCTGGAGGTTGTGGCCGGCGTGGTCGAACCGACGGGTCAGCACCATGCGGCGGTGCATCGCCAGCAGGGTCTCGTCGGGGATCGCCCGCGCGGCGGCGGCGAACTCGGCGTTCTCGTCGGTCTCCACGAACCGACCCTCGGGGTCGAGGAGCCGGACGGTGGTCGTCGCGGGAGCCGCGGCGCGGAATGACATGCGGGCCAGCGTAGCGCCAGGCACTAGTCGGCCACCTGGAGGTCCCCCACAAGTGAGCGGGCTGTTTGGAGGAGCGTTTCCACAGCTTCGTGCTCGCCGATCGAGATGCGGATGCCCTCTGGCGGGAAGGCCCGGACGATGATGCCGGCGTCCTCGAACGCGGCCGCAGCGGCGACGGTCCGTTCACCCGTCGGCAGCCAGAGGAAGTTGCCCTGGGCGTCGGGGACGTCCCAGCCCTGGGCACGGAGCTCGACGACGATCCGGTCGCGCAGGGTCGCGATCTCGGTCACGCGCTCGAGCAGCTCGGCCTCGCGTTCCAGGCTGGCGAGCGCCGCCGCCTGGCCCTGGGCGGTCACGGACAGCGGGATCGCGCAGGCACGGACGGCGTCGAGCACGTAGTCCGGACCGAGCGCGTAGCCCACCCGGAGCCCGGCGAGCCCGTACGCCTTCGAGAAGGTGCGGAGGACCACGAGGTTGGGGTGCGCCGCGAGCAGCGGGTGGCCGTGCACGGCAGCCTCGTCGGTCACGAACTCGGCGTATGCCTCGTCGAGCACGACCAGCACCGACTGCGGCACCGCGGCCATGAACGCGTCGAACTCCGCGGCGGTCACGATCGGCCCCGTCGGGTTGTTCGGCGAGCAGACGAGCACCATGCGGGTGCGTTCGGTGACGGCCGCGGCCATCGCGTCGAGGTCGTGCCCACCGTCGGCGCGGTTCGGCACCTGCACGCTGGTGGCGCCGGCGACCGTGACGACGCCCGGGTACGCCTCGAACGAGCGCCACGCGTAGACGATCTCGTCACCGGGGCCGGAGGTCGCGCGGGCGAGTTCGTGCAGGATCGCGACACTGCCCGGCGCGACGTGCACCTGCTCGGCGGTCAGCCCGAAGCGGTTGGCCAGCACGGCGCGCAGGGCGAGGGCGGTGGCGTCGGGGTAGCGGTTGTACGAGGTCTGGGCCTGCACGGCTTCGACGACCCCGGGGAGCGGCGGGAACGGGTTCTCGTTGCTCGACAGCTTGAAGGCGGAGTCGGACGCCTGTCGCCCCTGCTTGTACGCGGGGAGGACGGCCACCTCGGGCCGGATGTGCACACGCTGCTCGCTCACGGGTTCAGGCTACCGGCAGGCCCACGGCACCCACGAGGGGAAGCGAGGGCATCATGGGCGCATGCGATTCCTCGTCCGCCTCGTCGTCAACGCCCTCGCGCTCTGGCTCACCACGCTGATCGTCAGCGGCGTCTCCGTCACGCCGTTCGGTGACGGCGGGACCACCGCGACCGTCCTCACCTTCCTGCTCGTGGCGTTCGTGTTCGGGCTCGTGAACGCGGTGATCGGCACGGTCATCCGGATCGTGGCCTTCCCGATCTACATCCTCACGCTCGGGCTCATCTCGTTCGTCGTGAACGCGATCCTGCTGCTCATCGTCGCGGGCATCTCGGACGCGTTCGGCTTCGGGCTCGAGGTCGACTCCTTCGGCTGGGGCATCGTCGGTGCCTTCGTGCTCGCGGTCTTCGCCTGGCTGATCGGGCTCTTCGCCCGCCCGGTGCTGAACCGCCAGCGGGCGTGACCCGGCGGGCCTCGCGGAGGACCCCGCCCTGCGTCATGATGTGCTCATGACCCAGGACGTCGACGCCCCGTTCCGCGTCTCGTTCGTCTGCAGCGGCAACATCTGCCGCTCCCCCATGGCCGGTGTCGTCTTCGCGCAGATCGCCGCGGACGCCGGCCTCGCCGACCGGTTCCAGGTGGAGTCGGCCGGCACCGGTGACTGGCACGTCGGGGAACCCGCCGACGAGCGCACGATCGCAGCGCTGGCGGCGCGCGGATACGATGGCAGCAGGCATCGCGCCCGTCAGTTCGACCCGGACCGGTTCCCGGACCTCGACCTGGTGGTCGCACTCGACCGCTCCCACGAGCGCATCCTGCGTTCGTGGGCCCCGACCATGGACGACTCCGCCAAGGTGACGCTCCTGTTGCGGTACGACGCCGCCTGGCCCCAGCAGGCCGACGTGCCGGACCCGTACTACGCGGACCGGCACGAGTTCGACCGAGTGCTCTCGACCGTCGAACGGGCCTGCCGGGCGCTCTTCCACCAGCTCGAGCCGGCAGTCCGTCAGGGAGCCCCATGACCCCCCTTCCCCCGCAGCCGATCAGCCCGCTCGACGGGCGCTACTACCCGATCGTGCACACGGTGGGCGAGCACCTCTCCGAGGCCGGCCTCAACCGCGCGCGCATCGTGGTCGAGGTCGAGTGGCTCATCTTCCTGACCGACCACGCGATGTTCACCACCTCGCCGCTCAGCGTCGACGACAAGGCCGCACTGCGCCGGATCGTCTCGACCTTCGGCCAGGACCAGATCGCGGAGCTCGCCGAGATCGAGGCGACGACCCGTCACGACGTCAAGGCCGTCGAGTACTTCGTGCGCCGCCGGCTGTCCGAGCTCGGGCTCGACGCGATCGCCGAGCTCACCCACTTCGCCGCCACGAGCGAGGACGTCAACAACCTGTCCTACGCACTCACGGTGCGGGACACCGTCGACCAGGTCTGGCTGCCCGGCTTCCGCGCCGTGCTCGAGAAGCTCCGGACGCTCGCCGTCGAGCTGAAGAGCGTGCCGATGCTCTCGCACACCCACGGTCAGCCGGCCACCCCGACGACGCTCGGCAAGGAGCTCGCGGTCGTCGTCTACCGGCTCGAGCGCGTGCTCGCCCAGATCGAGGGCGGCGAGTACCTCGGCAAGTTCTCCGGCGCGACCGGCACCTTCTCGGCACACCTCGCCGCGGACCCCGAGGCCGACTGGCCCGCGCTGTCCCGCGAGTTCGTCGAGGGCCTCGGCCTGACGTGGAACCCGCTCACCACGCAGATCGAGTCGCACGACTGGCAGGCCGAGCTCTACGACCGGGTGCGTCACGCCAACCGGATCCTGCACAACCTGGCGACCGACGTGTGGACCTACATCTCGATGGGGTACTTCACGCAGATCCCCGTCGCGGGTGCGACCGGGTCGTCGACGATGCCGCACAAGATCAACCCGATCAAGTTCGAGAACGCCGAGGCGAACCTCGAGATCTCGTCTGCGCTCTTCTCGACGCTGTCCGAGACCCTCGTGACGAGCCGACTGCAGCGCGACCTGACCGACTCCACCACGCAGCGGAACATCGGCGTCGCGTTCGGGCACTCGCTGCTCGCGCTCGACAACCTGCGCCGCGGGCTGGGCGAGATCGCGGTGAACGAGGCCAAGCTCGCCGACGACCTCGACCACAACTGGGAGGTGCTCGCCGAGGCGATCCAGACGGTCATCCGCGCCGAGGTCACCGCCGGGCAGTCGAACATCGAGGA
This sequence comes from Curtobacterium sp. VKM Ac-2852, assembly GCF_013205045.1. Lineage (NCBI taxonomy): Bacteria > Bacillati > Actinomycetota > Actinomycetes > Micrococcales > Microbacteriaceae > Curtobacterium > Curtobacterium sp. VKM Ac-2852. The sequence goes on from NZ_JABMLI010000001.1 coordinate 349,710, forward strand.
CCCCTACGCGATGCTCAAGGAGCTCACGCGGGGCAAGCGGGTGAGCCAGCAGGACCTCATCGTGTTCGTGAACGGCCTGGACATCTCCGACGGCGCGAAGGCCCGCCTGACGAACCTGACGCCGGCGACGTACACGGGCCTGGCGGACGAGCTGGTCGACCACCTCGACGTCTGAGCACGATGCGGTGCGTCCTGACACGGACGCACCGCACACCAGGGGTGCGGAATCCTCACGAACCCGGTAGGTTGATCGTGCTGAGCGTCGTCTCAGCACGGGGGGCGTCGCAGTGGACGAACCCTGTCCTCTTCACCGGATGGACCTCCACACCGTGCTTCGTTCCCGTATCGCCGCGGCCGCCGTCGGCGTCACCGTGCTCGGCGTCACCGCCGCGCTCGTCCCCACCGTCTCGACCGCCACGGTTCCGACGACCTCGGCGTCGCCGAACGTCACCTGGACCGACTCGGCCGCCGACTTCACGGCGGCGCCGGAGACCGCGGTCCCCCTGACCGACCAGTGGTACTGGGCGTCCCTCGGGGACCCGACCGCGGGTGGCAGCATCACCGACCACGCCACGATCGACGCCGACGGCCTGTCCGTGTCCGCGGGCGAAGCAGTGGGCATCATCCGCGGGCTCACCAAGCCGGTCGCCCCGAGTGGGCTCGGCGCACTCGTCTCCGGCGCCAGCGCGACGACGACCGGCGCGACGAGCTTCGCACTCGCGATCCAGTCGACAGCCGACACCTCCGACCAGACCGTGGTCTTCGCCGCGGGCGACGGCGACGCCGGCCTGAGCGGCGCGTCCACCGAGTGGATCGACCCCGCCACCGGGACGACCGAGTCGACGAGCGAGCTCGCGACGGACCTCTCCGACGCCGGCGCCCAGGTCGTCGGGTACATCGTGTACGTCGGTCTCGACGCCTCGACCGGCATCCCCGCACCCGGCCCGACGGACGAGCCGACCGCACCGACCACCGAGAGCCCGGCACCGACCGTCGCGCCGACGGATCCGACCGTCGCGCCGGGCGGCCCGCTCGACCTCTCCGCGCCGCTCGAGTCCACGGCGCAGGCCCTCGCGGCCGATGCCTCCGGTTCGGTCTCCGCGCTGCGCGTCGACGACACCACGACGTACTTCACGCCGCAGCCCACCGCGGTGACGAGCGTCGAGGACACCCGCGTGTCGCAGTCGGTCTCCGGGTTCCAGGTCGTCGGCAGCGGGTTCGCGCCCGCCGAGGGCGTGCAGGCGACGATCACCCAGGGCGGCGAGACGTACGCGGTCGCCACCAACGCCTCCGTGGCCGACCAGGACGGCGACGTCGTCGTGGTCGTCGCACTGCCCGAGGGCGTCGCGACCGCCGGCGCGTTCACGGCGACCCTGGTCGGCACGTCCTCAGGCCAGACCGCCTCGGCGGCGGCGACCTTCATCGCCGACCCGGCCGGCCCGGCCGTCGCGCCGGTCGCCGTGCCGGTGCCCGGAACGGCGTCCTTCACGGGCTGATCTTGCCGATCCTCCCGACCGAGCCACGGCGGCGCGCGACACTGATCGCCGCCGCCGTGGCCGTCGTCTGTGCCGGGGCTGTGGCGTTCGTCGCCCTCGGCCCCCTGTCGGCGACGCCCACACCGGCACCCACGCGGTCCGTCGCCGCGTCCCCGACGCCCAGTGCGACGCCGACGCCGACGGCGACTCCCTCGACGAGTCCGGCCCACGCGGTCGACGCCCCCGTCAGCACCACCGTCGCCGCCGTCCGCGGCGACTCGGTTCCCGTGAGCGCGACCGCCGGCGGGGCGTCCGGCCAGACCCTGTCGAACCCGCAGCAGTCCGGCGCACCACTGGTCTTCCGCGTGGTCGACCGGCAGGACGGCTGGGTCCGGGTGCAGCTGCCGCAGCGTCCGAACGGCAGCCTCGGCTGGGTACGGACGGGCGCTGTCACCCTCTCCGAGGACCCGTACGCGATCGTCGTCACCCGCGCGGAGAACACCCTCGACCTGTACAAGGCCGGCAAGGTCGTGGACTCCTACCCCGTCGCGACCGGTACCGGCGGGACGCCGACGCCGACGGGCCGCTTCGCCCTGACCGAGCTGCTGGCGCCGACGAACGCCGGGTACGGCCCGTACGCCTACGGCACGACGGCGTTCTCGGACGTGCTCAACTCCTTCGGTGGTGGCCCGGGACAGATCGGGCTGCACGGCACCGACGACACCTCGAGCATCGGCACCGCTGCCTCGCACGGCTGCATCCGCATGCACAACGCCGACATCACCGCGCTCGCGGAGCTCCTGCCGCTCGGCACCCCGATCCAGGTGCGCTGACGCCCCTGGCGCCCACCGAGTGAGCAGAAGAGGTCGAATCGCGGCGCGGGACCCGACCGCTTCTGCTCACGCAGCGGGTCTGCCGCAGCGCCCACGCGGCCTGGAGGCACGGCGTGCGCCCGGCGGTGGGCGCCACCGTCTCAGGTGGTGACGTGCAGGGCCTCGGCGACCAGCGCCTCCAGGACGGTGCGGACCACGGGCCGGACGGCACGGTCGGGGCGGACCAGTGCCTCGATGCGGCGTCCGGCACGGACGTCGGCGAGTTCCGCCAGGTGGAAGCGCCCGGCGGCCCGCGTGCCCGACGTGTACCGCGGGACGAGTGCGATGCCGTGCCCTGCCGCCACCAGGTTCTCGATGACCGGCAGGTGGATCGTCCGGAAGGCGACGCTCGGCGGTGCGTCCGACGCCGCTGCCATCGCCTGCAGGACCCGGTCGATCGGGTACCCCTCCGGCACGCCGATCCAGGTCTCGCCGACGACCTCGTCGATGCCCACGCGTGCGCGACCGACCAGGGCGTGCCCGGGCGGCAGGGCGACGTCGAGCGGTTCGCGCAGGAGCGGCACGGTGTCGACCGATCCCTGGTCGGCCGGCCGGACGCCGTCCGACCGGTGCCCGACGACCACGTCGTGGTCGGCGGCGAGCGGTGCGAACTCCCCCTCGCTGACATCGACGTCGACCAGGGTCAGCGCGATGCCGGGGTGCTCCTGCATCCGGGTGAGCACGCCGGGCAACAGCAGTTCGGCGGCGGACGGGAAGATCGCCAGGGACACGGGTCCGGTCGTGCCACCGAGGTGTTCCTGCCAGGCGGCGTCCACCCGGGCGATGGCGGTCGAGACCCCGGATGCCAGGCCGGCCAGGACCTGGCCGTGCGGGGTCAGGCGGACGCCGCGCCCGACGCGTTCGACCAGCGGGACCCGGACCTGCCGCTGCAGCGTCTGCAGCTGCTGGGAGACGGCGCTGGGTGTGCGGTGGGTGGCCTCGGCGACGGCTGTGACGCTGCCACGCTCGGCGAGCTCGCGGAGGACCGCGAGCAGCTGCACGTCGAAGTCGACCATGCAGGGACCCTACATCGTGTTTCGCGAAGGTTTCGATGGACCTACAACGTGCGGGCCGGGACGATGAGGAGCATGACCGCTCGTGACCGTCTCTTCGCCGTCGTGGTGGCCGTGGTCTGGGGACTGAACTTCCCCGCGACGGCACTCGCGCTCGAGCACTTCCCGCCGTTCCTGCTCGCAGCGCTGCGGTTCACGATCCTGGCGGTCCCGACGCTGCTGTTCGTGCCGCGGCCGCGGATCCCGTTCGGGCGACTGCTGCTCGTCGGCCTCGGGCTCGGCGTGCTGCAGTTCTCGTTCCTGTACCTGAGCATGGCGTCCGGCATGCCGTCGGGGCTGGCCTCGCTCGTCCTGCAGGCCTCGGCGCCCTTCACGGTGGTGCTGGCCGGGGTGTTCCTGCGCGAGCGGCTGACCGGCCGGCAGGTCGTCGGGGTCACCGTCGCCGTGGCCGCCCTCGCCGCGATCGCCCTGCACCGTTCCCAGACCGCCGCGCTGCTGCCCGTCGTGCTCGCGCTGTGCGGTGCGCTCGGGTGGGCGATCGGCAACGTCGCGACCCGGCGGGCGGGCGCCGCGAACCCGCTGCACCTGACCCTGTGGTGGTCGGTCGTGCCACCCGTGCCGATGGCCGTGCTGTCGCTCGTGGTCGAGGGACCGGACCGCATCGGGGCCGCACTCGGCACGGCGTTCACGCCGGCGGCGCTGCCGGCCGACCTCGGCCTGCTCTACATCGTGGTCGTCGCGACCCTGGTGGGCTACGGCATCTGGTCGCGGCTGCTGGCGACCTACCCCTCGAGCACGGTCGCGCCGTTCTCGATGCTCGTGCCGGTGGTCGGGGTGCTCGCGTCGTGGGCGGCCTTCGGCGAGGTGCCCGACCTGGTCGAGGTGCTCGCCGGCGCGGTCGTCGTGGCCGCCGTGCTGTGGTCGTCCCGTCCGGCGCGGGACCGCCGGCCGCGACCGGGCCGGAACCCGGCGCCGGATCCGGCCCCGACACCAGCTCCGGTCGACGGGGTCCCGGTGCCGGCGCTCAGCCCCGGTGCTGGCGGCGCTCCGCGATGATCCCGGCGAGCGCCCCACGCAGGTGCGGGTACCGGAACTCGTAGCCCGCCTCGGTCAACCGGGTCGGCACCACCCACCGGCTCTTCAGCACGAGTTCGGTCTCGGTGCGGATCGCGAACGACCCGAGTTCGAGCATCCATCGCCAGGTCGGTACCCCGAACCGGCGTCCGACGGCGTCGCGGATGGTCGCCATCACGGTGCGGTTGTCGGACGGGTTCGGGCTCGAGAGGTTCACCGGCCCCTCGATCTCCGGGTGGTCGCGGAGGAACCGGATGGACCCGAGGACGTCGGCGATGTGCACCCAGCTGAAGCGCTGCCGACCGTGCGTGGGCCGGTGGTGGTGGTAGGTGCCGGCGCGGAGCCGGGAGCGCGTCGGCACCCACGGCCCGTCGTACTGCGGCCCGCCGAGGCCGGCCTGCGCGAGCCGGAGGAGCGGCAGCAGGGCGCTGCCGTCGCCGAACACGATCGCCATCCGGAGCGCCACACGACGGGTGCCGGGCAGGTCGGCGCCGAAGAAGGCGTCCTCCCACGCGCGGGCCACGGAGACCGAGAACCCCTCGCCGATCTCGCCCGTCGTCTCGTCCTGCGGGCGGTCGTCGGCGTGCCGGTAGATCGTCGCGGTCGAGGCGTTCATCCACAGCGGCGTCGGGTGCTCCGACGTCCGGATGGCCTCGGCGAGCTCGAGCGTGGTGTCCACCCGTGAGCGCATGATCTCGGCACGGTTGCGTCGGCCGTAGCGGCAGTTGACGCTCTTGCCCGCCATGTTCACGACCATGGCCGCACCGTCGACGAGTTCCCGGATGCGCAGGGTGTTGCCCCACACCGCGTCGCCGGTCCGGCCGACGGTGACGACCCGGTAGCCCTCTGCCGCGAAGGCGTCCCGCAGGTACCGCCCCACGAAGCCGCTCGCTCCCGCGATCACGACGCGGCCCTTCTCGTCGCTCATCTCATCCCCGTCCTGTGTCCGGCGCGATCTCGTACCGGAACGCCCCCTCGTACCGGTACAGCGTGCCGACCACCGGCGCGGTGAGCACCAGGGACACGCGCTGCAGGTCGGCTTCGTCATCGAATCGTTCTGTGAGCGTCACACGCGGGCTCAGGGCGGCCGGGAGGCGCAGATCGCGTCCCAGCGCACGGAACGTCACGCGCGTGGAGACCAGGCGCAGGGCGCCCGCGTCCGGGCCGTCCACGTCGACCTGCGCCCGCAGACGCGCGCTGACGCGCCCGCGGCGACCGAGGTGGTCGACCAGGCCGTCGGGTTCGGCGGTGATGGCGTCCACCATCGTGCGGGCTCCCGAGCGGAACCGGAAGGTGCGGTGCGCGCGGACGGCGGGGCGAGCCTCCCGGCCGGTGCCGGGTCCACGACGCACGCGAGCCGGGCGGTTCTCGACGGTGAAGGGCACGTCCCGTTCCCACACCGGGAACATGACGGCGTCGCGCGCGAACCACGCGAGGACCGGCCAGACCCACCGGCGCGGGGTGCCGACCACGGTGAAGACGCCCTCGCCGCGACCGACGTGTCCGGGCGGGACGGCAGCGAAGTACGTCCGGAGCCGCGGGTGCAGCCGGGCCAGCACCTCGGGTGGTGTGGACAGCTCGTAGGGCGACCGGCTCACGCCGACGATCCTGGCATGTCGTCAGTGCGGATCCCTACGATGTCGCACATGGGACACGACCACGGGCACGGCGTCGGGCACGCCTCGGAGCGCGCCCTGCTCGTCGCGTTCTGCATCTCGGCGGGCATCCTGCTCGCCGAGGTCGTGGGCGCCGTGGTCACGGGTTCGCTCGCACTGCTCGTCGACGCCGGGCACATGGTCGTCGACACCGGCGGACTCGGCATCGGACTCGTCGCGACGCGGCTCGCCCGCCGGTCGCCGACCGCACAGCGCACCTGGGGCTTCCAGCGGGCCGAGGTCCTCGGGGCCACCGCGCAGGCCGCGATCCTGCTCGCCGTCGGCGTCTACGTGATCATCTCGGCGGTCCAGCGGCTCGTCGTGCCAGAGGAGATCCACTCCGGGCCGCTGCTCGTCTTCGGCATCGTCGGACTCGTCGGCAACCTGGTGGCCTACGCGGTGCTGCTCCGGGCCTCGGGCGAGGGCTTCACCTCGCGTGCCGCCCGGCTCGAGGTCCTCAACGACACCCTCGGGTCGGTGGCCGTCATCATCGCCGCGGTCGTGCTCATGCTGACCGGATGGGAGCGGGCGGACTCCGTCGCCGCGATCCTGATCGGCCTGCTCATCCTGCCGCGGGCGATCCGGCTGCTGCGCGAGACCGCGAACGTGCTGCTCGAGTCGACGCCGCCGGGGCTCGACCTCGACGACGTGCGGGGCCACATCCTCGAGCTCGACCACGTCATCGCCGTGCACGACCTGCACGCGACGCTCGTGGCGACCGGGGTGCCGAACCTGACCGCGCACGTGGTCGTCGACGACCACTGCTTCTCGACGGCGCACGCCCCGGCGATCCTCGACGAGCTGCAGCGGTGCGTGGCGGAGCACTTCGACGTGCCGGTGGAGCACTCGACGTTCCAGTTGGAGCCGGCGTCGCACCGGCGGCACGAGTACGAGGTGCACGCGTAGGGTCGCGCGCTCGGCGTGTGTGCGTCTGGGCGTCTGGGCGTGTGGGCGTGTGGGCGTGTGGGCGTCTGGACGTGTGGGCGTCTGGGTGCTGCGGCGGTGGGGGACGACGCGGAACGACGAGGTCGACGTCGTACGACGACGACATCGTCGCTTTGTGCAGACGCGGACTGTTGCGTGGCGGTGGTTGCGACAGCGTCGATGTCGTACGACGACGGCGGTGTCGTTCGACGTCAGTGGCCAGCGTGGTCGGTCGCAGAACGGGTGGCCAGCACCGGCGTCAGCAGTCGTCGGTGCGCGTGGGGTACGCCGTGATCACCCGGTCGGTGGTCGCCGAGACGATCACCTTGACGAAGGGCTCGTCGTCGGGGCGCGAACCGTCGTCGAACCGGACGGGTGCGGCGTAGCAGACCTTGCCGTCGCCGGCGTCGAGCGGGAACCCGGGGCGCGGGTCCTCGAGCGCCGTCTGCACCGCCGTGAGCATGGCGTCGTCCCAGTCGCGCGAGCCATGCCCGGAGACGACGTCCTGCCAGTCGGCGGTGTGCCGCACCCGGATGTGCTCGTAGCCCTGGGCAGCGGTGCCGCACTGCAGGGTGACGCGGCCCAGGGCCTCGGTCTCGTACTGCGCGACGGCCGCCTGGGACGTCCTGTCGCACCGGCCGAGCGCCGTGCTACCGGGCATGTCCGGCCCGGTGCGGGTGATCGTGACGGTGCCGTCGCCGGCGGCGGTCGGCGCGTCGGCCGGGGTCTGTGAGGTCGAGCCGGCGCCGATGGTCGGGTCGTCCGCACCCTGCCGTGCCGTCAGGAACAGCCCGCCGGCGAGGAGACCGGCGGCGACCACGGCCGCGATCCCCGTGATCACGGGACGGTTGCGGTTCCGGGGCACGCACCCAGTATGCCGGGAGTGCGTCCGCACGACGGAACCGGGTTCCGGACACGGCACCGCGCGATCGCGTGGTCCGGTGTCCGGAACCCGGTTCCGGGAGGCGACGGGCGGACGCCCGGCCCGTGGCGCGTCAGGCGCGCGCGGCCAGCCGGGTGCCGGCGACGACGGCCAGGACGGCAACGAGTACGACGTACCCGATCAGGACGGGGAGCGTCGGGATCACCAGCAGCGCCGCCCCGACGGCCACGACCGGCACGGTGAGCCCGGCGTAGGCGATGAGGAACGTGGCGGCGAGCACGCCGCCCCGACGCTCCGGGCCGACCAGCGCTGCGGCGCTGCCGATCGCGGCGCGGAACAGCAGGCCGACCCCGGCGCCCGCGACGACCCCGCCGCCGATGAACCCGGCGACCTGCAGCAGGACCGCGGCGACGGCCAGGACGACCAGCCCGACGACCAGCAGCACCATGCCGAGCCGGATCTGCGCACGCTGCGACAGCCGGGCGAAGACGATCTGCGAGAGCGCGCTCGCGGCGAAGACCCCGAAGGTCGTGGCCCCGGCGGCCAGGCGGTCGGTGACGTGGAAGGTGGTGCCGAGGAAGCTCGGCGCGACCGAGGTGAAGAGGCCCTGCACGGCGAGTGCCGCGAACGCTGCGGCACCGGCTGCCCAGAACGCAGCTCCCTGGCCCTCGGGAGCCTGCATGCGCTGCGGGCGGTAGGCCACGGGCTGCTCGGGACGGTCGACCGTCTCCGGTGCGGCCAGCACCAGCACGAACGCGACGGCCAGCGCGATCACGAACACCACGTACGGGACCATGAGCGGCTGCCCGACGAACTCGGCGAGCGCTCCACCGACCAGGGCGCCGAGCGACAGCCCACCGAGGTTCACCGCCCCGGCGGCGACGCTCGCCCCCTTCGCGGAGTCGCTCGAGCCGGTCGCACGGACCCGGAGCTCACCGAGGTGCGCCGTCGCGGTCGCCGTCAGCGTCCCGACACCGAGGCCGGTCACGAGCCGGGCGACGATGAGGCCGGTGACGTCGTTCCAGAGCAAGAACAGCACGGCGGCGACCAACTCGAGGGCGATCGACACCAGGATGAGCGGGCGCCGCCCGTGCACGTCGCTCAGGTGTCCCGCCAGGTACAGCGACCCGACGACCCCGACCCCGTACGCCGCGAAGATCACGGTCGTGGTGAAGGTCGGGAACCCGTCGCGGGCCTGGTAGATGACGTAGAGGGGCGCGGGGACGGTCGCGAAGGCCATCACCGCGAGGAACGCGAAGGCGACGACCCAGAAGCCGAAACCGTGGCGCCGACGGGTGTGGACACGGCGTCCGCGCGGGGCGACGACACGGTCGTTCGCGGATGCGGGAGCGGCGGTGGTGGCGGGGACGGTGCCCGTCGGGGTGTCGGTGACGGTTGACATGCTCCGATGATCGCGCTCGGATTGCATCGAGTCCAACGGATGCGCTTGATGTGTACGATCGATCTGTTCGATACTCGGACGATGGAGACCCGACTGCTCGAACAGTTCGTCACCGTCGCCGCCGAGGGCAGTGTCACCCGCGCGGCGGAACGACTCTGGGCGGCGCAGTCCACGGTGTCCGCGGGCATCGCCTCGCTCGAGCGCAGCTTCGGGGTGCGGCTCTTCGACCGCACCGGCCGGCAGCTCGTCCTGACCCCGGCCGGCGAGGACCTGCTCCCCCACGCCCGCGCGGTGCTCGAGTCCCTCGACCGGATGCGCGACCTGGCCACCGCCGACGACGCCGACCTGCGAGGGCGGGTGCGGCTCGGCATCTTCACGAGCATGGACATCGTCGACCTGACGGGCGTGCTGCAGCGGTTCCGACGGCAGCACCCGCTCGTCGCGGTGGAGCTGATGACCTCGCCGTCGGGGACGACCGGGCTCGTGCAGGACCTGGTCGCCGGGCGGCTCGACATCGCCTACACGGGCCTGCCCACCGTGCCCGCCGGCGTCGTCGTGGAGCCGTTGCGGGAGATGCCGTTCCGGGTGTTCACCGCGTCGGACCACCCGCTCGCCGGCCGGTCGTCGGTGTCGCTCGCCGAACTCGCGGATGAACCCTTCGTCGACACGGCGCACGGGTTCGGCAACCGGATCATCCTCGACGGGGCACTCGAGCGGCTCGGCATCCGGCGGCGCATCGTCGCGGAGATGAACGACATGCCCGCCGTGATCCGGTTCGCCTCGGCCGGGCTCGGCGTCGGGGTCGTGCCGGACTCGGGGGTGCGGTACGACGGTGCGGTGCTCGACCTGGAGGACGAGGTCGACCCGCTCCGCATCGGTCTGGCGGTCCGGACGTCTCCGGAGCCGAGTCGAGCGGTCCGGACGCTGGCGCGCGACATCGTGGCGGCGCGGGTGGGGTGACGCGGGGCGTGGTCGGTGTGCTCCGTGAGCAGGAACGGTCGCGTCACGGTGCGCGAGGCGACCGTTCCTGCTCACGATCTGACCACCGACGGACTGGAGGCACGGGTCGGGTCCGCCCCGTGCCTCCGGGCCGTCAGTCCCCCCAGATTTCCCCGATGACGGCGTTCAGCAGACCGTTCGTCGGGAAGCCGATTTGGTCGACGACGACGTAGCTGTCGCCGCGGACGTACAGGGTGTACGCCTTGGCGGCGCCGTCGTCGAGGGTCGCTCGGAGCTGGCACAGCGTGCCGTCCGGTCGCTCCGTGCAGGTGCCGCCAGCCTCGTCGCCGAACGAGTCGATCTGGTACTGGACGTGCTCGGCGCTCGCGGTGTGGATCGAGACGGACAGGAACGAGCTGTCCGCATCCGGCTTCTGCCACACGCAGCTGATCGACGCCGAGACGACGTCCACGGTGTCGGGGTCTTGGGTGTCCTTCTCGGTCACGGACGCATCTCCGAACAACCGCGAGTACTCCGACGCGGGCACGATCGAGCGGCAGCTCGTGGGGATCGTGGCGACGGTGTTGCGCGGGGTCGGGGTGGACTTCGGGATCGGGGCGCCCGTGATCGGGGCGGAACTCGGCGTGGTCGCGGACGGCGACGGCTCGGGCTGCTGGGTCTGGGTGGGAGCGGCGACCGGGTCGGCGTTCTGCTGCGACAGGGTCAGGGCCACGGCACCGGTCGCGGTGCCGAGTGCCAGCAGGGCGACGACGCCGACCACGACGCCCGAGCGACCACGACGTCGCTTCGGGCGGGGCGTGGCGCGTTCGAGGACGTTCTGCTTCATCGAGACGAGCATGCGCTGCAGCTCGTCTCCCTGGGGAGGTTCAGTGTTCATCGTGCATCACCGCCTTCTTGAGTCGACGTCGGTTGCGGGAGACCCGCTGGGTGACCGCGCCGACCGTGAGCCCGAGGAGCTCAGCGGCTTCGGCGTAGGAGTACCCCTCGAGGAGGCAGAGCTCGCAGATGCGGCGGTCGAGGTCGGGGAGCGCGGCGATCTCGGCACGGACCCAGCGCAGGGTCTCGCGTGCCTCGTCGTGGTCGGCGGGCGAGGCGAGGTGCTCGGGGAGTTCGTCCGCGCGACGACGGGCCTGCTTGCGGCCGGTGTTGAAGGCGTGGTTGCGGCAGACGACGAGCAGCCACGGCAGCACGGTGTCCGCCGGCAGCTCGAGGGTCGCCGCCCGCTGCCAGAGCGTGAGGAACGCGTCCTGCACGATCTCCTCGACGTCGGAGCGGTTGTCCACGAGTGCCCAGGCGTAGCGGGTGAGGGTGGCGGCGTACCGGTCGAACGCTCGTGCGAGCGCTCCGGTGTCCCCCTGTGCCATCGCACGGACGAGTCCTTCGTCCGTGTCGGTGCCGGTCGTCACGTCCACATCCCACCTCCTTCACCCAGAGGTGTCGGCAGGACCCGCGATCCTGACAGGACCGTTCCTGATTCGTGACCTCGGGCGTGTCCGGCGTCAGGACGCGGTCGCCGCTGGGTCAGCCGTCAGCCGTCAGTGGAAGTCGTCGCCGTCGCCCTCGCCCGGCGTCTTGTGCCCGCCGAGCATGTCGTTGTCGTCCTGCTCGCTCGACGAGGCGAGCTGCAGCATCGCGAGCACGACGACGACCACGATGAACGCGACGCCGAGGAAGATCACGGCCAGCTGCAGTTCCCGCGTCGAGAACAGCACGACGAGCCCGGTGAACACCGCGACGATCGCGGAGATCCCGAGGAGCTCGACCGGGCGCAGACGGTCACGACGGCTGGGGGTGGTCATGCGTGTGGTGCTCCGTCCGGGGCGACGGCCGGCGTGGCCGTGCCCCACTTGTGCGAGAGGCCGGCGATCACGTGGAAGACGGCCGTGATGGCGAGGTACGCGCCGAGCAGGCCGACGAGCACGATCGAGGCGTCGAGGGTGCCGGTGACCTGTTCCACGCCACCGAGCTGCTGGGAGTAGTCGGGGGGCGTGACGAGGAAGGCGACCGCGAGCAGCAGCGTGAGGCCGCCGATCGTGGTCCAGTCGCGAGCGAAGGGTGAGCGACGCCGGGCACGGAGCCCCTGCGACAGCTCGAGGGCCCCGGTCAGCACAGCGAACGCGACGATGACCGTGATGAAGGCCGGCAGCCCGAACCCGTTGCACGCGAACGCGGCGACCGCGGCGAGCAGGGTGATGACGGCCTGCAGCAGGGTCGTGCGACGCGAACGGCCGTCGAGGGGCAGTCGGGAGATCCCGGCGAACAGGAGCACGAGGCCCTCGATCAGGGCGAAGCCGCCGAACAGCACGAGACCGTAGCCCGCGGCGTGGTTGGTCGAGAAGGTGATGACCATCGCGACGACCGCTGCGGGGACCGCCCGGAGGATCGGGATCGGCCAGTACCGCGCGCGCTGGGTCGCGTCTTCCACGGTGGTGGCGTCGTCCACGGTGTCGGACACGAGACCTCTTTCGGGCATGCGGATCGTGGATCCGATCCTACCGCCGGTGGGGTGAACGCCCGACCGGCGGCGGTTCCACCCCCTGTGGACGTGCACACCCGTGCTCCGGGACGGCACCGCGTCCGGTGCCGTCCCGGCGGTGTTCAGGGCTGCTGCGGGTCGTCGGTCGGCGCGTTCCGACGGGTACGACGTCGGGCGAGCCACCAGCACACGGACCCGACGGCGGCGGCCAGGGCGGCGAGTGCGGCGGCGAGGCCGACCCCTTCGGCGCCGGTGTAGGCGAGGGCTCCCACGGGCGCAGCGGCGCCGTGGTCAGCTGCCGGAGCACCCGCACGCCCGTGGTCAGCACCCGCCCCGGGGCCGTCGCCGTCGCCGGGGCCGCCGCCACCGGAACCGCCGGCACCGGATCCGTCCCCGTCGTCCGGTGCCGGACCGGTCGTCGGCGCAGGGCTCGGCGCCGGTCCGTCGTCGTCCGGGTCGACGACGATCGCCACACCGGTGGACGGGTCGCCCCCGTCCGGGTCGGTCGGCGAGGTCGCGGTCGCCACGTTCACCACGTCGGATCCGTCCCCCCGGTAGCCCGGATCGAGCACGGCGCGGATCCGGAAGGCCCGGGTCTCCCCCACGTCGAGCGAGGCGTCGGATCGGCACGTCACGCGCTGCCCCTCGGCGGTGCACCCGTCGTCCGAACCGGCGAAGCGCATGGCCTCGGGCAGCTCGTCGACGGCCCCGACGTGTTCCGCGACCGCCGGACCCCGGTTCCGTGCGGTCACGAGGTACTCGACCTCGTCTCCGGGTGCGACGGTCGACGGTGACACCGACTTGTCCGTCTCCACGTGCGCGACGGCCGCCGGTGCCGTCGCGGTCGTGCTCGCCCGCGAGACGTTGTCCGTCTCGTTCGTGTCGGACAACGACGCAGGCGTGGCGATCGTCGCGACGCTCTCCAGGCTCCCCTCGGTGCCCGTGGCGACCCGCCCCTCGATCGTCACCACGGCCGAACCGTCGCGGGGCAGGGACAGGTCGGTCGCGACGTCACCGCTCCCCGTCGCGGTCGCGCAGGCGGAGCCCGCCGCCGCGGTGCACGTCCAGGTGACGTCCTCGATGCCGTCCGGCACGTCGACGTGCAACGGGCTCGGATCGGCGGCGTTCGGACCGGGGTTCCGAGCCGTGACGTCGTAGCGGACGGGGTCGCCGGCCGTGACGGTCGCGGGCAGGTCGTGCTCGACCGACAGGTCCGCCGGCTTCCACACCTGCAGCGCGTCGACCTCGTGCTTGTCGACGTGGCTGCCGGTGGCCGCGGCGAACCCGAGGCGGAGCGTGCTCGGCAGCGGGGCCTGTCCGTCGCCGTGCAGCGGCACCGAGTCCAGTACCGTCCGCAGGGCCTCGCCGGCCTGGATCCGGACCGTCACGGCGAGGCCGCCGTCGGCCTCGGGCAGCAGGGTGACGCGGACCTTCCGCGGTGTGGCTCCGTCGGTCACCGTGCCGCCGGGGGCCGCGACGCCGGCGACGTACCGGTAGCCCTCGGTCCCGTCGCCCGAGCCGCGGACGACGACGTGGTCGGCCTGGGCACCGGGACCGGAGTCGTTGATGCGCGACGAGAAGTTGCCGTAGTGGTCGATCGCGACGGCGGCGAAGCCACCGGGGACCCCAGGCAGGTCACACGGGCGTCCACCGCCCTCGGTCACGGTGCTGCGGCAGGCGTACCCGAGACCGGCGCCGTACGAGCCGACACCCTGTGGTGCGGCCCCGTCGGCCAGGTACAGCAGCAGGCCGTCGGCCCCGGGGTCGTCCTTCGCGGTGTACATGGCGTAGGTGAACTCGATCTCGAGCCCGGTGTCGGAGGGGAACGTGTCGTTCGTCGACCAGGCCCCGGCCTGGTTCCGGACGTCGTCGGTGAGTCGCAGGCGACCGTCGGACACCGCGGCGTCACCCTGCAGGGTGCCGCCGGACGCACTGGAGAACTCGTTGACGTAGGGGAAGTCGAGCGCAGCGGCGCTCGACCCGGACGGGAGCACGGCGGGCGCCGCGAGCACGCCGAGCGCGGTCAGCGCGGCGCCGACCGCAGCGAGGCGGCGGACGACCCGCGGCCGGAGTGGTCGTGGACCGGATGCTGGAGCAGTGGGATCTGTCATGCCCCGATGCTCGCGATCGGGAGGTCACCCCCGGGCGGCGGCGAGACGATCTGTGGAACGCCACCACGGGCCTCCGGGCTGTGGAGGAAGAACCTGTCCGCTCAGGCCAACCACACCGTCGTCTCGCCGGGCAGCACACCGGGCGAGACCTCGTCGAGCGGTCCCGACGCGACGACCACGGTGCCGGCGGGCAACGGCACCGGCTCCGTGCCGAAGTTCGTGAACGACCGCCAGCCGTCGTGCCGGGCGAACGCCACGACCTCGGAGCCGGACTCCAGCCACGTCAGCGCCTCTCCCTGCTGCAGCCGACGTCGTGCGGCCAGCGCCCGGCGGTACAGCGACAGGGTCGACCCGGGATCGCCGTCCTCGGCCTCGACCGAGGACTCCCCGAAGTCCTGCGGCTGCGGCAGGTGCGGTGCGACGTCCCCGAAGCCGAACGACGGCCCGGAGCGCGTCCACGGGATCGGCACGCGGCAGCCGTCCCGGCCCTTCACGGTGTGCCCGGTGCGGAGCCACTTCGGGTCCTGCAGCAGGTCGCGCGGGATGGCGGCGGCCTCGTGCAGCCCGAGCTCCTCGCCCTGGTACACGTACGACGACCCCGGCAGCGCCAGCATCAGCAGCGTCGCCGCGCGTGCCCGGCGGAGCCCCCGTGCACGGTCGAGCTCCGGCGTCGTGCCGTCCGTCATGAGCCAGGCGTCGGTGTCGGTGCCGTCCGGCAGGCCGTACCGGGTGGGGTGCCGCACGACGTCGTGGTTCGACAGCACCCAGGTGCTCGAGGCACCCGAGTGCTCCGAGGCGGCCAGGTTCCGCTCGATGATCTGACGGAACACCTCGGGCTCGAACGGGGCCTCGAGCAGGTCGAAGTTGAAGGCCTGCCCGAGCTCCGTCGGCCGGGCGTACAGGACGCGGCGGGGTGCAGGGGCCCAGGCCTCGGCGACCGCAGCACGGGGCGGCTCGTACTCGTCGAGCACCCGACGCCAGGTGGCGAAGATCTCGTGCACCTCGTCGCGGTCGTACAGCGGGTCGGAGCCGTCGAGCGGCAGGTCCTGCTCGTTCGAGGGCCGGTACGGAGTCGACAGGTCCTTCGCCAGACCGTGCGCGACGTCCACGCGGAACCCGTCGACACCGCGGTCGGACCAGAAGCGCAGGGTGTCCTCGAAGTCGGCGCGGACCTCGGGGTTCGACCAGTCCAGGTCCGGCTGCTCGGGGGCGAACAGGTGCAGGTACCACTGCCCGTCCGGTACCCGGGTCCACGCACTGCCGCCGAAGTTCGACACCCAGTCGCTCGGCGGCAGTTCCCCGGAGTCGCCGGACCCCTCGCGGAACACGTACCGCGCACGCTCGGCCGACCCCGGCGAGGACGCCAGTGCGGCCCGGAACCACTCGTGCTGGTCCGAGGTGTGGTTCGGCACGATGTCGACGATGACCTTCAGGTCGTGCTCGTGGGCGGCCCGGACCAGGGCGTCGAGGTCGTCGAGGGACCCGAGCTTCGGGTCGACGGCACGGTAATCAGCGACGTCGTAGCCCCCGTCGGCGAGCGGCGACGGGAAGAACGGGGAGAGCCACAGCGCGTCGACACCGAGCGACGCCAAGTACGGCACCCGGCTGGTGATGCCCGCGACGTCACCGAGCCCGTCGCCGTCGGTGTCGGCGAAGCTGCGTGGGTAGACCTGGTAGACGACGGCATCGCGCCACCAGGTCGGGTCGGTGGTTCGTGGCGTGCTGGCCGGGGTCCGAAGCGTGGTCACGTCGCCACCGTACCCAGGGGGCTGGGAATAGCGCCCCGTACGATCGCATTGGTTGTCGCTGACACCTTTCCGTCCAGCAACAGCATCCCGCAACAGAAGGAGCTCCATGACGAACGTCCTCGTCCTCGTCGGCAGCCTGCGCGCCGACTCCATCAACCGCAAGCTCGCCGAGGCCGCCGCGCACCACGCGCCGGAGGGCATCGAGCTGCACACCTTCGACGGCATCGTCGACCTGCCGTTCTACAACGAGGACATCGACGGCGACACCCCGCCCGCCGCTGCCGTCGCCTTCCGCGACGCCGTCGCCACCGCGGACGCCGTCCTGCTGATCACCCCCGAGTACAACGGCACCATCCCCGCCGTCCTGAAGAACGCGCTCGACTGGGGTTCGCGTCCGTTCGGCGCCTCGCCGCTGTCCGGCAAGCCCCTCGCCGTGATCGGCTCGGCGTTCGGCCAGTACGGCGGCGTCTGGGCGCACGACGACGCCCGCAAGGCCGCCGGCATCGCCGGCGCGAAGGTCCTGGAGGACGTCAAGGTCGCCATCCCGCAGTCGGTCGTCCGCTTCGCGGAGACCCACCCGCGTGAGGACGCCGAGGTCACGACGCTCGTGCAGGGCGCGCTCACCGCGCTCGCCGAGGCCGCAGCCGGCACGGACGAGCAGGCAGCCGCGTAACGCGACGAACCATCAGACAGGAGGCCCGTGGCGACCCCGCCACGGGCCTCCTGTCCGTCCGGTGCGGACGCAACGGTCGTTGCGAACGCATCGGACGGTGCGGACGCAACGGTCGTGGCGGAACCCGGGAGTCCGCTCGACGACCGAGATACGAGACGGGTTACCCTGAACGCCATGTCGACGCAGGAGATCACCGAGGCGTCCGGGTACTGGTTCCCGGACGACGACGCGACCCAACGCGGGGTCGCGGTGCTCAACGCCCTGCGCCGGTACCGATCCGCCGAGACGGCCATGCGCCGCCGGACCCGCGACTCGATGGGCATGGGCGAGACCGACCTGCTCGCCGTGCGCTTCCTGCTGCAGGCGCAGCGCTCCGGCACCGCCGTGAGCCCGAAGGACCTCGCCGCGTACCTCAAGATCTCGTCGGCCTCGACCACGATCCTCATCGACCGCCTGGTCAAGTCGAACCACGTCCGCCGCGACCCGCACCCCACCGACCGACGGGCGCTCGTCATCACGCCGACGACCGAGACCGACGACGAGGTCCGCGCCACGCTCGGCGTGATGCACCGCCGGATGATGTCGATCGCCGAGGGACTCCCCGCGTCCGAGGCGAGGATCGTCGCCGGCTTCCTGGAGCAGATGCGCGAAGCCGTCGACCAGGTGGACCCCGCGCCGTCGCACTGAGCGGCACCGCGCCGGACGCCCCCGGGGGACGCTGCCTCCGAGCGCACTGAGAGCGTGCACTGCGGCACCGCGTAGACCGGAACGGTCACACCGACGCGAAAGGAGCCACAACCATGCACGCTTCGGACAAGATGGCCAAGAACCTCCAGGCGGTCCTCGTGGACCTCATCGACCTGCACCTGCAGGGCAAGCAGGCCCACTGGAACATCCTCGGCACCAACTTCCGCGACCTCCACCTGCAGCTCGACGAGATCGTCGACGCGGCTCGTGAGTTCGCCGACGACACCGCCGAGCGCATGCGCGCGCTGTACCTCGTGCCGGACGGCCGCTCGGCGACCGTCTCCGCGGGCAGCCACCTCGACGCGTTCCCCTCGGGCGAGATCACCACGCACGACGCCATCGACCAGGTCACGCTCCGGCTGTACCAGGCGACCGGCACCATGCGCGACGTCCACGACGAGGTCGACGAAGAGGACCCGACGACCGCGGACCTGCTCCACGGCTTCATCGAGCGCCTCGAGCAGCTCGCGTGGATGGTCTCCGCCGAGAACCGCGCGCCCAGCACCCCGCTGGCTTCCGCCACCACGCCCGCCGTCGCCGACGCGTCGGCGCACGCGTAGGGGCCCGGGTGGACCTCGGTATCCAGGGCAAGACCGCACTCGTCTTCGGCGGCGACTCCGGCATCGGCTGGAACACGGCGCGCATCCTCCTGGCAGAGGGTGCGACCGTGGTCGTCACCGACATCGACCAGAGCCGTCTGGACACCAGTGCCGACCAGCTCGAGGCACCGATCGGCAAGCTGCACGCCTTCGCCGCCGACGTCCGGAGCGCCGAGAGCCTCGCCGCCCTGCACGACAAGGTGCGCGAGGCCGTCGGCGAGATCGACATCCTGGTGCAGTCCTCGGGCGTCACCGGCGCCCAGGGCATGTTCCACGAGATCGACGAGGCCGGATGGGCGGAGACGATCGACATCGACCTGATGGGGCCGGTGCGGATCACCCGCGAGTTCATCGGCGACCTGCGCCAGGGCGGCTGGGGACGCATCGTCTACCTGGTGTCCGAGGACGCCTCGCAGCCGTACGACGACGAGCTGCCCTACTGCGCCGCCAAGGCCGGGGTGCTCTCGTTCGCGAAGGGCCTGTCGCGCTCCTACGCGTCCGAGGGCCTGCTGGTGAACACGGTCTCCCCCGCGTTCATCCACACGCCGATGACCGACGCGATGATGGACAAGCGGGCCAAGCAGCGCGGGACCTCGTTCGACGAGGCCATCGGCAGCTTCCTCGAAGAAGAGCGGCCGTACATGGAGCTCGAGCGCCGCGGCGAGCCGGAAGAGGTCGCGAACGTCGTGGCCTTCCTGTGCTCCGAGCTGGCCAGCTTCGTGAACGGCGCCAACTACCGGGTCGACTCCGGCTCGGTCGCCACGATCTGATCGTGGCGCCACAGCACCGCCAGGAGGCGTCATGACCGACTTCCGCTACCTCATCGTCGGCGGCGGGATGGTCGCCGACGCCGCTGCCCGCGGCATCCGCGAGCTCGACACCGACGGGTCGATCGGGATCCTCAGCGAGGACGTCGACCGGCCCTACGCACGGCCCGCGCTGTCGAAGAAGCTCTGGACCGACCCGGACTTCAGCTGGGACGACAAGGTCGACCTGCACACCGAGGAGACCGGGGCGCAGTTCGTCCTGGGCACCGCGGTGACCGCGATCGACCGTGCCGCGAAGACCGTCACGACGGCCGACGGCGCGACCCACGGCTACGAGCGGCTCCTGCTCGCGACCGGAGGGAAGCCACGCGGGTTGCCGGGGCTGTCCCCGTCGGCACGCGTGCTCGACTACCGCAGCGCGTCGGACTACCGCCGGCTGCGCGAACTCGCGGACGCGGGAGCACACGTCGCCGTCGTCGGCGGCGGGTACATCGGCCAGGAGATCACGGCCGGCATCGTGCAGAACGGTGCGCGCGTCACACTGGTCGACCCGGACGAGGTCGTCGGCGGACGCATGTTCCCCGAGGACCTGGCACGGGCGTTCCAGCAGCGCTTCGTCGACCACGGTGTGGAGCTCCGCACCGGCCGCCGGGTGTCCGAGGGCACCGAGACGGCGGACGGCGTGCGGCTGACGCTCGACGACGGCTCCGTGGTCGAGGCCGACGCGGTCGTCGCCGGACTCGGCATCGAACCCGCGACGCAGCTCGCCGCCGACGCCGGACTCACCGTCCGCGACGGCATCGTGGTGACCTCGACACTGCTCACCGACGACGACTCCGTGTTCGCCGCCGGTGACGTCGCCGAGTACCCGGACCGGATCCTCGGCACCCGCCGGGTGGAGCACGTCGACAACGCCCAGCAGCAGGGTCGGCAGGCCGGCCGCAACCTGGCCGACGCCGACGAGACCTACGACCACACGCCGATGTTCTACTCCGACGTCTTCGACATGGGGTACGAGGCCGTGGGGCAGGTCAGCGCGAAGCTCCGCACGGTCGAGGACTGGCAGGACCCCACCGTGACCGGCGTCGTCTACTACCTGGACGACGACGACACGGTCCGGGGCGTGCTGCTCTGGAACGTGTGGGACAAGACCGACGAGGCCCGCAAGGTCCTCGCCGAGGCGAACGCGCTGACGCCCGACATGCTGCCGGGCCGCATCACGCCCTGACCGCACGCCCGTCGCTGTGGTCGCGAGGGCCTGGAGGCCCGGTGCCGGTCCGTCGGACCGGCACCGGGCCTCCAGGCGGTCGCCCGCAGATCGCGACGCGCGCTGGTGCGACGGTCCTCGGCGCCCCGACGGTGCTGGCTACTTCGACTCCGGCGCGACTTCGTCGACGACCGCCCGCCGATCGGCCGGGTCGACCGGCAGGTCGTCGCCGTCGGCCATCGCGACCGCGTGCGCGGACTTGGCCGCCTCGAGTGTCTCGTCGTCGTTCCGGGCCATCCCGAACAGCTCGATGAAGCGCGACTTGACCAGCAACCAGGCGTCCCCCGGGCTGAGCCGGGCCAGGTCCGACGACGTCGAGTCGTCGCGAACCCGCTGCAGCGACGACACGCCCCGGTCGGGGATCCGGTGGTCGACGTGCGCCACCGCGAGCCGCGCGACCGCGTCGGCCTGTGCGTGCATGACCGAGTGTGCGCCGTCGACGACCTCGCGGAGGACCGCGTAGGGGAACACCCGCGCCAGCCGGCGGACCCAGTCCCGCGGCACCATCGCATCGTGCTCACCGCGGACGATCAGGGTGCGGGCCTGCACGTGGGCGGCGCGCTCCTCGATCGGGAACGCGATCATCCGTGGCAGGACCTTCCGGAACCAGTGCCATCCGCACAGCGCGTACGCCGTGATGCCGTGCCACCGGACGGCGGCGGGCTCGTGCAGCGTCGACCGCAGGAACCGGAACGCCGACTGCCGCACCGTGCGCGCCGACGAGTCGACCACCGGGCTGATGAGCACGAGGTCGGAGATCCCCGGACGGCGGGCGGCGACCTCGGTGACGACCTGCGTGCCCATCGAGTGCCCGACCAGCACCGGGTCCTGGAGCCCGAGGTCGTCGATGACCCGTTCGACCGCGTCGGCGTAGCGCTCGATCGAGACCTTCCCGCGGAACCGCGGGACGCCGGCGAACCCCGGCAGGTCGAGCGCGTGCACCGGACCGTTCTCGTTGAGGTGCGGGGCGAGCCGCTCGTAGTAGGTCGACGCGATGCCCAGGCCCGCGACCAGCACGAAGGCCCGCTCGCCGGGCTCACCGATCGAGCTCACCCGGACGTAGGTGCCGTCGACCGCGACCCGGTCCACCTGCACCGTGACGTCGGCGTCCTCGGCCTGGGCGAGCTCGCCGGCCGGGTCCGGCCGGGCTGCCTGGCGTTCGTCGTCCACGTGGGTCTCCTCCGATCGGGCGGTCGCCCAGGATACCCGGCCGCCGTCCGCGCGGGCGGCGACGACGTGCTCAGCCGCTGAAGGTGTTCGCGGGGAACCCGTGCACCGTCGTCGGCACCGCGAAGACCGCCCCGGACCGCGGCGCCTGCTCCAGGTCCTGCTCGGTGAGGTTCTCGCGGGCCGTCCCGACGAAGAGCGTCGACATGTCCGGACCGCCGAACGCCACCGACGTCGGGTTGGCGACGGGGAGCTCCACCGTCTCCAGGTGCGAGCCGTCGGGCCCGTAGCGCTCGACGCGGGATCCGCCGTAGATCGCGCTCCAGAAGCAGCCCTCGTCGTCGCGGACCAGGCCGTCGTGCGCCTGACCGACGATGAACGGCTCGAGTTCGCCGAGCTCGCCGTCCGGGCCGTACGACCCGCGGAAGACCGTCGAGGCGCTGGTGTCGGTGACGTACATCGTGCTGCCGTCCTCCGACCACTCCATGCCGTTCGTCACGCCGAAGCCGCCGCGGAGCACCCGGGTCGTGCCGTCGGCCTCGATCGAGTAGAGCGCCGCATCGGGTTCGCCGGTCGTCACGTTCATGCTGCCGACCAGGAACCGGCCGAACGGGTCGCACTTGCCCTCGTTGAACCGGTTGCCCGAGGTGCTGTGGGTGACGCGGGCGATCTCGCGCTCCACGGCACCCTGCTCGTCCGTCACCACGACGGTGTCGCCGAGGGCCGCGACGAACCCGCCGGAGGCCCGGGGCTGGAAGCTCGCCAGCGGGGGCGGCAGCGGCACGCTCGACCGCACGGTGCCGTCGGCCTCGGCGGTGTTGAGGGTGCCGAGGGTGATGTCGGCCCACCGGAGCAGCTGTGCGGACGGGTCCCAGACGATGCTCTCGGCGAGGACCGCTCGGGCGTCGGCGAAGACGGTCGCGGGGCCGGTGGTGACGTTGGTGCTCATCCACCCCGTCTACCGCGGGGGCGGTCCGTGCTCGCTCAGGCGTGGCGGCGCGGCTGCGGCTGCTGCGGCTGCGGCTGCGGCTGCGGCTGCGGCTGCGGCTGCGGCTGCGGCTGCGAGTTCACGGGCTCAGCGACACCTCACGCCCGCTTCGGCCCGTGAGGTGTCGCGCAGTGCGAAGGTCCGCGCCGGTCCGGTCGTCCGTGCACCCGCGGGTCAGAGGCGGGCGAACCGCGCGCGGAAGAAGCTGTAGACGCCGAAGGCCAGGAACCCGATGCCGATCGCGACGAGGACGAACACCCCACCGGGCATGCTCCGCACGGCGTCGAACGCGGCGTCGAGGCCGGTGGCCTGGTCGGGGTCGCTCTGCAGCCCCGCGACGGCGATGAGCACGCCCACGATGACCACGGCGATCCCCTTGCCGACGTACCCGACGACGCCGAGCACGGTGACCACACGGTCGAGCTGACCCGACGGTCGCGTGATCTGCTTGCGGAACGACCGGCGGCAGCCGATCACCACGAGGCCGATGCCGACCGCGACCGCGACCGCCCCGGCGAGGAGCAGCACGAACACCCCGCCCGGCGTCGCCAGGGTCTTCGCCGCGGCGCTCTGCGACGAGCTGCTCGAGCTCGACCCGGCACCGAGCGCGTACGAGGCCGACGAGTACGCGATCACGCCGTAGACCACGGCCTTCGCGACGTCCTTCAGCCGGGCGAGCCACCCCCGGGTGGTGTCGGAACGGCCGCCGACGATCGCCTCGACGATCAGGCGCACGGTGAGTGCGGCCGTGCCGACGGCGATCAGCCAGAGCAGGAACACCCCGCCGGGGACCGCGGCGATCTGCTGCAGCGCACCGGACTGGTCCGTCTCGCCGCCGGAGGACGCGTTGCCGATGCCGAGCAGGATCGCGAGGTACCCGATCAGCAGGTGGACGATGCCACTGCCGACGAACCCGGCGCGTGCCGTGACCTCGAACCAACGGCTGTCGGCCGCTCGCCGGACCTGTCGTCCGGTTTCCTTCGCCGCGTGCTCCGCCGTGTCGCTCATCACGCCCCAGCGTGCCCGACGCGTGCCGTCCTGTCCGGGGCGCGCCGGGCCGTGCGGTCCGCACGTGGCGGACGGGAGGCCCGTGGCGGTGCCGCCACGGGCCTCCCGTCCGTCGGTGGGCGCGTCTCAGTCGCCCTTCACGTTGACGACCTGCCGCAGGGTGTGCCGGATCGACACGAGGTCCTCGGCGTCCGCCATGACCTGGTCGATCGGCTTGTACGCCGCCGGGATCTCGTCGAGGAACGCGTCGGTGTCGCGGTACTCGATGCCGACCATCGCCTCGCGCAGCTGCTCGTGGGTGAAGGTCCGCCGGGCCGCGCTCCGCGAGAACAGCCGACCGGCACCGTGCGGGGACGACTCGAGCGAGGGCTTGTTGCCGAGTCCCTCGACCACGTACGACGCGGTGCCCATCGACCCGGGGATCAGGCCGGGCTGACCGGCCCTCGCCTGGATCGCACCCTTGCGCGACACCCACACGGACTTGCCCCAGTGCGTCTCACGCTGCGTGAAGTTGTGGTGGCAGTTGATCCGCTCGCGCTCGTCGACGGGCGTGCCGACGGCCTCGGACAGCTGCCGGACGACGCGGTCCATCATCTCCTCGCGGTTGAGCAGCGCGAAGTGCTGGGCCCACCGGAGCTCGGCGATGTACCGGTCGAACTCCGGCGTGCCCTCGACCAGGTACGCCAGGTCGGGGTCCGCCAGCTGGATCCACCACCGCTCCATCGCCTTCTTGGCGACCTTGATGTGCCGCTGCGCGATCTTGTTGCCGACGCCTCGCGACCCGGAGTGCAGGAAGAGCCAGACCCGGTCCTGCTCGTCGAGGGAGACCTCGATGAAGTGGTTGCCGGACCCGAGGGTGCCGAGCTGGTTCCGCCACCCGCCGTGCACGCCGTCGGGGTCGAACCCGGCGGTCTCGGCCATCGCCTCGAGCTCGGCGATCCGGGGTGCGGCGGTCGCCACGATCTTCCGGTTCGACGCACCGGCCGACAGCGGGATCGCGCGCTCGATCTGCTCGCGCAGCCCCTGCAGGTCGGCGGGCAGGTCGGTGGCGGTGAACTGCGTGCGGACCGCGATCATGCCGCAGCCGATGTCCACGCCGACGGCCGCCGGCATGATCGCGCCGAGGGTCGGGATGACGGACCCGACGGTGGCCCCGAGGCCGAGGTGTGCGTCGGGCATGAGGGCCAGGTGCGGGAACACGAACGGCATGCGCGCGGTCGTGCGGGCCTGCTGCTCGGTGTTGTCCTCGAGCATCGAGGCCCAGCTGAGCAATCGGTCGTTGATCTTCTTCATGGAGTCGTCTCGCTTTCGTGACGGTCGAGGTGACGGTCCGAGACGGTCGTACGCCTGACCTCCTGGTCGTCGCCGGACGTGGCGGACGGGAGGAAGCGGTGCTGACGAACGCCCCGGGCCGGGTGGGCACGAGGCGTCGTGGGACGTCGCGTGCCTACGCGGGATAGCGGAGGGACCACTGCTGCTCGGGCAGCACGGCGGCCGCGGCGAGCTGGAGCTCGACGCGTTCCTCGTTGTGCTGCACGGCGCGCATGCGCGGTCCTTCCGGTGTGCCCGGGGCGGGCGGTCTGCCGATCGGCAGGAGGACGACGCTAGTGCGACACGCCCGGGATGCGCAAGTCGCGTGGGCGTGTCGGCGGTGCTCCGGGGTGCTCCGGCGGTTCGCTGGCGGTTCTCCGGCGGTGCTCCGACCTTGCTCCGGCGGCTCGCCGGCGGTTCTCCACAGGCTGGAGGCCCGGCGTGCGTTCTCCACGAGGGGTACGTCCGCCTGATGGTCGCCACCGGGGCCGGGGCAGGCTGGACGCATGACCGAGCGCACGCGAGACACCCCCGACGCGACCGAGAACGAGGAACGGACGAACGGGTACGTCCCGCTCCGTTCGTACGGTGCGATCGGCGACGGGCGGACGGTCGCCCTCATCGCGCTCGACGGCCGGATCGACTGGCTGCCGATCCCGTCGATGGACTCACCGCCCGTGTTCGCGAGCATCGTCGACGCCGAGCACGGCGGACACGTCGCCCTGCGGCCGGTGGACGACCAGGCGCAGGTGTCCCGCGCCTACCTGCCGGGGACGAACGTGCTCGTGACGACCTGGACGACCCCGTCCGGCACCGCCACCGTGACCGACGCCATGGTCACCGGAGTGGCCGGACGGCTGCCCTGGGCCGAGATCGGCCGCTGCGTGCAGGGGGTCGACGGATCGGTCGAGATGGAGTGGGCGGTCGTGCCCGGCACGATCCTGAACACCGCGGAACCGCGCCGACTCGACACCGCGAACGGCACGGTGATCGGCGTCGACGGCGTGACCATCGCGATCGTCGAGCAGGGCTTCGAACCGGTGCACGACGACGGTCCCCGGTTCTCGGGGCGGTTCACGACGACCGAGGGCTCGAAGTCGATCCTGACCATCGTCGGCACGTACGACGAGCCGATCTTCCTGCCCGAGCCCGAGCGCACGCTCGAAGGGGTCGACCGCACGATCGAGAACTGGTCGACCTGGTCGAAGGAGTTCAGCTACGACGGCCCCTGGTCGGACGCCGTCCAGCGCAGCGCGCTCGCCCTGAAGCTCCTGATCTTCGCCCCCACCGGCGCCATCGCTGCGGCCCCGACGACGAGCCTGCCCGAGGACCGCACCGGCGGGAAGAACTGGGACTACCGGTTCGCCTGGGTGCGCGACCTGGCGTACACGGTGCACGCGCTCACCCGCTTCGGCCTGCGCGAGGAGACGCACGCCGCCGTGTCGTGGGTGATGCGCACGATCGCCGAGCACGACGAGACGATGCCGATCTTCTACGGACTCGACGGGTCGAAGAGCGACACCGTCGAGGAACGTGACGTCCCGGGCTGGAACGGCATCGGGCCGGTCACGATCGGCAACCGGGCTGGTGACCAGCTGCAGCTCGGGGTCTGGGGCGACATGTTCGAGATCATGCGCCAGTACGTCCGAGCCGGCAACGTGCTCGACCGCAAGACGGCCTCGGTGCTGCAGGACCTGGCCGACGACGCGTGCCACCGCTGGGTGGAGCCGGACTCGGGCATGTGGGAGCTGCAGGAGGCGCAGCACTACACGACGAGCAAGATCGGCTGCTGGCAGGCACTCGACGCGGCGGTCGAGCTGCACGACGCGGGGATGATCGACGGCCCGCGCGAGAAGTGGATCGAGAACCGCGAGCTCATCGAGGACTGGGTCGCCGAGAACGGGTGGAACGAGGAGCTCGGCCACTACGTCATGTACCCGGGCACCGACGCGCTCGACTGCTCGATCCTGCTGCACGCGATGTCGGCGTTCGACCGCGGACCGCGCATGGAGTCCACGATCCGCGCCATCGAGGAGCAGCTGCAGCACGGGCCGCTCGTGTACCGGTACTCCGGCATCCAGGACGAGGAGTCCCCCTTCGTGGCGTGCTCGTTCTGGCTCGCCGCCGCGCTCGCGTGCGTCGGACGCATCGACGACGCGAAGCAGCTGATGGACGACATGGTCGCGCAGGCGAACGACGTCGGACTGTTCAGCGAGATGCTCAGCGCCGTGGACGGGGACTTCATGGGCAACATCCCGCAGGGGCTGTCACACCTGGCGCTCATCCAGGCCGCGCTGACCATCGAAGAAGTCTCAGAGAAGTCCTGACCGGGCTGGACGGCCCCTCGGGGGCGCGGGGCATCATGGTCTGACGATGAACGACGTCGATGCACGGATGGACCGGCTCCGCAGGGCCGCCCGCTACCGCTACCAGCAGCTCGTCGACCAGGAGATCGAGCGGGGGTCGCTCGACCCCGACGAGGTGCGCTCGGAACGCGAGGAACGTCGGCTGCTCAAGGCCGCCGACGTCGCCGCGCACGCCAGGGCCCAGATCGCGGAGGCCGAGCGGCGCGGGGTCTTCGAGGGCAACCCGTACCACGGCAAGCCGCTGCCGGGCCTCGACGGGCAGCACGACCCGGACTGGTGGATCAAGTCGAAGATCGAACGTGAGGACATCCGGGGCATCGCGCCGCCGGCCCTGGCGCTCCGCACCGAGGACGCCGAACTCGATGATGCCCTGGACGCCCTGTCGCTCGAGACCGACGTGCGCGACGTCCTCGTGGACTTCAACGCGCGGGTGAAGGAGGCCCGGCGGCAGCTGCTCGGCGGGCCGCCGGTGGTGACGCCGATGCGGGACGTCGAGGCCGAGGTGCTCGCCTGGCGGGAGCGCCGCGAGGTGCGCATGGCTTCGGCCGCGCGGGCAGCGGAGCAGGCGCGGCTCGAGGCGAAGCCGCGGCGGTGGTGGCGACGGCGCTGAGGGGTACCGCGGTGCGGGGGTGCGGGGGTGCCGGGGTGCCGTCCGGGGGCAGGATTTCGCGCTCAGCGACAGTTCTCGCGAACCTGAGTGCGTGAGGTGTCGCCCAGCCCGTGACGACGATGGCCGCCCGCCGGCACGACGCACGACGCTCGACGCTCGGCGCGCAACGCAAGTCGGCCCGGACCGCGCTGCTGCGTGGTCCGGGCCGACTGGGGTGGAGCGGGGTGTTACTTGATCTGTGCGGTGATGGTGGCGGTGCCGACGAGCAGGCCACGCTTGACGGCGTCGGTGCCGAAGGTCTTGTTCAGCAGGCCGGCTGCGTCTTCGGAGATGTGGACGGTGGTGCCGGTGAGGATGGCGTTGTCGCCCTCGAGCTGGAGGGGCTTGAGGGAGCCGCCGTGCAGCTCGAACAGGAACGCGTTGGCCGCGGCGACCTTGCCGTTGACGAGGACGTCGCCGTAGAGCTTGGACGAGCCCGGGTTCACGACGAAGTTCTCCAGCGTGACGGTGGTGTCGCCGGCCTTCAGGGTCAGACCCGAGTCGTCGTGGTTCAGCAGGCCCTGCACGTACGGGCGGTAGTTGCCATCCGGCGACCAGTAGGTGACCGACCCGGCGGTGATCGGGAACGACACCGACCCGTCGGCGAGGGTCGCATCGCCCGAGACGCCGGGGGTGAGCTTCAGGGCGGTGAGGGCGTCGGTGAAGCCGGAGTCGAGCTTCACGGCGGTGGAGCCACCGAGGACCTCGGGGACCGAGGCGACGGGTGCGGGGATCTTCGACGACGACGAGGACACCGTGTGCACGTTCGGGGTCGCGGCCTGGGCGGAGGAGATCCCGAACGCGGCACCGCCGAGGACGAGGGCGCCGGTCGTGGCGAGGGTGATGGAGGTCTTGAGGCTCTTACGCATCGTGATCAGTCCTTTGCTCTGGAGGCGCTCCGGCCGGAGGCCGAATGTGCACGTGGTGTGCACGCTTGCTGTGTACAAGCTGCAGCCCGGCCAACTGTGACCGGAGAGCGCCCTGGGCGTTTGCCCTGTGCAAGTGATTCGGCACCCCCGCCCGAACGGTTTGGGACGAGTTTCCTGAGGTGCCGCAACCCGGTGTTTCGTACCGTGTACCCATGGCTCCAGCACACATCTCCACCACCGACCGGCTCAGGGCGGTCGACGCCTGGTGGCGCGCCGCCAACTACCTGACGGTCGGGCAGATCTACCTGCTGGACAACCCGCTGCTCACCAGGCCGATCGAACCCGACGACGTCAAGCCGCGGCTGCTCGGCCACTGGGGCACCTCCCCCGCACTGAACCTCGTGTACGCACACTGCAACGCGCTGATCACGGAGACCGGGCGCGAGTTCCTGTACATCTGCGGCCCAGGGCACGGCGGCCCGGCGATGAACGCGAACGCCTGGCTGGACGGCACGTGGAACGAGCTGTACCAGGACGTCGACCTGCAGCGGTTCTTCCGCCAGTTCTCGTTCCCGGGCGGTATCCCCTCGCACGCCGCCCCGGAGACCCCCGGCTCCATCAACGAGGGCGGTGAACTCGGCTACTCGCTGTCGCACGCCTACGGTGCGGCGCTCGACAACCCGGACCTCGTCGTCGCGTGCGTGGTCGGTGACGGTGAGGCCGAGACCGGTCCGCTCGCCGGGTCGTGGCAGGCGCACACGTTCCTCGACCCGGTGTCCGACGGCGCCGTGCTGCCGATCCTCAACCTCAACGGCTGGAAGATCGCGAACCCGACCGTCCTGGCCCGCATCCCCGACGAGGACCTCACCGCGTACTTCCGCGGGCTCGGCTACGACCCGATCGTGGTCGACTCCCGCCGCGTCGACGACGACCCGTACGCGGTGCACGCCCTGTTCGACGGTGCCCTGCGACGCGCCCTCGCCGGCATCGACGACATCCAGGCCGCTGCCCGCGCCCAGGCCGCCCGTGCCGCCGCGGGGCAGCCCGCCGGTGCCGCCGACCTGCGTCCGCGCTGGCCGATGATCGTCCTGCGCACCCCGAAGGGCTGGACCGGCCCGAAGGAGGTCGACGGCGAGCAGGTCGAGGGGACCTTCCGTGCGCACCAGGTGCCGCTGCCCGCGGTGCGCGAGGACGACGGCCACCGCGCCCAGCTCGAGGAGTGGATGCGCTCGTACCGCCCCGAGGAGCTCTTCGACGAGGACGGCCACCCGGTCGGCATCATGACCACGATCCGCCCGACCGGTGACGTACGGATGAGTGCGACCCCGCACGGCAACGGTGGTCGGCTGCGGACCGCGCTCGACCGGCCGCCGCTCGAGCCGTACGCGGTCGAGGTCGGTTCCACGGCGTCCGCCACGGGTACGCTCGGCCCCTGGCTCGCCGCACTCATCGAGAAGAACGCCTCGACCTTCCGGCTGTTCGGCCCGGACGAGACGATCTCGAACAAGCTCGATGCCGTGTTCGACGTGACCTCGCGCGTCTGGCGGGCCCAGCGCGCCGCCGGCGACGAGCACCTCGCCGCACGCGGCCGGGTCACCGAGGTCCTGTCCGAGCACCTGCTCGAGGGGATGCTCGAGGGCTACGTGCTGTCCGGTCGGCACGGGATGCTCAACACCTACGAGGCGTTCGCCCACATCATCGACTCGATGGTCGGGCAGTACGCCAAGTGGCTGGAGTCCTCGACCGACATCGACTGGCGGGTGCCCGTGTCCAACCTGTCGCTCCTGCTCTCGTCGCACGTCTGGCGACAGGACCACAACGGGTTCTCCCACCAGGACCCCGGGTTCCTCGACGTCGTCGCGTCGAAGCAGCAGGACCTCGTCCGGATCAAGCTGCCGGCCGACGCCAACACGCTGCTCGCCGTCGCCGCGCACGCGATGGAGACCACGGACCGCATCGAGGTGATCGTCGCGGGCAAGCACCCGGAGCCGGTCTTCCTGTCCCTCGACGACGCGGTCGCGCACGCGCAGGCCGGACTCGGCGTGTGGGACTTCGCCGGTACCGAGCAGGCCGTCGGGAAGGTCGACGTCGTGCTCGCCTGCGCCGGTGATGTCCCCACGGTCGAGGCGATCGCCGCCACCGACATCATCCGGAAGCACGCTCCCGGCGTCGGGGTCCGCGTGCTCAACGTCGTCGACCTGCTGGCGCTCGGTGACCCGCGCAAGCACGAGCACCCGATCCCGGACGAGCAGTACGACGCGCTCTTCCTGCCCGGCACGCCCACGGTCTTCGCGTTCCACGGGTACCCGACCCTCGTGCACCAGCTGACGTACCGCCGGAACGGGCACGACGACCTGCACGTGCACGGGTTCCTCGAGCAGGGCACGACCACCTCGCCGTTCGACATGCTCATGCGCAACGAGATGGACCGCTTCGCCCTGGCTCACGACGCCCTGTCACGGGTGGACGCCGAGGCGCACGCCGACCTGCTGACGAAGCTGTCCGAAGCGCGGGACGCTGCGCGGACGTTCGCCTACACCAAGGGCGAGGACCACCCGTCGCTCGCGGGCTGGGAGTTCGCGGGCTGGCCCCAGGACGAGCCGGCCAGCGGCGGGACCGGCGGCGACCCGGGCGCTGGCGAGACCGAGGCGGCCGCGCCCGGCAACTGACGCACTCCTCCACAGGCCGGGAGGCCCGGATCACCCTCCACAGGACCGGTCACGCCCGCCGCGTGGCCGGTTCCGTGCTGTCAGGGTTCCGGCATGGACATCGGCTGGATCAGTGCGCTCGTGTCGGTCACGAGCGCGTCCGTCGCGCTGGGTGCGCTCGTCGCCTCGGTGCTCGACGGGCGCGCCGGACGGCGAAATGCAGAGTTCTCGGTGCACCGCGACCTGTGGTGGCAGCGTTGGTCATGGGTCGCCGACCGGGCGACCTCGGACGACGAAGGAAAGCGCGCGGCTGCCGGTGTGATGTCCGCTGCGCTGGTGACCCGCAGTTGGACGACCGACGACGACACCTGGACCTCTCAGGCGCTCGCTGAGTACGAGGCGACACGACCGGGAGCCCACGAACAGCAGGAAGGAGAACGTCGATGATCTCGACGCTGACCGACGAGGCCTTCAAGCGGCTGCTCGACAACCGCGAGATGACGACACCACGGCTCCTCGCGAGCCCCCACTACGGTCCGCTCATGCGTGCGAAGGGCGCCGAAGCGGAACTCGCGCAGATGCGCATCGAATGGCGCGAACGCCAGGAGCGCGCCCGGGCGCGGAAGCTCAAGGACGAGGCGTCCTTCGGTGAGAGCTGAACCGACGCTCTGCGGGCCTGCCACGCTGGGACCGTGACCGAACTCGTCATCCCGGCCCCGAGCCTCCCGACCGTGCCCACGACGACGGGCGCGCGTTTCCCCGTCCGCCGTGTGTTCTGCGTCGGCCGGAACTACGCGGCGCACGCCCGCGAGATGGGCCACGACCCGGACCGCGAGCCGCCGTTCTTCTTCACCAAGCCGGCCGACGCGATCGTGGTCGACGGCGCCGACACCCCGTACCCGCCGCTGACGCAGCAACTGGAGCACGAGGTCGAGCTCGTCGTCGCCATCGGCACCGGCGGCACGGACATCGCCGTCACCGATGCGCTCGCACACGTGTGGGGCTACTCCGTCGGGATCGACCTCACCCGCCGAGACCTGCAGGCCGAGGCGAAGCGACTCGGACGCCCGTGGGACACGGCCAAGGGCTTCGACGCCTCGGCACCGATCGGGGCGCTCACCCCGGCGGCCGAGGTCGACCCGACCAGCGGCGCGATCGAGCTGACGGTGGACGGGGAGCTCCGGCAGTCGGGCGACCTGGCCGACCAGATCTGGTCGGTCGCCGAGACGATCGCGGCCCTGTCACGGTCCGTGGCGCTCGCGCCCGGCGACCTCGTGATGACCGGCACTCCGGACGGTGTCGGCGTGCTCGACCGGGGCGCCGTGCTCGTCGGTACGATCGCCGGCGTCGGCGAGGTCCGGACCCGGATCGTCTGAAGCACGTGTCGGCGATGTGTCGGCGGGCTGGGAGTGTTCGCAGGCAGCTCGGGTAGATCTTGGGCATCGTCGCGGGTGGGGCCCGCGGCGGACACGGGGCGGCGCATCGCGACGGGGCGACGCGGACACCTCGGGACTGCCGGAGGTACCACCGTGCTGGAACACGACCTGCTCGCCACGTCCTGGACGTGGGCGGGCGACGAGAGCGTCCGCGACCGGGTGCACGCCGTCGGTGCCGCCGGGTTCGCCGGCCTGTCGCTGTCCCTCGACGACCTGCACGAGGTCCGCGCGACGACGGGCTTCGCCGAACTGCGGCGCATGCTCGACGCCGCCGGCATCGTCTGGGTCCAGCTCGGACCGCTGGACCGTTGGTGGACGTGCACGAGCCGCACCCAGGACGAGGACGCCGACCGCGGTGTCGTGCTCGAGGCCGCGGCGACGCTGAGCGCCTGGCAGGTGGTGGCGCGCGCCGACACCTCGTTGCCCGGAGCCTCCCCCGCGACGATGGCCGACGACTGGGTCGTGCTCGCCGACCAGGCCGAGGCGGTCGGAGCGCAGCTCGTGCTCGAACCGGAACCGTGGTCGAACCTGCCCACGATCGAACGGGCCTCCCGTTTCGTCGCCGCTGCCGGACACCCGAACGGCGGCCTGCTCATCGACGCCATGCACGCACTCCGCGGCGGTTCCACCCTCGCGTCGATCCGGCAGGGCGTCGCACCGGGGGTCCTCGCAGCCGTCGAGCTGAGCGACGGACTGCTGCACACCCCGAGCGGGATGACCCTCGCCGAGGAGTCCCGGACGGCACGGTACCTGCCCGGTGCCGGAGCGTGGGACCTCCCCGGCTTCGTCCGGACCGTGCGCGAACTCGGGTTCGCCGAGCCGTGGGGTGTCGAGGTCCGGACCCCGGCGCACCGGGCGATGCCCGTCCGCGATGCGCTCCGGACGGCTGTCGCCGCCACCCGTGCGGTGCTCGACGCCGCTGATGCGTTCGGCGCCCCGGCCGCTCCGGCGATGCCCTCGACACCCGCACCGACCTCTGCGGTGGACTTCGAGCCACCGCACACCGGCCGGCACGACCCGACGCACGGTGCCCGCCGTCGGGACGCCGACACAGGGACGCCCGCGTAGGTTGCTGGGCATGACCGATCAGGCAGCACACGACGACGACCTGCTCCGCCGTTCCCAGGAGTCCATCGACGAGGCCAAGGCCGCCGCGGCCGAGGTGGTCGAACCGGAAGAGGGCGAGCTCATCGAAGAGGACGCGCCCGTGGCCGACCACGCGGTGCCCTCCGACGGCCCTGCACCCGCGGCCTGACCCCGTCCGGATCCGACAGGATCCCCCGGACAGACGAGATCGCCGGGCGACCATCGAGGTCGCCCGGCGATTCTTCTTGCCGCTCGTGTGACGATCCGGCCACCCGGTGCGTCTCACTGGTGGACCCACCGGTGGCGCTTCGGCGAGCCCGGTGCGGGGCTTTCGTGGTCGGTCTCCCTGAACCGGCTGGTCACGTGCCTCGGCGGCGGTCCGTGCGCTCCCTGATCCAGCGTGCGGGCCGTCGGGTCTGTTCGCTTCTGTCGGTCGCGTCGATCGGTCAGGCGTTCAGGGCTGCCCCGTCAGTCGTCGTCGTCTTCGTCAGTCGTCGTCCTCGTCTGCGAGGAAGTCCGCGTACCGGACCTCGGTCTCCGTGGTGCCGGTGCCCGGTTCGACGTTCCGCTGTGACAGGTCGTCCCCCGTGATCGCGACGCGTTCTGCAGCCGTGTAGGGCGGCAGGTACTTGCTCGAGTTCATCCTCGAAGCCCCCTTCGTCCCGGCGAACGTAACAGCCGATGGCCGATCGTGGCCAGCCGTTCCGATACTGTCCCCCGCGCGGGCTCCGGACGGGGGACGGATGTTCGCCAGCGGCGGACCCCATGCGCACGCATGTGGACCCGAAGGCGAAGCGCGGCTCAGGCCTCCCGCACGACGTCGTCCGGGTCCTTGTCCACCCGCCACCCTCGCCAGGACGGCTGCCGGAGCCGTCCGTCGCCGGTCCACTCGGCGAACTCGACCTCGCCGACGCGCTTCGGCGTGACCCAGTGCGCATCACGCGCGTCAGGTCGTGGGACGTCGACGAACGGCGGGGTCTTCCGTTCCAGCGGTGCGAGGGCACCGGCGATCTCGTCGAGGTCGCGGTCACGGAACCCGGTGCCGACCTTGCCGACGTACTCCAGCCCGTCGGGGCCGGGCACCCCGAGCAACAGCGAGCCGATCCCCCCGGCACGCCGCCCGCTGCCCGGTTTCCAGCCACCGACGACGACTTCCTGCGTGGCGTGGTGCTTGCGCTTCAGCCAGGCCTCGGACCGCCGGCCCTCGGCGTACTTCGACGACCGCTTCTTCGCGACCACGCCCTCGAGGCCCTGCTCGCGCGATGCAGCCAGCACCGCGTCGAGGTCGCCCTGCACCGCCGGCGGCACGTCGATCGCACCGCCGGGTTCCACGACCGTCTCGAGTGCCTGCCGCCGGGCGTCGTAGCCGAGCCGCGTGAGCTCGTGCCCGTCCGCCTCGAGCACGTCGAACAGCAGGAACCGCACGGGCGTCGTTTCCTGCGCGCTCCGGACCTCGCGCGCCTTCGTCAGGCCCATGCGGTTCTGGAGCAGCTGGAACGAGGGGCGGCCACGATCGTCGAAGGCCACGATCTCACCGTCGAACACGCCGTCCACGCCGGCCCGCTCGCCCAGTTCCTGCAGCTCGGGGTACTGGGCCGTCAGGTCGTTGTCGTTGCGGCTGCGCAGGGTCACCGACCCGTCGCGGACCGTCGCCAGCGCGCGCACCCCGTCCCACTTCATCTCGAAGGCCCAGTCCGCCGGGTCCAGCCGGGGCTCGCCCTTGGACAGGGTCGCCTGCATCGTCCGGCGCTCGGACGGCGGGGTCTCGGCGTCCGCGGCCCCGCTGATCCGTCGCTGCCCGGCGCGGTGTGCACCGTCGCGCCCGTCCGACGGCCGGTCCGCCCGTCGCGCCACCGCCGGCCCGGCAGATCCGCCGCCGTCCGCCAGCCGTTCGGGTTGCTCCTTCGTGCGGTGGATCAGCCAGTTCTTCTCGTCCCCGCCGCCACGGCCGCGGGTGTGCAACAGCGCGAGGCGGCGAGCGCCACCGGCCCGACCGTGCAGCGTGACGATGACCTCCTGCCCCTCGCGCCACTTCTCGAGCTCGTAGGTGCCGTCGTCCCAGATCGTGACCGTGCCGCCGCCGTACTCGTCCTTCGGGATCGTGCCCTCGAACGCCCCGTACTCGAGCGGGTGGTCCTCGGTCTGCACCGCCAGGTGGTTCTTGCCCGGGTCGGTGGGCTCACCCTTCGGCAGGGCCCAGCTCACCAGCACCCCGTCGTGCTCGAGCCGGAAGTCGTAGTGGTCGCGGGTGGCGTGGTGCTCCTGGATGACGAAGGTCGGTGTGCCGTCCTTCCGCACGGTGGGAGCGCCCTCGGGCACGGGCTCCGGCGTCTTCGAGGCGTCCCGCTTCGCCCGGTAGGCGGCGAGCCGGTCACGTGCGGGCTGCTCGGCGTCGTTCGCGCGCTCGGTCCGGTCGCTGTCCCAGTGCCCGTGGTCGTCGCGCCCGACGGCCAGCGAGGCGGAGGCGACCGGGTGCAGGAAGTCCCCACGGGCCTCCAGGCGTTCGAGGACCTCGTCCAACGTGAGCTGCGCGAGCCCGCGTTCCTCGAGTTCCTTCCAGGTGCGGGGTGCCGCGACCGTCGGCCGCTCGCGGCCGCGCAGCGAGTACGGGGCGATGGTCGTCTTGTTGCCGTTGTTCTGCGACCAGTCGACGAAGACCTTGCCCTTCCGCTCGGCACGGCTCATCGACGACAGCACCAGGTCCGGTAGGTCCGTCTCGAGGGCCTTGGCCAGCTCGTGGGCGACGTCGGAGACCTGCGCGGTCGTCGCCTTGCCGTCGAGGGCCGCGTACAGGTGGATGCCCTTGGATCCGGACGTCACCGGGTACGGGTCGAGTCCCATGCCGTGCAGGATCTCGCGCGCGGCCACGGCGACCTCGACGCACTCGGGCAGCCCCACCCCCTCGCCCGGGTCGAGGTCGAGGACGAGCCGATCCGGGTTCTGCTGCGCGCCGCGGGGGCCGAACCGCCACTGCGGGACGTGCAGTTCGAGCGCGGCCTGCTGCGCCATCCACACCAGGGTCGGCAGGTCGTCGACGATCGGGTACTCGTTGTCGTGTTCCGAGTGGTGGATGGTGTGGTGCCGTACCCAGTCGGGGGCCGAGTCGGGCAGGTTCTTCTCGAAGAAGACCTTGCCCTCGACACCGTTGGCCCAGCGCTTCCGGGTCACGGGGCGGTCCTTCACGTGCGGGATCATCCACGGCGCGACCCGCTCGTAGTACTCGATCACCCGACCCTTCGTGGTGCCGGTCTCGGGGTAGAGCACCTTGTCGGTGTTCGTGAGCGCGAGCCGCCGGTCGCCGACGAGGACGACGGTCTTGCGCGAGGCGGGACTCACAGCGCCACCCCGGTCGCTCCCGCCACCGTCAGGGTCGTGCCGGACGTGTACGACGACTCGGGCCCGGCCAGGTAGACGTAGGCGCTGCCGAGCTCGACGGGTTGGGCGGGACGGCCGAACGGGGTGTCCTGGCCGTACGCCGCGATCTCGTCGCCCGGGTAGCTGATCGGCTGCAGGGGCGTCCACACCGGCCCGGGCACCACCGTGTTGGCCCGGATGCCCTTGCTCGCGAGCTGCCGCGCGAGCCCGTTCGTGTAGGTGATGATCGCGGCCTTCGTCGCCGCGTAGTCGATCATGCGGTCCTGCGGCTGGTACGCGGACACCGAGCTGGTCGTGACGATCGAGCTCCCCGGCGCCATGTGCGGGACGGCAGCGCGGACCAGCCAGAACAGCGAGTACAGGTTGACCTTCATCGTGCGGTCGAAGTCCTCGGTGCTCTGCACGGTGATGTCCTCGTGCACCTGCTGGTGGCCCGCGACCAGCACGAGTGCGTCGAGGCCGCCGAGCTCGCTGACGGCGTCCTGCACCAGGACGTCGCAGAAGGCCTCGTCCGTCAGGTCACCGGGCAGCAGCACCGCCTTGCGCCCGAGGTCACCGATGACGTCGCGGACCTGTTCGAGGTCCTCGCGTTCCTCGGGCAGGGCGTTCAGGGCGACGTCGGCCCCTTCCTTCGCCATCGCGATCGCCGCGGCGCGCCCGATGCCGGAGTCCGCGCCCGTGACGAGCACCCGGTACCCGCGCATCCGCCCGGTGCCCAGGTAGCTCGTCTCGCCGTGGTCGGGGGCGGGGTCCATCGCGCTCGCCAGCCCGGACCCCTGCTGGGTCTGTGCGGGGAACGGCGGACGGGGGAACTGGTCGCGCGGGTCCTGCTTGTCGAGCTGGCTCATGGGCCCATCGTGCTCGCGCCGGCCTCGCGGC
This sequence comes from Curtobacterium sp. VKM Ac-2852, assembly GCF_013205045.1. Lineage (NCBI taxonomy): Bacteria > Bacillati > Actinomycetota > Actinomycetes > Micrococcales > Microbacteriaceae > Curtobacterium > Curtobacterium sp. VKM Ac-2852. The sequence continues at coordinate 388,138 of NZ_JABMLI010000001.1, forward strand.
GGTCCAGCGAACCGGACATCCGTGGAACGATCCCCCGGACGGCGGACCTGTGGAGGAACCGACGGCTCCGGGCACGCACGCGTGCGGGCGGGCATCATGTGCGCATGAGGTCGATCTGGAAGGGCTCCATCGCGTTCGGGCTCGTCAACGTGCCCATCAAGGTCTACGCGGCCACCGAGACGCACGACGTGTCCCTGCACCAGGTCCACGACGAGGACAAGGGCCGCATCCGGTACAAGCGGGTGTGCGAGTTCGGCCACGAGGTCGAGTACGCCGACATCCAGCGCGCCTACGACGACGGCGACAAGACCGTGGTGCTCACGGCGGACGACTTCAAGCAGCTCCCCGAGGAGCAGTCGCACGAGGTCGAGGTGCTCGAGTTCGTGCCCGTCGAGCAGGTCGACCCGATGATGTTCGAGAAGACCTACTACCTCGAGCCCGACTCGCGCTCGCCGAAGGCGTACGTGCTGCTGCGCGAGACCCTGGCGAAGACCGACCGCCTGGCGATCGTGCAGTTCACGCTGCGGCAGAAGACGCGGCTCGGGGTGCTCCGGGTGCACGACGAGGTCATCCTGCTGCAGGGGCTGCTCTGGGGCGACGAGGTCCGCGCTGCCGACTTCAAGACCCTCGACACGACGGTGAAGGTCAGCGCCAACGAGCTGAAGATGTCGTCCTCGCTCGTCGAGAGCATGTCCACCGACTTCGACCCCGACCGCTACACCGACTCCTACCAGGAGGAACTGCAGCAGCTGATCGACGCCAAGCTCGAGGCGGGCGACGACATCGACACCGAGAAGACCTTCGGCGCCCAGGACGACGAGGACGACGACGACGAGGGCGGTGACGTGCTCGACCTGATGGCCGCCCTGCGTGCGTCCGTCGACAAGAAGCGGACAGGAGGCTCGGGGTCGCGTTCGTCGTCGACCGCACGCTCGTCGTCGGGTTCCGCTTCGGGCACGTCCGGCTCCGGCACGTCCGGCTCCGGCAGGAAGGCACCGGCGAAGAAGGCGCCCGCCAAGAAGGCCGCGGAGAGCACGGCCGAGAAGGCCCCCGCGAAGTCGGCGCCGAAGAAGGCCCCGGTCAAGAAGGCTCCGGCGAAGAAGCCCGCCGCCAAGAAGCAGGCGAGCTGACCGCTGGCGGGGGTCAGGCCGCGGTCGAGCCGCCGCCCGCCAGCCGCTCGAGCGTGGCGAACACCCCGACGTGCTCCTGGCGCAGCGCGGTCCACCCGGCGCCGGTGTCGATCCGTTCCGGGTGCTCGACGGGCACCGCGTACCCGTGCTGTGCCCGCGGCACCGGGTCGCCCGGCAGCCGGAGTTCCTGGGTGAAGGCGCCGCTCGCCGCCTCGAAGGTCAGGGTGTGCGACGCGACGTTCCGGCCCCAGTCCGCGGACGGCCACGACATGAACGCGACGTGCCGCATCCCCTCGGCGGGATCGGTCGCCGAGACGTAGCAGCCGTGGTGGTCCTCACCCGGGGACAGGATCGTGTACGTGCCGTTGTCCCGGTAGACGAGCAGGGCCTCGGCGAAGGGCTTCGGGGCGTACATCGCGGTGTAGCGCAGGGCGTGGACGAACCGCGGCCGCCCCAGCGGGACCGACACCACCGCGCTGCGGACCGGCCCCTCGCTCGGTGGCGCCTCACCCGGGGTCGACGCCACTCCGCCTGCCGGGAGGTGGGCGACGTAGAGCAGTTCGGCGTCCTCCGTGCCGGTGCTGCGACCGTCGTGCACGACGTGTGGCTCCTCGACCAGGGCCTGCCCCGGCCCGACGACCCGTGTCGCCTCTTCGGTGACGTGCGTCAGCGCGCCGCGCACCACCAGTCCGGTCTGACGCGCGTCATGGCGGTGCCAGCCGGTCGACGCACCCGTCGGGAGCGTCAGCCGCCGGACCTCGTACGTGCCGCCGTCGGGCCCGTCGACGGTGGCGATAAGGGTGGTGGTGGGCTCGGGATCGGTCATCGGGGTCCTCTCGGTGGCGCGTTCGCCAGATGATCGTCTTGCACTCGCCTGGGACGGTGGTCGAAGGACGACGCGGATCCGTTCAGCCGACGACCGCGGCACGTGTCACGAGCCGGAAACACGGGTCCGGGACACTGGTCGGATGACTCCACAAGAGCCTGGGAGCCTGCAGTCGTCATCCGAGACCGCAGGCCCGCCCGTCACCGTCTCCGTCACCCGCCTGGTCGAACCCGACCGCATCCCCGAGGTCACCCGCTGGGTGCAGTCCGGGGTGAACCTGGCGAACCGCTACCCCGGCTTCCTCGGCTCCGGGTGGGTGCGTTCCACCGCGCAGTCCCGCGAGTGGCACATGCTCTACCGTTTCGCCGACCACGACTCCCTGGCCACGTGGGAGAACTCCGACGACCGGCTGCGCTGGCTCGACCTGGGCCGTGACCTGGTGGTGGAGTCCCGCGTCGAGAAGCGCACCGGCATCGAGGGGTGGTTCGACGTCCCGCAGGACGCCCCGGCCTCGAGCGCTCCCCCGCGGTGGAAGCAGTCCGTGAGCATCTGGCTCGGCTTCTTCCCCGTGAACCTCGCGTTCACGTACCTGACGGCCTGGCTCGTCCCCGCGTTCGCGCACGTCGCGATCCTGCCCCGGGTGCTCATCACGACCGTGGTGCTCACGCCGATCATGACGTTCTGGGTGCTGCCGTTCGTGACGAAGCTGATCCGGCCGTGGCTGCTCGCACCGCCGAGGTCCGAGCGGGCCTAACCGACGACCCCGAGCGGCACGGGCCCGTCGTGGCCGAGGGCGTCCCATCCGACCTGCAGCATGTGCGGCCGGGCCTCGGTTGCAGAGGCTTCGGTCTCGTACGTCAGCGCGAGCATCACGATCGCACCGAACGCCCCGGAGACCCGTGCCCGCCGGTCGAGCGGGGTGGCCGTGGCGTCGGCCAGGTCGATGCCGAACACGTCGAGGAGCGTCGCTGCGACCGGTTCGAGCCGAACGCCGACGTCGTCCCCGCGCCGCAGGGTGAACGCCGCGAGCGCGAGTTCCGCCCACCCCGGCCGGGCGAGAGCGAGGTCGGCGATCCCTGCGAGCGCCGCGGCGTCGCGGGTCTCCCCCGCGGGGGCGGCGGCGGCGGTTGCCCGGATCGCCTCGGTCTGCGCGGTGCACTGCGCGAGCGCGGCCTCGACGAGCAGCTCCTTGCTCGTGAACCGGGCGAGGATGCCCGCCTTCGAGTAGCCGGCCTGGTCGGCGACGGCCTGCACGGCGGTGTCCTTGATGCCGCGGCGGGCGATGAGTCCGGCGGTGATGTCCAGGACGCCCCCGTTGATCTCCTCGGCGGAGGGCCGAGCACGGCGCGCAGGCCGGCTCACGCGCCGACCGCCGAGGCCCGTGTCGTCCGCAGGCGCCGGGTCCCCGCAACGATCAGGGCGATCCCGGTCAGGAGCTCCCACGCGACGATCGTGTACACGGACGCACGCTCCCACACGCCGTCGGGGAGCACCTCGATCGCCGTCGACGACGAGTCCACGACGAGCATCACGAGGGAGACGAGGCCGACGATCCCGAGCGCGACGCTCGCGATCCGGTAGGCCGCCGGTGCCCGCAGTACCCGGCACCCGATGCCGGCGGCGATCGCCACGAGGTTGCCGGTCGTGATCGCTGCGGCGGCGCCGAGCACGTGGAACACGATGGTGCCGCCGTCGGTGCTCGTCTGGCTGCCGTGGAACGAGCCGACCAGGACCATCCCGACCAGGTGGACCACGGCGAGGACCGCGGTCGCCACCCGCGCACGGCGGGACGCGGCGCGGAACACCACGACGGCGAGCACCGCTGCGATCCCGAACAGGACGCCCTGCCCGATGAACGTCGTGTTCATGAGCACGTGCAGCGGTGAGTCGATCGCCCGCCCCTGGAACGTGCCGACGTCGGGGACGCCGAGGTCGGAAATGTAGTTCGTCGCGTAGTCGTAGCCGGGGAACGCCGACGCCGAGACCGCTTCGCCGACGAGCCAGCCGACCCCCGCCACCGTCCAGAGGGCCCCGGAGACCAGCGCTCCGCGAGTGTCCGTTTTGGTCATCTCCTGACCATATCGGTCACTATTGTGAGTTGCCCAGCACCGACAACTGGTCGAGCCGCTCGAGGATGACGCCCTCGCGCAGCGCCCACGGGCAGATCTCGAGCGCGGGCAGGTCGAAGATGTCCAGGCACGCCTCGGCGACGAGCGCCCCGGGCACCACCTGGTGTGCGCGGCTCGCCGAGACGCCCGGCAGCGCCGCGAGTTCGTCGACCGACATCGTGAGCAGCTCCGGCAGGCGCTGCCGCAGCACGTCGCCGTCGAGGGCACGGGGCACGAGCGGTCCGGCGGCCGACGGCGCGGCCCCGCAGATCCGGGCGATCGACCGGAACGTCTTCGACGTCGCCACGGCCCGGTCCGGGCGGCCCGAGCGGAGCAGCCGTCCGGCGTCCCGGGCGATCTCGACGCGGATCTCGTGCCGGATGCGGCGGACGTCGTCCTCGGTCGGGGTACCGGCGGCGAAGTAGGAGCGCGCCAGGCGTGCGGCGCCGATCGGCATCGACCACGCGACGTCCGGTGCCTCGTCGGCACCGCCGGCGATCTCGAGCGAGCCACCGCCGATGTCGAAGACCGCCAGGCGACCGGCGGACCATCCGAACCAGCGACGCACGGCCAGGAACGTCAGCCGGGCCTCGTCGGAGCCGGACAGGACGGCCAGCTCGACCCCGGTGGACGACTCGACGTGGGCGAGCACGGCCTCGGAGTTGCCGGCGTCGCGCACCGCCGAGGTGGCGAACGCGAGCATGTCCTCGCAGCCGCGTTCCTCGGCGACGCGGACGGCGTCGGCGACGAAGGTGGTCAGGGCGTCGATCCCCTGCTGCGTCACCGCGCCCGAGTCGTCGAGGTGCTCGGCCAGCCGCAGCGGCTGCTTGAACGAGGACGCCGGCAGCGGCGCGGCGCCGCCGTGGGCGTCCACCACGAGCAGGTGGCCGGTGTTGGACCCGATGTCGAGGACTCCCACGCGCATGCCACAACGCTAGCGGGCCGGCGGGACGGTTCGACCCGGGAGGCGCGGGTCACGCCCGCAGGAACGCCTCCAGCTCGGTGGTGGTCGGGTACGAGGCCTGAGCGCCCGGCTTGGTCGCGGCGTACGCCCCGACCCCCACCGCGAACCGAGCGGCGTCGACGAGGGTGTCCCCCGCGGCCAGACGCAGCGCCACCGCACCCATGAAGGCGTCGCCGCAGCCCGTGGTGTCCACGGGCTCGACCCGGACGGCGTCGATCGACACCGGCTCGGCACCCCCGTCGTGCACGACGCAGCCGGCACCGCCGCGTGTGACGATCGACCGGGCGACGCCGTGGTCACCGAGCGCCGCGGCCTCGTGCTCGTTCACCAGCAGCACGTCGGTCAGTTCGAGGAGCTCGGCCGGCACGGCGCCGAACGGTGACAGGTTCGTGAGCACCGTGACCCCGGCGGCGTGCGCGGCCCGGGCGGCGGCGAGGACGACGTCGATCGAGACCTCGAGGCAGAGCCCCAGCACCGCGGCGCCGGCGAAGACGTCGGCCGGCACGTCGTCAGGCGTCAGCGTGCCGTTCGCCCCGGCGGAGATCACGATGGTGTTCTCGCCTGCGGCGTCGACGGTGATGACGGCGGTGCCGGTCGCGACGCCCTCCCGGATCGCGACGTGCGTCGTGTCGACACCCGCGGCCGCGACGGAATCGCGGAGCAGCGCGCCGTTCCCGTCGTCGCCGACCGCACCGATCATGCGCACCGTGCCCCCGAGCCTCCCGGCTGCCACCGCCTGGTTGGCGGACTTGCCTCCGGGCAGGATCGCGAGGTCGGAGCCCTGCAGGGTCTCACCGGGCTGGGGGAAGCGCTCGGTGCGGACCACCAGGTCCGCGTTGAGCGACCCGACGACGACGATGCTCTCGGTCAACGGACGGTCTCCTTCTGCGGGGCGACGGACGTGGTCTCGGCGCTCTCCGGACGGGGGATGAGGAACGAGATCGCGAGCGCGACGGTCGTGATCGCGGCCCCGAGCAGCATGCCACCGGAGTACCCGGCGGTGCCCGCGGAACCGCCGACGCCGAGCGCGATCTGCAGCGCGGGCAGGACCGCGAAGCTGACCCCGGCGCCGAGGTTGAACGCACCGGCGTTCAGGCCGGGCAGGAACCCGGGGTTCGACTCCGGCGACAGCACGATGCCCAGGCCGTTCAGGATGATGTTCGCGATGCCGGCGTAGGTGATGCCGATCAGCACGGTCGCGGTGACCAGCACGGGCAGCGAGTGCACGCCGACCAACGCCATCAGGACGGTCGAGACGATGCTGCCGATCAGCCCGACGCGCAGGACGGCGCGGTACCCGATGGTCGGGGCGAGGCGCCCGGCGAAGGGTCCGACGATCCAGCCGACCAGCGCGTACGGGGTGAGGAACACGAGCGACGCCAGGTCGGGCTCCATCCCGAAGCCGGCGTCACCGTTCTGCGCGAGGCTCGTGACGAGTCCGTTGACCACGGCGAAGACGCCCGTCATCGTCAGGAACGTCGTCGCCAGGAGCGCCCAGGTCGCACGGCGCTTCAGGAACCGGGTCTCGACCAGGGGTTCCCGCACCCGCGACTCGACGGCCCAGAACACGACGAAGGCGACGAGCGCGACGACGACGCCACCGACCACGAGCACGGGGTTCGCCGCGCCGAGCTTGCCGGCCTCGTTGAACGCCGTGAGCAGCGCACCCACGCTCACCACGAGGGGCACGACGCCGATCCAGTCCATCCGGGTGCCGGCCGAGGGCTTCGACTCGACGCCCCAGACCGCGACCAGGAGCAGGGCGATCACGGTGACGACGGCGATGACCCAGAAGATCCCGCGGAACCCGAAGTTCGTCGCGATCCACCCGCCGGCCAGGGCGTCGACGCCCGCGATGCCGCCGTTCACGGCGGTCAGCAGCCCGAGGGCGGCGCCGTAGCGCTTCGGGTCGCTGATCTCGTTGCGCAGGACGAGCAGGCAGATGGGGACGACCGGACCGGTGACGCCCTGGATGATGCGACCGGCGAACAGCATCGGCACGTTCACCGCGAGCGCGGCGACGATGCTGCCGACGAGCATCACGGCGAGCATGCCGATCAGCACGCGCTTGCGGCCCACGATGTCGGACAGCCGCGGCAGGAACAGCGAGAACAGCGCCGCGAGCGTGAAGTACAGGGTCTGCGACAGGCCGATGGTGGCGTCGTCGGTGTTCAGCTCGCGCGCCATCGTGACGAGGGCGGGGCTGAGCATGCTCGCGTTCAGCTGGAACGCGATGCACGCGGCGAGGAGCGCGGCGGTGAGGGCGCCGATCGACTTCTTCGTCGAGGTGGTGGTCATGGGGGTTCAGCGCTCCGGGGTCGTGGTGATGCCGGCTTCGACGGCGTCGGCGGCGGCACGTGGGGTCCAGCCGGTGTCGGCCGTCTCGCCGATGCGCTCGAGGGCGTCGACGACGAGGTCCCAGAACCGGCCGTGGTCGAGCTCCATCGCGGCGCTCGTGCGGCAGTCCTCGGGTGCGGGGGCGCGGAAGTCGGCGACGGTCATGCCGAGGGTCAGCGCGCCCTGGGTCTCGACGTGGATCGGGACCTTCACGGCGCGGACGATCGTGGGGTCGATGACGTACGCGACGGCGCAGGGGTCGTGGACCGGCGGGGCGTCGAAGCCCTGGGCGTCCTTGTAGGTCTGGCCGAAGAAGTCGAGCAGCTCGCCGACGAACGCGGCGGGGGCGGTACCGACGCCGGCGATGCGCGCGGCGACCTCGGGGGTGGCCAGGGCCTGGTGCGTCAGGTCGAGGCCGACCATCACGACGTCCCAGCCGGCCTCGAACACGATGGCCGCGGCCTCGGGGTCGATGACGATGTTGAACTCGGCGACCGGGCTCCAGTTGCCGACGTGCACGCCGCCGCCCATGAGCACGACCTGCTTGACGCGCTCGACGATGCGGGGCTCCTTGCGGGCGGCGAGGGCGATGTTCGTCAGGCCGCCGGTCGGCACGAGGGTGACCGTGCCGGGCTCGTGGGCCATCACGGTGTCGATGATCAGGTCGACGGCGTGGCGCTCGTCGAGGTCGAACGACGGCTCGGGGAGCATCGGGCCGTCCAGGCCGCTCTCGCCGTGGATGTCCGGTGCGACCTCGATCTGGCGCAGCAGCGGGCGGGCGGCTCCGGCGGCGAACGGCACCCCGGTGATGCCGGCGATGCGGGCGACGGCCAGGGCGTTGCGGGTGACCTTCGGCAGGGTCTGGTTGCCGACGACGGTGGTCACGGCGAGCAGGTCGATGGCCGGGCTGCCGTGGGCGAGCAGGAGCGCCACGGCGTCGTCGTGGCCGGGGTCGCAGTCGAGGATGATCTTCGCGGCGGGCTGGGTCGCATCGGGCACGCTGGGCGCTCCACTTCTTCGGGGAATCGAGGTGAGTGCTCGACGTGGTGGGGATCCACGGGCCGGCAGAGCGCTGGCGACGCGGCGCATCAAGCGTTTGACATCGAAACACGTCAAACGCTTGACGTCAAGTTCGACCACCGCGCTCGCTAGCATCGACGAGTGCCCTCCCCCGCCGCCCCGAGCCGTCGTGTGACCGCTGCGATGGTGGCCGAGCGTGCGGGCACGAGCATCGCCACGGTCTCCCTCGTCGTGAACGGCAAGGACCGCGGGCGGGTCTCCGCCCCCATCGCCGCGCGGGTCCGCGACGCCGTGGACGACCTCGGCTACGTCGTCGACCACGCCGCCAGCTCGTTGGCGCGCGGCAGCGGCGACCTCGTCGTGTTCATCGCCCCCGACCTGTCGAACCCGTTCTTCGCCGAGGTCATCCGTGGCGTCCGCGACACCCTGGGCGACCGGTTCCAGCTCGTGCTCTCCGTCACCGAGCGGGGTGCACAGCCGATCGCGGCCGACGTCCGGCGCTTCGAACGGCTCCGGCCGGCCGGCATCCTGGTCGACGCCCCGGCCGCCGACGAGCCGATGTCGGCGAGCGTCCCCGTGGTGCTGCTCGACGCCCCCGGTGGGCCCGAGGCGGTCAACTACGACCTCTCCACCGGCGTGCACGACCTCGTCGCCCACCTGCACGACCGGGGACACCGGCACGTGGGCTACCTCGACGGCACCTCGCGGGCGGCGACGTTCGGCGTGCGCCGCGAACTGTTCGAGCAGGCCTGTGCGGAGGCCGGCATCACGGTCTCCGAGGTCACCGCCCGCGCCGACCTGACCGTGGAGGCCGCGGCCTCGGCCACCGAGCACGTCATCGAGGCCTGGCAGGACGACGACGTCACCGCCGTCGTCGCGGCCGCGGACACCCTGGCCTACGGAGTCCTGCGGGTCGCCGGCGCGCTCGGCATCGCCGTCCCCGGCGCACTCGCGGTCGCGGGCTTCGACGACCTGCCGTCGTCGTCGGTCACCGCGCCGGCCCTGACGAGCGTGGCGCTGCCCGGCGCCGACCTCGGTCGCGCTGCGGCACTGCGGCTCCTCGCGACGCTCGACGGCACGGCCGCCGAGCCCGCGGCCCTGCCGACGCGGCTCGTGCCGCGCGCGAGCACCGGCGCGTAGCGCGGGGTCACCGCGACCTCACGCGCTCAGCGACACCTCACGTGCGCTGGAACGCGCGAGGTGTCGCTGGGCCCGAAAGGTCGGCCGCGGCAGTGAGCGCGACCGGATGACGGACGGGAGGCCCGGTGCCAGCTGGCACCGCGCCTCCCGGCCGTCGGTCGGTCGCGTCTACCGGTCGGTGTCCCGCCCCGGTGCGGAACCCTCCGGAGCCGCCGCGTGCTCCGCACGCGCAGCGCGCTGCGCGCGCTCGAGCTCGTCGGCCTCGTCGCCGCCGACGGCCTCGCCACGGGCGACCATGCCGGCCGTGTCGGAGAGCTTGATCTGCGGCAGGAAGAGCGCGAGCAGGAACGCCACCGCGATGAACGGCAGCAGGTACCAGAACACCGGTGCGAGCGAGTCGGCGTAGGCGTTCACGATGCCGTCCTGCACCGCAGGCGGCAGGCCCGCGACGGTCGACGGGTCGATGCTCCCCGCTGAGGACGCCGCATCGGTCGCCGACCCACCGGCACCGCGGAACACGTCGGTCAGCGACGTCGTGAGCCGCGCGGTGAAGAGCGCTCCGAAGACGGCGGTGCCGAGGGAGGCACCGACCTCGCGGAAGTAGTTGTTCGTCGACGTGGCGGTACCGACCTGCTCGGCGGGCACGGCGTTCTGCGCGACGAGGACGACCACCTGCATGATCAGGCCGAGCCCGGCACCGAAGACGAACAGGTACGCGCAGATCAGCCAGATCGGGGTGTCCGCCGCCAGCTGGGTCATCGCGAGCATCGCGATGGCCACCAGGACCGTGCCGACGATCGGGAACATCCGGTAGCGCCCGGTCTTGGTGATCAGGACACCCGAGGCGATCGAGGTGCCGATCAGGCCGGCCATCATCGGCAGCATCAGCAGACCGGAGACCGCGGCCGAGGTACCCGAGGCCATCTGCAGGAAGGTCGGGACGAAGCCGATCGCCGCGAACATGCCGATGCCGAGCACGAGGCCGATGCCGGTGGCCAGCAGGAAGGTGCGGTTGCGGAAGAACGACAGCGGGAGCACCGGGTCCTGCGCACGGGACTCGACGAACACCAGGAGCGCTGCCGCGACGACGAGACCGGCGAACCAGGCCCAGGTCTCGGGAGCGTCCCAGCCGTGGTCCTTGCTGCCGCCGAACTCCGAGAAGAACACCAGGCACGTGGTCGCCGCGGACATGAACAGCACGCCGAGGACGTCGATGCGCTTCGTCGCCTTCTTGTTCGGCAGGGTCAGCGCGAACCACGCCACGAAGAACGCCGCGATGCCGACCGGGATGTTGATGTAGAACGCCCAGTTCCAGGTGAGGTGGTCCACGAAGAAGCCACCGAGCAGCGGGCCACCGATGGCGGACAGGCCGAAGATCGCACCGAGCGGGCCGAGGTACTTGCCGCGCTGCGAGGCCGGGACGATGTCCGCGATGATCGCCTGCGACAGGATCATCAGGCCACCGCCGCCGAGCCCCTGCATGGCGCGGAACGCCACGAGCTGCGTGAAGTCCGTGGCGAACGCGCACCCGGCCGACGCGATGGTGAACAGCGCGATCGCGATGAGGAACAGGTTGCGGCGACCGAGGACGTCGCCGAACTTGCCGTAGACGGGCATCACGATGGTGGAGGCGAGCAGGTACCCGGTCGTCAGCCAGGCCTGGTGCGCGACGCCGCCGAGCTCGCCGACGATGGTGGGCATCGCGGTGGAGACGATGGTCTGGTCGAGGCTGGAGAGCAGCATCCCCGCGATCAGGGCGGAGAAGATGATCCAGATGCGACGCTGCGTCAGGAGCAGCGGGCCGTCGGAGCCTGGGCGGGCACGCTTGGTGGTGCCCGGCGCGGTGGCGCTCATGTGGTGTGTTCCCGTTCGGTCGTGGTGACCGCCCTGAGCAGGCGGAGGTTCTCGGTGAGCAGCGCGTCGAACGTCGGTCCGGTGGCCTCGTCGAAGGCGTCGTCGAAGTACGTCTCCGCGGTCACCTTCAGCAGCGCGGCCGCGGCCTCGGTCACCAGGCGCGCCCGACGGTCGCCGGGGTCGTCCCACCCGAACCGACGGCGCACGGCCACGGTGACCCGGGCGAGCTGCACGTCGGTCGCCGACAGGAACCGCGCGACGAGCGCCGGCTCCCGCTCGAAGACCCGACGCATCATGGCCTCGTCGGCACGGACGAACCCGACCCGGCCGAACTGGTCGATCGCCAGCGCTACGATCGAGCCGAGGGGGTCGAGCTCGCCGGGGACGATCCCGCCCGCGGCGTAGGCGTCGATCGCCTCGACGTCGGCGTTGAGCTCGATGCCGAGCACGGCGTCGTCCTTCGACCCGAAGTGGTTGAAGAACGTGCGGCGCGACACCCCGACGGTCTCGCAGAGCTGCTCGATCGTGAAGCCGTGCAGCCCGTGTTTGACCGTCGCCCGACGTGCCTCGACGATCATGCGTCGACGCAGCGCGCGGGTGCGTTCGGTGGTGCTCACCGAGCAAGAATTGCACTCTCCTGCCGAAAGTGCAATACGGGCCGGCGGCGGGCTACAGGGCCTTCTCGAAGCAGAACGACCAGGGCATGGTCGCGACGTAGGGCTCGTAGACCGCGATCTGGTCCCAGCCGGTCTTGCGGTAGAGCGCCACGGCGTCGGGCTGCTTGTCACCGGTCTGCAGGATGAGCCGCCCGGCGCCGAGTTCGCGACCGACGCGCTCGCACTCGTCGAGCAGCGCGGTGGCCGCACCCTTGCCGCGCGCCGAGGCGAGCACGATGAGCCGCTTCAGTTCGACCTCGTCACCCAGACGCCGGACCGCGATGTGCCCGACCGGTTCGCCGGACTCGTCGACGGCCAGGATCGACGTGACGACGGTCGACGGGTCGACGCTCAGCGCACGACCCCGCTCAGCGGTGACCGCCGGGTCCTCGTCGGCGTTGGCCGAACCGTAGCGCTCGTGCATCTCGTCGTCCAGGCGGGCGCGGAGCACCACGCTGCGGGGGTCGTCCCAGGACACGCGTTCGATCGTGATCACGAACGTCGATCCTGGCACGGGCGACCGACGACGCGGAAACCGAGGCGCCCGCCGGGCGCGACCGGCGCCGCCGTCGGGCGCGACCGGCGCCGCCGTCAGGCGCGACCGGCGCCGCTCGTCAGGCGCGCTGGCCGAGTGCCGCGATCGGGCCCTCGCCGGCGCGGAACGCCGCGAGCACGGCCGCCGCGTCGTCGTACACCTCGACCGCGCCGGCACCGCGGAGCTCGTCGCCGCCGATGCCGCCGGTCATCACGCCGACGCACTGCACCCCCACCTTGCCGGCGGACTCGACGTCCCACATGGCGTCACCGACCATCACGGCGTCGTCGGCCGAGACCCCGGCCTTGTCGAGTGCGACCCGGATGATGCCGGGGTCCGGCTTCGCCTGCTCGACGTCCTCGGAGCTGGTCTCGGCGGTGACCCACTCACCCGCGTCGAGCAGGTCGCGCAGGCGGGCGAGTTCGTGCTCGGGCGCACTGGTCGCCAGGACCACGGCGTGCCCCGCTTCGGCGACGGCCTGCAGGAGCTCGCGTGCACCCGGCAGCAGCCGGAGCCGCGGCATCTGCTCGGCGTAGTAGGCGGTGTGGAACTGCTTGGCGGTGTCGCGAATCTCCTGGGACACGTCCGGCAGCAGCGTCTCGAGCAGCTTCGCCGAGTCCATCCCGATCGCGCGGTGGATGCGCCAGGCGTCGACGGACTCCCCCGCCGCCAGGAACGCCCGCCACCACGCGTCGATGTGCGCGTAGTTCGAGTCGGCGAGGGTGCCGTCGATGTCGAAGAGGACTGCTGTCGTGGGTGCGTCGGCCATCCCACCATGCTGCTCGGGAGGCCCGGATCGCCTCCCAGGGGCCGCCCGCGTCCGTCAGACGGTGATCGTCTCCCCCGCGGGCAGGATCAGGACGGGCACCGGCCCGAGACCGTCCGGCCCGAGGAACCGCGCGGCGGACTGCTGGCCGAGCTCGCTCAGCATCGCCTCGTGGATCTGCACGGCCCGCTCCGGCGCCACGGCTCGCACGTAGTCGACGGCCTGGGCGGTGTTCGTCCACGGCCCGCTCGTCGGCAGCAGCAGGGTCGGCACCGGGACACCGGGCTCGAGGTACGCGTCGCCCGGGTGGAACACCGCGTCGTCCACCAGGTAGCCGACGTTCGCGGTGGACGGGATGTCGGGGTGGATGACCGCGTGCTGCTCGCCGAAGACCCGGACGGAGAACGGTCCGACGGTGATCGTGTCGCCGGCGTGCACCGCTTGGACCCGGCCGTGGTGTTCGCCGAGCTGCTCGACGACGGTCTCCGGACCGCGGACGACGAGGTCCGGGTTCGCGGAGAGTCCCGCGCGCAGGGCGTCGATGTCGAAGTGGTCGGGGTGGTCGTGCGTGACGAGGACGCCCGCTGCTCCGCGGACGAGGTCGACGGCCTCGGGCGTGAACACCCCGGGGTCGATGACGAGGGTGACGCCGTCCTGCTCGAGGACGACGGTGGCGTGGTTGTACTTCGTCAACTCCATGCGCACAATTGTACAGCCGTGTTGTACTTCTCGGGCTCCCGGGAAGGTGAGGGGTCGTTCAGTCGGCCCGACGCGCAACGCGCTCGAACAGCTCGGGCAGACGGCGCAGCAGCGCACGCTCCTCGGCGTCGGTCTCCTCGCGGATCGCGTCGGCCAGCCAGTCCGTGCGGGCGTCCATGTCCCGCTGCAGTGCGGCCCGGCCGGCGTCCGTGATCCGGATGACCGACGCGCGGCGGTCGGTGTCCGACGCCGTCCGGTCGACGTAGCCGAGCTCGGCCAGTTCGCCGACCGTGCGGGACTGCCCCTGGTGCTTCACCCCGCGGCGGCGCGCGAGTTCCGCGATCGTCATCGGACCCTCGCGGTGCAGGAACCCGAGGGTGGTGGTGTGGGTGGCCGGCAGCGCGTCCGCCTCGCGTCGTGCGGCACGCACGACCCGGCCGATGGACTGTCGGAGCTCCGCAGCGAGCTCGTCGATCGGGTCCATGCCCGGAACGCTACCGCTTCACGGACAGGAGGCGCGGTGCCAGCTGGCACCTCGCCTCCTGTCCGTCACGGGGTTCCGCTCAGCTGCTGCGGACGTCGTCCGCCGCACCCTGCGCGCTGTCCTTGACGTCGGACGCGGCCCCCTGCGCCTCGCCCTTGACCGCCTGCGCGGCGTCCTGCGCGGTCCCCTTGAGGTCCTGCGCGTGCTCCTTCGCCACGTCGCCGAGCTGCGAGCCGACGTCCTTCGCCTGCTCCTTGACCTCGTCGACGAGCGGTGCAGCCTTGTCCTTCAGCTCACCGGCGAGCTCTTCTTCCTGCTCGGTCGTCGGCAGGAGCGACGACACGAGCCAACCGGCACCGAACGCGATGAGGCCGACGGCCAGGGGGTTGCCCTTCGCCTTCTCGACGCCCTTCTGCGCGACGTCCTTCGCCTGGCCGGTCGCGCCCGAGGCGGAACCGGAGGCGCTCGAGCGGGCCGACTGCGCCGCGCCCATCACGGACTCGCGGACGTCCTGGAACCGGCCCTTCACCTTCTCGCTCTGGCGGTGGGCGATGGACGACGGGCTGACCTTGTCGGCGAGGGCGTCGACGTCGGAGCCGAGTTCGCCGCGGGTGCGCTCGATGTCGGCGCGGATCTCGTCTGGGGTGCTCATGGCTTCCTCCCGGTGTTGGGCTTGAGTGTCTCGGGGACTTCCTTGGCGGTCTCGACCGTCTGCGGGGCGCCCTTGATCTCCTTGATCTCCTTGCGCCCGCGGACGGCCAGGATCGCGGCGACGATCGCGTACACGACCGCGATGATCAGGGCGGACCAGGCGTTGCCGATCAGGTAACCGAGGCCCCACCACGCGGCGATCGACAGGAACAGCAGGGCGAACACGGCGGTGAGTCCGGCGCCGCCGAACATCCCGCCCGCCTTGCCGGCCTTCTTCGCGGAGTCGGTCAGCTCGGCCTTCGCGAGGGCGACCTCCTGCCGGAACAGGCTGGAGAGGTCGCGCGACACGTCGGACAGCAGCTCACCGAGCGGTGTGGTCGCAGCGCGCTCCTCGGGCGTCGGTTCGCCCAGGGGTGTCGCGCCGGGGACGGACTGGCTCATACGCCACTCCCCGATCCGGTCGTGCCGTCGCCGGCCTCCTTCTCGTGCTTGACCTCGGTCGCGAGCGCCTTGGTCAGGCGGCCGGCCAGCAGGCCCGCGCCCGCGGCGATCGCGATGAAGGTGCCGGGGCGCTTCGCGGCGAAGGTCTTCACCTCGTCGAGCAGCGAGCCCGGGTCGCGGTTCTCGAGGAACCCGGCGGCGGAGGTCGCGCGGCCCGACAGGTCGCGGACGACCTTCGAGGCCACACCCTGCTCGTCGTCGTTCTCGGCCATGCGTCCGAGCTGCTCGCCGAGGGAGCGGAGTCCGCCGGCGGCGCGCTGCTGCTGCTCGCCGGCCTGCTGCTTGAGGTTCTCGGACGCCTGGCCGTAGAGCTGCTTGGCGTGGTCGGTCGCCTCGGAGGCGACCTTCGACGCCTGCTCCTTGGCGGTGCCCGCGACGTTCGCGGCCTTCTCCTTGGCGTCGCCGGCGACGTCCTGCGCGGCACCCTTCGCCGCATCGGCCTTGCCGGAGCCGCTGCCGTCGCCGCTGGAGCTGCCAGCGCCGCTGGAGCCGCTGACGCCGCCGGCGGACGCGGCGGACGGGACGGCGGGGAGCTGCTCGTCGGCCGGGACGGCGTCGAGGGGCGCGTCGAACGGCACCTCGGCGGCGCTGTCGCCGTACGGGTCGTCGGTCCGGGGCGCACCGGGGTCGGTGGGTCGCGCGGCGGGGGTACCGCTGGCGTACGACGGCACGGTCACGCCGGGGGCGACCTCGTGCCCCTCGGAGGCTGCGGTGCGGTCGTGGATGGGCGTCCCGGAGTCGTTCCCGGGTGGGTTCGTGGTCATGGTCGGCCTTCCGGTTGTCGTCGTCCCCGGCGTGCACCGGGGGCGTTTCGCAACGAACGTGCGCCGTGCCCTCTTGGGCCTGTCCCAGGATCACCGGGAAACGCGGTCCGGCAATCCGCACAGGCGCCAGCCGGTTGGATCGACGGGTGCCCCGTGTCTCGGTCGTGATCCCTGTGCGGGACGATGCCGTGCACCTGCGCCGGTGCCTCGCCGCCCTCGCGGCCCAGACCCGGCCGGCCGACGAGGTCGTCGTGGTCGACAACGGCAGCACCGACGACAGCGCGGCGATCGCCCGGGACGCCGGCGCGGTCGTGGTCACGGAGCCGGTGCGCGGGATCGCCCGGGCCTCGGCGCGCGGCTACGACCGGGCGTCCGGCGACGTCGTCGTGCGGCTCGATGCCGACTCCGTCCCACCGCCGTCCTGGATCGCCGACGCCGTCCGCCTGCTCGCCGACCCCGAGGTCGTCGCGGTCACCGGTCCGGGCCGGCCCCGGAACGGCGGCCCCGTGGTGCGCCGACTGTGGGATGCCGTGTACATGGGCCCGTACTTCGTGCTGATGTGGAGTGCACTCGGACACCCACCGTTGTTCGGGTCCGCCATGGCGATGCGCCGGTCGACCTGGGCCGCGGTCGGGGGGCGAGCGCACCGGGACGACGCCGAGGTGCACGACGACGTCGACCTGAGCATGCAGCTCGACCCGGCCTGGCGGGTGGTGGCCGACCCCGTGCTCACGGTGCAGGTGTCCGCGCGACCGTTGTCGGGCCTCCCGTCCGTCTGGGTGCGGACGCGACGCGCCTTCCACACGTTCCGCGTGAACGGCCGGCGGGCCAACCCGGTGCGCCGGTGGGCACGACGGCTGCGATCGCGGTCGCGGTCGCGGCGGTGGTGGCGAAGCCGCTGACGACGGCTTCGGTCAGCCGGTCACCGAGCGGGCCGCGACCGCACGTGCGCCCGCTCGCCCTGCGGCCCGTACAGGCACAGCACCTCGGTGACGGAGTCGGTCACGTTGCCCATCCAGTGCGGGGTGTGGGTGTCGAACTCGGCGACCTCTCCGGGGCCGAGGTCGAGGTCGTGCTCCCCCAGCACCAGCCGGAGCCGTCCGGACAGCACGTAGAGCCACTCGTAGCCCTCGTGCGTCTTGAGCGACGGTTCCCCACCCGGGGTGTTCGGCGGGAACAGCTGCTTGAACGAGCGCACCCCGCCGGTCCGCTTCGTCAGCGGGACGACGACGCGGCCGCCGTGCACCTCGGGCTTCATGTGCACGCGCGGGTCGCCGGTCTGCGGTGCGCCGACCAGGTCGTCGAGGGGCACCTGGTAGGCCCGGGCGAGGGGCAGCAGCAGTTCCAGCGTGGGCTTCCGCTGGCCGGACTCGAGCCGCGACAGGGTGCTCACCGAGATCCTCGTCTGCTCGGACAGTGCCGCGAGCGTGACGTCGCGGTGGGCGCGCAGCGCGCGGAGTCGGGGGCCGACCCCGTCGACGACGTCGGCCGTCGTGCGCGGGGCGACCGGTCCCGGGGTGCTGTGTGCCATACGGGCCATTTTGCCAGATCAGCAAACTTCATTGCTGTTCACTCGTGACCGGCCGCATGATCAGCGCATGCCTGGACACTTCGACGTCATCGTCATCGGCGGCTCGGCCGCCGGCCTCTCCGCCGCCCTGATCCTCGGCCGTTCGCGGCGCACGGTGCTCGTCGTCGACTCCGGCGAGCCCCGCAACGCTCCGGCGGCCGGCGCACACAACTACCTCGGCCACGAGGGCGTCGCGCCCGCCGAGCTGATCCGCATCGGTCGCGACGAGGTCGCCGCCTACGGCGTCCAGGTCACGGCCGGGAGGGTCGTGGCCACGTCCGCCACGACCGGTGACGGTCACGACCCGGTCGGCTTCTCGGTCACGCTGGACTCCGGCGCGGCCGTCACGGCCCGCAGACTGGTCGTCGCCTCCGGCGCCGTGGACGTCCTGCCCGAGGTCCCGGGCCTGGCCGAACAGTGGGGGCGCGGGGTCGTGCACTGCCCGTTCTGCCACGGGTGGGAGATCCGCGACCAGCGGATCGGGGTCCTCGTCACGACACCGAACGCCGCACACCACGCGCTCATGTTCCGGGCGCTGAGCGATCGGGTGACCGCGTTCCTGACGGATCCAGAACTGATGGACGACACCGCCCTGGCCGGTTTGGCGGCCCGCGGCATCTCGGTGATTCAGGGTCCGGTCGCCGAAGTGGTCTCCGAGGGTGACCGGCTGACCGGGGTCCGGCTCGGCGACGGTTCCTTCGTCGAGCTCGATGCCCTGGCCACGGCGAGCCGGCCCGAGGCGCGGGTGGGCTTCCTGTCCGGGCTCGGCCTCGCCGCCACCGACCAGTTCATGGGCGACCACCGCTTCGCGACGGCGCTGACCGTGGACGCCGCCGGGCAGACCGCCGTGCGCGGGGTGTCCGCGGCCGGCAACGTGACGACCCCGATGGCGACGGTCATCGCGTCGGCGGCCGCCGGCACCCAGGTGGGCGCAGCGGTGCACGGCGACCTGGTGCAGGCCGACCTGGCCGCGGCGCTGGCCGGGGTCGGCGCTGGCGTCGGCGCTGGCATCGGCGCTGGCTGACGCGACGCGCCACGCGGGCTTCTGACGTCCGGTGCGAGGTTCCGTACTCGGTGTGAGGTCCGCGTGGTCGCACCGAGTGCGGAACCCCGCACGACTCGTGGGCGCACCTCGCACGGTGCGAGGGAGCCGTCAGTCGACGCGGTAGCCGGCCTGCGCGGCCAGCAGCGGAGCGAGCGTGTACAGCTGGTCGGCGCCGATCGTGGCCCCGCGGAACCCTTCGAGCCGCTCGACCCGATCGAGGTCCGCTCCGCGCAGGTCCACGTGGTCGATGCGGGTGTTCGACCCCTCGGCGGCGCGGATGCGGCTGCCGTCGAACGACACCCGCAGCAGCTTCGCGTCGGCGATGTCGAGCTCGTCGATGACGCAGTCGCGGAACACCACGTCGGTGATCGTCGAGCCGCGCAGGTTCACGAACCCGAACTTCATGCCGACGAACTCGACGCCGTTCAGCCCGGAGTCGTACAGCTCCGCCGAGCCGACCCGACCGCCGGAGACCCGGACCTCGCGCCACGAGCTGCTCGACGCCCGCAGGATCGGGGCGTCGAGCGAGTCGATGATCGAGTCACGGACCCGGAGCCCACGGAAGTCCGCGTCGTCGCCCCGGAACGTGTCGATGACACACTCCTCGATCTCCAGGTCGGGTAGCCGCTCGCCGGCCAGGTCGAGGACGTCGATGCGCTTGCCCTCGAGGCGGTCCCCCGTCAGGACGTCACCGGGAGCTGGCGCCCAGTCCTCGAGGTTCGTCGGTTCGGTCAGGGTGATGCGCGGGGCGTCGGTGCCGGAGGAGCGTGCCATGCCCTCAGTCTGGCGGTGACGTCCGACCCCGCGGGTCACGACCGCGGTCGGGTGAGGACGCTGTCCAACCGGTAGTCCTTCGCCGGGCCCCGCGCTTCCCACCGCACCGTCCAGCGGTCTTCGTCGCCGTCGAAGGCACCCGTGTAGTCGTCCGGAGCGCAGGCGTGGGCGACGCTCGTGCCCCAGACCCAGTCGTGGAAGACCCGACCGTCGGAGAAGTGCACGGTCCAGCCGCCGTCGGGACCCCGCCGGAGGAGGAGGGTCCGGGACACCGGGGTGGACCGGCCGTCGAAGGTCATCACGCCGGACTCGTCCCAGCGAACCTCGTCGTCGCCGGCCCGGGTCAACGTGGTGGTCCCGGTGACGGTCCCCGCCGCCCCGGCACGGTGGTCGTGCACGGTGCGGTGGAGGTCCCACACCCCGAGCAGGTCCGTCGGCAGCAGCACCGGACCAGGCTAACCGCGCAGGGCCTCGGCCCGCGCGGCTCGGCGCTCGTCGTCGGTGATGACACCGCGGGCGTGCAGCTCGTCGAGTTCGAGGAGCCGCTGCTCCGGCGAGCTCCGACGGGCACCGTGGGGACGCCGACTGCGGACGACCGCGATGCACACGGCGACGATGACCACGATGACGACGAGCGCCATCAGCAGGGTCCAGACGAGGTCGTAGACCGGCGGGATCAGGGGGTTGCGGACGTCTTCGGAGGCGATCATCGTCCGCGCAGGGCCTCGGCTCGGGCGCTGCGGTGCTCCTCGTCGGAGATCACGCCGCGCGCGTGCAGGTCGTCGAGTTCGGCGAGGCGCTGTTCGAGCGGCTTGTCCGGAGCGAACGTGCGGCTCTGCATCGCCTGGTACGCGATGTCCTCCTGCATGGTGAGCGGGTTCTGACCACGGTCGGCCATCCGCTTGCCCCGGTAGAGCGCGAGGATGACGATCGTCAGGGTCGTCAGGATCATCAGCGCCGCGACGACCCCGAACGCGATGCCGAACCAGCCGCCGAACAGGTCGGACATCCCCGACTCCCCCGGCCCCTCGAGCTCACTGAACGCGGACCAACTGAGCACCATCGCACTCCCCCTTCTCACAACGACGAGCGAAGCGTAGCGCGAGACGGGGAACACGAGCGGGCGTTCCTTCCCAGAACGCCCGCGATGGAATGTGGAACCGGGCGTACCTGGTCAGAACTTCCGACCCCGTACGCCCGAAAGCACCCGGTACGCCCGGGGCGACCAGGCAGCGCCGACCCCGGCCACCCCCAGCCCAAGCCCGGTCAGCCGCGGAGCGGCCCCGACCCCGGAACGTTCGCACCGTCCGCGAACCCGGCCACGAGTGCACGCAACGCTTCTTCGGAGGTGTGCCGGGCCTCCCATCCGAGCACCGACCGGGCACGGTCGGTCCGCATGATCGGCACCCCGGCCGCGATGTCGATCCACCCGGCGTCCGTCGGCTGCAACCGCAGCCGCCACGTGACCGTCACGATCCCGCGCAGCAACCGCAGCGGGATCCGCACGGCACCGAGCATGCCGAAGGCGCGCGCCAGTCGCGGCGGGTTGAGCACGGGCGAGGCGGCGATGTTGAACGCCCCAGCTGCCCGTCGGTCGACCGCGCGCCAGTAGGCGTCCGCGACGTCGTCGGCGTGCACGGCCTGGAACACGAACGGGTACGGCAGCGGCAACACGAGCCAGCGGATCCACCGCACGATCGACATCGGCACGAGGTGTCCGAGGAACAGCCCCCGGATCTCGGCGGCGGCGTCCCGCTGGAAGATCAGCCCCGGGCGCAGCCGGGTGACCGTCACGGAGGGGTGTTCGGCCTCGAACGCGTCCATCGCCGCTTCGTTGGCGGCCTTGTGGATCGAGTACGTCGCCGTCGGGATGCCGTCGGCGGGCCAGCTCTCGTCCACCGGGGTGTGCTTGCCGTCGACGTCCACCCCGCGGTAGGCGCCGACCGAGGACGCGACGACGACCTGGGGCACCTCGGCGCGCGCGACGGCGGCCAGGACGTTCGCCGTGCCGGTCACGTTCGTGCGGTGCTGCGCCGGGATGTCGTGCGTCGGCTGGAGGGCCCAGGCCAGGTGGATGACGGCGTCGGCGCCCTGGAACACGGCCGTGAGCTGGTCCACGGCGTCCGCGGCACCGACGTCGACCGCGTGCCAGACGGCGGCGGCGTACGGCTCCGCGCGCAGGTCCGGCAGCCGCCGGGCGACACCGACGATCTGGACGCCGGCGGCGTCGCGTGCGACGTCACCGGCGGCGTGACGGCCGGCGTCACCGGCGGCGTGACGGCCGGTGTCGCCGTCGCCGTCGGCGCGCACGGCCGCGAGCCGACGGAGCACCGCCGTCCCCACGTTGCCGGTCGCGCCGACGACGACGACGCGCATCAGGCCGCGGCCATCGCGGGGTCGAGCACGACCTTGACGCAGTTGTCCTGCTTCTTCTGGAAGACCTCGTACATGTGCGGGGCCTCCTCGAGCGAGACGCGGTGGGTGGTCAGGTCGAGCGTGCCGAGCGGGTCCGACGGGTCGGAGACGAGCGGCATGATGTCGTCGATCCAACGCTTCACGTTGCACTGGCCCTCGCGGATGGTGATCTGCTTGTCGAACAGCGTCATCATCGGCATCGGGTCGGCCATGCCGCCGTAGACACCGCTCAGCGAGACGGTGCCACCGCGGCGGACCAGGTCGATCGCCGCGTGCACGGCGGCCAGGCGGTCGACACCGGCGGTCTCGATCGCCTTCTGCGCGAGCTTGTCGGGCAGCAGGCCGGCGGCACGCTGTGCGAAGCCCGCCATCGGGTTGCCGTGGGCCTCCATGCCGACGGCGTCGACGACCCCGTCGGGGCCGCGCCCGTCGGTCAGGTCGACGAGCTCGGGCACCAGGTCCTTGGTCAGGTCGAACACCTCGGCGCCGTGCTTCGCCCCCAGGTCACGGCGGACCTGCTCGGGGTCGACGGCGAGCACGCGGTAGCCGAGGTGCTTGCCGATGCGGGCGGCGAACTGGCCGACCGGGCCGAGGCCGAGCACGGCGAGCGTGCCGCCCTCGGGCACCTGGGCGTACTGCACGGCCTGCCACGCGGTCGGCAGGATGTCGCTCAGGAACAGCCAGCGGTCGTCGGGGGTGCCGTCGTCCGGCACGACGATGGGGCCGTAGTCGGCGTACGGGACGCGCAGGTACTCGGCCTGGCCACCGGGGACCTGGCCGTACATCTTGGTGTAGCCGAACAGCGAGGCACCGGTGCCGTACTCGGTCACCTGGGTGGTCTCGCACTGCGACTGCAGGCCGTGCTGGCACATCCAGCAGTGGCCGCAGGAGATGTTGAAGGGGATGACGACCCGGTCGCCGACCTTCAGGTTCGTGACGCCGGATCCGACCTCTTCCACGATGCCCATCGGCTCGTGGCCGAGGACGTCGCCGCGGTCGATGTACGGGCCGAGCACGCGGTACAGGTGCAGGTCGGACCCGCAGATCGCCGTGGAGGTGATCCGCACGATCGCGTCGGTCGGCTCCTGGATGGTCGGGTCGGGGACGGTCTCGACGGACACCTTCTCGGTGCCCTGGTAGGTCAGTGCGCGCACGTTGCGTTCCTCTCGTGGTCGCTTCGAGCCGGCCTGGAGGCACGACTCGCGTTCCCCTCCTCGGTACGCGCCCGCCCCGTGGACGCTCCCAGCCCCGCGTCCCCCTCGCGCACGTCGGCGCGGGTGGGCATGCCCGCAGCACAGGCGTCGGACCCCGGCACGGCGGTGGGGCCGGTGCGCGCGGGCCGCCAGCGGCGGGGCGGACCCGCGCCGGGCCTCCCGGCCGTCGCCTCAGGCGGGTTCTGCCCGGGCGAGCAAGGCGTCGCGCGCGACCGCGAGCTGCGTCATCCGCGCAGCCGGTCACGCTCCCCCAGCGGCAGGTGCTCGGTCGCCGTTCGCCGGGCGGCCGGGCTGAGGAACCGGCCGCTCTGCTCGAGGAACGCCACGAGTGCCGGCTCGGACGCCCGCTTCCCCGTCTCGCGCAGGACCAACCCGAGCGCCGACTGCACCGTCTCGCTGCGCTCCCGCACCAGGCGACCGGCGATCCCGAGCGGTACCTCGGCGTCGCCCTGCTTCACGAACGCCAGGGTCGCCACGACCGCGATCCGGCGCACCATCGCGACGTCGGACTTCGCCAGCGCGAACAGCGGGCCGGTCGAAGCGCCCACCAACGGGGCGCCGACGAGTTCCTCGGCGGCCAGGTCGACGAGCACCGGGTCCTCGAACCGCTCGGCCTTCGCCGCGGACAGGTACTCGTCGGTGAGTTCCGGATCCGGGTGCGCCCGCATCGCCTGCACGAGCAGCAGGACGGCGACGAGCTTCGCGCCGTCGTCCTCGCTCCAGAGCAGCGCCGAGCGCTCCCCCTCGTCGAGGTCGTGGAACTGCCGCGCGACCCGGCGGGCCGCGGCGACGTCGCCGGTGGTGCGGGCGAACGCCGCCAGCACGGCTTCCGCGTCGCGCCCTGCCGGGAGGCCCGTCACGCGACCTCCCCGTCGCTCGCGTCGTTCTGTGGTGGCCTCCGACGCCCGCGGCTGAGCACGATGACCGCGACGACCACCAGGAACGCCGCGAACAGCCAGGTGCCGACCTGCGGGTCGACCAGGCGCGCCAGCACGGCGCCACCCGGCGAGCAGACGGCGGCGGTGATGCCGACCGTCAGCCCGACCCGCAGGTCGACCGCGCGACGCCGCAGGTTCGCGACCGTCCCGGACACCGACGTCGGCACCATCGTGAGGAGTGACGTGCCCTTCGCCAGCAGGTCGCCGGCGCCGAGCACGACCTCGAGCCCCGGCACGATGACGACCCCGCCGCCGACCCCGACGAGCCCGGACAGCACCCCCGACAGCAGCCCGAGCAGCAGCAGGACGATCGCCTCGACGACCCCGAAGTGCACCTCGCCGCCGCGGGTCGGCACCGTGGTGAACAGCGACACCAGCACGACGGCGATGAACCCGACGAAGATCCAGGGCAGCACGCGGAGCGGCAGGGCACGGAGCAGCCGGGCACCGATCGGCGCGCCGATGACGCTGCCGACCGCCAGGGTCAGGGCCGCCAGCCAGTGCACCTCGCCCTGCACGGCGTAGGTGACCGCACCGACGACGGCCGCGGGGGCGATCGCCACGAGCGACGTGGCCGAGGCCCGACGCTGGTCCATCTGTGCGAAGGCCATGAGCGCCGGCACCACGATGACCCCACCGCCGACGCCGAACAACCCGGACAGGACCCCCGCCAGGACCCCGATCGCCACCAACACGAGCACCGTTCCGCCGCGCTTCCTCATCCTGCCCAGGCTATCCGCGCCGCGGGCGTGCTCTCGCACGGTGCGAGGTGGCCCGCACTTGGAGTGCAGTAATGGTCGGGTGCCCGAAGGCGACCCGACCATTTCTGCTCACGAAGCGAACGTCAGCTCGCTCCGGCGCGGCGTCAGGAGCAGTAGTCGGCCACCGGCTCGCTCGTGCCGGACACGAAGACGGTCGCCACGCGGCCGCTCCCCTCGCCGACCTGGAAGACGATGTACCGCTCGCCGGACCGAACCGCCCAGAACGTGTCACGGGTACCACCCGCCGCGTCCGTCCGGGTCTGGACCAGGTCCGGGTAGGCGCCCCTGACCTCGGCGAGGGTGCTGCCCAGACCGACCCCCTCGAGCGTCTTCGGGCCCACCTGCTGGCCCGGTGCGGCGTCCTGCCCCTGCTGGATGACGACCGTACCGACCGTGCCGCCGGCGACGACCTCGACGACACGCTCGCCGCCGGGTCCGTCCCAGATCCTGGAGTTCGTGTTCGGGCAACCGAACGGGTAGATCACGGTCCCCTTGTCGTCGATCAGGGGCGGCGCGGGCGAGAACGCAGCTCGCAGTGCGGCGTCGTCGGACCCGGCGGGGCTGCCGAGCGTCGCCGGTCCGACGGCATCCGCCGAGATCGTCCACGTCGACCAGTCCGTCGCCGAGTACGGCGAGGCGGTCGGCGTGGGCGTGGGCGTCGGGGTCGGTTCACCGACGACCGGCGCCGACGACGGCGTGACGGTCTGGCTCGGCTGGCTGGTGGCGCTCGGCGTGGGCTCGGGCTCGGTGGGCGACGTCGGGATGAGTCCGAGCGCGACGCCACCACCCGCCGTCCCCACGGCGAGCAGGGCGATGACGGTGATGACGATGCCGGTGCGACGTCCACGGCGCTTCCGTGGTTCGGCCCGCTCGAGCACGTTCTGCTTCATCGAGACGAGCATGCGCTGCAGGTCGTCTCCGATCGGGGGCTCGGAGTTCATCGCTGCACCTCCTTCGTCGCTCGGGACCCCCGCCGTGGCGTGGGTCCTTGCGGGCGGAGTCCGAGGTGCTGCGCGGCGTCCGACCACGTCCGACCCTCGACGAGACAGAGCTCGACGAGTCGTCGGTCGGTCTCGGGGAGGGCACGCAGGTCGTCCTCGACCCAGCGCAACGGCGCAGCGCCGTCACCGTCGACACCGTCCGCACCACTCGTCCGGGCGTGCGACCGGCAGACGGCCAGGAGCCACGGCAGCAGCAGACCGGTGGGCAGGTACAAGCCGTCGGCGTGCTGCCAGAGCGATATGAACGACTCCTGCACGACGCGCTCGACGTCGGTCGGCGTCGCGGAGACCGCCCACGCGTAGCGCGTCAGCACCGGGGCGAACCGGTCGAACGCGGTCGCCAGTGCGGCACGGTCCCCGGCGACCATCCGGCGCACGAGGTGTGAATCGTCGTTCGTCACAGCACTCCCTTCACTTCAGGAGTGTCGCGAGATCGGCGATCCTGACAGCCGAAGCGCCCGGTTCGGTCGCATCACCGGAAGTGCAGCACCGAGAGCGGGTCGATGAGCGAGCCGGCCTGGCGCACCTCGACGTGCACGTGGGCCCCGGTGGACTGCCCGGTGTTGCCGGACTTGCCCACCTCGTTGCCCTTCGACACGATCTGCCCCTGCTTCACGCCGATCTTGCTGAGGTGCGCGGTGAGGACGGTGGTGTTGCCGTACGTGACGACGACGTAGTTGCCGTAGGACGCGTGGTTCGCGACGGTGGTGGTGACCGTCCCGGTCCCCGAGGCGTACACGGGCGTCCCGGTCCCCACGGGCGAGTCGGTGCCCTGGTGGTAGCGCGGGACGTGTCCGACGCCGCGGTCGTCACCGTACCGGCCGGAGATCTTGGTGCTGGCGACCGGCCACAGCAGCCCGGTCACGGGGCGGGTCGACCACGCCCGGGTGTCGGACTTGCCGTAGAGCACGACGTTGCCGTCGACCTGCACGAGGAGCCGTCCGCCGCCGGCACGACTCGTGGCACTCGACCAGAGCCACTTGTTCGCGGCCGAGTAGACGGCGAAGTTGCCGTCGGCCTGCACCGAGGCGTAGGCCCCGGCATTCCCGGCGGTCTTCGTCGCCCAGACCTGCTTGCCGTTGACGACCTGTGCGAGCACTCCGTCGGCGCGCATGGTGAGGGTCCGGGCGTTGGTGCGGTCGGACCGCAGGACCGTCCCCGGCAGGATGAGGTTCCCCGCGGCGACGCTGTCCTGGTACGTGGGGAACTCGACGACGCTCTTGTTGGCCGTGTTGATCATGCGCATCGTGCCGTCCGGGCGGACCCCGAAGTTCCGGCCGACGTGCCCGGCGCCGCCCCAGAGCGCGATCCGCACGTTGTTGTGCACGATGGCGAGCGTGCCGTTCGCCCGGATCTGCGCGAAGGCCCCGGACTTGCCGGACGTGTTCGACGCCCAGAGCACCTTGCGACCGATGCCGTACTCGACGAGGTTGCCGTCGCCCTGCATGACGAGCTGGAACTGCCCGTTGTTCGAGGTCACCGAGTCGCCCGGCCAGAGCGTCTTGCCCGCGGCGACGGTGCCCGTGTAGACGATCGGAGCGGCGGCGGCCGGGGTGGCGGTGCTCACCAGCCCCGTCGCGACGGCGGCGAGCGCGACGAGCGCTGCGACGACCCGAGCGCGGACTGGGCGGAGGCGAGCCGAAGACGACGAAGTGCGGCGCATGAGTTCCCTGAACTGGGACCGCAGGGAGGCGGTCCAGGTGGCGGACGCGCCCCTGCGCGACCGTTCGGCGGCACGTCGGTTACGCGCCGCCGAACGATGGTCACCTTTTCCGGGGGGAGAAACAACCCCCTTGACGCGGTGGGGCAACCCCAGTTCCGGGGGTACGCGGCGGGGCAGGAGCCGGAGGCGGCAGGCTGCGGCAGCGCTCACCCGGGTGCCGGGACGCCGGGAGCGCGCAAGATGGTGGCATGCCGACGCCGAACCCCGCCTTCGTCCCGCCCGCAGCGCAGACCACCCGTCCGGACCTGCAGGGCACGTTCGGGATGGCGGCCTCGACGCACTGGATCGCGACGGCCACGGCCCAGTCGTTGCTCGAGCGTGGCGGAAACGCCTTCGACGCGGCCGTTGCCGGTGCCTTCGTCCTGCAGGTCGTGGAGCCCCACCTGAACGGCCCCGGCGGTGACCTGACGGCGGTCTTCGCGACGGCCGTGAACCCCGTGCCGACGGTGCTGGTCGGTCAGGGCCCCGCCCCCGAGGGCGCGACCCCGGAGCACTACCGCGCCGAGGGCCTCGACCTGGTCCCCGGCTCCGGCGCGCTGGCCGCCACCGTCCCCGGTGCGGTGGACGCGTGGCTGCTCCTGCTCCGCGACCACGGCACCTGGGAGCTGGCCGACGTCCTCGGCCCCGCGATCGGGTACGCCCGCGACGGCCACCCGGTCGCACCTGCGGTGATCCGGACGATCACCGCAGTGCGCGAGCTGTTCGAGCAGCACTGGCCCACGTCCGCCACGCAGTGGCTGCCGGGAGGCACGGTGCCGGTCCCCGGGGACCTGGTGCGCAACGAGGCACTCGCTGCAGTGCTCGATCGGCTGGTCGACGCAGGCGCGGGTGCCGGCAGCCGGACCGGCCGCATCGATGCGGCCCGGTCCGAGTGGGCGGAGGGGTTCGTCGCCGAGACGATCGACCGGTTCGTCCGCGAACCGCACCGGCACGCGTCGGGCACCGACCACGCGGGGGTGATCCGGGCGTCCGACCTGGCGGCGTTCCGCGCGTCGTACGAACCCGCGACGACCGCCGAGTTCCGAGGCTGCACGATCGCCAAGACCGGGCCGTGGGGCCAGGGGCCGGCGCTGCTCCAGACCCTGCGGCTGCTGGAACCGCTCGACGACGTCCTGCTCGACCCGTCGACCGAGCTCGGCGCGCACACGGTCGTCGAGGCGCAGAAGCTCGCCCTCGCCGACCGTGAGGCGTTCTACGGCGACGGCGAGGTCCCGATGGACGTCCTGCTCTCCGACGCCTACGCCGACGAGCGCCGTGCGCTGATCGGCGAGCGGGCCTCGGCGGAGCTCCGACCCGGGACGATCGCCGGGGTCGAGCACGCGCTGCCGCCGGTCCGGACCTCGTACGACTCCGCCGGTTCGGTCGGGGTGGGCGAACCGACCGTGCAGGTCGCCCGCGACACCGGGGCCGGCACCGAGGTCCCGCCGGCCGCTCCGCTCGAGGACCGCGGCGAGCCGTTCGTGACCCCCGACGGCGAGACCCGCGGCGACACGTGCCACATCGACGTCGTGGACCGCTGGGGCAACATCGTCAGTGCGACCCCGTCCGGCGGCTGGCTGCAGTCGTCGCCGACGATCCCCGAGCTCGGGTTCTGCCTCGGCACCCGTCTGCAGATGACCTGGCTCGAACCGGACACCGCGTCGACCCTGCGGCCCGGCGAGCGCCCCCGCACCACGCTGACCCCGACCCTGGTGCTCCGCGACGGGCAGCCGGTCGCCGCGCTCGGTTCCCCCGGCGGTGACCAGCAGGACCAGTGGCAGCTGCTGTTCCTGCTGCGCTGGATCGTCGGCGGGTACTCCCCGCAGCAGGCCATCGACGCACCAGCGCTGCACACCACGTCGTTCCCGGGGTCGTTCTGGCCGCGCACGTGGGAGCCCGCGGGCCTGGTCGTCGAGGACCGCCTGGGAGACGAGGTCATCGCGGCACTCGAGGCCCGCGGACACGTCGTGACCCGCGGCGGTGACTGGAGCCTCGGCCGGCTGTCGTGCGTCACCCGCGACCCGGACACCGGGATCCTCGGTGCCGCCGCGAACCCTCGGGGCGCGCAGGGCTACGCCGCGGGACGCTGACCGACGCCCGTTCCTTCCCAGAGCACCCGCGCTGGAAAGTGGAATCGGGCGTACCTGGTCAGAACTTCCGACCAGGCACGCCCGGTTCGACCAGGTACGCCCGGTTCAGAGCGTCGGGACGACCACCGCGCGGCCCGAGAGCTCCCCGGCCTCGAGCTTCCGGTACGCCTCGAGTGCGTCGGACAGCGCGTACCGCTCGACGTCGGGGACGATCTGGCCGGCGCGGTACATCGCGACGACCTCGTGCAGGTCCTCGATCGTGCCCCAGTAGGTGTTCGTGATCGTCGACTCGTACGGCGTCGCGAAGAAGTTCCACTCGGTCGTGCCGCCGGCGATCCCGACGACGGTGAACCGCCCGCCGACCGCCATCGACGCCTGCGCGACCTTGATCGTGGGGGTGGCGCCGACGAAGTCGAAGGCCGCGTCGACGCCGCGTCCGCCGGTGATCTCGCGGATGCGCTGGGCCTGGTCCGGGCCGCCGGGGACGGTGATCGCGCCCCGGGCGGCGGCGCGGTCCATCGCGTCCTGCTTCATGTCGGTCGCGATGACCGTGGCGCCGGTGAGCGCCGTCAGGATCTGCACGGCGATCTGCCCGAGACCACCGAGCCCGACGACGAGCGCGAAGCGACCGCCACCGGCCAGGTTCGGCAGGGAGTTCTTGATCGCGTGGTACGGCGTGAGCGCGGCGTCGCTGAGCGGTGCGGCGGCGACCGGGTCGGCGTCGCCGAGCGGCACGAGGTTGCGTGCCGGGACGCTCACGTACTCCGCCATGCCGCCGTCGCGCCCGAGGCCGATCCCCATGTACGGGTTCGTCGCGGCGTTCTCGCAGTAGGTGTCCTGCCCCTTCGAGCAGTACGAGCAGTGCCCGCAGCCGACCGGCCCGTAGACCAGGTAGGCGTCGCCCTCGGCGAAGCCGGTGACCCCGTCGCCGACGGCCTCGACCCAGCCGGAGTTCTCGTGGCCGAGCACGAACGCGGGCGCCTGGGCTCCCGGCTGCCCCTGCTGGAACTCCCGGTACACGGCGACGTCCGAGTGGCAGGCACCGGCGCCGGCGACCTTGAGCAGGACCTCACCCGGCCCGGGTGCGGGCTTCGGGACCTCGGTCAGGGACGGGAAGGTCTGGTACTGCTCGAACACGACGGCGCGCATGGGGCTCTCCTTTGATCGCCCTTCACGCTACACCTGTCGTCGAGGACGACATGTGTCGTCCAGTTGCCTCGGGGTCACGCCCTCCCGCGAACAGTCCGCGGTCGAACCGTGCCCCACCGGGACGCGACGACCGCGCCACCATGACACCCAGCACGACCGCACCGAGCGGTCCGGTGAACACAAGGAGCAGGATCCACAGCCCGCTGTGGTCCCGGTCGTGCAGTCGCCGCACGAGCAGCGACCACCGGGGCACGATGGTCAGGATCGTCGGGACGAGCAGCACCAGGTCCCACGCGTCCGGCCAGACGTCCCGCCCACCGCTGCCCCAGCCGAACCACGCCCCCTGCCCGCGGTCGACCAGGTGGAACGAGACCCGCGGCGACGGGAGTGCTCCGAACGGGTCGACGTACAGTTCCCACCGTCCTCCGGTCCCGTGCCTGCCGACGACCCACAGTGCGGCCCCGGCCAGCGCGAGCTCGAGCGCGACCACCCACCAGAACTCCGAGCGACTCGCCCGCCCGTGGAACCGCCACCCCTGCGTCCAGAACCGGAGCCAGGCGACCACCGGGTTCGTCACGTCGGCCGGCCCCTGCTCGAGCACGGACTCGCGGAAACCCGTCACGCGGCTGTCCCCCATGTGCTAGATCGTAGGGCAGACCTGCGTCTTCGCCGTGAGCCCGTTGCGAGAACGGTCGTTCTCCGATTGACTCAGGAGCGGTGGTCCCGTTCGGGGCCGCTCCCCCACACGAAAGGAGCGGGCATGCCCACTCGCACCGCACGCACCGCCTGGAACGGCGGCCTCGAGGACGGTTCCGGCCAGGTCGAACTCTCGAGCTCGAAGGTCGGCACGTACGACGTCTCGTTCCCGAAGCGCACCGCCGAGGACGCCGGGGGCACCACGAGCCCCGAGGAGCTCATCGCCGCCGCACACTCGGCCTGCTACGCGATGCAGTTCTCGGCGGTCCTCGGCGAGGCCGGCGGCACGGTCGAGGCCCTCGACGTCAAGGCCGACGTCTCGCTCGGCCCGGACCCGGCCGGCGGCTTCCGCCTCACCGGCATCGTCCTGACCGTCAGCGGCGAGGTCTCCGGCATCGACGAGGCGGCCTTCCTCAAGGCCGCCGAGGACGCCAAGGCGACCTGCCCCGTCAGCAAGGCGCTGACCGGCGTCGAGATCACGCTGCACGCGACCTTCGAGCAGTAGGCGCGCGAAGCAGGAACCGTCGCCACGTGACGGACGGGAGGCCCGGTGCCAGCTGGCACCGGGCCTCCCGTCCGCCGTCCACCTACTCTGGGTGCCGTGCCTCGATTCCTCGCCACCCCGACCCTCGTCGCCCTCTGGCTCGGCCTGCTGGCCGTCGTCGTCGGGATCGTGTTCGTGCTGACGGCTCCGACGTTCACGTTCGGCTTCGCCGCCTTCGCGCCGGAGGCCGACTACGCGTTCGTCGCGGGGAGTCGCCCCTGGCAAGTGACGGTCGGACCGGTCCTCGTGCTGGTGGGCGCGGTCGTCGCGGCGTTCGCCCTCGGTCGTCTGAGCACGCGCCGCCGGGGCTGATCCGAAGGCGTCCAGCGGACGTCCGGACTCGGCTGCCGTCGACTGGCACCATGGCGTGATGGCCGAGCAGCACCCCCCGGGCCCGCACAAGCCGGGCCGCCCGCCCCGGCCACGACGCCGCAGTCTCGCGCAGCACGACCTGCGCGACGCACGAGCCCGTCTGCGCGGGACGATCTACGAGCACGTCGAGCCCGACGCCAAGGGGCGCGACCAGTACACGGCGACCCAGATCGTCGACTTCTGCCTCGACCTGGCCGAGGTCATGCTCGCCTCCGGTGCCGACACCCGCAGTGTCGAGACGGCCGTCGTCGCGGTCTCGACGAAGTGGAACCTCGCGCCGCTCGACCTCGACTTCTCCGGCAGCTCGGTGACCATCCAGTACGCCCCGGCCGACGTCCCGCCGCTCGTCAAGGTCCGCACCGTGCGGTCGGACGGCTCCGACCTCGACAAGCTCGCGCGGGCGAACCAGATCGTCGACGATCTGATCCACGATGACCGCGACATGACCTCGGCGGTGAGCGCCCTGGTCGCCGTCCTGCGCCTCCCGCCGCGGTGGCCGATGTGGCTGTCCGACGTCGGCCTGTCGATCCTCGGCATCTCGATCGCCGTGCAGGCCGGAGGCGGGTGGCGGGCCGGACTCGGGGCGTTCGTGCTGATGCTCGGGATCATCGTCTCCGGGCGCTGGCTCACCGACCGGGGGTACCCGCAGTTCTTCGTGTCCGGGGCGCAGGGCGCGGTGGCGTCGGCGATCGGCACGCTGGCCATCTGGGCCGGCGTGCTGAACGCGAACGGTGCGGCGACGATGGTGGCGGCGCTCGTGGTGCTCCTGCTGCCGCACCCGTCCCTGGTGACCTGGGCGCAGGACGCCATCTCCGGGTTCCGGGCGATGGCCGTGGCCCGGGCGTTCTACATCGGGCTGGTCATCGCGGCGATCGTCGTCGGGGTGCCGGCCGGGATCGCGATGACGCACTGGCTGCGGATCGAGGTCGACCCGTCCGGCATCGTGACGCAGACCCTGCCGCTCTGGGCATCGCTGTCACTGACCGTGGTGTCGGCGGGCGCGAACTGCTTCGTGCAGCAGGCGAGCGCCCGCGTGATCCCGGTCGCCGTGGTGTTCTCGGTCGCCGCCGGTGCCGCACTGTGGGCGCTCCGGCAGGCCGGGCTGCCGCTCCTCGGTGCGACGTTCCTGGCGGCGGTGCTGCTCGGGGTGCTCTCGACCTACGCGGCCGTCCGGATGCGCACGGCCGTGGCGGCGATCGCGGTGCCGGCGTTCTGCGGGGCGCTGCTGCCCGGTGTCGCCGTGTCGAACGCCCTGCTGAACTTCATGTCCGGGTCGTCGAGCGCCGCGCTCGACTTCGTGGCGGCGGTGTCCGTGGCACTCGGGATCGGTGCGGGCCTGGTGCTCGGCGGGCTCTTCGCGACGCCCGGTGCCCGTCGAGCGCTCCGCCGGACGCGTCGGGTCGTCGTGCACTCGGTCCACAACGACACCACGGCACTGCGTGTCATCCGTGACACCGGGTACGACCCCGGCGACGGGTCGGTGCCCCGCGGGTCGCGCTCCGGCGGCACTTCGTGAGCTGCGCTTCGTGAGCTGCGCTTCGTGAGCAGAAGCGGTCGGGTGCGACGCACGCACCCGACCGCTTCTGCTCACCGAGTGGGCGTGCCGCGCTCAGCCGGCGTCGGAGACCGCGCTCGACACCGCGGTCGGGGCGTCGTACTCGCCGTCCGGGATCGCGCGGAGCGCCTCGAGGACGTCGTCCGGGGCGCCCTCCTGCTCGGCCGTCGAGACCACGTCGTCCTTGGACGCCGGGTAGTCGATGCCGCTCAGGTACTTCTGGACCTGGATGGGGTTCGGTGCTGCCATGTCGGTTCCTTCCGTCAGGTTGCGCCTCCCGGAGTACCCGCGGGGCGCTGCACGACGGCGCGGAGAACGCGCTCCGCGGATGAACCGCCGGTCAGATCTCCCAGCTGCCCGAGTCGTCGTCGTCCCACATCGCCAGACGGCGGGCGGCCTGCGGCTCGTACCGCTCCATCCAGCCACGCTCGAGCCGGGCGACCGCGCGGTCGAACGCAGCCACCAGGTCGAGCTCGGCGCGCAGCAGGGCCTGCAGCTGCAGCCCCTCGTACAGGGCGATGAGCTGCTCGGCGCCGCGGCGGGGGTCCATCGTGTGCGGGGCACGGCCGATCGCGACGTCGTGCTCCAGGCCGCGCTTGATCTGCGCGAAGAAGAGCTGGTACCGCGACCGCAGGTAGGTCGCCATCGGGTGCGCCGGGTTGCCCGCGACGGACAGCAGGGCGACGAGCAGGCGCATCAGGGCCGGGTCCTCGGCGTTCGAGGCGACGATCGCGCGGAGCAGGTCCACGGTCGAGCCATCACCGACCTCGTGCGTGACCTCGTCCATCCGGGCGCCGTTCCAGCGGTCGAGCGCGGCGAGGACCAGGCCGTCCCACGACGGGAAGTGCTGCTCCAGCTCGGCGACGCTGATGCCCATCCGCTCGGCGACCTGCACCGGCCGGGCTTCGTGGAAGGGGACGTCCCGGAGCAGGTCGACGGTGGCACCCACGATCGTGATCCGCAGGTGCAGCGTGGCCGCCGCGGCCGCCGCGGCCTGCGTGTCGGCGCTGGTGTGTTCGAGCATCGTGCCCTCCGTCGTCCCCGGACGTCCTGTCCGTGTCACCCCGGGTCCGGGGCACCTCCATCCAAACGCAGAACGGGGGACACCAGAATCCCCGGTACGGGTGTCGGCACAAGGGGGGACAGACCACGACGTCGAGCCGGTTCGCGGCCGTCCGTGCGACCATGCCGGCATGACCCCGAACGACCCCACTGCCCAGGGACTCGCGACCATGGCCTCGACCGGCTTCGAGTTCGGCGGCGACCCCGATCAGGTGGCGCACGACGTCCGGGCCATGTGGGAACAGCTCGGCCGTCCCGCCGGTGCGTTCGAGGCGGCGGCGCGAGCCATCGCCGTGCTGCCCCAGCGCCCCGAGGTGCCGATCGCCGACCAGGCCCGCCGTCGCGCCTTCGAGCAGGCCATCGGCATCAACCCCGTCGAGGTCGAGCTGGCCGCCGCGATGTCGGCACGCGAGCTCCTCGAGCGGATGGCTCGCTCCGTCAGCTGCTGACGCCACGGGCCGGATCCGGAGCGGACCCGGCGACGTGACCAGGAGCAGTCGACGCGACCAGGAGCCGTCGACCCGACCACACGGACGACGGGAGGCGCGGTGCCCGCCGGCGCCGCGCCTCCCGTCAGGTCCCCGTCAGGGGCAGGAGCCCTACGGCGTCGGCATCCCGCCGTCGACGTGCAGCGTCTCGCCCACGACGTACGACGACTCCCCGCTCGCCAGGAACACGTAGGCCGGCGCGAGCTCGGCGGGCTGCCCCCAGCGACCCAGGTAGGTCTGCTCGCCCGCGCTCGGCAGCGCCTCCGGCGGCTGGCCGCCGGCCGGCTGCAGCGGCGTCCAGATCGGGCCGGGGGCGACCGCGTTGACGCGGATCCCCTTCGGCGCCAGCTGCGCCGCCAGGCCCTTCGCCAGGTTGTTCACGGTCGCCTTCGTGGCCGCGTAGTGCACCAGGTGCGGCGACGGGGCGTACGCCTGGATCGACGTCGTGTTGATGATCGTGGAGCCGGGCTGCAGGTGCGGCACGGCGGCCTTCGTGATGCGGAACGTCGCGTAGGCGTTCGTCTTGAAGGTCTCGTCGAACTCCTCGTCGGAGATCTTGGTGATGTCGTCGACGTTCTGCTGCTTGCCGGCGTTGTTCACCAGGATGTCGAGGCCACCGAGCTGCTCGACCGCGTCGGCCACGAGCTGCTCGCAGACCTCGAGCGAGGTGATGTCACCCGGCAGCGCCACGGCCTTGCGACCGGCGGCCTCGATGAGCCCGACGATGCGGTCGGCGTCCTCCTGCTCCTCGGGCAGGTACGAGATCGCGACGTCCGCACCCTCGCGGGCGTAGGCGATGGCGACGGCGGCACCGATGCCGGAGTCGCCACCGGTGACGAGCGCCTTGCGGCCGGTCAGACGACCCGAGCCGCGGTAGGTGTCCTCACCGTGGTCGGCGGGGACGTTCTGCGCCATCTCCGCGTCGGTGCCGGCACCCTCGAGGTACTGCTCGTCGGGCTTCTTGTCGGCGTACATCTTCGTGGGGTCCTGCATCACGTACTGGTCAGGCCCGGTCTGGTCGTTCTGCTGGTCCGTCATGTCGCCGACGGTACGCAGGGGGTCGCTGCGGGCCGTCCAGGAGGCTGTCCCCCGTTGCGCGGAGCGGCCTGCGCCCGCCGGCCGCCCCGTTCCAGGGCCGCAGGTGCGTGATCCTCGTTTGTCACGGTCCGGTGACGGGCAGGCTCCGATTCGGTAACACCTGTCGTTCTGTCCCGGTCGAGGCCCTACCGTCGAACGGTGACTCCTCGGACCCTGCTGGCGCTCGGCGCCGCCGTGCTGGCCTTCTCGGCCGGTGCGCTCGCGTTCGACGGCACCACCGGGCTCGGGGCGGACGTCGCCGTGGCCGCCGAGACCTCGCACGACGCCGCTCCGGTGCACGTGACGAAGGCGGAACTCCGCCGGGTGGACTCGATCGAGCTCGACGCCGAAGCCCTGGTGCTCCGGAACGGCGACGACACCGTGGTGAAGTCCTCGATGCGCGACTCCGGACTCACCGTGAGCGTGCTGAACCGCCTGCTCGGCACCCCCTCGCGCACACAGACTGCCGAGGGCGACGGCGGGGCGTGCTTCCCCGCCAGCACCACGTACACCTGGGGCGGCGCCCTCCGCGTGGCCGCCCTGCGCTCCGACGCCCGAGCGGGCAACGCCGTCGAGGTCCGGATCCTGCGTGACTCGGTGCGCAGCCGCTCGGGTGCCCGGATCGAGTTGACCGGCCCCGACGGCGTCCAGGTGGGCGACGACCTGGACGAGCAGATCGCCGACGCACCCCGGTCGCACCGGGTGTCCTACGGCTCCGACGACTCCCGCGCCTGGCAGCTCCTGCTGCGGCAGGGCTGGGATGCGGCGCCCGCGACGGACGACGACGCCCAGGACGCCACGGACGCCGGCACGAACGGGGTGTCCGCACTGACGAACGACACGACGGTCACGGTGATCGGGTCCCCGATGCCCGTCCACGCACGCCGGAGCTGCTGACGCGGGTCAGACGCGCAGGGTCGCCACCACCGGGAAGTGGTCGCTGGCGAACCAGGTCTCCGGGCCGTCGTGGTCGATCACGACGCGGTCCACGCCGCTGACGCCGCGGGTGAGCACCCAGTCGATCCGTTCCCCGGAGTCGACCGGCGGCTGCCAGTCGTTGAACGTCGCGGTCCGGTCGGACGGATCCCCCGCGGTCAGCCAGGCATCGGCGAACCCGGCCTCCGAGAACACCCTCGACGCGGTGCCGCTCCCCGCGGGCTCGTTGCAGTCGCCCGCGAAGACGACCGGACCGGTGTCCCCGGCGAGCCGTTCCACGATCAGGGCGGCGCTCCGGCCCCGGACCTCGTCACCGTGGGGTCCGGGCTCGTGGTCGAGGTGGGTGGTGAGCAGGGTGAACGCGGGCCCCTCGGCGTCGAGGAACCGGGCGTGGTTCGCGATCCGCGGGTACAGGCTGCCCCAGGTGTTCGAGACCGGCTCGTCCGGGGTGTCCGACAGCCAGAACGATCCCTCGTCCGACGGGCGGAACCGGTCGCGGCGGTAGAAGACGGCGGCGTGCTCCCCGGCATCGCCGCCCTCGCGCCCCTGCCCGACGTCGGCGTGGTCGGGCAGCCCGGCGCGCAGGTCGTCCATCTGGTGCCCGAACGCCTCCTGCACGCAGAGCAGGTCGGGGTCGTGCCGGCGGATCACGTCGAGCACGACCGGCAGGCGGGCCGGCCAGTCGTGCGCGGGGTCCGGGTTCTTGATGTTGTAGGTCATCAGGACGATCGGGCGTGCGGCGCTGGTCACTCCACGAACCTACCGACGCCCCGCCTGGCCGGTTCCCATCAGTTGATGCAGGTGCCCTCGGTGCCGTAGTTGTGCACGTCGGTCGACTTCGGCGACGGTTCCTTCGCGGGCTGCTCCGCCGGCTTCGAGCCCGAGCCGGTGTCCGCCGGCGTCGAGGGGGCCGCGCTCGGCTCGGTCGCGACCGGCTTCGCGGTCTTGCCGTCGGTGCCGAGCACCAGTGTGACGCCGGTGACCGTGTTGGTCCGGACGGCGACGGCACCCGGCACGACGGCCGCGACGGCCTTCGCCTGCGACTCCTGGCCGGCCGGGTACTGCACCTGCGTG
This sequence comes from Curtobacterium sp. VKM Ac-2852, assembly GCF_013205045.1. Classification (NCBI taxonomy): domain Bacteria; kingdom Bacillati; phylum Actinomycetota; class Actinomycetes; order Micrococcales; family Microbacteriaceae; genus Curtobacterium; species Curtobacterium sp. VKM Ac-2852. Next base: position 427,036 of record NZ_JABMLI010000001.1, read on the forward strand.
ACCTTCGTGGTGGGCGAGGACCCGGCCGGTGCGACCTGGAAGCCGCGAGCCGTCAGGACCTGACCGGCGGCGGTGGCCGCTCCCTGCACGCCGCTGCCGTTCAGCACGGTGACCGACGTGTTCGCCGGTTGCGCCGGACCGGCAGCGGTGTAGGCCTCGGGCTCACCGACCAGACCCTGCACGAAGGCCGGCAGACCGACGGTGTCCACCTCGACGATGGAGAGCGGCGATCCGTTGACGGAGATCGTCGGGGTCCCGAGGGTCGGGATCGTGGCCGACTGGATGTTCGCGGGCCGGAGGTTCGCCATCTGCGACGCGAGGTCGATCAGGTTGGTGTCGGTCTGGATCGATCCCCCGACGGCCTGCAGGATGTTGCCCATCTTCACCGGGTTGAGCAGCGTGCCCGCCGACGTGACCTTCCGGGCCTCCTGGGACAGGAAGTACTGCTGCCGGATGTTGCGGTCCAGGTCACCGTTCGGCAGCCCGTGGCGCTGTCGCACGAAGGACAACGCCTCCTTCGCGTCCAGCGAGGACTTGCCCGCCGGCAGGTTCACCCCGGAGAACGGATCGTTCGCGGCTTGGTTGAGGCACACCTCCACCGGCCCGAGTTCCTTCACGACCTGGTAGAAACCGAGCAGCGAGACCCGGACGTAGTGGTCGATCTGCAGCCCGCTCAGGTTCTCGATGGTCTTGATGAGCATCTTCGCACCGCCGGTGTCCCCACCGCCGTTGAGCGTGCCGTAGTAGAACGCGCTGTTGAGCTTGCCCTTGCCGACGTCGGGGATGTCCACGTACGAGTCGCGGGGGAACGAGATCATCGTCGCCTGGCTGCCGTCGGCGTTGATGTGCAGCACGATCATCGTGTCGGTGTTCGTCGCGCCACCGTCCTCCTCGGTGCTGAGCTCGGCGAGCTGCTCCGGGGTGGCGTTGTCCGGTCGGTGGTCGTCGCCGACGAGCAGGATGTTCTGCGCCGTGCCGTCGACGTCGTCCTTCTTGTCCTTGCCGCCGGTGATCGCGTTGACGATCGTGACGCCGTCGGACAGCTGGTGGTACGCGTACGCCGCGTACCCGCCGCACAGCAGGAGGGCCATGGTGAGCACGCCCGCCACCGCGGGGAACACGACGCCGGCCCGTCGCTTCTGGCGCCCGTGGCGCGGCGTCGCGGCACCGCGGTGTGCGGGCTCGGTCGTCTGCTCGGGTTCGTTGCTCACCGGGAAACCATAACCGGCGCGCGCACGACGGACATGGGATGCGCCTGGCAGGTCACCCCATGCCCGCTGTCGTGTTCCTCACCGGGCGACGAGGCCCTGCTTGTTCGTCTCACGGGCACGCAGCACGGTGATCCCCGTGATCGCCGCAGCCGCCATGACGTAGAAGGCGGGCGCGAACGTGTTGCCCGTGGCACTGATGAGCCACGTGGCGAAGTACGGCGTGATGCCACCGAAGAGCGCGACGCTGATGTTGTAGGCGATGCCCATCGACCCGTAGCGGATCGCGGTCGGGAACAGTTCGGCCATCGCCGCGCTGACGGCACCGTCGAACGCCGCCATGAACAGGCCGAGCAGCACCATAGCGGCCGCGGCCGCCCAGAAGTTGCCGGCGTCCATGAGCATCAGCGTCGGGTAGGTCAGCACCAGGAAGCCGGTGCAGCCGGCGAGCATGACCGGCTTCCGGCCGATCCGGTCCGACAGCAGGCCGAAGAACGGCACGAGTCCCGCGATCACGAGGAAGCCGATCACGACGACCCCGTACGACACCAGCGGCGAGTACCCGAGGTCGGCCTGCAGGTACGACGGCATGAAGGTCTGCAGGATCCAGTGGCCGACCGCCTTGAGGACGACGAAGCCGATGCAGAACAGCAGAGCCTTCCAGCCGGTGCGGAGCGAGCGACGCAACGGGTTCGCCGCGACCTCACCCTTCGCCTTGAGTGCGCGGAACTCGGGGGTGTCCTCGAGCCGGTTGCGGAGGTACAGGCCGACCAGTCCGAGCGGGACCGCGATGAGGAACAGGACGCGCCACCCCCACGTCTCGAGCGCGTCGTCGCCCGCGAGCGCGGTGAACAGGAACACCAGCCCGCCACCGACGATGAAGGCCGCGAACCCGAAGACGTCGATGAAGCTCGTCACGAAGCCCCGTCGGTTCGAGGGCGCGAACTCGGCCAGGAGCGTCGTCGCGCCGGCACCTTCACCACCGGCGGCGAAGCCCTGCACGAGCCGGACCAGCACGAGCAGGATCGGTGCGAGCAGCCCGACGCTCTGGTAGGTCGGCAGGATACCCATCACGGCCGTCGCTCCGCTCGTGATGAGGATGACCGTCGCGAGCGTGGTCTTCCGGCCGACCCGGTCCCCGAGCGAGCCCCAGAACAGCCCGCCGAGCGGGCGCATCACGAAGCCGGCACCGAACACGGCGAACGCGGAGAGCAACGCCACCTGGGGGTCGCCCTGCTTGAAGAAGTACAGCGAGATGACCGTGGCCAGGGTGCCGTAGAGGCCGAAGTCGAACCACTCGACGAAGTGGCCGACGCCCGCGGCGACGATCACCTTCCGCATGCCCTGTCGGCGCGCGTCGTCGCCCAGTGCTGCCTGGACGTCCGGGGGGCCGGCGGCGTCCGCGCTCGTGCGCGTTCGGGTTCCGTCGCTCATGGGGTGACCTCACACTTCGTTGTCGAGAGTTCGTTGACGATAGCACTTGCCGGGCACACTTTGCCACACAGTGGGAAGGATGCGCCAGAGAGTGATACCGTCACCGCCATGCAGTCCCGTGAACAGCACCACGACGTCGTGGTCGTCGGAGGCGGTCTCGCCGGCGTGTGCGCCGCGGTCGCCGCCGCACGCCTCGGCTCCAGCGTCGCCCTCGTCACCAACCGTCCCGTCCTCGGCGGGAACTCCTCGAGCGAGATCCGGGTGTGGGTGGTCGGGGCGACCGCGCACGGAACCCATCGGTTCGCCCGCGAGACCGGGATCATGGGGGAGCTCTTCCTCGAGAACCAGTACCGGAACCCGCAGGGCAACGCGGTCTACTGGGACCAGGTCGTGCTCGACCTCGTGCGCGCCGAACCGAACGTGCACCTGCACCTCAACACCGACGTGCGCACCGTCACGACCGCCGACGACGACGGCGCCACCCGGATCACCTCCGTCACGGGGTGGACGATGGGGTCCGAGATCGAGACGACCTTCACCGCACCGGTGTTCCTCGACTGCACGGGCGACGGCCTCGTCGGCGCACTCGCCGGGGCGTCGTTCCGGATCGGCCGCGAGGGACGCGCCGAACACGGGGAGGCGTGGGCGCCGGAACAGCCCGACGACGAACTGCTCGGGAGCTCGATCTTCTTCTCGACGCACGACACCGGCCGGCCCGAGAAGTTCGTGCCACCGTCGATCGCCGTCGACCTGAGGACGACACCGATCCTGGCCAACCGGGCCATCAAGACCGGGGACAACGGCTGCAACTACTGGTGGATCGAGTGGGGCGGTGCGCTCGACACCGTCACCGAGAACGAGCGGATCCGCGACGAGCTGTGGGGCGTCGTCTACGGGATCTGGGACCACATCAAGAACTCCGGCGCCTTCGACGCCGAGACCCTCACGCTCGACTGGGTGGGTGCGATCCCCGGCAAACGGGAGTACCGCCGGTTCATCGGCGACCACACGCTCACCCAGCAGGACCTGCTGTCGCAGCGGACCTTCCCCGACGCGGTGGCGTTCGGCGGCTGGTCGATCGACCTGCACCCCGTCGAGGGCGTGTACGCCGAGACCGCCGGCGCGCAGCAGCGGTACACGGACGGCACCTACGACATCCCGTTCCGTTCCCTCTACTCCGCGGACGTCGCGAACCTGCTCTTCGCCGGCCGGAACATCTCCGCGTCGCACGTGGCGTTCGGCTCCACGCGGGTGATGGCCACGTGCGCCACCCAGGGCCAGGCCGCCGGCACCGCCGCGCACCTCGTCGCCCGGCACGGCACGACGCCCCGCACGCTCGGCAACGACCACGTCGACATGCTCCAGCAGACGCTGCTCCGCGAGGACGCCCCGCTCATCGGGGTCTGGGCCGCCGACGGTGCCGACCTGGCCTGCCTGGCGACGATCACCGCGAGCAGTGAACTCACCTCGATCGACACCACCCCGTGGGCGACCGCCGACACCTTCGCACTCGATCGCGACGTCGCGATCGTCCTGCCGGCCGACCCGGCGCTCGGCTCCTTCGCGCTCCGGACCGTCGTCGACGACGGCACCGCGGCCGAGCTCACGATCGAGCTCTGGACGACCGGCAAGCCGCAGAACTACGCCCCGATCGAGCACGTCGCCACCCACACCGCTGCGGTGACTGCCGGATCCGGGGAAGCGGTGGTGGACCTCGCGTTCCGTCCCGAGGAGCCGTGCAACGCGGTCGTCGTCGTCCGTCGTGCCCCGGGCGTCCGCCTGGTCCTGACCGACGGGCACCCGTACGGGGTGCTGGCCCTCCGTGCCCGCACGGCCGACGACGAGCAGTTCGACGACCACATCCCCGAGGAGTCCGACCAGCCGGTGACCGACTGGGAAGCGCGCGCCCTGCGCGGACGGTCCTTCGCGTTCACCGCAGCCGGCGCTTCGGACGCGTGGCGGGCCTCCAGGGTGGCCGACGGGTACCAGCGTCCCTTCGGCGGCCCGCACCTGTGGTCGTCCGAGGCCGGCGACGGCCGAGCCGCCCTGACACTCGACTGGACGGAGCCGGTCGACGTGCGCCAGGTGCGGATCGTGTGGAACGACGACGTCGACGCCGACCTCATCAACCTGCACCACCACCGCACCCACTGGGACGCCGTCCCGACGCTCGCCCGTGACTACCGCATCGAGGTGTCCGTCGACGGCTCGTGGCGGCAGCTCGAGACCGTCACGGACAACCGGCACCGGCATCGCGTCCACGACCTCGCCCCGGTGCGGACCGACTCGCTCCGCATCGTCGTGACCGCCACGAACGGGTCGCCGTTCGTCACGGCGAGCGCCGTGAAGGTCTACTGACCCACCTGCAACACCGACAACGATCAAGGGAGATCGCCATGCGCCTGCGCGCACACACCATCGCGACGGTCATCGCGCTGTCACTCGCCGCCGTCGGCACGTCCGGGCCGCACGGCGCGGCTGCGGTCGCGGACACCGCCGCCACCCCGTCAGCGGTCACCGCCGGCACCGCCACGATCCAGCCCAACCCGGGGAACCCCACCTCGCCCGCCGCGACCGCGCACTCCGTCTCGGCGAACGGGACGGCCGTGCCGGTCAGGGCCGAGTCGGTCAGCGGCACCTCGCACGACGTCGCGATGTTCGCCAAGGGGACCGGCACGGCGACCGTCAGCGTCACCATGCCCGGCCTCGCCGCGTCGGCCACACCCGTCGTGACACCACGGACGCTGTCGATCGCGACGACCCGCTCCGGTTCCACCATCACGTTCACGATCCGCGACGCACACCCGCTCGTGATCGAGACGCCCGGCGTTCGCGCGCTGTTCCTCTTCGTCACACCGGCCGAGACGACCGTGCCGTCCGCCGCCGACCCCTCGGTCCGGTACTTCGGCCCGGGCGAGCACGACGCCGGAGTCATCCGCCCGGCGTCCGGGCAGACGATCTACCTGGCTCCCGGCGCCCTGGTGCACGGTCGCATCGACGGTGACGGTGTCACCGGCGTGCGGGTGCTCGGCCGTGGGATCCTCGACGCCGGCGACGACACCTCGCGCACCGCGAAGACGATGGCGATCCGGTTCCGCGACAGCTCCGACGTCACGGTCTCCGGCATCGGCGTCCGGAACGCACAGTGGTGGCAGACGCTGTACATCCGGTCGTCGGGCATCCACGTGTCGTGGACGAACCTGATGGGCACGCTCATCAACAACGACGGCATCGACACCGACGGCGTGCAGGACATGGCGGTCGAGCACAACTTCGTGATGAGCGGCGACGACGGCTTCGGCTGGCACGCCCTCGACGCCGCCACGAACGGCGAAGCCGAGACCCGCGGGCTGCACGCACTCGACACCACCTTCTGGAACGTCACCGGCGGCAACCCCGTCCGGTTCGGCTCCTCGATGGAGACGTCGCTGTTCACCGACATCTCGATCACGCAGTCGTACGTGCTCCGCGCCAAGGAGGTCGCCCTGAAGTTCGACGTGCAGGACTGGGCGACGGTCTCCGACGTCACGGTCGACGGTTTCCACGTGGAGTCGCAGCCGGTCGGGAAGCGAGCGATCGTGCTGCAGGTCCTCAAGGGGCAGTACTCGAACGACACCGGCTACCGCGACGAACGCGGTCGGATCACGGGCATCACGATCCGCGACTTCACCGACGTCACGGCGGACTCGGTGACGCTGTCCGGCTGGGACGCCGCCCACGGGATCTCGGGCGTCGCGTTCCGGGACGTCGTGCTCGGCGGGGTACCGCTGACAGCGGCGCAGGTGCGCTCGAACGCGTTCGTCAGCGGCGTCACGGTGTCCTGATCGCCGTCGCAGACCAGAATGAGGGGATGACGACCACCCCTCCGAACCAGAGCGTCGAGCGCGCCGCGGCGGTCCTCGGCGCGCTCGGTGCTGCTGACGGGCCGATGCGTGCCTCCGACATCGCGCGGGCGATCGGCCTCGGGACGTCGACGACGGGTCGGCTCCTGGCGACGCTCGAGTCGCTCGAGTACGTGCGTCGCGATCCTGATTCGCAGGGGTACTCGGTCGGTCGCGCCGTGCTCGAACTCGCCAGCCAGGGACTCAACCACAACCCGGTGCACCGGGAGAGCCGGGCCGCGGCGCAGGAACTCGCGCACCGGATCGGCCTCACCGCGAACGTCGGGGTGCGCGACGCCGCCTCGTGCATCTACCTCTGCCACTTCGAGGGGTCGCTGGCGCCGAAGTCGCACACGATGATCGGCATGCGACAGCCGCTGCACGCGTCGGCGCTCGGCAAGGCCCTCATGCTCGACCTGTCACAGGTGGACCGGGAGCGGCTCCTCGGTGCGGACCTCGCGCGGTACACCGACCACACCATCACGTCGCACGACGCCCTGACGGCCGACCTGGCCGTCTCGGCGAAGCGCGGCTGGACCGAGGAGAACCAGGAACTCGCGCTCGGGCGGTTCTGCATCGCCGCGCCGATCCGGAACGCCTCGGGGGACACCGCGGCCGCGCTCTCGATCTCCGGACGCCTCACGCAGCTCCGCGACCGTGACCTCGGGTCCCTGGCCGAGGACCTCATCGAGGTCGCCGACCGCATCAGCGTCGGTCTCGGGATGATCAGCGCCGTCGCGCACTGACGGCTCGCCTCGTCGTGTGGTGACGCAGTGACGGCCTGGAGGCGCGTGGCGGAGTCGCCACGGGCCTCCAGGCCGTCTTCTGGTCGCGCTGGTCCCGCTAGTCGCGCGACGGGAGCAGGTGGATCGCCTCCATGGCGAGCTCGGCAGCGATGGGGTCCTTCGCGACGACGGCGTCCTTGAGCTTCGTCAGCTCGGGCAGGATCACGTCGGCCGGCAGGAGCTCCGCGAGCTCCGGAACGCGGAGCTTGAACGAGAGCCCGTCCGTCGTCGAGTTGCAGAGCTGCACGAGCGACGGGTTGCCGCACGCGTCGGCCCACATCGAGTAGATGCCGGCGCCGTCGCGCGCGACCTGGTCCTGCTCGTCGGCGCTCACCCGCGCGTGCACGTCGTCGAGCATCTTCACGATCTTCTTGCGCTGCGCGTCCGTGAACCGGGGCACCGCGAGCCGCACGACGCCGCCGTAGATCACGCCGAGCGTACGGTACGCGTCGAGGAGTTCTTCCTTCGTCGGCGCCGCGACCCGGGTGTAGCGGTTCGGCGCCATCTCGATGAGGCCGGCCCGGGCGAGTTCGGCGAGGGCCTCGCGGATCGGCGTCCGGGAGACACCGAGCCAGGCGATCAGGTCGTCGTCGTTGAGCCGTTCCCCGGGCTCGAGCGTGCCGTCCATGATGGCGTCTCGGATCTTGTCCTGCACCGTGTCACGGAGGAGCTTGCGCTCGGCAGCGGGCTGCGTCGAGGGAACTGGCATGGGTCCAGCGTGTCACATGTCAGGGGTCGTGCGCGAGAGGCGCGACGGCCACCAGGCCCGGCGCCCGAGGTCGTAGGCCAGCGCCGGCACGAGCAGCGAGCGGACCACGATCGTGTCGAGCAGGACGCCGAACGCGACGACGAACGCGATCTGCACGAGGAACAGGATCGGGATCACGCCGAGGGCGGCGAACGTGGCGGCGAGCACGACGCCCGCTGACGTGATCACCCCGCCGGTGACGCCGAGTCCGCGCAGGACGCCCTCGCGTGGACCGTGCCGCAGCGCTTCCTCGCGCACCCGTGTCATGAGGAAGATGTTGTAGTCCACGCCGAGCGCCACCAGGAACACGAACGAGTACAGCGGCACGCTCGGGTCCGCGCCCGGGAAGTGGAACACGTGGTCGAAGACGAGCGCTCCGACACCGAGGGCCGCCGCGAAGGACACGATCACGCTGCCGATCAGGACGAGCGGCGCGACGATGCTGCGGAGCAGGAGCATCAGGATCAGCAGGATGACGACGAGCACCACGGGGATGATGAGCGTGCGGTCGCGGATCCCGGTGTCGTTCGTGTCGACCGCCGTCGCGGTGACGCCACCGACGATCGCTCCCGGGTCGACCCGTTCCACCGCGGTGCGGAGGTCGCGGACGGTCTGCTCGGCGGCGTCCGAGTCGGCGGCGTCGGACAGCGTCGCCTCGAGCAGGACGTCACCGCCGGAGACGGTCGGCGTGCCGCTGCCGGCGGCGTCCCCGGTCACCGGGACGGTACCGGCGGGGCTGTCCTTCGCCGCGGCGACCACCCCGTCGACCCCGTCCACCGCGGTGATCGCGTCGACGAGCCGGTCGAGGTCGCGCTCCGCGCCGATGACCTGCGCGGGGCTGCCGGAACCGCCCGGGAAGTGGTCGGCCAGCACGTCCTGACCGTCACGGGCCTCGGACGACCCGATGATCAGGTCGCTCTGCGGCACCCCGTCCGCCTTGAGTCCGAACATGCCGGCGCCCATCGCGAGCAGGCCGACCGTGCAGACGATCCACACCACCCGGGACCGCCGGGCGACGAGCCGGCCGACGCGCGCCCAGATGCCGCGGGCGCCCGGACCCGTGAGCTCGGGGTGGGCGCTGCCGAACGCGGGACGCAGCGGCCAGAACGCCGCGCGGCGGAACGCGAGCAGCAGCGCGGGCAGGAGGGTCAGGGCGGCGAGCAGGCTGAACGCGATGCCGATGGCCGCGACCGGCCCGAGCGCCTTGTTCGAGTTGAGGTCGGAGAGCAGCAGGCAGAGTACCCCGACGATCACCGTGCCGCCCGAGGCCAGGATCGGCTCGAGGCTCCCCCGCAGGGCGGCCTTTGTCGCGTCCCAACCGGTGCGGTGGTCGCGCAGCTCCTCGCGGAAGCGCGAGGTGTACAGGAGCGCGTAGTCCGTCGCCGCACCGATCACCAGGATCGACAGGATCCCCTGCACCTGCCCGTTGACCGTCACGATGTCGGCCTTGGCGAGCCACCAGACCACGAGGATCGAGGCGCACAGGGCGAAGGTGGCGGTCCCGAGCACGAGGACGGGCAGCAGGGGTGATCGGTAGACGATGATCAGGATCACGAACACCGCGGCGAGCGCCACCCCGAGCAGCAGTCCGTCGATGCCGGCGAAGGCCTCGGTCAGGTCCGCGGTGAACCCGGCGGGACCGGTGACGGAGCCGCTCACGCCGGACGGGAGCGCATCGTCGACGTCGGCCCGGATGGCCTCGACCGCGTCCCCGGTCTCGGCGTCCTGCGTGAGCGTGGCGACGATCTCGACCGCGTCGCCGTCCTCGCTCGGGATCACCGGGCTGACGGCCTCGACGTCGGCGCGGTCGGACAGCGTCGTGGCGAGTGCCTTCGCATCGGCGAGGTCGGTCGACGTCAGGCCGCCGTCGCGCTCGAGGACGATGATCGCGGGCGCCCCCGACTCGTCGCGGAACTCCGAGGACCGTTCCTGCACCTTCGTGGCGTCGGCCGAGGCCGGCAGGAACGAGGTCTGGTCGTTGGTGGAGACCTCGGAGATCTTGCCGAAGAAGGGACCGCCGACGGAGGCGATGCCGAGCCAGACCACGATGACGAGCGCGGGGAGGACGATGCGGAGGAAGCGGGACACGTCGGTGAGCGTACACCGATCGTCAGCATGCTGATTACTTGACGGTCGAGCGCACCTGCCAACCATAGAATCACGACATGCAGGACACGACCGAGCAGTGGCCCCTCGGGCGCCTGCTGTCCGCGGCCGCGCGGTCCGTCGAACGGGACTGGGACGAACGCCTCCGCGCCATCGGGCTCTCGCACGCCGCGGTCGTCGCGATCGACATCCTCATCCGGACCGGACCGACCGGCGCCGACACCATCGCCCGCACGGCCCGGGTCCAGCCGCAGACGATGTCCCGCACCCTCGAGCGGATGGAGCGGGACGGTCTCGTCGAACGCACCCCGCACCCCGCCGATCGTCGGCGCCGCGTGGTCAGCGTGACGCCCGCCGGCCGGTCCGCGTGGGAGACCGCGCGGCACATCGAGCGCGAGGTCCTGCCGGAGGACCCGGCGCTCCGGACGGCACTGGGCGAGCTGCTCGCCGGACCGCCGTCCGAATGAAACATTGTTCTTGAAATACCACATGCGATAAGATCCTGTGGTCGGTGCGTGCCGACCTGACCACAGGAGTCCCGCATGTCCGAACGCCGAGCCGCCCGGGCGGCCGCAGCACACACCCTCCGCGCACCCCGTCGCGGCACGCGGCGACGTCGACCGTTCCTGGTCGCCCTGGTCGCGACGCTCGGCTCGCTCGTCGGTGTCGCCCTGGTCCTCGCCGTCGCGGCGAGCGTCTTCGTCGGCGGACTCGCGCGGAGCTTCGACGCCGGTCGCGACACCATCGCCGACCCGTTCCCGAGCGGTGCGCGGCCGAGCACGTCCAGCGGTGAGAACATCCTGCTCATCGGGTCCGACGCTCGCGCGCAGGGCGGCCCCGAGGGCGCGCGGCCCGAGCTCGGCGGGCGCTCCGACACCCTGATGCTGGCGCACGTCCCCGCCGATCGACAGCACGTGTACCTCATGTCGATCATGCGCGACTCGTGGGTCGAGGTCCCCGGACACGGGCGCGCGAAGATCAACGCGGCCTACTCCTGGGGTGGGGTCGCCCTCACCACGGAGACCGTCGAACAGCTCCTGGACATCCGGATCGACCACGTGGCGGAGATCGACTTCGCCGGGTTCGAGGACATGACCGATGCCCTCGGCGGCGTCACGGTCGACTCCCCCCGGGCGTTCTCAGCACGCGGCCACGACTTCACGGCCGGGGCGAACCGGCTCGACGGGGCCGCAGCACTGGCCTTCGTCCGGGAGCGCTACTCCTTCGTCGACGCCGACCACACCCGCGTCCGCAACCAGCAGGCGTTCATGCGCGGCGTCGTGAACGGGCTGCTGTCCCGTGGCACCGTCACCAACCCCGGGCGCATCCAGGACTTCGTCGCCGCGACGAGTGCGCACCTGTCGGTCGACGCCGGGTTCTCGTTCGCACGGATGGCGGAACTCGGGTGGTCGCTCCGAGCGGTCGGGGCCGACGACCTCGTGACCTTCACCGTGCCGACCGCGGGCTCCGGGACGGCACCGGACGGGCAGTCGATCGTGAACCTGAACGAGCTCGCCGTCGGGTCCCTGTCCCGGGCGCTCCGGTCCGACGACGTGGCGGGCTGGCTCGCCGACAACCCGCAGTAGTCCGGCACCGCGAGGCCGCACGCACGACGACGCCCCACGACTCGAGGTCGTGGGGCGTCGTCGTGTTCGGTCTGCGGAGAGATCAGGCGGGGAGCTGGAGCTCCTGGCCGGCGTAGATCAGGTTCGCGTCGTCGATGGTCGACGTGTTCGCGGCCCAGAGCTGCTTCCAGCCGCCGTCGATCCCGAGCTTCGTCGCGATCGTGTCGAGCGTGTCGCCCGAGGTGATCTTGTACGTCTTGCCGCTCGTCTTGACCGGGGCCGGCTTGCTCGGCGTGGTCGCTGCCGGGGCGGGCGCCGCTTCGGTCGTGCTCGGCTGCGGGGCGGCCTGCTCGGCAGGAGCCGGTGCCGGTGCGGCGGGCTGCGGGGCGGCCTGCTGTGCGGGGGCCGGAGCCGGTGCGGGGGCCGGAGCCGCCGCGGCGGGGGCCGCACCGCTGGTCCCGCTCAGCCCGAGCTGGGCGGAGCAGGCGGGCCATGCGCCCCAGCCCTGCGAGGCGAGGACACGCTCGGCGACGGCGATCTGGGCCTCGCGGCTGGCGGAGGCGGGGTTGCCCGCGCCACCGTTCGCCTGCCAGGTACCGAGGTTGAACTGCAGGCCGCCGTAGTAGCCGTTGCCGGTGTTGATGGCCCAGTTGCCACCGGACTCGCACTGCGCGAGCTGGTCCCAGGTCGAACCGGACGCTGCGTTCGCGGGGGCTGCCGCGAGGCCGACACCGGTCGCGGCGATGCCGGCGAACGCCAGGCCACCGACGATGGTGCGGGTACGGGAAAGCTTCTTCATGTGATTGCTCCACCGGGGTCACGAGCCGCATCTGCTGCGGAATCCACTGCCCACCCCGACCGATCGCGGTCAGTTGTGGGGGTGCGCCACCGGGGGCAGTGGTCATCGGGCCGGCGGCACCTCGGTCGGCAACCATAGGAAACTCTTGACCGTTATCAAACCGAGACAAACGGTTCTACCCGTGCATGCTATGTACCCCTACCCCGAACCTGAACGTGCGGATCCCCATGGCCATGGTGATCGAGCCGTACCCGGGTACGTGTCCTTGGCAATTCCCTGGCAATGCCGATCGGCGCTCGGGATCAGCCCCGCGTGAGCAGGGTCACGGCCTCGAGGTGACCGGTCTGCGGGAACATGTCGAGCACCCGGGCCCGACGCAGCCGGAACGACGGCATGCGTGCCAGGTCCTTCGCCAGGGTCACGGGGTTGCAGCTCGAGTACACGACGTGCTGCACGTCCGACTCCTCGAGCCAGGTCGACAACCGCTCGCCGATCCCGCGACGCGGCGGGTTCACGACGACGAGCTCGGGCACCGCGTCCGGACGGGCCCGGAGTGCGTGCTCGGTCGCGTCGTCAGCGGCGAACCGGAGCCCCTCGAGGCCGGCCTCACGAGCGGACTGCTTGGCGGAGCGGATCGCCTCGGCACTCGTCTCGATGCCGGTCACCACGCGGCCGGGGCGGGCTGCGTGCAGCGCGAATCCGCCGACGCCGCAGTACAGGTCCCACATCGACGCGGGTTCGAGCTCGTCGATCCAGGCCGTCGCCTGCGCGTACAACTCGGTCGCGACACCGGTGTTCGTCTGGAAGAAGCTCCGCGGCCGCAGGTGCATCGTGATCCCGCCGAGCCGCATCGGCAGCGTCTCCTGCTCGGTCAGCACGATCTCGCGGTCGCCTTCGGTGACGGCCTTGTGCTCGGGCAGCAGGTTGACGGTCACCACGACCGCGTTCGGCAGCGCGGCGCGCAGGGCGGCGAGGTGCTGGCGGAGCCGTGGCAGCTGCCCCTCGGAGCGCAGGACGAACCGGATCATCAGCTCGCCGTCGGGCGACTCGGTGACCAGGACGTACTTCAGCTCCCCCCGGCGCGCGGCGACGTCGTACGGGATCAGCCCCGCGGTCGAGACGAACTCGGCGAGCACGGGCAACGCGTGCCGGATGCCGGGCGTGCAGATCCCGCAGTGCCGCAGGTCCACGCCGCGCTGCCGGTGGTCGAGGATCCCGACGGTGGGGTGCTGGACGGATCCGCCCACGACCATCTTCGCCTTGTTCCGGTACCCGGACTCCGGGCTGGTGATCGCGGGCGACCAGGAGACCGCTCCGGGGCCACCGGCAGCCTCGACCGCGTCGTGCAGGAGTTCGCGCGTGCGGAGTTCCTTGTCGAGGACCTGGTCGGCGTAGGGCTGGCCCATGAGCGTGCACGACCGGCACACCCCGCGGTCGAAGTAGTCGCACTGCATGGCCGAGTCAGGATACGGCAGCGTCCCGCGTCGTCGTGGCGATCCGGTACACCGACGTCGTCGCGGTCAGGAACAGCGTCGTGCCGTCGTCGCCGCCGAAGCACAGGTTCGACGTGACCTCCGGCACGGCGACCGCTCCGATCCGGGCTCCCTCGGGGTCGAACACGACCACGCCGTGGTGGGAGGACGACCAGACGTTGCCGTGCACGTCGACCCGGATGCCGTCCGGCGCTCCCTCTCCGGGCTCGAGCCGCGCGAACACCCGGCCGTTCTTCAGCAGGTCGCCACGGCGGTCGTAGGCGCGGATGACCGGCTCGTCGCCCGACGAGCTCGCGATGTACAGCACCCGCTCGTCCGGGTCGAAGGCCAGGCCGTTCGGCTCGTCCAGGTCGGTCGCCACGGGCCGCAGGTCCTCGCCCTCCGGTCCGCACCGGAACACCCAGTGGTCGCCGTACTCGCGCACACCCGGGTGCCCCTCACGCGGCTGGGTGATGCCGTAGGCCGGGTCGGTGAACCAGACGCCGCCGTCCCGCGCGACCACGACGTCGTTCGGGGAGTTGAACCGGCCCCCGTCCCACGCGTCCACGATCGGCGTGACGACGCCGTCGCGGTCACGCTCGACCCGACGCAGGCCGTGCGAGCACTGCACGACGCTGCCGTCCCGATCGAGCGTGCGGCCGTTGGTGAACTCGACACCGTCCGCGTACACCGAGGTCTCCCCCGAGTCCGCGTGCCACTGCAGGATCCGGTCGCCGGGGATGTCGGACCACCGCAGCGTGCGGGTCGACGGGATCCAGCAGGGCCCCTCGGCCCAGGTGCTGCCGGTGGCGATGCGCTCGAGCGCGTCGCGGTCCGGCACGAGGTCGTCGAACAGCACGGGTTCTCCTTCGAACGGGGTGCCCACCCTACGTTCGTCAGGCCGCGGCCGCCGCCTGGGTGCGTCGTCGCACGGCCTTCTCGATCGCGGAGATCGCCAGGCCGAGCAGGATCGACGCCACGACCGCGAGGGTCGTGACGAGGAAGGGCTGCTCGCGGCTCCAGCGCCCGGTGGCCGAGGCGATGCCGACGCAGTACGCCGCCCACACGACGTCGGCGAGCACGCAGCTGAGCAGGAACCGCCGGAGGTCGAGCCCGCTGTCCGCGCCGACCAGGTTCGTCGTCAACCGGCCCATCGGGATGAAGCGTCCGAGTACCGCGATGCGTCCGGGAGCAGCACGGTAGCGGCCGTCGATGGCGTCCCGGGCCGCGCGGACCTTCGGCCGCGAGAACCACGACCTCGAGCCGAGGTCGACCGAACGCGCCAGGTGGTACAGCCCGAGGTCGCCGAGGACCATGCCGATCGACGCCGCGACGACGAGGAACAGGACCGGCAGGAGACCGCCGTCACCGCCCACCAGGAGCGTGCCGATCGCGACGACGAGTGCTTGGCTGGGCAGGAAGACCGCGACGCTGCCCACGGCGAGCACGAGGCCGACCACGAAGAACGCCCACGGGGTGCCGACGAGCTGGACGACCAGGTCCTGTGCTGCGTCCACGACTCACCCTCCATGGGCACCGGAATGGCACACCGGGGTCCATCCTCGCAGGTCCGGGGGCTCCACTCACGTGCGGTCGACGATCGCCCGCATCGTCGAGGCCGCCTCGTCCGGGCGACCGTCGAGGACGGCATCGGCGAGTGCGAGGTGGAGGCCGACGTCGTGCCGGTCCGGGCGGACGCTCCCGCGTTCGCGCAGCACCTGGCCGACGACCTGGTGCAGTCGTCGGTACAGCGCGTTGCCGGACAGGTCGAGCACGAGCGCGTGGAACCGCACGTCCGCGGCCACGAAGTCGGGGCGGTCGTCGCGGGTCGCGGCGGCGGCGAGTTCGTCCGCGGTGGTGCGGAGGGCCTCCCGTCGGTCCGCGAACTCGTCGAGCGCCACCCGCCGGGCTGCTGCGGCAGCGGCGGCGGGCTCGACCGCCGCACGCAGCTCACGGAGCTCGACCGCCACGCGGTCGGCGTCCGGGCCCCGCAGACGCCACCGCACCACGCGCGGGTCGAGGACGTCCCACTCCCGCACGCCGAGCACGGTCACGCCGACCCGCTGCCGCGCGGTGAGCAGGCCGAGGGCGACGAGGACCCGGACGGCCTCGCGGACGATGCTGCGACTGGCACCCGTCCAGGCCACCAGGTCGTCGATGCTCCGGCGGCTGCCCACGGCGACGGCACCGGAGACGACGGCGGCACCGATCTGGTCGAGGACCCGTTCGAAGGTGCTCGTCACCGCTGCGAGACCGGCGACACCACGAGCTCGTCGATGCGCACGTGTGCCGGTACCCCGAGCACGAAGGCGACCGTCCGCCCGACGTCCTCCGGCTGGAGCATGCGCTGCCGGGCGGCCGCGTCGGGGACCTCCGGCCGCTGGTCGAGGAAGTCCGTCGCCACGTCTCCCGGGCACAGGTGCGTGGCACGCACGCCGTGCTCGGCCTCCTGCTGGTTCAGCGTGCGGACGACCGACGCGAGCGCGGACTTGCTCGCCGAGTACGCGACACCCGCCCCTGGCTGGAAGGACCACCCGGCGTACGAGGACACCACCACGACCACGCCGCCGGCCGTGCGGAGTCCCGGCAGCGCGGCGTCCACCAGCGTGACGACGGCGGTGAGGTTCGTGTCCACGATCGCGCGGAAGTCGGTGAGCGACTGGTCGTCCCACCGGCGTCGCGGGGCGTTGAGCCCGGCCGCCAGCACGAGCCCGTCGAGTCGGCCGTGCCGCTCGAGCACGGCGTCCCGCGCGGCGGTGACGGCGTCGGGATCGTTCGCGTCGAGGGGCAGGACGTCCGCGGTTCCCCCGGCGCCGCGGACGGTGCGCGCGACCTGCTCGAGCCGGTCGGCACGACGTCCGCTGAGCACCACGGTCCAGCCGTCCCGCGCCGCCGCCTCGGCGCTCGCGGCTCCCATGCCGCTGCCCCCACCCGTGACCCAGAGCACACGCTGATCCGTCATGCTCGAATAGTATGCCTATTGAAGCCACCGACGACGGGAGCAACGATGCACCTCGACCTGACCGACCGCGTGGTCGTCGTGACCGGCGCAGCGCGCGGGATCGGCCGCACCCTCGCCGACCGCTTCGTCAGCGAAGGGTGCCGCGTCGTCGCGCTCGACCTGGCCTTCGAGCAGGACTTCCCGCTCGACCACGTCGTGTGCAACGTCGCCGACCCGCAGTCAGTGCACGACGCCGTGGACGAGGTCGTCGGGCGGCACGGCACGATCGACGTGCTGGTCAACAACGCCGGCATCAACGTCACGGGCACGGTCGCCGAACTGGAGTGGGACGCCTGGCGACGCTGCATGGACGTCAACCTCGGCGGCACGTTCCTGATGAGCCAGGCCGTCGCTCCGGTGATGCAGGCGGCCGGGCGCGGTCGGATCATCAACGCCGCCTCGTTCGCCGCGATCGTGCCCAGTGTCGGGAGCGCGGCCTACGCGGCCTCGAAGGCCGCCGTCGTCTCGTTCACCCGGGTGCTCGCATCGGAGCTCGGGCCGTGGGGCATCACCGTCAACGCCTACGCACCGGGCATGGTGCCGACGGCGATGAACGGCTTCGCGACGATGCCGGCCGAGGCGCAGGACCGCCTGCTCGACACGCTGTCGCTCCGCCGGTGGGAGACGCCGGACGACGTCGCCGACCTGCTCGTCTTCGTGGCGAGCGACGCCTCCGGGTACATCACCGGCACCCTGCTCGACGTCTCCGGCGGCAAGCTCGCGACGCAGATCCCCGCCCGAGCGCACGGCCGGACCTGAGCGGACTGCTGTCCGGCCGCTCAGGTTCTCCACATGGCCTCCTCCGTAGGCTGTGAAAGCCCAGTGAGCCGGACTGCAGCCCGACCCCGAGGAGGTGCCCGATGGTCCTCGTCCTCGTCGCGTTCGCGATCGTCGCCCTGATCGTCCCCGCCCTGACCCCCGTCCTCGGCCGCCGCGTGTTCTACGTGGCGGCCCTCGCCCCCGCCGCGGCGGCGGCGCTGACGATCGCCCAGACCGACGCCGCCCTGCACGGCAGCGTCGTCGAACGGCACCGGTGGGTCCCCCAGCTCGACCTCGACGTCGCGCTGCGGATGGACGCCCTGTCGTGGGTGCTCGCACTGGTCGTGTCGATCGTCGGCGCGTTGGTGCTGGTCTACTGCGCCTCGTACTTCGCGCGGGACGAACCCGGGCTCGGTCGGTTCGCCGGGGTCCTGACCGCCTTCGCCGGCTCGATGTACGGCCTCGTGATCGCCGACGACGTGATCGTGCTGTTCGTCCTGTGGGAGGCCACGACGGTCTTCTCCTACCTGCTCATCGGGCACGACGCCGCGAAGCGTGCCAGTCGCGCCGCCGCCATGCAGGCCCTCGTGGTGACCACCGCCGGTGGCCTGGCGATGCTCGCGGGCCTCGTGATGCTCTCGGTCACGGCGGGCACGACCTCGCTGTCCGCGATCGTCGCCGATCCCCCGAGCGGCACGATCGTCTCGGTGTCGGTGGTCCTGGTGCTGCTCGGGGCGCTCACGAAGTCGGCGATCGTGCCCTTCCACTTCTGGCTCCCCGCCGCGATGGCCGCACCCACCCCGGTCAGCGCGTACCTGCACGCCGCCGCGATGGTGAAGGCCGGCATCTACCTGGTGGCCCGGCTCGCCCCGGCGTTCGCGCTGCTCGACGGCTGGCGCGAGACGATCACGCTGCTCGGCGTCGCCGGGATGCTCGTCGGCGGGTACCGGGCGCTGCGGCAGACCGACCTCAAGCTCCTGCTCGCCTACGGCACCGTGGCCCAGCTCGGGTTCCTCGTGCTCGCCGCCGGCTGGGGTGCGCCCGCGGTCGCCCTCGGCGGGGTCGCACTCCTCGTGGCCCACGCCGCCTTCAAGTCGACGCTCTTCCTCGTGGTCGGCGCGATCGACCACGTCACGGGCACGCGTGACCTCGGCCGGCTCAGCGGACTCGGACGCGCCCGCCCGTGGCTGGCGGTCGTCGCGGTGCTCGCGCTGGTGTCGATGGCCGGGATCCCACCGACGATCGGGTTCGTCGCGAAGGAAGCCGTGCTGACCGGGTTCACCGAGTCCCTGCACGGTCCCGACGCCGGCTGGGCCTGGTTCGCCCTGATCGGCGTGACCGTCGGTTCGGTGCTGACCGTGGCCTACTCGCTGCGGTTCCTGTGGGGTGCCTTCGCCCGGAAGCCCGGCGTCGCGACCACCGAGCCGCACGCCCTGCACGGCCTCGCCGTCGTGCCCTCGGTGCTCGCGCTGGCCGGACTCGCACTCGGCCTGTTCACGCCGCTGGTCGCGCACGGCATCGAGCCCGCTGCGACGACAGCGGCGCTCGGTGGACACGAGGTCCCGCACCTCGCGCTCTGGCACGGCCTCGAACCCGCACTCGGCCTGTCGGCGATCACCCTGGTCGGCGGCCTCGCACTGTTCGCCCTGCGCCGCCCGGTCGAGGCACTCCAGCACCGGCTCGCCGGGTTCCCGAGTGCCGCGGGCACGTACCGGCACGGCATGCGACTGCTCGACCGCGGAGCGACCGGACTCACCGCGAGCCTGCAGCGCGGCTCGCTCCCCTACTACCTGACGGTGATCCTGTCGGTCTTCGTCGCCGGGGCGCTCGCCAACCTGGTGCTCGGCGGGCCGTGGGAGTTCAACGTCCGGTTCGCCGACTCGTGGGGCCAGATCCCGGTGATGATCGTGATGTCGATCGCCGGCATCGCGGTGCTCACTGCGAAGACCCGGTTCGCCGCCGCGGTGCTGGTCGGCGTCACCGGCTACGGCCTCTCGGTGCTGTTCGTCCTGCACGGTGCCGTCGACCTCGCCCTGACGCAGCTCGTGGTCGAGACGGTCACCCTGATCGCGTTCGTCCTGGTCCTCCGGCGGCTGCCCCCGCGCATCGCCACCACCAACCCGTCGCGGTTCCGGGTCGTGCGGGCGCTCTTCGCCGGTCTGGCGGGGCTGACACTGGCGATCGTCGTCGTGGTGGCCGCCTCCGCCCGCACGGCCCGCCCCCTCTGGCCCGACCTGCCCGCGCTGACGAGCTCGTTCGGGCACGGTCTGAACGTCGTGAACGTCGCCCTCGTCGACCTGCGCGGCTGGGACACCCTCGGTGAGCTCACCGTCGTGGTCGCCGCGGCCACCGGCGTCGCGAGCCTGATCTTCGTGAACTCGCGCGAGGACACCCTGCCGCGACTGCGTGACCTGCCGGAGACCCTGACCGCGAACGGCGAGCGCACCGACGGTGAACCCCGCGCCTGGCTGCCGACGAGCGCCGCGATCCCGACCGGCCGCTCGGCCCTGCTCGACGTGGTCGTCCGACTGCTGTTCCACGGCCTGATCGTGCTGTCGCTCTACCTGCTGTTCGCCGGCCACAACTCGGCCGGCGGCGGGTTCGCCGGCGGTCTGGTCGCCGGCATCGCCCTCGCGGCCCGCTACCTGGCCGGCGGTCCCGCCGAACTCGGTGCAGCGGCCCCGGTGCGTGCCGGTCGCCTGCTCGGTCTGGGGGTCGCGACGGCCGCCGTCACGGCGATCGTGCCGCTGTTCTTCGGTCGCGAAGCCCTGTACTCCGAGTTCTTCGAGGCCACCGTCCCGATCCTCGGACACGTCGAGTTCGTCACCGCCACGTTCTTCGACATCGGCGTGTACCTGGTCGTCGTCGGCCTGGTGCTCGACGTCCTCCGCAGCCTCGGCGCCGAGGTCGACCGGCAGCGCCTCGAGGACGCCTCGACCCCGACCCGCGACACCACCGAGGGGTCCGTCAGCGACACCCTCGATGCCCCCACCCCGGAAGGGAGCGCCACATGACCGTCACCCTCGTCCTCGTGATCGCCATGGCGGTGCTGTTCTCGTGCGGCGTCTACCTGCTGCTCGAACGCTCCCTGACCCGGATGCTCCTCGGCTTCCTGCTGCTCGGCAACTCGCTCAACCTGCTGCTGCTGGTGATGTCCGGCGCCGCGGGCGACCCGCCGATCGGCGGGAGCGCCGAGGGCATCACCGATCCGCTCCCCCAGGCGTTCGCCCTGACCGCGATCGTGATCACCTTCGCCGTGAGCGCGTTCCTGCTGGCCCTGATCCACCGGTCGTGGCAGCTGTCCCGCGCCGACGAGGTCGAGGTCGACGAGGCCGACGCCGCGATCGGCCGTGACCGTGACGAGCCGGCCGACGAGGACCCGGAGACCACCACCGACGCAGAACAGGAGGCGACCCGATGACCTGGCTCGTCCCGCTCCTCGTCCTCGTCCCGCTGCTCGGTGCCGCGGTCGCGCTCGGACTCCTCCGCCACCAGAAGCTCCAGCGTGCGATCACCGTCGTGGTGCTCGTCGTGGCCCTGGTCGTCGCCGCCACGCTCATGGTCCTGGTCGACCGGCACGGCACGATCGTGGTGCAGGTCGGCGGCTGGGACGCCCCGTACGGCATCTCGCTCGTCGTCGACCGGCTGAGCGCCCTGCTGCTCACCGTCAGTGCGAGCGTCCTGCTGCTCGTCCTGCTGTTCTCGATCGGGCAGGGTCTGGCCGCCGACGACGAGGACGCCCCGGTCACGATCTTCTACCCGACGTACCTGGTGCTCGCCGCCGGCGTGCTCGACTCGTTCATCGCGGGCGACCTGTTCAACCTGTACGTCGCGTTCGAGATGCTGCTGGTGGCGAGCTACGTGCTCATCACGCTGGGCGGCAGCGAACAGCGCGTCCGGGCCGGCACGACGTACATCGTCACGAGCCTGATCGCGTCGGCGATCTTCCTCGCCGCCATCGGTCTGGTCTACGGCGCCACCGGCACGGTGAACATCGCGCAGATCAGCGAACGCGTCGCCGACCTGCCGGAGCACGTCCAGCTGCTCCTGCACACGATGCTGCTGATCGGGTTCGGCATCAAGGCGGCCGTGTTCCCGCTGGCGTTCTGGCTGCCGGACTCGTACCCGACGGCCCCGGCGCCGGTCACCGCGGTCTTCGCGGGCCTGCTGACCAAGGTCGGCATCTACGCGATCATCCGGCTCGAGACGGTGATCTTCCCGCGACCACAGCTCAACGAGGTGCTG
This sequence comes from Curtobacterium sp. VKM Ac-2852, assembly GCF_013205045.1. Lineage (NCBI taxonomy): Bacteria > Bacillati > Actinomycetota > Actinomycetes > Micrococcales > Microbacteriaceae > Curtobacterium > Curtobacterium sp. VKM Ac-2852. The sequence goes on from NZ_JABMLI010000001.1 coordinate 449,039, forward strand.
CTCGTCGTCGCCGCACTGACGATGGTGGTCGGGGTGCTCGGCGCGGTGTCGCAGACCGACGTGAAACGGCTGCTGTCCTTCACGCTGATCAGCCACATCGGCTTCATGGTGATGGGCGTCGGACTCGGCACCGTCGCGGGGACGGCGGCAGCGGTGTTCTACACGGTGCACCACATCGTCGTGCAGACCACGCTGTTCCTGGTGTCCGGCCTGATGGAACGCGTCGGCGGGACGACCTCGACCCGGTCGCTCGGCGGACTGCTGAAGGCCGCACCGCTGCTGGCCGCCCTGTACCTGATCCCCGCGTTCAACCTGGGCGGGATCCCGCCGTTCTCCGGCTTCATCGGCAAGCTCGGCCTGTTCCGCGCCGCCGCCGAGGACGGATCCCCGATGGCGTACGTCACCATCGGCGCCGGCGTCGTCACCTCGCTGCTCACCCTCTACGCGCTCATGCGGGTCTGGGACGCCGCCTTCTGGCGGCCGAAGCCGGCGGCCGAGGCCGCCGCCCCGCACGCGACGAGCGCGGAACCGCACGCCCACCTGCGGTCGCCGGAACCGGCTCCCCTCACCGTCTCCGAGGAGACGGGCGAGGCCTACCACCCGGGAGGCTCGGTGACGGTCACCGACGCACCGCACGCAGCCACCGCCTCCAGTCCGACCACCGGCGCGACCGAGGCGGTCGGCGAGGCTCCCGAGAAGGTGCGCCTGCCGCGCATGCTCGTCGGGGTCACGACGATCGCGGTGCTCGGGTCCGTCGCGCTGACCGTCGTCGCCGGGCCGCTCTACGGCTACGCGACCCGCGCAGCGGAGTCGCTGGAGTCGCCCGACCGCTACGTGCAGGCCGTGCTCGGAGGTGAGCGATGACCGACGTCCGCCGCATCTCCAACGCCAGGCGGATCGCGCTGGCGTGGCGCTACGACGTGCCCCTCGTCGCGGGACTCACCGTGCTCTGGGCGCTGCTCTGGGGGTCATGGACCCCGCTGACGCTGCTGTGCGGCATCGTCGTGGCGCTCCTCGTCACCCAGGCGCTGCCGCTCCCGCCGGTCCCGCTGTCCGCACGGTTCTCGATCGTGCACGTGCTGCGGTTCCTGGTGGTCTGGTCCGGGCTCGTCGTCGTGGCGTCCTTCCGGGTCGCGTGGGTCGCGTTCCGTCCCCGCGGTGTGCGGCGCAGCTCGATCACGCTCGTACAGCTGCACTCCACGTCCGAGATGACCTTCACGCTGGCCACGCTCGCGATCTCGCTCGTGCCCGGCTCGTACGTCGCCGACGTGGACCTGCGGCGCCGTCGCCTGCTGCTCCACGTGCTCGACACCGAGCGCCCGGAGCAGGTCGAGGACGAACGCCGCGTCGCACTCCGGATCGAGGCCATGGTCATCCGCGCACTGGGCTCCAAGCAGGACGTCTCCGAACTGTCCGAGCCGCTGCCGGAGGTGACCCGGTGAGCCCCGCCGTCGTCGTGATGGGCATCGCCGTCGCGCTCGTGCTCGCGCTCCTCGGGGCGACGTTCGCCCTCGCGGTGTTCCGGATCGTGCGCGGCCCGACCATCCTCGACCGCATGATCGGCTCGGACATGGTGCTGACCACCGTGCTCGTGGTGATCGCGGCCGCGATGGTCATCCGCCAGGACCTGACCGGCATCCCCGTGCTCGTGGTGATCTCGGCGACGAGCGTGTTCGCCACGGTCGCCGTGGCCCGGGCCGTCACGCCCTCGGCGGACCCGTCCGACGAGGGACTGACCGTCACCACCCCCGAGCGCGCCGAGGAGGACCAGTCGTGATCGAGATCATCGAGTCGTTCGTCGACGACGCCGGCATCCGCGCCTGGATCGCCATCGCGCTGCTGCTCGTCGGGTCGCTGCTGTCGCTCGGCGCCGGGGTCGGCATCGTCCGGTTCCCGGACCCGCTCGTCCGTCTGCACGCGATGGCGAAGCCGCAGGTGCTCGGGCTCGCACTCGCGCTGGCCGCCATCGTCGTCGCGGTGTGGACGTGGACGGCGTTCTGGGTCGTGCTGCCGATCATGGTGTTCCAGCTGTTCCTGGTGCCCGTGTCGACGCACATGATCGCCCGCGCCGGCCTGCGCGCCGACGACTACCGGCACGAGGACCTGCTCGTCGACGACACGGAGTCCTGACGCACCGATCTGACGGAGCGGAGGCCCGTGGCGGCGTCGCCACGGGCCTCCGCTTCGGTCAGGCGCTCACGTTCGCGGTCAGGCGGTCGCGACCCGACGCGGGAGCAGCAGGTTGAGGACCGCGGCGACCACCACGATCGCGGCGGAGGCCGCCGGCAGCAGCATCGCCGCGGCGGTGCCGTGGTGCTCGGCGACGTCACCGGTGATGGCGGAGGCGATCGACTGGCCGACGATGACGGCGGACCCGAGGATCGTCATCGTGGTGGCGGAGCGGCCGACGGGTGACCGGTCCGAGCCGAGGCTGTACTGGGCGACCAGGGTGGGTCCGATCCCGATGCCCATGACCGCGAGGACGACGCCCGCGGCGACGACGGAGTCGGCGCTGGCGAACGCGACCGCACCGGCGAGGAGCACGACGCCGAAGACGAGCCAGCGCCAGCCGAGGCCGAAGGCCCGGGGGAACGCCGCCGACCCGAGCGCCAGCCCGGCGGACCCGATGCCCATCAGGCCGTAGAGCAGGCCGGCCTGCGAGGCCTCGCCGTGGGTCTCCATGAACGCCGTCAACGAGGTGAGCGTCGAGCCGAAGAACAGCCCGATGCCGAGGATGCCGACGACCACGACGACGAGCCGCGGACGCAGGAGCTGCCGCGCGGGCGCCTGCGTCGACTCCGCGTGCTGGCCGACCACGAGCTTGCCGGTCGGGTGCAGCGCGAACGCCGTCACGAACACGAACGTCAGGACCGAGGCGCCGGCGACGGCCACCCACGGGGCGATCGCGCTGGCGAGGATGCCGACCAGGAACGGGCCGATGATGAACACGGTCTCGTCGGCGGCGGACTCGTAGGCCATGGTGCCGCTGAGGGTCTTCTCGCGCCGCGCCGGGGCCATGCGCTGCCGGATGATCGCGACGAGCCGCGTGCGGGACATCGGGGCGACCTGCGGTGCCGAGGCGCCGATGCAGAACGCGACCGCGAGGACCGCGAGGTCGGGTGCGGTCCCGCTGACGACGAAGGGGAAGAGCCCGAGCAGCGCCGCGTTCACCAGGCCGACGGGGACGAGCACGGCGCGCTGTCCGAAGCGGTCCGCCGCGGCGCCCACCATCGGGCCGAAGATCGCGGAGCCGATGCCGACGGCGGCGGAGTTGATGCCGCCGAGGGCGACGGAGTCACGGGCGGCGACGACCAGGGTCAGGACGCCGACCACCATCATCGCGAACGGGAGCCGGGCGATGAACGCCACGGGGAAGTACCAGCGTCCGGCGAGGGAGACGAGCGAGCGGTCCGGAGCGGGCGGGGCGTCGCCGGTGGCGGGGGTGTCGCCGGTGGAACGGGTCTGGAGCATTGGGGTGTGCCTTCTCGGCCCGCCCGGTTCGGTGGCGGCGGACCCATCGGGTGCCGCCGTTGTCCGCCGGGGAGCCGGCGGCCGGTAGATACACACTGCGTGTTGTCGAACGCTGTCGATGGTACCAATCGGCCGCCGCGCACCGGAGGAGTTCGCTCCGGGCGCCGTCCCGCCGGCCGTCCGCGGTGCGGTCACAGACCGTCGCCTGCGGCGCCGCCAGCCGACAGTTCGTGACCAGTCGGCACGCGACCCGCGACGCGTCGTGACCACTCGCGGGCCGGTCGAGCGAGGCGAGGCGACACGACGCGATCGGGCGACGGACGGGAGGCGCGTGGCGGGGTGCCCCGGGCCTCCCGGCCGCCGCGCCGCGCGCTCAGGACCCCGCACCGGTCACGACACCCCGCCCGCCGTCCGCGGCGCGGTCGAAGACCGTCGCCTGCGGCGCCGCCAGCCGCCAGTTCGTGACCGGTCGGCACGCGACCCGCGACGCGTCGCGACCACTCGCGGGCCGGTCGAGCGAGGCGAGGCGAGGCGACGCGACGCGATCGGACGACGGACGGGAGGCGCGTGGCGGGGTGTCCCGCGCCTCCCGTCCGCCGCGCCGCGCGCCCAGGGCCCCGCACCGGTCACGACACCCCGTCGACCGTCCGCGGCGCGGTCGAAGACCGTCGCCTGCGGCGCCGCCAGCCGACAGTTCGTGACCGGCCGGCACGCGACCCGCGACGTGTCGCGACCAGTCGGCGGGATCCGCCGAGCGACGAGATACGACCGGCCGAGGGACTGCTGCGGCGTGGCGCTCGGGTCAGGAGACCTCGCCCGCGCGGGCTCCCGCCCACAGGTCGACGTCCGTGATGCCGACGGAGTGCTCGTCGATCACGCGGAGCTCCTCGTCGGTGAACGAGGTGTTCGACAGCGCGGCGACGTTGTCCTCGAGCTGCGACACCCGCGAGGCGCCGATCACGAGCGAGGTCACCCGCTCGTCACGGAGCGCCCAGGCGAGGGCGAGCTGCGCGAGGGACTGTCCGCGTGCGGCCGCGACGTCGTTCAGCGCACGGAGGTGCTCGACGACCTCGGGCGTGATGCTCGACGCGTCGAGGGACTTGCCCGCTGCCGCGCGGGAGTCCTCGGGCACACCGTTCAGGTACTTGCCGGTCAGCAGCCCCTGCGCCAGCGCGGTGAAGCCGATGACGCCGAAGCCGAGCTCGCCGGCGGCGTCGAGCAGCCCCTCGGTCTCGATCCAGCGGTTGAGCATCGAGTACGAGGGCTGGTGGATGAGGAGCGGCGTGCCGAGGTCGCGGAGGATCTCGGCCGCCTGCCGGCTGCGCTCGGCGTCGTACGACGAGATCCCGACGTACAGCGCCTTGCCCTGCTGGACCGCGGTGTGCAGGGCGCCCATCGTCTCCTCGAGCGGGGTGGAGGCGTCGAGACGGTGCGAGTAGAAGACGTCGACGTAGTCCAGGCCCGTGCGCTGCAGCGACTGGTCGAGCGAGGCGAGCACGTACTTGCGCGAGCCACCGCCCTGCCCGTACGGCCCCGGCCACATGTCCCAGCCGGCCTTCGTCGAGATGACCATCTCGTCGCGGTAGGGCCGGAAGTCCTCGCGCATCAGGCGGCCGAAGTTCACCTCGGCGGCACCGTAGGGCGGGCCGTAGTTGTTGGCGAGGTCGTGGTGGGTGATCCCGAGGTCGAACGCCCGGCGGCTGATGGCACGCTGGTTCTCGAAGGGCATGTCGTCCCCGAAGTTGTGCCAGTACCCCAGGGAGAGCAGCGGCAGGTCGAGGCCCGAGCGGCCGGTCCGGCGGTACGTCATCGAGTCGTAGCGGTCGTCACTGGCGATGTAGGTCATGGGACGAGCCTGGCACTCGATCGGGCCCCGGCCTCGCATGCTTCGCTTCGCGGACCCATGATGGGTGCACGAGACCACGAGGAGACGACGATGGCACGGACGACGAAGACCGAGACCACCTTCACCGACGAGGAGCGCGCGGCGATGCAGGAGCACGCCGCAGAGGTCAAGCGCGCCCGCGGCACCAAGGGCACCAAGGCCGAGAAGGCAGCGGCCGACGCCGCTGCGGTCGAGGCGAAGATCGCCGAGATGCCCCAGCCGGACCGGGGGCTGGCGGAGCGCATCCACCGCATCGCGCTCGAGGTCGCGCCCGAGCTCGCGCCGAAGCTCTGGTACGGCATGCCCGCCTACGCGCGGGACGGCAAGGCGGTGTTCTTCTTCCAGGACGCCGCGAAGTTCAAGGCCCGCTACGCGACGCTCGGGTTCCAGGACTCGGCCGCGCTCGACGACGGCACGTTCTGGCCGACGTCGTGGGCGATCAGCCCCGAGTTCTCCGAGGCCGACGAGGCACGGGTGGCCGACCTGATCCGTCGCGCGGTCGGTTGACGGTGCTCGGGCTGGGCGCCGCTCCCGTCTTCGCCCTGCTGTTCCTGGTGCTGTACGTCCTGGGGCGGCGACGGGACCCACGGATGCTCCGCAACGGGGTGTTCCTGACGGCGGCCGTGCTGTTCGGGCTCGCGACGGTCGTGGCCGTGCTCACCAGGGTGGTCCCCGGGTTCAGCCTGCTCGTCGCCGTGGTGCTGCTGCTCGTGCCGCTGGCCGTCGTGGTGCTCGGGGTCGCCCTGGTCGCGAACGGTCTGCAGATGCTCCGGGCCGAGGGGCGCAGCGTCGGCAACCTGCTGTCGCTCGCCGCCGGGGTGGCGGTGTTCGTGCTGCCGGCGGTCGCCATCGCCCTGCTCGTCTCGGGCAGCGGCGAGGGCTTCACGCTGTGGGACGGCACGAAGATCGCGATCGCCGTGCTGATGGTGTTCGTCTGCGGGTACTTCGCGCTGTCGCTGGTCGCGTTCGCCCTGTACTCGGTGGTCTACGGGCGGACGCGGCACGGCATCGTCCCCGACACGATCGTGGTCCTCGGCTCCGGGCTCGTGCACGGCGAGGTCCCGCCCCTGCTGCAGAGTCGACTCGACCGGGCGCTCGGCGTCTACCGGGCCGAACGGGCAGCCGGACGCCGACCGCTCCTCGTGCCGTCCGGCGGACAGGGCGACGACGAACCCCGCCCCGAGGGCACCGCGATGGCCGAGTACCTGGTGGCGCACGGCGCCGACGCGGACGACGTCGTCGCGGAGACCGCGTCGCGGAACACCCGCGAGAACCTCCGGTTCTCGCGGGACGTGCAGACGGCCGCCGGTCGGGACGGCCAGATGATCGTGGTCACGAACAACTACCACGTGCTGCGGGCGGCGACCCTGGCCCGCCGCCTCGATCTGCCCGCCCAGGTCGTCGGCGCGCGCACGGCGGCGTACTACGTACCGAGTGCGTTCCTGCGGGAGTTCGCCGCAGTGATCGTCGAGCACCGCTGGCTCAACGTGGTCGCCTGCACGCCGTTCGTGCTGTTCACCGGGTTCCTGCTCTGGGAGTCCTTCCAGCAGTAGGATCTCCACCATGGTCGAGATCCAGGCACCGCGGCCGACCGACCTGCTGCCCATCGGCGAGATCGTCCGCCGCACGGGCGTCGCCGCCTCGGCCCTGCACTTCTACGAGCGCAAGGGCCTGATCCACCCGGAGCGCACCGACGGCGGGACGCGGATGTACCCGCGGCACGTCGAACGGCGGATCGCGATCATCCAGGTGGCCAAACGCCTCGGCATCCCGCTCAGCGAGGTCGCCGAGCAGTTCGAGGCGCTGCCTGCCGACCGCATGCCCTCGCTGCGCGACTGGAACCGGTTGAACGAACGGTGGCGCGCACGGCTGCGGGCCCGCCAGCTCGAGCTCGAGCGCCTGCAGCAGGAGATGACGCAGTGCATCGGCTGCGGGTGCGTCTCGCTCGGAGCGTGTTCGGTCGTGAACCCGGGCGACACCCTGGGCGACGAGGGGCACGGCGCGCGTCGCCTGCTGCCGATCCAGGACGAGGCGGCGGAGGATGCCGCCGCCGCCGACAACGACGCAGCCGCCGCTGCCGCCGCCGCCGCCGAGGACGCTGTCGCCTAGCCCGCGCGGAGCCCGTCGTCGATCCGCTGCAGCAGCTCCAACGCCTCGACCGCACCCCGTTCGTCGCCGCCGAGGGCCGTCCGGAGCTTGCCGGACCAGTGCCGGTAGAGCCGGTCCACGCTCTCCTGGGCCAGGGCGGTCGAGTGCAGCTGCACGGTCCGGGCGTCCGCCGGGTCCTGGCGCCGCTCGACCATGCCCTTCGCCACGAGCGACCGGAGTGCGACGCTGAGGTTGCTGCGCTGCAGGGCGGTCGCCTCGGCGGTGGCGCTGGGCGAGGTGCCGGGATTGCGGTTGATCCAGCGCATCACGAGCGCTTCGGTGCCGGTCAGCGGCACGATGTCGAGGGTCTCGGAGCCGTGTGGATCGATGTCACGCGCGATCCGGAGCAGGACGTCCGCGAACTCGGCGAGGACGTGGTCGGACACGGCGGAGTGCATGACCGTACTGTACCGATCTCCGGCGATGAGTTATGCTTTCATAACAATGACCACGGACACCGGAACCATCCGCGCGACGATCGCGACACCCACGACCAAGCAGCAGGGCATCACGACCGCGCTGCTCCTGGTGCTCGGCCTGCTCAGCGCCGTCGCCCCCTTCGCCACCGACCTGTACCTGCCGGCGTTCCCGCAGATGACCACCGAGCTCGGGGCGAGTGCCACCGCCGTCCAGCTCACCCTCACCGCGTTCCTGGTGGGCGTGACCGCGGGCCAGCTCGTGTTCGGTCCGCTGTCCGACCGGTTCGGCCGCGTGCCGCCGCTCATCGCCGGTGCCGCGGTGTGCGTGCTCGCCAGCATCGCCGCGGTGCTCGCGCCGAACATCGGCGTGCTCATCGCGGCCCGCTTGCTGCAGGGCCTCGGCGGTGCAGCCGGCATGGTGATCAGCCGTGCGGTCATCTCCGACCTGGCGACCGGCAAGTCCGCCGCCCGCGCGTTCTCGCTCATGATGATCGTCGGCGGGGTCGCCCCGGTCGTCGCACCGCTGCTCGGCGGCCTGCTCACCGGCCCGATCGGCTGGCGCGGCCTGCTCTCGATCGTGCTCGGCCTGTCGGTCGTCATGCTCATCGCGGTCCTCGCCGTGATCCGCGAGACCCACCTGAAGGAACACCGCGACGCCCTGCGTGCGGAACGCCGTGGCTCCGGCTCGGCCCTGCGTGCCCTGCGCTCCCGCACGTTCCTCGGTTACACCGCGGTGTTCGGCTTCGCGTTCGCCGTGATGATGGCCTACATCTCCGCGTCGCCGTTCCTGTACCAGGACATGATCGGCTTCGGCACGGTCGGCTACGGCCTGACCTTCGGGTTGAACGCCCTGGCGCTCATGGGCGTCAGCATCCTGTCCGCCAAGCTCACCGCGACCCGTTCGGTCACGGGCGTGCTGTCGCTCGGCATCGTGCTGGTGCTCGCGTCGACGGTGGCGTTCGCGCTGCTCGTCGTCTCCGGGGCGCCGGTCATCTGGCTCGCCGTGCCGCTGTTCACCGCGGTCGGTTCGCTCGGTCTGGTGCTCGGCAACGCCACGGCACTCGCCCTCGGCGCCGTGCCGTCGGCTGCCGGCAGCGCCTCGGCCGTGCTCGGTGCCCTGCAGTTCGGGCTCGCGGCGCTCGTGTCCCCGCTCGTCAGCATCGGCGGCTCGGACACCGCGGCGCCGCTGGCGATCGTGATGCTCGCCGCCGCCGTGGTCGCCGTCGCGGCACTGCTCGCGGCGCGGGGCCGGACCAGCACGCTCCGCTGACGCGGAACGGCGCCGCCCGCTGACCCGGAACGACACTGTCGACGTCGTACGACATCGACAGTGTCGTTCCGCATCGACCAGACCACCGTCCCCCGACCCGACCCGACCCGACCCAGCCCAAGCCCCAGACCCAGCCCCAGCCCAAGCCCAACCCGCCCGGCGTCAGCCCCGCCCCGGCCGCAGGAACGGCACCCGCGGCATGAGCCAGTCGACCCACACCACCCGCACCCCCGGCGCCACGGCGAGCGCCCACAGGATCGAGGCAGCGGCGTCGGTCGGGTAGTGGACCGCGTCGATCGACACCGCGAAGAACACGATCACGATGGCCACGACCCCGAGCGTCAGGGCGAGCCGGTGCCACCGGGTCTCGCGGAGCAGCCAGATCAGGGCGATGACGAACGCCGTGATGTAGACCGTGTGCCCGCTCGGGTACCCGGGGTCGGGCTGCACGGGGAACGGGTGCGGCAGCACGGCGACGTCGGGCCGGGCGCGGTGCACGATCTCCTTCACGATCGCGGACGGCACCCAGGTGATCGCGATGGTGCCGCCGAACGCCAGGGCCGGTCGCAGGTCTCGCGTGCGCCACCAGATCACGGCGACGACGACGACCGTGATCCCGATCGCCGGTGCCGGACTGATCACGTGGTAGACCGCCGTGCTGAACGCCCCGATGAACCCGGTGTGCAACGCGTTGAGGGCCTTGGACAGCCCGAGGTCCACGGTGCCGAGGGTGAACCCGACGATGGTGATGACGACGACCGCGATGACGGCGATCGCCACCGAGACGAGCGGGTACGGCGAGCGCTCGAGGATCCCGTACGCGGCGGGCTCCCGTCGGCGGGGACGGAGGAGCGGCGCGTCGTCGGTCATCCCGCCATCGTCGCAGCACGACCCCGGCATCCTAGGGCGAGTGAGCCTCACAAAACTCCGAAAGCGTTCAGCGCAGCGGTCGCGAGTAGACAGGGCACATGCCAACCGTTGCCGAGAACATCGTCGCCACCCTCCGCGCCAACGACATCCACCGGGTCTACGGCCTGCCCGGGGACTCCCTGAACGGCTTCACCGACGCCCTGCGCAAGGACGGCACGATGCGGTGGGAGCACGTCCGTCACGAGGAAGCGGCCGCGTTCGCCGCCTCTGCCGAAGCCGCCCTGACCGGTGACCTGACCGTCTGCGCCGGCAGCTGCGGGCCCGGCAACCTGCACCTGATCAACGGCCTGTACGACGCGAACCGTTCGCGGGTGCCGGTGCTGGCGATCGCCGCGCACATCCCCACGGCCGAGATCGGCTCCGGCTACTTCCAGGAGACGCACCCGCAGGAGCTGTTCCGCGAGTGCTCCGTCTACGTCGAGTACGTCGCCGACCCCGTCCAGATGCCCCGCCTGCTCGAGATCGCCATGCGTGAGGCGATCGAGAAGCGCGGCGTCGCGGTGCTCGTGATCCCCGGCGACGTGCTGCTCGCCGAGGCGAAGGACGACCGCACCACCCGCATCGAGCGGGCCACCCCGCGCATCGTGCCGAGCGAGACCGAGCTGCAGCGCACCGCCGACCTGCTGAACGGTGCCGACCGGATCACGATCCTGGCCGGAGCCGGCGTCGCGGACGCCCACGACGAGGTCGTCGCCCTGGCCGAGCGGCTGCAGGCCCCGATCGTGCACGCACTGCGTGGCAAGGAGTACATCGAGTACGACAACCCGTACGACGTCGGCATGACGGGGCTGCTCGGCTTCGCCTCCGGGTACCGCGCGATGGAGGACGCCGACGTCGTGCTCATGCTCGGCACGGACTTCCCGTACCAGCAGTTCTTCCCGGCCAAGGCGAAGCACGTGCAGGTCGACATCCGCGGCTCGCAGCTCGGCCGACGGCACCCTGTCGACATCGGGCTGGTCGGCACCGTCAAGGACACCGCCCTCGCACTCATCCCGCTGCTGACCGGCTCGCACCCGACGAAGCACCTGGAGGACTCGCTCAAGCACTACCGGAAGACCCGCGAGAAGCTCGACGACCTGGCGGTGCCGGCCGGCAGGAAGAAGCCGCTGCACCCGCAGTACGTCGCCCGGGTGCTCGACCGGCTCGCCGCCGAGGACGCCGTGTTCATCCCCGACGTCGGCTCCCCCGTCGTCTGGGCCTCGCGCTACCTCACCATGAACGGCAAGCGCCGGCTGATCGGCTCGTTCGTGCACGGCACGATGGCGAACGCCGTCCCGCAGGCGATCGGTGCGCAGACGGCGTTCCCGGACCGGCAGGTGATCGCCCTGGCCGGTGACGGCGGGCTGACGATGCTCCTCGGTGAGCTCATCACGATCGTGCAGAACAAGCTGCCGGTGAAGATCGTCGTGTTCGACAACTCGTCGCTCAACTTCGTCGAGCTCGAGATGAAGGCCGCCGGCTTCGTGAACTACGGCACCGAGCTGCAGAACCCGGACTTCGCCGCCGTCGCCGAGGCGATCGGCATCAAGGGGTTCCACGTCGACGTGTCCGACGACTTCGAGGACGCCATGGCCGCCGCGCTCGCGCACGACGGTCCCGCGCTCGTGTCGGTCCGCGCGAACCGCCAAGAACTCTCCATGCCCCCGGCGGTCACGCTCGAGCAGGCGAAGGGCTTCACGCTCTACGCCATCCGCACGGTGCTGTCGGGTCGCGGCGACGAGCTGCTGGACCTCGCGTCCACCAACGCGCGCCAGCTGCTGTAGACGCGACCGGACGACGGCCGGGAGGCGCGGTGCCAGCTGGAACCGCGCCTCCCGGCCGTCATGACGTCACCACCCGAGCGTCTGGCCGTCCTCCAGGAACACGCCGGTGGGGCCCTCCGGGCCCGCGCTCGCGGCGGCCGCGATCGTCGCGGCGCTGACCTCGACGGGGCGACCGTGCGGGTTCGGCATGCCACCGAACTCGGTGGCCGTGTAGCCGGGCTCGATCGCGACGAAGTGCACCTCGGGCACGACGCGTGCGTACTGCACCGTCAGCATCGAGACGGCGGCCTTGGACGCGCCGTAGACCACGGCCGGCACGGTGAACGCGGGCTTCGACGGGTCGTGGGTGGCGGTGAAGGAGCCGAGCGCGCTCGACAGGTTCACCACGATCGGGTTCGCGGAGCGACGCAGGAGCGGCAGCGCGGCCTCGGTCGCGCGGATGGCGCCGACGGCGTTCGTGTCGAAGACGGCGAGTGCGTCCGGCCCGCTCTGCCCCCAGACGGCGATGCCGGCGTTGTTGACCAGCACGTCGAGTCCGCCGTTCTCTTCGACGTGGGCGAAGGCCGCGGCGACCGAGTCGTCGTCGCGGACGTCGAGCTGGACGGAGCGGGCGCCGATCTCGGCGGCGACCGCGGCGCCCTGGTCGGCGTCCCGGGCCCCGATCCAGACGGTGTGGCCCGCCTCGACGAGCTGGCGGGCGGTTTCCTTGCCGAGGCCGCGGGTGGCCCCGGTGATGAGTGTCGTTGTCATGGGTCCAGCGTCACGCTCGGCGACGACCGCAGGGAGTCACCCGGTTGTCGTAGGACCGGCAGGGCCAGGACCCGGTCGCCCGTCGCGCGCAGACTGGGGACATGGCGGACACGGACTTCGGGCACACCCTGCGGCGGCTGCGCGACCACGTCTCCCCCGAGGCGGCGGGCATGGTCGTCGGGCCGCGTCGGCGCGCGACCGGTCTGCGGCGTGAGGAGCTGGCCGGCCTCGCGGGGATCTCGGCCGACTACCTGACCCGGCTCGAGCAGGGGCGGGCGACCTCGCCGTCCGCCCAGGTGGTCGAGGCGCTCGCGCGGTCGCTGCGGGTCGCCGATGCCGACCGCGAGCTGCTCTACCGGCTCGCCGGGCACGCGGTCCCCGGTGCCGAGGTGGTGCCGTCGCGGATCCCGCCGAGCGTGCAGCGGCTGCTCGACCGACTGGCGGACACCCCCGTCGCGGTGCTCGACGCGGCCGGGAACCTGCTCGTCGCCAACGCCCCGTACGACGCGCTGATGGGGCCGATCGGGGCACTGCGCGGGAACGACCGGAACACCGCGTGGCGGCACCTGGTCGGATCGGGCAGCCGAGCCGTGCACACGCCCGAGGAGCAGGCGACCTTCGAGGCGAACCTGGTGGCCGGGCTCCGGATGACCGCGGCCCGCTACCCGCTCGACCGCCAGCTGCAGCAGCTCGTGCGGGACCTCCGGGCGGCGAGCCCGCGGTTCGTCGAGCTGTGGGACTCGGGCGCGACCGCGCTCGGCGAGACCGCCCGCCGGAAGGTGATCGACCACCCGGACGTCGGGCGGATCACGCTCGACTGCGACACCCTGGTCGTCGGGCCGGAGGACCTGCGGATCCTGGCGTACACGGCCGAGCCCGGGTCGGTGGACGCGGAGCGGCTGGCCCTGGCGATCGTGGTGGGGACGCAGTCGTTGGTGGAGTGAGGCGGGCCGTCGCCCGCGGTCGGGCGGCCGGCCGTCGGCCGGCGTCCGGCGGCGTCGCACAACCAAAGTGACCTCGAACCACGCGACCACGTGGTGCGGATGCACTTTGGTTGTGTACGGCTCAGTGGTTGTGCACGGCTCGGCACCGGCCAGCCGCGGCCGTTCGCTCGCTCGCTCGCTCGCTGCGAGCCCGCCTGAACCCTCCGGAGAAGGCCCACAGGTCGGGGCCGACGCCCTTGTCCGGCTCGGACGTCGTCCATAGGCTCCCGCTGTCAGACGATCGTCTGGCTCATGAGTGGGACGAGGACGGGCATGAACGACGACACGCAGGTCAGCATGAACCGGGTGCACTGGGACGGTGGCGTGCCGCGCAGTGCGGTGGACGCGCTGCTGCACGACGGCGGGCTGGCGGTGGTCCCGACCAAGGTCGGCTACATCCTGATGACCTCGGACCGCGCGGGTCTCGAGCGGAAGTTCGACGCGAAGGAACGCAACCGCAACAAGCCGGGCGTCGTGCTCGTGAGTTCGCTCGAGATGCTCCGGAGCATCGCGCAGCTCACCCCCGAGATCGACGCGCTGTACCAGCGGTGCTGGGACGAGGACATCCTGCTCGGATGCATCCTGCCCTGGAGCGACGAGGGTCGAGCGGCACTGCCGACGGACGGCTCCGACGAACTCATGATGGACACCCGCGGAACGTCCTGCTTCGTCATCAAGTTCGGCGTCCCCGGTGAGCTCGCCGCCCGCGAGCTCTGGACCGAGCACGGCAAGTTCGCCTTCGCGAGCTCGGCCAACCCGTCGGGCACCGGCAACCGTGGCGTGGTCGACGGCATCGGCGAGCGCATCGCGGAGCGCGCCGACGTGATCGTCGAGGCGGACGACTACGTCGCGTCCATCCAGCCGGAGCAGAGCGCCGAGACGCGGTACGAGCAGGGCGTCATGGTGTCGATGGTCGACAGCACCGGAGCCCTGATCCCGCTGCAGGACGGACGTCGATCGGTCGTCCCCGCTCCGACGCTGATCCGCAAGGGGCTCGACGTCGACCGGATCATGGGACTGCTCGCCGACACGTTCACGAGCTGGGACTACCGGCAGGGTGAGTACTACTGAGCCCGCACGAGAGGACTTCCGTGGGCAGGAACCGCCTGTCGCGTGAGGACGCCTCGAGCCGCATCACCGCGTTCGTGTACGGCAACATCGTGATCCTCGGCACGATCGCTCCGATGGTCCCGGACACCGCCGAGAGCGGTCGGGGGCTCTGGTACGTCCTCGCCACCGCGTTCTCGACCTTCCTCGCACACACCTTCGCCGAGTCGGTCGGCCGACGTGCGCGGAGCGACCACCGCCTCACCGGGGAGACCGTCCGCGCCGAGCTCCGGGATTCGCTGCCCGTCCTCACCTCCGGTTTCCTGCCGGCTGCTGTCCTCGCCTACGCCTGGCTGACCGGCACATCCGGGCTCGCGGCCGAGGTCATCGCGATCGCGTACCTCGTGGTCCGGCTCGCCCTCCTCGGGCCCGTCGTGGCCAGGCTCCGCGGCGAGAACCCGTCCCCGCGGACGTTCGTGGCCGGCCTCGTCCTCGCGCTCGTCGGTGTCGGCATCGCCCTGGTCAAAGCGGGTCCGGGCTTCTGAGGCGCGGAAGCGCGGGAGCCTCGACGCCTCGCGCCGTCACGCGGGCTGACCGTCGGCGACCGCCGCGACGGCTTCGATCTCGACCAGCTGGTCGTCGTAGCCGAGCACCGTGACCCCGAGCAGGGTGCTCGGCACGTCGTGCACGCCGAAGGCATCGCGCACCACCTGCCATGCGGCGACGAGGTCGGCCTGCCGCGAGGACGCCACGAGCACCCGGGTGCTCACGACGTCCTCGATCGACGCACCGGCGGCTCGGAGCGCCTCCCGCATCGTCTCGATGCACCGCGCCGCCTGCCCCGCGTAGTCCCCCACCGCCGCCGTGGACCCGTCCGGTTCGAGCGGGCAGGCCCCGGCGAGGAACACGAGCCGGGTCCCGGCCGGCACGGTGGACGCGTACGCGTACTGCGCCGCGTCACTCAGGACGTCGGACCGGATGAGACGGACTGCGCTGGCCATGCCCGTCATCCTGCCAGCAGCGACGTTCTGACCCGCGAACGCTTCAGGCGCAGTACTCGTACGGCAGCTTCGCGACCGACCCCACCCAGATCGCAGCGACCGTGGCGCCGTCCGTCCCGAGCTGGAACGTCATGTAGCGTCCGTCGGCTTGCACGCTCCACATCGAGTACGGCCCCTGCTCCTCACCGTAGGTCCCGGTGTACTGCAGGTCCGGGTACGCGGACCGCACTTCGGTCAGGGGTGCTCCGATGCCGATGCCGGCGTCGGTCTCGGGCGAGTTCGTCGTCACCGGGTCCGCCCCCACCCCGCCGATGGTCACTCCGGCGACCTTGCCGTCGCGGGGGATGACGATGAGGCCGGGGGCGTCGGCTCGCTCCCAGAACGTCGTCTCCGGGCTGGCCGGACACGCATCCGTACTCCGGGTGTAGGCGGCTGCCAGATCGTCGATCTCGCCCTGCACTGCGCCACCGAGGGCGATCGGTCCGACCTCGTCGGTCGAGATGGTCCAGGTCGCGGGATCCGACAAGCTGAACGCTGTGTCCGTCGCGGGAGCGGTCGGGGTCGGAGTACCGGTGTCGGCCGGTGCCTCCGGCGTCGCGGTCGCCGTCACGGTGCGGGTCGGCGTCGCGGCCGGTGAACCGGAACAGGCGGTCAGCGCCATCGCCGCGACGAGCCCCAGGGCCACGCCGGCGGTCCGGACGATGCCGCTCACGCGGCACCCGCCACACTTCGCCGCTGCCGATCAGGCGGGAGTTGGGGACCGGGTTGCTGCACCGTCCGCCAACTGCCGATCCGCGGGTCGAGCCGGACGGTGTCACCGCACTCGTCGCAGTGCGCCGCTCCCGCCTCGCCGAGCAGGATCTTCGCACCGTCGTGGACGAACGGGTTCGGGTTGCCGGGCATCGTCTGTTTCCCTCCGTCGGCGGATGTCGAACGGTCCCCGCCCGCAGGCGGGGACCCGACCGGCGCGGGCTCCGAAGAGCCACGGCACCGGCCGGTGACCCCCGCGCCGTTGCGATGGCCGGTCCACCGTACGTCGAGGCTCCACGAACAACGGAACCCCTCGACCGCCATCGCAACCAGAGCGTTACACAGCTTCCGCCGCAGCGGTCAGTCGGCGTCCTCGACGTCGAACACGACGACCCGCGCACTCGCCGCACCGATGAACTCGGCCACCGGCCGGTGCTCCGGGTGCGGCAGGTACCCGGCGAGCGCGGCACGATCGCGGAACCGGACGACGAGCATCCAGTGGAACCCGCCCTCCAGCCCCTCGGTGCTCACGCTCGTTCCGGACTGCACCCACTCGACCCCCTCGATCCTTGGCAGGTGCTCGCGTGACAGGGCCGAGGCCTCGGACGACCGGTCCTCCCCCTCCCACTCGACCAGCACGGTGTGCGTCACTCCGGACACGTGGTCCCCTTCCTCGAACGCAAGAACACGAAACCCAGAACCTCAGAACCTCAGAACGCCGGCGTCCCACCGGCGATCGTGATCGTCGACCCGGACTGGTAGCTCGACTCCGGGCTGACCAGGTGCACGTAGGCGGCACCGAGCTCGGCGGGCTGCCCGGGACGGCCGAACGGCGAGCTCTCCCCGAAGTGCGACACCGTCTCGGCGTCGTCGGAACCCGGCTGCAGCGGCGTCCACACCGGCCCCGGCGCGACGGAGTTCACGCGGATGCCCTTCGGCGCGAGCTGCTGCGCGACGGCCTCGGTGAAGAGCTTGATCGCGCCCTTCGACACGGCGTAGTCGATCTTGTCCGGCGAGGGCGTCGACGCCTGGATCGAACCGGTCGTCACGATGGTCGACCCGGGCTCGAGGTGCGGCACCGCAGCCTTGGTCAGCCAGAACAGCGAGTAGATGTTGGTCTTGAAGGTGGAGTCGAACATCGACGTGTCGAGCGTCAGGATGTCCTCATTGCTCTCCATGCGCCCTGCGACCATGACCAGGGTGTCGAGGCCGCCGAACTCGTCGACCCCCTTCTGCACCAGGTCCGTGCAGTACTGCTCGTCCGAGATGTCCCCGGGGAACAGCACGGCGCGACGGCCTTCGGACTCGAGCAGGTCGCGGACCTGTTCCGCGTCCTCCTGCTCGTCCGGCAGGTACGAGAGCACCAGGTCCGCGCCTTCGCGCGACAGGGCGATGGCGGCGGCACGGCCGATGCCGGAGTCGGCACCGGTGACGATGCCGCGGTACCCCTTCAGCCGTCCGAGCCCTGTGTAGCTCTCCTCGCCGTGGTCGGGCTTCGGGTCCATCTTCCACGCGGCGCCCGGCAGTGACTGCTCCTGCTTCGGGTACGGCGGTGCCGGGTAGAGGGTGTTCGGATCGCGCTTCTCGTACTGGCTCATGGCCCCACTGTCGTCGCAGCGCCCGCACGGGCGCTCAGCTGGTGGGTGACGGACGCCGAGCAGGCGACCCCGGTTCTGGAGACGGGCGGGGACGGACGGGAGGCGCGGTGCCAGCTGACACCGCGCCTCCAGTGGCGTCAGGTGGTTCAGACGCCGGCCGTGGTCCGGATCCAGGACGAGGCCTGCGACAGCAGGGCGTAGTTCGAGCCGGCCTTGGTGTTCGCGCCGGGGTCGGCGCTGTCGCCGGTGGAGCAGACGGCGACGACCTTGCCGTTCACGAGCAGCGGGCCGCCCGAGTCACCGTGGTTCGAGGCGCCGGTCACGCCGGTGAGGTGCTGGGCACGACCGCCGAAGGCGTCGGTGCTCGCGCCGGTGAGCGAGACGGTGGCCTGGTAGAGACCGTCGGACTGGGTCGCGTTGGCGCGCAGGCCGTAGCCCTGGATGGTGCCGGTGCCGCTCGACTTGGCCGTCGCGGTGAGGTCGAGGGGTGCGTAGGTGGACAGCGAGTAGGCGGTCCGCAGGTGCACGAGCGCGATGTCACCCGCCGGCGATGCGCTGACCCGGTCGACGGCGACGGCCGCGCCGCGGTTGACGGTGGAGTTGGAGTGGTACACGTTCATCGCACCGATGCCGTCGATGCAGTGCCGGGCGGTGAGGATCCACGAGGCGTTGAGCTGCTCGCCGGTGCAGTTGCTGACGTAGCCTGCGGGGATGCTCCCGCCCGAGGCTTCGAGCTGCACCGCCCACGAGGTGGTGGGGGCCTTCTCGCCGCCGACGACCTTCGTGCTGACGGGCAGCGCGGACGCGGGCGAAGCGGCGAACACGCCGGCGGTGATGACGGCGACCGCGGCGAACGCGGCTGCGATGGACTTCTTCATGACGACTCCTCTGTCGGTGAAGCACCTGCCAGTTGCTCTGTGCAACTGATGCGTCATCCTGACCCCCTGTCCGGGGGTCGCACCAGTCCGCACTTCGACGGACGCGGCTGGCGGAAGGGTCGTCACGGGCGTCAGACGGTCGTCCGGTACGCGAACTGGCTGAGCCGTGCGCCATCGGTCTGGTCGTAGCGTCGAAGCATGACGACCAGTGACGCGAGCAACCTGCCGGATCGGTTGACTCCGGCCCTGGCCACCGACCTCGAGGTGCTCGACGCCATGGACCGTGTCATCGCGGCGTGCGTGGAGGGGACCTCGGCGACGGAGGCGGGGATCGTGCTGGCCGACCGGTCCGGTGTACTGCAGGTCATCGCCTCGACGAGCGAGCGCAGCAGCGAGGCCGAGGAGGCGCAGCTCGGCACGAACGAGGGCTCGTGTCTCGACTGCTACCGGACCGGCGAGACGATCGACGTGCCCGACGTGTCCACGCACGAGTCGGAGTGGCCGACGTTCGCGGCGACGATGCGCGAACGGGGGCTGCAGGGCACGTTCGCCGAGCCGATCCGTCTGCGGGACCGGACCATCGGCTCCCTGTGCGTCTTCGCCGACCACACCCGCGGGCACAGCGACCAGGACGTCGTGCTGCTCCAGCTGCTCGCCGACGCGGCTTCGGCTGCCCTGGTCCGACAGCGAGACCGCGGGGTGTCGACCACGATCGAGGAACAGGTCGAGGACGCGCTCGAGGCCCGGGTGCTCCTCGAACAGGCCAAGGGCGCACTCGCGTACCGACGGGGCATCCGGATGGACGAGGCGTTCCAGATCCTGCGACGTGCTGCTGCCGGTGCGGGCCGCGGGATCCGGGCCATGGCGGAGGACGTCGTACACCGGGGTGCCGACCTCGGCAGCACCGGCTAGGCCGCTTCCGTCCGGAGCACCAGGCCGTGGTGGTGCGTGGTGAGCGACACCGCGACCACCTCGCCGAACGCATCGCCGTCGAGCTGCACACGCTCCGGGGTGTCGACGGTCAGCCGCAGCGTCCGGGCCCGGGTGTACCGGAGGGCACGGGAGGTCGGCAGCACCCGGGCCAGGAGCCGCCCGAACCGGGTGCGCGCGAAGAACCGGTTGAGCGTCAGGGCGTACCCGACCTTGGTCCAGCCGAACCACCCGGCCGGCCGGAACGCCACGGCGTCGAGGATCCCGTCGTCCGGGCGGGCCGCGGGGAGCAGCAGGATGCCCGCGGTCAGGGTGCCGCAGTTCCCGACGATGATCGTGTGTGCGCTCATGCTGCGGAGCGGGCCGTCGTCGATCCCGTAGTGCACCGGGATCTGCCGGTTGCCGATCACGGACCGGGCGATGGGATCCGAGTAGGCCACCCACCCCAACCGCTTCTTCACCCACGCGTTCGTGTCCGCAGCCATGCTCGCATCGAGCCCGATGCCGGTCATCACCAGGAAGGCGTGCGAGGTCGTGGTGCCCGCCGGGTCGGTCAGGTCGGCCAGCCCGACGTCGATCGGGCGGTCCGTCCCGGTGAAGCCCGCACGGACGGAGCGCACCAGGTCACCGAGGGGCAGACCGAGGTTCCGCG
The DNA here is from genome assembly GCF_013205045.1 of Curtobacterium sp. VKM Ac-2852. Classification (NCBI taxonomy): domain Bacteria; kingdom Bacillati; phylum Actinomycetota; class Actinomycetes; order Micrococcales; family Microbacteriaceae; genus Curtobacterium; species Curtobacterium sp. VKM Ac-2852. Next base: position 469,514 of record NZ_JABMLI010000001.1, read on the forward strand.
CGAACAGGTTGCCGGTGCCGCTGGGGACGAGCGCCACCGGCGTCCCGGTGCCGCGGAGCTCCTCGGCGACGACCCGGAGCGTGCCGTCCCCGCCGGCGACGAGGACGACGCTCGGGTGGGCGTCGCGCGCGGCCCGTGCAGCAGCTCGTCCGTCGTCGTCGGCACTCGTGACGAACCAGAGCGACTCGGCCAATCCCTGGGCGCGCTCCTCGGCGCCGAGCACCGCTCGGAGGCGCGTCTGGTCGATCTTGGTCGGGTTCACGACCACCGCTGCTCGCAGCTGGTGGGCGTCGTTCGGGAGGTTCGGCACGGGGCAGGGCGGGGCGGGGCGGGGGTCAGTGGATCCGGAGTTCGGTCACCATGGGGCAGACGAAGGGGTCGCGGGCGGCGAGGCCGACGCGGTTGAGGTACCGGACGACGATGCCGTACGAACGCAGCAGCGTGGTCTCGGTGTAGGGCACGTCGAGGGTGTCGCAGTGGTCACGCACCAGCAGGCGGGCCTGCTTCAGCGCCGGACGCGGCATCGACGGGAACAGGTGGTGCTCGACCTGGTAGTTCAGCCCGCCCATCAGGAACGACACCCACCAGCCGCCACGGATGTTGCGCGAGGTGCGCACCTGGCGGGAGAAGAAGTCGACCTTCGCATCGTGCGCGATGGTCGGCATGCCCTTGTGGTTCGGGGCGAACGAAGCACCCATCATCACGCCGAACACGGCCAGCTGCACCCCGAGGAACGCGCACGCCATCCCGAACGGCAGGAACCAGAACACAACCGTCAGGTAGATCGCGAAACGCGCCACGAGCAGGATGCCCTCGAGGACCCGCCCCCGGGTGTCGCTGCGGCCGCCGGTGTCCCGGAGCACCGACATGACGGCGGCCCGGTGCAGGTTGATCCCCTCGAGCGTCAGCAACGGGAAGAACAACCAGCCCTGGTACTGCACGAACACCCGGAGCGGCCCGTTCGTCACGGCGGCGGCGTCCTCGGGCAGGAACCGGATCGCGTCCGGCGCGATGTCCGGGTCCTTGCCGACGGTGTTCGGGTTGCCGTGGTGACGGGTGTGCTTGTTCATCCACCACGAGTAGCTGAGGCCCACGAGGAACGTGCCGAGCCAGCGGCCCGCGCGGTCGTTCCACTTCTGGGACTCGAACACCTGACGGTGCGCAGCCTCGTGCGACAGGAACGCGAACTGCGTGAACAGCACGCCCAGCGCACCGGCCACGATCAACTGGAACCACGAGTCACCCAGGACCGCGAACACGACCCAGCACGCAGCCGTCGCCACGACGAGCGCGGAGAACAACGCCCAGTAGAACCCCCGACGGCGCTCGAGCAGCCCGGCTTCCTTCACCTGCGCCAGCAGCGCGGAGTAGGACGAGGTGCCGCCGGTCCGCGGTCCGGCCGGGGAGCCGGTCTTCCGGTAGCCGCCGGTGAGGGGTTTCGAGCTGGTCTCCCGCTGCGGGCTGGTACCGGCGTGCTGCATCGTCATGGATTCCCTGGTCGTCATCGGAATGGCGGAACGTTCCGGCGGCCGGGGTCTGGGGCAGCTGCTCCAACGCTAGAGCCGCCGCGCTCCCGGGTGCAAGCCACAGGTCCGCGTGTCCGCTGCTCGGTTACGGTTGTCCCGCCTGCTCGACGGAAGGACCGCTCCACATGACCGAGGTACGCGAAGCACGACTGGTCGAGACGTTCGTGACCCTCACCGACAGCCTGGTGGCGGACTACGACGTGGTCGACGTCCTGCAGACCCTGGTCGACCGGGCAGTCGAGTTGTTCGACGCCGCCGCGGGCGCGATCCACCTGCTCGACCAGCAGGACGAGCTGCGCGTCGTCGCGTCGACGAGCGAGCGCAGCAGCTTCATCGGTCTGCTCCAGCTCAACGCCGGCGAGGGACCCTGCATCACCGCCGTGACCACCGGCCGGCTGGTGACCTCGGAGAACGCCGACGACCTGCGGCAGCACTGGCCCCGGTTCGCCGAGGCATCGAGGGCTCGCGGCTACGCGGGCGTCCACGCCATCCCGCTCCGGCTGCGGGACACCACCGTCGGGTCGCTGAACCTGTTCCGCGAGACGGAGGGAGCGCTGAACGGTGCCGATGCCCGAGCCGCGCAGGCCCTCGCCGACGTCGCGACCATCAGCCTGTTGCAGCAACGGACCCTCGAGCACGCGACGCTCACCGCGGAGCAGCTCCAGCGCGCGCTCGACAGCCGGGTCGCCATCGAACAGGCCAAGGGGTACCTCGCACGTGCGGCCGGCGTCGACGTCGAGGAGGCCTTCGGCATGATCCGTCGCTACGCCCGCACACACCAGCGCTCGCTGAGCCAGGTCGCCGCAGCCGTGGCACGCGACGACGTCCCGCTCGCCGACCTCATCGGGGCAGGAGCATCCTGAGGGTCCCCTCGGGACACCCCGGCACCTGCACGACTACTTCGTCGTCGTGAAGGTGCCCCGGGCGCGCTGGATGGTGTTCACGGGAGTGACGGCGAAGTCGTCGAGGTTCCCGACGGCGACGTGCACGTGCTCGGCGGCGTGCTCGGCCACGTGCATCGCGACCTGCAGGTCGGTGGTGTCCACCTCGATCGTCACGGACCCGGTCAACCGGTGCCCGGTCCACCGGAGCCGCAGATCGCGGACCGCACGGACGCCGTCGGCGTGCTCGAGCGCGTGCTCCACTCGGTCGTGCAGGTCAGGGTCGATCGCGTCCATGAGCCGCGCGCCGATCGACCGCACCGTGCCCCACAGGAGCAGCAGGATCGAGACGGCGATGAGCAGCCCCACGATCGGGTCGGCCAGGGGGAACCCGAGCATGACGCCGACCGCACCGATCACGACCGACAGCGAGGTGAACCCGTCGAGGCGAGCGTGCACCCCGTCCGCGACGAGAGCGGCGGACCCGATGCGACGTCCGACGCGGATGCGGTAGATCGCAACGAGCTCGTTGCCCGCGAAGCCGATGACCCCGGCGGCGACCAGCAGCCACGGACTGCCGATCGGGCGGGGGTGGACGAAGCGGTCGATCGCCTCCCACCCGGCGACGACGGCGGACAGCGCGACGACGAACACGATGAACATCCCGGCCAGGTCCTCAGCCCGCCCGTACCCGTAGGTGTAGCGAAGGGTGGCAGCCCGACGCCCGAGGACGAACGCGATCCACAGGGGCACGGCGGTGAGCGCGTCGGCGAAGTTGTGGATCGTGTCCGCCAGCAACGCCACCGATCCGGTGAACGCGACGATGACCGCTTGGAGGACCGTCGTCCCGAGCAGCACGAACATGCTGATCTTGAGTGCACGGACCCCCGCGGAACTCGCTTCCATCGCGTCGTCGATGGAGTCCGCGGAGTCGTGCGTGTGCGGCACGAACAGGTGGTGGAGGAATCCCTTCACGCCGCCGTGCGGGTGCTCGTGTCCGTCGTGGTCGTGGTCGTGGTCGTGGTCGTGGTCGTGGTGCGTGTGCCCGTGCGTGTGCTGGCTCATCCGTCCGCGCGCTCCGTGTGGTGGTGCGCCGGGTTGCCCAGCACGTGCTCCGCCTGCTGCACCGCGTCGCTGACCAACGTGGAGGCGTGCTCGTCGGTCAACCGGTAGAACACCGTCGTCCCGTCACGGCGGGTCTGGACCATCCGCGCCATCCGCAGCTTCGCCAGGTGCTGGGACACCGTCGCCGGGTTCTTGCCGACCTGCTCGGCGAGGCTGTTCACCGGCAGTTCGCCAGCACGACGAAGGGCGAGGATGATCCGGACGCGTGTCGCGTCGGCGAGCATCGCGAACACCTCGACCGCCAGTTCGACGTACTCGGAGTCGGGGCTCATCCCGCAAACCTGCTTGCCTTCGCGCATATGCAGATACTGCACGAGGAACAGCAGGTCCGCAACCGACCTCAGCGATCCAGCGGGCACCCAGGCCGGGAGGCCCGTGGCACGTCGTCGAAGACGCATCCGGTGAGCGCGTCGTCACGGTCTCGGGCGTCGGGTTCAGGGATCAGCGCGTGCTCCAGAACGAGATGGTCCGGCTCTCGTCCCGTACGACCGCGGTGTGCGACGACGCCCGGTCGGCGACCGGGCGGTTGCCCTCGCCGCCGTACCAGTAGGAGACGTACCGGTTCTGGCTGGGTGACCATCCGACCACCTCGACCTTGTACCGGCCGGGGCTCAGGACCACGCCGAAGATGCCGCCGCGCCCCGGCGACCAGTAGACCAGGCGGGTGTCGAAGGTGCTGCCGATCGACTCGCCGTACACGTGCACCGTGGCCCCGGTGAAGTCGGTGTCGAGCTGCGGGTTCACGATGGCGGACAGGGTGACCCCGACGGTCGAGCTCGCGTCGACGTCGTCCAGCACGGTCTCGGCCCGGCCGCCCGCCTGGTTCGCGACGCGGACGTAGGAGCGCGGCGCGGTGGAGCCGGGGTCGCGGTGGAACCCCCACGACTGACCGCGCAGCGCCGGCCACGAGTCGAGGGACTCGTCGTGCGCGTTGACCTGCACGCTGTAGTCGTCGCTCGGCAGGCCGTGCACCCAGTAGTGCCCGTCTCGGGCGGTGACGGTGCGACGCACCGTTCCGGTGTTCCAGCCGCGCACGACGACGGCCGCGCCGGACAGGTCGGCGCCGTACGGGTTGTGGGCGGTCCCACCGATCGATGCGCCGCGACGCACGACCAGGACGACGGTCTCGTGCGCTCCGGGGCCGACCGTGATGCCGGTGCGCTCGGCGGGGAGCACGTCGTCGAAGCCGTACGAGCCCTCGCGCTCGCCGTGCAGGCTCCACGTGCCGGACGGGACGGCGTCGAACGTCAGCCGCCCGCGTGCGTCGCTCGAGGCAGAGGCCGTGGTGGCGCCCTCCGGGGTCCGCAGGTCGACCACCACCCCCGACATCGGCAGCGGACGCTTCTCCGGGTCGGTGAGCATCACGGTGAGCGCGCCGTCGTCCGGTGCTGCCAGGGCCGCGGTCGTCGGTGCGAGGATCACCCCGACCAGCGTCAACACGGTCGTGATGCCGACCACCGTGCGTCGTCGAGTCGTCATGGCGTACCCCTGCTCCCCTTGCGAGGCCGCCCCTGACCCCGTTGCAGTGGAGCGTAGACGTGTCGCGGCGCCTGCGCACCGTCGCCGGACGTGCACTGCTCGCGGGGTGCTGGCAACGGCGAAGGACCCCGCGACCGGGGTCACGGGGTCCTTCGGGGGTTCGTCAGATGCGGCCGACGGTGCGACGGCGACGACGCAGCAGGACCATGAGCGTCGCACCCGCGGCGAGCAGCGCGGCGGCGATGCTCAACGGGACGGTCGGGTCCGAGCCGGTGAACGCGAGCTCACCGGTGGGCTGGCCGGTTCCGCCGCCACCACCGCCGGCGCCCGCGGGGCCGCTCGGAGTGCCGGTGGGTGCCACTGCGGGTGCCGTCGGGGTGGGCGTCGCGGTGGGCACCGGGGCCGGGGCGCGGACGGTGATCGTGACGACGCTGGTGTCGTCCGGGCTGGTGCCGTTCGACGCGGTGATCGTCACGGTCGACGTGCCCGGGGTGGTCGGGGTGCCGGAGATGACGCCGGTGGTGCTGTCGATCGTCAGGCCGTCGGGCAGGCCCGTGGCGGTGAAGGTCGGGTTCGGGGTGCCGGTCGCGGTCACGGTGGACGAGTAGGGCACGTCCACGGTGCCGTCGGACGGGGTGCCCGAGGTGATGGTCGGCGACTCGGACGGGGTGCCCGGCGCGGGGCAGCCGTTCGATGCCGTGATCGTGTTCGTGTCGAGGGTCACTGCGCCGGTGCGGGCCAGCAGTCGGCCCTGCACGGTCGCGCCGGTGGTGGCGGTCACGGACTGCTGCGCCAGGACGGTGCCCTGGAACTGGGCGCCGGTGCCGACGGTCGCGGAGCTGCCGACCTGCCAGAACACGTTGCACGAGCTGGCACCGCCGGTGATCACGATCTGGCTGGCGGACCCGATGGTCAGGGTCGACGCGGCCTGGAACACCCACACGGAGTTCGCGCTGCCGGCCAGGGTCAGCGCACCGTTGTTCGCCAGGGCGAGGGCGCCGCCGGAGTACACGCCGGGTGAGAGCGAGAGTCCGTTCAGCTCGGTCAGACCGGTCTGGGTCGGGGAGAGCGAGGCGGCGACGTTGTACGCGGTGGTGGTGTCGCGCTGGGCCTGTGCGGCTGCGGCGTCGGTCTGGTGCGTGGTGCCGTTGACGACGCCGTTCGGTGCGCCGCCGAAGCCGGTGATGGACGTCCCCGGCGACAACCCGAGGTCGCCGTTGATCACGGAGGGGCCGGTGTTCGTGACCGCGCTCGCGCCGAGGACGCCGTAGGTCGAGGCGGTGCCGAGGTTGACGGGGCCGTCGATGACCGTGGCGGCCGATGCCCCACCACCGGTGCCGAGGGTGATCAGCGCGACGGCGGCGGCCGACACGACCAGGAGGGAACTTCGTCTGAGATGGCGAGCCTGCATGGTCCGGCCTCTTCCTGCAAGGAGAGGCGGGGTGACGTCGGCGACGAGCGCGCATTCTCGGTGGCTCGAAGTATGCGCTTCCCCAGAGCAATTACCTAGGAATGTCTGAACATTCGCTCAAAGCCTGGCAATTGGCCTGGCCGTCTAGGCGATCCCGCCCAGTGGGCGCATGCTCACCACAGGTTGACCGGTCGCTCTCACCAGCGGACGGGTAGGGAGTTCGGGTCTCCCGTCAGCCGGTGCGGCGCCGGTCCCGGGTAGGACAGGGCGCCCACCCCCGGCCACACGGCGAAGGGCCCCGCGATCGGGATCGCGGGGCCCTTGCTCGTGCCTGGTGCTACTTGATGACGACCGTGATGGTCGGGCTGGTGCTCGTGGCGATCTCGGAGGTGCCGAGGAAGACGGCGTGCAACTTGTGCGTGCCCTTCTTCAGCTTGAGCGCCGAGGCGTTCGTGCCGTGCGACACCTTGACGTCGGCGAGGCGCTTCGAGCCCTCGTAGATCCGCACGGTGCCGTCGACCCGGAAGCCGGTGGCGCCGACCTGCACGCTCGCCTTCCCGCCGCTGTACTGCAGGACGGCACGGGACGGGGCCTTCGAAACGGTCACCGTCGTCGCCTTGGCCGTCGTCGAGTCCGTGCCCGAGTAGGTCGTGTCGGCGTTCACGAACGAGGCCGTCACCGAGTGCTTGCCGATGGCGAGAGCGCTCGGCAGCGTGATGCTGGCCGTGCCGTTCTTCACCGGAGCGGTCCCGAGCACCGTCTTGCCGTCACGGAAGGTCACGGTGCCCTGCTGGGCACCGACCCCGCCGCCGATGGTCGCGGTGACCGTGACGGGCGTCTTGGTGCGATACGTCTGCGTCGCAGCCGACACCGCGAGCGTGGTGGTCGTCTTCGGCAGCGTGGCGTGCAGGTTGAACTTGTCGACCGTCGAACCGATCGCAGCCGGGTCGGCCGTGGCCGTCGGCTGGAGCGTCACGCCGCAGCTGTCGACCTTGCCGTGCTGCACCGCCGAGTTGAGCGTCGTGCAGTCGCTGGCACGGATGTTCTCGACGGCGAGCTTGTCGTCGGTGACCGAGACCTTCACGAAGGTGCGGACGTGCTCCTGGTTCTCGACCGAGTTGGCGAAGTGACGCTGACCCGTCGGGTCGAGCGGGTCCGAGCCGTAGCCGCCCTGGGTGGCGTCCGGGGTGGTGAGGTCGTAGTACTTCGAGCCCGAGGCCGAGTTCGCCGTCATGTAGATGACGCCGCCGGGGCCGGAGAAGACGTCGGGAGCAGCGGGCTGCTCGTTGACGTTGGCCTTCTTGCCGTTCTTGATCGCGTAGCTGCGCGAGTAGGAGTGGTCGTGGCCCTGCAGGACGAGGTCGACGCCCATGTCCGAGAACGAGCGCGTGAAGTCGAACCGGCGCTGCTGGTTGTCCTTGTCGTTCGCGTGGTCGGCGGGCGAGTAGATCGAGTGGTGGTAGACCAGCGTGGTCCACTTCGCGTCGTCGCCGTGACGAGTGATGACGTCGCGCACGTAGTTCACGTGGGCAGCGTCCGAACCGGCCGCGTAGGCGTTCGAGTTGATGTCGATGAACAGGACGCCCTTGTACATGTACCAGTAGTCGCCACCCGAGTTCGCGGTCGTGTTGCCGCCCGGGTAGAAGTCCGGCACCTTCAGGGAGTTCGGCACCTGGTTGTGCTGCTCGTAGGCCTTGCCGCCCACGTCGTGGTTGCCGATGGTCGACGCCCACGGGTAGCGCTTCAGCACGTCGCTGCTGTCGGCGAACGCACCCCACTCGTACTCGTTGTTGGCGTGCTCGACCTGGTCGCCACCGGAGACCAGGAGCTCGGCGTCCGGCTCGGTCGACGTGGCGTACTTGAGCGTGTCCGCCCAGCCGGCACCGTCGTCGTCGGTGAAGCCCGACGAGCCGATCTGCGGGTCGCCGAAGAACAGGAAGTCGAAGTCGCCGGAGAAGCTCTTCGTGGTGAAGGTGTACGACGCGGACCAGGCCGAACCGTCCGCCGCACCGACGTGGTACGTGTACGAGGTGTTCGGCTCGAGGGCCGAGATGGTCGCGTGGGCGTTGATGTAGCCCGACTCGGCGGCGATGCCGGGGATGCTCTTGGTGTTCGAGTCGGTCGCGCTCGAGTCGGCCGCGGTGTTCGCGGCCTCCGAGGCGGCGATCGTCTGCTTGGCGTCGGTGAAGACCCCGTCCGTCATGGACGCGGTCTTCTGGATCTCGAGCGACTGCGCGACGTTCGTGGGGAAGTACCACGAGGCGATGCGCTGGCTCTCGGTCGCGCCGACGCCGAGCAGGACGTGGATCGGGCCACCGGTCGAGATGTTGGTGGTGGGGGTGTTCGTCGCAGCGGTGGCGGCGTTCGTCCCGACCATCGAGGCACCGGCGATGAGCGCCGCCCCGAGGACGGCTCCGCAGACGCGGAGGGTGGTGGTTCTGCGCCGGGTAGTGGCGCCGGACAGGAGACTCATGTGGGTCCGTTTCTCAGACGTGGGATGGTGCAGCACGGAAGACTCTGCATGCACTGCAAAACGTCTTGGTAAACGCTGAGTGACAGTTCGTCGCCGTTCAGGAACGAGCTCGACCTGTCAGCGCGTCCACGGGGAGCGTCAGCCCGCAGCCAGCCGTTCGAGGAACCAGATCATCCCCATCACGAACACGCCGGCGGTCACGGCACCCGTCACCCAGAGCGACACCCGGTGCGCCTTCCGCCGCAGCAGTGCGAGCGGCGGGAACACGATGACGATGATCGCGAGCTGCACGGCCTCGATCCCGACGTTGAAGATGAGGAGCGAGACGAGCAGCTGCCACGAGAACGCCTCGTGGATGCCCAGCGCCCCGGCGAACCCGAGCCCGTGGATGAGCCCGAACGCGAAGACGACGGCCAGGCGGGTCCACCCGGCGCGGTCGAGCGAGAAGTGTCCGTGCTCGCCGACCACCAGCTCGTCGGCCCGCGACCGCCGACGCCAGAGCCGCCAGAGGTACCAGCCGGCGACCGCGGCGATGGACAGGGCGATGAGCGGCTCCACGACGATCGCGGGCGGGCTGACCACTCCGAGGGCGGCGAGGATGAACGTGATCGAGTGGGCGATCGTGAATGCGGACGCCGTGTAGACGACCTCGCGCAGTCGACGCGACCCGGCGATGAGCGCCACGAGGAACAGGATGTGGTCGATCCCGGTCAGCAGGTGCTCGGCGCCGAGGCGGAAGAACTCCCAGAAGCGCTCGCCCGCCGACTGCTCGGTCGAGAACGTGCGCTGTGAGGCGTCGAGGGTGGCTGAACCCGTCCGGTCATCGACGTCGTAGGTGACGATCGTCTTGGTGTCGCGCACGAAGGTCTCGTCGTCCGGGAACAGCTCGGACGTCACCACGTGCCCGGACTGCGTCTCGGACGGTTCCGGGCAGGTGAAGTCCGCGGTCACGTGGGCGTACGGCACCTCGTCCTGCAGGTCGACCGTGACGGCGTCGTCGAGCGTGCCCGTGCAGGCCTGCCCGCCGGCTCCGGTCACCGTGAAGCGGTCGAACACGTACTTCCCGATCGCGTCGGTGTGCGCCTCGGCAGCCGTCACCATCCCGGGGAAGTCCCCGTCGTCCCAGGCCTTCTGCCCCTGCTCGTGCAGCGCGTCGTCGTGCTCGCTCGTGGCCACCGAGACGAGCATCAGGTCGTACTCGAGCCCGAGCTTCGCCTGCACGACCGTCGGCTTCGTGGACGTGACGTCGGCGTAGACCACCGAGCTGAAGCCGTGCGCCGACGCCGGTGCCGCACCCGCGAGCACACCGATCACGACCACCCCGAGCAGCAGGAACGCGGCGACGACCCGTGCGACGAGCGCGGACGCGGGAGACGAGTGGGCAGGGCGGGCGCGCAGGAGCGCGGCGGTGGTTCCGGAGGGCACGCGCAGACGATCCGGCCCGCAGGCGACCGGCAGGTGAACAGCCGGTGACCAGCAACGGGACGGGTGTTGGACAGGTCCCCCGCCCGGCCCGGGGCGGCCGGCGGGCGTGCTTGCATGGTTCCGTGACCCGCCTCGCCACCCGGACGACCGTCCTGTTGACCGCCGTCGCCCTCGCGGGAGCCGGCGCCGTCCTGCTGGCGGGCTGCTCCGGCGCGTCGGACGACACCACCGGCGGCACCGGCCCGACGGCGACCGCGTCGGCGCACGCCTCGGCCGGGGTCCTGGGCGCCGGGTTCTCCGACCCCGACCAGCCGCCGGCTCCCGAGGCCACCATCCACCCGGAGCCCGGTTCGTGGTCCGGGGTGCACGCCCCCGCCGGCTACGACGTCGTGCTGCTCTCCGACGCCGGTGACGCCGCCGACGTCCCGACCCGGACCCTGCTCGACGCCGTCGAGTCGTGGGCCGCGGACGAGGACGTCACCGTCACCCCCGTCTCGGCGAAGGACGCCGACGACCGCATCGCCGCGGTCCTGCGCGCCGTCGACGCCGAGCCCGACCTGGTCATCACCGTCGGCAACCACATGGTCGACCCGCTCGCGGCCGTCTCGCCGACCGCGCTCCACCAGCAGTTCCTGGTCGTCGGTGCCGAGATCGCGGAGCCGACGTCGAACGTCACGGCGGCGGACTGGACGGGCGGCGGGTTCCGCGGCGAAGGCCTCGGCCCGTCGAGCCACTACGACCCCGAGACCTTCACCGAGGACCGGGCGGCCCGTGGTCTGCGCGCCGGGCTCGCCGCCGTGCTCCACGACCTGCGCGGCATCGTCGTCTGGGTGCCCTGACCGGGCGCTCCCCCGCTACGCGGTCTCCGGCTCCAGCACGCGCGCTCGCACCTGCGCCGCCGCACCGAGTGCGACGGCGTCGGACCCGAGCGTCGACTGCGCGAGCCGGATCGTCGCCCCGCTGACCGGCGGTTCCGCGGTGATCGCCGCCGTGATGGCCGGTTCGAGCAGGTCCCAGGACCGTGCGATCCCCCCGCCGATCAGGACGGTCGTGACGTCGAGGATCCCCGCGGTCAGCAGTGCGGCACGGGCCAGGCCCCACCCAGCGGTGGCGAAGACGGCGGCCGCGTCGGCATCCCCGCCGCGTGCGGCGACGGCGACGTCCCGTGCCGAGAGCGTCCGGCCGGAGCGCTCGGCGTAGCGGTCGGCGATGCCGCGTGCGCCGGCGATGGTCTCCAGGTGCCCGGTCTGTCCGCAGGTGCACCGGGCATCGCCGAAGCCGGGGACGTGGCCGATCTCACCGGCGGCACCGCGCGGGCCGGCGAAGAGCCGTCCGTCGAGCACGAGCGCGCCGCCGACCCCGGTGCCGAGGGTCATCCCGAGCACGTCGGACTCCCCCACGACCGCGCCGGTGGCGATCTCGCCGAGCAGGAACGCGTTCACGTCGTTGTCGAGGGTCGCGGGGACGCCGAGGGCGTCCGTCACCGCCCGGGTCACGCCGTACCCGGCCCAGCCGGTGAACGAGTTGCCGGTGACCAGGACGGTCCCCGTGGTCCGGTCGACGACGCCGGCCGCGCCCACCCCGACACCCGCCAAGGAGGCCCGGTGCGTCTCGAGCAGACCCGTCACGGCCCCGAGTGCGGCCGTCACGATCGCCGCCCCGCCCGCGTGGGCGGGCGTCGGCAGGTCGAGGCGGTCGATGACCTCGAGGTCGGGCGTGGTCAGGACGACCTTCGTGTTGGTGCCGCCGACGTCGACCCCGGCCAGGACCCGGGTCACGCGGTCACCGCCGCGAGCGAGGCGAGGCGCTCCGTCCGACGCTGCCGTTGCAGCACGGGGTCGGGCACCGGTACCGCGGCGAGCAACCGCCGGGTGTAGTCGGTGGTGGGGTGCAGGAGCGTCGTGCCGGTGGTGCCCTGCTCCTCGACGACGCCCTGGCGCATCACCACGACGCGCTCGGCGAAGTGCTGCACGACGGCCAGGTCGTGCGAGACGAACAGGCACGCGAACCCCAGGTCGTCCTGCAGCTCGCCGAGGACCTCGAGCACGGTCTCCTGCACGCTGACGTCGAGCGCCGAGGTCGGTTCGTCGGCGACGAGCAACCGCGGTTCGAGCACCAGCGCCCGGGCGAGCGAGACCCGCTGGCGCTGCCCGCCGGAGAGCTCGCGCGGGGCACGGGACGCCAGGGTCCGCGGCAGCCGGACCGCGTCGAGCACCTCGTCGATGCGGCGACGGCGGTCGGCCGAGGACATCCCGCGCCGGTGCACGGCGAGGGGTTCCGCGATGCACTCGGCCACGGACATCCGGGCGTCGAGGGACGCCACCGGGTCCTGCAGCACCACGCCGATGCCGGAACGGAGCGCACGACGGTCACGGCCCTTCGCCGTCCGCAGGTCCTGCCCGAACAGCGACACCGTGCCGGACGTCGGCTTGATGAGCCCGAGCGCCACCCGGGCCGCGGTCGACTTGCCCGAGCCGGACTCGCCGACCAGGCCGACGGTCTCACCGGCGTGCACCGCGATGTCGATGCCTGCGAGCGCGTGGACGGCGCGCGCCCCGCGCCCGAACGTCACCGAGACGTCCCGCAGGTCGACCACCGGGGCCGCACCGGGCCTCCCGGCCGTCTCGGTCTGTGTGTCCGCGACGGGAGCCGACGGACGATCGCCCGCCACGTCGAGCCGCGGCACCGCGGCGAGCAGCCGCTTGGTGTACTCGTGCTCGGGGCGGAGCAGGACGTCCTCGACCCCGCCGGTCTCGACGATCTCGCCCTGGAGCATCACCGCGACCCGATCGGCGAAGTCCGCGACGACCCCCATGTTGTGCGTGACGAGCAGCACACCGGTGCCGGTCTCGGTGGCGAGCGCACGGAGGAGCTCGAGGATCTCGGCCTGCACGGTCACGTCGAGGGCCGTGGTCGGCTCGTCCGCGATGAGCAGCTTCGGCGCGTTCGCGATCGCCATCGCGATGACCACGCGCTGGCGCTGCCCACCCGACAGCTGGAACGGGAACGACCGGGTGCGCGACTCGGGGTCGGGGATGCCGACGCGACGGAGCAGGTCGACGGCCTCGGCCGCGGCGGCGGACGCGGGGACGTCCCGGTGGTTCCGGATCACCTCGGCGATCTGCGCACCGACGCGGGTGAGCGGGTCGAGGGCGGTCGCGGGCTCCTGGAAGACCATCGAGACGGTCGAGCCGCGCAGTGCCCGGAGCGCGGGTTCGCCGGCGCCGACGACCTCGTGGCCGGCGACGACGGCGCTGCCCGATGCTGTCGCGTTGCCGGAGAGCAGGCCCATCGCGGCGAGGGCGACGGTCGACTTGCCGGAGCCGGACTCGCCGACCAGGGCGAGGGTCTCGCCGGGGGCGACCGACAGGGACACCCCCCGCACGGCGTCGACGGTGCCGGATTCGGTGCTGAAGGAGACGCCGAGGTCGGTCGTCCGCAGGATCGGTTCGGTCGTCATCAGCGGCCCCGTACGTCGAAGGCGTCCCGCAGTCCGTCGCCCACCGCGTTGAACGCGCAGACGACCAGGATCACGGCCAGACCCGGCGGCACGATGAGCCACCAGCGTCCGGAGTAGGCGGCGGTGAGGCCCGCCGAGAGCATGCCGCCCCAGTCCGTCGCGGGCGGCTGCACGCCGAGCCCGAGGTACGAGACGTAGGCGACCAGCAGGATCGCGTCGGCGACCTGGAACGTCGCCGCGACGACGATCGTCGACACCGAGTTCGGCAGCAGGTGCTTGCCGATCGCGCGGGCGTGCGAGCCGCCGATCGCGCGCAGTGTCAGGACGTAGTCGCGGTTCTTGAGCGTCAGGGTCTCGGCGCGGATCAGGCGGGACGGCACGAGCCACGACACCAGGCCGAGGATCACGATGAGGCCGCCCACCCCCGGGTTCGTGATCGCCGAGATGACGAGCAGGATGAACAGGGCCGGGATCGCGATGCCGGCGTCGACGACGCGCATCATCAGGGCGTCGACCCAGCCGCCGACGTACCCGGCGACGGAGCCCCACAGCGTGCCGACGACGGTGGCCAGGACCCCGGCGGCGATGCCCACCATCAGGGAGACCTTGCCGCCGTACATCAGGCGGCCGAGGACGTCGTGGCCGACGGCGTCGGTGCCGAGCCAGTGCGCGGCGCTCGGGCCCTGGTTGGCCTGCTCGAGCAGCGTGTGGGTCTGGTCGGTCGGGTACACGAACGGGCCGACGAAGCAGAACAGCACGATGACGACGATCAGGGCGAGGCCGATCACGGCGAGGGTGTTTCCCCGGAAGCGTCGGGCGGCGAGCCGGAACCCGGTCGCCGCGACGGTGACGGGGGCACCAGGGGCTTCGGGGGCCATCTGGACGGCGGTCATGCGCGGCTCGCCTTCACTCGGGGATCGATCAAGGACTGTGCGACGTCGGCGAGCAGGGTGCCGATGACGGTCGCGATGGAGATGACGAGCACGCAGCCGAGCAGCGTCGGGTAGTCGGAGGACTGTGCGGCGTTCCAGAACAGCAGCCCCATGCCGGGGTAGTTGAACAGCTGCTCGGTCACCAGGGCGCCGCCGAACAGCACCGGCAGGTAGTACCCGAGCATCGCGACGACCGGGGTCAGCGAGTTCCGGAACACGTGCCGTCGCAGGATCGTCGCGGTCGAGGCGCCGCCGGCACGGGCGGTGCGGACGTAGTCCTCCTGCAGGTTCTCGAGCGTCGAGGCGCGCATGTACCGACTGAACACCGCGATCATCGCGAGGGCTCCGGTCACCACGGGCAGCACGAGTCCGGCGGGGTCCTGGAACACCTCGGCGAGGGTGGTGCCGCTCGGGGCCTGGGACGGCAGCCACGGCAGCTGCTGGCTGAAGACGATGATCAGGACGAGGCCGAGGAAGAACGCCGGCGTCGAGTAGAAGACGAACGCCAGGGCGGTGGCCGCGTAGTCGACCGCACCGTTGCGGCGGGCCGCCTGGAGCATCCCGACCGGGATCGCGACGACGAGTCCGAGCACCGCGGAGATGCCGGTGAGCACGAGGGTCTTCGGCAGGCGCTCGGCGATGAGCTGCGAGACCGGCTCGTTGAGCGTGTACGAGGTACCGAGGTCGCCGGTCAGCAGACGACCGAGGAACCGCAGGTACTGCACGGGCAGCGGCTGGTCGAGCCCCTGCGCCTGGTTGAACTGGGCGATCTGCGTCGGGGTCGCGGAGACGCCGAGCACGCCGCGGGCGGGGCCGCCGGGCAGCGCGTGCAGCAGGCAGAACACCACGACGGTGACGATGAGGATCACCGCGAGCGCCTGCAGGACGCGCCTGGTGAGGTAGAGAGCTGTGGTCATGCGGCTTCCGATGGTCGGATTGGAGACGTGCGAGGGACGGGAGGCGCGGTGTGCGTCGGACGCGCACCGCGCCTCCCATCCGTGGTCACGGTCTTACTTGTTCCACTTCCACTGGGCCGGGTGGAAGTTGGCGAGCGAGTCCTGGTCGAAGCCGGACAGGCCCTTCTTGACGACCGAGATCTGGTAGTCGGGGCTCGGCAGCCAGATCACCGGCAGGTCCTTCGCGACCGCTGCGCTGTAGTCCTGCACGGCGGTGGCGTCGGTCGAGGTGGTGGTCGCGTCGATCAGGGAGTCGACCTCCTTGTTGGAGTAGCTGCCGAAGTTCGCCGAACCGCCGGTCTGGAACAGCGACTCACCGGTCGGGTAGGCCGGGAAGTACCAGCTGCCCGCGGTGCCGAAGAACGACAGGTCCCAGTCGCAGCTGGCCTCGTCCGAGGTGCAGGTCGGGGTCTGCGACAGCACGCTCGACACCGGTGCGGTCTTGATGGTGAAGTCGATGCCGGTCTTCGCGAGCGAGGACTGGATCGCGCTCATCATGTTGTCGGTCACGGTCGAGCCGGACTGCGACAGCACCTGCATCGAGAACTTCGTGCCCTGCTCGACGCCCTCGCCGCACTGGCTGGCGGACGTGCCCGGGTCGGTGCAGACCATCGTGCCGCCCTGCTCCTCCCAACCGTGGCTGGTCAGCAGGTCCTTGGCCTTCGAGGTGCTGAACGGGTACGGGTTCGACTTCTGCACGTCGGAGACGTAGTCGGACTCCTGTGCCTGCGGGATCGGACCGTACGTCGAGGTGGCGGTGCCGTTGAAGACGACCTTCGACAGCGACTTCTGGTCGATCGACATCTGGACGGCCTGACGGGCGTACAGCTGCTTGAAGACGGCGCCCATCGTCGGGTTGTTGAAGTTGTACGGCATGTACGTGATGGCCCAGCCGGTCCACGGCTCGACCTCGTAGCCCTTCCCGGTGAAGGACGACTTCTGGTCCATGTCGGTGGCGTTGATGTACCCGTAGTCGACCTCGCCCGAGCGGACGGCGTTCACCTCGGCGTCGGCCGTGGTGAAGGGCAGCAGGTTGACCGTCGTGATCGACGGCTTCTCACCACCGTCGTACTTCTTGTTCGCCGTCAGGGTGACCTTGCCGGCCGTGGTGAAGGTCTTGACGCCGTACGGGCCGGAGATGGTCTTCCACAGGTCGTCGGTGGCGTAGTCGGAGATCTTGCCGGCGGCGGTGTTGAGGTACTTCCACACCTGCTTCGCGCCGGCGGTGGTCTCGTCGGCGTCGGTCACCTTCGCGGTCGCGCTGGTCTTGTCCCAGGCGTGCTGGGGCAGCGGGATGATGTGGCTCAGCTGGTTGGCGAGCATCCAGTCCGAGTTGTAGGCCTTGTCGAACGTGATGGTGAAGTGCGTGTCGTCGACGGCCTTGAACGACGTCCAGTTGTCCGGTGCCTTGCCCTTGGAGTACGAGCCCCACTGGTCCTTGTTCGCCTTGATCAGGTTGAACCAGAACCCGACGTCGCGGCTCGTGATCGCCTCGCCGTCCGACCAGTGTCGGTCGCCGAGCGTCATGGTGACGCTCTTGCCGTCGTCGGCGAACTCCGCATCGGTGGCGACGGAGCCGGCCTTGTTCCACGCGATCTTGCCGGTGGAGCCGTCGTACGCGACGAGCGGCTCGTACAGCGACTGGGCGATGGAGCCGTTGTTCGTGTTGAGGTGCGCGGCGGTGCCGATCGGCAGGATCCAGTTCGGCGTGAAGTTGGCGGGGAGCGCGTAGTCGATCTCGTCGGTCGATCCCTGCGAGGCGTTGCCGCCTCCGGAACAGCCGGCGAGCAGCGCGACGGCGATCGCAGCTCCGGTGAGGAGCGCCCAGCGACGGGGCTTGGACATGCGGTGTCTCCTTGTGCGAGGGACTTCGGGGAGGTGGAGCACGGGTGCCGAGCGGCACGAGGACAGTCAAGGACCAAAGCGATTGGAAAAACAAACATCTCGATGTAAAAACTGCGTTACTGCCGAACGGACGAAAGGGTGGACCGCTCGATCCGCCCCGTAGGCTCGCGGCAGAACGGACCACCGACCGGTGTTCCGCTCCCGTTCCGCCCGGATTGGAGAAAGTCGTGGCCGATCTCAGCGCCCGCGTCCTCGAGCTCGTCGCCTCGGGGCAGGCCGCCAGCCGGACCGAGATCGCGAAGGTGCTCGGAGCCGCCCCCTCGACCGTCTCGCACGTCGTCGGCCAGCTCCTGGAGCACGGGATCCTCGCCGAGGAAGGCACCGACGTCTCGACCGGCGGTCGCCCCCGCAAGGTGCTCCGCATCGGCGGCGTCGACGAGTACGCGGTCGCCGCGGACGTCGGTGGCGGGCACGCGCGCATCGGCGTGGTCCTGCCAGGAGGCGCGCTCGAGTCGGTCGCGAACGTCCCGTTCGCGCTCTCCGACGGTCCGACCGCCGGGCTCCAGCGCCTGGCCGCGCTGCTCGAGCGGCTCGCCGACGACCGTGGTCGCGAGGGGCTGCGGGGCGTCGGGCTCAGCCTGCCCGGGCCCGTCGACGTCGTCGCCGGCGTCGTGGACCTGCCGAGCCGGATGCCGGGGTGGAACGGGTTCCCCGTGGCCGCGTGGCTGAGCGACCGGTTCAGCCTGCCGGCGATCGTCGACAACGACGCGAACTGCATGGCGGCGGGTGAACAGACCGTGCAGGACCCGGCTCGACGCCAGACCATCACGATCAAGGCCGGGTCGGCGATCGGCGCGGGCATCGTCATCGACGGTCGGCTCTACCGCGGGTCGACCGGGGCCGCCGGGGACATCACCCACGTGCGGATCGACGCCGCCGGGGACACCCCGTGCTCGTGCGGCAACACCGGCTGCCTCGAGACGGTGGCGTCCGGTGCCGCCCTGGTCCGGATCCTGTCGAACGCCGGGGTCGACGTCGCCTCGACCGCCGACGTCGTCCGGCTCGCCTCGGACGCGCACCCCGAGGCCACCCGTGCCGTCCGGATGGCGGGCAGGTACCTGGGCGAGGTGCTCGCCGCCAACGTGAACTTCTTCAACCCGGACGCCGTGTACCTGGGCGGCATCCTGTCGACCCTCGACCCGTTCATCGCCGCCGTGCGGAGCCAGCTCTACGAGAGCTGCCACCCGTTGATGACCCAGCACCTGGCCATCGAGCCGGTGTCGCTCGGCGCCGATGCCGGGCTCGTCGGCGCCGGGCAGTTCGCGCTGCAGCGGGGCCTCGCCGCCTCGCTCGAGGAGCTCTCCGCGCCCATCCCCCAGTCCACCACCAGGAACAGGAGCGTCCGTGTCTGAGACCGGTCCCGTCACCCCAGCCGTCCCCGTCGCCGCAGCCAGCACCGCTGGCGCCGATGGCGTCCGTCGCCCCGTCATCGCCATCGCCGGGCTCGCAATCGAGACGTCGACGTTCACGCCGACCCGGACCCACGCGCCCGCGTTCCACCCGGACCGCGGCGAGGAGGCCGTCGCCCGCTACCCGTTCCTGGCGACCATGGCGGACCGGGCGGACTTCCGCGGGGCACTCATCGGGCACGCGCTGCCCGGCGGGATCGTCGACCGGGCGTCGTACGAGACCCTGGCCGACGAGATCGTGGAGCGGCTGCGTGCGCTGGGTCCGGTCGACGGGCTCTGGTACGACATCCACGGCGCGATGGTGGTCGAGGGACTCGACGACGCCGAGACGGACCTGCTCGGCCGCATCCGCGCGGTCGTCGGCCCCGACGTCATCGTGTCCGCGTCGATGGACCTGCACGGCAACGTCACGCGCGAGCTCGCCCACCGGGTCGACCTCGTCACCTGCTACCGGATGGCCCCGCACGAGGACACCCTCGAGACGAAGGAGCGTGCCGTCCGGAACCTCGTCGACGTGCTCACCGAACGCCCCGTCGGTGCGCAGCGCCCCGTGAAGGCCTGGATCCCGATCCCCGTCCTGCTGCCGGGCGAGCAGACCTCGACCCGTCTCGAGCCGGCGAAGTCCCTGTACGCGCAGGTCCCGCTCGTCGAGCAGACCGCGGGCGTGCTCGACGCCGCGATCTGGGTCGGGTACGCGTGGGCCGACCAGCCCCGCGACCAGGCCGTCACCGTCGTCACCGGGTGGGACGAGGCCGCCGTCGCAGCCGGTGCCGAGCGGCTCGCACGTGCGTTCTGGGACGTCCGCGAGGACTTCGTGTTCGTCGCCCCCACCGGCACGTTCGAGGAGTGCCTCGACGCCGCGCTCGCCCCGGGCGCCGCGAAGCCGTACTTCGTCTCGGACTCGGGTGACAACCCCACGGCCGGCGGCTCCGGGGACATGACCTGGGGCCTGACGCAGGTGCTCGCCCGCCCGGAGTTCCAGGACCCGTCCGGCCCGACCGTCATCTACGCGAGCGTGCCCGGACCGGCCGCCGTCGCCGCGGCGGTGGACGCCGGCGTCGGTGCGACGATCACCGTGACCGCCGGTGCCGAGGTCGACCACGTGCACGCGGGCCCGATCACGATGACCGGCCGGGTGCACGCGATCAAGCACGGTGACCGCGACGCCGAGACCGAGGTCGTGCTGCAGGTCGGCAGCGTCTTCGCGATCCTGACGAAGCTGCGGAAGCCGTACCACCACGAGCACGACTTCACCGATCTCGACCTGGCCCCGCGGCAGGCGGACGTCGTCATCGTGAAGATCGGGTACCTCGAACCGGAGCTGTTCGACATGTCCGCCGACTGGATGCTCGCGCTCACCCCGGGCGGTGTCGACCAGGACCTGCTGCGCCTCGGGCACCACAGGATCGAGCGGCCGATGTTCCCCTACGATCGAGTGTTCCCGACGGCACCGGACCTCCGCGCCCGCATCGTCCCCGCCTCCAACGAACCGCTCGGAGCCCCTGCATGAGCACCACCGCCGCACTCGAGATCGCCGTCACCTCACCGGCGGGTGCGATCACCGCGCGGGACGGCGGCGCCGACCGCGTCGAACTCTGCGTCGGGCTCGAGCTCGGCGGGCTCACCCCGTCGCAGGCCCTGGTCGAGACGACCCACGAGACCGGGATCCCGGCGCACGCGCTGGTCCGCTGCCGTCCGGGCGGGTTCGTGCACTCCCCCGACGAGGTCGAGCTCATGGTGCGCGAGGTCCGCACGGTCCTGCGCTCCGGGGCCGCGGGCGTCGTGGTCGGTGCCCTGCGCCCCGACCGGACCCTGGACGAGGACGCCCTCCGCCGCTTCGTGGACGCCGCCCGCTCGGTCAGTGCCACCGCCGAGGTCACCCTGCACCGCGCGATCGACCACGCGACCGACCCCGTCGCCGCTGCCGGGTCGCTCGCGGCGCTCGGGTTCACCCGCGTCCTGACCTCGGGTGCCGCCCCCACCGCGGTCGCCGGCGCCGAGACGATCGCACGCATGGTCGAGGCCGCCGGGCCCGTACAGGTGATGGCCGGCGCCGGGGTCACCCCCGCCGACGTCCGCGCGCTGCTCGCCACCGGCGCCGCCGCCGTGCACCTGTCGGCCAAGCGACCGGCCGCGGACAGCACGCACGCCGGGGTGCCGATGGGCGCCGGGGACGACGGCTCCGCGCACTTCGTCACCGACGCCGAGGTCGTCGCGGCCGCGCGGCGCGCGCTCGACGCCTGAGTCGTTCCGGACCCGCACCGGGTCCCGGTCCCGCACCGGGTCCACGGACCCGCACCGGGTCCGTGGTGCGGCGCGTGGCGGACGCGCACCGCGCCTCCAGGCCAATCCGGGACCACCCGGAGGGACCCGCTCCTACGGTCGGCACCACCTGACCGAACGGAGAACCGTGTCCGCTCCCGTGACCGACATCACCGAACCCGACACCCGTCGCGCCGAGGTCGCGCGGTTCCTCGAGGAGCGCCGCGAACACCTGGTGCGGCAACTCAGCGAGTGGGTGCGGATCCCGTCCGTCGCTTCGCAACCCGAGCGCGCGATCGACGTCGAACGGTCCGCGCACTGGCTGGCCGGAGCGATGCGCGAGGTCGGCCTCGAGACCGAGGTCCTGCAGGCCGGTCCCGCACCGGCCGTGTACGCCGAGCTGCTCGTCGACCCGGCGCTGCCGACCGTGCTCGTCTACAGCCACCACGACGTGCGGCACGCGAAGCCCGAGGAGTGGCACGAGACCTCGCCGTGGGAACCCGTCTTTCGTGACGGACGCCTGTACGGGCGCGGGGCGTCCGACGCGAAGGGGCAGGTGCTCGCCCACCTGTGGGGGCTGCGCGCGCACCTCGCCACCCGACCGGACGGCACCCCGGCCGTGAACCTCAAGTTCCTCGTCGAAGGAGAAGAGGAGCTCGGCTCCAGCCACTTCGCCGACCTGCTCGACGCCGAGCAGGAGCGGCTGGCGTGCGACGTCGTCGTGTTCTCGGACACGCTGCAGTGGAAGGCCGGCAACCCCGCCGTCGTCACGTCGATGCGTGGCATGACGGGCGCGACCCTCACCGTCACCGGGCCAGCGCGCGACGTCCACAGCGGTGCCGTGTCCGGTCCCGCTCCCAACCCGGTGCTCGCCCTCGTCACCGTGCTCGCGGCCCTGCACGACGACCAGGGCCGCATCACGATCCCCGGGTTCCTGGACGACGTCGACGCGCTCGACGCCGAACGACGCGCCGAGCTGCAGGCACTCGACTTCGACGCCGACGTCTGGGTCGAGCGCACCGAGACCGGGGCGATCACCGGCGAGGCGGGGTACTCGGTCGAGGAGCGGCTCTGGGCCCGACCGTCGATCGAGGTGCTGACCCTGCTCGCCGGCGACCCAACCGGGTTCCCACGAGCCGTGGTCCCGCGTGAGGCAACGGCCGAGATCAGCATCCGGACCGTGCCGGGGCAGCGGGTGCAGGCCGTCGCCGAGCAGCTGCGCCGGTTCGTCCGGGACACGATGCCCGACGGGGTGACCTACGAGCTGACGATCCCCGAGGAGACCGGCCAGGACCCGTACGTGACCCCGTCGGGCCCCGAGCTCGACGCGCTCGTGCGGGCGATGGAACTCGCGCACGGCACCGAGACCGCCGGGCGGATGGGCAACGCCGGGGGCGGTCCCGCGGAGCTGCTCGGCCGGGTGTTCGACGCCCCCGTCCTGTTCGTCGGCACGGGGCTGCCGGAGGACCACTGGCACGCCAGCGATGAGAGCGTCGACCTGCGCACCCTGCTCGACGGTGCGGCGACGATCGCGCACCTGTGGAGCGGACTCGGCGAGGCCGGGAATGGATCGTCGCACTCCGGGGCTTGATGCCCCCATGACATCGTCAGCAGCGCGCCGCGGGTGGCTCAGCGTCACGTCCGTCGCACTCGGGTCGTTCGTGCTCGTCCTGTCCGAGTTCCTGCCCATCGGACTGCTCCCCGCCATCGCCGACGACCTGGACGTCGGCATCGGCACCGCCGGCCTGATGGTCGTCGCCACCGGACTCGTCGGAGCCGTCGCGGCACCGGTCGTCACCGTCCTGACCTCGCGACTCGACCGCCGGGTGGTGCTCGTGTCCCTGACCGTGCTGCTCGTGGTCGCCGACGGCCTCGCCGCGATCGCGCCGTCGTTCTGGGTGCTGCTCATCGCACGGATGCTGCTCGGTGTCGGCATCGGGGGCTTCTGGGCCATCGGCGCTGGGATCGCCGGGCGACTCGTCCGGCCGGAGCTGACGATCCGCGCGACCTCGCTCATCACGGCCGGCGTCTCCGTCGCGACCGTCGTGAGCCTGCCGCTCGGCGCCCTGGTGTCGTCGCTCGCCAGCTGGCGTCTCGGCTTCGTGATCGGTGGGGCGCTCGGTGTCGTCGCGCTCGTCCTGCAGCTGGCGATGCTGCCGAGGATCCCCGCGCAGCAGCGGGTGCGGTTCGCCACGCTCGGGTCGCTGCTCCGCGTGCCCCGTGCCCGGGTCGGGCTCATCGCCGCGGCCTTCGTCTTCGCGGCCCAGTTCGCCGCGTACACCTACATCGCGCCGTACCTGCAGCAGCTCGTCGGCGTCGGCCCGGACACCGTGACGATCGCGCTGCTGGTGTTCGGCGTCGCGGGCATCGTCGGGAACTTCGCCGCGGGCTTCACGCTCGACCGCAGTGTCCTCGGCACCATCGGGGCGTCGAAGTTCGTGCTCGCGGCGGCCGTCGTGCTGCTGCCGCTGCTCGCCCACTCCGTCGTGGGGGTCTTCGTGCTGCTCGTCGTGTGGGGCCTGGTGTGGGGTGCGCTGCCGCTCGGGATGCAGACGTGGATGTCGACGGCGTCGCCGGCCGGGTCCGAGACCGGGCTCGCGCTGTTCGTCACGACGATCCAGCTCGCGATCGCCGCCGGTTCGGTGCTCGGTGGTGCCGCGGTGTCGTCGTTCGGTCTGGCTGCTGACTTCTGGCTGGCCGGCGGGGTCGCGATCGTCGGCGCCGTCGTGCTCGTCGCCATGGGGCTGCGGAAGTCGAGTGCCGTGCCGGTGGTCGAGCCGGTCTCGGCCGAGCCGACGCCGACCGTCCCGGTGGCCGTCGCCTGCCCCTGACGCCGGTCGGGACGGGTCGGGATCGGTCGCAAGACACCGGTGTTCGCGCACTGAACACGCGCAGACCGCGGTTCAACGGGCGAACACCGGTGTTTTGCGGAATCGGTCAGGTCAGGGTGACGACGCGGTCGGCCGCGGCGATCGCGGCGGGGTCGTGGGCCGCGTGCACGACCACGACCCCTGCAGCGGCCTCGTCGGCGAGCGCCGCCACCACGAGCGCCGCCGACTCGGCATCGACCCCCGCGGTCGGTTCGTCCACCAGCAGCACCCCGGCACGCTGCGCCAGCCCGAGCGCGACGAGCGTCCGCTGACGCTGCCCGCCCGACAGCTCCTCGACGGGCCGGTCGGCGAGGTCCGTGATCGCCATCCGCTCGAGCTGCGCATCGACGATCGCCCGGTCGGCGTGTCCGAGCGGCCGCCACCACGCGCGGTGCCGCCACCGCCCCATCGTGACGGCCGCGCGGACGGTGAGCGGGAGCGTGGTCGGCGGCACGGACTGGGTCACGTAGGCGACGCCGTCGGACGGGAGGCCCGTCACCCGCCCGGCGGTCGGCCGCACGACGTCCGCGACCACGTCGAGCAGCGTCGACTTGCCGGATCCGTTCGGTCCGGTGAGCGCGGTGACGGCCCCGGCGGGGAACGTCACGTCGAGCGTGTCGAGGACGGTCCGGTCGCCGAGGACGGCCGTCACGCGGTCAAGGTGGACGACGGATCGGGGATCAGTCGGCTCGGTCGACTTGGTCGCAGGCACCTGAGCACGCTATCAGTATCGATACTCGTTTTCATGTAGCGTCTCGGACCGTGACCTGGCTGACCGATCCGTTCTCCGTCGACTTCATGGCGCGCGCCCTGGCCGGCGGCTCCCTGGCGGCGGTCCTCTGCGCCGTGGTCGGCACGTGGGTGTTGGTCCGGGGCATGGCGTTCCTGGGCGAGGCGCTGTCGCACGGCATGCTGCCCGGCGTCGCGATCGCCACCCTGACCGGGATCCCGCCGGTGCTCGGTGCCGCGGTGAGTGCGGGCGTGATGGTGCTCGGCGTCGGGGCACTGCGACGTCGCGCCCGACTGTCGTACGACACCTCGATCGGCCTGCTGTTCGTCGGGATGCTCGCGCTCGGTGTGATCATCGTCTCGTCCTCGCGGTCGTTCGCCACCGACGTCACCGCGATCCTGTTCGGCGACGTCCTCGCCGTCACCCGAGCCGACGTCGGCGGCCTCGCGATCGCCGCAGCCGTGGCCCTGGCCGTCGCCGTGGCGTTCCACCGACCCTTCACCGCGCTGGCGTTCGACACCCGCAAGGCCACGACGCTCGGACTGCACCCACGCCTGGCCGAGGTCGTGCTCATCGGGCTCGTCACCCTGGCGGTCGTCGCCTCGTACCGGGCCGTCGGCACCCTGCTCGTCGTTGGCCTGCTGCTCGCGCCGGCGGCCGCCGCCCGCGCCTGGACCCGGCACGTGGCCTCGACGATGCTCCTCGGCGCCGGGATCGGTACCGCCGCCGTGCTCGTCGGGCTGCTCGTCTCCTGGCACGCCGGCACCGCCGCCGGCGCGAGCATCGCCGCGGTCGCCGTCGGCAGCGTGGTGGTCTCGCGCGCCCTGGCCGTCGTCGTCCTGCGGCGCACCCCGATCCCCACACCGGCGCGCGCGGCCGCGCCGGCAGCACCACGATCCGCCGCACCGTCTCGAGAGGGAGCATGAAGCACTCGACCACCAGCCGCGCCCCCGCGCGCCTCCTGTCCACCATCGGCCTCGCCACCGGCCTGGCCCTCACCGTCACCGCCTGTTCCACGGGCACCCCGTCGGCCGACAGCTCGACCGGCACCGCCCGTCCCCACGGTTACGTGGCGGGCGCGAGCGAGTCCCAAGAACCCCAGGTGGGCCTCCTGGCCGTGTCGGCGACCGGCGCGACCGCGCTGCACGACCTGCTCACCGAGGAGACCACCGAACTCGAGGACGTGGACGCACCGGAGCACTCGGCGACCGACGGCCGGTTCGTCGTGACGAGCGGTGCCGACCGCACCACGATCGTCGACGGCGGGTCCTGGACGGTCGACCACGGCGACCACACGCACTACTACGCCGCCGAGCCCCGGGTCGTCGGCACGATCGACGGCGGCGGCCGGGTCGCGGTGCACTCGTCCGAGACCATGACGACGATCACCTGGCCGGACCGGGCCGAGGCCGTCGTGCTCGACCGTGAGGCACTGGGCCAGGGCGAGGTCGACGAGACCGCCCGGATCGACGCGAGCGTCCTGCTGCCGATGGGCGAGCAGCTCGTGGCGGCCGACGGCGACACGGTCCGCGTGCTCGACCAGGACGGCGAGGCGACCGACACCGCTGACACCGCTGACACCGCTGAGCAAGCGTGCACCGACCCCGCCGGCGGGATCGTCACCCGCGCCGGCGCCGTCGTGGGCTGCGCCGACGGAGCGGTCGTGGTGGACGACACCGGCGAGACCTCGTTCGTCGACCTGCCCGACGGCGCCGAGCGTCCGACGGCCTTCGCCGCACGTGCTGGCCGGCCCACCGTCGCCGGCCTGGCGGGCACCACCGGGTTCTGGTTGCTCGACGTACGACAGGGCTCCTGGCGGCTCGTGCCGACGGATCGCCCCCTGCGCGCCGTGGTCGCGGTGGACGACGAGGACGAGCACGTGGTCGGGGTCGACGACTCCGGGCGGGTGGTCGTCGTGACCGCTGCGACGGGGAAGGTCGCCACGACCGAACCACTGATCGACGCCCGAGCCGGCGACACCGGCCTCGACGACCCCGCACCGCTGCTGCAGCTCGACGCCCAGCGCGCCTACCTGGCCGACCCCGCGGACGGCACCGTGCACGAGATCGACTTCGCCGACGGCGCCCGGGTTGCCCGCACGATCGAGCTCCCCGTCGCCCCCGTCGCCTTCGCCGAGGTCGGACTGTGACGGGCACCAGGGCCCTGACCGCGGGCCTCGTCGCCGCGATCGTCGCCCTCGTCGCCACCGGGTGCACCACCACAGGCTCCGACCGGGCCCTCGTCGCGGTGACCACGAACATCCTCGGCGACGTCGTCAGCGAAGTCGTCGGGGACCAGGCCGACGTCATGGTCCTCATGCCCCCGGGCGCCGACCCCCACTCGTTCGAGGTCTCCGCGCAGGAAGCCGCCCGGCTGCGGAGCGCCGACCTGGTGGTCGAGAACGGGCTCGGGCTCGAAGAAGGGGTCGCCCGTCACGTCGCGGCGGCGGCCGAGGACGGCGTGCCGGTCTCCACTGCCGGAGACGCGTTCGACCCGCTGGAGTGGACCACCGAGGACGACAGCGGCCCCGACCCGCACTTCTGGACCGACCCCGCCCGGATGGTCGACGTGGTCGAGGCCCTCGACCAGGACCTGCGCGACGCCGGCATCGAGCCGACCGGCACCGACGCCTACCTGGACGAGCTCCGCGACCTGGACGACACGATGACGACCGCGTTCCGGACCGTGCCCGAGGAACGCCGGGCCCTCGTCACGAGCCACCACGTGTTCGGGTACCTGGCCGACCACTACGGGTTCCGGGTCGTCGGGGCGGTGATCCCGAGCGGGACCACCCTGGCCTCCCCGAGCGCCGCCGACCTGCGCGACCTGGCCGACGCGATCGACGAGGCGGGGGTCCGGACGATCTTCGCCGACGCCTCGCAGCCCGCGCGACTGGCCGAGGTGCTGGCCGAAGAGGTCGACCTGCACGTCGAGATCCGCCCGCTGGCGACGGAGTCCCTCACCGAGGACGGCGACGCCTCCACCTACCTCGGCATGATGCGCTCGAACACCGACGCCATCGTCGACGGCCTGTCGACTAGTAATTGAGAATGAGAATCAATACAGTGAGCGGCATGACGAACACGAAGACGCTCCGGGCCGTGTGGCCCGCCGCCCTGCTCGGTGCGGCCGCCCTGGCCCTGACCGGGTGCGCCACGAACACCGACGCCGGGTCCGACAGCACTGCTAGCCCGAAGGCCGACGGGACCCGCATCACCCTGACCTACGACGGCGGCCTGCTGGTCCTCGACCAGGACCTGCGGGTCGTGGCCGACGACGCGATCGACGGCTTCACCCGGGTCAACCCGGCCGGTGACGGACGCCACGTGCTCGTCACCGTGCCCGAGGGCTTCCGGGTCCTCGACACGCAGGCCGAGCCCGCCCTGACCGACGCGGTGTTCCCCGCCGACACCGGTGGCCACGCGGTCGTCCACGGCGACCGCACCGCCCTGTTCGCCGACGGCACCGGCGACGTGACGACGTTCGACCACACCGAGCTCGACGGCGCCGACCTGCCCGAGGTCGAGACGACGAAGTCCGAGGCCGCCCACCACGGCGTCGCGATCGAGCTCGAGGACGGCACGCTCCTGACCACCATCGGCACCGAGGAGAGCCGCTCCGGCGTACGCGCCCTCGACGCCGACGGCAAGGAGACCACCCGGTCCGAGGAGTGCCCCGACGTGCACGGCGAGGGTGCGGTCAAGGGCGAGGTCGCGGTGTTCGGCTGCACCGACGGTGCGCTGGTCTACCAGGACGGCGCGTTCGAGAAGATCGACGCCCCGACCGAGTACGGCCGCACCGGCAACCTGTTCACCACCGAGGACTCGTCCGTCGCGGTCGGCGACTACAACGACGACCCCGACAGCGAGGGCTACCTGCTCGACCAGATCGCCCTGATCGACGCGGCCTCGGGCGAGTACACCGTCGCGGACATGCCTGACGGCGTCGGCTTCACGTTCCGCGACCTGGCCCGCGGCCCCGGCGACGAGGCCGTCGTGCTCGGCGACGACGGCGCCCTGCACACCTTCGACGAGACCACCGGCGAGCAGCTGGAGTCGTACCCGGTGATCGACGCGTGGGAGGGCCCGACCGAGTGGCAGGACGCCCACCCGGCCCTGAAGGTCGAGGGTGACGTCGCCTACGTCACCGACCCCGCCGAGCAGAAGGTCCACGCCGTCGACCTGACCACCGGCAAGGTCATCGCCTCGAGCGACGAGCTGCCGGGCGTGCCCAACGAGATCGCGGTCGCGTAGCGACGAGCGAGCGAGCGACGGGGCACGAAACACAGCCCGAGACGCAACAGGAGGCCCGTGGCGATCCCGCCACGGGCCTCCTGTCCGCTGTCAGCGCGTGGACCGCGCGACGTCAGCCGCCGTCCGTCAGCCCTTGACCGGGATCGACTGCGCCTTGAGCGCCGCGATGGTCTTGGACTGCCCGGACTCGAGCGCCTCGGCCAACGTGCCCGAACCGGACGCCGCCTGCCCGAAGCCGTCGGAGACGTCCGAGTAGGTCTGCGTCATCGTCGGGCCCCAGGTGAATGGCTGGATGTCCTTCGCCGCGGTGGCGAACTCCTCGTAGATCTTCTGGCCGCCGTAGAAGTCGAGGCCCTCGGTCAGGGCCGGCAGGTCGGCGCCGGTGGTCGAGGCCGGGTACAGGTTGGCCTCCTTGTTCAGTGCGGAGAGCGCCTCGGTCGAGGTGTTCAGCCAGACCAGGAACTTCGACGCCTCGGCCGGGTGCTTGCTGCCCGCGAAGACGACGTTCGACGAACCGCCCCAGGCGGCCGACTTGGTCTCACCGGACTTCCACTGCGGCATCGGCGCGACGGCCCACTTGCCCGAGGTCGACGGCGCACCGCTCGAGATGGTGTTCGCGCCCCAGACCGCGGAGACCCAGGTCCAGTCCTTGCCGCTGTCGTAGGCGCTGTTCCACTGGTCGGTGAAGCTCGGCAGGGTGTTGACGAGCTTCTTGTCGATCAGGTCCTGCCAGTAGTCGGCGACCTTCTTCGACGCGTCGTCGTTCAGGTTGACCTTCCAGTCCTGGCCCGAGTTCTCGAACCACTGGCCACCGGCCTGCGAGACGAGCCCCGCGAACTGGTTGACGTCTCCCTTGGCGAAGTTGGTGATGTTGCCGCCGAGCGCCTTGATCTTCACGGCGTCCTCGGCGTACTCCTCCCACGTCTTCGGGGCGTCGAGGCCAGCCTTCTCGAACAGGTCCTTGCGGTAGTACAGCGCCATCGGACCGGAGTCCTGCGGCACCGCGTAGACCGACTTCGACTCACCGAAGGTCACCTGGTTCCACAGGCCGTCGGAGAAGTCCTTCTTCGCGTCGCTGATGCCGGCACACGCGCCGATGTCCTCGAGGCCGCCCTGCACGCGGAACGCCGGCAGGGTGTCGTACTCGACCTGGCCGATGTCCGGCGCCTGCTTGGCCTTCAGCTGGTTGAAGAAGTTCTGGTAGGTGCCGCTGTTGCCGTTCGCGACGATCGAGACCTTGACCTGGATGTCCGGGTTGGCCTTGTTCCAGATCGCGACGACCTTGTCCATGTTCGGCACCCAGGTCGTGAAGTCGAGGGTGACCTTGCCGTCCGAGGGCTTGCAGCTGGCGGCCGCGGTGTCGGATCCGCCGCCGCTGCTGCTGCCGCCGGTGCTGCAGCCGGCGAGGGCCACGGTGGCGGCCACGGCGATCGCGGCGACGCTGAGGAACTTCGTTGTCTTCATGCTGTTTCCGTTCGGATGTGGTGTGGGGAGAGCTGGTGCGGAAGGGGTGCGGGTCGAGGGGCTACTTCAGGCCGCCGGAGCCCAGGCCGGAGCGCCAGAAGCGCTGCAGGCTCAGGAAGGCGATGAGCAGCGGGATGATCGAGACGAACGACCCGATGAGCACGAGGGTGCGCAGGTCCGGGTACTGGTTCACGCTCGAGTTCCACGTGTAGAGGCCGAGGGTGACGGGGAACAGCGACGAGTCGCGGAGCATCACGAGCGGCAGGAAGAAGTTGTTCCACACGGCGACGAACTGGAACAGGAAGATCGTCACGAGCGCGGGCGACATGAGCCGGACCGCCACGGTGAAGAACGTCCGGACCTCGCCGGAGCCGTCGATGCGGGCGGCCTCGATGATCTCGTCCGGCACGCTCGACGCCGCGAACAACCGCGACAGGTAGACGCCGAACGGACTGACGATGCTCGGCAGGAACACCGACCAGAACGTGTCGGTCAGGTCGACCTGGCTGAAGATGAGGAACAGCGGCAGGGCCAGGGCGGTCGCCGGCACGAGCACGCCGCCGAGGAACACGTTGAACAGGACCTCGCGACCGCGGAACCGGAACTTGGCCAGGGCGTACCCGCACATCGCGGAGAGCACGGTGCCGAGCAGGCCGGCCACCCCGGCGTAGGCGATGCTGTTCAGCAGCCAGCGCAGGTAGATGCCGTCCTGCCGCGTGAACAGCTCGACGAGGTTGCCGAAGAAGTCCTGCACCGAGGTGGCACTGAACCACAGCGAGAACGTCGAGTTGAAGTTCGCGGCGGTCTTGGTGGACGAGACCAGCAGCCAGAAGATCGGCAGCAGGAAGTAGAGGGTGAAGACCCCCATCACGATCATCGCGGCGCTGCGCGAGATGACGCTCTCGCGGGGACCGCGCGCTCCGCGCTGGTGCGGACGGGAGGCCCGGTTCGGCTCGAGCGGTCGGCCGGCGTCGTGGACGAGGTCACCTTGGGACGGGGCGTTGACGGTCATTCGGCGGCCTTCCGCTGGGTCAGTCGGAGGAACCCGATCGACAGGACGAACGTGGCGACGGCGAGGACGACCGAGAACGCCGCGGCGAGGTTGAAGTTCGGCACCGAGGACGTCGAGTAGACGAGCATGTTCGGCGTGAACGTCGACGAGATGGTCGAGGTGAACTGGCGGAACACGGTCGGCTCGGTCAGCAGCTGCAGCGTGCCGATGACGGAGAACACCGCGGTGAGGACGATGGCCGGCACCACGAGCGGGATCTTGATCGACAGGGCGATCCGGAGCTGGGACGCACCGTCGAGCTTCGCCGCCTCGTACACCTCGGCGGGGATCGCGAGGAGCGACGAGTAGATGATGAGCATGTTGTAGCCGACGTAGACCCAGGTCACGACGTTGGCGACGGCCCACAGCACGGTGCTGCCGCCGAGCAGGTCGACCCGCGACGTCACCGCGGAGAACGGCGACAGGTCGGGGGCGTAGAGGTAGCCCCACATGATCGCGGCGATGACGCCGGGGACCGCGTACGGCGCGAAGAACGCCAGACGGAAGAACCGCTTGCCGCGCAGCAGCGGGGAGTCGAGCAGCAGGGCGAACAGGAGCGCGAGCCCGAGCATCACCGGCACCTGCACGACACCGAACAGCAGCACGCGGAGCACGGAGCTCCAGAACTCGCCGTCCTGGAACACCAGGGCGTACTGGCTCAGTCCGCCGAAGACCTGCGTCGGGGCGCCGAACGTGCCCTGCCGCTCGATCTTCTGCAGCGACTCCCACACGGCGTAGAAGATGGGGACCAGGTAGAACGCCGTGAACAGGACGGCGAACGGCAGGACGAAGATCGCGATCGCGCGGCGGTAGCGGAACCCGCCGCCCCGGCGTCGTCGGGTCGCGCTGGGCGACTGTGCGGTGGTGGTCATGAGCGGTTCCTGTCGGTGCGGATGATCTGGGTCCCGCCGGGGGCGATGGCGGTGGTACCGGTGACGGGGCGGTCGGCGACGAGCTCGTGGCCGACCTCGTGGTGCTCGACGGCGCGGTCGGAGTGGTTCAGCAGGAAGACCCACTCGTGGGTGTCGTCCCGGCGACGCACGACCTCGAGTCCGGGGCGGACGGCGGGGTCGGCGCGCACCCCGGCCTCGTCGAGGACGCGGTGGACGAACCCGCCCAGCGCACCGGCGTCGAGCACCGTGGACGTGTACCAGGCGGTCCCGGCGCCGTGCTCGTTGCGGGTGACGGCCGGGCTGCCGGCGAGCGGGCCCTCGGCGTAGTCGACGACGCTCGTCGCACCGCGCAGCTCGACCGGCTCCGACCAGACGCTGCCGGTCGTGCCGTCGGACAGCGCGATCGTGGCGTCGGCGGCGAGCGGGAGGAACTCGTCCACCCGCACGCCCAGCAGGTCGCGGAAGGCGCCCGGGTAGCCGCCGGTGCGGACCCGGTCGCGCTCGTCGACGATGCCGCTGAAGCAGCTGACGATCGCGTGCCCGCCGCCGGCGACGTGGTCGGCGATGACGGCCGCGTGCTCGTCGCGGACCAGGTACAGCTCGGGGACGACGACGAGCGCGTACCCGTCGAGCGGTGCCCCGGGGGCGACGACGTCGACGGTCACGCCGAGGTCCCAGAGCGCGGCGTGGAACGCGTGGACCTGCTCCAGGTAGCGGAGCGCGGTGCTGGGGTGGGCCTCCAGGTCGGCCGCCCACTGGTTCTCCCAGCTGAACACGAGCGCGACGTCGGCGACCACGCGGGAGCCGCGCAGTTCGCCGAGCCGCTCGACCAGGGCGCCGAGCGCGACCACGTCGTGCCAGGTCTTCGACTCGGTGCCGGCGTGCGGCAGCAGCGCGGAGTGGAACTTCTCGCTGCCCTGCACGGATGCGCGCCACTGGAAGAAGCAGACCCCGTCGGCGCCGCGGGCGATGTGCGCCGCGGTGTTCCGGAGCATCTCGCCCGGGGCCTTCGCGACGTTGTGCGGCTGCCAGTTGACGGCACCCGTCGAGTGCTCCATGAGCAGCCAGGGGGCACCGCCGGCCAGGCCACGGGTGGTGTCGGCGGCGAAGGCGAGCTCGACGTGCGGCTGGGGCAGGCGGTGGTCCAGGTAGTGGTCGTTCGCGATGACGTCCATGTCGCCGGCCCACGACCAGTAGTCGAGCGCCGTGATGTGCGCGGCGACCATGAAGTTCGTCGTGACGGGCTTGTCGCTCAGCTCGCGCAGGACGGCGGCCTCGGCACGGTGGTGGCCGAGGAGCTCGTCGGACGAGAACCGGTCGAAGTCGATGGTCTGCGCCGGGTTCGTGAACGACAGCGTCGCGCGGGGCGGCAGCACCTGCTCCCACGCGGAGTAGCGCTGGCTCCAGAACGAGGTGCCCCAGGCGGCGTTGAGCGCGTCGACCGTGCCGTACCGGTCCTGCAGCCAACCGCGGAACGCCTGGGCGGAGACGTCGCAGTAGCAGTGCGCGTTGTGGCAGCCGAGCTCGTTCGACACGTGCCAGAGCCGCACGGCGGGGTGGTCGCCGTAGCGCTCGGCGGTGGCGCGGACCAGGGCGAGGGCGTGCTCGCGGTAGACCGGGGAGCTCGGGCAGAACGCCTGGCGGCCACCGGGCCAGCGGGTGGTGCCGTCGGCGACGACGGGCAGGACCTCGGGGTACCGGGTGGTGAGCCACGGCGGTGTCGAGGCGGTGCCGGTGCCCAGGTCGACCCCGATGCCCGCGGCGTGCAGCAGCTCGATGACGGTGTCGAGCGCGGCGAAGTCGTACTCGCCCTGCCGCGGCTCGACGTGCGACCAGCCGAAGACGTTGATCGCGACGAGGTTCACGCCGGCCTCGCGCATGAGCCGGACGTCCTCGACCCACACCTCGGGGTCCCACTGCTCGGGGTTGTAGTCGCACCCGAACGCGAGGCCCGTCGAGCCGAGGCCGAGCGCGCCGGTGGCGGTCGTCGGCAGGGTGGTGGTCGTCACGGGGATCCTCGCTGATCGGGGCGACCCCGGCCGCCTCGGTCGCGTGCGACCCCTTCGACGGCGAAGGCCACCCAGTGTTCTGGGAGCGCTCCCAGTCCGCGCCGGCCGATCGGGGCCGATGTTTCTGGGAGCGCTCCCAGATCAAACACCAGCGGCTGCACCCTGTCAACTGCAAGGCGTTCCGAGGGCTCCTCAGCGCCGGATATGGTTGCCCCATGTCCGAGGTCCGATCCGCTCGTCAGCGCGCCACGATCCAGGACGTCGCCGACGAAGCGGGGATGTCGCGCGGCACCGTCTCACGGGTGCTCAACGACGAGCCGTACGTGTCCCCGAAGGCGCGCGAGGCCGTGCAGGACGCCGTCCGACGCGTCGGCTACGTGCGCAGCGCCGCCGCCCGCAGCCTGGTAACCCGGCGTTCCGGGGCGATCGCGCTCATCGTCCACGAACCCTCGGTCGTGGTGCTCGACGACCCCAACATCGGCAACATCCTGATCGGCACGAACGCCGTGCTGTCCGACGCCGACCAGCAGCTCGTCACGATCATGGTCGACTCCGCCCGCGACAGCGAGCGCGTGGTCGAGTACCTGCGCGGCGGGTTCGTCGACGGCGCCATCGTGCTGTCCGCCCGCGACGGCGACCCGATCACCGGCGCGATCGAGGAGATCGGCATGCCCGCGTGCTTCGTCGGGCACCCGTCCGACGCCGCGAACATCTCGTACATCGGCATCGACAACCGCGCCGCAGCCGAGCAGATCACCCGGCGCCTGATCGACACCGGTCGACGCCGGATCGGGATGCTCGCGTCCGGGCTCGACCGCGACTCCGGCCAGGACCGTCTGGCGGGGTTCACCGCGGCACTCGGCGAGCGCTTCGACCCCGACCTCGTCGCCAGGAACCCCCTGTTCAGCTACACCGCCGGCGCCGAGGGCATGCGCGAGCTGCTCGAGCGCGCCCCGGACATCGACGGGGTGTTCGCTGCGTCCGACGCCGTCGCCGCCGGTGCCATGGACGTCCTGCAGCGCAGCGGCCGGAGCGTGCCGGGTGACGTCGGAGTGGTCGGGTTCGACGACAGCGCCTGGGCGCTGCGGTGCGACCCGCAGCTGTCGACGGTCCGGCAGCCGGCGCGCCTGCTCGGCGAGCAGGCGGCGCACCAGGTCCTCGAGCAGATCGGCGGCACCGACGACGGTCCACGCGGTCTGCTGTTGCCGACCGAGGTCGTCTGGCGCGGGTCCGCGTAGCCGGCCACGAATGGACGGGAGGCCCGTGGCGGCGTCGCCACGGGCCTCCCGTCCGTCCATGGGTGCGTCCGGCACCCGGCCAGGTCAGCCCTGCGGGGGCGAGTACAGCTGCAGGTCGTTGCCCTCGCTGTCCTTGAAGGGGATGATCTTGCCCCACGGGTGCTCGCTGATCTCGCCCTGGATGTCCGCGCCGCGCTCCTTGAGCGCGGCGACCTCGTCCTCGATGCTGCCGTCCGGCTGGAACGACACGACGGCGCCGCCGTCGCTCGCCTGGCTGGCGGACTCACGCCCGTTCAGGCCGATCATCAGGCCACCGGCGTCGATCTCGCTCCAGTCGTCGGACTGGTCCTTGACGGTGAGACCGAGCGTGTCGCGGTAGAACGCGACGGCGCGCTCCATGTCGCTGACCGGGACCCAGACTGCTGCGACTCCACTTGCCATGGTGTTTCCTCTCGTCGTGGTGTGCCGTGGACGGTAGGCAGCGCTCGTGCGCGGGGGCACAGGCTCGGTGTCCCCCGGTGCCGGGTCAGCCGGCCGCCGGACGCCACATGCTGATCGGGGTCGCCGCTCGGAACCCCGCGATCGGCGCACCGTCCGTGAACCCGTGCCGTCGGTACAGCCGACGGTTCACCGGGGTGGAGGACTCCAGGTACGCGCCGTCCGACGTCCGGTCCGCGCGCTCGAGTGCGTGGCCGAGCAGCAGTCCGCCGATGCCCCGACCACGCGCCGACGCCGACACCCCGATCTCGGCGAGGTACCAGTGCGGGGTGACCGGCCGGGCGCGCTCCATGCGGCGCAAGTGGGTCAGCGCATGGAGCGCCCCGCTGATCCCCAGGGCCCGGAGGAACGCCGGCACCTGCCGCACGAAGGCCCGGACGCCACCGGGCTGCCGACCGGGTGCCTGCCAGAAGGCGGCGCCGACCACCCGGTCACCGATCGTGGCGACGTCCACCTGACGCGCGGGCATCGGCACCGACCGGATGAGCGCGGCGAACAGCCCGGTCAGCACGGCCGGGCGGTCCTCGCCGGGTCGCGGCGGCCGGAACTCGGCGAGCACCGGGTCGTCGGCGAAGGCCTCGGCGAGGACGGCTGCGGCCGCCTCGAGCTCGGCGGGTCCTGCTGCTCGGACGACGGTCTCCATGCTGACTCCTCGGGTGCTCGCTGATTTGGCCACTTGGCCGACTTCATCTTCGCGGCCGGTCCTGCACGCGCCCCGTACGCTTCCTGTGATGACCGACGAGCAGCAGACGCGCGGGTACCGCAGCCGACAGGACCGGCGTGCGGAACTGCTCGACGCCGCCGCCCTGGTCGTGCGGGATGACGGCCTGCGCGGCCTCACCACCCGGGCCGTCGCCGCCCGAGCCGGCGTCGCCCACGGTGTCGTGCACTACGCCTTCGGCGCCCGGCGCAACCTGGTCGTCGCGCTGCTCGAACGGCAGGCGCGTGCGGTCCTGCCGCCGGTGCTCGCGGCCGCCGACGAGCACGACGACCTCGCCGCCGCGCTCGAGGCGGGGATCTCGGCCTACCTCGACCTGGTGCGGCGCGAGCCCGAGCGGTTCCGGGTGCTCGAGGCCCTCAGCGCGACGGCCCTCGCCCCGGACGGCGACGGTGACCTGCTCGACGCCGAACGACGGCTCTGGCGCGACGGCGTGGTGGCCGGGATCGAGCGCTGGACCGCGCGGCACGGGGCGGCGCCGTCCGAGCCGGTGCCCGTGGTCGCCGACGCCGTGATCACCCTGGTGGACGGGCTCGCCCGCGCCGCGTGGAGCGATCCGGACGGCACCGCGACCGCACGATCGCGGGCGTTGCTGGTGCGCGGATTGACCACCGCGGTGAGCGCCGTCGTGACCGCCGCCGTGACCGCCGAGCACTGACCTGCAAACCGACCGGGGAAGCGCTCCGAATGTCATGTGTGCCGCACACTGCGGCGCGTACAGAAAAGAGGGCTGATCATGACCAGCAGCGCAGCAACCGCACGTACCACCTCCGGTTCGACGTGGACCCAGCGGGGCGCGTTCGTCTTCGGTGTCGTCTTCCTGATCGTCGGCATCGCCGGGTTCATCCCCGGACTCACCATGGACATGGGCTCGATGTCCATGGCCGGCCACGGCTCCATGGCCCTGCTCCTGGGCCTGTTCCAGGTGTCCGTCCTGCACAACATCGTGCACCTGCTCTTCGGCATCGTCGGGCTGCTCGCCGCCCGCCGTGCAGCCTCCGCACGCCTGTACCTCGTCGCCGGCGGCATCGTCTACGCGGTGCTCTTCGTCTACGGGCTCTTCACCGCGGGCATGGCCGGTGGCGCGAACTTCGTGCCGCTGAACAGCGCGGACAACGTGCTGCACGCCTTCCTGGCCGTCGCGATGATCGTGCTCGGCTTCGTCCTGCCGCGGATCGGGACGCGCACCGCGCGCTGAACCGCAGCACACACCGGACGGGAGGCCCGTGGCGACACCGCCACGGGCCTCCCGTCCGTCGTCAGGGGCGTCCGTCGTCCGCGTCGACGACACCCGGGGTCGGGGTCGTGCCGGTGAAGGCGTCGCGCATCGCGCCGACACCGCGCTGCGGGTGGGCGCGGTCCAGGTACTTCGCCCGCGACTGCTTGCGCGGTTCCGGATCGGTGCGCATCGCCTGGTTCCGGTCCTGCTGCAGCGCGCTGTCCACCTCTCCCTCGCGGTTGAACGACCACATGAGCATCGGATCGCCGATCGGCAGGTCGTGTGCGGGCTGCGAGCCCATCGGGGTGCTGTGCCAGGTGTGCCAGGTCTTGCCGTACGAGTTCACCAGGTGCCCCATCAGCTCGGTCTCCACCCCGATCGGCAGGCCCGGGGCGACGAGTTCACCGGAGAACACCTCGTGGTTGTGCGGGTGCCACGACGCCTGCTCGTCCTCGGGCAAGGAGTCGAAGAGCCGCTCGGACACGATGTACTCGATGCCGATCAGGTTCGCATCGGCGGTGTTGCCGTCGAAGAGCACGCACTGCAGCATCTCGGCGTTCACCACCTTGCAGAAGTGGTGCGCCTCCATCTGCACGTCGGGCTCACCCTTCACGCAGTGGAAGCCGACCACGTAGACGTCGAAGCCCCGCAGCGGCGCCGAGGTCTGCAGCACGGCGGCGCCGCGGTCGAGCAGGGCGAGCTCGAAGCCGCCGGCCGCTCCGGGCGGGGTGACACCGGTCTTCCGGTCGTGCACGGTGGGGTTCAGGGGCATGGGGGCGTCCTTCCGTCCGCTCGAGGTGGGCGCCATGCAACCCGGCAGCCCCTCGGAACGCTGTGCGGTTGCGGCGTACTGTCCGCTGCATGCCCGCACTCATCGACACGTTCACCCTGTCCAACGGTCTGCACATCCCGAAGATCGGCTTCGGTACCTGGCAGATCCCCTCCGGCTCCGACGCGTACGACGCCACGAAGACGGCCCTCGACCTCGGCTACCGCCACATCGACACCGCCCTGGCGTACGGCAACGAGGCGAGCGTCGGCGAGGCCGTCCGCGACAGCGGCATCCCCCGCGACGAACTCTTCATCACCACGAAGCTGCCGGCCGAGATCAAGACGGCCTCGGGCGCCCGCGACGCCTTCGAGGAGTCGAGCCGCAACCTCGACCTCGGGCACGTCGACCTGTACCTGATCCACGCGCCGTGGCCCTGGAGTGACATGGGCTCCGACCACCGCGACGGCAACGTCGAGGTCTGGAAGGTCTTCGAGGAGCTCTACGACGCCGGCCGCACCAAGAGCATCGGCGTCTCGAACTTCGCCGTCACCGACCTCGAGGACCTGCTCGGCCGCACGGACGTCGTCCCGCACGCCAACCAGATCCGCTGGTTCATCGGCAACACCCAGGACGAGACGACCGCCTTCGACCGGGAGCACGACATCCTGACCGAGGGCTACTCCCCGCTCGCCACCGGCGGACTGCTCGAGAACGAGCAGATCGCCGAGATCGCGGCGAAGTACGACAAGACCGTCGCCCAGGTCGCGATCCGCTACCTGCTCGAGAAGGACGTCCTGCCGCTCCCGAAGTCCACGACCCCGTCGCGCATCGCCGAGAACGCCGACGTCGACTTCGTGCTCGCCGCCGAGGACGTGGCCGCGCTCGACGCGCTCGAGGACACCGCGAACTGACGCGGCCCCACCCCGGACTGGAGGCGCGGCGCCAGCTGGCACCGCGCCTCCGGTCGACGCACGGCCAGGTCACGGGCGAGCCTCACCCGCCGTGCGTTCGCACCGTGCCTCCGTCCGCGTCGACCGTGCTCAGCCGGAAGGGCTCGTACCGGTCGTAAGTCACCGCTCCAAGCTATCGAAGACTGCACCGCGTGTGGTCTTGTTGGACGATCGACTACCGGTCGCGCGAGCGGTAGGCAGCTGCGATGCAACGCTCTCTCTGGTGACCGCCCCCCAGGCTCACCCCCTTCCCCCTATGCTGTGTATATATACAGGTTGCGATGGACGCGGCCGGACGCGAGGGGTGTCATGAAGCTTGGTTTGGGTTCACTCGGAGTGGTGCTGACGGGGGCGTTGGTTCTGGCAGCGGCTGGTCCTGCAACTGCGGATGAAGCGCTAGGGCCGCAGGAGAATGCGCTGCGCCGGGCGCTTTCTGCGCAACAGTCCACGCCGGTGTCGTCGACCGCGCCGGCACTGAGCGGGCAACTGGAGCGCGATGGCGCCGCCGTCTCTGCTCCGGCCCTGGGGCAGGAGCAGCTGACGATTGCACTTCCCGGAGACGAGCGTGACGGCGAAGCCAACGGCGACCTCGCGCTCGAAGTCACTGAGGGGGACGATTTCTCGACCGCCGTCCAGGCGACGGGCAGCGGTACTTTCCGGGCACTACTGCACATCGAATCAGCGGCAGCACCGACCGAGTACGCGTTCGAGGTCGGAGACGACACTGAGCTCATCCCGCTGGAGGACGGCGGTGTGAGCGTACGCAACCGAGATGGCGATCTCATCGGGTTCTTCGAGCCCGCCTGGGCGGTGGACGCAGCAGGTGGAAGCGTTGCTACTTCCTACGAGGTTCGCGATTCAACCCTCGTGCAGCACGTGGCGTTCACGTCCAGCACGGCCTTCCCCGTTGTCGCAGACCCGTTCTGGATCCCCGCACTGCTGGTAATGGCACGTATCAGTGCTCATGCCGCTTCGCGGGCCGCTGCCCGCGGTGTGAGCCAAGCCATGATCAAGCAGGTTGTTCAGAACGGCAAGAAGACGGCGGGGAACAAGGGCACCTCCGTCTTCACTCAGGGCTCGGGTAAAAACAAGATTCGGGTGATCGTTGACAACAAGACCGGCAACGTCATCACTGTCACGAAGGGCTAGACCATGCGCATCACCTACGACCAGACCGTGGACGCGGCGTACATCTCGCTCGTCGACGAGATCGCAGACGGAGCTGTTGCACGGCAGCTGCACTCCCTGGCTACTCCCGGCGAGCTCGGGGAGGTGACGCTCGACTTCGACGAGAACGGGCTGCTCCTCGGGATCGAGGTTCTGGGCGCCACCAAGGTGCTGCCGAAGGAAGTCCTCGCAGCCGCTCAGGCCTGACGCCATCCGAAGGGGCCGCGACAACCTCCTGTCGCGGCCCCTTCGGTGTTTCAACTGAGCGTGTGAGCCCCGACGGGCGTGCTGCTGAACGACCGGCTGTCTCTCATGGTCGATGGTTGAGGAGCTTCGTCTCAGCTCAGGCCCGCGCAGGAGCTGGTGAGACCCTGCGCGACAGTAGCCCCGCAGCCGCGACAACAGCGGCAGTACGTCGCGCCTCCAGGTCGGTGTCCGGAACCGGTCGATCGTTCGCCGGGTGCGGGGGCCGCGAGCATCGGACGCTGTCCCGCATCAGGGGCTCGCCACCCCATGACACGTTCGCCCGCTCAGCGCTCTGCGGTGTCGTACTCGAGGAGTCCGTCGTCTTCCAGCCGCTGCAACCGGTCCGCGAACCGGTCGGCGGCCGCGTCGCCTCGGATCGCTACTCCTGTGATCGAGCCCCACGTCTCGACGGCGCCGCCGAATTCGTGGATGACATCGTGAGCGATGCGGAAGGCGCTTTCATCACGAGGACTGATCCTGAAGACCCAAGACTGCCCCCGGTCGACACGTCCTCCGTACTCGAGCTGTCCGGTCGAAGTGTTCTCGACCGTCTTGATGATGTCTCCGAGATGGACGTTCTTCGCGAACAAGGGGACGCAGCTGACAACGTTGCGGCCGTCGTCGAGGACGATGATCGTCAGGTCTTCGTAGCGGATCGTGTCCCACGACGGGTCAAGCTCCACCCGGACGACCTTCTCGACGCCGAGCACTGGGTTCTCGTGCGTGACGACGGTGTAGTCCGGCATTCCTACGATTCCTTTCCCCTTCGAGCTGGTCGCCTCCGGTCCGTCAGATGGCGCACTTCACCCGATCTTCCGCAGCCCGAGCGCAGCCTTCTTCCGCACCCACGGGCGGTCGTCGGTCAACTTCTCCTCGAACGCCGCCCGCGCTCGAGGGTTCGACCGCTTGCTCAACGCGAACACCGCATGCCCGCTGATGTCGTGGTCGTCGATCAGCTGCAGGAGGACATCGACCGCTTCGGGCCGCTTCGACTTCCCCAGCGCGAGGGCCACCATCTGCCGTGCACGTCCGTACCGAGGATCAAGCGCAAGCGCTGCCACGTCGTCGAAGTACGTGTCCACGTACGCTGATTCGATCGAGGCCCCCACCGCCCAGCGTGTGTCCGCTTCGTCGGTGAAGTTCCGGAACGCATCGATCAGCGCAGGCATGGCCGTGCCCTTTGCCGACGGGTTCGACAGCGCATGAGCGAGGTCCTGTTGCATCGCTGGCGTCCGCGCCTTCCCCAGCCACTCGATCAGCA
This sequence comes from Curtobacterium sp. VKM Ac-2852, assembly GCF_013205045.1. Lineage (NCBI taxonomy): Bacteria > Bacillati > Actinomycetota > Actinomycetes > Micrococcales > Microbacteriaceae > Curtobacterium > Curtobacterium sp. VKM Ac-2852. The sequence goes on from NZ_JABMLI010000001.1 coordinate 512,097, forward strand.
GGGGGATCGCGTCCTTGTACCGAATCCGGGCCTGGGCGAAGACGGACAGGTTCGAGAAGTCGTACCCCAGCGCACGGAGGTCGGCCAGGATCGCCGACTGCTCGGCGGCTTCTTCTGCAGTGAACGGCATCAGGTCCTCCGGAGTGTGGGGCGGCGACTTCGGTTCACGAGCTGCTGTGCCCCGGCGGGAGGTCGAGGATCGCCCAGACCGTCGTACCCCGCAGGTCGATCGACGCCGCTCTGGCTTGCCGGAAGCGCTCCTCCATGAAGATCGACACGAGGAGCAGTCTCCCGCAACGAGCGGGGTCAGAGCCAGCCGGTCTCGTAGGACAGGAAACCCGGACGCTGCAGAGCTTCCAGTCCCTCTCGGACAGCAGCCAGTCTCTGGGCACCCTCGACCGCGAACGCGACCAGACGTCCACGCGTTTCCACGAGCGCGTCATTCCGCTGCAACAGCTCGAGGAGCGCTGCGGCTGCGTCATCACTCTCAACGAAAGCTCGGAGAACCCAGAATGCGCTTCGTTCGAGAACTGCAGTCGGCGTGGGACCGACTCCCTCACGCTCCTCAAGACGCACTCCATCACCGAGCGACCAGCCGTACGTGAAGAACGGGATGCAGCAGAGCTGGTGCAGGCCGTCACCGAGGTCCCGGAAGAGGAGCTGCTCGAATCGAAGGGGACTCGTCGGCTCTTCAGCGATCATCGCGTCTGCGACGAAGTCGACTCGGCCGGCCCACACCGGGTTCGGGTGCAACGCCCATCGAGCTGGGTCAGGTGCGGTCAAGCGACCTTCTCCAGCGAGACGCCACGAACACACGGGCGCTGGCCCTCGTCGTGGATGGATGACCGCTTCACGCGGCCTGACCGTATCACCCGATCTTCCGCAGCCCGAGCGCAGCCTTCTTCCGCACCCACGGGCGGTCATCGGTCAGCTTCTCCTCCAAGGCCTCGCGCGCTCGCGGGTTCGACCGCTTGCTCAGTGCGAAGACCGCATGCCCGCTGATGTCGTGGTCGTCCATGAGTTGCAGGAGGACATCGACCGCTTCAGGCCGCTTCGACTTCCCCAGCGCGAGGGCCACCATCTGGCGAGCATCGCCGTAGTTCCGGTCGAGCGCGAGCGCTGCCACGTCGTCGAAGTACGTGTCCACGTACGCTGATTCGATCGAGGCCCCCACCGCCCAGCGTGTGTCCGCTTCGTCGGTGAAGTTCCGGAACGCCCCGATCAGCGCAGGCATGGCTGCGCCCTTTGCCGACGGGTTCGTCAGCGCATGAGCGATCACCCCCTGCATCATCGGCGTCCGCGCCTTCCGCAACCACTCGAGCAGCGTCGGCACCGCGTCCTTGTACCGGACACCCGATTGCGCGAAGGCGGACAGGTTCGAGAAGTCGTACCCCAGCGCCCGGAGGTCGGCCAGGATCGCCGACTGCTCGGCGGCTTCTTGTGGTGTGAGCGGCATCAGGTCCTCGGGAGCGTGGGGCGGCGAGCGCCATTCCTTGGTCTCGATCACCACAGGTCGATCGACGCCGCTCCGGCTTGCTGGAAGCGCTCCTCCACGAGAATCGACGCGAAGAGCAGTCTCTCGCAACGAGCGGGGTCAGAACTACCCGATCTTCCGCAGCCCGAGCGCAGCCTTCTTCCGCACCCACGGGCGGTCGTCGGTCAGCTTCTCCTCGAACGCCGCCCGCGCTCGAGGGTTCGACCGCTTGCTCAACGCGAACACCGCATGCCCGCTGATGTCGTGGTCGTCGATCAGCTGCAGGAGGACATCGACCGCTTCGGGCCGCTTCGACTTCCCCAGCGCGAGGGCCACCATCTGCCGTGCACGTCCGTACCGAGGATCGAGCGCAAGCGCTGCCACGTCGTCGAAGTACCTGTCCACGTACGCCGTCTCGATCGAGTTCCCCACCGCCCAGCGCGTACCCGCTTCGTCGGTGAAGTTCCGGAACGCATCGATCAGCGCGGGCATGGCTCCGCCCTTTGCCGATGGGTTCGTCAGCGTACGAGCGACTGCCCGCTGCATCATCGGCGTCCGCGCCTTCCGTAACCACTCGAGCAGCGTCGGTACCGCGTCCTCGTACCGGATACCCGACTGAGCGAAGGCGGACAGGCTCGAGAAGTCGTGCCCCAGCGCTCGGAGGTCGGCCAGGATCGCCGACTGCTCGGCGGCTTCTTCTGGAGTGAACGGCATCAAGTCCTCCGGAGCGTGGGGCGGCGAGTTCGCTTGACGACGGTCATCGGATCGACAGGTCGATCGCGACGACACCGAGCACGAAGGTCAGGACGATGACCACGAGGCCGATCGCCGGCGTCAGCACCCGTCGCCGCACCGTGGGAGCACCGGACCCCCCGATGACCCAGGTCGTGATCGCGACGATGAGTGCGACCAGCGGCACGATGAACTCCGCGACATCGCCGACCGCGTACGAACACCGCATCGTCTCGACGGAACCACACGGCATGTACTGCAGCTGCGCGGCGAGCATCCCCGGCAGGGAGCCGATCGCCACGAAGACCTCGAGGAACACGAGGAAACAGAACGCGAGTCCGAGCAGCCACCAGCCACGGGGACGGCGCCGGACTTCGTCGATGGATGACCGCTTCATGTGAGCCCGACCGTACCGCAGGGGTGACACGGAGCACGGACTCGTAGGGTCGAGTCGTACCGACCGCACACCCGGGTGGGTCTGCGCCCCACGGCAGACCTGACGACGGGAACAGATCGTCCCTGTTGCCGGTTGCACCACACGGTGTCGCAGCCAGTGACACGAGAGCCCAGGAGGCCACCATGACCACCACCGAGACCGCCATCCTCGCCGGCGGATGCTTCTGGGGAGCGCAGCAGCTCCTCCGTCGTCGTCCCGGCATCGTCAGCACCCGCGTCGGCTACTCCGGCGGCGACGTGCCGAACGCGACGTACCGCAACCACGGCGACCACGCCGAGTCGGTCGAGATCGTCTTCGACCCGTCCCAGATCTCGTACCGGGACCTGCTGGAGTTCTTCTTCCAGATCCACGACCCGTCGACGAAGGACCGCCAGGGCAACGACATCGGTCGCAGCTACCGTTCAGCCATCTTCACCACGACCGACGAGCAGAAGCAGGTCGCCCTCGACACCATCGCGGACGTCGACGCGTCGGGCATCTGGCCCGGCAAGGTCGTCACCGAGGTCACCGCGGCCGGCCCGTTCTGGGAGGCCGAGGACGAGCACCAGGACTACCTGGAGAAGAACCCGCACGGCTACACCTGCCACTTCGTGCGTCCGGGCTGGAAGCTCCCGCACCGCGACGAGGCGACCGCGGCCGTCTGACCTGACGACCGCCGCGGATCAGCGCGATCCGCCGAGCAGTTCCAACCAGTCCCCGGGAAGGCGATCCGCCGGCCCGGGGACTGCCTGCGTCACGGGGTGGCTGGTGGGTGCCGCGAGCTCGAGCCCCTCGGAACGGGAGTCGTCGCGGTAGTCCCACGCCCAGGTCTCGCCGGGCTCGTAGCTCTGGATGACCGCGTGCCCGGTCTCCTCCCAGTGCCGCGTCGCGTGCGTGTTGAGGGAGTCGTCGCAGCAGCCGACGTGGCCGCACGCCGCGCAGCGGCGCAGGTGCACCCACCACGAGCCGGTCGCGTCGCACTCGACGCACCCGTCTCCGCTCGGTGCGATCTCGGGGTGGATCATCTCGGCCTGGTCCGTCATGGCCCCATCATGCCTGTGAAGGGCCACATGCGGTCGGGAGGCACGGGGCGGGCCCGCACCGCGCCTCCAGGCCGTCATCGGGTCGCGTCCAGGGCGAGGCGTGGGGCGGTCGTGCGGGTGGCCGGGCCAGGATGGCCCTGGGGCCGACAGCCGATCGGCTCGCAGAGGGAGGACACCGTGGACACAGCGCCGTACTCGCAGCCGTTGCGGGAGTACATCGAACAGCTGCGGACCGAGGGGTACAGCGTCGCGGACGGTCAGACGGCCGACCCGGAGCTGATCGACCCGCACGGCAACCCGGTGCTCACCTGGCAGGACGACTACCCGTACTCGGAGCGCCTGCCGCGGGACGAGTACGAGTACCAGAAGTACCTGCTGCAGATCGAGCTGCTGAAGTGCCAGTACTGGCTCGAGGACACCGGCCAGAAGGTCGTCGTGCTCTTCGAGGGGCGTGACGCCGCGGGCAAGGGCGGCACGATCAAGCGGTTCACGGAGCACCTCAACCCCCGGACGTCGCGGGTCGTCGCGCTGAGCAAGCCGACCGAGCGCGAGCGCGGTGAGTGGTACTTCCAGCGGTACGTGCAGCACCTGCCGGCCGCGGGTGAGATGGTCCTGTTCGACCGCTCCTGGTACAACCGTGCCGGCGTCGAACGGGTGATGGGCTTCTGCAGCGACGACGAGTACGAGTCGTTCATGACCCAGGTGCCGCAGTTCGAGCGGATGCTGGTCGACTCCGGCATCCACCTGACGAAGTTCTGGTTCTCGGTGACCCGGCGCGAGCAGCGGACCCGGTTCGCGATGCGGCAGCTCGACCCGGTGCGGCGGTGGAAGCTGTCCGACATCGACCTGCTGTCGCTCGACCGGTGGGAGGACTACACCGAGGCGAAGACGGCGATGTTCACCCGGACGAGCAAGCGCTACGCGCCGTGGACGATCGTGCGGTCGAACGACAAGAAGCGCGCGCGGCTCAACGCCATGCGGTACTTCCTGACGCAGTTCGACTACCCGGACAAGGCCGCCGACGTCATCGGCAAGCCGGACCCGCTCATCGTCCGCCGCGGTAAGCGGGACGTGGACGTCGAGTGATCCCGCACCGGTGATCTGCCCGCCGGTGATCCCCCGCCGCTGATCCGCCCGCCGACTCGGAACGTTTACACGCCGGGGCCTGCCGTCACGCACTCGAAACAGACGGGCAACGGCGCCGACACAGGGCCGCAAGACACTTGTCGCACTACCTGTCACCCGACAGGTACTCCGCGAAAGGTCTGCAGTCATGCGTTCTCCGCAAGCACCGCTCCACGCACCGCGCGCCACGTCCGACGTCGACACCCAGGGGCTCGCCCGCCTCGGCTACGAGCAGGAACTCCACCGCGGGGTCGGCTCGTTCTCCTCCTTCGCGGCGGGCTTCTCCTTCGTCTCGATCCTCACCACGGTCTTCCAGCTGTTCGGACTCGGCTTCGGGCTGGGCGGTGCTGCGTTCTTCTGGGCGTGGCCGCTCGTCTTCGGCGGCCAGCTGCTCGTCGCGCTGAACTTCGCGCAGCTCGCGGCCCGCTGGCCCATCTCCGGCGCGATCTTCCAGTGGTCGAGTCGCCTGGCCGGAGCCCGGTTCGGGTGGTTCACCGGCTGGACGATGATCATCGGCCAGATCCTCACCGTCGCGGTGGCGGCCATCGCCGTGCAAGCCGTGCTCCCCGCGATCTGGGACGGGTTCCAGGTCGTCGGCGGTCCGGGCGCCGACCCGTCCGTCGCGTCGCCGACCGGTGCCGCGAACGCGGTGGTCCTCGGGCTGGTGATGCTCGCCGTGACGACGATCGTGAACATCACGAGCGTCCGGCTGATGGCCCGCGTGACGAGCTTCGGCGTGCTCATCGAGATCATCGGCGTCGTCGTGCTCATCGGCGCCCTGTTCCTCCTGCCGCACCGCAGCGCCTCCGTGGTGTTCACGACCACCGGGTCGACGAGCACCGAGCCGTACGTGTGGGCGTTCCTGGCGTCCTCGCTGATGGCCGCGTACGTGATGGTCGGCTTCGACTCGGCCGGTGAGCTCGCCGAGGAGACCCACAACCCGCGCCGGACCACCCCGAAGACGATCGTCCGGGCGCTCACGGTCTCCGGCCTCGGCGGCGGGCTGCTCATCATCGGCGCCCTCGTCGCCGCCCCGAGCCTGACCGACGGCAAGCTCGCCACGCAGGGTCTCGCCTGGGTGATCACGTCGACCCTCGGCGACGTCTTCGGGCGCCTCCTGCTCTGCACCGTCGCCGTCGCCGTCTTCGCGTGCACCCTCGCCGTGCAGACCGCCGGCGCCCGGATGGTCTACTCGATGGCCCGCGAGAAGGCGCTGCCCTTCCACCGCACCCTCGCCCGGGTCTCGCCCCGCACCGGCACCCCGATCGCCGCGTCGATCGTCGTCGGGGTCGGCGCCGGGCTGGCCCTCGCCGTCAACATCGGGCAGTCCGCGATCTTCACCGCCCTGTCGAGCCTGTGCATCGCGATGCTCTACCTGGCCTACCTCGGGGTCACCGGGCCGCTGCTGGTCCAGCGGATCAAGCTCCGTCGTACCGGGCTGCCGACCGGGGTGGACGAGGACGGCAAGCCGCTGTTCACCCTCGGTCGCTGGGGCATCCCGCTCAACGCCCTGGCTGTGGCGTTCCAGATCGGCATGGCGATCAACCTCATCTGGCCCCGGCCGGAGATCTACGACCTCACCGGCACCTCGTGGTGGCTGCAGTACAGCGCCCTGCTCTTCATCGGCGGCGTGCTGCTCGTCGGCTGGGCGTGGTCGAGCTGGCGGCACCGCACGCACGGGCCGATCACCCTGGCCGAGGTGCCCACCACCGCGGCGGTGCCCGTCCCCGCAGCCGCGACTGCGGCGAGCCCGACCGCCGCCTCCGTCGAAGCCTGATCCGGAAGGAACCCCATGCGCGACCTCCACCAGACCGACAGCGTGCTCGCCTCCCGGTCCGACGCACGCGCCCAGGCCGGCTCGCAGTCCGAGTACATGCCGTACCTGCCGGCGTCGTCGTCACCGTTCGCCCCCGAGGGCATCGACCCCGCGCAGCTCGTCTGGGCCGAGACGGTGGCGCCGGGCGGGTACACGCACAAGGTGCTGGCCCGCGGGTCACGGCTGCGGTTCGACGATCCGACTGGTCAGGCCTGCGCCAACGTCCTGGTGTTCAACGCGCTCGAACCGTGGGAGCGGCTCAACGTCGCCGACACCCAGAAGATCCCGTGGCAGGCGTACCTGGGCCAGGGTTCCCCCCTGCTGAGCGGGGACGGCCGAGCGCTCGCGACCGTGCTCGAGGACACCTCGGGGCACCACGACGCGTTCTGCGGCACCTCGACCGACGCCTGGAACGAGCGGAAGTACGGCGACGCGGCACCCGAGGGGCGCACCCCGAGCGGTCGGTCGTTGTTCGCGAAGGCCGCCGCCAAGCACGGGCTCACCAAGCGGGACCTGCCGCCGAGCATCTCGTTCTTCCAGGGCGTGCGGATCGACGCCGAGGGGGCGATGACCTTCACCGGTTCGGCCGGCGCGGGCACCCACGTCACGCTCGTCGCCGAGCTGCCGTTGCTCGTCCTGGTCGCGAACGTCGCGCACCCGATCGACCCGCGCCCGGACTACGCGGTCGGACCACTCCGGGTGCACGCCTGGCGCGGGGCCCCGACGACCGCGGCCGACGAGCGGTTCACCGCGACGCCGGAGCTCACCCGCGCCTACCTGAACTCGATCGACCACGCGGAAGCCCGAGGCCTGTGATGACCGACACGACGACCCACACCCCCGCCTCGACCGTCCCGGTCGGAGCCGTCCACGACCCGGACGTCGCCCTCGACTGGAGCGAGTCCCTGGTGCCGGGCACCGTGGTCCGCGACGACCGGGTCGCCCCGCTCGCGCCGTGGTCCGCCGTGGTCCGCGCCGGCGAGGTGCTCACCATCGTCGACGTCGGCGGCAACCAGAGCGCCGACTGCCTGCTCTACGACGCCCACGACCCCGACGAGCGGTACAGCGTGCCGGACACCCTCGCCGCGCAGGGCAACGCGTACGTCCGGACCGGCACCGTCCTGATGTCGAACGAGGGCCGCCCGCTGATGACCGTCGTCGCGAACGAGATCGACCGGCAGGACACCATCGGCGGCGCGTGCTCGAAGGAGTCGAACACCCTGCGGTACGGGCACCACACCCGGTACCAGCACGGCTGCCGCGAGAACTTCCTGGCCGAGGCCGGCCGCCACGGACTCGGTGCCCGCGACATCGTGTCGAACCTCAACTGGTTCATGAACGTGCCGGTCGAGGCCGACGGCGCCCTCGGGATCGTCGACGGCATGAGCGCCCCCGGCAAGCGGGTCGCGATCCGGGCCGAGCGGGACGTGCTCGTCGTCGTCTCGAACTGCCCGCAGATGAACAACCCCTGCAACGACTTCTCCTGCACACCGCTGCGCATGATCGTGGTCCAGCCGTGACCGCCGCGCCCGACCCCACCGGGACCGCCACCGTGAACCAGACACCCCTCAGCACCGACACCGTCCTCGTCGCGAACCGCGGTGAGATCGCCCGCCGCATCATCCGGTCCGCCAAAGCGCTCGGCATGCGCACCGTCGCCGTCTACTCGGACGCCGACCGCGCGGCACCCCACGTCCGCGAGGCCGACACCGCGGTCCGGCTCGGACCCGCCCCCGCCCGCGACTCGTACCTGCGCATCGACGCGGTGGTGCAGGCCGCGAAGGACACCGGCGCCGGACTCGTGCACCCCGGCTACGGGTTCCTGTCCGAGAACACCGACTTCGCCCGGGCCTGCGAGGACGCCGGCATCCGGTTCGTCGGGCCGACCGCCGACCAGATCGTCCGGTTCGGCGCGAAGCACACCGCCCGCGAGCTGGCCGCCGCCGCCGGGGTCCCGATGCTCGCCGGCACCGGGCTGCTCGCCAGCGTCGACGACGCCGTGGCCGAGGCCGAGCGCATCGGGCTGCCCGTCATGCTCAAGGCCACCGGGGGCGGCGGCGGAATCGGCATGCAGGCCTGCTCGACCCTCGACGAGGTCCGCGAGGCGTACACGAGCGTCGTCCGCCTGGCGACCGCGAACTTCGGGTCGGCCGGCATCTTCCTCGAGCGGCTCGTGCGACCGGCCCGGCACGTCGAGGTCCAGCTCTTCGGCGACGGCGAGGGCCGCGTCGCGGTGATCGGCGACCGCGACTGCTCCCTGCAGCGCCGCAACCAGAAGGTCATCGAGGAAGCCCCGGCACCGGCGCTCCCCGAGCACGTCCGCGCCGAGCTGCACGCGTCCGCCCGCCGCCTGGCCGAGAGCGTCGGGTACCGCAGCGCCGGCACCGTCGAGTTCGTCTACGACCCGGTGCGCGAAGAGGCGTCGTTCCTCGAGGTGAACACCCGCCTGCAGGTCGAGCACCCGGTCACCGAGGAAGTGTTCGACGTCGACCTCGTCGAGCTCATGCTCCGCCTGGCCCGCGACGGTGCCGCCGGCATGGACCCCGACGTGTTCGACCGCACCTGGACCCCGAACGGCCACGCCGTCGAGGCCCGCGTCTACGCCGAGGACCCGGCGAAGGGCTCGCTGCCCTCCAGCGGCCTCGTCACCCAGGCCGTGTTCCCGAGCGCGACCACCCCCTCCGGCGAGCGCACCGGCATCCGCGTCGACGGCTGGGTCGAGACCGGCTCCGAGGTGTCCGCGTTCTACGACCCGATGCTCGCCAAGGTGATCGCCACCGGGGAGACCCGCGACGACGCGCTCGACCTGCTGCGCGACGGGCTCGCGGCCACACGCATCGACGGCATCGTCACGAACGCCGGGCTCCTCCGCGCGCTGACCGACGACCTCGAGCTCCGCACCGCCACGCACTCCACCTCGACGCTCGACGCGACCGAGGACCCGGACCCGCGCATCGACGTCGTCGCCCCGGGCACCATGACGATGATCCAGGACCTGCCCGGCCGGGTCGGGTACTGGCAGGTGGGCGTCCCGCCGAGCGGCCCGTTCGACGCGGCGTCCTTCGCCGAGGCGAACCGCGCCGTGGGCAACCCGGACGGTGCTCCCGCGCTCGAGGTCACCGCCACCGGCCCGACACTCCGGTTCTCGGCCGCCGCGGTGGTCGCGCTCACGGGTGCGCCGGCGCCGGTCACCCTCGACGGCGAACCCGTGGCGCTGTGGGAGCCCGTCGAGGTCGGCGCCGGCCAGACCCTGGCGATCGGCACGGCCCCCGGTCCGGGTCTCCGCACCTACCTGGCGGTCCGGGGCGGCTTCGACGTGCCGACCTACCTCGGCTCGACCGCGACCTTCACGCTCGGTGGCTTCGGCGGTCACGCCGGTCGGGCCCTGCTCGCCGGCGACGTCCTGCGCCCGGGCTCCCCGGACTCGGACGCCCCGCACCCGGCGTTCCCGTCCGGAACCCGTCTGGGCCTGGTGGGCGGTCCGACCCCGGCCGACCGCCGCACCGCGCTGACCGACACGTGGGAGATCGCCGTCACCGAGGGGCCGCACGCCGCGCCGGACTTCTTCACCCGTGCCGACCTCGACGTCTTCTACGCCACCGACTACGCCGTGCACCACAACTCGGCGCGCACCGGCATCCGGCTCATCGGCCCGCGGCCGGAGTGGGCACGGACCGACGGCGGCGAGGCCGGACTGCACCCGTCAAACATCCACGACACCCCGTACGCGGTCGGTGCGATCGACTTCACCGGGGACACCCCGATCATCCTCGGACCGGACGGGCCGTCGCTCGGCGGCTTCGTCTGCCCCGCCGTGGTCGCCAGCGGCGACCTGTGGAAGCTGGGCCAGCTCCGACCGGGTGACACGGTCCGGTTCGTCCCCGTCCGCGAAGCCGACGCCGCCGCGCTCGACGCACACCGGGCCTCCAGGACGCTGCCGCGCACCGGAGGCGACGGCGACGACGGCGTGATCGCCCGCCTGGACGCGACCGACGCGCGGCCGAGCGTCGCGTACCGACGCGACGGCGACGACAACGTGCTCGTCGAGTACGGCGACATGACCCTCGACATCGCGCTGCGGATGCGCGTGCACGCGCTCATGACGAAGCTGCAGGAGCACACGCCGAAGGGGATCCTCGACATCACGCCGGGCATCCGCTCGCTGCAGGTGCACACCGACGCGTCCGTGCTCAAGGCGCGCGACGTGGCGGGGCTGCTCCGCGAGCTCGAGGACGAGATCCCGCCGACCGACCAGCTCGTCGTGCCGTCGCGCACCGTGAAGCTGCCGCTGTCGTGGGACGACCCGGCCACGCGCCTGGCGATCGAGCGGTACATGAACGGCGTGCGGAACGACGCCCCGTGGACGCCGTGGAACATCGAGTTCATCCGTCGCATCAACGGGCTCGAGAGCGTCGACGACGTCTTCCGCACCGTGTTCGACGCGAGCTACCTGGTGCTCGGCCTGGGCGACGTGTACCTCGGCGCCCCGGTCGCGACCCCGCTCGACCCCCGGCACCGCCTGGTCACGACGAAGTACAACCCGGCCCGCACCTGGACCGCCGAGAACTCCGTCGGCATCGGCGGCGCGTACCTGTGCATCTACGGCATGGAAGGTCCGGGCGGCTACCAGTTCGTCGGCCGCACCGTGCAGATCTGGAACCGGTTCCGCCGCGGCGGGCTGTTCCAGGAGAACCCGTGGGCGCTGCGGTTCTTCGACCGGATCGAGTGGTACCCGGTCGGTGCCGACGAGCTGCTCGAGCTGCGCGCGGAGACGGACGCCGGACGGGGCTCGTTCGAGACCGTCGAGGGCGAGTTCTCGATCGCGTCGTACAACCGGTTCCTGGCCGACAACGCCGGGTCCATCGCGGACTTCCGGGCGCAGCAGGCGCAGGCGTTCGGCGAGGAGAAGGAGCGGTGGCGGGCATCGGGCGAGTTCGACGTCCGTGACGAACCGGCCGCCGTGGTGGCCGACGCCGTGACCGTCCCCGAGGGGTCGACCGCCGTGTACGCCCCCTTCACCTCGACCGTGTGGCAGGTGGACGTCCGACCGGGCGACCGTGTGGACGAGGGGCAGAAGCTGCTGGCCGTGGAGGCGATGAAGATGGAGTCGATGGTGCACGCACCGGTGCCGGGCCACGTGCTCGAGGTGTACATCAAGCCGGGCGACCAGGTCGCGCCGGGGCAGGTCCTCGCCGCGATCGGAGCGGCAGCGTGAGCGGGACGAGCGCCGGCGTGAGCGGGACGAGCACGGCGAGCGCCGGCCCGACCGCCGCCACCGCGGCCGCCACGACGTCCGCCGCGGCCCGCGTCCGCGACGCCTTCGCCCGCATCGACGCCGTCGACCGGTCCGAGGTCTGGATCACGCTGCGCGACCGTGCCGACGTGCTGGCGGAGGCCGAAGCCGTCGACCCGTCCCTGCCCCTGGCCGGCCTGCTGTTCGCCGTGAAGGACAACATCGACGTCGCCGGCCTGCCCACCACCGCAGCCGCCCGCTCCTACGCCCACGACCCCGCCGCCGACGCCACCGCCGTCGCCCGGCTCCGCGCCGCCGGCGCCGTCGTCGTCGGCAAGACGAACCTCGATCAGTTCGCCACCGGCCTGGTCGGCACCCGCTCGCCCTTCGGCGCGGTCCGGAACGCCTGGGACCCGACGCGGATCTCCGGCGGCTCGTCGAGCGGCTCCGCCACGGCGGTCGCCCTGGGCATCGTCGACTTCGCGCTCGGCACCGACACCGCCGGGTCCGGCCGGGTGCCCGCCGCGCTCGGCAACCTGGTCGGGGTGAAGCCGACCAAGGGGCTCGTGCCGAACACCGGGGTCGTCCCCGCCTGCCGCTCGCAGGACTGCGTCACGGTGTTCGCCCGGTCGCTCGACCTGGCGCGCACGGCGGCCGAGCTGATGGCCGGCCCGGACGGCGTCGACCCACTCGCGCGGCCCGACCTCGCCCTCGCCGACCTGCCCGCCGTCCCGCGCATCGCGGTGCCGCTCCCGTCACAGCTCGAGGGGCTCGCACCCGGCTGGGCCGAGGCGTTCGCCGCGGCAGTCGACCGGTTCCGTGCGCTCGGACACCAGGTGGTCGAGGTCGACATCGCACCCCTGCTCGACGCCGCGTCGCTGCTCTACGACGGCGCGTTCGTCGCCGAGCGGTACGCGGCCGTCGGCGCCCACATCGAGGCCCACCGCGACGAGGTCGGTGCCGACCTCGACCCGTCGGTCGCCGCGATCGTGCTCGGTGGCGCACGACCGACCGCCGCGGAGCTCTTCGCCGACCAGGAACGGCTCGACGCGTTCGGGGCAGCGGGTCGCGCCGCACTCGAGGGCACGACCGCCCTGCTCACCCCGACGACGACGTGGCACCCGACGCTCGAGCAGGTCGCGGCCGATCCGATCGGCGCGAACAGCCGGATGGGTCGGTTCACGAACTTCGCGAACCTGCTCGACATGGCCTCGCTCGCCGTGCCAGCGGGCTTCGTCGACGGGCTGCCGTTCGGCGTCATGCTCACCGGTCCGGCGTTCAGTGACCGCCGTCTGGCGGCGTTGGCGGCCGCGTTCGCCGCCCCGACCGTCGACCTGCTGGTCGTCGGGGCGCACCTGCGCGGTCAGCCGCTGAACGGGCAGCTGGTCGCGTCCGGCGGATCGTTCGTCCGGGAGGCCCGCACCGCGTCCGACTACCGGCTGTACGCCCTCGACACGGTGCCGCCCAAGCCCGGGTTGGTCCGCGTGGGTCCGGTCGCGTCCGGCGCTGCTGCGCCGGGTTCGGGGTCGGGCTCGGGCTCGGGCTCGGGCTCGGGCTCGGGCTCGGGCTCGGGCATCGTCGGGGAGGTCTGGCGCCTGCCCGCCGCCGGCTTCGGCACCTTCGTCGCGGCCCTGCCAGCACCGATGGCGATCGGCACCGTGGCGCTCGACGACGGCACCGAGGTCACCGGGTTCCTGGTCGAGCCGTTCGCGGTCGAGGGGGCCGAGGACATCACCCACCACGGCGGCTGGCGCGCGTACCGGGAGCAGTCGTGACGGACACCGGCTGTCAGGATGGGGGCATGTCCCCCGACGACCGGCCCGTGCGCCCCGGCCGACCGCGGGTCGTGCCGAACGCCGACTCCGCGCTGAGCCCGCGCGACCAGATCCTCGACGCCGCCGCCGCGCTGTTCGTCGAGAACGGCATCAGCGCGACCTCGACCCGGGCGATCGCCGAACGGGTCGGGATCCGGCAGGCCTCGCTGTACTACCACTTCGCCGGCAAGGACGACATGCTCGTCGAGCTGCTCACGACCTCGGTGCGCCCGAGCCTCGAGCTGGTCCGCGGCCTCGAGCAGCTCGTGCCGGAGTCGGCATCGGCAGCCGGTGCCCTCGCCGCGCTGGTCGTCGCCGACGTGGACACCCTCGCCCGCACGCCGCACAACATCGGCACGCTGTACCTGCTGCCCGAGGTGCAGGGCGAGCGCTACGACGGGTTCCGGGCCGAGCGGGTCGAACTGCAGGAGGCCTACGGGCGCCTCGGCTCGCGCGCTGCCACCCCGGACGTCGCCGCCGGTGTCGCGCCGTCGCGCCTCGGTGCGGTGCTCATCCAGATCACCGAGACCGTCATCCAGCTCCGCCGGTCCGGCCCCGTGCAGGACGCCGACCGCGATGCCCTCGTCGCGACCTGCCTGCGCGCCTGCGGCCTCGACACAGCCGCCGTGGAGGGGGCCCGGCGCGACGCCGAGTCCCTGCTGGCCGCCGTCGCGGTCTGACCCCTTCTCCCGCAGCTCCTTCTCCCCCAGCTCCTTCTCCCCAGCGAGGAACACCATGACCACGATCACCCCCGCCGCACACCGTCCGCTCGCCGACGCGCTGCTCCCCCGCACCGCTGTCGTCAGCACCGCGCTGGTCCTCGGCGGCGCACTGCTGACCGCCGGCGCCGCGCAGGTGTCCGTGCCGATCTGGCCCGTCCCGATCACCGGGCAGACCCTGGCCGTGCTGCTCGTCGGCAGTGCCCTCGGCGCCCGTCGCGGTGCCCTGTCGATGCTCGTCTACGCACTGCTCGGTGTCGTCGGGCTGCCGGTCTTCGCGGACGGTTCGGCCGGGGTCGGCGTGCTCGTCGGCCCCTCCGGCGGGTACATCGTCGGCTTCGTCGCTGCCGCGGCCCTGGTCGGTTGGGTCGCCGAACGCTTCGGCGACCGCCCGCTGCGGAACGCGCTGCTGTCCTTCGCCCTCGGCACCGTCGTCACCTTCGTCGCCGGGATGGCCTGGCTCGCGGTGGCACTCGGCCTCGACCTGCAGCAGACCCTGCAGTACGGGCTCTACCCGTTCGTCCTCGGTGGTGTGGTGAAGACCCTGATCGGCGCCGGCGTGATCTCGCTCGGGTGGACCGCAGCCCTGCGCTCGGCCACCCGCCGGTGAGCGCTCCGTCAGGACTCCGGCGCCGGCCGTAGGGGTTCCGTCAGGAGGCCTTCCGCGCTGTTCGAGCCCGCGAGAGCGTGTGGTCGTGACACTGACTGCGATCATGCCGACGCTCCGTGCGTCGCTCCCCGATCCGATGGACCCGTTCCTCTGGCCGGCCCACACCGTCGCGACCACCGACGACCTGCTGGTCTCGGCGATCTCGATGGTCCGGCTCGCCGACCTCACCGGCACCCCGACCGTGCACACCGCCGAGCAGTCCCCGCCCCGGTACCGCCCGCGCGGCTGGACACCCCGCGACGTGAGCGTCGCCGTGGCGTCGGTCACCCGTGTGCGGCGACCGCGCACCGGGGTGGTGCTCCTGGAACTCGACGCGGTCCTGCCGACCTGCGCCGTGCTCGACCAGGTGCGCCTGATCGGACGCCGGAGCACCGCTCCCCTCTCCCCGATGTACGTCGTCACCCGCTGTGACGGTCAGGCCGACGGTCCGTTCCACCGCCTCCCGGCTCCGTTGCCCGCCGATGTCCGCGAAGGCGACCTGGTCTGCTTCCCGTGCCTGGCGACCGTCCGGCACCGCGACGTCGTCGAGCCGGTCCGGGCGGAACTCGCGCCGGTCGATCGATGACCACGGCGCTGCCGGTCCGCACCCGGCTGCTCGACGGCACCCACCTGTGGGGCCGGTACACGATCCGACCCGTCGGGCGGACGCTGTGGAGCTCGCGGACCCTCGTCGTGTTCCCGCCCGGCACGACCACCGGCGAGCGCCTGCTGCTGCGCGCCTGGCACGTCTGGCCGGCCGTCGGGGCGGTCGTCGCCCTCGCCGCCCTGGTGCTCGCCGTCTCGGTCCCCGCCGTCGGCACGACCACCGCGCTGCTCCTCTACGGCGGCGGCTTCGCGGTCCTCGCCCGCGCCACCCGCGCGCTGCGACCACGGGTGCGGTCCGTCACCGTGACGACGTTCCTGGGCAACGGCCGCCGCGAGGTCCACGGCGACGAACGTCTGCTCACCGGCTCCCTGGACGCGCTGTCGATCCTGGAGCAGGCGCTCCGGGCCGACCGCATCCGCCCCGTCGACTTCGAGCTCATCTGGGGCGACGTGTGGAACGCCCTGGAGTCGCCGGACCCGGACCACCGCGTGCAGCGGTCATCCTGAAGCCGGTTCCCGCGCCGCGCGTTTGTATGGGTCCGGGAAGGAGTACGCGATGAAGCACATCCACTACGACGCCACCACGATCCTGGTCGGTGACGACGTCGCCGACGCCGTGATCGAGTACGCCGCGGCCCTCGCCGGGGGCGACCGGGCCGACACCGTCGACGTCCCCGCCGTGGCCGACGACGGGACGATGACCACCACGAAGATCCTCATCGGGCCCTCGAGCGAGATCGTCATCGAGGACGCGGAAGAGGACGAACTCGAGATGGACAACGGGGAGTTCGTCGGGCGGCTGCGCGCCGCCGCGAAGACCTTCGGGCACAGCGAGCCGATCCACGCGAACACGCGGACGGACCTGGCGGACGCGGCGGAGGCTGCCGAGGAGTCCTGACGCCTGAGCGCCGCGCTTCAGCGACGAAACGGAGAGGGTCTCCTGTACTGTGGTGGTTCCGGAGAGCTTCTCCGGTTCCTGTGCCAGCCTGGAGGCCCGCCATGCCCGAGCAGACCGCTCCCGCCGGGCGCGCCCCGCGTTCACCGCACTCCCCGCGTCCCGCGCGCGCTGACGCGCTGCGGAACCGGGACCACATCCTGCGGGTCGCGGAGCGGGCGTTCACCGAGCAGGGCGTGTCCGGATCGCTCGACGCGATCGCCAAGCGGGCCGGCGTCGGCGCCGGCACCCTGTACCGGCACTTCCCCACGCGCGAGGCCCTGCTCGCCGAGCTCCTCGCCGCCCGCGACGAACACCTGGTGGCCCGTCGCGAGGCGCTGCGCGACGGCTCCGTGGACACCGGCGACGCCCTGCACGGCTGGCTCGACGCGGTCACCGAGTGGGCGGGCACGTTCGACGGACTGCCCGAACCGCTCCGCGCCGCCGCCTCGTCCGACTCGTCGCCGCTCGCCCTGACGTGCCAGGGGTTCATCACCACCACGGACGAGTTCCTCCGCGCCGCCCAGCGTGCCGGTCGTGCACGTGCCGACGTCCGCGCGCGGGACCTGTTCCTCGCCGCCCTGGCCACCAGCTGGGTCCGGGGTGCCGCGATGGCCGACGACTCGTCGTCCGCCGCGCTCTCCGCCCTGTCGCGGCGCGGTTGGGAAGCCCCTGCTCCCCCTTACCTCCACCACTGTTGAAAGGGCACCACATGAACCGCATCGGCATCATCGGCAGCGGAGCCATCGGCACCGCGATCGCACGCCTGGCCGTCGCCGCCGACCTCGACGTCCTCATCGCGAACTCGCGCGGCCCCGAGTCGCTGCAGGACCTCGTCGCCGAGCTCGGCCCGCGTGCCCAGGCCGGCACCGTGCGCCAGGCCGTCGAGTTCGGCGACGTGCCCGTCCTCGCGATCCCGCTCACCGCCTACCCGGCGCTCGCCCCCGACCTCGACGCCTTCGCCGGGCGGACCGTGCTGTCCACGGGCAACTACTACCCCGGTCGCGACGGCCGGATCGAGCAGCTCGACACCCTCGCGACGACCACGGCGGACTACGAGCAGACGCTCCTGCCCGGCACCCGGATCGTCAAGGCGTTCAACAACATCGTCGCGCACCACATCCCGAACCTCGCGGGCTCCACGCCCCGCACCGCACTGCCGATCGCGGGCGACGACGAGCAGGCCAAGGCCGTGGTCGCCGAGCTCGTGCAGCTGCTCGGGTTCGACACCGTGGACGCCGGCACCCTGGCCGACTCGTGGCGCTTCGAGCCGGAGTCCGGGGCGTACACGGGGATCTACGCGGCGAGTGCCGAGGGGTTCGCGGCGGACTACCTGGCGGATCAGGGAGCACCGTTGCCGGCGGAGCGGCTGCGGGACATACTGGCGGTGTCGCATCGGGCGGATGTGGCGAACCGGCAGTTCTGACGATCGCAACTCTTTGGGGGACCCTTGCGACGACGAGACCATCAGCTCCTCACTGCAGCGGCGGGCGTGGTCTGCATCGCCGTGGTCACCGGGTTGTCCGCATGTGCCGCGCCTGGGGGTGTCTCCGAGCCGGAGCCCGATGCGCTGAGCGCAGCGCGGGCGGAGACCATCCTCGACGCGAGTACCGACCAGGCATGGCAGCTGGTCGAGTCTCGCCATCCAGGGCTCGAGCGGCCGGCAGTCGACCGCGTCCGGACCGTCTCGCACGCCGACTGGGCCCCGACGCAGGAACGGTGCATGACCGCCGCGGGGTTCCCGCAGGCAAAGGCGATGCCCGACGCGAGCCTGTCCTCCGGACAGGTGCCGGAGGCGCAGTCCGAGCCGTTCGCGGTCGCTGAGTACACGTGCGGGGCCGAGTACCCCATGGCCGCGAAGTACCAGACAGCCTTCAACGAGTCCCAGCTGGAGTGGCTCTACCGCTACTCCACGGGCGAGCTCACGAAGTGCCTGCAGGACCGCGGCATCTCGGTGGAGCGCGGCCCGAGCGAGCAGGAGTTCATCGACAGCGACGGGGCGTGGTCGCCGTACCGGTCGGTCGATCTGCCGCAGTCCCGGTACTACGAGCTCGTCACCGCCTGCCCGGAGATACCCGACTCGATCTACGGCTGAGCGGCTCGGGAGAAGACCCCCGAGAGCCCCCTTGTCCGAGCTGCCCACCGAGGGAGCCGAGTAGTGCGACGACGAAGCCGACGATCTGCAGCGGCGACAGCGCCTGGCCGAGGACGACCCACCCGAGCACCGCAGCGGTCAACGGGCTGAGGACGCCCAACAACGCGATCCGGGCCGACGGCAGCGCCCGTGCGCCTCGGAACCAGACGCTGTAGGCCAGGGCCCCACCGACCAGCGTGAGCCAGGCGTACCCCGCGTACCCGGCGGCGGTCGGCTGCCACGGCCCGCTGTCGACGATCGGGATGAGCGGGGCGATCACCACGCCCCCGACGATGAGTTGCCACGCGGTCGAGGTCAGGGGGTGTGTGCCCTCCGGGGTGCCCCACCGACGAGTGAGCAGGAGCCCCAGCGCCATGGACACCGTGCCGAGTGCCGCCGCCCCGAGCCCGAGCACGTCGAACACCGCGCCTCCGCTGAGGGAGACGAGCGCGACGCCCACCAGGGCCACGACTCCCCACACCACGTGGGTGATCGCGGGCCGTCCCCACCGCAGGGCCAGGGTCAGGGCCACGACGACGAGCGGCTGGAGCGCACCGACGATGGCCGCCAGGCCACCCGGCAACCGGTCGGCCGCGACGAACAGCAGCGGGAAGAAGCACCCGATGTTGAGCATGCCGAGCACGAACGTCCGGAGGCGCCAGCCCCGCGGTGGGACTCCCGGCCGGAGCGCGAGCAGCAGCAGGCCGGCGGGGAGCGCACGGAGGACACTCGCCGTCATCGGGTGATCGGCGGGCAGGAGCTCGGTGGTGACCACGTAGGTCGACCCCCACACGATCGGCGCCACTGCCGCGCTGAGCGTGAGGCCGGCCGTCGCCGATGTGGATCTGGAGCGGTTGGTCATCTGCACACCGGTTTCCTTCAGGCTGAACTTCTCAACGTTGAGACATTATGGCCCCGATAGGCTCGCGTCAAACAGTTCAGCGTGAAGGAGTGCTCATATGGAGGATGCCGTCGATCGAGTCCTGGCCCAGTGGGGCCGGGAACGACCGGACCTCGACGTCCATGCGATGGCGGTGATCGGGCGCATCGGGCGCGCCGAAGCGATCCTCGACCGGAGGGTCGGTGCAGTCCTCGCTGAGCACGACCTGCTGCCGGGCGAGTTCGACCTCCTCGCGACCCTCCGACGTTCGGGACCACCACATCGGCTGGCCGTCGGACAGATGCTCGCCGCCACGATGGTGACCTCCGGCGCCGTCACGAACCGCTTGAACCGGCTCGTCGCGAAGGGCTACGTCACGCGGGAGACCGACCCCGCGAACCGACGGAGCGTGCTGGTCACGTTGACCGATCACGGCTTGACGGTGGTGGACGCGGCGCTGGCCCGGCACGTCGAGAACGAACGGGAGCTCCTCAGCACCCTGAGCAGCGACGAGGAGCAGCAGCTGGCCGGGCTTCTCCGGAAGCTGCTGCTCGGACTCGGTGACGGGGCGGCCTGAGCACAGCCCGTCGTGCTGGCCGCACTCGGAGCCGACCTGACGCGCTCCGCTTCAGGCGGCGCCGTGGCCCCGGCCGTGGCCGTGCTTCGTCGCGTTGGCGTTGATGAGGTGCAGTTCGTTGCCGTGGCGCTCCACCACGGGCTTGTACCCGGCGGGCAGGCCGGAGACGCGGACCCTGCTGAAGCTCGAACCCTTCGCGATCCGGTCCGCCGTGATCAGGACCACGTCGTTCGCCACGGCCGTGCCCTTGGCGACGTGCACCCGCAGCGTCCCGCCGAACGACGCCGTGCCCTCGATGCGCAGGGCAGGACGGGGTCCGGAGACACTCAGCGACAATGCGGCGTGCGAGCGCTGCGTCAGGTTGCCGCCGATGCGGATCACCCTCGTGCTGGCCTCGGCGAGCGTGCCCGAGACCGTGGTCACCGACCCCTTGCCCAGGGCAGCAGCGGAGTCCGCGATCAGCGTCCCACCGCGGACGACGGTGCCGCCGGTGTAGCGGTTCGAGCCGGCGAGGGCGAGGGTGCCGGTCCCCCGCTTGGTCAGTGACCCGTTCCCGCCGATGTTGTTGCGCCAGGTGTCGGCGGCGTCGAGTCCCTTCTCGGCGGCGGCCATCGAGACCGTCACCGCGCTGTCGAAGGCTCCGTAGCCGGACGCTGCCGAGAAGAGGTCGAGTCGCCCCCACCCTTCCGCGTCGTCCAGCAGGGGGTAGCCCGACGGCAGCGCGGTCGTCCGGAGCACCTCTCGGATCTGGGCGTCGCTGAGGTACGGCAGGCGGGTCCGCAGGAGCGCTTCAGCACCCTTCGGCACCGTGGCGGGGATCGTCTTCGTGCCGGTCCGCGTGAACCCGTAGGTCAGACGCCCGCGGTAGTCCTTCTTGTCCGACGCGTAGTCCGCGTACCGATCGACGGCACTGGGGCTGGCAGCGGCGAGCACCTTCTCCGCCTGCTGGTGCGCTTCCTCGTCCTCAGCGGTGAGCTGACCATTCAGCTACGGGACCGCGACATCGTTCTTGGCCCCAACGATGTCTTCGTCATCCCCCGCGGGGTCGAGTACTGCCCCAAAGCAGACGAGGAAGTAGAGGCCCTGCTCTTCGAACCCCAAGGCACGGTCAACACCGGCGACGCCGGCGGAGCCATGACCAGCCAGCTCCGCGAGATCAACAACACCTAATCGCCGTCTCGATAGCCGATCCGCAAACGGACAAGTCCGCGCGGACGCGTGCTCAGTACCGGAGCGTGGGCCACGCCTGCAGTCGTGAGAAGCGTGGACGCGGAGGGATCGGCTCGTCGTCTTCCATGACGCGGAGCTCGGTGAGCACTGTGATCTCCCCCACGTCATACGAGCGGTGTGCGATTCCGTCGCGCTCGTCGATGACCAGCGTCGTGCGTTGCGCAGGGTCGAGCTCGTGCTCAAACGTGAACAGCAGCCAGTGCTCCTTGATCCGCTGGACGAGCATCGGTGAATAGCTCGCGGGTGCCCCCCACAGGAGAAGCAGCTCCGGAGAGAGCAGTCGAACAGGAGGGGCAACCGCGCCGCTACGCGCGAAACTCACTTCGGACGGGCCATCAACAGAATGAAGCACGCCCTCCGCATAGCGGTCCCGATGCGAGTCTCCCTGCCGGTCGAACATCCAACTCTGGTCCCGCTCGTCAACGACCGCTTGGAACTGCCACGGGCGTTCGCGACCATCCCGAACACTCACACCGCGCGCGAACCGACGTCTCGGGAGCCGAAGGGCGGCGACCTCAGTTCGGAGCGCAGAGACGTCGGCCTCGGTCAGGACAGTATCGAAACGCACCTTTTCAGTGTGGCCGATCCGCACGGCCCAATGTGGAGAGAGTTTCCCGTCACCCGATCGGCTACCGAGACGGGGTGATGCGAGCGTCGGTTAACGAGGTCCGGCATACGGTCGCCATGAGGCAGGACGACAACGACGACGACCTCTTCCCGCTCGGGCACCCTGACAACCACACGCACTCGATTCAGGCACCTGCCGGCTGGAAGGACCTAACAGCCACCCTGACGTTGTTCTGTCTGAGCCTGCCGTTGCTCGTTGTCGGCTGGTTCGGCGTCGTGCTCTCGATGTTCGCCTTCGACGCGTGCAGTGCCGGGGGGTGCAACTACGCCGCCGGATCGGTCGCCTACATTGGCTTCCCGATCGCGGCCGTCGTCAGCACCATGCTCTGGGCGTCGGTTGCTGAACGCCGCCGACGTGCCCGTCGTCGCGCGTGGATCACTGGAGTAGCAGCGATCCTCACCATCGTCGCCCTGTTCGCCCTCGCTGCGACCGTCGTCCACTTTGCAGCACAGCCAAACTGAGGTGCCCAGTCATGCTGCCGGACGCAGGCATCGAGTTGCTTGCTCACGTCTCGCTGGCCGATCGGCTATCGGGACGGCGTACGCGCTTCTGGAAGGGCTATCCACTTGGCACCGCTGAGGCGTCCGTCAGTTTGGAGCAAGTCAAGGATATTCCGGTCGGTCTGGTCAAGCGGTTCCATGGTGTATAGCCGCTTGTTGCTGAGCCGGCGGTACAACGAAGCGCCTCTGAACTATGTTGGTATGTATGGACAAGGTGCGAATTGGGCTCGTTGGAGACGGCATCGGAGGACGGGCGTTCCACCGTCCGTTTCTGCTGGATGCGGCGGGCGTCGACCTTGTCGGGGTCGTCGCCCGCTCGGCGTCGAAACGTGAGCAGGTCGCGACCGATCTGCCCGAGGTGGCCGTGTATGACTCACTCAGGGACCTGATCGCTGCCGGCGTTGACGCAGTCGTAATCACCACTCCCCCGTCCACCCGCCGCGAGCTCGTTCTGCAGGCGATCGCCGGCGGAGTGGCCGTCGTCGCGGACAAGCCATTCGCTCCAGACCCAGAGACAGCGCGAGAGCTCCGTCAGGCCGCGGCCGACGCTGGCATAGCGATCACCCCCTTCCACAATCGCCGATGGGACACCGACCTCGCCACCCTCCGCAACGTGATGGACGCTGGACGCCTCGGCGCTCCACTGCGCTTCTGGTCCCGCTTCGACCTGGTGGAGCGTCACGGCATCGCTACTGGGATCGGTGGCGGCGTGCTCTCCGATATCGGGTCACACCTGGTCGACCAAGCCGTGTCGCTCTTTGGACCGATTGCCCGCGTATTTTGCACCCGGTTCGCGGCCGCCTGGCCGGCGTACCAGTCTCGGAGCTCGTGGTCGTCGAGCCGGTCGAGGAGGACGGTGATGTGGCCCCAGGGCAGTTGTCCAACAGCCTGTTGGACAATTGCATCTGCCGGCCACTCCCCCGCGAACCGGCGCATGTCGAACAGGTTCGCCCGCGAGAACCCCTTCATCTCCGGGAACTCCGCGCGCAAATCCGTCGCGAGCCGGCCGATGACGTTGCTCCCCCACCCCTCATCGCCCTGGCGCTGCAGAATGGTCGCACCGATCCCCCAGTACAGACGGACGAGTTCCATGTTCACGCGGCGCTGCGCTGTGAATCGGGCAGCGCGCACTTGTTGCTTCAGCTCGGCAAGAGCAGCGGCATATCCGGATACGGCTGGCGACGAATCAGACATCACCGCTCAGTCTGCCCGACCCGCCG
Source organism: Curtobacterium sp. VKM Ac-2852 (assembly GCF_013205045.1). Lineage (NCBI taxonomy): Bacteria > Bacillati > Actinomycetota > Actinomycetes > Micrococcales > Microbacteriaceae > Curtobacterium > Curtobacterium sp. VKM Ac-2852. Next base: position 535,847 of record NZ_JABMLI010000001.1, read on the forward strand.
ATCGGGAGAAGAACGATCGAAGCGTTCTACGGGATCAGCCATGCCAGGGTGGATGTGATCCCCGAGCGAAAGGCGACCTCCCCTTGGCGCAGAAAGTCACCACGCACCTCGTCGACGACCTCACCGGCGACACCATCGAAGATGGCAAGGGCCGCACCATCACGTTCGGCTTCGACGGCGCTTACTACGAAATCGACCTCACCGACGACAACGCCGACGCGCTCCGCGAAGCGTTCTCCGACTACATCGCCGCCGCACGCAAGGTCACTAGCCGCGCTGGCCGCACCAGTGCCGGCAGCACGCAGAAGCGTGGGAACTCGGAAGAGCTCGCGAAGATCCGCGAGTGGGCGAACGCGAACGGCCACGAGGTCTCCTCCCGCGGCCGTATCAGCCAGGCCGTCCGCGACGCCTACAACGCCGCGCACTGACGCCACTCTGCCAGCGGTACAGCCGGCCACCTCGAGGGGTGGCCGGTTGTCCTGGTCCGCGCCAACATGACGTTCACAAGTCGGCACGCCGCATGAATATGTCACTTTCGTAAAGTGTTCTGTTCATACGCGTCCTTCCCGTCGCGCCTAACCCCCGCGCCCAGTCTGAGAGATGGTCTCTCGAAGGAAGGTGATCCGGTGACCCGGCAGGCTCAACGGCTACTCCTGAACGTGATCTAAGGTTCAGGTTCGCCAACTGCCAAATCCCTCCCACTGCCGAGGCGTTGCGGTTCCGCGCCTTGGCTTGTCGAAACCTCCCACCCATGCTTGTGCGAGGAGCGCTGCGGACGTCAGGCTCCCGGGGAGAAGACTATGAACATCACCAAGAGGTCGCGCCGGTTGACTTCGCTCGGGGTAGCACTCGGACTCGCCGTCGCAATCGCGGTTCCCACAATGGCTTCTGCGTCGACTGGACTCGAAGCCACACCAACGGTGAGCAACGCACCAAACACCGCCCAGTATGACGCCCAGCTCCAGGCGTTGGCCGGCACGCAGACGGAAGCGGAAATCCACCAGGTCGAGTGGTCCGGCGGCCAGGTATACCTGCTTGTCGACGGCGCAACGGGCAAGATCACAGCGGCGTACAAGCCCAACTCGCGAGTACACACCGATGCTTTGTCGTTCTCGTCACCCGGCTGCACTTCAACCAGCCTCTGCATGACAACAACCTCATCGGTGCCTTATGGCTACACCGGCACCGGATCGTTGTCCGGCCACTGGGGCCCGTTGAAGCGCTTCGCGGCGGGCGACCGCGAGGCATACATCAACTACGGAGGACATCAGTACAGCTTTCCGCCGGACGGCTTCATCGTCTTCGGAAGCCACCCGGTGACCATCACACGAATTCAACGCCTCTAAATTCTCTTAGGATGGGCGCGAGACCGGCTGCCCGGTCACGCGCCCATCTGTTCTGCTTGGTGACACCATGACACGCAATGCACCGCCTCAACCGGGCGAATCACGTTGGAGTAGCGGCCGATGATTCGACGCCTACGCAACCTGTCGCTGCGCGCGCGCCTGACGCTTGGGAGCGTAGGGGTCGCCGCGTTGGTCATCGCCGCACTGGTCATGGTAATGCGCGTTCAGGTGGACAACGTTGTCGCGAATGCAACCCGCACATTACTTCGCGCGGACGCGAGCCCGTACGTGACGGAAGTGGAACGCTCAGCGGACCCGAGTTTCCGTGCGCCAGGAAACGGACAGCTTGTGGCCGTCCTCGACCCGAGCGGCAAGCGTGTTCTTTCATCAATCGAACAGCGTTCGCTGCTGCGTAAGCTGCCCGAAATCGCGCGGTTTGACGACGGCTCCTCAACGGCGATCCAGGCCGGCTCGTCGTACCGGGTCGTCGTCGACCATCCGCAAGGCGCCTCGGGGCGTTGGACCGTAATCGCCGCAAGTGACGCTCAGGGAGAGGCGCTCATCATCGACTCGCTAACCGGCGGCGTCGTCGTCGCCGGCGTGCTGGTTCTGGCCTGTTTCGGCGGCGCGACATGGCTGTTGTCCTGCGCCGCGCTCAGGCCCGTCTCGAGGATGCGGCGCGAAGCAGAACGACTCAGCGCCGGAGAAGCCGACGCCGACCTTCCCGTCGGAGACGCCCGGGACGAACTCCAAGCTCTTGCACGCACCTTGAACGAGTTCTTGAACAGGACGCGCGACGCTGCCGCACGCGAGCGCCAGATGGTATCCGACGCGAGCCACGAACTCCGCACCCCCCTCGCCATCCTCACAACGCAACTGGAACTCGCCTCACTCGACAGGGGCGACGCCGCCGCACTCCAAGTTCACGTCAAGCAAGCGCAGCACAACGTCGCGCGACTCGCGCGACTCGCGAACGACCTCCTCACCCTCTCCCGAGCGGACGAAGCCGAACGCGTGGACTCGATGTCGCGAACGCTCACCAGTTGGGAAGAGCTCAGCGATGAAGTACTGGCAACAGTCGACCGCCTACGAATGATCGCAGCCGCAAAAAATATCACGATCGAATTCGACATCGACCCGCAAGACGGATCCGACTCGGCCGAAAATGCAACGCAGGAACCCCACGTGTTCCGACTGGATCGCCGCGGCATGAGTCAACTCATCACCAACACGGCAAGCAACGCGATCGACGCACTGCCGGAATCTGGGACGATCACAGTCGCCTGGTCGCTGGAAGACAGCTCCGCCCGGCTGACGGTCACTGATGACGGCCCCGGCGTGCCTCCGGACTTCATCGCCGTGGCGTTCGACCGATTTACCAGGCCGGACAAGGCGCGTACAGCGCGACCGACTGACGGCCAGCCGAAACTCGGAGGATCCGGACTCGGCCTCGCGATCGTCCAAGCCACAGCCCAGTTAGCCGGAGGCACTGCTTCAATGCGTAATCTCGACCCGCGCGGGCTGGAAGTCACCGTCGTGATTCCATGGATAAGCCCCGAAAAGCCCAAGATAACTAAACGAGAGCGGCGTTTTGGGCACGCAAACACCGGGAAAGCCGGCTGAAACCGTCGGCCGCACGCCACGCACCGACGTCCTCCCCCCCCCCCCCCCCCCCGGGGGGGGGGCATGCCGGCTGTCCTCGCCCGCGCTGTGGTTGGAGCGCGAGGGCAGATGGCGCCTATTACGAGATCGACCTCACCGACGACAAGGTCGACGCGCTCGGCGAAACGTTCTCCGACTTCATCGCCGCCGCACGCAAGGCCAACGGCCGCTCCGTCCGCACTACTGCTGGCAGTGCGCCGAAGCGTGGGAACTCGGAAGAGCTCGCCAAGATCCGCGACTGGGCCAACGCGAACGGCCACGAGGTCTCGTCTCGCGGTCGCATCAGCCAGGCCGTCCGCGACGCGCACGACGCCGCACACTGAGGCCTGTCCCCCAGGCGACAGCCGGCTACCCCTCGGGGCGGCCGGCTGTTCTCGTTAACTCCGAGCACACACGCTCGACCGCTCTCAACCCTTCCAACAATCCGCCAGGCTGGACCTTCCCTCAGCGGTTAGTCACCCGTGGTTCACGCAACCGACTCAGCACGGCGCGACGATCGACGTACCGGATCAACGAGTAAGGGGTTGGAAATGAGTCGTCGTTCTACTCGAGGCTTCTTCGTCTGCATCACCGTCGCGGCCGTAGCAGCGAGTATCGTCACCGCGCCGCTCACTGCGCAGGCCGACGACGCGCCAAATAGCGCGTACACCGTATACGTACCAGGGGTCACCACCGCCCAACAGAGCAACCTCAACTCGATGCTGCTGGTCTCTCCAGGATGCGGAACCGGCGCCAAGGAAGACGACATCATCCACAACTGGGAACGTCGACCAGGCAGCAGCACCACAGCGCACCTCCGCTGCGGCACGCAGGCCGAATTCGGGCTCCGCCACATCAACCACGGCCACGGTCAAGACTGGGAGAACGTGCGCAGCAAGTATGCACAGCCCGGGACTTGGGACTCGTTCATGGAAGACATCACCGTTGAGAACCTGATCTCCGCGTCAACCCGGATCGATGACGTGAACAACAAGGACGTCTACCGCGGGTACCTCTGTGTTCGGGAGAATAGCGACGGCGAAGTCATCCGCGCGTACGACACCATCATCCCCGTCGGCCGCGGCAGCAACAACATCATCACCTCCTACTTCGAGAACGGTCGAGCGAGCGACCCACACTGCTGAACCAAGGAGCGATCACGACCATGAGGGAAACCAACTTCGCTGCAATCCACCGCGAACTGTTCATCTGGTTCGCGGCCAGACGCGACATCCGAGAGGTGCGCTACAGCGATAGCATCCTGGTCTTCGCACCAACCCCTCGGATGAACGAGAACGGGTCCCCATGGCCGCGCACGGTTGATGTCTGCATACCGTCGACAGAGCTGGAGACGGCCTGGCCGAGCTTGCTGCGCGCGGCCACCAACCTCGAGCTGGGATCAATGCGTGACCTACCAGAACTCGCGGTCTTCAGCTTGCTCGACGTCCACCTAGACGAAGCCATCAACTCGATGCGAGAACCGGGCCCGAGCGGCTACCGCTACACCGCGAGCACGTTCACCCCGGCCTGAACGCGACGTCCGCCGGCCCTTCAAGATTCGCCAGGACCCTGCGACGGGCAACGCTTGAATCGATCAGCATCCGCTCTTGGCCGGTACCTCTCGGGCGCCAGCGAGTCCCTCGGTGCCGATAGCTTCCTCTTACGTCAGCTCAGGTTCACCGGCCAAATCGGAAGCTTTGAGAGCGGCGCGGGCCCCATCGATGTGGTCGTCGAACGTAATGACCTGTACGCGCGACAGATGACTATTGTAGGTCCGGAGTGTAGTAGACACATCTTTGCGCGAGGCCTCGCCAGCAACAAAGTCGCCGTGCCCGATCACGACCGTCGCTGACGATCGCCTCACATCAACTCCGAAATCCTGCGAAATCATCGGGGCGCTCTCATCAAAGGAGCGAAGATAGTTCATTGCCTGCCCAACGGCGTCATGAACTTCGGACCCGACGATATAATGATTTCTGTATTTTTTGATGAGGGCGGGTATCTGCGCCCTCTTGAGCTCTACGACGTGAAGCTATCCGTCGGCGCGGAGCAGAGGAATATCGAGTTGGTCTAGCACGTGAAAGGAGCGCCGGCCAGCCTCACCAATGTACTGCCCGCCGAACAACCACCATTGACCCTCTAAAGCCTTTTGCAAGTCGTTCTCGATACTTGTTGGATCGAGGGCGACTGCCTCCAAGCGGTCCAGCGCCGCTGACCTACTCTGATGGGTCAAAAGCGCCGTGGCGGAAGACACCGCATCGCTCCCGACCAGTGCAGCGCGAACTGCGGGCTTTTGCAGCAACTCACTCACCACCGCAACCGCGGTATCACCTTCACCGGCCAAGGCTCGCGCAAGCAACGCGGAAGCTCGATTGGGAGTGAAGTAGAACGTTCCGTCGTGGGGCAACTCAGCCGTGATTAGAGCTAGAGCTGCCTCAATCTCAGCGCCTTCGCAATTCCAAGTCTATTTGGGCTGCTCCTCGAAGTGATAACTGTCGTTGTCCGCCTTGCGGGTCCAGGTTTTAACAGTGAGCTTTTCATTAGTGATCTCGCCCGTGTCACCATCGCCATAGTGGAACAACGATGCCGTCTTCCAGGCTCTAGGGCCGCGTTTGACCTGAACATGTGTAACGCTCAGCACGCCTTGCTGGTCGATATCACTATTGAGTTGGAGCGCCAGCACTGGGTCTTCGTAAGGCGAATCGGTCATGACTCATACCGGGCCGCGGTAGCTCGAATATATTCCGCGTTTAGGTAAATATCATCCACATTCTCAATGGGGTGCTTCGTCTCGACCTTGTTCTCGTCGAACAGCCCGAGGTACTTCTGCTTCTTGCCGTTGAACCACAGGCGCGCGATGGGCTTGCGGTTGTTGTCGTCGAGCAGGACGGCGAAGTACGACTTCTGGTCGCGGTGGGCAATGCGGTCCGGCTTGACCTCGCTGCAGGCGATCGCCTTGACGATCTGGTAGCCCTCGAGTTCCTCGAGCGTGGTCTCGATTTCGGTGTCGCGATCGAGGTCGTCCTCAGCCACCGCCGCGCTCGTCATGGCCTCAGCCGGGGCTTCGGCGCCGACCGGAGCACTGTACGAAGCGCCGAGGGCGGTCTTCAACCGATCGTTGACCTGCTCGTTCAAGAACTGCTTCGATGCCTTCGCGACCAGCGTTGTGAACTGGGTACGGGCCTCCTGGGTGAAGCGACCGTCGTAGACGCGAGTTGTGAAGAGGCGCACGAAGTCCTCTTCCGGCTCACGGAACTGCGCAGCGATGGCGCGCTTGATGGACCCGACGTACTTCAGCTCCTCGGCGGCGCTGATGACCGAGTCCAGGTCGAAGACGTCCTTCGTCAGCTTGCTGAGTTCCGGCAGCAACGTCTCGTCGATGTCGGCGAGATCGAGGACGAGGAAAGGACGGTCGTCCATCTTGTTCGGAGCATCGAGGTCCGTGTAGAAGTTGTAGACCTCGCCGTTCGTGAGTACCGCGATGCGGGCGTTCGTGACGGAGAAGTACCGGAACAGCTGCGACGCGTGCTCGATCTTCAGCGGCTCCGTCGACTTCTTGCACTCGATGAGGATCTGCACCTCACCGTCGCGCATGATCGCGTAGTCGACCTTCTCACCGCGCTTCACGCCCACGTCCGCCGTGAACTCGGGTACGACCTCCAGCGGGTTGAACACGTCGTATCCGAGGATCGTCGAGATGAACGGCATGACGAACGCGTTCTTCGTCGCTTCTTCGGTCTGGATGGCCTCACGCTGGTTCTGCACCTTCGTCGCCAGCGCAGCGAGACGCTCTTCGAACTCCACTGTTCCTCCTCTGTCTAGACAGACGCTCTTGCAGATGAAGGCTCTCAGGTTCATTTGACGTCTCCACTTTGCAGGACGAGGAGTTACTCGCGACTGTCGCACCGCCCATGTAGCTCTGGGGTATACCCCAGCGCCACAGTCGCGGCTGGCTGTGCGCCTGTGGCTCTAGGGTCCCCCTCAAGCCTTCGCCACACATCTGTGCGCTGATCTAGAGCTTCAGCGGCGCAACACGGTGGCGAAGCCCGTCAGTGGAGAGCGACGTGAAGGCTTGTGCTTCGCTGCTCGCGCTCGAGGAACGGGCGAGTGCGCCTGGAATACCGGGTCGGACGCACGCTGGCCGACCACGCTGCCAAGGAGGAGGCGACCACGGTGAGGAGTCGCGCGCGCAGGAGAGTGCACCAGGGATGCACCGATGACGCTTCTCAAATGAAGAAAACCCCCGTGTGAACGGGGGTTTTCTGTGGCGGGTCGATTGCGTATCTCGTCGGAGCCTGAGTTTCCGCCGTTCGGAAGCGCCTACGAACCTGGTGTTCCCCTGCGGGGTTCCAGATTTTCCCCTGGCGTAGGTTTGCCCTGGTCAGACGTGGGTTGAGCTCCGCTCGGAGCAGCTTTGGAACACCCGAGCTCGACACGATCCGTCCTCGGCCGCGAAGCGCGAGCGCTTCCGGGCTCAATATGAAGGCGTTTCGAGCTGCTGGGAGGGGATCGGAAGCCTCAGCGAGGCCCCCGGTCGTGGCGGCAACGAGGCGCTGTCGACTCCACTACGGTGTCCACCGCTCGCTGTCTTCCCATTTCCGGCGGCGCTTGCGAGCTGGCCGAGAGGTGGAGGGCACCCATGCTCCGTCACGCCGTCGTTCGTAGCCGAGCGCGAGAAGAAGCTGTCGAGCACTCTCGTTCCGAATCCGAAGGAGTTTAGCTAGGTCAGCGACTTGCCACGCTTCTTCGCTGTCGATGAACTGCCGAATGCTCCAAGGTTGACTGAGACCGCCGTATTCGAGCACGCGGACCGCGGCGCGAACCTTCCGCAGCGTCGCTTGCTTTCGCCAGTGCCTGCGCCCGATCGCCCATGCACCGATCGCGACTGTGCCTATGTCGACGCCGTGGTCGAGCAGGAAAGTACCGACGTCCAGGAAGTATGAGCCGTCCCCTAGCCCCATCGGGGCAATCACGATGAGGCGTGTGTTCGCGCCGTTCCCGAATCGACCAGCGGATCGGTGCAAGTCACCGATCGTGAGGTCGGACATAAGCCCGCCGTCGGCGACCAATCCGCCATCGGCGCGAACGCCGTACATCAATCCGTACGCGTCCCAGTTGCGTGTCCACGGCCGCGGTTGGTCATCGGCTTCGTCCGCTTCCGGGAGGACCACGTGAAGAACCTCAGTCCCCAATCGCCCGTAGTACTGCACCGTTTCGATCGAGGTGTCAGCCTCACTAAGCGCCTTCACGACCGCGTCATGCACTCGTACGTCGCCACCCTGAACACGCCACTTCGGCATGGTGGCGATGGACTGTTCCATAGCCCAATCCATCTCGGAGGCTCGGGGCTCAGAGAAGATATAGACGTCAAGAAATGGTTCTTCACCAACGGTCATTTTAACGCTTCCCTCTCCTCGTCGGCGGCTCGAGGAGCGCCAGCATGTCCAGCTCATCTTCCAAGCATTGAGCGAGCCAAATCATGCGTTGAAATAGTCGGCAAAAAACGTCTTCCAGACGAATCCCCAAGCAACCGCAGTCAAAGTGAGGGTGATGATTGCAAGCATTCCACCTCGTGCCATCAGGTCCGCCATTCGGCAGATACGGTAGAACAGGGGATGTGCGGCAATGAGTCGAGCCACACGCTCTTGAGACGTCCGGTCGAGGTAACGAAGGTTGGCGTGGTACGCGAAATAGTCGGTGAACAGTGTCGCCTTCATCAGGCTCTGCAGCACCTTGAGCCCCGGAACATCCGACGCCTGCACCGGAGGCTGATCGGGGCGGCCAGAGTCTTTTTCTGACTCTTCCATCTCCGTCGCATCCGCACTGATGCTGCGGAGCTCTCGGAGATCCTCCTCGGTGGGTTCGCGAGCAACACCGTCCCCGCTCATGGCGCCCGCTCCGTCGCCGCGCCTTACGCTCATGCAGCCAGGTGGAGGTTCTTCAACCGGAAGTTCATCGCGTCAAGAGACACATTGAAGCGGCGAGCAAGTTCGATCGATCCGAGACCAAGTCCGTGGAGCCGCTGCACGTCAGCCTCCGGCATGAGCAGTTCAGCCGCAAACTGGTTCGCGAAGATCTCCTCACTGTTCGTTCCGCACGCGGACAACGAGTCGCGGCGGTGAACGAACACCTTGGCGTCGCCGCCTGGCTGATCCTCGACTGCGAAGTAGTGGCCGAGTTCGTGCGCAGTGGTGAAGCGCTGTCGGACTGGCGCGTGCTCGCTGTTCAGGTAGATGTCAGTGCCACCCTGGGGATCGAGGCGCGACACCATGCCGGACAGCGTGGGGACGAGGCGGGCCGAGTAGACGTTGATACCGAGGGACCGAGCAATACGCACCGGATCGACGGGCAGGTCGGGCGCGTTAGGGTCTGAAACTCTGAACGACTCAAGGACTCGCCGTGCTGCTTGGGCTGCCGACTGTCGCCTGGTCATCGAGTACTCCTCCCTCAAGTCCTTGTCCGTCGCTGAGCGAAGTGTAGCGAGGGGCGCCGACGGTGCCCTCATGGGTCAAGAATGCCGCACCCAGTAGGAACATTCCGTCAGTGACGCGCCTCCGGTCGATCCGGGCCGCTTGATGTCGGTGCTTATGCGGCGAGTGGCCGGGCTCCTGCACGCGCACTGGGCCGCGATACACATCGTTCTACTTCAGCGGGAACGCCGAACGCGAGTCCGGTCGGACAACCCGTCGGTCTGCTAACCAGAATCGCCGGTGCGGTCTGCAACCGCCCGGGCTGTCCGTGACGGGCGTCCGCTCGGTTGAACCGCCCGAGAGGCCGTCTGCCCTGCGCTGACCGGCGACGCCGCGCTCAGCGCGCCTGTTGCCCTGCAACACACGCGTTGACGCTGCCGGCGGTGACCGTCAAGCCTCCGCGCAAGCATCCTCTGTGTTCGACGCGACTCAGCTCGATACCCCTTCTCTGGGGTGACGGGCAGCGCCAACGACCGGCTCCTTGCTCGTAGCGTTGCGTGAGCGCCGTCTCTCACCGGCGGCGCATCTCGTCTTACAAGGAGTGATGTCGTGGGTCTCTGGAACTGGCTACGCGGACGACGGAGCCGCACCCTCGTTCAGGGTCCGGCCGCTCCGCATGGCCCGGCTTCAAGCCCGAGTCAGAAGATGCCCGCCTTCGCCGTCATCGACGTGGAAACGACGGGCCTGTCACCGCAGCGCGATCGGATCCTCGAGCTCGCCATCGTTCGGCTTGATGAGTCGGGCGCCGTGGTCGACGAGTGGGTTTCCCGGTTTGACCCTGAGGGTCTTGTCGGTGCGACCCATATTCATGGCATCACGCAGGCGGATGTTGTCGGGCAACCGCGGTTCGCTGACGTTGCGCCGACGGTCATGACAGCACTGTCGGGGCTCGCGGTAGTGGCGCACAACGCGAAGTTCGACTTGGCGTTCCTTCGCAACGAGTTGAAGGCAGCGGGGTGGAGTGTTCCGTGGATCGCGGCGTACTGCACGTTGGACGCCAGCTACGCATACCTGCCGGACATGGACCGACGCCGACTCGTCGACTGCTGCTGGGCGGTTGGGGTGCGGCTCGAGGATGCGCATTCGGCACTAGGGGATGCCCGAGCGGCAGCCGGTCTGCTCGGTGCGTATGTGACGGTGAACGGCGGTCCGGACCCGATTCTGCTGGAAGCGCTAGCCGCAGCTCGAAGCACTGACTGGCCGGGATCGCCGGTACGCCAGCCGCTGACGGCGGAGCAACGCGCTGCCGGCGGCAGTGTCCGTGCTCGTCCGATGCGAATCACCCCGCCGAGGCCGTCCACGCCGCCGCTGCTGCAGCAATTGACGGCACTATCGCTTCTCGAAGTCATCGAAGAGGGCGCACCCGTCGGCACCACCGCGTATGTGGAGATGCTGTTCGACGCGCTCGAGGACGGCGACATCAGCGAGACGGAAGCAGAGGCGCTGCAGGAACTGGTCGCCGAGTTCGAACTGTCCGCGTCGGACGTGCACGCAGCTCACGAAGCGTTCCTTCTTGCACTGGCGCATCGGGCCGTCGACGACGGGCGTGTTTCGCACGAGGAGCGTCGTGAGTTGAAGAGCGTCGCGTCACTGCTCGGTGTTGCGGACACGAAGGTGAAGCAGGTCCTCGACCGGGCAGACGCCGCCCGTCACGCCCGACTTGGTGCCGGGCTCGGGCCGCTTCCAGACCCGTGGCCGCACGGTGAGCCGTTGCGGGTCGGTGACCGGGTCGCATTCACCGGCTGCGACGAAACGCAGCGCCTCCGCCTCGAACGACGAGCCGAGGAACTCGGTGTCCGGGTGATCAGCTCCGTATCCCGACTCACGGTGATGCTCGTCACCGACGGGTCGTTCTCCGGCGGGAAGCTCGCGAAATCTCAGGAGCTCGGCACCCGGCACGTGCATCCGGATATCTTCGACGTGTTGCTGCAGCATCTGCAGCCGGCAGCAGGACACCCCGTGCTCGCGGCGCCTGTGCCCGTGCGGGCGGTGACGGCCGCTACGCCGACGTCTCCAGGGGCAGCCTCACCGTCGTCCATCCGTGCCTGGGCGGCTGTTTCTGGGTATGAAGTGGGCGTTCGGGGGCGCCTTCCGAAGCATGTCACCGACGCGTACGCGGCCGCGCACGGGTAGGCGTGTGGCCTGCCAGCAGAGGAGTCCGTTACAGCCGCTCCGCGACCGACAACGACGATATCGGTCGACTCCACAACATCGATCCGGTGGCCACGCGGTACTGCTGGACGGCAGGAGCGGAAGGTAACCACGATGGTCCTACCGGCAGCCAGGGAAGCTTCCGGAGCCACTGACGGGTGGGTCGCGTTCGGCGTTCACCGTGCGGCCTTCCGGCGATTTAGTCGTCGCATTGGCGGCAAACCGCGATTGGGGCAGGTCGTGACGTTGTGGGGTTACGGCGCCGGCCGCCACATCGGCGGCTTCCCGGCCCCAACCCACCAGTCCTTTGATCCGATGCCAGCGTCTGGTCGATACCGAGCCAGGGAAGCCGGCTTCGGGAGGGCACGACGCCCCGCCGTGATCACGCCGCGACGCAGCGTGCGCAGCGCCGCCTCCTCCCAGCGGAGCTCCCTGTCTCGTTTCGCGTGGCGGCGCTTCTTCAGGGCGTAGTAGTCGCGAATCAGCACCAAGCGGTGCCTGCGGTATCGGCGCAGCTCGACCGCGAGAAGCAGCGTCTGCATCGAGTTTCTTTGACGCTTCTTCCCGAGGAGCAGCAGGAACGGGATCAGCACGGTGAGGACTACGGCCACCTTGAACGGCACCGCTTGCGGATCCGCTGGGGCGGCCGTGAGGGCGACCGCAGGTGCCACCGTTGTGAGGGAGACGGTGATCCAGGCGACAGCGATGAGGAATCGGGGCGTTGCCGGCCCGTTGACTGTGGCGATGAGCAAGCTGACCCAGAACGTGCCCCACGCGGCTACGGCGAGTGCCCACCCGAATATTGGGGCGAGGGAGACGCCGATACCGCCGGGGAAGGCCACGGCGAGCATGCCGGTGCCGACCGATGCGGACACGATGATGGCCGCTGACGTGAGAGCCGTCAGGCGGCCATACGGGGCCCGGCGGAAGTGGGGGTGCGATTGGAGGACCGCTGCTCGTCGATGCAGCGCCCAGGACGTGATGATGAGGTCGTTCTTGGTTCGGCGGCGCTGCCGTTTCCTTCCAAAGGTGATGTCAGCGTTGATCGCTTGCGCGAGTCCGAATGCCATAGCGGCGAGGACGATGACGAACCACACTCGTCCGGCGCTCTTGCCGTCGTGGATTGTGCCGATGAAGGTGAAGACGGCGGTGCTGATGACCACCCCGGCAAGGAAGTGCCCTGCGGCGGCAGAACCCACGGTGACACTGGTTTGGTTGCGGACGTCCGGCACCGGCGCGATCACTCTGGCGATGAACAGTGCGCTGAGGAGCCCGAGGGCGGTCCCCTGGAACGCGACCGCCCCCGGCTCCAACTGAGCCCCGAATTCGACCACGGCTGAGCCGATGGAGTCGTTTTCCGGTCCGAATGCGATCACAATCGGGACCCACGTGATGTACAGCAGGGTCACCGTCATGATGACGGTCATCATCGGACCGGTCATGCCCGTGCTTACTCGCCGTCGAAGTGGTCGTGGTCGCGTATCTCGGTGGTCTTGCACGAGCAGCACCGTAGCGGTCTGATCAGACGTAGAGAGCAAAATGGTGTCCGGTACGACGTTCTGCCATGCTGGTTGACCACCCTTCGACCGCAAGGAGCATCTCATGGCGCAGAAAGTCACCACTCACCTAGTCGACGACCTTTCGGGAGACACCATCGGAGACGGCGAGGGGCGAACGGTCACGTTCGCGTTCGACGGGAGCTCCTACGAGATTGACCTCTCCGACGACAACTTTGACAAGTTCCGTGAGACCATCTCTGACTACATTGCAGCTGGCCGCAAGGTTTCGGGTCGCTCCAGCCGCAGCGCTTCCGCCGGGTCGAAGAACCGCAGCGACCCGAACGAGCTTGCGAAGATCCGCGTATGGGCGATGGCGAACGGCCACGAAGTTGCAGCCCGTGGCCGAATCAGCCAGCAGGTCCGCGACGCATACGCCGCAGCGAGCTGAGGGACGATCCCGTCGGAACCTTCCGAAGTGACCCACGTGCGGGATTTGCGGAATGCGTTGCCGTAAACTTCGCAACCCCTTTGGTTGACGGTGCATGCCGTTCGTCGCCGCCGCTCAGCGCGGACCTGTGGGCTGAGCGGCTGACGACTCTCGCGGTGGCTGACGACTCCGGGGCCCTTCTGATTCCGACCCCGCTGCTCGCACTGCCCGCAGCGTCTGTCGCGGATGATACGGAAGCGATGGGACGGCTGCAGCGGTGGGTTCGGAGCGGGTCCCCGCAACCGCCGTCGCGGGAGACGCCGCTGACTGCAGTCGACGCGAGTCTGCAAGGGGTTGTCCGGCTGGACGCGCTCCTGCACTACCTCGCGAACCCGACTCTGCTCTTCGGAGCGGCAGAGTCATCGTGGGGGGCGAAGGGGCCACTCGGAGTGCAACTCGATGATGGACGCGTCGTTCTCGTCGACGGGAACCACCGATGGGTGGCTGCACTGCTCGCTGGCCGGCCGACTTTGCTCATGCAGGTGCTGCGCTGACGTGTCGACCGAGGGCTGTGAAGCAGCTGAAGCCCACGATCACGGCCATTGAGCAGCAAGCTGACGCTGTCGTGCAGACCGACCCCGAGTCGGAGCGGCACACGTATTCGATGTCACTGCGCTGCGTCTAGGCAACGTTCGACCAGGTGGTCGGCGCAGCCGGAGGATGCGGCGTGGACCGGCGTCGGGGCCGGGCGACGAAGCTTGATGCCGAACCCGGCGTCCGTCGCGCCTTCTCCGCATGAACCTGAGCGGGTGCTTGCCCCAGCGCCTCTCAGGCCGCCTTCTTGAACTTCCCGGTGCGCTTCTTCCGCGGCTGCGGTTCACGGTCCTTCCACATGCGCAGGGTCGCCGCATTCCGAACGTCTTGCGCGCACCGAAGGCAGTTGCTTGGGGTGTTGTTCGAGAGGTGGTTTGTGGGCCGCTGCGAGAACGGACCGTGGTCACGGCAGATGATGACGACCGGCGTGTGCTGGTCGACGTAGATGACGTCGCGGTAGTCGTAGCGGTCACCGTGAATGCTGCGCGCGCGTTCGATGAACTGCTCGCGGCGTGCCATGGGACGAGACCCTCGGCGTCCGGAGCAATCGGGGCATCGTTGGCCACGTCGATGCTCGTTGGGTGTCTGCGTAAAGTCCCCGTGGTCGGGGCAGCCGATGGTGACCTTCGTGTGTGCGTTGACGAACTCGGCTGTCACCTGGTCGTAGTCGTACTTGCCGTCGTGTCGGAGCGTAGCCGTCGCGATGAAGGCGGCGGCGCGGTCGGCGAGAGCAGCGTGGGGCATGGGAAGACCTTTCCGGTAGTGGTCTTCCCTCTATGCGCGGACTGAGCTCGCTGCTGTGCGCTCGGGCTCCAACTCTCGCGCCGGCCAGGCTGGCAACAGTTGCTGGCCCGACCGACCCGCCCGCTATGCCGCCCGGTCCGTCCCACGTTGCATGGTCCGCCGCATCTACCTATGCAGCCCGGAACGGCGCTCCTGGCGAGTCTCGGCGGCACGGTGCGCCAGAGACCCTCGAGCGCGGGCTCGCTTCCCTTCTCACCCTTGTTCACACGAGGTACGGCTACAGAGCTGACCAGGTATTTATATGTGCCCTGGATCTATCTACTACTACTACCTACACATGTAGTAGTAGTAAAAGTAAGTAAGTAAGTAAGACAGACCCCTAGAACGGGCCCGGATCGCACTGTGGCTGCGGATCGTGCTGACTCCTTGGACGACTTAACTGCTGTGATCGACGCAAGCGTTTGGGAGGCAAACAGCTGCCGGGGCGGGCAGCTGGGGCGGTGAACGTCTTGTCACCATTTGTCACTGTTGCTGTGCAGGGCGGATTACCTCGCTGTGCCCACGTGCGCGGAGGATCATCACTGCCTCGGTGAGGGCCGCGGCGACGTCGACCGTGTCGTCGAAGTCCAGTGGCAGCGCTGCGCCATTCCAGGCACGCACCGTGACGATGCCGAGTGCGCTGATCTCCACGTGGAGGTCATCTGTGATGACTGCGACGGTGACGCCGTCGGCGTCGTCGTGATCGAACCAGGAGCGATCGGTCTGGTCTGCCATGAGCGGTTCCTTCCGAGCCGCGCGGTGCGGCATCAGCTGCTGTATGCGCGGACCGTCAGCGTTTCTGGTGAAGCGAAGTCGGCTCTCGACAACCACGGAGGTGCGCATTACTATGAGCAGACTTGGGATGGAGGTCGCAGTGAGCAGTGATTCCGCATCGCCGCCAGAGCGGTCCGCACCTGAACAGGAGGCGTTCCGCGAGCGTCACCACGCTGGAGCAATCAGGTGGGCGAAGATCCCGTTCGAGCGCCTCCGTGAAGGCCTCCCTCCCGGGTTGCAGGACCTGTATGCCGACGTCCCCGATGGTCATACGGTCGTCCCTGCCCTGAGGATGGGTATTGGCACACTCGTCGTTCAACGGTGGGATGCGTCCTACGAAGCCGCAGGGTGGACGCTCTACGGTGCGGACCTGACGCTGGACATGGGGCATCCGTTCGGTGCGCTCTTCTACCGCAATGACAACGACGGCCGGGTCCTCCGCATCGGCGTGAAGTGGCACCCACCGGTACAGCAGCTCGAATTCCCGGCGCTGCATCCGTCGAAACCAGAGCTCAGCAGGGACTGCTCCGACGAGGAGATAGAGGCCGTCGTGTTGGATGCGCGGAGTCGGATCGGGACGCTTGTCGCGGTCAACGCGCAGATTGGCTCGTTTGTCGCTACCGAAGAGAGCGAGACCGCGATCCTCGACGCGTCTGGTCTTGGCCTGGAGCGGCTTGCGGAAGATGACCCACGGTTGGCTGGCCGTGCCTAACGTCGTCTCGACCCGCACACCGGCCGTGCCACGGGACTGCTCGTGAGCGACCGGCAGTGGGTGCAGGACATCCGCCACGAGCAGTCGATCCTGTCGTTGCCGTTCGGGTTGGGGTGGACGATCGACATCACTCACACACTGACCGCATTGGCCGCGGCCGGCATGCCGGCGAAGGTGGAGGCGTTTGATCGGCTTCGGTTCGAGGACGGGCGGACTGGGTTCCTGTCGACACCGGACCCGA
Organism: Curtobacterium sp. VKM Ac-2852; assembly: GCF_013205045.1. NCBI lineage: Bacteria > Bacillati > Actinomycetota > Actinomycetes > Micrococcales > Microbacteriaceae > Curtobacterium > Curtobacterium sp. VKM Ac-2852. Next base: position 552,485 of record NZ_JABMLI010000001.1, read on the forward strand.
CGACCACCATCGCTGATGGTGCACCGGACAGTCGCGACGCGGATCTGATCGTCTTGCCGGGCGGGTCGGAAGGCGGTGTGCTGTCCCTGGCGCGGCGGTATCCGGACCTGGTGGTGGTGAATGGGAAACGCCAACGTGTGTGGGCGGACGGCCGGCAGGTGTCCGGGTCGTCGATGCAGCGGGACGCGACGCCGGGCTGGCGGAACGTGTTCGCCATCGCCCGCACCATCACCGTCGACGGCGGTGGTACCAACGAGATCGCAGCGCGTACCGGGCTGCCGGTGGAGCAGGTTCGCGCAGCGCTGCTGACGCTCGGCGAGCACGTGGTCCACACGCCCCTCGGGTGGGAAGCCCGCGACCGGTCCGCTCTCGCGGACTGGGTCCTGGCGGCGTATCCGGGTGCGGGCGGGATCCGCACCTGCTGGAAGCGCGCCGCGCCCCTCGACGAGCAGGCGGATGAGCTCATCGGACTGGGCGGGGTGATGTCGGACCGGTGGGCGGCACACCAGTCGTGGGCTGAGGTTCCGCCGAACAGGCTGACGGCGTTCTTCGAAACCCATCCAGACATGGTCGCGCTCGGCTACGAACCCGCCGGCGTGGACGAAGCAACGGTGAAGGTCCTCGTCCCGCAGGACACGACGATCCTCGCGCCGTCGAGCGCTGGGTGCTGCACTGATGAGTTCATCACCGCGTCGCTGATCTGGCAGGACGGGTACACGGACGCGCACACGGATGCGGTGAACGGGTTGCGGCAGCTGCTGCACTTCCGCGCCGACACCGCTCATGACCTCCGCTGGATGCACGTCCAATGACGAACCCTCCGAACGAGAGCCGTCCCGTGGTGTTGCGGCTGGTGTCCCTGACGTTGGCCTTCGACGACGCCCGGTTCTTCGGCGCCACCATCTTCGCGCAGGCGAACGATCCCGACCGGCCGTGGGCGACGGTCCTGGTCGACCACGCGGACGAGGAGCCCTGGTTCCGCCTCACCACCACCGACCCGACTGGGAGCGACGTATCGGATGCGGCGATGGCGGAAACGGACCGGCTGATGCGGTTCGTCCTCACTGAGCAGCCGGAACGCATCGGCCGAACCCGACCCACCCCACCGGCGAACTGACCCGCACCCAGGTCTCGCTCGCTTACGACTTCTTGGAGGTACCGCTGATGATGCGTTTGGTTTCCCTGCACCTCTCGAACGACCGGATCCTTTGGGGGCATGTGCTTCTCGAGGACACCGAGAACCCGGAGGCGTCGATGGCGCGGATCATGGTCGAACACAGCGAGAAGGAACCCGGTTACGAGCTCGTTGACCGGAACCGGCGGCGTCTCACCGACCTGACCGTCCCCGCAACATGGGAGGCGAACCGCATCGTCCAGACCCTGCTCATCCCAGCGTCCGAGATCGCGAAGCGGGAGAAAGCGGTCCGCGCCGTCATCCACTCCGGCTACTTGGAAGGATTCCCGGACGACATGCCCTGGCAGTCGCAGCTGTGGATGTACGCCCGGGGTGAGATCAGCATTGACCAGCTCCAGGCCTACACCGACCAAGGCCGACAAATCCCCTACGCCCCCGGTGCCGCTCCTGCCGATGGTGCGGACGTTCCAGAGGAGTGGTGGCAGGCCACGCAGGCGCGCATCCGCCGGCACCTGCTGGAGTCGACCCTCACCGAGGCGGAAGCCGCGGCAGCGTTGCAGATCAGCGTCGATGAGGTCGGGGAACTGTTCGGGTCGAACCGGCTGACAAGCTTCGACCTCGACGGCGAAGAACGCATCCCCACCTGGCAGATCGTGAAGCCCGCCCTGCCCGAGTTCGGCGACCCATCCAGCCTGCTGGCTGGCCTTGACGTGCTCTTCGCAGCGGCCCCGCAGCGGCTCCTCGACGCGGCGGCGATGACGGAGTTCATGACCACACCCCGGCAGTTCCTCGCCGTCGACGACGTGCCCCTGACACCGTTGGCCTGGATGCAGCAAGGCCGGCCAATCGCGACGGTCATCGCCTTGTTCCGGGGACGGCGGTGGCGGTGGTGACCACCCGACCAGAGCTGTTCTTGCTCACCGTCGCGTTCGACATGGCCGGCACTCACGGACACATGTACTTCCGTGACCCACCGGACTCCGAGCTCCGGCAGGTCCTCGTCAGTAGCACCGACAGCGACGGCGGCTACCGCTGCGAACCCGCACACGGTGACACCCGGGACGGGTGGGAGCCCTTCCTCACCGAAGCCCGCTGGCTCATCGCCCTCGTCCGACCCGACACCCCGGAAGAGCGCCGCTGATGGGACCCGCACTGCAATGGGTCGCCGACGCCTACGCCGGACGCCCGCAAATCACGCTCCCGTATGGGCTCGGCGAGACCGCAGACCTCACCGACGCCCTCGCCGTCCTCAAACTCGCCGGCCTGCACGCAGCCGTCCAGTCCCACGACACGATCCGCCTCGCCGACGGACGCCGAGCCCGCCTCCCAACACCGACCCGGAACCCGCGTGGAGAACCAGACACACCAGCAGAGCTGCTCCTACTCGCCCCTCGCACGGTGATGCAGATGCAGATTGCGCTCGCGGAACAGACTGAGACGGTCCTGCTGGTCGACGTCGACCGCCGCCGGGTGTGGGTCGACGGGAAACAGGTCCTCGGCGTCCGCGATCGGTGGAAGGACGCCGCCCCGATCTACATCACCTTCGCCGTCGCACGAATGCTCGCCGTCAACGGCGCCACCTTCGACGGGCTCGTCCACCGCGGCAAACTCACGCCCGGGCAGGTGGACGACGCCCTCGCTCGGCTCGGGAAACGCGTGCACCGCACCAGCATCGGATGGGAGTCCCGCAAAGTTGGTGGGCTCGTGGACTGGAGCATCGCCTGCTACCCGGGCCCCGGCGGCATCCGCACGCGGTGGCGGTCCGACCTACAGCTTCCGGAGCAGGCGGAGCGGCTCATCGGCGCGGGCTGCCGCATCTCCGGCCGCGCCATCTCCAATCGGCCCGGCTATCCCGCCATCAGCAAGCGCGAGATGCCCTATCGTGTCGTCGCGTTCACGGAGCAAGAGGTCGACATGGTCGCGCTCGGCTTCGAACCCGACACGGTCGGATTCGCTGGCACCGAGCTCGTCCGGCCCGCCGACCCCACGATCTTCCTCACCGCAGCCGCCGCCGGATACACGGAACGCACCGACGACATCATCACCGCGAACACTCTCCTCCGCGCCGACTATCGAAACGCCGACGACACAGCATCCCTTGAGGAGGTGCGGAACCGGCTTCTGTTCGCCGCCGACACCGGCTACGACCTCCGCCACAACCTACTCAGCTGATTAGCGCCTCCTCGTGGAGCCGAACGCCCACGTCAGTCAGCCGGGAGCGACGACGCCAAGTTGCAGTCGCTCCTCGTTTCCTGCGACATACCCGCCAGCGCTTGGCAAGCGACGCGGCCATCTTGATGATGCCCACCAAGCGTCTCATCGGACGAGCAGACTCCACCGCGGGCTAAGAAAGACCAGGGATAGGATCTGAAGGAGCCGACGCCTCGCCTCGCTACCGGCCCCAGGCCGAAGCCCAATTGGATCATCACTTGCCTTCACAAGACAGGGCCATCCGCACCCGAGCCCAGCTCCTCCATGCCGCGGCAGCCGCGTTCGACGAGAACGGATTCCTCGGCACCAGACTGGTGGACGTTGTCGAGCGAGCCTCGCTCACACGGGGTTCGCTGTACTTCCATTTCGCATCAAAAGCCGACATCGCTGCTGCTCTCGCTGAACAGCAATACAAGCACTGGGCTGAATACGTCCCGCATCGCCGCGCAGAAGGATTCGAGGGCGTCAGGCTGCTAATGCTCTTCGCGCACGACCTCGCAACTGGGTTCCGGGACGATGTTGCAAGCCGGGCGGCCATGCGACTCATCAAAGAAGCGTCGCACATCGATGCGCCTCTGCCGACTCCGTTTCGAGGTTGGATTGACGAAGTTCGGAGCATTCTTGCTGAGGCACAAGGCGCCGGCGAAATCACCCAAGATTGCGCTGTTGACGAGGTCGCGTGGGTTGTCGTCGCGAGCGTCTTCGGAGTACAGGAGATCGGGGACCAACTGGAACAACGCCAGGGCATCTGCGAGCGGCTCGACTCGCTCTGGCTCTACTTGCTTCCTGGCATCGGTATCCGGGAGGCCGCTCAGTACGTCCAGGAGGTAGCGGACGCAGCATAGGGCCGAATCATCTGACCAGCGCAGCTCCCCTCGCGCTCGACACGAGGGCGGAGAGTAGCGCCCCGTTCGCGCTCACCGTCTCGAGGCCGAGTACAGCAGCGATGACCTTCTGAGCTGCGTAGCTGCGCATGCCGCTACCTGGAACTACGACGAGTTCCGACCCGCGAAGTCCGAGCGCCGAGATCTGCTCCAGGAGCCCCTGGCCGGTTATCGCATGTCTGGCGCCTGCGTCGAATAGCTCCGGACGGGCAATTCCCTCCCATTCGGGGCCAAGAACGTACCGATGAGTCCGCACCCGGATCGACGGGATCTCGACGTAGTCAATGAGCGCAGCAACTGTCTCATCCGAGAACCAGGGCGGAGCGACCAGAACGACATCTCGATGTCCCACTCGACGTCGGACCTCGTCGCGCAGTGCTCTCCCGCCAGTGATGACTGGTGTCCCTCCCGCCTCGTCCGTGGCCAGTTGCTCGAACTGATCGTCGAAGTCCCCGCCCCCGAAGACGCTGCTGCTGACAAAGCAGTACCCGATTGCATGCACTCCAAGGTCTGCCAATTGCCGGAGCCCCCGGGCGACTCCTGGTGAGAGCATCCGTTCGGCCGGACGACCAGTGAAGTGCTCACCCGACGCGCGCGGTGTGGGGAATCGGGCGGTGTGGATGCTGACGTCTGCGCTCCGCCCGAGCCACAACTCCTCCTCCGGGACCGGATCGTTGTGGATGACGAGCGCTCCGAGCCTTGTGGACGCTTCGATGATCACGACACCACACCGACGTTCGCCCTCGACGCTGCCCACGCAACACCGAGCCCGGCAACGGCGCATGCCGCGGTAACGAGGAACGCGACTGTGAAGGCCGCATCGCCTTCGACCACGGTGAGCACGATTGTCAGTACCGCCACGGTCACAGACGAGGAGAGGTACTGCGATGTTGTCAGCAGAGCGCCCGCTCCGCCTTCGAGCCCCGCCGGCACCTCTGCGGTCCCGAGCGCGAACATCGAGGTGTAGATGATTCCGTGACCAAAACCGCTGATGAGCAGCCCCGGTAGCACTCCGTAGGCGTAGTCGGCTCGCCCAGTGATCGCCAGCAGGAGCAACCCTCCCGCGCCGATGATGAATCCAACGAGTAGCACGCGCTCTACAGGGAGCCGAGAGATGAGTCGGCCGGCGACGATGTTGCCGATGGTGACCATCACTGCCAATGGCAGGAAGCCGAAGCCGGCCTGGAGTGGGTTGTACCCGTGCGCCTGCTGGAGGAGCAGGGTGACGAGGTAGAACTCCGAACCAACGGAAGCCATGTAGAGGGCGGTCGCCGCCGCGCCGAGCCTGATGCTGCGCACCTGACGCAGGGCCCGCTCGATGAGGGGCGTCGGACCCCTCTCGTGTCGGAGGAACAGCACGCCCGCGACGACGAATGCCACGAAAGCTGCACCCCCGAGAACCAGGTTGGGGGTCGGCTCAGCGACGATCGTCAACGCGAAGACTGCGGTGAGGAGCGAAGCGGTACCGAGGACCGCCCCAGTAACCGGGATCCGCTCCTGGCTCCTGTGCGCATCAACCGACCGGAAGGCCACGAGTGCCCCTGCGATCCCGGCGGCAACAAACGGCAGGTTGATGAGGAACGTCCAGCGCCAGTCCAGCGCGGTCAAGACACCGCCGAGGATGACACCAAGCGCGAGCCCGGATGCTCCGACCGCACCCCACACCGAGACGGCCCGCTTGCGGTTCTCGCCGTCGAAGGTCGCGCTCAGTAGTCCAAGGACGCTCGGTTGCAGGAGAGCTGCTGCTGCTCCCTGAGCAGCCCGCGCACCGAGGAGCACTTCGCCGTTCGGGGCGAAACCCCCGACGAGGCTCGCGAGGCCGAAGAGCAGGAACGATGCGACGAACACGTTCCGCGCCCCGAGGCGGTCCGTCAGGCGCCCTCCGACGAGCAGGAGGCCGGCGAAGAAGACCGCGTACGCGCTAACGACCCACTGTGCTGCGGCGTCCGAGAGGTTGAGGTCGCTGCCGATTGTGGGCAACGCGACGTACATCACCGAGAAGTCGAGCGCGACGAGGAACTGTGCGGCACAGAGTGTTGCGAGGGCGAGTCCGTGTGGCTTCTGTCGAGTCTCTGTGGTCGTCATGCCGCACCTCGCGTCGTGGATCGCCTGAGCACGCCGCTCAGCTCGTTTGGGTTCGTTACGGTGACCATGGCGCCCGCCTGTTCGAGGTCCCGACGCGCAGCCACGCCCCAGAGGACGCCGACGGTTGTCATACCGGCGTCTGCGCCCATGGCCATGTCATCCACGGAGTCTCCGATGACGACGCAGTGCTCTGGAAGTTCGCGGAGCTGTGCCGCAGCAATGAGTGCGAGCTCGGGTGACGGCTTCCCTCGTGAGGCTCGATCATGACCGATCACAGCATCGAACGACTGTCGGATACCGCCCGCCCTCAGGAGCTCTTCCGCGGATGCCGTGATCTTGCTGGTCACAATGGCAGTCCTCGACCCATTCGCTCGCACCTCAGCCACCGCTTCCATGACCTCGGCGATCACGAGTCGTTGCGCGTCGTGGCGGGTCGCTTCCGCGAAGTGCTGACGGAAACGTTGACGTGCTCGCTCGGCTCCTTCGTGGTCGACGTCTGGGAGCAGGGTCCCGACGATTGCGTCCAACGGCCGTCCGATCTGGCTCCGCAGCAGCGTTTCCGAGATGTCGTCTCGTCCTTCGAGCATCGACTTGAGACTTCCGACGATCACGGACGGGGTGTCCATAACCGTGCCGTCGAGGTCGAAGAGGAATGCTGTCATCGCGAGGACCAGCCCTGCCGGAGGTCTGTTGTGACCAAAGACGGCTCTGCTTGTCGGACGGCAGCTTCTTCGACAGCCAGGTTGGCAGCCAATGAGACGGTCGACAACAGCGCAGCGCGATTCGCGGTGCTTGAACGCCCGTTTGTGGCAGCCGCGACGGCGCGTTGCACGAACGGTGTCAGTGCAGCACCGCTGGCGCCTGAGGTCGCCGCCTCCGCGAGCGCGTCGTTGATGAGCTGGAGCAGCACGTCCGGGTCGACGCCATCTTCGGCTGGGAGCGGGGAGGTCACGAGCACTGCGGTTCGAGCTACGTCGGCCCAGTGGTGGTGAGCGATTCGCGCGATCTCCTGGAGGTCGTCGCTTCGGAGGGGGTTTCGCTCGCCGCTGGACACCGCGAGGTACCCGGGGAAGTCGTCGCTGGCGTACCCGATGACAGGCACACCAGCTGTCTCGAGGTACTCGAGGGTGAGTCTCGGATCGAGGAGTGACTTCGCTCCGGCGCAGACGACGAGGCTGGGAGACGTTTGAAATTGCGTCAGGTCCGTCGAGATATCGAACGACGTCTCGGCACCCCGATGGACTCCACCGATTCCTGCGACGGCGAACACTCGGATACCCGCAGCGACGGAAGCAATGAGACTCGCTGACACCGTGGTGCCGGCGGTCGCGTTCCGGGCCATGCCGACTGCGAGGTCGCGCGTGCTGACCTTCTCCTCGTCGTGCTCGGTGGCGATACGGATCAGCTCGTCCTCGGTGAGGCCGACGTGGAGGTTCCCATCGAGCATGGCGACACGAGCAGGGAGCGCTCCGTGTGCGGCGACTGCGGCGTCCATGTCGCGCGCGAGTTCGAGGTTCGCGGGGAGGACACCCGCCGTGATGTTGGACGATTCGAGGGCGACCACGGGGGCACCCTGGTCGAGCGCTTCCTGAACGGCTCTCTCGACGATGATCGTCATCGGGTCGTCTCCGCCTCGTCGAGGAGTGAGCCGGTGGTGGTGCGCTCCCCCGCTCCGACCAGCCTGGGGTGGTTCTTCGCGATTCCGTCCGTGACGGTCTGCCAGGGGAAGTCGTCGAACTCGCCGCGCCACTGCACGAACTCCATGTGTCGGCGGCCTGCGAGATCGTGCGGGTGGTAGTAGCTGTCGTTGTGACCGTCGAACTCAAGCGGCTGGATCCCGTAGAGCTTGCAGAGCAGCTTGTTGAAGACGGGCGTCGCACGAATCCACTGCCCGTCGAGTTGGACGGATACGAGTGCGTGGAAGGTGAACAAGTCGCCGCCCATGAGTTCGAGCAAGCGGTCCGATGCGAGGTGATTTCGGACATCGCCGTAGACGAGACGACTGGGGATGCCGACTGCGCGGAGCGCTGCGGCGTAGACGATGGACTTGTGCACGCAGAACCCCTGACCTCTGTCAAGGATCGCTGAGGCGCGCGTGCCGTCTCTGCTGAGGTCGGCGTCGTACACCTCGTAGCGGATTCGGTCCCGCACGGCGTCGTGGAGACGGACGGCGAGCTCCCGGTGGGGTGCATCCCGATTGGGCACGTGCTGGTCAACGAAGCGTTGCACGCGTTCGTGGTCAAAGTTCAAGTGGAACGTCGGAGCGATGGTCGCATCTGTCGTGGTGGGCATCGATTCCTTCTTTCGGTCGTCAGAGCCCGAGACTCTTGGCGATCTTCAGTCGTTGAATTGCGTTGGTACCGGAGTAGATCGGTCCACCCATCGCGTCGCGAAGACCGCGTTCGACGCCGGAGGCACTGAGGACGCCGGCTCCACCGTGCAGTTCGATTGCTTTCTGAGCGGTGGAGAGGTTCGCCTTACTGGTGAGGATCTTCGCGGCGGCGATACGCGCGGACGCACGTGCTCCGGTTGCGACTTCTGTAGCTGCTGCGGCGAGTGCCAGGCGAGCCGTGTCGATGTCCATGTGCATCTCGACGAGTGCGTCTTGCACGCCTTGGAACGAAGCGAGGGGTTGCCCGAACTGGTGGCGGCTGCGCACCCGCCGGATCGTGGCGTCCAGCCGACGCTGCATCTCCCCGATGTTCATGGTGAAGGAGACGAGGATTTCATGCGCCATGACGGCGTCGAGGACGAGGAACCCCGCACCGGTACCGCCTAGGATGTTCGCCCGTGGCACGCGGCAGTTCCGGAGCCGCAATGTGCCAATTGGTGACGTGCGGAGTGCTGACTTCTCGAGCGGAGCACCTCGCTCGAGTCCGGCGGTCTCGGCAGGCACGACGACGGCTGTGAGACCGAGCGGACCAGCGTTCGGGCGCGAGCGAACGTACACGACGGTGAGGTCTGCGACCGGACCGTTGGTGACGAAGGTCTTATCGCCGTTGAGGACGATGTGATCTCCATCGATGGAGCCCGTCGCACTCATCGAGAGCGCGTCGGAACCGACGTCCGCTTCGGTGATCGCGTGGCTGCCGATGCGGTCGCCGCTTGCAATCTCCGGCAGGTAGGCAGCCTTCGCAGCTGCGGTCCCGAACCGGGACAGCGCGAACGCTGTGCTTGCGAGGTGGGTTGCCGCGCTGAAGTTGAGGCCAGCGTCTTCACTCTCGACCCCGAGGAGCTCTGCGACCTGCAGCTGCTCGGTGAGCGGCAGGTCGGCACCGCCGAACTCCTTTTCGATGCCGATCCGGAAGAGTCCTGTGGAAGCCAGTGTGTGCCATGCGTCTGTTGGGAAGGTTGCCGACCGGTCGCGCTCGGCGACGCCCTCGTTGAGGGCGGGCTTCGCGGCACGGATCCTGTCGCTGACCGTTTGCACGATCGAGGTGGCGGGCCGTTCCAGTGTGTCGACGGCCATCAGTAGCTTGAGAATCCGTCTGCGGTCACCGTGTGGCGTTCGTTCCCGGTGAGCGGCGGGTTGAAGACACTGATGAGTTCGAGGTCCTCGTGGTCACTGGCGACGAGGAAGTGCGCGTCGTGCTGGTCGAGCGCGTAGAGAGTGCCTGCGACGACCTCGTGTCGGACGCCGTCCTCGGACTCGACCGCACCGCTACCGCCGATGCAGTAGCACGCCTCCAGGTGGTTGCGGTACTGCAGCGGGGACCGGGTTCCTGCCTTGACGACGGTGTGAGCGACGGTGAAGCCAAAAACGTCGTTCGCGGTCAAAAGGCGTTCACTGGTGCCGTTTCCCCAGTTGACGGATTCGACCTCGGCGCGGGTGCGAGTGAACAATCTGGTTTCCTTTCGTTGAGGGTGCTGCGTTAGTTCGCGACGACGGTCGCGCCGGCACTGAGGTTCTGAATGAACTGTTCGATGGCGTCGATGCTCTGGAAGTCGGCAGGGGTGAGTTCGACGTCGGCGACGTTGATGTCCCACTTCTCCTGCACCCATTCGACGAGTTCGAGCAGGGCGAGGCTGTCGATGACACCGTTCGCGAGGAGGTCGTAGTCGCCGGGAATTTCTTCGCCGGCGAGGTCGGGGGCGTGGTTGGTGATGATGTACTCGCGGATCTGTTCCTTGACGGTCATGCGTTTTGTTCCTCTCGGAGGGCGTGACGGTGCGTTGCGTTGCGGTCGACTTTCCCTGTTGAAGTCAGCGGGAAAGGGGCTCGCATGATCCACAGCCGTGCCGGTAGGGCGGCTCGTGGAAGTCGTTGTGCCATCCAGGTGCGGAGCGCCAGCTTGGAGAGGCTCGCCTCAGGGGCGAGTTGAACGACCACCTCGAGTCGTTTGCTCTCGGCGTGATGGAGGACTGCGATCGCGGAGGAGACGGCGGGGTGGGTTCGCGCGACAGCTTCGACGTCATCGAGGCTGACGCGGTTGCCGTTGATCTTGGCCACACGGTCTGATCGGCCGAGGAGGCGGAGTCCGCGGGGTGTTTCCTCGACGATGTCCCCGGTGTCGAACCACCGCTGCTCGGCGCTGGTCGTCCACGCTTCGTTCGACGCGTTGAGGTAGCCGATCGCTTGGAACGGTGACAGTACGTGGAGTGTCCCCGTCCCAGGTTCGCTGGCGGGTTCGACTCGCGCTCGTACGCCTGCGATGGTTTCGCCGATGAAGCCCTCTGCTGCTGAGCCGATGTCGTTGATGAACGTGTCGTTCGTTTCGGTGGACCCGTAGATGCTGACTAGTTCGGCGTTGGGGAACGTTTCTCGGAGCGCGTCGATCTTCTCGGTGGGGAAGAAGTCACCGGTGGAGACCACGGTCTCGACGGCGGGCAGAGTCAGCCCCGTTGCGACGAGCCGAGTGAGAACAGCAGGGACCGCCTGGATGAGCGTCACCTTCTGTTGCGACGCTTGCTTTACAAGAGCGGACGCGTTGGCAACGGTCTCGGCGTCCGCGAAGGCTGCTGTCCCGCCAGCGCGGAGGACGGCCCATACGTCAAACAGGGACACGTCGAAGTTCATCGGGCTGCAAACCAGCGAGATGGTCGATGCGTCGAGCTTGAACCGGTCGATGACCCATGCCGTGAACCGATCGATTCCCTGCGGGTCGTGGAGCACCAGCTTCGGAACACCTGTGGACCCGGACGTGGCGGTGATGATGCCCTCGTCGGCGGGAGCGATCGGGCCGCCCATGATCGCCGCTGTCACGAGCGAGTCTCGTATGGACTGCCGATACCCGGCTCCCGCTGCTTCCGGGATAAGGGCCGCGGGCCGACGGTTCCGTTGAGCGGCAAGTACCGCTGCCACGGCTGCACCTGCCCTATCCGCAAGCACAAGATCGACAGACCGGTCGACTGTTGGCGTGTCAAGCACGGAGTCTCGAAGACTTGCGTATGTCAGTGACCATGCCTCGCCGCGCAGAGCGGTGCTGTCGGGACGAGCAACGGCGTGCGCCGACACTACTTCCCAGATTCCCCTTGTCGCCATCGTTTCCCCTTCGACAGAACCAAACATACATGCATGTTTTCTTCTGTCTAGGGCTTGTTGCCTCCTGTTTCGGAGCTCGTCACCTAGTGCGGTGCCTAACTGTCGGCGACCTGAACTGGGCGGGTACTGTTGGCGCCTGGTGAACCTCTCGACGCAACGTGTCCGGACTCCGCAGGTGACCACCAGCACGCGCAGGGGCCACAGCGCCTGCCGCCGCAGAAGTAGCGAGCCCAACGGTGCGCGGCGGTTCAAGACACACTGGCGCCAGTCGCAGTAACAGCGAGGCGGTCAGTAATCACGTAGTGGTCGACGTCGACCGACGTGGGGCTTCGATTGACAGGGAACCGACACTCGGCGTATCGGGAGGATCAAGAATGCCGCACCGGCCTACGTCGCCGCCGTCGTCGTGCTGATACCCACCCTCGTCGGCGCCACGTCCGGAAGGTTGGCACTCGCCGGGGTGGGTCCCGATCAGGTTGAGGATGGCCTTGCTCGCTTCGGTGAACGTATCCACCGCTGAGACGTTGCGTGAGAATTACGGGGGCCTTTGCTGTTCTGAGTTCAGGTAGCCCTGCGCTCAGAGATCACCAGTTTTGAGGACCGCTGTCGCCAACGACGGGCGGAGTTTGGTTCCGCCGCACCACCACCGACCCGCCCGGGAGCGACGGGTCGCATGCGGCGATCACGGAAACGGACCGCGAGCTGCGGCGTGGCGCGAGCTGCGGCGTGCCGCGAGCTGCGGCGTGCCGCGCTCCGCGTCCGCACGTCGTACCTGTAAACAGGTTCGGTGACTATTCCTCAGACCAAAACCGCGCGAGTGCCGTTCAGGCAAAAAATCAAGACGTGGAAAGCTGAACCCGTTCTCTCGACGACAGCGCCAAGCACCGCAGAGGACAAGGCTTCGGTGCTCAATGACACGCAGATCGGAGCGATTCCCGGCGTCGTCGGCCTCTTTGCCGTGTTCATCGCGCTGGCCCTCCCGTTTCCCATCGCGATGCTGACTTCGGTGGGCTTCGTCGACGCGTGGCTCGCCGTGGCAGGTGTCGGAACAGCTGTGCTGGCCCTCGCAGGCGCTGCTCTGCGGTTGGTGGGAAGCGTGCACAAGGACCGTGGGTTCGACGAGTGGGGCAAGTGGCTCGGTTTCCTCAGCACCGTCACTGCGCTCGCTGCAGCGATCGCCGTCATTGGCAGCCTCAGCAGCTGGTAGCGCCAGCCCCACGGATGCCATCCGCGCCTTCGTCGCGGCGATGACGACCACCGAGCACACGGCCGTGTTCTACGCCGCTTCTGCGAACAATGATCGAGTCAGACGCAGCCGATGCATTCAGATCGTCTCGATAGCCCATCCGCTACCGGGACTGCCCGCAGGGTGAGGGCTGCGACGATGATCCGGTGATGGACCCCCTTGAACCCTCGCTCGTTCCAGAGCTACTCGTGGCCGACTTGGATCGGAGCGTCAAGTTCTGGTGCGACTTCTGCGGCTTCGACGTCGCCTACTCGCGCCCGGAGGAACGCTTCGCGTACATCACGCTCGGTTCCGCGCACCTGATGCTCGAACAAGCAGGTGTGGGTCGCAACTGGATCACGGGGCCTCTTGAGCGCCCGCTGGGCCGCGGGGTGATTTTCCAGATCACGGTGTTGGACTCTGAGGCGCTGGCGCAGGTGCTTGGACAGGCTGGCGTTGAGCTCTTCATGCGACCTGAGGCGAAGTGGTTGGCATCGGAGAGGAAGAGGTCGGGGTGCATCAATTCCTCGTCCAGGACCCTGACGGATACCTCGTGCGGTTCCAGTCGTCACTGGGGCGACGACCAACCGCCCGGTAGACGATTGGCTATTGAGACGCGTCGGCTGGGCCGGTGCGGTCGTCACATCAGCGTGTAGTGCATGCCCATGGCGCTACGGACTTCGTCGAGGGTAGTCTCAGCAATGGTGTTCGCGCGTTCGACCCCGGCTTGCAGCACGTCGATCACGGCCGATCTATCCCGTGCGAGTTCTGCTCGGCGTCGGCGATGCGCCGCGAAGTAGTCGTTGATGGTGTCGGTGGCCACTCGCTTCAGCTCTGCAGCGCCCTTTGACCCGATCTGCTCAGCGATCAGCTCGGGGGTTGTGCTGGCGCAGAGCGCTGCGGTCGTGAGGAGCGCTGCGATTCCGGGTCGTCCGACGGGGTCGAAGGTGATGTGTCGGTCACCGTCGGTTGGGGTTCGGCGGATGACGGCGGCGGTTTCATCGTTGGTCATGCTGAGTGCGATGGCGTTGCCGTAGCTCTTGGACATCTTCCGGCCGTCGACGCCGGGCACTTCGGGGGATGCGGTGACGAGCGGTTCCGGTTCTGGGAACACGTCGCCGTAGCGGTCGTTGAAGCGGCGCGCGATCGTCCTGGTCAGTTCGACGTGGGGGAGGTTGTCTTTCCCGACGGGGACGAGGTTGCCCTTGCAGAAGAGGATGTCGGCCGCTTGGTGGACCGGGTAGGTCAGCATCAGGCCGCTGAGGGCCCGTCCAGACGCCGCGAGTTCGGCTTTGACCGTCGGGTTCCGGTGGAGCTCTGCTTCGCTCACGAGGCTGAGGAACGGCAGGAGGAGTTGGTTCAGCGCTGGGACGGACGAGTGCGTGAAGATCGTCGTCGATGCCGGGGCTAATCCCGCGGCGAGGTAGTCCAACACCGCCTCGTGGACGTTGATGGCCACGTTGTCGGTGGTGTCGCGGTCGGTGATGACCTGGTAGTCGGCCAGCACGAGGAACGTCTCGACACCCCGAGCCTGCAGCGTGACGCGTTCAGCAACGGTGCCGAAGTAGTGACCGAGGTGCAGTCGTCCGGTTGGTCGTTCGCCGGTGAGGACGCGGAACCGATCAGGGTGGGCTGTGATGCGGGCGTCGAGTGCCCGCATGCGTTCTTGGGTTGCGGTGAAGGTGTTCACGTGTGTTGCCCTTTCGAGAGAGAGAAGGGCTGCACGGCGGTCTTGCGGTCTGCGAGCTGCCATGCAGCCCGCGACCATGCGTCATGAGGCTGCTACTGCAGCCACCACCACGAAGAACGAAGTGAACGCATGTTGAAAGGGTAGCGGGAGCGGCCTTGGTCCGGTCGCCGATCGGCTTCCGTGACGCGATCACGACACCGAGCTAAGCTGCTCCCGCTTCGCGGGCGCCGGATCCGGCGCCGATACGTGCGGTCGCCGATCGGCTATCGAGACGCCACCGCGGGTGAGCTTTTGCACTCTGGGAAGGTGGCAGCGTGCTTGGCCCGGGAACAATACCGAATTGGACGTCGACGAGATCGTGGCGGTCGTCAACTGCGCGTACTCCCCAGCTGGGGGCATCGACCTGGGCCGGTGAGCGTTCTTCTACGCCTGGCGACCGGACCGGCGTCGGGGGAAGTCCGGGCTCGACAAGCCGCCGGCTATTACGACCTGTCGCGATGGTGGGGCGTCGCCCGATTCGAGACTCGTAGCCGCAGACGCCGCGTCGGCGCTGTCTCGTAACCGACGAGCACGACGCAAGAGCTGCTGACCCACTGCGAGACATGGCTGCTAGACGGCTGACGCCGGGACTGCGGTGTGCGAGCGGGTCGCACTAGGAGATGCCCTGCATCCTCAAGGATGCGAGACGCGCGCGCGATCTCGGCTTATGCGGGAGTTGAGCACAAGATGGAGTTCATCGGGTCCGCTCGTTCACTTGAACTGAACGACGCGCGGGGCGGGACAGCGATGAGCTGTTCCGCCCCGCGCACGGAGGTAGAACTGCGGGACGGTGTGGTGCCGCCGCGCGGGGGGAATCTGAGACATCTACTCATGCTGCCAGGAGGCGTCGACAGCGCATGCGCTAGCAGATCGCCTATCGAGACGCCGCCAGCACGAAGGTGCGGGTCGAGCCGGGAAGCGTTCTCGCTACTCCCGATTCGATCCGCCGGGGGCAGAAGAGCACTGTCCCCGTCCGGGGGACCGTTCCAACCCGATCGGTCCGGCCCCTGCGGTCACAGCCCTCGCCCAACATGTGCCCGCCTGACGCCGGGGAGCCGGCTATCCAAGCGCCGTGGCTACGTGAACAGCTACAGGGGCGGCGGACTGGGCGAGCACCGCCCCCGCCCCATGACTCCGATCAGTCGGCGCCGGCAGCGCCCAGCGGGACGGCCGAACACCGTTCATCTACGGCACCGGGTTGCAACCAGCCATATCGTGGGGCCGTGACGGATCCGCGAATCAAGCCCGACGCTCGTAGTCGCATCCTCGACGCCGCGGCACGGCTCTTGCGCGAGCAGGGTTGGGATGCCGTGACGACGCGAGGAGTCGCAACTGCCGCGAAGCTTCAGCCACCTGCGATCTACCGTCTCTTCGGTGATAAGGACAGCCTCCTCGACGCCGTTGCCGAGCGTGAACTGTCGAGGTTTTTCGCAGCAAAGGTGGCTGCTGCCGACGTGGCCGGGTCCGGCGCGAGCGACCCGGTCGCAGATCTGCGTTCGGGTTGGGCTGCTCAGATCGAGTTCGGGTTGACGAACCCGCAGCTGTTTCAGCTTCTCAGTGATCCGACGCGGAGGCGCGGTGCATCGGCTCGTCGCGCCGGGCACGAGGCGCTCGAAGCACGCGTCCGCCGGGTCGCTTCGACCGGGCGTCTTCGAGTCCCGGAGCATCGGGCTGTCGGCCTCATTTTGACGGCGGGGACGGGCGTGGTTTCCACCCTGCTGGCGTCTCTGCCCGAGGAGCGAGATCCCGGGCTTGCCGACGCCGCTCTCGAAGGCTTGCTTTCCCAGATCCTGAGTGACGAGGAACCCACAGGGCTAGCAGGTGCGATGGCCACCGTCGTCGCCTTCCGTGCCACCGCTGAGAGCCTCATCGACCTGAGCGCCGCCGAACGCACCCTACTCAGCGAATGGCTCACCCGGGTGATCTCCCGCGGCGCGAGGACGTCCGAACGCCTCTAGCCCGAGCCCACAAGCACTCCCGCCACTCTTGTCATGACAAGGGTTTCACCGATACCATCAAGATGGTTCCGGCGATACTCCTTCGGTGGCGCCGCTGGAGGTTCGTCATGATCGTCGTAACTGGTGCGTCGGGGTCGCTCAACGGCGCCACCCTCGACCACTTACTCACTGCCCATCCCGCATCGGACCTCGTCGCCGTGGGGCGGGACACGGATAAATTGGCTCGGTTCGCACGTCGCGGGGTCGAGGTTCGCAGGGGTGACTACGCCGATCCGGCTTCGCTGATGAGCGCGTTCGCGGGAGCGGATCAGCTCTTGCTGGTCTCATCGAGCGACCCCGGCGCCAACGTGGTCGCCTTGCACGCGGACGCGATCGACGCTGCGGCTGAAGTCGGGGTGGGGCGTGTGCTCTACACGAGCCACCAGGGTGCGGCGCTGGACAACCCCTTTGCGCCGGCTCGGGAGCATGCGGCGACCGAGCAGCTGCTCGCCAGCTCGGGATTGGCATGGACGGCCCTTCGAAACGGCGCGTACGCGCACATGCGCAGCTACTTCCTCGGCAATTGGCGAGAGACGGGACTGGTCGAAGTGCCGGCGGACGGCCCGGTGTCGTGGACATCGCGAAGCGACTTGGCTGAAGCTGCTGCACGGATCTTGCTCTCCGAAGGCCAATACGACGGCCCGACAACGCTCACTGCACCGGAGACATGGTCCTTCGCCGAGATGGCGGAGCTTGCCAGCGTCACGTCCGGGCGCACCATCACCTTGCGCGTCATCGGCGAAGACGCCTGGATCCGCCGCCAGGTGGAGGCAGGGCAGCCGGAGTTCCTTGCGCGTTTCATGGTGGGCTTCTACCTCGGTGCCGAGGAAGGGTTCTACGCCGGCACCGGCCCACTCCTCGGCACGCTGCTGCAGCGAGCGCCGCACTCGATCCGCGACCTGTTCATCGCAGAACACTGAAGCGTTCCCGCGGGCTTCCCCGACCGAACAGACGAAACGAGCAGCATGTATCAATCTCCGCGCCACCCGGACCTGGTCCCAGTCCAGTGAACGATCATCTGGACGCAGCCGACAACGACGAGGTGCTTGCGACCGGTGCAGTGTCGAGGTCCCGTTCGTTGACAGGCCCCGCGCACGTCGAGGTCTTCTACAGCCAGGCGACCGGGGAACCGATCCAGGTGTGGTGCGACTGCGCCATCGGCAGACCGCACACTCATCAGCAATGGACCGAGCGTTTCCAATCACGACGGAAGCTGCCAGCAGCTCCAGGCGCGAGCTAGCAGACGGCAGCGTGGCTGCCGCGATCGGCGAGCCGTTCTTCCCTAGCGGTGACGAGGACAAACGGTCCGCGTACACGATCAGGGAAGAGCATCACCGTGCTGTTCGGGTGCGCGGTGATGCTGCTCCGTCGAGCGAACTCTAGGGAGATCGACGCGACGACGGACAAATCACAAGCGGCGGGGCCGGCACCGGGGTATCGCCGGTGGCGGCCCCCGCCGTGCCCGTCTGGATCAGATGTGGGTGCTGACGAATTGAACTGGGAACGGGGACGGATCACGTGCAAAACGTCAATGGATGCCTGCTTGTGTCAGGTGGGCTGCTCACGGTGACGGCGTTGGCCCTGATGGCGTTCACGGGATGGTTCGTGTTCGCGATGCTGTCGCTACTTGTCGGGGTGCCGGCGCTGGTCGGGGGAATCGTGCTGATCATCGAATCCAAGCGTCGGAAGCCCGACAGGGGCTGACTGCGCCTGCTGCGACCTCGCGAACGGCTGGTGCTCCGCTCCGGCCCCCGCGACATGAACCCGAGTCCATCGAGAGTCCCGTCGAAGTCCTTGGCATCGTCCTCACGATCAACGACGCGCATCCCCCTCCCGATGCGGCCCGCGCAGGCAACGGACGCACGCCCGTTGAGGTGCTGTTCGGCAGCGCACTCGGGGTCGTCAAACGGCGACGAATCCGCTGTCTCGGTAGGAATACCCGCCCGGTCCGGGTTCTTGCGTCGAATTCACCGCGTGGTCGAGGTGAATGGCCAGCAAGCTGAAGGCAGCCAGCTCCGGAAGGTCGTCTGTCGTGTTGGAGGTAAGGGCGACTGCCGCGCGCTGCAGATACGGCCACGCTGCTGCGAGTTCGGACTCGAGGACTTGTACTCGTACCAGCTTCTGCCACGGAGAGCCGTCGGCCTTCGTTCTCGGTGTGGGCGTCCGAACGATCGTGCTCTCCTGGTAGTGCACCTCGATGGCGTCCGGACGGGCGGCGAGCCAGACGAACAGTTCGCGATGGATGCTCTTCAGGGACGGTTCGCTCACGGTGCTCCTGATCTGTGTCGACCTGTTGGTTGTCCCGCACGCCCGCTCTGGGCGGAGGTGCCGGTGAGTGGGGTCCGCGTTGGTGTCGGCAGCGCCTGACTTCTCCGCTCCTGCAGGGAGCGGAGGCCGGACCACCGGCGGTGTTTCAAGTCGGTTTCTTTGCTCTGCGGCCGAGCTGGGCTGCTTCTGCGTTTCGTTGGTACCCCAGGTAGGCGATGACCGCCAACACTCGGTGCCTCGTGGTGGGAGCGACGCTCGTGGGGTCGTTGAGGACGCGTGAGACAGTCTGGTGTGAGACGCCTGCCACCGTCGCCACGTCGTAGATGGTGGGTGCACCAGCTTCAGCCATCTGCCCTCACCTGATCTGTCCGTGCCGCTCCGCCCGCGAGGCAAGGCGGGCGGTCTCTGATTGCCCAGCTGGTGCACCCATCGGCGAATGCGATCGGTCGCCTACGAAGGCTGGCGTTCGCGTCATAGCGCTTCCTCTCCCGCTTCCAGCGGCGTCATTCAGTGGGGAGGAACACCCGCATCGTCGATGGGCCTCGATTCCCCCAGGTCGAATAGGGGACGAGCCGCACTGTGTCGATGAACGTCGTCTCTGTGACTGCGGCTCCGTAGGGAAGCGGTGATCCGGTCTGCGCTTCTCGTACCGCGATCGCGACCCGGACGTCGTCTGGGCCGTCGTCCTGCAAGGCGACTTCGTCGAGGAGGACGACATCGTTGATCGCTCTTCCGAGGTCCGTGGACTCCAAGGCGTAGACGAGGGGGCCCCGCTCGATGGCGACGGTGCCGCGAAGAGCATCGATGCGCGGATCGGGGTGCGTGATCCGGGCCCGATTGGGTACCGTCAGCGTCACCCTGTCTCCCCGGTTGAAGATCCGACCGACGGCGATCGACGTGCCACCCGCCACGCGGTGGTGGCCGTCCGGCGTGTCGAGCTCGGCGCTCTTGGCCCAGGCCGGCACTCGGAGTCGAAGCTCGAGCGGTGTCTCACTCGACTTGGTCGCCGTGACGATCACTTCGCCGTTGAACGGCCAGCCGGAGCGGACCTCGAAACCTGCCGTGCCGCCGCCCGGGAGGTCGACGTCGATGTCGTAGTCGCCGTACTGGTGCAGCTGGAGCCCGTGCTCGGTCATCGTTGCGAAGACTGATTCCACGCTCGCGAGGGTCCGGGCGAGGTTCGTCGGGCAGCACGAGACCTCGAACCAGGGTGCGCGCAGACTCGCGAGCGCTCTGGCACTCACTTCGTCCTCAGGTGGGACTGTTCCCTCGACACGTTGGTGCATCGTGTTCGCGTAGAAGAACGCGCGGCCGTCCTCTCGGGGCGCCACCATCACCGCGTTGTACAGGGTGCGTTCGATGAGGTCTGCGTACTTTGCTTCCCCGGTCTGGAGCAGCAGGCGCCACGAGAGCATGTTGGAGGCGATCGCCGCGCAGGTTTCGCCGTACTCGCGGTCCGACGGCAGTTCGAAGTCCGCACCGAAGGATTCGTCCTGGTGATGCGAGCCCATTGCACCGGTGAGGTAGGTCCGCCGTGCGACCGTGTGCTCCCATTGCAGTTCGGCAGCGCGCAGCAACTCGGCATCGCCGGTTTCCACGGCGACGTCGACGGCCCCCGCCGCGAGGTAGAGCGCTCGAACGGCGTGCCCGCGCATCACGTCCGCTTCGCGGAAGGGAAGCTCGTCTTGGAAGTACTCCTGCCCGAACTCGATCGGTTTCAGGAGACCGTGCCCACGTCGTTCGACGAACAATCGCGCGAGCTCGGTGTACCGGTGGTCGCCGGTGGCCCGTCCGAGTTCGACGAGGGCCGGTTCGATCTCAGGGTGCCCACACACCGCCTGTCGCCCGTCGGCACCGAACACCACAACAAGATGGTCGGCGACGCGGACGGCGACGTCGACGAGGGGTCCGCTGCCGGCGGTCCGCATCCGCGCCACGGCAGCCTGGATGAGGTGCCCCATGCTGTAGAGCTCGTGACCCCACTCGAGGTTCGACCACCGAGCAGGTTGCCCGGGACGTCCGAAACTCGTGTGCAGGTACCCGTCCGGGGACTGGGCAGCAGCCACTCGTCCCACGAGGCGCTCATACCGGCTCGCGAGATCCGGGTCAGCGCTCCGTCCGAGTTCCCATGCCATCGCCTCGAGCAGCTTGTAGACCTCGGAGTCGACGAATTCGATGCCCGAATGTGTGAACGGCTCGCCCGCCGCGGCGGCGTCAAAGTTCCCGATCCACCCGATTCGCTCCATCCAGTCTTCGCAATGCTGCAGGATCGTGTGCGCGTTCCGGTCCTGCCATTCTCCCCAGTACCCACCGGCGAGCCGGAGAGCCCCGAGAGGGAGCGGGCGCAAGACAGAGGAAGAGGGCAGCACCGGGCCGGTCCTTGGTGCGGTCGTGTTGGTGATTGGCATGGGAACCTTCGCGGTGAGGAAGACGGAACGTCGGTGTGCGGGCGGTTGTCTGGGTGCTGCTGAGGTGCGGGCCGGATCCCGAAAACCCGGCCCGCACCGGCTCAGCGGACGTCCCCGTGGATCTCGAAGGTGTCGATCGTCCCCTTCAGGTACGGGTCCGGGAACTGGGACTTGCCCAGGTAGTCACCTGTGGTGCGACCGAGGTCCTTCGGCGCCACCTTCATGGCCGTGTTCTGACCGATCTGTGTCCCGTCCGCGTAGAGCGTGCCGGTCGTGGTGCCGTCAGAATTCGGTTTGAACGTCAGCTTCAGCGTCGTCCAGGTGTTCGCCTTCATGGTGTAGTCGCTGGTGATCTGGGTCTCCGCGCCGTTACCCGCGTTGCTGATGGCGAAGCCGACGTGACCGTCACCGAGCGCTGGCGTGAGGAACATGTACTTCGTGGTGTTGCTGCCGAAGTCGAAGATCCTGCCGAACGTCTGCACCGAGTCCACCTTCAGTCTCGTCGAGATCGTCATGGACGATCCGCGCGAGACGATGTCGTTCGGCAGCTGCAAGTAGGAGCCATCTGCGCCGTCGAGTCGGAGTGCGCTCGTACCAGCGTCGCTGATCACTGCCGCAGTGCCGTTCAGCGTTGCGTTGTTGCCGCTCCCACTCGTGTCCGGGACCGTCTTCCCACTAGCCGTGGCGAAGGTGTAGTTGACCCAGTTCGTGGGCATCGGAGCCGGGGCCGTGACAGTCACCTTCACGCTGTCGGTGGACTGCAGCGATCCGTCCGACCCGGTGAGGGTGAAGAGGTAGTCGCCCGCCCCGCTGACCTTCACCGTCGGGTGGAGGCTCTTCGGGTCACTGATGGTCGCGGTGGCTCCCGATGGTTTCGTGTTCACCGTCCAAGTCGTGTTGAGTGTGCCGTTCGGGTTGCCGAGTCCGTCGTCGGTGGCCGAGCCGCTGAGGGTCACGTCATCCAGCCCGTTGACGATGCCGGTCTGATCCGCGCCGGCGTTGACCTTCGGTGCCGTGTTGGCATCCGGAGCGGCCGTCACGAGGCGGACGGTGTAGCTGGACCCTGCCGGAACCTGGTACGTCACGCTCGTGGGGGCACGGAGCGTTCCGGCGGCGGCCGCCGGCGTGTACACGTTGATCTTCCGTTGCGCTTGCCCGTTGACGAGCACCGAGTACGTGCCCTGGGCCAGCCCCGTGACGTCGAACGAACCGGTGTGTGCTGCCCCGGAGACGTTCGCCAGATCGAGGCGGAGGTCGGCGCTGTTCTTGCCGACGACGGCCTGCGTGTAGCGGTCGGAGTTCAGGTCGACGGAGAGCTGCTGGCTGACCAGGTTGAGCTTGCGCTGCACACCGTCGGTGGGCTGCACCGTCGTCGATGACTGATCGGAGGAAACCGTGGCGCCGTAGCCGATGGTCCCGAAGATCGGGTCATCAGTCACGACGTCCGCGCTCATGTTCTGCAGTGCGCCCCAGAGGTTGAGGTCGCTCTCGCCGGTCATGCCCCGCCAGCCGTTCAGGAGCTGCACGTTAGTGCCCCCGCCGACACCGAGGGTGCCGAGGTTGCCCTTCTCCGACTGGTAGGACCACGCGGAAGCGCCGATGTTCGCCGGCACGTTGCTGATCTGTCCGGAGTTCACGTTCGCGATCGCGCCGAGCTTCGATGCGTAGTTCAGTCGCTGCAGTTCAGCCCGCTCCGTCGGAGTGACCGCATCCGAGCCGGTCTCAAGCGCGGAGGTGTGGTTGATGTAGTCGTCCATCGTGTACCCCGCGAGGGCGATGCTGTACTGGAACTGCCACCAGTTCTCACCGGTGATGGTGGTGGGGTCGGCGTACCAGTACCAGACGGGCATCTGTCCCCGCGCTGCGCGCGTCTTCGCCACGATGTCGCGCATCATCCGCAGCGCGTTCGCCTTGTCGGCGTTGACGTTGAGCTTGGCGAGCGTGTACACCGCCTCTTCGCCAGTGTTGTCGTAGCTGTACTCGGAGCCGTACGGGTACTTCTCCGACGAGAAGTTCTTGTACTTGACGGCCATCTTCGCTTCGATGTCGTTGGCCTGCTGGGTCATGCCCTCGGTGCGCAGGGCATCGATCAGCGCGGGCGTGGTGAGCTCACCCATGAGACCGGTGTTCCAGTTGTATGCGACTGGGCCGTCGTAGAGCTCCTTGAACACCCCGTACGCCTGCGTCAGGTACCACTTCGACGAGTGGCTGTAGCTGATCAGCCCGGGGTTCTGCTTCGCGATCTGGTACATGCTGAAGAACGTGTTGTAGATGTGCGGGTAGGCGTACCCGCGGTAGCTGGGTGTCGTGTTCGCAGCACCAGGCTTGCCCTGCTCCCAGAAGTCGTAGACGAGGTAGCTCGGCTTCGTCGTGTCGGCGGTGTTGCCCATCAGGTGCTCCCAGACGGCCTTCTCGAGGTAAAGGTCGAGGGACTGCACCTGCGTCTTGACGGGGTCGAGCGCGTTCTTCGCCGCGAGGAACTCTCCGTGTGGCAGCCCCCAGTCATCTCCGAGGCCGTAGTAGCCGGCGTACTCGTTGCGTTTGCCTTCCGGCGCCTTCGTCGACGACGGCAGCGAGCCGTCTGCCGCGTTCATCATCCAGTCGTCGTAGGTTCCGTACCGGATGTCGTCGGTGGTGATGCCGTCGGCGGTCGTCCACTGCTGGTTCTTCACCATGAAGTCCGCGTGCGCGTTGAGGGCGTTCGCGACCTTGTCCGTGACGGAGAACTGCAGCACGCTGGAGCGGGCTCTTCCCGCAGCGTCCGTGTAGTTCACGGTCACCAGGTTGGTTCCCAGTTGGGTTTTGTCGAATGCGATGGAGTAGATGCGGTAGTCACCGTTGGCGCGTGAGAACGTCACCTTCGGGTTCGTCGGGTTGGCGCCGCCGAGGTCGTTGTTGTTCTTCGCTGTCACCGAGGTGATCGTCCCCTTGATCCGGAACGCGGCCTGCGCGGTCTGGTCGTACGGCACGACGAGGCCCGGGACGACGGTGGTGTCGAGCAGCCCCTGGTTGTAGAGCACGTCTTGACGGTCGTTGTCGCTGGTGAACTTGCTGATGTGGAACGTAAGCGTCTTGCTGGCTCCGGCGGCGAGCGTTGTTGCCGTGGATCCGAGGTACCCGCGGTTGGTCGACTGGATTGCCGTGGAGTTCGGGTAGTAGACGTTCAGGCCTTTGATGTTCGAGCTCTCGTTGTCCGAGTTCCACGCCCACGAGGTGTCGCCGACTTCCTGGGTGCGCCAGCGGTCCTGGTACTCGAAACCGGAACCGGTGCCCGTGTCAGCGGTGATCATGATCCCGGGGCCCTGACCGCTGGGGCGCTGCAAGGTCAGGTACGAGCCGTTCTTCCCCACGTAGGAGTGGGTGAGGACGCGGGTCTCGTAGATCGAGTCGCCACCCTTCCAGAGTTCGTTCGCGGGGATCGGGAGTCCCCAGTCCCCGAGGACGAGTCGCTGGCCGGAAGTGTTGGCAACGTTCTGCTTCCAGGTGATCGATCCGTCGGCAGCGACCGTGTACGTCTGGGTGAACGTGAACCCCTTGACCCCTTCGGCGTTGGTCGAGTTCTTGTAGGTGACGGTGACCGTGTTGCCGTTGACGCTGACGGTGCGACCATCAGCGGACTCCGTCGTCCAGGCCTTCTTCCACGGCGTTGTGCCGACACCGGTCTTGCTGATGGTTCCGTTCCCGGTCGCGTAGCTGAACATGACGTTGCCGAGCCACTGCTTGTACTTTGCGTTCGTCTCGGCTGCCTGCTCGGGAGCAGTGTCGGGGTTCATTACGTACTGGGTGTCGTACGTGTCCCCTGGGATCTTCAGCGACTGGATGCTGCCGTCGCTGGCGAACCCGGCCGCGAGTTTGGTGGAGCTGATCGTGTTCGCGATCTGCGTCGCGGCGGTTGCCGACCCTGGGTGGGCCAGGACCGCCACCGCGGCTGCGGTCGCGATCGCGACCACCCCGGCGGTGAACCGTGAGCGTGTTCTCGAGAGCAGCATCATTGCCGCCTTTCGGTGAGGGAGGAACTTACTTGGTGGACCCGACCGCGAGACCTTCGCGGAGGAGACGGAACGAGGCGATGTAGACGACCAGGAGCGGGATCGACGAGAGCACGGCCAGAGCCATCAGGCCTGGCCAGTTGATGCCGTACCCCGATGTCTGCTGTGCGATGAGTGCACTCATCGGGTAGTTGACCGGAGAGATGAGGAGGTTGATCGCGTAGAGGAACTCGCCCCACGAGACGAGGAAGATCAGCGCAGCCACGGTCGCGATGCCGTTGCGAACGATCGGGATCACGATGCTGATGAACGTCCGCAGGCGTCCTGCACCGTCGATCGACGCGGCCTCTTCGATCGCGTCCGGGACACCGGCGAAGAACGGACGGAGCAGCAAGGTGGCCCACGGAAGCAACATCGCGCCGTTAGCGAGCACGAGGCTCATCGTGGTGTCGAGCAACCCGACCCTGCTGAAGAATGTGTAGAGCGGGATGATGTTCGCCGTCTGCGGGACCATCTGCAGGAAGATGAGCAGCGCCAGCACCACGCTCGCTGCGACGCCGTTGACCCGCGCGAGCGCGTAGGCAAGGGGCACCCCGAGCAGCGCGACGAGGACGGTGGTCCCGACGGCGATCTGGGCGGACTGCAGCAGGGCCGTCGACAATCCGGCGTTCGCGATCGCGTCGCGGTAGGCGCCGAGTGTGGGAGTGAACAGGGCGAAGGGACTCCCGCCGAGGACGGCTCCCTGCTGCTTCAAGGACGTCAGCAAGATCCACACGAGGGGCAGGCCGTAGACGACGTACAGCAGGGTCCGAACTGTCGCTGCGACTGGTTCACGGGCAGGGCGCCGTCGTCGGTTCGGATGCGGAGGAGCGCTGACCACGGCTGCCATCGAGAGCGGGGCCTGGCCGTGGCGTGGAGCGGTGGTGGTCATTGGTTCTCCCGCCGGACGGACCGGACGTAGACGAGTGCGAGGACGGCGACGATGACCAGCGCGATGACACCCGTGGCGGAGCCAAGGCCGTAGTCGTGTTCGATGAAGGCCTGCGAGTAGCTGAGGAACGGCAACGTCGTGGTCGACGTCCCTGGTCCACCCGCCGTCATGACGTAGATGAAGTCGAAACTCCGGAACGCGTAGACCACCGTCAGGATCGCGAGGATGACTGCGGTCGGTCGTGCAGCCGGGATCAGGACGTACCAGATCTCCTGCGGCTTGCTGGTGCCGTCGAGGGATGCAGCTTCGAGGACTTCGGGATCGATGTTGAGCAGCGCAGCACGGAACACGAGCGCGTTGAACGGGATGACTGCCCATGCGTTGACTGCGGCGACGGACAGCAGCGCCAGGTGGGGGTCGTAGAGGAACGGCAATCCTTGCGGAGCGATGCCGAGCCCTCGGAGGACGCCGTTGACGAGTCCGTCGTCGGCAAGGAGGAACTTCCAGATGCTGCCGTTCACGACCGGTGGGAGCGCCCAGATGAACACCATCATCCCGAGCAGGATCGAGCTCGCAGGCCGGGATGAGCGGACGACCATAGCGACGCCCAGTCCACCGATGATCCCGATGAGGGTGACGATCGCGACGAACAGCGCCGTGTCGAGCGCTGCGGGTGCGACGCTCGGCCCTTGGAACAGCGATGCGTAGTTCTGCAAGCCGACGAAGGGCCATGCCTGGTTCAGGGTCCCGGTGCTGACCTCGCTGACGCTCATCTTGAGCAGGAGGTAGATCGGGTAGATCGAGAAGACGGCAAGAACCGCGATCCCAGGGGCTGCGAAGGCGAGCCGGCTTCGCCCTCGCAGCCCCCGCCGCCGTGGGGGCACCCGCTCGCTGGCGGACCGTTCAGGGCGGTCAGTGCGGAGAGATGATGCTCCCACGGTGGTTTCTCCAGTCCTGCTACTGCTTGAGCAGCGGCTCGAGCTTGCTCAGCAGGTCGCTGCTGATCTGATCGGGCGTGCCGGTACCCGCGATCGCGGCGCTCCAGGACTCGCCCACCGTCTGCAACACGGTCGCGACGTTCTTCGACGGGATGGCCCGGTCCGGAGAGGCGTGGCCGTTCTTCGCAACGATCGACGAGAACACCGAGAGGATCGGGTCGTCCTTGACCTGGGGGTCCTCGGCAACGTCAGCGCGTGCGGGGATCGAGCCGAAGGCCTTCAGCAGTGTGAGTTCACCCTCCTTGGAGAAGAACTCCTGCTCGAGGTACTGCTGAGCGAGCTCCTTGTTCTTCGAGAACGCGCCGATGTTCTGCGCCTCACCGCCGAGGTAGATCGAGCCCTTGTCCCCGACGGGGATCGGCACGACTCCGTAGTTGAACTTCGCCGACTGCTTGGCCGACGCGATCTGCCAGTTGCCGTTGACTGCGAACGCGGTGTTGCCAGCCGAGAACTGCTGGAACGGAACGGTCTGGTCCCAGGTCGAAGCTTCCTTGGTGAGGTAGCCCTTCGATGTCCAGTCCTGCATCAGCGAGAACGCGTCTTCGAGGGGCTTCTGCTCGGGCTTCGCGTAGTCCCATCCAGCACGCGACAGCCAGGGGAACGCCTGCCATTCACCCTCTGAGTTCGGCTTCCCCGTGAGGGTGATGCCTTCCTTCCCGGCCGCCTTCGCGAGCGCCAGGTCCTTCTCGAGCTCGGCGAAGGTCGTCGGCGGCTTGACGCCGAGCTGGTCGAGGATGTCCTTGTTGTACCAAAGCCCGATGAGGTTCACGAAGCCCTGCACGCCGAGGGTCTTGCCGTCGACCTTCTGGATCACGGAGTCCGGGAACTGGTCCTTATCCGCGAAGTCGTTCCACCAGGAGTCCATCGGTGCGATCGCGCCGGCCTTGTCGAGCGTGTACGTGTCCGCTGCGTTGTACACGACGACGTCCGGGCCGCTCTTGGTCCCCGCGGCCTGCACCAGCTTGTTGGTGAGCTGGTCGAACGGCACGTACACGTTCTTCACCGTGACACCGTCGTGCTTGGCCTCGAAGTCCTGACCGAGGGAGTCGAGCCCCTTGGTCTGTCCGGGGACCGAGTAGTAGTGCCACACCGTGAGGGTCTTCGTCCCACTGCTCTCGCCACCGGCGGCTGGAGCCGATGACGGCGTACAGCCAGCGAGACTCGCGACGGCGGCAATCGTGGCGATCGTCGCCGCCAAGATCTTGTGTGTGCGACGCATCATGCGCCCTCTCTTTCGGGTGTGTCTTCGTTGACCGCCGCTGGCCCGAGGGAGGGGATCGTGGGTTTCATCGATGAAATCCTGGGGTGCACGACCGCGGCAGGGCTGAGCATAAGCAGGTTGGCGGGAGAACGTCAACCATGCTTCACTGGGCGTCACCAGCACCTTGGAGCACTCGCGGCCGCTCCTGTTCATCGATGAAACGGATACTCATGTCCTCACAGGGATCAGCGAAGATCACCGTCCACCCGGCGTTCGTGGTGGGAACCGTCGACCACCGACTCTTCGGTTCATTCGTCGAGCACCTCGGGCGGGGCGTGTACGGCGGGGTCTTCGATCCGGACGATGCACGGAGTGACGCCGAGGGTTTCCGGGAGGATGTGCTTGCGCTCGTCCGTGAGCTGGGAGTCTCCACGGTGCGGTACCCGGGCGGGAACTTCGTCTCCGCCTACGACTGGCGCGACGGCGTCGGCCCGGTGAGCGAGCGACCGGTCCGCCTCGATCCCGCGTGGCACTCCGTCGAGACCAACCGCTTCGGCACGGATGAGTTCCTGTCGTGGTGTCGGAGGGCCGAGGTCGAGCCGATGCTCGCGGTGAACCTTGGGACGAACGGCATCCGGTCTGCTCTGCAGCTGCAGGAGTACGTCAACCACCCGTCCGGGACGACCCTCGCTGACCTCCGGAAGGCGAACGGCCATCCGGAGCCGTGGGCGGTCCGGATGTGGTGTCTCGGCAACGAGATGGACGGCCCCTGGCAGATCGGGCACATGCCGGCTCGGGAGTACGGGCGCCTGGCAGCGGCGACCGGGTCGGCGATGCGAGCGGTTGACCCGGATCTCCGGCTCGTCGCCTGCGGCTCGAGCAACGACCGCATGGAGACGTTCGGGACGTGGGAGCGCGAGGTGCTCGAGGAGTGCTGGGAGGTGATCGATCACATCTCGTGTCATCAGTACGCGCGGTACGACGGCGACCTTGCCCGATTCCTGGCATCCGGCGTCACGATGGACCACTTCATCGCCACCGTCGCCGCAACGATCGCTCATGTGGGCGCCGTTCGCCGCAGCAAGCGGGACGTGACGATCTCGTTCGACGAGTGGAACGTGTGGGACTACACGGCGCACGATGCACGCGTCGCGCAGGGCCTTGGCTGGGACGTTGCGCCGCGGTTGTTGGAGGACGTCTACAGCGTCGCCGACGCAGTCGTCGTTGGCGACATGCTGATCAGCATGATCAACCGAGCCGATGTTGTTCGTGCGGCGAGCATGGCGCAGTTGGTCAACGTCATCGGGCCCATCATGGCCGAGCCCGGGAAACCGGCCTGGCGCCAGACGACGTTTTTCCCGTTCCGGGACGCAGCGGCGAGTGCCGGAGGGCAAGCCCTCCAGGTCGCCATTCAGGCGCCGACAACGGAAGCAGAAGCGCCGGCAATCAGCGCTGCAGTGGTTCAGCGCGAGGACGGAACGCTGCAGATCATGCTCGTCGGGCGCCACACCGCAACAGCAATCGACGTCGAACTCGACCTGAGCTCCTTCGGCCCGGTGGCGGGGGCGGCCGGGACGGTACTGTCCGATCCGGACCCGTTCGCTACGAACGACGCGTCCACGCCAGAGCGGGTGCGACCACAGTCGCTACCGGTCGATATCCTCGGCACGGGAGTCCGGGTGCAGATCCCTCCGGTTTCCTGGAGCGTGATCACGGTCACCTTCTCATGACCCTCGAGAGGACGATCGTGCCGACATCGCAACCGCGGCGCTCCGCCACGATGGCCGACGTCGGAGCGGCGGCGGGGGTCACCGCGCGCACCGTGTCGAACGTCCTGAGCGGAAAAGTCGGCGTCCGCGATGCGACGCGAGACGCTGTCCTGAAGGCAGTCCGCGACCTCGGCTACCAGATGAACGTGTCGGCACGGGGGCTGCGTACCGGGCTGACGGGCATGATCACCCTGGCGATCCCGGACCTGAGCATCGACTACTTCGCGCAGCTCGCGAATGGAGTCATGCGCGAGGCTGAAGCGCACGGATGGACAGTGATCATCCAGCAGACGGGTGCGCGGCGAGAGACCGAACTCGCGATCCTTTCCGGAACGGCGCGGCAGCTCTCCGACGGCTTGATCTTCCAACCGCATGCCCTCGGACCTGGAGACGAACGGCTCATCACAGGAGACCAGCCCTTGGTTCTGCTCGGCGACCGGATCTTCAACGGGCCGGTCGACCACGTCGCCATGGCCAATGCTGAGGCTGCTGACGCGGCCACCACCTACCTGATCGACCGCGGTTGCCGCAGCATTGCGGTGATCGGTGCCAACCCAGCGGGTGGATCAGTGAGTGCAGCAGCACTCCGACTGCAGGGGCATACCCGCGCCCTCGAGCGAGCCGGCCGAGGACTCGACGACAGGCTCGTTGCAACGGCCAGCGAGTGGCATCAGAACGACGGCGCTGTTGCCGCACACCGATTGCTCAACAGCGGGGCCACGTTCGATGGTCTGTTCTGCTTCAACGACAACCTTGCAATCGGAGCGATGAGTGTGCTGCTGGAAGCGGGCCTGGAGATCCCCAAGGACGTGCGCGTCGTCGGCTTCGACAACGTTCCTGCCGCTGCGTTCTCATATCCCTCATTGACGACCATCGATCCGGGACTCGCGCAGATCGCAAAGACGTCGACCGATCTCCTTGCCCGGAGAATCTCGGACGGGCCTCCAGCGCAGCCCTCAGAGATCGTCGCGAGTTTCTCGCTCGTAGCCCGCCGAAGCGCCTGACGGGTCGACGGCCGATCGCCTTTAGGAACGACTTGAGGACGACGATTGTCGTCAGGGCTGCAGTGCGCGACTCATCTCGAGTAGCCGCATCGTCGGGTTGCCGGGACGGCGGTCGCCGAGGAGCTGCAGAGGACGGTATCTGACGGTGGGATGGAAGGCCGATTCGAGGCAGGGTTCGGCGAGGGCGAACAAGCGCCGAGGTGGCGCGGCTTGAGCTCCCCGTTGCTGAAAGAAGTCGTCGGAGTCTCGAACCCCGGGTCGGAGGTCACGTTCACCTGCTGTCGGTGCCGCACCGAGCTCCTCCAAACCCACGCAGCGAGCTTCGTCTCGCCACAGCCCGCTACCACCCAGACCGCGTCACGGGTCACGCTTCGAGCGACCGCGTCGTCCCTGCGGATGAGCCTGTCCTGCAGCTGGAACCAGACGTACACCGGTAGCGGCTGCACCGGCTCCCGGACGTCCGCGCCGCGCGCTGCTTCCTCCAGCGAGAACGGCTGCGGTGGAACCCATCGATTCGAACGACGACGACCCACAGGACGGATCGTGCGAAGAAGCACCGACGCTCTCGGCGCGGCCGTATGCCGTACCCGCAATGAGATTCATCCCGGACCACCTATGTGCGACGCAGCTCCTCCGTGCTTCCCAGGACGGAACGGCTGACCTCCCCTAGACAGCGAAGTTCCCGGCCAACGACCGGCTATCGAGACGTTGCCGCGCGCCCCTCTTCACCACCGGATCAACCCTCGAGTGCGAAGAGATCGGATTCGTTGATGCCCAGTGCCGCGCACATCGCGGACAGATGCCGCGGATCGTTCGCGCGGATGAGCAAGAAGAGCGACCTGAGGACGGCTGTGGCCTCGCTCGGGTCGATCATTGCCGAAACATTCCCCTCCTCGTTGTGGGAGTAGGCATGCAGGTAGCGCTCGACGTGCACGCGGATGGTGGCGTCGTCGACCACCTTGATTGCTTCGCGCATGCCGTTGTGGAACTTGCCGATGTGTTGCGGGAAGCGGAAGCTGAGGAATGCCTCCAGCATCTTCCGTGCGGCGTTGGGCGCGAGGGCGAGGAGGTCCATGCGCTCGGCCAAACCGAGATCGGGCTTCGAGTCGATGACCGCAGTCGCTACTCGCGCAAAAAGGAAGTGGTAGAGCGATCGAAGTCGGCTGGACTGCTGGCGATCAGTGGTCCAGGGGTCAAGTTCGGGGGAGCGACGGGGTGCGCTGGATCCGATGCGGCGATGGCGCATGCGAATCTCGTGAATCGTGTAGCCGCCCCGAATGTGGCTAGCTGCGCCTTCGAGCTGGACGACCCACTGACGGAACAACTCAAAGTTGTGCGTGAGCAGGAAGACTTGGCTGGCGTACGTGTTTCCTACGAGGGAGGACCAGAGGAACGACGAGATCCCGAATAGGATGCCCTCGTCCATGCTCGATGCCGGATCGTCGATCACGACGATGGGCGCGTCGCCGGTGACGACGCCTTCGCGAATGCTCGCGAGGAAGTGGAGGAGCGCTATCGCAGTCCGCTCGCCCTCGCTCAGATGGGTAGCGGGCAGACCCGATCGTTCGATCCTGTAATGGTTGCCATCGTCGCTCGGGGTGAAAGCGAGCTCCGAACGCCCGAGCAGACGAGCGACGCTTTCGGTCAGCTCGGCAGCTTGGGGCACTGGGTCGGCATCGAGGCTGCTGAGCGTGATGATGCGCTGGTTGAGCGTTCGCAGTTCGTCCTCGAGGGAGGTCGCCTTCTCGCTGAGATCGCGAGAAGAGGTTGCAAGCCCGTCGTACTCCTCGGCGAACGCCTTCACCCTGGCCAGCTCGACTCTGCGAGCAGCTGACGCGGCTTCCGCCTCGTGCGCCGACCGACGTGTTTCGTGACGAGCGATGACCTCCGCGACGGCCTCTCCTGTGGGCGTGTCCGGAGCGGCGAGATCGAGTCCTGGCTTGGCGAAGGGGTTCGAGCGCTTGGCTTCGAGGAGCACCCCAAGCGCGGAGAGCAGTCGCTGGTAGTGGTCAACCTGGGTCTGGATCTCGTTGCGTGCGGTTCGCAGCGCTCCGGCCAGGTCGGGATACAGATCACCATCGCCAGGAACGCTGTCAGCAAGCCTTGCCGCGCGCTGCCCACATTCCTTCAGGATGTCGAGCTGCGCGTCGATGCGGGCCTGTAGATCGATTACTGACCGGTCGAAGTGCGCTGCCAGTGCCTCTCGGCGCTCGTCGGAGATCTCGTTGCCGCAGAACAAGCATTGGGTCTCGTGCTCGTGGAGAGGTAGACCTTCCTGCACCCATTCGGCTTCGGCGGGATGATCAGCAAGACGCGCGAGTGGTTGCGAGATGACGTCGGTCTCCAGGAGCGCGACTGAGCTGCGAAGGATCTCGTCGGCGCTCGTCAGTTCTCCTCGAAACATCCCCGTGAAGGCGCGGGGTGCACTCGATGTGGCCAATGCGCGGTCGGCTGCAATGTCAACAGACGCCGAGTCGAAGAGCGTTCGATCGCCAACTAGCAAGCCGCGTACGTTCTTTCGCGTATAGGTGTTCGTGGCACGATAGGTGGCGACGGAAGACATGCGGAGGTCTTCAACGACGTGGCTAGCGACCTCGGTCATACGTCGCTCGATGTTGGTCTCTGCTGTTTTGGCTGCAGCGCGGGCTTCAGCGGCCTGGGGCTCCACGTCTGCCCGGCGACGCTCTGCTGCTGCCAGCTCAAGCTCTGCATCGACATTCGCCTTGCCGAGCGTCAGGAGGCTTCCGGAGCGTGGACCCTGACTGTCATCGAAGCGGAGGTTCTCATGGACGTACTCGGCGTTGAAGACCTGAACGCGGCTCCAGAAGGCTTCGGTGGCGTGCGTCACGATGTGTTCGGTGCCGTCGATGGATGCCGCGACCTCGAGCTTGGCGCGTGCCGCCTCGGCATCTGATGCGGCGCAGGAGCGCATCAGACTCGCGAGCGTGCTCTTCCCGCTGCCGTTGGTGCCGTAGAGCAGGTTGACGCGTTCGAAGTTGCTTGTCCGCGGATCGTCGCTCCATCGTTGGAAGACGCGATAGTCGTGAATCTTGCGGATGCGGGTGATTTTGGCCGTCGTCACAGTTCTCCAGAGCAACAGGGGTGAGCGCTGGGATGAGGCTAGTGGCTAAGCTGGCGAATCCTCGGCTATCGGCTCTATCGCACCGTCTCAGTAGTCGATGGGCTTCCGAGGGCGATGACGGTCCACAGCAGTGCGAAGCCGAGCATCGCAAATCCGTACACCAGCGCCACGACGAGCAGTGCGTGGGCGGTGGAGGCGTCGACGACGGCGGGGCGTTCGAGGCGAAAAGGTTCACCGCGGTGATGGACTGTCCGACCGGGCCGAGGACGATCCACAGGGTCGGGACCATGTCGGCGGCGCCGACCTTGTGCTGCGCGAGTCGGTTCCAGATCAGCGACGTGATCAGGCTGAGGCCGAAGAAGCCGTAGCAGGACCACAGCAAGGTTGCGCGCCCCTGTCCGGCGGGTGCGTAGGGCAGGAGGAGTGCGCCGGTAGAGGCGGACACCATCGGAGGGACGATCGGCATCAGCCAATCGCCGAACGCGTAATCGGGCTTGATCTCGTGGCGGGTGAACGTCCGGTACGACACCAGGATGGCCGTGAACAGTCCGCCAATGGTGCCGATGGTCCAGAGACCCGGCCCGAGCCGTCGAGCGGCGGATGCGGCTGGCTCGCGCCCCCTAGGCTCGGGCTGTGGGGATGAACGACCGGCAAAGCTCGGCGAAGAAGATTCTGACGGCGGTGGCCACGGCAGCCGCACTCGGGGGCGGGTTCGCCGTCGGCTGGCTACTGCGAGGTGAGGCTTCCGCGGCAGCACACATCTGTGGGCAGACCCCGGTCGATGAGGCGAACGCTCCGGCGGCTGCGAGCCAGCCCCGTGGTACTGGAGACATCGAAGCCACGGGGCCGGAAGCGACTCTCGCGACTGCATCGCCGGCGGCAAACGCCGTTGATCGCGCAGACGAGGATGCAGACTCGGAGCGCGATGGGGAGGGAGCCAACAACGACACCCTGCCGCCGCAGGCTGCGTCATCTCAGCCGCCGGCGCACCAGCCGCAAGAGCCGCAGGAGGATGCCACCCGATGGGACTGGTTCATCGTCGCGACCAGGGTCTTCTTGGCTCTGGCCTTCGTGATCGGCATGCTGAGCCTCGGCGTCTCCATGCTCGAGAGGAAAGACGCGGCTGTGTTCGGCAGCGTGCAGCTGACGTTGGTGGCCGTGTCTGGGGTTGTGTTCCAGATCATCTGGGCCGTACTACGTGCCCACAGCTACGAGCGTTGGTACGTCTTTGAGGTCTACGTGGGGGCGACCAGCGCGATCGCCCTTTTGATCGGGCTCAGCGGCGGCGCAGCTGCTACGACCGCCGCGATCGCGCTTACGGTCCTTGCCTTGGCTGGATGGGCGGCCCTCCAGATCCTGAATGACCGGGGTGTCACACAAAGCTGCTGGATCTGGGATTTCGACCCTGACTGGCGGCAGGACCGGATGCGTGTTGAGCACAAGCGCCTCCAGGAAGTCGACGCTAGTCAGAAGGCTTGGTTGCTCGCCCGGTGGCAGGCAGTGCGCGGCGGGGTCACCCGCGTCCGCGATTGGCTGCGGCGCTGGCCGAAGCGAGGCGGCTCAAGCACGCCATGAGCCCCACGCCGCTACTCCTGGACTCGCTCGGGTTCCACTCAAGTCCACCGCGGCTCGTCCCTGAGCGTCGTTGCAGATCCGTAGACTCGGCCGGGTGATGAGTGATCCCCAAGATGCGCGCGACGGCTCCGCGTCGATCTGCACGCACGACGAGTTCGCTCCAATCCAGTACCACTGGTATTCGCATTCCGGCGAGACGTTCGCGGTCGCAGTTCGCCAGCTCCTTGCTGCGTCAGGCCTGACCGAGGACGCTCAAAGCCACGTGTTCTCAGAAGTCGGCGCGCGCATGAAGATGCTCCGGAAGGGGCAGCTACGCGAAGTGCACCATGTGAAGGGGCCGGTCGACACGGTCACCGACATCGACCTCTTCGAGGTGCGCGTCCGGGGCGAAGTCGGCGAAGACGACCACAGCGATGTCCTCGTCCGGATCTACCACACCGAACCGACAAAGCTGCGCTCGCTCGGCGGCTCCACCGTGATTGGGCTCCACATGCACATCAAGGACGTCTCCGACCCGGCGAAGGTGCGGGAGCGTCAGGACGAGGAGATGCAGAAGGCGCGCGACCGGTTCTTCGCGGGCCGTCCCACTTCTTGGACGTGACGCCCTGAGCGGACGGTGTGTGCGATCCCGCACCACTAGATATAGGGTTTGGCCTATGACCACGAACGAGTTCGATGACGGACTGGGCTTCGAGGACGAGGAGACCCCCGCTGAGCGTCTCGGTCGCGAGCTTGCCGTAGCCGACCTAGAGCTGATCAATACCATCCGTGCGAAGCGTCTCGAGCGCGGCCTCTCGCAGGCTGAGCTTGGGCGCCTCATCGGCGTCTCACAGGCGACGGTGTCCGAGTTCGAGAGCGGCGTCACCGAGCCGCGCCTGCAGACCGTGCGCCGTTACGCGCGCGCACTCGGCATCATGATCGAGCACCACGTCCGCGACGCGGACCTCAGCTACGCGCGCGGCACGATCACCTTGCACACGCAGTTGACGGCGACCGTGCACCTTCAGCGCGCCGGCCAGGTGGGCTCCTACAGCGCAGACGCGAACAAGCAGCTCACGGATTTCGCTCTTGCTGCCTGACACGGCCCACGAGGCGGCAGACTCGCCGCGCCAGGTCGGCGACATCCACGAGATGGTCGAACTCGTCGAGCTGAGCGATGTCTTCGTCTGGGAGGAACGCGGCCGCCGCATCGATGAGACCGCCACCGAGGACGACGGTGAGCCGCGGATCCGACAGGTGCTGAATGTGGGCGACCGGGATGACTTCCTTGGCGTCGCGTTCCGCTTCCGAATGAGCGTCGACGACCGGCAAGGCAACGAGTTCATAGCCGACTACCAGGCCCGATACGAACTCGCTGCGCCGACCCAGTTCACTCCGGAGGTCCGCGCGGAGTTCGCCGAGCGGGTCGCCTTCTTCACGGTCTACCCGTACCTGCGTGCCTCGATTCAGATGACGGCGTCCCGCATGGGCGCGCCGGCGCCCGTCCTCGCGATCGTGCGTGCCGGCGAGTTCAAGCTCGGGACGACAATGACGGACGAAGCCGTCGCAGCGGAGTTCCGGGACACCGTGCCTGAGTCCTGATCGGCAAGCTTCGACGGCTCACTATGGTGAACCGCTCGCCGGGCTAGAGGTCGTGCGGCGACGCGACGTCTTATCAGGTGCGTACTGTCGTCGACGCTGACGCTAATGCCGTCTCGGCGGAACTCAGCACAGCCGGGCTCGCGGAGGGTGCTCGGCGTTGACGACCTCGAGATGCTCGCACGATCGGTCGAGATTGTGAATCTTGACCTCGCAGGCACCATCTAGTTCGTCGAGATCCGTCGCGCCGAATCAAGATGCGCTTCGCCGTTGAAGCCACCGACGCTTTCGCGATCGTCCGATGGTGGATCCGCTATCGCGACGGTTCTCTCACTCCTCGGACGGATCCCTCGTTGGTGTCGGCCACGGCAGGCTTGATGCGTGGGTCAGATTCGACGTGCGCAGGTGTTCACGTGGGGCATGCCTTCCATCGCCCTTGTCCTCCTCGCCAGCCACGCGCTGGCGTGCATCCTGACGTACATGCACACGGCTCCGATCGATGCTGCGTACCGAGCTACCGACGAGAGCGGCCGCGGGATCCTTCGCGCGCCTCCCTCCGACGTCATGGCTGCTGATTGGACCCAGGGCATCACGTGGATCGTCTCGTTCCCGGTGACCGTCGTGGCGACGTTCCTAGCAGCGTGGGCACTCGAGCGAGCCCGAGTGGCGGATGCCGCGTTGGTGTTCGCGTACCTCGTGACGGTCGTCGGCATCTTCGGATGCGTCGCGGGTACCGTCATCGCCGCGTTCGGAGTCCTCGAGATTCTGTGACGCGGACTTCCACAGACTGCAGCGAACGCGTTCACGACGCACGCTTGAGAGGTAACCGTAGCTGCGTCCCGCGGGCCGATCCGCCCATGCGACGGCGGGATGAAAGCTGGCGCCGTCGGGAAGACCTCTCGGGCGGCGGCCGCTTCAGCGTCCTCCGTACGTCGGGAAATGCGCGAAAATCGGGAATGGGGCCTGAGCGCCGTCCCTGCCACGATGAAGGCGACGAAGGAGATACCGTGACCGACAGCGACATCCTCACTCAAGCACTCAAGGTGTATGAGGAACGATCCCAGCAAGAGCAGGCTAAGGGGGCTGCGCGGCAGGCTCGTCAGCAGGACCTTCGAGAGGGGCTCGTCAAGCTCAACTCATCGGTCTGGAGTGCTCACGCGGCATTCATTCTGTTCGACCAGAACCAGCCAAGTCGTGCGCCTGTGCAGTGGGAGATCCCGCGAAATACGGCGGCGCTTTTTGAGCTCACTGCCGACGGCACTGAGCTGCGAGCGGAGCCCAAGGCGGCCGGGGACGCGACTCCGTTCATTGTCACCGCTCCGCTAGGTGATGACGTGGAACTTGTCCTCGAGCTGCAGACCCCCAACCTCGAGCCGGTCGAGGACTTCCTCGCTGTCCGCAGTCCGAGCAGCCGCGACTATACGCAGATCCACAGCCTCGGCGACCTCGGCGGCGTCGTCACTGCGATGCGCGGGGACGGCAAGAATCAGCGCTGACGTCGCGTGAGCGCGCCGGTCACCGCTGCGGTGCAGCGTCTGCTCTGCCCCCGTTGACCGAATCTGTCGGCAGATAGCGCGGCCCCACTGGAGACCCAGTGGGGGCCGTTCACTTGGCAAATCGTTCGTATTGCCGACAGCCCCTCCCATTCCGTCACGTGGTCCGCCGGTGCGGCTCTGCGCTGCCCCAACCCAGCCCAGCCCAGCCCAGCCCAGCCCTAGCCTGTGCACTCGTCTCCGAGTCGCGGGCGCTGAGTACGCGTTTCGCGTGGGGTGGAAGCGTTCGATAGGCGATCGGCTATCGAGACGGGTTCAGTGGGTGTGCCGGTGGTGACTGTCGGGGTAGTGCTCGTGGGTGTGCGTGATCGGCTCGTGCGTGTGGACGTGCCGGTGCCAGGTGCCGGCGGCGACGGGTTCCGGGTGGTCGTGCTGGTGGTGCTCGTCGTGGTGGTGCCAGTGGTCGTGGGTCACAGCCTGGTGGGTGTGTTCGTGTTCGTGTCGCTCGGTGAGGTGGAGCCAAATCCCGACGGCCATGAGGATCCCGGCGATGACCAGGGGCATGGTGACGGGTTCGCCGAGCATGATCGCGAGGACCGCGCCGAAGAAGGGGGCCACCGAGTAGTAGGCGCCGGCGCGGGCGGTGCCGACGTGGCGGAGCGCGACGATGAAGAGCACCAAGCTCACGCCGTAGGCGAAGAAGCCGACCACCATGGCTGCGGCGACGTTCCCGAGGGCGGGCAGCTGTGCGCCGAGGAGGAACGCCAGGACCAGGTTCACGGGACCGGCGACGCCACCCTTGATGGCGGCGAGCCAGGACGCGTCGTGGATGGCGACC
Source organism: Curtobacterium sp. VKM Ac-2852 (assembly GCF_013205045.1). Lineage (NCBI taxonomy): Bacteria > Bacillati > Actinomycetota > Actinomycetes > Micrococcales > Microbacteriaceae > Curtobacterium > Curtobacterium sp. VKM Ac-2852. The sequence continues at coordinate 592,367 of NZ_JABMLI010000001.1, forward strand.
TTCCGGGTGAGGTTGTTGTCGATGCCCCACGACAGGCACGCACCGAGGATCGCGAGCGACGGCCAGGCACTGCCGAACTCGATCCCAGCCGGGACGGTGAGCACGACGGCGCCGGCAACGATCGCGAGCATGCCGAGCGCGATGCGCCGGTCGAAGTTCTCCCGGAACACGAACCAGGCCAGCAGCGCCGTCGCCACAACCTCAGCGTTCAGCAGCAGCGATGCCCCCGACGCCGGCATGTTCACCAGGCCGACCAGCAAGAGAACCGGGCCGAGGATCCCGCCAAACAGGATCGCCCCGGCGAGCGGCAGCCGCTCGCCCCTCGCGAGGTGCACGCGGGGTGAGCGGCGGACGAGTCGGATGAGGCCGAGCCCGAGACCTGAACCGGTGTAGAGCAGCCCGGCGAGCATGAACGGGCTGACCGCGTCGAGGAGCAGCTTCGCGGCCGGTGTTCCCGCGCCGAAGAGCACCGCTGAGAGCAGTGCTGCCTGGACGCCGCGGCTACGCAGAGCGGTCAGCACGCGCGGCTCCCTCGTGGTGGTGAGCGGGGGTGCCGTCGAGCTGGTGCTCGGCCTGGAAGATCGCATCGGACACGAGCTGTCGGGCGTGCTCGTTCGTGAGCCGGTAGAAGACACGGGTGCCTTCCTGCCGGGTGGCGACCACGCGAGCCAGACGCAGCTTCGCGAGGTGTTGCGACACCGCGGCTGGCGACTTGCCGACCTGCTCGGCGAGGTCGTTCACGGGCAGCTCGCCGTCGGAGAGCGCCAACACGATCCGCACCCGGGTGGCATCGGCAAGCATGCTGAACACCTCGACCGCCAGCTCCACGTAGTCACTGTCGACATGGCGACCACACCTGCTATCTGCATCCATACGCAGATTCTTGCACACAGGTGTCTGGCGTGATTGCTGGCTGGACGCCGTCGAGGGCAAGCCGACCACCGTGAGGTAGTGTGCATTTCTATGCGCACTCTTGATTGGTGTAAGGCTGCGGCTCCGCCGGTCCTGACCGTCACAGGAACGGTCCTACCGCACCTCACATGGCCGAGCTGTGTGCGCATGCCCCCGGGTTGGCGCGCGGATGTCCTCGAGCGCGGCGACGCACTGACAGTTATCGTCCAGACCGACACCGCAACGGCCACTGGTCGGATGGACCTCGGAACGCACGAGGTCGTAGTCAGCACGACCGGAACCGATTTTGAGCTGCGTCAGCTGACCCGGCAGCGAGTACTTCGGCTACTCGCGGATCGGAAACGATACGACGACCGACGTTCCATCACCGCGCGGATCCCGATCTCGTACTCAGCTGCAGATTCGAGAACATGGACGCCAATGCAGCGCCTTGCCGACTTCACTGGTGCTCTCTGGTACCCGCCAACCCCGTTGGACGACACGGTCGCGGCCTGGAGCGCATTCCGTGCGGAGACCGCGGCGCTGAACAAGGCGCTCAAGCGGAGGCGGTTCGCTCGACAGCAGGCGCAGCACCGAATCGAGTACTCGTCTGCGAGCCGCACCGCACCGGACCAGTCCCAATCGCCAGCAGAGCCACATTGTCCTGAGCAGCGCCCGCCGTGACAACGTGGTGCCGGACGCTTAGCGCACGGGGCGACCGGGCCAGAGGTCAACGTCGAGCCCCTGCTCCAATCGAGCGATGGTGGCCAGATCCGGCCACGCCTTCCCCGCGAGCACGTTCGACAACGTCACGTTGCCGACGCCGACGTCCACGGCGACAGCGCGGATACTGCGGCCGTCCATCGCGGCGCGCACGTTCAGCACGAGCCGCCGTGCCACCTCGGCCAACGCATCCTCCGAGGGGACGTCCGGCCACGGTGATGCGGTCAGCTGCCCTGGAGACATCCTTGCCGGTCTGCCCATGCCGCAAGCGTACGGGGAAGCGCCACACCCGGCAGAACGGCACCGCCGAGCACCGACGCCGTCCTGCGCCGATCACCTCACCTCACCTCAACAACCACGAGCGGCATTCCGCTCGCGGGCATGTGACTCGGAGCTCACCAATGAGACCTGCGCCGACTCGGCCGTACCGCCCGCAGCTGCCCAAAAATGACTGGGCTGCAATCGAACCGTATGTGCTGAAGGTGGTGCGGCGCACCGAACCGACGGTTCGGTACACGGAACGAGAGCTCCTCGCTGCAGTGTCGCGGTTGGTGCACTTCGCCTACGTAAAACACATCCCTCTTGAAGACACGGCCGTGTTCGCACCGCGCACCGTCGAACGATTCGTTCAGCATCACCTCGCCTCGTACAACCGGGCGAGCCGGAATACCATCCGCGCGCGCCTGCGACGGGTGTCAGAGGCGCTCCTAGGCGAGGGCACAGCGACCCGCTACCGCGCGCTCGGCAAGGCTGATGCCTCTCGTCCATATAGCGACAAGGACATCAGCCTCCTTCGAGCTTGGGGGCGCTCGATGCGCACCGATGAACTCACCAGCTCCGCGGGTGCGCTCCTCGCCCTCGGCTTCGGCGCAGGGCTCACCGGGTCGGAAATCATCCGGCAACGCATCGAAGACATCCATGTCACCACTTTCGCGGTGCGAGTAAGCGGCGCCAGCCCGCGATCCGTTCCCCTCACAGGGGACGTCTGGAAGGACCTCCTTCTGGTGCGGCGTGAAGTGCTTGGGGGAAGCGGGTGGGCGTTCCGGTCCGAACAGCGCGGAGGCAATATCAACCTGATCACCGACTTCGTCTCCCGGACCGGACCGCAGATCCCGCTTGTCACGCGGCGCATGCGGGCAACGTGGCTCGTCGGCCATCTCAACGCCGCTACCCCACTGAAGCAGCTGCTTCACATTGCCGGCTTGCAGTCCGCAGAGGCACTCGACCGAGTACTGCCGTTCGCAGACGACTGAGCCTCGTGCTCAGCGCTCTGCGGGCTCTGAAGTCGGGTTGAACGCCGTCTTGCCGTCGCACGCCCCGTGGAACCCGACCTTTTGCGAGCACTGCGGCCGAGCGTGCTGACGGCGTGGACAGGGCGATGAGCCGAATGACCTTGTCGGCTGGAAGGTGCCGGTCGGGCGGGTTGACCAGCGTTCCGCTGCCGCCTCTGAGGCGCACGGCCGTCCTCGAAGGCTGTCGCAACCCGGGGAGAACAACTGCAGTCAGGAACCGTCATCTGGCACCGCTACTCCTCGTGCGGAGCTGGACGGCCGATGTCGTTGTCCCAGCCAGATGACCCGACCCCTCACATCTATCTGCTCGTTCCGCCAGCACTCGCTGTCGCACGGCGCTTCGGCGAAGGTGAGGTGAGGTGTCGACATGCTTCCGGGCGCTGGGGACGGCAGACTCGGTCGGCGACACGCCCGGCATGCTGCCCTCGCGCAGGCGATTTGGTTCGAGATTCCGCACACGCGGCCGACGAGGTAAAGGATCTCTGATCTGGGGTTTCTTCCGACCGTGCGCGCAGCCGAACGCCAGAACGTCGCCTGATCTCACACTCCAGATCCCAGCTCGGCTGACCCTCCGCGCATAGCCCAGGACGTGAGCAACCGAAAGAACTACCAAGCCCCCGCGGAGCACCTCTCCGCAGCCGCCCCTTCCCAGAACGACGCCGCTGTAGCACAATCTGCGCATAACAATGCGCACAACACGCGGGTAGTTCAGGAGGCGCTGATGCGACTGCACCCCCACAACGTGTCCACCGACACATGGGCTGCCGTCCGCGCGCTCGTGCTCGCCGTCGTCGTCGCCTACGAACCCAGCAACGACAAGCTCGCGACCCGGCTGACCGCATCAGCCGCGCGCTTCGTCCTGTGGGCCGTCACGACCTTGAAGGCACCGCTCAACGCCCGTGACCTCTTCAACCGCAACACCATCCGGAAGTTCGTCCAGAAGCACTACGCAGAGGGACACTCGCAGACAACCATCGAGTCGCAGCTCAACAACCTCGCACTCGCCGCCTCTGGGAAGCACTACGGCCGTCCCCGACGAGCAGGCAACCCCGGTGTCGGCCAGTACACCGCTCGCGAGCTCGCGAACATCGGTGCGTGGTCTAGGTCGCGACCGGAGGGCCGACGACACGACACGATGGGTCTCGTCAGCCTCGTCGCCGGCGCTGGCCTTCGCACCAGTGAAGCCGTGATGGTCCGCCCACGCGACATCACAACGCAGAACGACATCACCATGGTCGACATAGCGCACGGAAGCCGGCCACGACGTCTCGCCATCAAGACCGGATGGGCCGCCTTCGCCGTCGAGGTCCTAAGAGACCGGAAGGACCACGATTACCTAATCCTTCCCATGGCACGCTCCGTCCGGTCCCGAGAAGGCCTCGCGCGGACCCTCTGCACCGGCACGGGCGAAAGCCCGAGCCTCGCAAAGCTCCGCGACACCTGGGTCATCAGCATGCTCGACCAGCTCCCGCTGAACGTCCTGGTGCAAGCAGCCGGATACACCTCGATGTTCTCGCTCACGACCCGGTACCAGCAGTTCGTCGACGTCGCAGAGGACCACCTCTCGGCCACGTACCTCAACGTCATGGCGGAGGTGCAGCGATGAACGGCGCCTCGTTCTTCCGCACCCACGAGGTCGACGCCGACGATGTCTTCGACGAGGCGCTCTACGGCATGATGCCCGCCGACGAGGTCGTCATCGGCTCGACGAACACCACACGCATCGACAAGACCATCGTCGTCCGCTGGCTCAAGCGCGCCCGACGGTCCGGCGTGCTTCCCCAGGTCGCGAAATGGCGAGCGGAGGATGCAGCGCTCCGCTATCGCGGTGGCCGGGAGCCCCTCCTGAGCGACGAAGTCATCTTCACCATCTGCCTCATCCTGATGGCTGAGCACTCGAAACTGCAGACGAAGGTGATGGGGCAGGCGTTCCTTCGCCTCACCCCCGCCGCCCGCGAGGCGCTCGGCATCGAACACCTCTTCAACGGCGAGCGACGAGACTGGAAGGTCCTCGCGAACCGGGCCGTCCGCCGTTTCATCGACACGTTCGACGGCTGGAAATCGCAGCGGAAGTGCTCCATCTTCCGGGAGGAGCGCGAGGAACGAGCCGCGCAGCAACGGGACAACGCCGCTCGCATCGACATGATGCGCTCACGTGGTGAGTGGTTCACCAACAAGCTCATCGCGATGACACTCGAAGAGCTCCCCGCCGACCTGCGTCAGGACCGAGTCGCGCTCACCGTCGACCAGACGGCATTCGACGCCGGCACAGAACAGTTCCCGTGGAAGCGGAACCGCAAGTCCAAGAAAGAGGAGTACGAGCGATACCAGGACAACGACGAGGAAGTGCAACGGCCCGTTTTCGAACCGGAAGCCGGTCCCTACCCGAAGAAGAAGGGCGCTTCAGTCAAGGACCCAGTCAAGCTCAAGGGCGCGTGGATTCAAGGCCAGTGGGTCATGGCGTTCATGGGAAACGTCGTCATCGGTGTCTTCGAGAACCCGTACCTGGACAACAGCCCGCACGGCCCGCAGCTCATCATGGCGGCAAGCCTGGGCAGCCCGAACAAGCGCATCGGCGAGCACACGCTGGCACTCATCGACATCATCCGAGCCCGCGGAACCCACATCACCCGTCTGTCCTTCGACAAGGGGTACTCGCTCCTCAGTGACAAGAAGTTCCACAAGCCCCTTCGGGAACGCAACATCCCAGTCGTGAAGGACTACTCGAAGAAGCAGTCCGGCATCACCAACGGCTACGGCGGAGCGCACTTCGTCGATGGAGACTGGTACTGCGCCTCCACGCCGAAGGACCTCCTCGAAGCGACCGTTCGCTTCAACAAGAAGCAGATAACCGAGGAGGAATGGCACCGCGACGTCGACCAGCGACAGGCGTACAAGCTGCACGTCAAGGAAGTGATGCCGAACGGCAAGGCCGTGAAGTACCAGTGCCCCGCCATCGGCGCTTCCGCAACAGTGACCTGCCCGCTCCGCGAGATGCACGAGAAGGCCGAAGCCAAGGAAGACCTCGAGCAGGTGTTCGACAGCCACATCGTCGACCCGAACGTCACGGTCTGCTGCCAGAAGTCCATCAACATCCCCGTTGAGGAAAACGGCAAACTCGGTGGCCAGAAGTACTCGTACGGCACCCAGATGCACAACAAGGTGTACAAGGCAGACCGAGCGAGCAGCGAGTCCGCCAACAAGACGCTGCACAACCACGTCGCACCGTACTCGAAGCCCGCGAACCGACCGATGCGGGGCCTCGCGGCCGCACAGTTCGCGTGGGCTCTCCTCGTGGTCTCGTTCAACTACGCACGAATTGCGGAGTACATGCACGAGCGGTACAAGAAGCAGCAGTCAAAGACAGCCGAACGCCTGCCCCGCCAGAGCGCTCCGAAGCCGCCATCGAAGCCGGTGGAGCGACGGAAGACCATCCGCCGCCGAGACCGAGAAGGCTGGTCCCACTACAAGCGGAACTACGTCGCCCGAGCAACGTACGTGGTGACGCGACCCTAGGGGCGCGGCCCACATCTGCTCAGCAACACCCGGGGAAGCGGAGAACCCGTCGCCCCGAGCTCAGGCACGCCACCGCGCCATTACAGGAGGCCTCGACAGCACGATTCAGTGCCGTCGGGGCCTTCTCCCGTCCCCCAGCGCTCGACAAGGCCGCCGCGCCGAGCAGGATCACGGCAGAAGCAGAGAAGCCCCCGGCTCACGCCGGGGGCTTCTTCCTTGGATTGAGATACGCAACCGTTCTCGCCGAGATGCGCAGTCAACCCTGTGGCGGTACCGGTGGGATTTGAACCCACGGTGGAGTTGCCCCCACACATGTTTTCGAGACATGATCCTTCGGCCGCTCGGACACGGTACCGGGAAAGAGTTTACACGATCCGGGAGGCCCGTGATGACACCCCGGGTCGGCTCCCCCTCCACAGGCGGTCCCCTGCAGGGCTCTCCCCACACCCACAGGTCCTCCTCGTCTCCGGCAAGACCGGCGGGCGTACCGTCCAAGGCATGAGATCCCGCACGCTCATCGCACTCCTCACCTCCGTCGTCGGCAGCCTCGGCGTCGTCGGTGCCGCAGCCGTCGGTGCCCGCGCCGGCGTGAAGGGCCAACGGGCAGCGGCGCAACGGGTCGTCGACATGCTCCCGATCCACGCCGACTGGTGGCGCGAACGACAGCAGCACGAGGGGCAGCTGCTCTACGTGGCGATCGGTGACTCGGCAGCGCAGGGCGTCGGTGCGACCGCACCCGGCCGTGGCTACGTGGGACTGCTCGCACGGCGCATCCGGCACCGTTCCCACATGTCGGTGCGGGTGGTGAACCTCAGCGTCTCCGGCTCGACCACGTGGGGTGCGAAGCGTGATCAGCTGCCGAAGCTCCGGCACTACGCGCCCGACGTCTGCACGGTGTCGATCGGGGCGAACGACATCGCCGACTTCGACCCGGACAAGTTCGAGCGGAACATCCGGGCGATCTACGGCGCGGTGCCGTCGCACGCCGTGGTGGCCGAGCTGCCGTGCATGTTCGTGCCGGACCGGGAGCGCAAGGTGGCGGTGGCGAACGAGATCGTGCACCGGGTGGCCGACGAGTTCGGGCTGACGGTGGCGCCGCTGCACACGATCACGAAGCGCGTCGGGGTCCGCCGCACCTTCTTCAACAGCTACGGCGACCTGTTCCACCCGAACGACCGCGGCTACGAGGTCTGGGCGAGCGCGTTCGAACCGGCGGTCGACGCGCGGGTCGACACGGTGGCGGCGATCCGGCACTACCTGTCCGTGCGCGAGGCCGAGAACCTCGGTCGTGAAGCCGGGGCGGTGGCGAACGCCCGCGCCGAGCAGGACACCGACGGCGCCGAGGCGCTCGACCACGCCTCGCGCCAGGGTCCGGGGCCGGTCGAGCGCCTGCGCCACCGGATGACCGGGTCGATCGCGGTGCCCGACGAACGAGACCGGTCGGACGGACGAAGCGGACCAGACGAGCCGGGCGATCACGCCGGTGATGTCGGCCGTACGGCCTAGCCTCGACGACATGGCGCGCCCGCAGTCCCTCTACCGTTGCACCGAGTGCGGCTGGACCAGCATCAAGTGGGTCGGCCGGTGCGGTGAGTGCCAGACCTGGGGAACCGTCGAGGACAGCTCCGCGGCGTCAGCGAGCACCCGGGGTACGTCAGCGGTCGCCGTCACCGGTGCCCGCGCCGCGCGACCGATCACCGAAGCCCGCGGCACCTCCGTGCAGCGCTGGCAGACCGGCATCGGCGAGTTCGACCGCGTCCTCGGCGGCGGCGTGGTGCCGGGCGCCGCGGTCCTGCTGAGCGGCGAGCCCGGCGTCGGCAAGTCGACCCTGCTGCTCGAGGTCGCCTCCCGAGCCGCAGCCTCGGGCAAGCGCGTCCTCTACGTCAGCGCCGAAGAGTCCGTCGACCAGGTCCGACTCCGCGCCGAACGCACCGGGGCGATGCACGACGACCTGTACCTGGCGAGCGAGGTCGACCTCGGCGTCATCATCGGCCAGATCGACCAGGTGCAGCCCGACTTGCTCATCGCCGACTCCGTGCAGACCATCTCGTCGAGCTCGATCGACGGCATCGCGGGTGGCACGTCCCAGGTGCGCGAGGTCGCCTCGACCCTGATCCGCATCGCGAAGGACCGCGCCCTGCCCGTCCTCATCGTCGGCCACGTCACGAAGGACGGCACGATCGCCGGCCCGCGGCTCCTGGAGCACCTGGTCGACGTCGTCTGCCACTTCGAGGGCGACCGGCAGACCGCGCTGCGCTTCGTCCGGGCGCTCAAGAACCGCTTCGGCCCCACCGACGAGGTCGGGTGCTTCGACATGGGTGGCGACGGCATCCACGAGGTCCCCGACCCGAGCGGCCTCTTCATGTCGAAGAACGCCACCCCGGTGTCCGGCACCTGCGTCACCGTCGCACTCGAGGGGCGTCGCGCGCTGCCGGTCGAGGTGCAGGCCCTCATCGTCCCGAGCTCGGCGCCGCAGCCACGCCGGGTCGTGAACGGTGTCGATGCCTCACGCGTGGCGATGCTGCTCGCGGTGCTCGAACGCCGCGCCGGCCTCAAGCTGTCCGACGCCGACGTCTACGTGTCCACGGTGGGCGGCATGAAGCTCACGGAGCCCGGCGCCGACCTGGCGATCGCACTGGCCCTCGCGAGCGCCGCACGAGACCGTCCGTACCCGCACACGCTCGCAGCCGTCGGCGAGATCAGCCTCGCCGGCGAGATCCGTCCGGCCACGGGCACGAAGCAGCGCGTGAACGAGGCCACCCGCCTCGGGTTCACGACCGTGCTCGGCTCGGACTCCGGGCACCTGCGCGAAGCCCTGCGTGTGGCGTTCTCGATGACGCAGTCCCCACGCGAACGCGAGCTCGACCGCGCGTTCTGAGGCGCTACGCGCGCAAAGCGGCCAGCAGGTCCGCCGGCGCGGCCTGCATGGTGTGCGGGCCGGCGATGTCGAAGAACACGCCCTCGAGCATGTCGAGGTGGGCGGCCAGGAACTCCTCGAGCCGCGGCCCGTCGTAGACCATGACCTGCCGGATCTTCTCGTCCGGCACCATCGCCGTGTAGGCGTCCGCCGACGAGAACAGCAGCAGGATGCGCTTGTCCGACCCCTCACGGCCGAACACCCGCACCTGCATGTCCTTCTTGCCGGTGACGAGTCGGGGGACGATCACGATGTCATGGCGGAGCGCGAACGCCACCGCAGCGACGTCCTGCTTCGCGAGGGCTTCCTCGAGCTGTTCGCTCCGGAAGCGCTGTTCCTTGTCTGCCATCAGCTCAATTCCACCAGATTTTCGTCGTTCCGTGACGCACGGGTAGCCAGTCGGCCCAGAGCACGCTAGCCTGATGGAACCGCTTCGGCGGCGCTCAACGTCCGGGCGAGGTGGTTTGCCCCTCAACCCGGGCCCCAGGGTCACTGGCCGACAGGCCTGGCCCCGAACCCGTCCCGCCGGCACCTGCCCGCGTGGCGCATCACCCCCGTCGACGTACGTCGGGGTCTCCGTCGGTGCATCTGCACCTTGGCGGAAGCAAGAAAGCTAAGGAAACGCCATCATGGCATCTACCGGTACCGTCAAGTGGTTCAACAACGAAAAGGGCTTCGGCTTCATCGCCCCGGACGACGGCAGCGCTGACGTCTTCGCGCACTTCTCTGCGATTGCTGGCAACGGCTACAAGTCGCTCGAGGAGAACCAGAAGGTGGAGTTCGACATCACCGAGGGCCGCAAGGGCCCGCAGGCGGAGAACATCACCGTCCTCGGCTGATCACATCAGCTTGAACAGGCCCCGTCGTCTTCGGACGACGGGGCCTGTTGCTGTTCCCGGCGCCCTGCTCGGCATCTCGCACAACCAAAGCGACGCCGAACCACGCGAGCGCCTGGCGCGAATGCACTTCGGTTGTGCGGAACGGATCGGAACCGCGTACCGCGAACCGCGAACCGCGAACCCGCCGCCGCCTACTGCAGGATGAACTGCACCGAGCTCTTCGACTCGAGGTTCCCGACGGCGACCTGCAGGTGGTAGCTCGCGCCTCCCGCGGTGACCGCCGGCCGTGACGAGTCGCACGTCGACGTGGACGAGCGGGTCCGGTCCCAGGCGATCGCCGGGGTCGTGAGCGTCTGACCGGACTTGATCGTGACGTCCTGGTTCGTGCCGCCGGTCTGGCAGTCCTTCGACGACCAGTACTGCTCCTGGCCGGAGCTGATCGTCAGCACCTGCTGCGCCGATCCGAGGTCCAGGTGGCAGGAGTTCGTGCCGGAGTTCTTGATCGACATCGCGATCTTCGGGTCCTCGGTGGGGCCGTAGACCGACTTGTCGAGCACCGGGGTCAGGACGATCTGGTCCTTCGTGCAGGTCGAGCCGTCGGCGGCAGCGGGCTTCGACGCAGAAGCCGAGGCGGAAGCCGACGGCTTCGGCGCAGCGGACCGCGAGGGCCCAGAGCCGGACCCAGAACCGTCGGACGACGCACCGGCACCAGACCCGGCAGCAGCAGAGGCACCAGCAGAGGCCGACGCACTCGGCGCCGCCGACGTGGCCCCGCTCCCCCGCCCGACGACGATGAGCACCACCACCAGGACGACGACCAGCAGCGCCCCGAGCACGAGCGCCCGGCGGCGCCAGTAGACGACCGGCTTCTCGGGCCCGACGGGGTGACGCAACGACGACATGCGCACAGGGTAGACAACGGCGCGTGCCGCACCCGGCCACCCCGCCGGGCGGCACGGGAAAGCGTCAGAGGTTCTTCAGCATGCGGGTGTTGCCGAGGGTGTTCGGCTTGACCCGGGCGAGGTCGAGGAACTCTGCGACCCCTTCGTCCGACGAGCGGACGAGTTCGGCGTAGACGTCCGGTGAGACGACGCTCTCGCCGATCTCCAGGTACCCGTGCTTCGCGAAGAAGTCGACCTCGAAGGTCAGGCAGAAGATCCGGGCGACGCCGAGTTCGCGGGCGTCGTGCTCGAGCGCCTCGAGCATCCTGTGCCCGACGCGCTTGTGGATCCACTGCTCGTCGAGGGCGAGGGTGCGCACCTCGGCGATGTCGTCCCAGAAGACAGCGAGCGCGCCGCACCCGATGGGGGTGCCGTCCGGCCCTTCGGCGATCCGGAACTGCTGGATCGAGCCGTACAGGGCGACGTTCTCCTTGCCGAGCAGGATGCGCCGGTCGACGTAGGGGGCGATGAGCCGCTGGATGTGCGGGACGTCCGAGGCGAGCGCCGGACGCACGAGGATCCCGTGGTCGTCGCGCTCGTGGAACGCGTGCTTGCCGTGCTCTGTCATCCGCCTCACACTACCGGGGTCGCAGGGGGACAGCGCTGCTGAGTGCCGCCCAGGTCGATCGGCCTACCGTCCGGTGCATGCCTCAGATCATCGAAACCGTCGACGTCAACGTCCCCGTCCGCCAGGCCTACGACCAGTGGACCCGTTTCGAGGAGTTCCCGCACTTCCTCGACGAGGTCGAGAAGATCGTCCAGGTCGACGACAAGACCACCGACTGGACCGTGAAGATCGCCGGTCAGGAGCGCGAGTTCCGGGCCCTCATCACGGAGCAGCACCCCGACGAGCGTGTCGCCTGGACCGTGAAGGACGGCGAGACCGACCACGCGGGGGTCGTCACCTTCCACAAGCTCTCCGACGCCGAGACCCGCGTCACCGTGCAGATCGACTGGGAGCCCTCCGGCATCCTCGAGAAGCTCGGCTCCGCCGTGGGCGTCGGCGGCCACGCCGTCAAGAAGGACCTGCAGAACTACAAGGAGCGCGTCGAGAACGCACCGACCCCGCGGGGCTGGCGCGGCGACGTGCAGGCGTAGTCCGCACCACACGACGGAGGGGTGGCGCGGTGCCAGCTGGCACCGCGCCTCCCGTTCGTTCGTCCCCCGTTCGGCATCCCCCCATCGAAATGCCGACCTGACGAGCGAGCGCGAGCCTGGCAGAGTGGTGACACCGGCCGACGCGCTGGATCAGTTTTATCATGTCTGAGACAGATGTGAGAGTGGGGACACGTGATCGAGTACAACGACGACGACGCACACCGTCGGGAACTGTCGCGCAAACTGCAGCTCCTGATGGACGTCGTCGAGGCCAACTTGGGCCAGCGGCCCCCGTACAAGGAGATCGCCGCCGAGATCGAGGCGCAGGGTGCGTCGATGAGTCGACCGCGCTGGGGCTACATGCTCGGCGGCAACGGTCCGGCCGTCCGCGACCAGCGACTCCTGGCGGCCCTGGCGACCTACTTCGGCGTCCCGGCGGAGTACCTGACCGACGCGGCCGGCAACACCGACGTGCCGGAGCGGGTGCAGGCGCAGCTGGAGCTCGTGCTCGAACTCCGCAAGCGCGAGGTCGTAGCGTTCGCCACCCGGCGTCTGGGCGAGTTCGCCTCGGCGGACGAGATCCGCGACTTCACCGACCACCTGCGTCGCCTGGACGAGTCGGGCGGCACCCCGTGAGCGGGTACCGCGACCGCTTCGACGCGCTGCGTCGGCAGACCGAGGCCCGTCGCCGCGTGCAGCGCCTCGGGCTCCCCCGTCGGCTGTCCCTGCCGGAGCTGACCTCCCGCGCCGAGGCGGCGCTCGGCAAGCCGATCCACGTGCGCACCACGGAGCTGCCGGGCGACCTGTCCGCGCGGCTCATCCAGCGCACCGACCACGCCCTGCTCGAGACCCGCCCCGGGCTGTCCGAGCGCTCCCGGGTGGCGTGCGTGCTGCACGAGCTCGCCCACGTGTTCATGGACGACACCGGCTGCGACCACCAGGCGTACACGGGACTGCTCAGCGGCCGGACGGCGTTCACCCGGTCGTTGGACACCCCGCACGAGCAGGCCGTCGAGCTCGTCGCCGACCAGCTCGCGCTGCGGATCGGGCTGCTCGACCCCGAGGGCCAGCCCGGGATCTTCCGGTGACGCGGTGACGTTGCACGTCTGGGGGTCGATCCCGGTCTGGCTGATCCTGGCGGTGCTGGTCGCCCGGCTGCTCCTGGTGCGCACCCAGTCGGCCAGCGTCACCTGGCTGATGGTCTGCTGCAGCTGCGTCGCCGTCGGGCTCACGATCAACCAGCCCGACGTCACGACGTTCCTCGCCGGTGTGACGCACGTGCCCAACATCGCCGACCTGCTCGGCCGCTGCCTGATGGTGTGCGGCATGTTCGCCCTCGCGCAGTCGGTCGAGGCCGCCGCACGCTCCGCCAAGCTCCTGCGCGCCAGCCGCATCATCGGCTGCGTGCTCGTGCTCGTCGCCCTGGTCGTGCTGTTCAGCTTCATCGACGCACCGACGCCCACGGCGCAGTTCATGGTGGCCTACGGCGACCAGCTACCGACCGCGCTCTACTCGGCGGTCGAGATGACCTACATCGCCATCGTGATCGCCCGGTCGGCCGTCGCCGTGCTGCGCGGATTCCGGAGCGGCGACGGGCTCGGCCGCCTGTACTGGCTCTTCGTCGTCGGTGCCGCCGGCCTCGTGCTGCTCGCCGGCATCGCGATCGCCCTCGACGCCGTGCACGTCGCCGGCGCGGACAGTGCGGTCGGGGTCCTGTCGAAGCTCTACACCCCGGTGTTCCTCGGCTCGATGGTCCTGCTCGCGATCGGCGCGGCCGGTGGCGTCCTGCCCGACGCCGCACGGGAGTTCCGCGACTGGCGGGCCGCCCGACGCCGGTTCCACGTGCTCGAACCGGAACTCCGGCGGCTCGAGACGGCATCGGGCAACACCGGGCTCTACTTCACGATCGTGTGGCAGCGTCGCCAGTGGCGGAGTCGGCAGCACCGACTGTCCGTCGAGATCGAAGACCGCGCGCGCGAGGCCGGGCAGGACGTTCCGGCCGCTGCGACGCTCACCACGGCACGACTCAGGGAGATCACATGACCGGCGCACGCATCACGGCACTCGGCACCGCGGCAGGAGCGGTCGGCACGCTCGGACTCGGCGCCTTCGTCGCACGGCGGCTGCTGTTCCCGACGCCGTACACGGCGACCGCCACGGTCCGCAGCGCCACGGACACCGAGGTCGAGCTGACCGCCACCCGCGACACCCGCCTGCCGGGCACCTACGACCTGCAGCGCGACGACACCCGGGTGCAGGTCGGCGCGATCACCACCGCGAGCACGGAGACCGGGACCGGCAGCGACGGCGACACCGTGCGCCGCAGCGTCACCGCCCCCGTGGCGACCGGTGCGTGGGGCTGGGACGCCCTGCGGTACGACGGACCGGACGACGTCCCCGGCACCGAGCCCGAGGCCGCCACGACCCACGTGGTCCACGTGCACGGGCAGTCCCTCGGCCCGCGCCAGGTCCTGCGCGGTGTCGGGGTCTGGCGTGCGCTCGGCGCCTCGTCCGAGGTCGTCGACACCACCGACCTGCCGCTCCGCTCCCTCGACGCCGGCGCAGCGGACCGCATCGTCGCCGCCGTCCGCGCCGCCCGGGCCCGTGGTGCTCAGCGCGTCGTGCTGCAGGGCTGGTCCGCCGGCGCACTCGCCTGCTCCGTCGCAGCCGCACGTGTCGACGTCGACGGCATCGTGGCGGTCTCACCCCTGCTCGACGTCGCCTCAGCACTCCGCGGGGCCGTCCGCGGCGCGCACCTGCCCGCGTTCGTCGGCACCGTCGCCGCACGCATCGCGACCACGAACGTGCTGTCACGCCTCGCCGGGGCCCCGACTCCCGTGACGACCACCACGTGGCAGGACTCGTCGACGCCGACGCTGCTGATCCACTCCGAGGCCGACGCCCTGGTCGCGGCCGACGACGTCGCCGCCGTCGCCGCGCGGCAGGGCGCCACCACGGTCGCGTTCCGCACGGCGCCGCACACGCTCGAGTGGAACGAGGACCCGGAGCGCTGGGAGCGCGCCGTCCGCGACTTCGCCGCACAGCTGCCCGACGCCGCCTGACGCCGCGGACACCCGTCCGCACGAATAGGCACCACCCCCCGGACGTGCAACGGCCCCGGTCTGCGGACAGACCGGGGCCGGCTGCGTCTCGATCCGTTGGGGGGAACCGATCGAGCGCGACGCGCGAGGAGTTGGGGGGAACGTCTCGCGCGTTGTCATCACAGTACCCCCGGACGGGGGTCCGTGGCCGGAAGGACGCGCAGATCGGCGATGCGGGATCTGAACGCGACCCGAGAACGGACAGGAGGCCCGGTGCCAGCTGGCACCGAGCCTCCTGTCCGTGGGGTGTCAGGTCCTAGGACTCGATCTCGCCCTGGGGCGTGTCGGTCGCGGCCTCGACCGCGGCTGCACCGGCGAGGACCTCTTCGCGGCCCGGCTGACGCCCGGTCTCGAAGTGGAACGCACCGTCGACGAAGTCGACCTTCACGTGGTCGCCGGCGTTGAGCTCACCCTGCAGGATGTGCTCGGACAGCTGGTCCTCGACCTCGTGCTGCATCGCGCGACGCAGGGGACGAGCACCGAGGGACGGGTCGAACCCGACCTTGATGAGCTGCTCCTTGGCCGGCAGCGTGAGCTCGACGGTCATGTCGCGGTCGAGCAGGCGGTCGGCCAGGCGCTTCACGAACAGGTCCACGATCTGCAGCAGCTCGGGCTGCGACAGCTGCGGGAACACGATCGTGTCGTCGACACGGTTCAGGAACTCGGGCTTGAAGTGCTTCTTGAGCTCCTCGTTGACCTTGCCGCGCATGCGGTCGTAGCCGACGGCCGAGTCACCCTCGACCTGGAAGCCCACCGGGCCACCGGCGATGCCCTGCGAACCGAGGTTCGTGGTCATGATGATGACGGTGTTCTTGAAGTCGACCACGCGGCCCTGACCGTCGGTGAGACGGCCTTCCTCGAGCACCTGCAGCAGCGAGTTGAAGATGTCCGGGTGGGCCTTCTCGATCTCGTCGAACAGGACCACCGAGAACGGCTTGCGGCGCACCTTCTCGGTGAGCTGGCCGCCCTCCTCGAACCCGACGAACCCGGGAGGGGCACCGAACAGGCGGGACACGGTGTGCTTCTCACCGAACTCCGACATGTCGAGGGAGATCAGCGCACCCTCGTCGTCGAACAGGAACTCGGCGAGGGCCTTGGCGAGCTCGGTCTTCCCGACGCCCGTGGGGCCGGCGAAGATGAACGAGCCGGAGGGACGGTTCGGGTCCTTCAGGCCGGCACGGGTACGGCGGATGGTCTTGGACAGGGCCGAGATGGCCTCTTCCTGACCGATGACGCGCTCGTGCAGTGCCTTCTCCATGAAGACGAGACGCGAGGTCTCCTCTTCGGTGAGCTTGAACACCGGGATGCCCGTGGCCTGGGCCAGGACCTCGGCGATGATGCCCTCGTCGACGGTGCCGGACGCGGCGACGTCACCCGCACGCCACTGCTTCTCGAGGCGGAGACGCTCGCCGAGGAGCTTCTTCTCCTCGTCACGCAGGCTCGCGGCCTTCTCGAAGTCCTGCTCCTCGATGGCGGCTTCCTTCGACCCGCGGACCGTCGAGATCTTCTCGTCGAACTCGCGGAGCTCCGGCGGCGCCGACAGGATCGACAGACGCAGGCGAGCGCCGGCCTCGTCGATCAGGTCGATGGCCTTGTCCGGCAGGAAGCGGTCCTGCACGTAGCGGTCCGCCAGGTTCGCCGCGGCGACGATCGCACCGTCGGTGATGGACACCTTGTGGAACGCCTCGTACTTGTCGCGAAGACCCTTGAGGATGTTGATCGCGTGGGGCAGCGACGGCTCGTTGACCTGCACCGGCTGGAAGCGACGCTCGAGTGCGGCGTCCTTCTCGAAGTGCTTGCGGTACTCGTCGAGCGTGGTGGCACCGATGGTCTGGAGCTCACCGCGGGCGAGGAGCGGCTTGAGGATCGAGGCCGCGTCGATCGCACCCTCGGCTGCACCGGCACCGACGAGCGTGTGGATCTCGTCGATGAAGACGATGATGTCGCCGCGGGTGCGGATCTCCTTCGTGACCTTCTTCAGGCGCTCCTCGAAGTCACCGCGGTAACGGGACCCGGCGATGAGCGACCCGAGGTCGAGCGAGTAGAGCTGCTTGTCCTTCAGCGTCTCGGGCACGTCGCCCTTGACGATCGCCTGGGCGAGGCCCTCGACCACGGCGGTCTTGCCGACGCCGGGCTCACCGATCAGGACGGGGTTGTTCTTGGAGCGGCGGGAGAGGATCTGCATGACCCGCTCCATCTCCTTCTCGCGCCCGATGACGGGGTCGAGCTTGCCGTCACGCGCGGCCTGGGTGAGGTTCCGACCGAACTGGTCGAGGACCTGCGAACCCTGCTGCGCGTTCTGCTGCTGCTCGCCGCCGACGGCGACCGCTTCCTTGCCCTGGTAGCCGGACAGGAGCTGGATGACCTGCTGGCGCACCCGGTTCAGGTCGGCGCCGAGCTTCACGAGGACCTGGGCTGCGACACCCTCGCCCTCGCGGATCAGGCCGAGCAGGATGTGCTCCGTGCCGATGTAGTTGTGGCCGAGCTGCAGCGCCTCGCGCAGGGACAGCTCGAGCACCTTCTTGGCGCGCGGCGTGAACGGGATGTGCCCGGTCGGCTGCTGCTGGCCCTGCCCGATGATGTCCTGGACCTGCTCGCGCACGGCGTCGAGCGAGATGCCCAGCGACTCCAGCGCCTTGGCGGCGACGCCCTCGCCCTCGTGGATGAGGCCGAGGAGGATGTGCTCGGTGCCGATGTAGTTGTGGTTGAGCATCTTCGCTTCTTCTTGAGCGAGGACGACAACACGACGGGCCCGGTCGGTGAATCTCTCGAACATGTGCTCTCCCTTGGCCCCTGATGAGCGGAGCCGACGCTGTGCCGGTCTCGTGTGAGTCCGGCCAAGTACTTCGAGAGTAACCAGCGCTCCCCCCGGGGGCTGCCCCTGTTCGCCGTGGGCGTGACCAGGGTGCGTCTTGTGCGCAGTGAGCGAACGACGAGACGGACTGGAGGGCCGTGGCGGGATCGCCACGGGCCTCCGGTCCGCTTGTCGGTCGCGCTGGGTCAGGAGCGCCGCACCGCGCGACGCAGGTCACGTCGGAAGCGGCGGGCGTCGACGCCGAGGGCGTCGAGGACGTCGTGCCCGGATCCGGCGAGCGGATCGTCGACCGAGTCGAGCACGGCGAGGACGACGTGCGGCGGTCGGATGCGCTCCGAACGGCCGGCGATCGTCGCGGCCCGGGCGAGCACGCGCATCGCAGCCGGCGTGCACGCGACGCGGTCGTGTTCGCCGGGGCAGGTGCTGTGTGCGCCGACGAAGGCGCGGATGCCGGAGTGGACGGTGTCCGGGGTGATCCGGTGGGCGTCGAGGACGGGCCGGAAGCGGGGCATGCCGGCGCAGAGCGTGACGGCTGCCAGCAGCAGGTGTTCGGCGTCGACGAAGCCGAAACCGGACTCGTGGGATTCGAGGTCGGCGAGCAGCACGATCTCGCGGCCGTGCCGGACGGAAGGGAGGGCGACGGAGAGTTGAGCGGTCTGCATGTATTCAGAATATCGCATACCTCTGCGAACGACCAGCCCGCATCGGAGGTCCGCTCGGTACGATCCGCTCATGGAGCAGCCCGTCGTCGGCCTCGTCGTCCACCCGACCAAGAACGTGCAGGAGTCCGTGACGACCCTGCAGCGCTGGAACGCGTCCGGCCAGGGCGAGCTGCTCGCCCGGCGCGCGGACGCCCAGCGCATCGGCGGCGGGGTCGACGTGGTCGACGACGACGACTTCACCGACCGCGTCGACCTGGTCGTGGCCCTCGGCGGCGACGGCACCATGCTCGGCGCGATGCGGCTCGTGGCGAAGCGCCCGGTGCCCGTCCTCGGCGTGAACTACGGCAACGTCGGGTTCCTGGTCGAGATCGAGCCGCCCGAGCTCGAGAGCGCGCTGGAACGGCTGTCCGCCGGCGAGTACCAGCTCGAGCCGCACCACGCGCTCGAGGCCCGGTTGTCCTGGGGCGGCGCCCGCACCGACTACCTGGCCTTCAACGACCTGACCATCGTGCGACGGCCCGGTGCCGGGCAGGTGTCGGCCGACCTCAGCGTCGGGGGCCTCGGGTACGGGTACTACCGGGCCGACGCCATCGTGGCCGCGACCCCGGCCGGCTCCACCGCGTACAACTACGCCGCCGGTGGGCCGGTGCTCTCCCCCGCGCTGTCCGGCTCCGTGGTGACGCCGGTCGCGCCGATGGCCGGGATCGACCGCTCCGTGGTGCTCGCCGCGCGGGAGCGCTACCGGTTCGACATCGCCGAGGGCACCAGGAGCGCAGCGCTCGAGGTCGACGGGCTCGTGGTCGGCGAGGTCGCCACCGGGGCGCAGATCGACATGCGGCTCCGCAAGGACGCCGGCAGCGTGGTGCGCCTGGACGCCGAGCGGCACGGGCGGACCGGGCGCGTGAAGCTCAGCCTGCTCGACCTGCCGGTGCGGCCCGACCAGCTGGTCGAGCTCATCCCGAGCGACCTGCGGCAGAAGCTCCGGCGCGAGATCGACGACTGACGCCGCGTCGGCGCCGGCCCTGGCCCCGGTCCGGACCCCGGTCCTGGCCCCGGGGACGTGAATGGCCCGCTCGAGCAGTGCTCGAGCGGGCCGTCCCATCACCCCACCGGATCGTCTTCCCACAGAACGACCCGGTTTCCCCGCGCCGGCACGGGTGAACGCGCCGGCCGAAGTCCACTGACCTAGTCGGTCAGGTACAGCTGCATGTCCTGCGAGACCGCCTTGGCGAACAGACGCAGCTTCGCGCGCGACTCCACCCGGCTGACGGCCTGACGGGTCGTGTGGACGATCTTCGAGATCTCGTCGAGGGTCATCGGCTTGTCGTCGTCCAGGCCGTAGCGCATGCGGATGACGTTCGCCTCGTCGCTGGGCAGCTCGGCGACGATGGAGCGGATGTCGCGGTGCAGCAGCGTCGTCTCGGTGAGCTCGTTCGGGCTCGCGGCGTCCTCGTCCTCGATGAAGTCACCGAGCTCGCTGTCGTCGGAGTCGCCGACCACGGTGTGGATCGAGACCGGCTCGTGCGAGCGGCCCTTGAGGTCGACGAGTTCCTCGACGCTCATGCTCAGCTCGGCGGCGACCTCCTCCGGCATCGGCGCACGGCCGAGGTCGACGGTCAGGTCACGCTCGGTGCGCGAGATCTTGTTGATGAGCTCGACGGTGTGCACCGGGATGCGGATCGTGCGTGCCTTGTCGGCGAGACCACGCGAGATGGCCTGGCGGATCCACCAGGTGGCGTAGGTCGAGAACTTGTAGCCCTGCGTGAAGTCGAACTTCTCGACCGCACGGACCAGGCCGAGGTTGCCTTCCTGGATGACGTCCATGAAGGGCAGGCCACGCTGCGAGTACCGCTTGGCGATGCTCACGACGAGGCGGAGGTTCGAGGTGATCATGCGCTCCTTGGCGCGCTCACCGTCACGGACGAGCCAGCGGAGTTCACGCTGCAGGGTCTTCGCGAGACCCTTCTCGGTGGCGAGCTTCTCTTCGGCGAAGAGCCCGACCTCGATGCGGCGTGCGATCTGCGCTTCTTCCTCGGCGGTGAGGAGCGAGAGACGGCCGATGTGACGGAGGTAGTCGCCGACCTGGTCGACCGAGGCACCGCGGACACCGGCGAGCTGCTCGTCGGCCTCGACCTCGGTGTCGAGGGAGGTGGTGGCGGACTCGGCGGTCGCGGTCTTCGATGCCGATGCCTTCTTGGTGGCGGTGCGGCGGGTGGTGCTGGGTGCAGCCGTTGCGATCGTCATGGTGTTTCTCCCTGCGTTCGACGGTGATGGCTTCGTGGGGCGTTGCCGGGGGGTGCTGATGAGTAAAGCGGCCCGGAGGTGTACCCCACAAATCGTTCGGAGCGATTCTCAGGGTTCTCCGTGCTTCGTCATCGAAAGCGTCCCCCGCGGGGTACAGCCCACCGCCAGTCTGGTCCCCCAATCGGCCCTGGATCAAGCGGATAACGCCGTGTTTCCGGCGTTGCAGGCGTGTTTCGCCAGCGTTTCCGATCGTGTACCCCAGGCGACTGCGTACTCCGGACATGCAAAAGGGGTACGTCCGACCGGATCAGTGCGATCTGGTCGTCGTACCCCGAATACCGAATGGGTGGGGGTCACCAGGAGGGTTCGAGCCACCCGTCCCGGCGCTTGGAGACCTCGAGGTCTGCGTCTCGGTCGAACTCGTCGTACTCGCTCTCGATGTCACCGACGAGGCTGCGGCCCGTGAATGGATGTGCGGTGGTTGCCATGCGGACGATGCTCACCCCGGCACGCGTCGGCGAGGTGAACGGTGCGTGACGGTCCGTCGGCGCTCAGACGTCGAGGTCGTCGACGTCGCCCTCGTCGTCGAGGGGTCCGCCGTCGGCTCCGCGGTCGGTTCGATCGGCACCGTCGGGCAGGCCGGACGTGCCGGACACCGGGTGCCCGAAGGCGTCCTCCACGTCGAGGTCGTCGAGGTCCTCGACGGGTTCCGGGAAGGTCGGCATGCGCGACAGCGTCACACCGCGCGGTGAACGCCGGGTGAAGTCAGCGCAAGGACGTTCGCGCCGGACAGCGCGCGGTGCAGGGTGCTGCGGCTGCGACTACTCGGCTGACGTCGGAGCCGGTGCGGGGCGACCGTGCTCACGCTCGAAGCGGGCGCGCTCTTCGGCCTCGACCTTGGCGTACGCGGCACGCTCGGTCCGGTCGGCACGCATGATCGCGCGCATCACGAACCAGAAGATCAGGCCGACGACGATGGTCGGCGTCAGGGCGAAGACGATCCCGCTTACGACTCCTTCAGGCACCCGAGCATCGTACCCCGGTGGACCGGGAGCTATTTGACCAGCGGGAACAGGATCGTCTCGCGGATGCCCAGGCCCGTGATGGCCATGAGCAGGCGGTCGATCCCCATGCCCATGCCGCCCGACGGGGGCATCGCGTGCTCCAGGGCCCGCAGGAAGTCCTCGTCGACACGCATCGCCTCGAGGTCACCGCCGGCCGCGAGCTTCGCCTGCTCGACGAACCGCTCCCGCTGCACGACCGGGTCGACGAGCTCGGAGTACGCCGTGCCGAGCTCGAAGCCGCGGACGTACAGGTCCCACTTCTCGACGACGCCCGGACGGGTTCGGTGCTGCCGGGTGAGCGGCGAGGTGTCGACCGGGAAGTTCATCACGAAGGTCGGGCGGTCGAGCGAGTCGATGACGAAGTGCTCCCAGAGCTCCTCGACGTACTTGCCGTGCGTGGCGTGGGCGACTTCGACGCCCTCGGCCTCGGCGAGCGCCTGCAGCTCGGACAGGGGGGTCTCCGGGGTGATCTCGCGCCCCGCGGCCTCGGACAGCGAGCCGTACATGTCGATGCGGGGCCACTCGCCACCCAGGTCGTAGGTGCTGCCGTCGGGCAGGGTCACCTCGAGCGCGCCACCGGTGACCGCGCGGGTCGCGTTCTGCACGAGCTCCTGCGTCAGGTCGGCCATCTGCTCGTAGTTGCCGTACGCCTGGTACGCCTCGACCATCGCGAACTCGGGAGAGTGCGACGAGTCGGCGCCCTCGTTCCGGAAGTTCCGGTTGATCTCGAACACCCGGTCGATGCCACCGACGACGGCGCGCTTCAGGAACAGCTCGGGTGCGATGCGCAGGAACAGCTCGGTGTCGAAGGCGTTCGAGTGCGTCACGAACGGTCGGGCCGAGGCGCCGCCGTGCTGGGTCTGGAGCATCGGGGTCTCGACCTCGAGGTACTCGTGCGCGGTGAAGGTCTGGCGGAGCGAGGCCATCACGGCAGCGCGAGCACGCACGGTGGCGCGGGCCTCGTCGCGGACGATGAGGTCGAGGTAGCGCTGGCGGACGCGCGTCTCCTCGTTGAGCTCGTTGTGCAGGTTCGGCAGCGGCAGGATCGCCTTCGCCGCGATCGCCCAGTCGTCGACCATGATCGACAGCTCGCCGCGGCGCGAGGAGATCACGCGGCCGTGCACGAACACGTGATCGCCCAGGTCGACGAACTCCTTCCAGCGGGCGAGGGACTCGTCGCCCACCTCGGCCAGGGAGACCATCGCCTGGATGCGCGAGCCGTCGCCCGACTGCAGGGACGCGAAGCAGAGCTTGCCGGTGTTGCGCGAGAACACCACACGACCCGCGATGCCCACGACGTCCTGGGTCTCCTCGCCGATCTCCAGGTGCGCGTACTGCTCGCGCACGGCCGGGATCGTCGTGGTGATGGGGAGCTCGGCGGGGTACGCCTCGATGCCCGACTCCAGCAGCTTCGCCCGCTTGTCGAGCCGGACCTGTCGCTGCTCGCTGGTCTCCTGCTCGGCCAGTGCGGCGGCGTCGGCGATCGCGGTGTCGGGGGTGACGGTCTCGTCGGTCATGCGGGTGCGGCTCCGATGGTCGTGGGGGTCGGGGGAAATGCTACCCGCGCCGCGGTCCCGCCCCCGATCCGTGCCCGCCCGGCCGACAGTTCTCGCCCCCTCGGCAGAACTGAGCGGTGGGTCCCGACCACCACGGGCTGCCGGGCGGCGGGGCTGCCAGGCTGCCGGAGCCGAGACCGCGGTCACAACTCCCCGCCCGCACCACGCCGACCGGTCACGATCTGTCAGCTCGAGCACGCGCAACCGACAGGTCGTGACCACTCGGGCGAACTGAGCGGGGAGTCGTGACCACCCGGAGTCGCCGAGCTCGCCGAAACAGGAGCCGAGACCGCGGTCACAACACCCCGCCCGCACCACGCCGACCGGTCACGATCTGTCAGCTCGAGCACGCGCAACCGACAGGTCGTGATCACTCGGCGGAACTGAGCGGGGAGTCGTGACCACCCGAGCGCCCGGCCCCGACTTCCGCCCGGCCCCGATCTCCGCCCCGCGCCGCGGTCCCGCCCCCGAACCGCTAGAGCGTCGACTGCCCGTCGGCGGCGGTCAGCGCGTTGTCGACGGCGGAGCGGACGAGCGCACCGAGGACACGACCCGGGTGTTCGACGCCGATGCCGGACAGGGTGCCCGCCGACTGGTCGACGATCGCGGTCGAGAAGCTCACGGCGGCCCGCACCGCATCGGCGTACGCGGGCCGGTCGCCCTCGGCCACGACGAACGGTTCGGCCCCCATCTCGACCACCAGCGCCTGCGCGATCGGCAGGACGGGCGCCGGGGCGGTCACCGCGCAGTACGCGTCGCGCAGCCGGGACAGGTCGACGCTCGTGCCCGTGAAGGCCATCGCGGGGTGGATCGCCAACGGGATCGCACCGGCTGCCATCGCCGGGGCGAGGATGCCGACGCCGTGGTCCGGACTGGTGTGCACGACGAGCTGCCCCGGCTGCCAGATCCCGGCGTCCGCCAGCCCCTGCACGAGCGAGGCGAGCTGGTCGTCCGGCACCGCGAGCAGCACGAGTTCGCTCCGCTCGACCAGGTCCGGCGTCGCGAGCACCGGGGCGCCCGGCAGCATGGCCTCGGCGCGGTCACGGCTCTCGTCGGACACGGCGGTCACCCCGACGACGGCGTGCTCCGCGTTCGCCAGGGCCGCTCCGAGGACGGGTCCGACCCGTCCGGCGCCGACGATGCCGACCCCGAGGCGCCCGGCCCTCATCGTGCGGCTCCGGTCGGGGGGACGTCGCCCCAGCCGGCGGGGACGGCACCGGGCCGGTGGTCCGCCGTCGGTCCGGCCGGGGCTCCGGACCCGGGCACGGTGTCGGCCGCAGCGTGCCTGGCGGCCGCGGGACGGGCCTCCCGTTCGCGCCAGCGGTGCGTCGTGTCGACCGCGGCCGCCTCGACGGCACGCTGCGTCGTCTCCGACCACAGGCGCTGCGCGTCACGCGCGTCGAGCGCACCGACGCGGGCCGAGACCGGACCGGCCACGGTGTGGACGTGGACGGCTGCGAGCCGCAGGGCACGCTCGAGGGGACCCTGCTCGACCTTGACGCTCTGCACCCGGGGCAGCGGCACGATGACGAGCGACCGCCACACGGCGCCGAGCCGTAGCAGCACCGCGCCCTGCACGAACCGGTAGCCGTTGCGCCGGAACGCGAACGGACGGAGCCAGGCGCCGCGTCGTGGGGAGTGCACGAAGCCGCCGCGATCGCCCGAGGTGGTGAGGCTGTCGTCGACGACGTCCACGGCTTCGGCAGCCCCTTCTCGCAGGGCTTCCTGCGACGCCTCGGGGCCGGCGACGACGGTGCCGACGAGCCCGGGCAGGATGATGTCGAGGACCTCGCGGACGTCCGCCGTGGTGCCCACGGGCAGCACGATCGAGGACACCTGCTGGTTGCTCGACGCTCCGTTGCCGGCGCTCGTCGCACGGTTGATGCGGATGTCCCACCAGCCGAACGGACGCCACAGCAGCGGCTGTGCGACGCTGACGGCGTGGATGCGGCCGGGCGGCAGCGTCTCGTTCGACGTCGAGACCAGCCCGAAGCCGATCCGGATGCCGTCGCGGGTCTCGGCGATCGTGTACTGCAGCGAACGGGAGAACTTGCGGACGTAGTAGCCACCGGCACCGAGCACGGCGGGGAACAGCCCGAACAGCACCGCGAACTCGCCGGTGAGGGCGACGCTGACGATCATGCCGGCGATGACGAGCAGCAGGAACAGCGTCGTGCCGGACAGCAGCATCGACGCGATGAGCCGACCGGGGCGCACCTTGACGATGCGGGTCGCGTGCACGGCTGCCGGGTCGAGCTCGGGCGAGAACATCTCGTCGACGCGGTCCTGCAGTGCTCCGTGCGACTGCCGCGACGGGCCACCGTGGCCGTCGTCGTCCTTCGCGCCGGACGCGAGCACCAGGATCCGCTGCCGCAGGTCGTCGGCGGCGCGGGCCCCGAGGTAGGCGAGCTGCACGTTGGCGTCGTTGCCGGCCTGCGCGATCTCGAGCTTGGCGGTGCCGAACACCCGGGGCACGAGCGGCCGCTGGATGTTGATGCCCTGGATCCGGTCGAGCCGGGCCTTGCGGTGGTTCCGGAACAGCACGCCCGAGCGCACCTCGACGATCTCGCCGGTGACGCGGAACTCGTGCATGCGCCAGGACAGGTAGAACAAGCCGATCAGCACCACGAGCAGCACCACGATGCCGAGCAGGACCCAGCCGACGACGCCGTGCTCGTACACGTACCGGACCGGGTCACCGTCCTCCTGCTGCTCGCCCGGGATGAAGAACTCGACGAGCTGGTCGCGCAGGCTGTTGAGCACGTAGCCGAGGATGACGATGAGGAAGATCCCGCCCTTGAGCAGCGGGGTGAGCGGGTGCAGGCGGTGCCACTCGCCGTCGGTCAGGGGTGCCGCGGCGGCCGCGTTGCCCCGGGTGGGCGGCGCGGGCGGAGCGGGTGGCGGGGTGCCCGGTCGGAAGGTCACGGACGACCCCTACAGACCGGCGCGACGGGACTCGGCGAGCTCGACGAGGCGGTCGCGCAGCTCGTCGGCGTCCGCTGCCGGGACACCCGGGATGCGGACGTTCGTCGCGGCCGCGGCGGTGACGAACTTCAGCTCGCTCATGCCGAGCACCCGGTCGAGCGGGCCCCGGGCGACGTCGACGAGCTGCATCCGGCCGTACGGGACCGCCGTGAACCGCTGCCACATGAGGCCACGGCGCACGACCAGGTCGTCGTCGCGGAGCGCGTAGCCGATGGCACGGACCCGTCGGGGCGTGAGCGCAGCGGTGATCGCCGTGGTGACCGCGACGACGATGCCGATGGTGAGCCACACGGTGCCGGCCCTGGAACCGAAGCCGTCGGTGACGATCCCGATGAGCACGCATCCGGCGGTGAGCACGACACCGATCACGAGCGTGGTGATGAGTTCGGTCCACACGAGCTTCGCGGACACCCGCTGCCAGGCGATCCCCCCGAGGCCGAGGCCGGGCTCGTCGAGTCGTTCACGCGGCATCGCGGGCCTCCTGGGGTTGCTCGGTCAGTTCACCGTCGTCGAACCGTTGCGGGGATCGTCACGGTCGTCGTCGTCACCCGGAGGTGCGATGCACATGCGCTCCGCCACGAGTGCGCAGACCGTCAGGACGATCCCGCCCCCGACGGCGATCACGTTCGGCAGGGTCGAGCCTAGCGAAGGCGTCGCGGAACGGGTCAGCAGGTACAGCACGAGGCCGAGGGCGAACCCGCCGAGCAGCGTGCCGCAGATGCTGGACGCCTTCGCGAGCACGACGACCCGCGTCGCGTAGAGCGGGTCGACCGGCCGCTGGCGTCCGGCGCCGTCGCGCGCGTGCCGGCGCACCGGGCGCGCCATGAGCACGACGGCGACGCCGATGAAGGCGAGCGTGATGCCGAGCGGGATCGAGAACAGGAACGTCGGTAGCTGGCGCGACGCCAGGACGGCGTCGACCGCGAAACCAGCGACCACCGTCACGACGGCGATGCTGATCAGCGTGGAGGCACGGGTGGGCTTCATGCGCTGGTCGCGCTCCCCGCCGGCCGGGAGGCCCGTGCCGGCTCCGCGAACAGGCGCGGCTCGTCGACGCGCTCGGTGTCGTCCCCCACGGCGGTGAGCAGGTCGGCCACCGGTCCGGCACCGGGCAGGACGGCCTCGGGGTCGGCGTCGAGCCACGGGGCGAGCACGAACGCGCGCTCCGCTGCCCGGGGGTGCGGCACGACCAGGGTGTCCGTGGCGATCCGCAGGTCGTCCACCGCGACGATGTCGAGGTCCAGGGTGCGGTCGCCCCACCGGACCTCGCGCGTGCGGCCGTGGGCGTCCTCGATGCCGTGCAGGGCGTCGAGGAAGGCCTGCGGCTCGAGGTCGGTGTCGACGACCACGACGGCGTTCCGGTAGCGGGGCTTCGACGTGTCGAGGCCGTCGAGGGTCACGGCGACCGACTCGACCTCGCGGCTCGAGGCCACGGGCTCGACCCCGGGCAGGGCGGCGATCGCGGTGGCGGCGGCGCGGAGCGTGCTCCCCCGGTCGCCGAGGTTCGCTCCGAGGGCGACGACGACCCGGTGGGTCATTCTTCTTCCTCGTCCGGCACCGTGGCGCCGCGGGTGCGCCGGATGGTGATCGAGACGTCGGTGAACGGCACGGTGATCGGGGCCTGCGGCTTGTGCACCGTGACCTCCGTCGCCAAGGCGGCACGGTGGGTGAGCACGGCCGCGGCGATGCGTTCGGCCAGCGTCTCGATCAGGTCGACCGGGTCGCGTTCGATCTCGGCCACGACCTGCTCGGCGAGGACGCCGTAGTGCACGGTGGCGTCGAGGTCGTCGCTGCCCGAGGCGGCACGGGCGTCGAGCTCCACGGCGACGTCGACGACGAAGTCCTGGCCGTCCTCGCGCTCGTGGTCGAAGACGCCGTGGTGTCCGCGGGCGCGGACCCCGGTGAGTCGGATGGTGTCGTTCACGATCGAGCTGCCCTCCAGGCGTCCCAGACGTCGAGCACGGCACGGGTCGGTGCCGGGTCGTGCACGCGCACACCCCACGCGCCGCGTTCGGCGGCGAGCAGGCTGATGGCGGCGGTGGCGAGGTCGCGCTCCCTGGGTGGAGCGCCCTCGGGGCTCCCGACACCGTCGAGGAACCGCTTGCGTGAGGCGGCGACGAGCACCGGCAGACCGATCGAGGCGAAGCGCTCGTAGCCGGCCAGGATCTCCCAGTTCTGCACGCCGTGCTTGGCGAAGCCGAGGCCCGGGTCGATCACGACCTGCTCCTGCCGGACACCGAGCACGATGAGTTCGGCGACCCGGAGTTCGACCTCGCGCCGGACCTCTTCGACCGCGTGGGTGTACTCGGCGTTGCGGTACATCCGGTCGCTGTGGCCGCGCCAGTGCATGACGACGAAGCCGACCCCCGTCGACGCCACGACCCGGGCCATGTCCGGGTCGGCGAGCCCGCCCGAGACGTCGTTGACGATGGCGGCACCGAGGTCGACGGCACGTTCGGCCGTCGCGGCGTTCATGGTGTCGACGCTGACCGGGATCCCTTCGGCCACGAGCTGCTGCACGACCGGCAGCACACGTTCCTGCTCGACCGGCACGGGCACGCGTTCGGAACCGGGGCGGGTGGACTCCCCGCCGACGTCGATGACGTCCGCACCGGCCGCGACGAGGTCACGTGCGTGCTGCACGGCGGCGTCGTAGGCCTGGTGCAGCCCGCCGTCGCTGAACGAGTCGGGGGTGACGTTGAGGATGCCGAGCACCCGGGTGCGTTCCTCGGCCGGGCCACCGCGGTCACGGCGACGGCCGGTCACGACCTCCGGCACCGGCTGGGGTGCACGGAGGTCGATCGCGACCGTCGCCGGTTCGGCGGCGGCGGCGCGGGCACGACTCACCTCGGCGAGTCGACGCTCTCGTCGCGTCGGCAGCTCGGTCATGCCGGCCTACGCGGGGGCGATACCCGGGTTGCCGAACGGGCGACGACGGGTCTTCGAGGTCGACTCGGAGTCCGACGGGTCCGCTGCGGTCGAGGCGGCCTTGCCGGGCACGTCGATCGCGGGCAGGTTGCTGACCGGGCGCTTGTCGCTGGAGAGCCACTGGGGGCGCTCCGGCAGCTTGCGGACGTCCTTGAAGATCTCCACGAGCTCCGGGGCGTCGAGCGTCTCCTTCTCGAGGAGCTCGCCGGCCAGGCGGTCGAGGATGTCGCGGTTGTCGTTGAGCACCTGGTAGGCCTCGTCGTGCGCTGCTTCGAGCAGGGCGCGGGTCTCGGCGTCGACCGTCTGGGCGATGGTCTCCGAGTAGTCGCGACCGGTGCCACCGCTCATGTCACGGCCGACGAACGGCTCGCTCGAGCCGGACCCGAGCTTGACGGACCCGACGGCCTGGCTCATGCCGTACTCGGTGACCATCTTGCGGGCGGTGCCGGTGGCCTTCTCGATGTCGTTCGAGGCGCCGGTGGTCGGGTCGTGGAACACGATCTCCTCGGCGACGCGACCACCCATGGCGTAGGTGAGCTGGTCGAGGAGCTCGTTGCGGGTGACCGAGTACTTGTCCTCGAGCGGGAGCACCATCGTGTAGCCGAGGGCACGGCCGCGGGGCAGGATCGTGATCTTCGTGACCGGGTCGGTGTGCCGCATCGCCGCTGCCGCCAGGGCGTGGCCACCCTCGTGGTACGCGGTGATCAGGCGTTCCTGGTCGGACATGATCCGGGTCCGGCGCTGCGGGCCGGCCATCACGCGGTCGACGGCCTCGTCGAGGGCGCGGTTGTCGATGAGCTGCGCGTTCGAACGGGCGGTCAGCAGGGCCGCCTCGTTCAGGACGTTCGCCAGGTCGGCACCGGTGAAGCCCGGCGTCTTGCGGGCGAGCAGCTCGAGGTCGACGCTCGCGGCGAGCGGCTTGCCCTTCGCGTGCACCTCGAGGATCTGCTTGCGGCCGGCGAGACCCGGAGCGTCGACGCCGATCTGGCGGTCGAAGCGGCCGGGGCGCAGGAGCGCGGGGTCGAGCACGTCGGGACGGTTCGTCGCGGCGATGAGGATGACGTTCGTCTTGCCGTCGAAGCCGTCCATCTCGACGAGGAGCTGGTTCAGCGTCTGCTCGCGCTCGTCGTTGCCACCGCCGATGCCGGCACCACGGTGACGACCGACGGCGTCGATCTCGTCGATGAAGACGATGGCCGGCGAGTTCGCCTTGGCCTGCTCGAAGAGGTCACGGACACGGCTCGCACCGACACCGACGAACATCTCGACGAAGTCCGAACCGGAGATCGAGTAGAACGGCACGCCGGCTTCACCCGCGACGGCGCGGGCGAGCAGGGTCTTGCCGGTTCCGGGAGGGCCGTAGAGCAGCACGCCCTTCGGGATCTTCGCACCGACGGCCTGGAACTTCGCGGGCTCCTTGAGGAACTCCTTGATCTCGTGCAGTTCCTCGATCGCCTCGTCGGCACCCGCGACGTCGGCGAACGACACCTGCGGGTTCTCCTTGTTGTTGATCTTGGCCTTCGACTTGCCGAACTGCATGACCTTCGAGCCGCCGCCCTGGGCGCTCGAGAGCAGGAACCAGAACAGGGCACCGATGATCAGGAACGGCAGCAGGATGCCGAGCAGCGACAGGAACCAGTTGCCCTGTTGCACGGTGTCGTTGTAGCCGTCCGGCAGGTTGGAGTCGTTGACCGCCTGCACCACTTCTTCGCCGCGGGGCGTGGAGTAGTAGAACTGCTCCTGCTTGTCGCCGTCCTTCAGGACGAGGTCGACCCGCTGCTCGGTGGAGTTGATGGTCGCGGACGAGACCTTGTCATCGGAGAGCTGCTCGAGACCCTTCTGGGTGTCGATCTGTTGCGTGCTGCCCTGGCTGATGACGCTCCAGCCGATGAAGATGCCCGCCAGCGCGATCAGCACGTAGAGGTACGGGCCGCGGAAGATGCGCTTGAAGTTCATGTGATCCGGGCGCGAGTGCCCGACACCTTTCTCTGCCGAAGTTGCGTGCAGGTCAGCATACGGCCGCGATTCTGTGGCGAGAATGGGTGTCCTCTGCGGGCGAACTCACCCCCGGGCCAGAGTCGGCCGAGTGCGACCCGAGCGCGGCGGGCCGCCCGTCAGGAGTAGACGTGCGGAGCGAGGACGCCGACACCGCGCAGGTTGCGGTAGCGCTCGTCGTAGTCCAGGCCGTACCCGACCACGAAGGCGTCGGGGATGTCGAAGCCCACGTACTTCACGTCGACCTCGACCTTGGCGGCCTCGGGCTTGCGCAGGAGGGCGACGATCTCGACGCTCGCGGCACCGCGGGACTGCAGGTTCTGCTTGAGCCACGACAGGGTCAGACCGGAGTCGATGATGTCCTCGACGATCAGGACGTCGCGGCCGTGCAGGTCGGTGTCCAGGTCCTTGAGGATCCGCACCACACCGGACGACTTCGTGCCGGAGCCGTACGACGACACCGCCATCCAGTCCATCCGCGCCTGCATCTTGAGGTGGCGCGAGAAGTCCGCCATCACCATGACGGCACCCTTCAGCACCCCGACGAGCAGCGGGTCGCGGCCCGCGTAGTCGGCGTCGACGACCGCCGCGAGCTCGGCGAGCTTCTCGTCGATCTGCTCGGGGGTGAAGAGCACTTCGGACAGGTCTGCCTGGACGTCGGAGAGTTCCACCACGCCAGCCTAACCGGCGCTGAACTCGATGCGGTCGCCGGTCCGCGTGGCACGGACGCCCGGCAGGTCGATCGGGCCCTGTCCGCTCCAGTCCGTGACCAGCCGGCAGACCTCGAGCGTCTGCACGCGCGACAGCGTCACCCCGAACTCGCTCTCCACCGCCAGGCGCACGAGTCGCTGCCGGAGCGCCGGCGGGTTCGCCCCGAGCGCCCGCACCGACAGCGAGATGCCCGCCTCGGAGTGCTCGGCGATGTCCTCGGCGATCTCCTCGGCGAAGTGGTCGAGGGCGGCGGAGTCCTCGCGCAGCTGGTCGGCCGTGCGGGCCAGGGCCTCGGGCACCCCGGCACCGAGCGCCCGTTCGAGCACCGGCAGCAGGGTGTTCCGCACCCGCACCCGCGCGTACGCGGGGTCGTCGTTCTGCGGGTCGTGCCACGGCGCGAGCCCCGCTGCGGCGCACGCCTGCCGGGTCGCGTGGCGCCGGACCGACAGGAGGGGCCGGCCGTACGCCGGGCCGCCGTCGCGTCGGGCGAGCGGCTGCATGCCGGACAGGCTGTCCGGCCCGCTGCCGCGCAGCAGGCCGAGCAGCACCGTCTCGGCCTGGTCGTCCAGGGTGTGGCCCAGCAGCACGAGGGGTGACCCGGTGGCGGCCGCGACCTCGGCGATCGACGCGTGGCGGGCCTCCCGGGCGGCGCCTTCCGGGCCACCGTCGGAGCCGACCGTGACCCTGCGGACCGTCACCGGGTCGAGTCCCAGCTCGGATGCCTGCCGGGAGGCGCGGCTCGCGACCGCCTCGGAGCCCGCCTGGAGCGCGTGGTCGACGACCACTGCCCCGGCCCGCAGACCCTGCTTGCCCGCTTCGAACGCGGTGGCCGCCGCCAGGGCGAGGGAGTCCGGTCCGCCGCTCAGTGCGACGAGGACCAGGTCGCCTGCGGCGACCACACCGTCGTCGACGGCTGCGGCGAGCAGGTCGCGGACCGCCAGGCGGGTCTCGGCGACGGCGGGGTCGAGCCGGGGACGCGGAGAGTTCACCCGGTAACGTTAGCCGCGCTTTCGCAACACACGACAGTCCCCGAAGCAGACACAGGAGCGCAACATGGCCGCGTACGACGTCGTCGTCGAGATCCCCAAGGGCAGCCGCAACAAGTACGAGGTGGACCACGAGACCGGTCGCGTCTACCTCGACCGCGTGCTGTTCACCTCGTTCGTCTACCCCACCGACTACGGGTTCTTCGAGAAGACCCTGGCCGACGACGGTGACCCCGTGGACGCGCTGCTGCTGCTCGAGTTCCCGACGTTCCCCGGCGTCGGCGTCAAGGTCCGCCCCGTCGGCGTCTTCAAGATGAGCGACGAGGCCGGCAACGACGAGAAGGTCCTCGTCGTCCCCGCCAAGGACCCGCGCTGGGCACACATCCAGGACATCTCGGACGTGCCGGAGCAGACGAAGGCCGAGATCGCGCACTTCTTCGAGCGCTACAAGGACCTCGAGCCGAACAAGTGGGTCAAGGCCGAGGGCTGGGGCGACGCCGCCGAGGCCGAGCGCATCGTGCAGGCCGGTCAGGCCGCGTACGTGCCCGGCTCGCACTGACGATCCCCTGACGACGAACGGCGCCCGCTCTCCTTCCGGAGGGCGGGCGCCGTTCTGTGTGCGGCGTGGGCTGCTGTTGCGCGGGGCGGGCCGCGCGGGGCATGCCGGGGGCGTACCTGGTGGAAACGGGCGTACCTGGTGCGTTGATCCGTGCAGGTACGCCCGATCTCGCTTGGTACTGCAGCCGCTCTTGGAAAGAACGGGCAGACCGGGAGCGGGCTACAGGGAACCGCTCGGGCGGGCGACGTAGGGCATGAGCTGGTTCGGCAGCCAGATGGCACGCTCGACGACGCCGACGCCGGGGCGCGCGGCCTCGACCATGGTGCCGTAGCTCGTCACGATCGAGTCGTGGTACGCCCCCGAGGCGGTGCCGTTCGACGAGTAGAACAGGATGTCGCCGGGCTGGCGCTGGGACAGCGGGACGAGGCGACCGATCGACTTGAAGTAGTTGTACTGCCAGACGACGTTGTGCCCACCGGTCGCGATGCCCTGCGAGTTGTAGGCCATCATCACGAGGCCGGAGCAGTCCCAGGTGTTCGGGCCGGCGCCGCCGAGGACGTACGCCTCGCCGAGTTGCCCTCGGGCGTAGGAGATCGCGCCGGCGGCCTTCGAGGGGCTGCTCGGGGCCGGTGCGGGGGCGGGTGCCGGGGCAGGAGCCGGCGCGGGAGCAGGGGCGGGTGCCGGCTTGCTCGGCGTGCTGGGAGTGCTCGGCTTGCTCGGGGTGCTCGGTTTCGCGGGGGTGCCGGGGTTCGACGGGGTGCTCGGCTTGGACGGCGTGCTCGGGACGGCCGGAGTGGAGGTCCCGCCACCGGTGCTGCCGGTGCCGCCCGTGCTGCCGGTGTTGCCGGTGTCGCTGCCGCTCGTGCCCCCGCCGGTGGCGTTCCCGGTGCCGGCGTCGCCCGTCTGCTTGGCGATGGCGGCCGCGGCGGCCTTCGCCTGCTGCGCGCTCCAGTACGCGGTCTCCGTCGCGACGCTCGTGCCCTTCAGGTACGCGAGCTGCCGCAGGACCTCGGCCTGCTGGTCCTGTTCCTTCTGCACCCGCGCCTGGGCGCCTGCGGCCACGTCGTTGGCCGTCGCGAAGGTGGTCTTCGTCGCCGCGGTCGCCTTGCTCAGGGCCTTCTCGGCGGCGGACTGCTGGGCCGCCAGGGACTCGACGGTCTTCTGGTCGGCGCGTGCCTCGGCCAGGACGGTCGCGGAGCGCTCGGACAGGTGCGACATCGTGCCGACGCGGTAGAGCAGGTCCTTCGAGTCCGACGAGTCCATGAGCATCGTCGTCGACAGGTCACCGCCGCCCGTGCGGGACAGCTCGACCACGAGCCCGGCGACCTGGCCGGCCGAGTCGTCCGCCCGGTCCTTCGCACGCTTCGACTGCGCGGACAGGTCGGCGAGGGTGTCCTCGGCCTCCTGCTGCTGCGAGGCCGCCAGGGCGTACGCCTGCCCGGCCTGCTGCTCGGCGACACCGGCCTGGTCGGCGGCGTCCTGCAGCGTGCCGAGCCGGTCGCTCAGCTCGTCGACCGTCTGCTGGGCGTCGGCCGCGTCGGACTTGGCGGCCTTGACGTCGTCCCAGGACGGACCCGAGGGCGCGGCCTGGGCCGGTCCGGCGATGACGACCGACAGGCCGATGCCGAGCACGGCGATGGTCGCGATCCCGCAGGAGAACGAGCGAGCGGAGGTGGTCATGACGTGGAAGGACTCGTTCCGGTGGCGCTGATGCTCATACCGAGATCCCCCGCGCTGCCATGAAGGGGACCGGGTCGACGGCAGCGCCGTTGACCCGGGTCTCGAAGTGGAGGTGGCACCCGGTCGACCAGCCGGTCGAGCCGATCTTGGCGATCTGCTGCCCCGCGGTGACGTGCTGGCCGGCGGTGACCATGATCCCGCCGTCGACGACGTGGCCGTACGCGGTGGAGATGCCGCCGCCGTTGTCGAGGATGACCTCGTTGCCGTACCCGCCACCGTTGCCGGCGAAGGTGACGGTGCCGTCGTGTGCCGCGTAGATCGGGGCGTAGCAGGCCGGGGCCAGGTCGACACCGGCGTGCAGGGCGCTGACGTGCGTGTAGGGGTCGACGCGGTAGCCGTAGGGACTGGTCTGGTACCCGCCGGCGGGGCGGACCCAGCCGGACGCGTTCGCGGTGCCGCCGCCCGTGCCGCCCTGGCTCGTGGCTGCGGCCTTCGCGGCTGCCCTGGCGGCAGCAGCCGCGATCTGTGCCTGCCGCTTCTTCTCGGCGGCGACGCCCTTGCGGTAGTCCGCCTCGACGCCCTGCTGCTTGGTGGTGAGGGCCGTCAGCTGCGCCTCGAGCCGGGACTGGTTGTCGTTCTGGGCGTCCACCGCGGTCTGTGCGGCGTCGGCGGCACCCTGGGCCTGCTGCATCTTCGACTGTGCGGCCTCGGCGAGGTCACCCAGGGCTGCTTTTGCGGTGTCCGCCTTGTCGGCCTGGGCCTGGGCGGTGCCGCGGTCCTGCGAGGCCTGCGAGTAGATGCCGTCGGCCTGCTCGCTGAGCTTCGACATGGCACCGAGCTCGTAGAGCAGGTCACCGGAGTCCGAGGGGTGCGTGAGGATGTCGGTCGTCACGTCGTTGGCGCTGGCCCGACCGAGCTGCGCGGCGAGCTGACCGGCCTGCGCTTCGGACCGCGCGGCGGTCTGCTCGGCCTCGTCGGCCTGGGACTGCAGCGACTTCTGCTTGAGCGTCGCCTCGTCGTACTTGCTCTGCGCGGCCTGGTACGCCTCGCCCGCGGCCTGGGCTGTCTTCTGCTTGGCAGCCGCCTCGCTCTTCAGCGACGAGATGAGCGACTTGATCTCGCTGACCTTGGCCTGCTGGGCGCTGGTCGACGACTTCGCCTGCTGCACCTCGTCCCAGCTGGGGTAGCTCGCAGCGCTGGCGGACGACGTCGGGGCAAGGGCCGCGAGCGTGCCGGCCGTGAGCGCGACGGCGACCGCGGCGGCGATCAGGCGGCTGCGGGTGCGGAGGGAGAAGGGAGTGGAGGTCGACATGTATCTCGATTTCGTAACAGCGCGGCAAGGCTCACGCACGTAACACTGTTAACAGGTGCAACAGTAACAACACGCGTCGCAGGCTCGACAGCCCCTCGGACGAGGGGTGCGGCCGCCGACGATGCTCGCACCGACAGCATCGGAGACCCGTGCGCTGACGCCGCGACACGCCGGGGATGCACGGTTGACGGGGTCGGATTTGTGAAACCCGGGGGGCATCCGTATGCTTGTCCATCGGTAGCGCGATGCACTGCTTGCGGCCCTATCGTTTAGTGGCCTAGGACACCGCCCTTTCACGGCGGCAGCACGGGTTCGAATCCCGTTGGGGTCACTCCTTGAGTGAGCGAGCAAGTAGTACTGAACAACACCACAGCAATTCAATATGGCCCTGTAGCGCAGCTGGTTAGCGTGCCGCCCTGTCACGGCGGAGGTCGCGGGTTCAAGTCCCGTCAGGGTCGCCACGGCTGGATAGCTCAGTTGGTAGAGCGTTCGACTGAAAATCGAAAGGTCCACGGATCGATGCCGTGTCCAGCCACCGGTGAAGGCCCCCTGCTTCGGCAGGGGGCCTTTTCCGTTGTCTGAGCGGTGTGACGTCGGTCGCAGCGCACAACCAAAGTCACCCCGAACCACGCAGCGGCGCAGTTCGGGGTGACTCCGGTTGTGCGGCTCGCGTTCGAGCCGGTTCGCCGACGGCCTGGAGGCGCGGGTCGCCTCCGCACGTCGGCTTCTGCGGTCAGGCCTCGCGGGTCTTCGGGCTGCTGTCGTTCGTCTTCGCGGGGTCGCGCTCGACCACGGCGCCCAGGGCATCGTCGATCCGCGACATGAGCTCCGCGGGGATCGTGACGCCGGCAGCGCCCGCGTTGTCGTGCACCTGCTCCG
Source organism: Curtobacterium sp. VKM Ac-2852 (assembly GCF_013205045.1). Taxonomy (NCBI): domain Bacteria; kingdom Bacillati; phylum Actinomycetota; class Actinomycetes; order Micrococcales; family Microbacteriaceae; genus Curtobacterium; species Curtobacterium sp. VKM Ac-2852. Next base: position 630,061 of record NZ_JABMLI010000001.1, read on the forward strand.
GACGCGAGGCCCCGATGATCGCGCTCGCGACGTTGTCGTTCTGCAGGACCCAGGCGACGGCGAGCTGCGCCATCGACAGGTTGAGCTCGTCGGCAATCGGCTGCAGCTCCTGCACCGAGGACAGCACCTCGTCGCGCATGAACCGCTTGATCATGTCCGCGCCGCCCTTGTCATCGGTCGCGCGGGAGCCCTCGGGCAGCGGCTGACCCGGCTTGTACTTGCCGGTGAGCACCCCCTGGGCGATCGGGGACCAGACGATCTGCGAGATGCCGAGTTCCTTCGAGGTGGGGACGACCTCGTCCTCGATGACCCGCCACAGCGCCGAGTACTGCGGCTGGTTCGAGATGAGCTGGAAGCCGAGGTCCTTCGCGAGCGCAGCACCCGCACGCAGCTGGTCCGCGGTCCACTCGCTGACGCCGACGTACAGGACCTTGCCCTGGCGCACGATGTCCGCGAAGGCCTGCATCGTCTCTTCGAGCGGGGTCTCGTGGTCGTAGCGGTGCGCCTGGTACAGGTCGACGTAGTCCGTCTGCAGCCGCTGCAGCGAGCCGTCGATCGACTCGAGGATGTGCTTGCGGGACAGCCCGGTGTCGTTGTGGCCCTTCGGACCGGTCGGCCCGAACACCTTCGTGGCGATCTCGAGGGACTGGCGCCGCTCCCCCTTGAGCGCTTCGCCGAGGACCGTCTCCGCGCCGGTGTTGGCGTAGACGTCGGCGGTGTCGAACGTCGAGATGCCGACCTCGAGGGCGGCCTTGACGCAGGCGATCGCCGCGTCGTTCTCGACCTGGGATGCGTGGGTGAGCCAGTTGCCGTAGGTGATCTCGGAGACCTTGAGGCCCGAGTTGCCGAGGTAGCGGTACTCCATGTGCGTGTCACTCCTGTCGTGGGGCGCGTCGGTGCGACCCGAACCGTGACGGTAGTCGCGTCGCCCCCAGGAGCACTCGGCCTGCGAGTGCACACCTGTACGCTGATGTTTCAGAGACGATCGGAAAAGACGAAACCCCGGCGATGTGGCCTGAGCCAGGGATCGTTCCGGGGTCTTCGTGAACAACGGTAGCAGGCGAGGCGGGATGCAGGAAGACGAGCTCGAGCGGCTCATCACAGCCGAACGGCTCCGTTCGTACGCAGGGCGGACCGGGTCGTCGACTGAAGCACTGCGGCTCTACGAGTGGAACATGCGAGCCGCGGCGGCGGTCATGGAGCTCACCGGCGTCGTCGAGGTGTTCGCTCGCAATGCGCTCGACCGTGAACTCTGCGCGTGGGCATCGAGCCGCGCCGGGCCACCCTGGTTCGACATGGCACCACTCGACAGCCGCGGGCGTGCCGACCTCGCCAAGGCACGGGCACGGGCGAGTCGAGAAGGTCGTCGTCCCGAAGTGCACGGACGGGTCATCGCGGAACTCAGCTTCGGGTTCTGGCGGTACCTCGTGGAATCGCGTTACCACACGTCGCTCTGGGTTCCTGGCCTGCATCGAGCCTTTCCGCACGGGCCGGACGACCTGCGGATCCGACGGAGCGAGGTGGCGCGACGGCTCCAGCAGCTGCACTTCGTGCGGAACCGCGCCGCGCACCACGAACCCATCCACGCGCGGAACCTGCAGCGGGACCACGACTTCGCACTCGAACTGCTCAGCTGGATCAGTCCACACGCGGCATCCTGGGCTGAGGGCACCACGTCGATCGAAGCCGTGCTCCGTGCCCGCCCCGACGGGTAGGTGCAGGATCGAAAGGGTTGCGGCACGGAGCGGTGCCGCCGGAAGCGAGGGAGCATCCATGACCGGAGCGAGCGTGTTGTTCATCGGCGGGAGCGGCGTGATCAGCGCCGCCTGCGTCCGGGAGGCCGTCGAGCAGGGGTTCGACGTGACCGTGCTCAACCGGGGGACCACCGGGGGCAGGCCGATCCCGGAGGGTGTGACGCGCCTCCAGGCCGACGTGTCGGACCGCAGCGCACTGGCGGACGCACTCGGCGACCAGCGCTTCGACGTGGTCGTGAACTGGATCGCCTTCACACCGGACCAGGTGCAGGCCGACGTCGACTTCTTCGCCGGGCGGACGCGGCAGTACGTGTTCATCAGCTCGGCCTCGGCGTACCAGACGCCGGCGACGCACCTGCCGATCACGGAGTCGACGCCGCTGAAGAACCCGTACTGGCAGTACTCGCGCGACAAGATCGCGTGCGAGGAGCTGCTGATGCAGGCGTACCGGGAGCAGGACTTCCCGGTGACGATCGTGCGGCCGTCGCACACCTACGACGAGACGAAGCTGCCGCTGACCGGCGGCTGGACCGCTGTGGCTCGGATGCGAGCTGGCAAGCCGGTCATCATCACCGGCGACGGCACCTCGCTGTGGACCCTGACGCACAGCCGTGACTTCGCGGTCGGGTTCACGGGGCTGCTCGACCGGGCCGAGGCGATCGGTGAGCCCTTCACGATCACGAGCGACGAAGCGCCGACGTGGAACGCCATCGCGCACGAGATCGCGGCGGCGGCCGGAGTCGAGGACCTGCGGATCGTGCACGTGCCGGCGGATGCCATCGCCGCCGCGGACGCGGAGTGGGGCGCGGCGCTGCTCGGCGACAAGGCGAACAGCTCGGTGTTCGACAACAGCAAGATCCGGTCGCTCGTGCCGTGGTACCGGCCGCGCACCACCTACCGGCAGGGTGTGCGGGAGGTCATCGCCTGGTACGAGGCGCACCCCGAGGAGCAGGTCGTCGACGAGCGGCTCGATGCCCTGATGGACGAGCTGGCGGCGCGCTGGGCCGTGTGAGCCGCACTGGGTGACGCGCGCCGGGTGACGCGCGTCGGCGCACGCAAGACACCGGTGTTCGCGCTCCACACCGCGGGATGCGGGGGTTCAACGCGCGAACACCGGTGTTTTGCGGATCAGGTCAGGCGCGCGCGGCCAGGACGTCGGCCAGGGTTCCGATCGCGAAGCGCACCTCGTCGTCGGTGACGACCAGGGGCGGCGCGAAGCGGATCGTCGACCCTTGGGTGTCCTTCACCAGGAGCCCGCGGTCGGCGAGGTCCTTCGAGATCGCCTTGCCGGTGCCGAGCGCGGGGTCGATGTCGATCCCCGCCCACAGTCCGGCCACGCGGTGCGAGACGACACCCTTGCCGAGCAGGTCGTCGAGCAGGCCGCGCAACAGCGGTTCGCCGTCGAGGGCCCGCTGCTGGAAGGTGCCCTCTCCGAGCATCGCCACGACCTCGGCGCCGACGGCCGCGGCGAGCGGGTTGCCGCCGAAGGTCGACCCGTGTTCGCCGGGGCGCAGGACGCCGAGGACGGTAGCCGAACCGACGACCGCCGACACCGGCACGATGCCGCCGCCGAGGGCCTTGCCGAGCGTGATGAGGTCGGGGCGGACCCCGACGCGCTGCACCGCGAGCGTGTGTCCGGTGCGACCGAGGCCGGACTGGATCTCGTCGGCGATGAACAGCGCACCGAACTCGTCGCAGACCGCGCGGACGTCAGGAAGGTAGGACTCCGGCGGGATGACCACGCCGCCCTCGCCCTGGATCGGCTCGAGCAGCACGGCGACGACGGTCTCGTCCATCGCCTCGCGCAGGGCCGCAGCGTCGCCGTACGGCACCGTGCGGAAGCCCGGCGTGAACGGCCCGAAGTCATCGTGGGCCGAGGGGTCGTCCGAGAACGAGATGATCGTCGTGGTGCGGCCGTGGAAGTTCCCGGACGCGACGATGATCGTCGCCCGCTCGGCCGGCACGCCCTTGACGCGGTAGCCCCAGGCGCGGGACACCTTGATCGCGGACTCGACGGCCTCGGCACCGGTGTTCATCGGCAGGACCATCTCGGTCTCCGTCAACGCCGCCAGTGCTGCGGCGAACGGCCCGAGCTGGTCGTTCACGAACGCGCGGCTCGTGAGCGTCACGCGGTCGAGCTGCGCCCGTGCGGCGTCGAGCAGCCGCGGGTTGCCGTGGCCGAAGTTCACCGCCGAGTACGCGGCGAGCCCGTCCAGGTACTGCTTGCCGTCGACGTCGGTGACGGTCGCTCCGGCACCCGACGCGATGACGACGGGCAGTGGGCTGTAGTTGTGCGCGAGGGCGCGGTCCTCGACGGCGAGCGCCGCCGCGGTGTTGACCCCGAGCGACGCTGCCGCCGACATCAGCTGACCCCGAGCGAACGCGCGACCGAGGTGCCGGTGCCGACCGGGTGCAGGTCGAGGGTGCAGCACTTCACGCCGCCGCCGCCGAGCAGCAGCTCGGACAGGTCGACGCCGATCGGGTTGTAGCCCTTCTCCCGCAGCTGCTCGGCGAACCGAACAGCCCGGGCGGCGATCACGACGTTGTACCCGTCGGAGTACGAGTTCAGGCCGAGGATCGCGGCGTCTTCTTCGGTGGCGATGATCGCGTCGGGGAAGCGCTCGCGCAGGATCGCCAGCGACGGCTCGTCGAAGGCGCTCTCCAGGTACGCGATGTTGCTCGTCCCGTCGACGGCGGGCTCGGGGTCGAGCACGGCGATGGCGGTGTCGAGGTGGTAGAAGCTCGGGTTGATGAGCTTGAGGGTGACGACCTCGCGGCCGTAGATCTTCGCGAGCTCGTCGTGCGAGGTGCTGTCCGACCGGAAGCCGGTGCCGGCGAAGATGGTGTCCCCGATGAGCAGGAAGTCACCCTCGCCCTCGTTGGTCTGCTCCGGCTCGGCGACGGTCAGACCGGCCTGGCGGAACCAGTCCATGTACGCGGGGCCCTCGGGCTGGCGCTCCGGGTACTGGAACTTGGCGCCGTAGGCGATGCCGTCGAGGACGAATCCGCCGTTGGCCGCGTAGACCATGTCCGGCAGGCCGTCGATCGGGTCGATGTACGAGATGTCGAAGCCGAGCTGCTCGTAGACGGCGACGAGCGACTCCCACTGCTGGACGGCCTTCGACGTGTCGGTCGGCTCCTCCGGGTGCATCCACGGGTTGATCCGGTAGCTCACGGTGTAGAAGTCCGGCTTGCACATCAGGATCGTGCGCTTGGTGGCGACACGGGCCGGGGTGGCGACGGACTCGGGGGCGGGTGCGGTGTTCGACATCAGTCCTCCTGGAAGGGACCGGGGCCCGAGCCTGCCAGGAACCGAAACGGAACGAGGAGAAGAGCTCCGGTGAGATGCAGGCTCACTCACCGCAGCGGACCAGGTCGACGCCACTCAGAAGTCTGGCATGAACCGTCCGACGAGTGCAGTCCCCCGCCTGCGGGACCGTGACACCCGTTCGGGTGACGCACGTTTCGTGCGCCAGACCCACCAGCCTCGCAACAAGTCCGCGTACGATGGGGACAAATGGATACGCTCGACCACCGCATCCTGGATCAGCTCCGGGACAACGCCCGCGCCGGCTACGGCGACATCGGGTCGGTGGTCGGACTCTCGGCCTCGGCCGTCAAGCGCCGCGTCGACCGGCTGGTCGGTGACGGCGTCATCCAGGGCTTCACGATCAAGGTCGACCCCGCCGTCGAGGACCGCGGCACCGAGGCCTGGGTCGAGCTCTACTGCCGCGGCACCGTCTCGCCCGACGAGCTGCGTGCCCTGCTCGACACCGTCCCCGAGGTCATCGACGCCGGCACGGTCACCGGCAGCGCCGACGCCGTCGTGCACATGCGCTCGAAGGACCTGTCCGCGCTCGAGGAGGCGCTCGACAAGGTCCGCCTCGCACCCCAGGTCGACCACACCCGCTCCGCGATCGTGCTCTCCAAGCTCGTCAGTCGAGAGACCGCGTAACGTCCCACGCATGGGACGGAAGACGGTCTGGAGGCGAGACTCGGCACCCACGGGATCGCGCCCGGCCCGGCAGCTGGTCACCGCTGCGAGCGTCGCCTACGTCGCGAACTGCCTGTGGGGCACCGCGGTCGCCGTGCGGCTGATCCGCACGAGGAAGCTCCGCGTCGTGCACCACGGCCTGTTCGTCGTGACCGCGACCCTGACCGGCGTCGCGGCGACGACCCCCGCGTGGACGCGCGACCGAACCGCACTGTTCCTGCTGCCGGCACTCGTGCCGCTGGCGGTCGCTCCACGCACGAATCCGCGCTCCGGAGCACACTGGAGGGTCGCGGTCGCCGCCGCACCGTCCTACCTGGGGGCCGTGCTCGCACGCAGGCGATCAGAGAGGTGAGCAGTGGAGCTGTTCGAGGCCATCCGACGACGACGCACGACGAACGGGCCGTTCCTGCCCGATCCGGTGTCGGACGAGCACCAGCGGCTGCTCATGGAGCTCGCCGGCCGGGCGCCGTCGCAGCTCAACAGCCAGCCGTGGCGCTTCGTGCTGATCGAGGAACGCCAGACGATCGACCGCGTCGCCGAGATCAGCGGCAGCTCGATGACCCGCACCATGGCCGAGGGCACGTTCTTCGAGCGGTACAAGCCGTACTTCCGGTTCTCCAAGGCCGAGATGGACGAGCGGCGCGACGGCATGCTGTTCGACAAGCTCCCCGGGCCGCTGCGGCCGTTCACGAAGCAGGTGTTCACGAAGCGCGGGCAGCTGCTCATGAACACGCTCCGGGTGCCGCAGACCCTGGGTGAGGAGAACCGGAAGCTCGTCGCCGGGTCACCGCTGCTGCTCGGCGTGATGCTCGACCGCCACGAGTACCGGAAGGAGGAGCTGTCCGGCTTCTACTCGGTGTTCAGCATGGGCGCGGCGATGGAGAACATCTGGCTCGCGACGACCGAGCTCGGCCTGGGGATCCAGTTCGTGTCCTTCCCGATGGAGACCCCCGGCGCGTGGGAGGAGATCGAGGGACTGCTCCGCGTGCCCGAGTCGCTCGAGCTGATGGCCGTCTACCGGATCGGGTACCTGCCCCCGGAACGACGACGGCCGGCCATCGACTGGACGTCGAGCGAGCGGAAGCGTCCCTCGCAGTACGTGTTCCGCGGCACCTGCGACACCCCGCAGCGCGGGTGGGACGACGCACCCGTCGCAGCCCACATCGAACCGGAGGCGACCACATCGTGACCGACACCCGACCCACCCAGACCGCTCCGAGCCTCCAGGCCGTCGCCCCCGGCCTGCCGGGCCGCCCCTGGATCTCGCAGGACTGGCTCGACGTCGTCTTCGTGCACTGGCGCGTCGACGTGTCGGCGGTGGCCCCGCTGCTGCCGGCCGGAACGCGGCCCGACACGATGGCGCTCGACGGCACCGACGACGGGGTGACCACCTGGGTGGGCCTCATCGCGTTCCGGTTCGAGGACACCCGGTTCCCGCCGTTCTCGACCGGGAGCATCGGCGACTTCGTCGAGCTGAACGTCCGCGTCTATACGGTCGACGAGCAGGGGCAGCGCGGGGTCGTGTTCCTGTCGCTCGACGCCGGCAAGCTCCTGCCGACCATCGGCGCACGCGTCGCGACCGGACTGCCGTACCGGTGGGCGATCGCGGAGTCGCGCAGCGGTGACGGCCGCGTGGGGTACGCGATGCGGCGGCACGGCACCCACCTGCGGTCGATGCTCGACGTCCGTGTGGGCGAGGTGCTCGACGAGCCGGGGCCCCTCGAGACGTTCCTGACGGCGCGGTGGGGCATGCACGTGCACCGGGCCGGACGGACGCGGTTCTGGCCGAACGAGCACGAGTCGTGGCCGTTGCACCGGGCCTCGGTCGTGTCGCTGCGGGACGACCTGGTCGGGGCTGCCGGGCTGCCCTTCGGGCTGACCGAGCTCGAGCCGGACTCGGTGCTCTACTCGCCGGGGGTCACGACGCGGTTCGGTCGGGGGCGCTGAGGGCGAACGACGTCAGTCGTGGGGTGACCGACGCGCGACGACGAACTGATGGACGGCCATCACGGCGCTGATTGCCGCGAAGGCAGCGCCGAACGTCCAGGTAGTGCTCCGGAAGTCGGGGAGATCGGCGAGCGTGCGGCCGAGGACTGCGAGGACACCGCAACACGCGGCGACGGCGAGTGCTGTCCACGCGACGACGAGCCGATCGATCCGCGGCACGGAGCGAGCGAAGCGGAACGCCGTCGGGACGCCGACGACCGCACCGAACAGGGCGCCGAAGGGGAACCCGACGGTCAGGGTGGTGACCGAGACGATGCCGACGCTCCCGACCGCCACGAGCACACGCGTGACGTGGGACCGCCACGAGGCGTCGCGGCTCTGCTCGTCGTACGCGTGCCGACCCGTCACGAACAGAGCAACGGCACCGACGGTCGTCACCACCGCGGCGGACACCCCGACGACGAGCGCCAACGCACCACCGAAGGCGATGCCGAGGACGACGTGTGCGGCGGCGAGGAGCACGGCGAGGACCGGGTACAGCCAGACCTCGAGCGGCCGGGTCGGTGTGTTGAGCACCCAACCGGGCGGCGCCTCCTCTGCGGGGTCGTCGGTATCGGGGTCTCGGGTCTCCACCTGGCCATGATGTCCGATCGGTGCGTGCGTCGTTCGGTACGGCAACGTCGGGGGACAGCGGCTGAGTGGTGCACGGCCGGCCGCAGGTACAAGGGAGCCATGACTCGAGTGGCAGTGGTGACCGGTGGATCCGCAGGACTGGGACGGGCGACCGTCCGGGAGCTCGCCGCACGGGGGTGGGACGTGGCCGTCCTGGCCCGCGGGCAGGAGGGCGTCGACGCCGCCGTCGCCGAGGTCGAGGCAGCCGGGCGACGCGGGTTGGCCCTGGTCGCCGACGTCTCCGACCGCGACGCCGTCGAGGCCGCGGCCGACCGGGTCGAGCGGGAGCTCGGCCCGATCGACCTGTGGGTGAACGGCGTGATGGTCGGGGTGTTCGGGAAGTTCCTCGACACCGCCCCAGAGGACTTCGAGCGCGCGCTGCACGTGACCTACCTCGGCTTCGTGAACGGCACCCGGTCGGCGCTGTCGCGGATGGTCCCCCGCGGTCGTGGACACGTGATCCAGGTCGGTTCGGCCCTCGGGTTCCGCGGGATCCCGCTGCAGGCCGCGTACTGCGGCGCGAAGCACGCGATCGTCGGGTTCACCGAGTCCGTCGTCTCCGAGCTGCGCGAACAGGGCAGCAAGGTCAAGGTGTCCCGCGTGGACATGCCGGCCCTCAACACGATCCAGTTCCAGTGGGTGAAGTCGAAGCTGCCGCACCACCCGCAGCCGGTCGCCCCGATCTACCAGCCCGAGGTCGGCGCCCGCGCCATCGCCGCCGTGGCCGAACGACCGCGCAGCCGCACCTGGGTGGGCGAGTCGACGGTCTACACGATCCTCGGCAACCGGATCAGCGGACGCTTCGCCGACTGGTACGCCGCCAAGACGCTGGTCGACGGGCAGCAGGCCCCCGACAAGGACGGCCTCGAGATGCGGGACAACCTGTACGAGCCGGTTCCGGGCGACCACGGCGCGCACGGGGTCTTCGACGAGTCAGCGCACGCCTGGTCGCCGCAGACCTGGTGGGTGGAGCACCGCCGGGTCGGCAACGGCATCATCGGGGCGGTGCTCGGTGCGGCCGGTGCCGCTGCACTCGTCGCGGGACGCCGACGATGAGCCGCCGGTCGTCCGCCGGTACCGGGGCAGCCGTCGTCGAGCTGGCGCGTGCCGGGCTCGGCCTGTGGCACCTGAGCCGTGCGGCCCGAGGGTCGGACCAGGCCGTGCTGCACGGCGTGCTCGGGGTCCGTCAGCTCGCACAGGCTGCGCTCGTCGCGCGGGCTGGTTCCGGCAACGCGCACACCCTGAGCGCCGTCGTGGACGCCCTGCACGGCGCGACGATGGTGCCGTTGGCCGTCACCGATCCCCGTCGACGCCGGTTCGCGCTCGACCAGTTCTGGGTCGCCGCGGTGCTCGCGGTCGCCGAGGCAACGGTCGTCGGTCGCGGCGGTCGTCGCTGACTCCTGTCGGGGGTGCTCGGTAGCGTCCCCGGCATGAGCACGATCTACTCCGTCGCGTCCTCGCTGGACGGCTTCGTCGCTGCACCCGACGACGACCTCGACTGGCTGCTGCAGTTCGGGTTCGAGCCGTTCCAGGAGCACCACGACCGGTTCTTCGCCGGCGTCGGGGCGATCGCGATGGGGTCGACGACGTACGAGTGGCTGCTCGAGCACGACGACACGTGGGCGTACCCGGACCTGGCGACGTGGGTGTTCACGACCCGAGACCTGCCGGTGCCCGACGGCGTCGACGTGCGTTTCGTCTCGGGCGAGGTCGGCGACCACCAGGCCGACCTCGAGCGCGAGGCCGCCGGGCGTGACGTCTGGGTCGTCGGCGGCGGACTGCTCGCGGCGCAGTACCAGCAGGCGGGCATCCTCGACGAGCTGCGGGTCACCGTGATGCCGGTCGCGCTCGGCGGCGGAGCGCCCCTGCTGCCGGTCGCCGCACCGACCCCGGTGTTCGAGCTCGTCGGCACCACGCAGTTCGACGGCGGGGCGGTCGAGCTCCACTACCGTTCCGCAGCAACCGCGGCGTAGCGTCCGGAGCATGAGCGACAACGAGCAGACCGAGCCCGTCATGGACGGTGCCACCGATGCCACGAACCACGAGAAGCTTCAGGGCCTGATCGAGCAGGTCGACCACGACCACGCCGGTGAGGGCGCCGGCGCGATGGCCGACCACCTGCGGGACCGCATGGACGAGACCGGCGTGGAGGACGAAGACGCGGGTGACGCCGAGGACTGATCCTCGGGTCACTTCGTGAGCAGAAGAGGTCGGGTCCCGTCTCGGAACCCGACCTTTTCTGCTCACGAAGCGGAACGCCCGAAGCGGAACGCGCCCGACGCGCGACGCGGAACGCGCGACGCTCCTAGACGCGCAGCTCGGAGAAGTCGCTGTCGACGTCGCCGAACCGGTGCGCGGTGATCGACACCGACTGCTCGCGCAGGTACGGCAGCATCTCGATCACGCCGGCCTCGACCACGGGGGCGTCGTGGATCGCGACGTCGATGCTCGCACCCAGGGCTTCTTCGAGGGCGAGCGGGTCACCGCCGAGCAACCGGATCCGGGCACCGGGACCACCGAACGCGGTGTGGGCCGGCCGGTCCTGGCCCTGCGACAAGACGGCCTCGAGCGCGTCGACCGGCTGGTCGTCCTGGTCGGTGGACCAGTCCGCCTGGAACACGGCTCCCGACGATGCGCGGGCGTGGAACTCCTGGTCGGACTCGACCAGGTGGTCGACGACGTCGAGCGGGGACCGGTTCGACGCGAGCAACTGCGTGAGCGGGCCGGGCAGCGGCCGAGCCGTGCTGAGCAGAATGTGCGCGCGTGCCGAGGTCGCGGCGACGAGCGTCCGGACGAGGTCCACGGTCGAGGCGTCCTCGGCCTGGCGCACGATGACGGACTGGGGTCGGTGGCGCAGCACGTTCCGCTGCACCACGAGCCCGGACAGGTCCCGCGACCGGAAGAGCGTCTCTCGTGCATGCACGTCGCTCAGGGCTCCGGCGCGGACACGGTCGAACTCCTCGAACGACAGCCCGCTGCGTGCGGCCTCGATCACCGCGGTGACGCGCGGGGGCAGGCCGTGCAGCTGGATGCTCTTGTGCACGGTCCGGGGTGTGGGCTGCCAGCGGCCGAGGGTCGCGACGTACATCGGGCCGCCGGCCTTGGTACCGGTGCCGACCGAGGAACCCTTCCAGCCACCGAACGGCTGGCGCCCCACGACGGCACCGGTGATGCCACGGTTGACGGACAGGTTGCCGGCGTGGACCCGGGCCAGCCACTCGGACACCTCGTCGACGTCGAGCGAGTGGATGCCCGCCGTCAGCCCGAAGTCGGTGCCGTTCTGGATGGCGATCGCCTGCTCGAGGGTCTCGGCGCGCATGATGCCGAGCACCGGGCCGGAGTACACGGTCTGGTGGAAGTCGCTGCCGGGTCGGACGCCGTCCCGGATGCCCGGCGACCAGAGCCGGCCGGAGTCGTCGACCGCCTCGGGCTGCACGAGCCACGACTCCCCCGGCCCGAGCTCGGTCAGACCCTGGCGGAACGTGCCCTGCGGTTCGGCGACGAGCGGGCCGACCTGCGCCGTGGGGTCGTCCGGCCACGCGACCCGGAGCGTGCGGGTGGCGTCGACGAGCTGCCGCTGGAAGCGCTCGCTCTCACCCACGGACCCGACCAGGATCACGAGGGACGCCGCCGAGCACTGCTGTCCGGCGTGCCCGAAGGCGGACTGCACGATGTCCTGCACGGCCAGGTCGAGGTCGGCGCTCGGCGTGACGACGATGGCGTTCTTGCCGCTGGTCTCGGCGGTGAGCGGCAGTCCGGCACGCCACCAGCGGAACGAGCGGGCGGTGTCCGACGAGCCGGTCAGGATGATGCGGTCGACCGTGGGGTGGCCGATGAGGTCGCGGCCGAGTTCGTCCTCGGCCAGGTCGACGAGCTGCAGCAGCGAGTGCGGCACCCCGGCGTCCCAGAGCACGTCGGCGAGCACGGCACCGGAGCGCTTCGCCTCGGGCGCGGGCTTGAGCACGACACCGCTGCCCGCGGCGAGCGCCGCCAGCACGCCACCGGCGGGGATCGCGACCGGGGAGCTCCACGGCGGCACGACGACGGTCAGCCGCGGCGGCAGGTACTGCGCGCCCTCGATGTCCCCGAGGCGGCGGGCGCTCTCGGCGTAGTAGTGGGCGGCGTCGACGGCCTGGGTCACCTCGGCGTCGGCCTCGGCGAAGGTCGTGCCCGTCTCGGCGGCCATCACCTCGATCAGGTCGGCGCGGCGGGTCTCGAGTTCGTGCCCGATGAGGTCGAGGAGCTCGGCACGGTCGGACGGGTCCTGCCGCCCCCAGTTCACGCCGGCCTGGGCGGTCCGCGCCATGATCCGCTCGAGCTTGGAGCGGTCGGCGACCTTCGCGCCGCGGATCGTCTGTGCGCCGAGCTGCGAGCGCGGCACCCGGCGCAGGACGTCGAGCGCCCAGGCCCGGTTCGCGGCGACGGAGGGGTCGGTGTCGGGGGCGTTGTGGAACGCGTCGCGCAGGACCGGTTCGCCGAGGGCACGGTGGCGGTCCTGCGTGCGGTGGGTGGCGGGGACGGGCTCGTCGAGTGCGGCGACGGACGCCAGGAACCGGCTGTGCTCCCGCTCGAAGACGCTGGCGTCGTGGTCGATGTCGGCTGCGGCGGCGATGAAGTTCTCGGGGCTCGCGCTCTCCTGCAGGCGACGGGCGAGGTACGCGATGGCCGAGTCGAACTCGTCCGGCTGCACGACGGGCGTGTAGAGCAGGATCTGCCCGACGTCAGCCCGGACGGCCTGGGCGTGGGTGGACGCCATGCCGAGCAGCATCTCGACGTCGACGGCGTCGGTGACCCCGCGGCGCTGCGCGAGCACCCACGCGGTGGCGAGGTCGAACAGGTTGTGCCCGGCGACCCCGATCCGCACGGCGTCGGTGCGCTCCGGCGTCAGTGCGGTGTCGAGCATCCGGAGGTAGGCGGTGTCGGTCTCGCGCTTGCTGCCCCAGGTGGCGAGGGGCCACCCGTGCAGGATCGCGTCGACGTGCTCCATGGCGAGGTTCGCGCCCTTGACGAGCCGCACCGTGATCGGGGCACCGCCGCGCGCCCGGCGTTCCTGCGCCCACTCGGTCAGCGCGTCGAGCGCCCCCGCGGCGTCGGGCAGGTAGGCCTGCAGCACGATGCCGGCCTGCAGGTCGGCGAACTCGTCACGGTCGAGCAGCGCCCGGAACACGGCGAGGGTGACGTCGAGGTCTCGGTACTCCTCGATGTCGAGGTTGATGAACTTGGCGGGGCGTCCGGCGGCCGTCGGTGCCGCGGCAAGACGGTAGAGCGGGACGAGCCGGTCGACGACGCGCTCGACCGTCTGGTCGAAGGCCCACGGCGAGGTCTGCGGGACGACGGAGCTCACCTTGATCGACACGTGGTCGACGTCGTCGCGGGCGAGCAGGTCCATGGTGCCCTGCAGGCGTCGGTCGCTCTCGGCGCTGCCGAGGACGGCTTCGCCGAGCAGGTTCACGTTCAGTCGCGTGCCCGGACCGCGGACCTTGGCGAGGGCCGGGCCGAGCTTGCTCGTGCTCGCGTCGATGACCAGGTGCCCGGTCATCCGGCGCAGGATCCGGCGCGCGGTCGGGATCACGGCCCACGGCGCCATGGTGGCGAACCCTCCGCCGAGCGTCACCGCCCCGCGCAGGTACCAGGCGAGGAAGTCGGGGACGTCACGGCTCAGCTGCTCGAGGTTCCGTGCCGCCACGCGGGGGTCTTCGGGGCGGACGACCTTGTCCACGAAACCCCGGGTGAAGTCGAGGCCCTGCTCGTCGCGCAGGACCTCGGCCAGACGGACCGCGCCCGGGTCGGGCTTCACCCCGGCGGACGCCGCCAGCCACCGGCGCACGAGCGCGACGGCGTCATCGGTGGTGTCCTGGAGGCGAGCACTCGGCATCCCCCGATCGTATGCCGCACGTCCGACGCGACCTCGGAGCACGCCGTACGTCGACCAGGAGTCATCCGAGCGGATGAAAGGGGTCGCTGCGCGGTCCGACCGTCCGCCCGGTGGATACGCTGGTCGGCATGTCGACGGAGGGCAACGGTGGCCACGACTGGGCCACCTGGGACGCGTACCACGACGTCTGGCGACGACTCGACCGGGCGCTCGACCGGGCCGTCCAGGCGGGTGCCGGCATCTCCGTCCCCGAGTTCGAGATCCTGATCGGCCTGCACCGCGACCCGGACCACCGTCTGCGCGTCCGGGACATCGCCGCGGGCATCGGCTGGGAGAAGTCGCGCGTCAGCCACCAGGTCACGCGGATGGTCTCCCGCGGCCTGGTCGAGCGGGCAGACTGCCCGAGCGACGCCCGCGGCAGCTGGGTGGTGATGACCGCGGACGGCCGTCGCGCGGTGCTCGCCGGCATCCGCGCGCACACCGGTGCGCTCGAGGACCTGTTCTGGAGGCCCGTGGGGACCGACGCCGAGACGCTGCGGTCCGTCAGTGCGCGCGTCCAGGAGGCCATCGGCCCCGACGACGCCTCGGACGAGGCCGACGTCGGCTAGAGCGTGACGACGGCGAGCGCGCCGCGCTCACCGCGCAACCGGACCTGCACGCTCTTGATCTCGTCCCGCGGGATGTCCGTCGACGCCGACAGCCCTCGTGCGTCCGCGCCGGCAGCCGTCCACGACCCCACGGTCTGCGTCGTGCCGTCCGTCCGGACGACGACCAGGTCGTAGAGGATCGACCCGTCCGGCGACCACTCCTTGCCGCCGTACGAGCACCCCCAGTCGAAGCGGGTGCCCCACTGCTCGCCGCTGATGGCGAGCTGGACGTCGAGTCCCTGCACGCCGGTCATGTCGTAGCGGTCGGCGGTGGCAGCTGCCGTCGGAGCGGCACCGGCCTGCACCGTGGTGCGCTCCCCCGCGGCACCGACCGCGAGTCCACCCAGGACGGCGGCGACCACCGCGAGCCCCGCGGTGGCGGCGACCCAGACCCGGCGACGGCGGCGACGGTGTCGGACGCGGTGCGCGACGGAGGCGAGGTCGCTCTCGGAACGGGTGTCGGGCCTCCCGTCCGGTTCTGCGATATCGATCGCCTGGTCGGCCGGCAGCTTGCCGAGCAGCCCCGGCAGACCGACCAGCTCGGCGACGGCGGCCGCACAGCGGTCGCACGTCTCGAGGTGCCGCTCGTACTCCAGGCGTTCACCGGCCGGGAGCGACCCCAGGACGTACGCCGCATCCCACTCCGCGTACTTGTCGTCGCTCATCGGGTCACTCCTCGTTCCTGCAGTGCGAGCCGGAGGGCTCGCAGCCCGTAGTGCAACCGCGACTTGGCGGTGCCCTCCGGGATGTCGTGTCGCCGTGCGATCTCCGGCACCGTGTGCCCGAGCCAGTACGCGTCCACCACCACGCGGCGGTGGTCCGGGGTCAGCGACGCAAGTGCGTCGGCGACCACGATCCGGTCCAGCACGGCGTCCGTGCTGTCCGACTCGATCCGTTCGACCTGGTGCTCGGTGCCGTGCTCACGCCGGTTGCGGGCCGACCGCGCGTCGTCGACCACCAGGTTGCGCGCGACCGTGAAGAGCCACGCCCGCGCGCTGTCGGGTGCCCGTTCGAGCACGGCCGGACGCTGCCAGGCGCGGACCATCGTCTCCTGCACGACGTCCTCGACCGTCGAGCCGTCCCGCGTGAGGTGCCGGACGTACCGCGTGAGCGCGTCACCGTGCTCGCGGTACAGCGTCGCGAGCAGCTCGTCCGCGGAACGACTCGTCACGGTCACTTCCCGAGGTCGAGGGAGAACTCGACGGAGCCCTTCCCGTCCACGGTGACGAAGCCGAGCGACGGGGCCTTCACGCCGTAGTCGGCGAAGGTGATCGGCACGGTGCCGGCGACCTGGACGGTCCCGCCCTTGCCGACCGCGACCTGCGCGTCGGCCGTGACCGGCTTCTCGACGCCGTGCAGGTCCATCGTGCCGGTCAGGGTGACGTCCTGCGTGGAGCCGTCGAGCGCCTTCGTGACGTCGACGGGCTTCGTCAGCTCGAACGTGGCAGTGGGGTACTTGTCGGTCTGCAGCGCGGTGGAGCGGAAGTACTCGTCGCGGGCCGCTTCGGGGGTGCTGATCTTGCCGACCTGGACGGTGACGGTCGCCTTGGTGAGGGAGCCGCCGTCGACGACGGCGGTGCCCTTGACGTCCTTCGTGCGTCCGACCACGTTCACATCATTCCCCTGCAGGACCTCGTGCACCCGGTACCCGGCGTACGAGCTGCTCTTGCTGGTCCAGGTGCCGTCGGCGTCCTTCGCGTCGAGGGTGCCGGACGAGGACGCCGACAGCGAGGGGGCTGCGGCGGCCTGGCCGTTGACGGTGTTCGCGTAGATGACCGGGCCGGCGATGACGGCTGCTGCCGCCACGACGACGACGCCGGCGGAGATCCCGATGATGACCTTGGTGCGTTTGCGGAGTGCCATACCCAGACGACGAGACGGCAGGGCGGATCGTTCAAACGGTTTTCAGTCGGAGGTGCGGGCGCGGTCCTGGTCGGCGCGGTCCTGGTCGGCCCGGTCGTCGTCCGCCGCTGTGTCGTCCGCGGTCACGGCGTCGGCGGCCGGGGTCTCGCCGCGCATCCGGACGAGGCTCGCCAGCGTCGACACGGCCATCGCGGCGACGATCACCAGCAGGGACACCCACGTGTTGATCTCCGGCGCCCACTCGATGTGGTGGCCGCCGTTCAGGAACGGCAGCTCGTTGTCGTGCAGCGCGTGCAGGACGAGCTTCACGCCGATGAAGGCCAGGATCACGGCGATGCCGTACTTCAGGTAGACCAGACGCTCGAGCAGTCCGCCCAGCAGGAAGTAGAGCTGGCGCAGGCCCATCAGCGCGAAGACGTTCGCGGTGAACACGATGAAGGGGCTCTCGGTGATGCCGAAGATCGCCGGGATCGAGTCGAGCGCGAACAGCAGGTCGGTGGTGCCGATCGCGATGAGCACGATGAGCAGCGGCGTGAAGTGCCGGACACCGTCGTGGTGGGTGCGGAACTTCATGCCGTCGTACGTGTCGGTGAGGCGGACCCGACGGCGGAGCAGCCGGACGATGAAGGTGTCCTTCTGCTCGTCCTCGTCCTCGCCGCGGAGCTGCTGGATCGCCGTCCAGATCAGCCAGGCGCCGAAGATGTAGAAGATCCACGAGAAGTTCTCGATGAGCTGCGCGCCGACCAGGATGAAGATCCCGCGGAGCACGAGCGCGATGATGATGCCGAGCAGCAGCACCTCCTGCTGGATCTTCTTCGGCACCGAGAAGCGCGCCATGATGATGACGAACACGAACAGGTTGTCGATGCTCAGGCTGTACTCGGTGAGCCAGCCCGCCAGGAACTGCCCGGCGGAGTCGCCACCGGCGAAGACCAGCATGAGCACCGCGAAGACCAGTGCGAGCCCGACGTAGATGCCCACCCAGATGCCGGATTCGCGCAGCGTCGGCACGTGCGGGCGACGCGCGACGATGAGCAGGTCGGCGAGCAGGATCGCGACCAGGGCGATCATCGAGCCGACTTCGAACACGACGGGGAGCTCGGGCATGCGGAGCCTTCCTTGCTGGTGGTGGGGCGGGCGGCTTCGTGAGCGACCCGCACCAGTCTCCGGCATGATCCGGGCGGTGGCGAACCCCGGGGCTGCGTGCGGCGGACAGAGCCGTGCCGCTCCCGGCCGTTCCCGCTGGTCGAACGGGCCGTAGCCTCAGCGCGTGCCGACTCCGCGAGCGATCTGCTTCGATCTGGACGGGACGCTGTTCGACCACCGCGGGTCCGCTCGCGTGGGCGTGACCCGGTTCCTCCAGGGTTTGGGCGTCGAGGTCACGGAGGCAGCGATCGGCGCCTGGTTCACCGCCGAGGACGAGCAGTTCGAGCGCTGGCGATCCGGGGTGATCGGCTTCCAGGATCAGCGACGCGCACGGCTCCGCACGGTCTTGCCGCAACTGGGCGTCGCGGTCCCCGGGAACGATGCCGGCCTGGACGCCGTCTTCGACGACTACCTGCGCGCGTACCGCGAGGCCTGGCGGCTGTTCCCCGAGAGCCTGGCGCTGCTGCACGAGTTACGCGACCTCGGACACTGCCTCGGTCTCTTGACGAACGGCACGGAGACCCAGCAACTCGACAAGCTTGCTCGGACCGGCCTGGCCGACGCGTTCGACGTCGTCTGCATCTCGGAACGCATCGGGTTCCAGAAGCCGGACGTCCGCGCCTTCCACGCCCTGACAGCACAGCTCGACGTCGACCCGGCGGACTGTCTCTTCGTGGGTGACGACCCCGAGCGCGACGTGGCCGGGGCCCGGGCAGCCGGGATGCGGGCGGTGCTGGTCGACCACGCGCAGCCGGAGGCCCCTGGTCTCCGGGCGCTCGTGCTGTCAGCGCTCTGACGTCACCGCGTCCGCGACGGCCCGTGCGACCTCGGTGGCGGGGACCTCGGTCGCGTCGATGACCTCGGCCTCGGCGTGCAGCCAGCCGCGCGCCGCCTCGGCGTAGGCGTCGACGTACGCGAACCGGAACGTCGACGGCCCCACGATCTGATCGTTCTGGATCCGGTCGCGGAGCGTCGACTCGTCGACGTGCAGCACGAAGTGCCGGACCGGGATCCCGTGCGAGGCGAGCCCCGCGGCGATCTCACGCCAGTAGGCCTCGACCAGGACCGTCATCGGCATGATGAGCGGCCCGCCCACGTAGTCGTGCACCCGGCGAGCGGTCTCGACCACGAGCGGCCGCCACGGATCCCAGTGCTGGAAGTTGTCGCTGGCCGGGAGCCCCGGCGTGACGTCCATCAGCACCTCGCCGACCTTTTCGGCATCCAGGATCCGCGAACCGGGCAGCAGCGGCTGGAGCAGTCGGCTCGTCGTCGTCTTCCCCGCCCCGTGGGTTCCGTTCAACCAGACGATCACACCAGGACCCTAGCCGCCGACCACCCCGTGGGGCGGTCGGCGGATGGTTTGTTCGTCGGCCCGTCGGTCAGCGACCGCTGAGGTCGTACGGACGCACGGTGGAGTCGACCGTCGTCAGGTACCCGCCCCCGGCGAGCGCCGTCGGCAGCGTGATGGTGCGGAGCACGGAGGGCTTCGAACCGGTGGTGTCGATCTGGGTGATCTCCCCCTCGTCACCCCTCGTCACGAACACACTGCGGCCGTCGTCGGTCGCCGCGGTGAACCGCACCGAGGCCCCGGCGGCGGACTGTCCAGCGACGGGACCCTTGCGCAACGGCGTGAGCGGGACCGAGGTCGTCGGGCCGGAGTAGACGCCGTCGGCCTGCTTCCGCACCAGGACGAGCGAGTCCCCGGTGCCGGACGTCAGCGCGACGGCGGCGAACCGGGCGGTGACGGCGACCCGGGTGAAGGACCCGGTGCCGAGGTCGACGCTGCGGATCCTGCTCGAGGACGTCGACGAGGTGGTCAGGTACGCGGGCACGGCGTTCCACGGGGTGCCCGCAGCCGTGCTGCCAGCCTGGGTGCCGACCACGGTCGTCCCGTCCGGCGCCATGCGGGGGCGGTAGCTCTGCACGCTCGGCTTCGGGTACGCGACGGACCGGGAGCCCGTGAAGCCGGTCCGCGTCACCCGGACGGTCTGCACGCCGGCGGCCAGGTCGGAACCGATCACGGTCCCGGTGGCGTTGACGATCGGGCCGTGCGGGTAGGCACCGAGGGGCGTGGTCGCGACGGGGCGCGGATGCGTCGCGCCGCGCATGATCGCGGACACGGAGTAGGCGTCGAGGCGTCCGCCCGCGGTGACGACCAGGCGCAGGGGGCTGCCGACCAGGAACGTCTCGACCTCTTCGGTGCCGCGCTTGCCGGTCGTGGCGAGCTGCACCGCCGAGGTGTCGATCCGGGCGGTGCGCTCCACCTTCCGTTGCAGGTCGATGACCGTGACCCGCTGCCGCTCGGAGCCGTCGAAGTCGGAGCCGACCGCCAGGTGCCGGCGCGCGGTGTCGGTCGACAACCAGCCGGCACGCTCCCAGCGCTTGTCGGCGTTGGGGATCGCGTAGTGCTGCGCGATCCGAGCCGTACCGTGCGGGCCGATGGCGAGGACGTCGAGCTGCGGCTTCGACTCGTCCATGAACGCGATCTGCCCGTGGCCGAGCTGGACGGAGCCCGCGTGGGTGCCGAACTCGATCCCGCTCAGGGTGGCGGTCCGCCGACCGGTCACGGCGTCGTTGACGTACACGCGCTTCGCCGTCGGGTCAGCCGTGACGAGCCAGCTGTGGTGGGCGGTCCGGGTCACGGCGGGTGCAGCCGACGCGGGGACGGCGATCGCGGTGCCGACGAGCGGGACGAGCCCGGCCAGGACGAGCGCGGGGAGGAGACGCAGGGATCGAGGGGACATGGAACTCCTGTCGAGAAGACGGACGGTGATCGTCTAGTTGAGAACCATTATCACCAAGCTCCCCGCCTTCCACCATGAGACCGTGCCAAGGTCGAGCCGTGCAGAACTCCACGACAGTCGTCATCGCCGGATGCGGCGACCTCGGGACCGAAGCCGGCCTGCGCTTCGCCGACCTGGGCCACCACGTGATCGGGCTTCGCCGCCGCGCCGAGCTGATCCCTGCGCCGATCACCGGCCGGAGCGTCGACCTGCGACACGAGGTCCCCGAGATCCCCGCCGGCACGAGCGTCGTCGTCGTGGCCTTCGCCGCCGGCAGCCGCGACGTCGACGAGTACCGCGCCACCTACGTCGACGGGCTGCGCAACGTGCTCGACGGCATCGACGCCTCGGAGGCCGACCCCCGGGTGCTCGTCGTGTCCTCGACCGCCGTGTACGACGTCTCGGACGGCAGCGAGGTCACCGAGGAAACTCCGGCGCGCGGGGCGACCCCGACCGCCGAGGTCCTGGTCGAGGCCGAGGTCCTGCTGCGCGAGCGCGCTCCCGGCGCCGTGCTGGTCCGGTTGTCGGGCGTCTACGGTCCGGGCCGCGAGCGGCTCATCGACCAGGTCCGGTCCGGTGCCGCACGGCTGGCGCCGGGGACCTCACCGCACACGAACCGCATCCACCGCGACGACGCCGCAGCAGCGCTCGTGCACCTGGCGGCGCTGCCGGACCCGGCACCGCTCTACCTGGGGACCGACGACGAGCCGAGTCGGCTGGACGACGTGCTGCGGTTCCTGGCCGAGGAACTCCACGTCGCCGAGCCGTCGACGGGCGACGGTGACGCGCGGCAGGCCGGCGGCGACAAGCGCCTGTCGAACGCGCTGCTCCGGTCGACGGGATGGACACCGCGGTACCCGACGTTCCGTGAGGGCTACCGCGCCGTGCTGGCGGGTGCGGGCACCCGCCACCCCTGACGCCCTGCGGGACACCGGTGTTCGCACTCCGAACACCCACGTGCCGGTGTGCAAAGCGCGAACACCGGTGTTCCGCGGACCCACACACCCGCCCGACAGACGTGCTCAGTGGCGCCGGTGGTCCTGGATCGTGATCCGCGGCCCGAACGACGGCTTCCGGAACCCGGAGCCGCCGATCAACCGCACGACACGCTCCCGGTGCCCGCGCCAGGGTTCGAGCAGCTCGAGCATCCCGTCGTCGTCGACCGGGGCGCCAGTGAGTGCCCACCCGACGAGCGCCGGCACGTGGAAGTCCCCCACGCTCGGTGAGTCCGGGTCGCCGTGGGAGCGCTGGGCGGTCTCGGCGGCGGTCCACCGACCGACCCCGGGGATCGACCGCAGCTTCGTGGACACGACCTCGCCGCCGCGGCCGTGCACCAGGGTCCGTTCGAGTGCCGGCGCGAGCTTCACGGCGCGCATCACAGTGGCCGAGCGCCCCGGTTCGATGCCCGCCCGGTGCCACTCCCAGCTCGGGATCCGCGCCCACGTCGGAGCGTCCGGCGGCACCATCATGCCCGCGGGTGCCGGACCGGGCGCCGGGGTGCCGTGCCGACGGAGCAGGTACCGCCACGCGCCCCACGCCTGGCGCGAGGTCACCTTCTGCTCCATGATCGCCGGCACGAGCATCGCGACCACGGTGTTCGTGCGGAGCAGCCGGAGCCCGGGCTGCCGGTGTCGTGCCGCGGCCAGGAACTCGTTGCCGGAGACGTCGAACGACGACCAGTCGTCGCCGCGTCCGAGCAGATCGGGTGCGTGCTCGACCGCCCACGCGGCTCCGCTGCCCCACGCCGACACCGCGATGGTGTCGCCGGCCCGCCGGATCGCCACGGAAGCGGGACCACGGGGCGTGCGCAGCGCGAGCCACACGACGCCGCCGACCACCTGGAAGGCCGGGTCGCCGGAGCCGCGCTGCAGGGGCCGCAGGGTCGACGCGACGTCCACCGCGCCTCCAGGCCGGTACACCGTGTCGACGCGAGACGCGTCACCGGACGCACCAGCGGCGTCGACGGCGGCGGAAGCGAGCAGGGACACACGGGGATGGTAATGCGGAACCACCGTCAGTCATGATGGGCACTGATTCCCCACCACCCGACGACGGAGTTTCCATGCGCATCGGCATCCTCACCTCCGGAGGCGACTGCCCCGGCCTGAACGCGGTCATCCGCGCGATCGTCCTGAAGGGCATCGCCATCTACGGACACGACTTCGTCGGCTTCCGCGACGGGTGGCGCGGAGTGGTCGACGGCGACATCGTCCCGCTCGGTCGCAAGGACATCCAGGGCATCGCGAAACAGGGCGGCACGATCCTCGGCACGAGCCGCACGAACCCGTTCGAGGGCCCCAACGGCGGGGTCGAGAACATCTCCGCGACCCTGCAGCGGCACGGGATCGACGCGATCGTCGCGATCGGCGGCGAGGGCACCCTCGCCGCTGCGAAGCGCCTGACCGACGCCGGCCTGAAGATCGTGGGCGTGCCGAAGACGGTCGACAACGACCTGGGCGCGACCGACTACACCTTCGGCTTCGACACCGCCGTCGCCATCGCGACCGAGGCGATGGACCGCCTGCGCACCACCGGCGAGTCGCACTCACGTTGCATGGTCGCCGAGGTCATGGGCCGGCACGTGGGCTGGATCGCGCTGCACTCCGGCATGGCCGCGGGCGCGCACGCGATCCTCATCCCCGAGCAGAAGACGAGCATGGAACAGATCGCGAAGTGGGTGCGGGCCGCGTACGACCGCGGTCGCGCACCGCTCGTGGTGGTGGCCGAGGGCTTCGTCCCCGACCACGAGGACACGGCGCACACGGAGCGCGGGCTCGACGCCTTCGGGCGCCCGAGACTCGGTGGCATCGGCGAGCGCCTCGCGCCGCTCATCGAGGAGATGACGGGCATCGAGACGCGGGCCACGACCCTCGGGCACATCCAGCGTGGTGGCACGCCGACCGCGTACGACCGGGTGCTGTCGACCCGGCTCGGGCTGGCGGCGATCGACTCGGTCGTCGAGGAGCGCTGGGGCCGGATGGTGGCCCTCCGGGGCACCGAGATCGAGCACGTCTCGTTCGAGGAGGCGCTCGGCGAGCTCAAGACCGTGCCGCAGGCGCGGTTCGACGAGGCCGCCATCATGTTCGGCTGAGTGCGCTGCTGGGGGCGGGGCTGGGCTGGGGGCGGGGCTGAGGCGGGGCTGGGGCGTACCTGGTCGAATCGGGCGTACCTGGTCGGTTGTTCTGCCCCGGTACGCCCGAATCCACCAGGCATCGCACGCGTTCTGGGAAAGAACGGACACCCCGACGAGCCCGCCGACTCTGCGCCGAGTCAGATCGGGTGTACCTGGTCGAATCGGGCGTACCTGGTCGGTTGTTCTGCCCCGGTACGCCCGAATCCACCAGGCATCGCACGCGTTCTGGGAAAGAACGGGCAGGCCGCCGGGAGGCCCAGGGTAGCGTCCGGCGCATGACCCGCGCCGTCCTCGTGTCCAGTACAGCCCCGCCCAGCGTCACCGACGTCGACCTGCCGGATCCGGCCGAGGGCGAGGTCCTCGTCGACGTCACGTACTCGAGCGTCAACTACAAGGACGGCCTGGCCCTCGCGCGGAACCCCGGCGTCGCCCGGCTCGATCCACTCGTGCCGGGGATCGACGTCGTCGGCACGGTGTCGGGGCTCGGGCCGGGCGTGCACGAGGTCGCGATCGGTGACCGGGTGGTGTTGAACGGCGCTGGCCTGGGTGAGACCCGGCACGGGGGCTGGGCAACGCAGGCCGTGGTGCCGTCCGGGTCGCTCGTCGTGCTGCCCGAGACGATCGACGACTCCTTCGCGGCGGCCATCGGCACCGCGGGGTTCACGGCGATGCTCAGCGTGCTGGCGCTCGAGCGCTTCGTCGCACCGGACGACGGGCCGGTGCTGGTGACCGGGGCGTCCGGCGGGGTCGGCACCGTGGCGATCGCACTGCTCGCGGCCCGCGGGTACCGCGTCACGGCGTCGACCGGTCGCGCCGCCAACACGGACTCGCTCCGTCGGCTCGGGGCGACCGAGGTGGTCGACCGCGGCACCCTGTCCGAGCCGGGCAAGCCGATGCAGCGCGCCACCTGGGCCGGAGCGGTGGACAGCGTCGGCGGGGCCACGCTGGCGAACGTCCTGGCATCGACCCGGTGGGGCGGTGCGGTGACCGCGTGCGGGCTGGCGCAGGACTCAGCGCTGCCGACGACCGTGCTGCCGTTCATCCTGCGGTCGGTCTCGCTGCTCGGGATCAACTCCGTCGATGCCCCGCTCGAGCTCCGACGTCGAGCGTGGGACCGGCTCGCGACCGACCTCGACGCGGCGCTCCTGGCTGACGTCACCCGCACGGTCACGCCCGAGCAGGCCATCGAGGTGGGGGCCGAGGTCGTCGCAGGCCGGGTGCACGGCCGGACGGTCGTCGCCGTGGCGGGCTGATCCGGAAAGCTTCTCCAGCGGTTGATTTAGCAAACGTTTGCATATTGGCACGCTAGGATTTCGAGTGTCGATTTCGTCCTCGAGGAGATGACATGCCGGTCCCCAAGTCCACCGTGGAGAGTTCTCCCCGGAAGCTCCTGCGCGACGTCGTCTACGACAAGATGCTCGCGGCCCTGCGCGACGGCACGCTGCAGCACGGCGAGCGCCTGAACGACGACGAGCTGGTCCAGTGGCTGGGTGTGAGTCGCACCCCGATCCGCGAGGCCATCGCGAAGCTCGTCGACATCGGCCTGGTCGAGATGGAGGCGAACCGGTACACCCGCGTCGCCACCCCGACCTTCGAGGACTGGGTCATCGCGACCCGCGCCACCGCCGGGTTCTTCGAGCTCAGCCTGCGCTGGGGCGTCCCCGAGTACAGCGACGAGGACGTCGAAGCCCTCACCGTGCTGCTCGACAAGGCCGACCGCATGCGCAAGGTGCGGGACTACGGCTTCAGCGGCGCCCTCACCGAGATCATCGAGTTCGCCGTCGAGCACTCCGGGAACCCCCTGGTGCAGAACGCGGCCGTCGGCGCCATGGAGCGGGTCCGCTTCACGCTCAACCCCACGCCGGCGTTCGAGCAGTACGGGTCCGAGGCGTTCTTCTCGATCCTGCACGAAGCCCTCTCCGAGCGCGACGGCGAAGGCGCTGCCGAGGCCGGACGAGCCCTCACCCGCAACTTCGAACAGCACATCGAGGCGGTCCGCGCCGACCGCGGCTGATCCCCGTGGTCGACGGCGAGTGGGGTGACGCCGACCCGTGGGCGGTGTCGAACGACGACGCGTACGAGGCGCTGCTCGCCCATGTCCGCGCCGGGCCCCGCGGACCCGTCGCCGTCGACCTCGACGCGCTGCGCTGGGCATGGGCCGTCCCGCGCGGCCACGTGCGGGGTGCGGCCGCACGTCTGGAGGACCTGGGGCTACTGACCCGACGTCCGGACGACACGTGGCTGTACGAGGAACTGTCCGACGCCGACCTGTCGGATGCGCTCGACGACTGGATCGCGCTGATCGGCCCGGCGCTCCGGACCACGATCCCGACGCTCACCGCCGAGCAGCGCGGCGAGTACGAGCGCTTGGTCGCACGTGCCGCGCTGACCGCGGCCCTGCGGCTGCCGGAGCGCCCCACGGCTTTCTCCGCCACCTGCCAGTTCTGGTTCGACCACTGCCCGAACGCCCTGGTCCGCGACCTCGGCCATCGGGCGTTCGAGCGGTTGCGCTGGGCCCGCGTGCCGACCCGGGCTTGGTCGGTCCACGACGTCGACGCCTGGTTCACCACGTCCACCCGGGCGCTGGACACCGGCGACCCGGCCGACGCCGCCGCGGCAGCCGAGGTGCTGGACGATCTGTTCGACGTCCACCGCCGGAACATCGGGGTCCCCCGGACGAGTCGACCGGCCGACGACGCCTCCGAACGGCGCGCGGGTTCCGTGCACCGCGCGCTCCTCCGCGACGTGCGTTCGGGTTCGCTGCCAGCGGGGTCGACGCACTCGCTCGAGGGCCTGGCGGTCCGGACGGGAGCCCCGCCCCAGGCGGTGCTCGAAGCGGTCCGGTGGCTGCACGACCTCGGCCTGGTCGAGGGTGGCGGCGGTGGGTACCGTGTCGTCGAGCCGTCGCTCACCACCTGGCGCGACACGATGGAGCTGATCAGCGGGGTGTTCGCCCACGCGACCGTCCGCGTCTTGCCCGGCCTCGACGGTCCGGCGCTCGACGAGTTCCACCGGCTGGTGGAACGCGCCCGCGCCGACGGCCAGGTCCGCGACCACCGCTACACCGAGAGCGCCTTCGCCGTCACCCGGTTCCTGTCCGAGCAGTCCGGCAACCGCTGGACGCGTGCGGCGCTACGCCTCGTGATGTCCAGGCTCGCGTACGCACTGCCCGAGGCTCCAGCGTTCCGGCAGTGGGACGCGGAGGCACTCTGGCTCTCGCTCGACGCCACCGCCGGCAGCGGTGCCGTCGGGACCGCTCGGCTCGCAGCTCGCTTGTTCGTCGACGTCGCACGGGCGCACGTGGACGACGTCACGGCGCGGTGGGGCACGATGGGGTCATGACCGACGCGCACGACGACGTCCTGATCCACGCCACCGGGGTCCGCGTCACGCGCTCCGGCCGCGACCTGCTGCACGACGTCGACCTGACCGTCCGGCGCGGGGAGCACTGGGCGCTGCTCGGACCGAACGGTGCCGGCAAGTCCACGCTGCTCGCCGTCCTCGGCGCGACCGGGCATCCCACCGCCGGTACGGTCGAGCTCCTCGGTCGCCGCCTCGGACGCGTCGACGTCCGGGAACTCCGGGAGCACATCGGCCACGTCGACCCCCGACACCGGATGCTCTCGCCGCTCACGGTGCTCGAGACGGTGCTCACCGGGCTGACCGGCACGACGGACCTCATGATGCGGTGGGAACCCTCGGCCGAGCAGGTCGCGCTCGCCGAGCAGCACATCGCCGACGTCGGACTCACCGCGCGACGGGACGCCCACTGGCCGGTGCTGTCGCAGGGTGAGCGGGGACGCGCCCTCATTGCCCGTGCCCTGATGTCCGAACCCCAGCTGCTGCTGCTCGACGAGCCGGCGACCGGTCTCGACGTCGCCGCACGGGAGCACCTGCTCGAGACCGTCGACACGCTGCGGCACCGGCACCCCGAGCTGGGCAGCGTCATGGTGACCCACCACCTGGAGGACCTGCCGGCCTCGACGTCGCACGCGATGCTGCTCCGCGACGGCGCCGTCGTTGCCCAGGGCACCTCGGACGAGGTCATCACGTCGTCGGCGGTGTCGCACGCGTTCGACTTCCCGCTCGCGATCCTGCGGTCGGAAGGGCGCTGGGCGGCACGCCGATCCGCCTGACGCGTGCTTGAATGGCCGTTCAGTGTCCGCGGCCCGTGTCGGGGAGGGACCCCGGCACCGCACCACGGTGTCACGCCGCGGACCGTCACCAGGGGGAACCATGACGAACACGCCGCCGCCCTACCCGGGGTCGGAACCGCAGCCGAACACGGGCCAGCCGAACGGCCAGCAGTACCCGCAGCAGCCCGCCGGCCAGCCCCAGCAGCAGCCCGCCGGCCAGCCGTACGCGCAGCAGCAGCAGCAGCAGCAGCCGCCCGCCGGCCAGCCCTCCGCGCAGCAGCAGCCGCCCGTCGGCCAGCCGTACCAGCAGCAGCAGCCCGCCGGCCAGCCCTACCAGGCCCCGGCCGGAGCCGCTCCCTACGCACCCCCGCCCAAGTCGTCCTCCCGCGGCAAGCGCGTCCTGATCTCGGTGCTCGGCGTCGTCGTGGCCGTGGTGGTGGCGTTCCTCGTCCGTCAGGGCCTCAACGCGGCCTTCAGTGACTCCACGGAAGAGAAGGTCTCGAAGGCCGTCGAGCAGATCCGCGAGCAGAGCGACCTGCCCAAGCAGGTCGACTCCGTCACGACGTGGACCGGGATCGAGGCCGAGGGCGCCGCGATCCACTACGACTACACGGTGTCGTCGAACGTGGACCCGGCCTCGATCACCGAGGGGGCCATCCGCGACGCCGTCGGGCCGAACCTCTGCTCGAACAGCGAGACGAAGAAGCTGCTCGACGAGGACGTCGACATGCGGTACACCTACAAGTTCGAGGGCTCGTCGAAGACCGTCGACACGACCTTCACGAAGGCCGACTGCTCCTGAGCCCCGACGCCCGTCACGCGGTCGCGGCGGCAGCAGCCTCCGCGCCCGTCACGCGGTCGCGGCGGCAGCAGCCTTCGCGGCCGCGGGCAGGGCGTCGAGGATCCGTCCGACCGCGCGGTCGTCGTGTGCGGCCGTGACGAACCACGCCTCGAAGACGCTCGGCGGCAGGGTCACCCCGGCGTCGAGCATCGCGTGGAAGAACGGCGCGTAGCGGAACACGTCCTGCGCCCGCACGTCGTCGTAGTTCCGCGGTGCCTGCTCGGTCAACGCGAACGAGAACAGGTTGCCGGCGCGCTGCACGGTGTGGGCGACGCCCTCGGCCGACAGGGCGTCCGACGTGGCCGCGGAGATGACCGCAGCCGTGCGGTTCAGCGACTCGTACACGGACGGCGTCGCGGCCCGCAGCGTGGCGATGCCGGCGGCGACGGCCAACGGGTTCCCCGACAGGGTTCCCGCCTGGTACACCGGCCCGAGCGGGGCGAGGAAGTCCATGACCTCGCGCCGACCGCCGAGTGCGGCGAGGGGCATGCCACCGCCGATGACCTTGCCGAACGTGATGAGGTCGGGCTTCCACCCGGCGCCGTCCGGCACGACCTTCGACGCCTCGAGGCCCCACCAGCCGGCCGCACCGACGCGGAACCCGGTCAGGACCTCGTCGACGATGAGCAGGGCCCCGTGCGACCGGGTGATCTGCGCCAGGGCACGGTTGAAGCCGCGCTCGGGTGCCAGGACGCCCATGTTCGCGGCGGCGGACTCGACGATGACGGCGGCGATGCGCTCGGAGTGCTCGTCGAAGGCCCGGCGGACGGCGTCGAGGTCGTTGTACGGCAGCACGAGGGTCTGCGCGGCGGTCTCGGCGGTGATGCCCGCACTGCCCGGCATGGCCAGGGTCGCGACGCCGGAGCCGGCCTCGGCCAGCAGGGAGTCCGAGTGCCCGTGGTAGTGCCCGGCGAACTTCACGAGCAGGTCGCGACCGGTGTAGCCGCGGGCCAGCCGGATCGCGGTCATCGTGGCCTCGGTGCCGGTCGACACCATGCGGAGCTTCTCGATGGGGCCGTCGCCGTCCACCGACACCCGCTGCTTGACGAGTTCGGCCAGCTCGGTCTCACCCGGGGTCGACGCCCCGAACGACAGTCCGCGCGCGGCGGCCTGCTGCACCGCCTCGACCGTGCCGGGGTGGGCGTGCCCGAGGATCGCGGGACCCCACGACGCGACGAGGTCGACGTACTCGCGCCCCTCGGCGTCGGTGACGTAGGCGCCCTTCGCGGACACCAGGAACCGCGGGGTACCGCCGACCGATCCGTAGGCGCGGACCGGGGAGTTCACACCACCCGGGATCGCGTTCTTGGCACGGCCGAACAGCTGGTCGTTCGTGGTCATTCGGGGGCCTTCCCGGTCGAGGCGATGCCGGCGACGTCCGCGGTGCTGCCCGAGGTGCGGAGGCCCGCTTCCTCGTTGAGCTTCCGCGCGATATCGACGGCGAAGTAGGTCAGGATCGCGTCGGCACCGGCGCGCTTGATGCCGACGAGCGACTCCATCGCGGCGGCGTCGCGGTCGATCCACCCGTTCTGCGCTGCTGCGGTGATCATCGCGTACTCGCCGGAGATCTGGTACGCCCAGACCGGGACCGGCGAGGTCGCAGCGGTCTCGGCGAGCACGTCGAGGTAGCTCATCGCGGGCTTCACCATCACGATGTCGGCGCCCTCGTCGACGTCGAGCTCGACCTCTCGGAGCCCCTGTCGACCGTTCGCGGCGTCGATCTGGTACGTGCGGCGGTCGCCGACGAGCGACGACGACACGGCCTCGCGGAAGGGCCCGTAGAACGCCGAGGCGTACTTGGCGGCGTAGGCGAGCAGCGCGGTGCCGCTGTGCCCGGCGCCGTCGAGGGCGTCACGTGCGGCGGCGATCTGGCCGTCCATCATGCCGCTCATGCAGACGAGCTCGGCCCCGGCTTCGGCCTGCGCGACCGCCATGTCGCGGTAGCGCAGCAGGGTGGCGTCGTTGTCGACGGAGCCGTCGGCTGCCAGCACACCGCAGTGTCCGTGGTCGGTGAACTCGTCGAGGCACAGGTCGGACTGCACCACGAGGGCATCACCGACCTCTTCCTTGGCCACCCGGATGGCCACGTTGAGGATGCCGTCCGGGTCGGTCGCGCCGGAGCCCTCGGCGTCCTTCGTGGTCGGGACGCCGAACAGGTTCACGCCACCCACACCGACCGACGCGGCCTCGACCAGCGCGCGGCGGAACGAGTCGAGGGAGTGCTGCTGCACCCCCGGCATGCTCGAGATGTCCACGGCGTCGGTCGCGCCTTCGCGGATGAACATCGGCAGCACGAGCTCGGCGGGGTGGAGCCGGGTCTCGGCCACGAGTCGTCGCATCGCGGGGGTGGCGCGCAGCCGACGGGGGCGGACCTGGGGGAAGCGTCCAGTCACGGGTGACCTTCCTGGTGGGGGGTGGTTGGGTTCAGTGCCTCGACGACGGCGTCGAGCAGGGCTTCTGCGGACCGGGTGCGTCCGACGGCGTGCACGGGCAGTCCGGCCGCACGGGCGTCGGTCGCGGTCCCGGGGCCGATGCAGGCCACGATGGTGCGGGGGTCGAGCGGGGTCATCCGGCGGGCGATCTCGCGGGCGACGCTGCCGCTCGTCACGAGCACCGCAGCGGGCGCCGTCTCGAGGGTGATCGGCTCGTCGCCGGTCCCCACGGTACGGTACGCGACCACGTCGTCCACGTCGATGCCGCGGGCACGGAGGCCGTCGACGAGCGTGGGTGCCGCGATCTCGGAGCGGGGGAACAGCACGGTGCCGTCGGTGTCCGGCAACTCCTGCACCAGGCCGGCTGCGGACGTCTCGTCCGGCACCAGGTCGACGGCCCAGCCCGCAGCGCGCGCGGCACGGGCGGTCGGCTCGCCGACCGCAGCGACGCGCACCCCGGCCGGGAGGCCCGTTACGCGTTCCGACAGGACCGTCACGGCCGTCGCACTGGTCACCACCACCCATGCATAACCAGCCACAGGGGTTCGGTCGCCGACCGCAGCGGGCGATCCGCTCCTCCCGACCGCACCGGTGGCGACCAGGCGCCGGACCGCAGCGTCGAGCGCGGAGGGGTCGTACGGCGGAGCGTCCGTGATGAGGGGGACGACGACGGGCGCGAGCCCTCGGGCCCGCGCCGCTTCGGCGACCCGGTCCCCCCACGCACCGCCACGCGGGACGAGGACGACCGGGGGTCGCGCCTCGTCCGTCGCTGTGGTGGAGGGTTCCGTGGTGACCGCCTACTCGGCCGGCGTCGCGAGGCCGGGACCCGCGGTGTACGGCCCGTCCGTGGTGTCCTCGGCGACCGTGGTCGCCAGGTCGGCGAGGTCGGCAGCGCCGTTCTCGAGCAGCTCGGTCGCCACGCGGCCGCCGACTGCGAGCGCCTCGTCGAGACGCTCCTGCGCCGACCCGTCGAGCACGGCCGCGTGCGACGCGGTGCGGTACTCGGTGCCGTCGGGGCGGTAGACGGTCGCGGACACGAGCAGCAGTTCGGCGTCCACGACGGCCGTCGCACCGATCGGGGCGGAGCAGCCGGCCTCGAGCTTGGCGAGGACCTCGCGCTCGGCCGTCACCGTCAGGCGGGTGGGGGCGTGCTCGATCTTGCGGAGTGCGGCGAGCAGCCCACGGTCGGTCTCGTCCGAGCGGATCTCCACCGCGAGCGCGCCCTGTCCGGGAGCACTCGGCCAGAAGCCGAGGTCGAGCAGTTCCGTGGCGGCCGACAGGCGGTCGATGCGCCCGAGGCCGGCGGCGGCGAGCACCACGGCGTCGAGGTCGTCCTCCACCCGGCCGAGGCGGGTGTCGATGTTGCCGCGGATGTCGACCACGTCGAGGTCGGGGCGCTGCGCACGGAGCTGCGCGGCACGACGGGGCGAACCCGTGCCGACCTTCGCGCCCTCGGGCAGGGTGTCGACGGTGGCGCCGTTCCGGGCGACGAGGACGTCACGGGCGTCCGCACGCTTCGGCACGGCACCGATCGTCAGGCCCGGGTACGGCGCGGTCGGCAGGTCCTTGAGCGAGTGCACGAGCACGTCGACCTCGCCCGCGACGAGCGCTTCACGCAGGGCGCTGGCGAAGACACCGGTGCCGCCGAGCGACGCCAGGGAGGCACGGTTCGTGTCGCCCTCGCTCGTGACGGTGACGAGTTCGACGGGCCGACCGGCCGCCTTCGCCAGGCGGTCGGCGACGTCCTGCGACTGCGCGACGGCGAGCCGGCTGGCACGGGTGCCGAGCCGGATCGGGGTCGGGCCGTCGGGCCCGGTGGCGCTGGGGTCGTTCACGGTCGTGTCGGTCACGGAGCGACGCCCGCGGCGGCGGGCTTGAACCCCGCTCGCACGTTCTCGCAGCATCCCGGACGGCACACGTCGTACCAGGGGCCGATGTCGGTCATGTGCGGGCGCTCGGCCTTGGGCGTGCCGTTGACCCGCTCGAGCACCAGGTCGACGAGACCGGACACGTAGGCCGGGTCGATGCCGGGGGTCTGCGTGCGGAGCGACCAGAAGCCGAGCTCACCGGCGGTCTCGGTGGCTTCCTCGTCGAGGTCCCACATGACCTCCATGTGGTCGCTGACGAAGCCGAGCGGGACGATCAGCACGGCACGCGTCGGGCCGCCCTTGAGGTCCTCGTTCATGTAGTCGTTGATGTCGGGCTCGAGCCACGGCTGCGTCGGGGGGCCGGAGCGCGACTGGTAGACGAGCTTCCAGGCGGGCTTCGACGTGCCCTGCAGGTGGGCGTGCTCGGGCTGCTCGAGGAGCTCGGCCCAGGCCTGGTCGAGGACGACCTCGCCGACGGCCAGGTGCTGCGCCTCGTACGCGCCGTGCTCGTCGAACCCGCGGTAGTCGGGGCCCGAGCGGGCGGCGTCGGTCGAGGGGATGGAGTGCGTCGAGAAGAGCACCTGCAGCTCGGTCGCGACGTCGAGGCCCTCGTTCTCGGCGATCGCGCGGGCCATGCCGTCACGGACGCCGTCGATGAACGGGCGGACGAAGCCCGGGTGGTCGAAGAACTGGCGGATCTTGTCGATCTGGATGGTGTCGATCAGACCGGTCTCGTTGAGCACGCGGGCGTAGTCCTCACGGTACTGCCGGCAGCTCGAGAACGACGAGTACGCGCTCGTGGCGATGGCGACGAGCTTCGTGTAGCCCTTGTCCGCCGCCTCGGTGAAGGCTTCTTCGAGGTAGGGCTCCCAGTTGCGGTTGCCCCAGAGGACCGGCATGTCGATGCCGCGCGACGCCAGCTCGGCCTCGAGCGCGGCCTTGAGCGCACGGTTCTGCGCGTTGATCGGGCTCACGCCGCCGAAGTGGCGGTAGTGGTGCGCCACTTCTTCGAGACGCTCGTCCGGGATCCCGCGGCCGCGGGTGACGTTGCGCAGGAAGGGGATGACGTCGTCCTGGCCCTCGGGGCCACCGAAACCGGCGAGCAGGATCGCGTCGTAGGCGGTCGGGGTCTCGACGTGCTCGGGACCGGACGCCGCCGCGGGGGTGGCGGCGAGGACCTGGCCGTTCGTGATCATGCTGGTGTCGGTCATGACAGCACCTCCGGGAGTTCGGCGGTCGTCACGCGACGACCCGTGAAGAAGGGGACCTCTTCGCGCACGTGCATGCGCGCTTCGGTGTAACGGAGATCGCGCATCAGGTCGACCAGGTCGACGAGGTCCGGGCTCTCGAGCGGCAGGATCCACTCGTAGTCGCTCAGGGCGAAGGTCGCGATGGTGTTCGTGAGCACGCGGCGGTACTTCGCGCCGGCGATGCCGTGGTCGCGGAGCATCTTCGAGCGCTCCTCTTCCGGCAGCAGGTACCACTCGTAGGAGCGGACGAACGGGTACACCGTGATCCACGCCTCGGGGTCCTTGCCGCGCAGGAACGCGGGGGTGTGCCGCTTGTTGAACTCGGCCTCGCGGTGCATGGCCATCACGTGCCAGACCGGCTCGGCGTCCTGGAACAGGCCGGTGCGACGGATCTCGCGCAGCACGGCCTGGATGGCCTGCGCGTCGTCGCCGTGCAACCAGACCATGACGTCAGCGTCGGCGCGGAAGGCCGAGACGTCGTAGAAGCCACGGATCGTGACCCCGCGCTCGGCGGCGCTGGCGATCACGGTGTCGAGTTCGGCCACGGCGTCGTCGCCGACGCGGTGGACCGGACCGAGGGGCCGGCGGAACACTGCCCAGAGGGCGTAGGCCGTCAGCAGGTTCGGGTCGATCCCGGAGTCCGGGTGACCGGTCTCGGCGGGTTCCGTGTGGGGGTGGTCGTGCGCGGGCACGGGCCCGGTGTTCGTGGGCGCGTCGGAGCTCATGGATCCATTGTCCTATCGGTTGCCAGGGTGTTGGCCGCCCCGCATCCGGTGGACCGCGCTCGGGCGGTCTACCGCCGTCGGAGCACCATCACGACGATACCCCCGACCACCGCCACGCCGGCTGCGAGACCGGCCAGGTAGGGCACCGGCTTCTCGTCGAGACCGCGCTTGAACTTCGACGCCGCGATCCCGATCTGCTTCGGGACGTTGAGCTTGTCCTCGATCGCGTCGAGGGTGTCGAACAGCTGGGCGCGGGTCGCGGCGACGCGAGCAGCGAGATCGTCGTGCGGGTCGGTCACGGTTCCTCCGTCGGTGGTGCGGCTGTCGGGGCTGTCGGCGCTCAGGAGCGGCCGTCGACGTCCGGCTTGCGGCTGCCGTACTGCGTCGGCGGGGTCGGCTTCTTGCCGAGGCCCTTCACCGCGTTGATGTCGTCCTTGACGCTGGCGATCGTGCGCTTCGGCGTGATCGGCAGGCCCTTCTTCAGGCGCTTCCAGCCGACCAGGCCGAGGATCGCGGCGATGATCAGCATCACCACGGCCACCACCAGTGCGGCCAGCCATGCCGGCATCACGGTCGCGAGGCCCATCACGGCTGCGGTCAGCAGGACGCCGACCGCGTAGAGCACGACGACGAGCGCACCGACCAGCAGACCGGCTGCGAGGCCGAAGATCTTCGCCTTCGCGAGCATCTCGGCCTTGAGCAGGTCGATCTCGCCCTTGACCAGGCCCTTGACGAGCTTCGGGACGTCGCCGACCAGGCCGAACAGCGAACGCGACTTGCGATCGCGGGTGTCGGTCATGAGGTGGTGGTGTCCTTCTTCTGGCCGACCTTGCGGACGGCCTTCTTGGTCGTCTCACCGATGAACTCGGCGACGTCCGGGGTCTTGTCGGCGATGAAGTCCTCGGCGACGTGCACGCCCTTCTGGACGCCGTTGCTGTTCCAGACCTTGCCG
This sequence comes from Curtobacterium sp. VKM Ac-2852, assembly GCF_013205045.1. Classification (NCBI taxonomy): domain Bacteria; kingdom Bacillati; phylum Actinomycetota; class Actinomycetes; order Micrococcales; family Microbacteriaceae; genus Curtobacterium; species Curtobacterium sp. VKM Ac-2852. The sequence continues at coordinate 666,079 of NZ_JABMLI010000001.1, forward strand.
CTGACGGTCTTGATCTGCTCGTACCGCGCCCGTCCGGCTCGCGATCCCAGGACGTACCCGAGTGCGGCGCCGGCGACGAACAGGAGCTTTCCGCGCATGTGCGATTCCTCCGTGCATTGGTTGTGCGGTGGTCATGCACCGAACGGAATACGTCCGGCGGTCTGACCAACAGTAGCCCTCGGGGGCTGCGCGGTCCGCTCAGGAACCGAGGATCTCGTCGGCTGCCTTCCGAGCGGCGGCGATGATCCCCGCCAGGCCCCGTCCGGTCGATGCCTCACCGATGCCGACGACGCCCTCGGCCAATCCGGCCGCGGTGAGGTCCGGTCCGTACCAGCCGACGCGTGCGGCGCCGCTGACGCGGTCGGCCGTGATCGGCACACCGAGCAGCGTGGACGCGTCCTGCAGGGCACGGCTGCCGACGGGGTCGGTCGGGTCGACCGGGAGGCTCGTGGCCACGCCCGCAGGGTCCGTCGCGGTGGTCGCGTAGCTGAGCCGCAGGACGTGGCGTCCGTCCGCCACGTCGGCCAGCCACGGCCACTTCACCGTCGCGTGCGTGAGGGCCTTCGCCGACACCGCCTGGGCGTCCGGGTGCACGAGCATCCCGGTGCCGCGCGGGGCGGCGTCGAGCTCCGGCTGGTCGACGACGAGCGTGACGAGCTGGATGCCCGTCCGGTCGGGGGCTGCCGTGCGCTCCGGGTCGGCGACGGAGGACAGGGTGTGCTGGGCCGGTAGCCGTTCGGTCGTGCCGTCGGCGCTGACGATCTCGACCGCGTGCGCCTCGATGCGGGTCGCACGGGCGTGCAGCCGGACGTCCACCCCGTAGGTCTCCATGTCGGCGACGAGCTCGTCCACCAGGCGCACCGTTCCACCGCGGATCCCCTGCACCGGGGTTCCGGCGGCCGCGCGTGCCCGCAGCGACAGGACGGCCCGGGCGAGTGAGCCCTCGCGGAGCAGTGCGGCGCGCAGGCCCGGAGCCACCCGGTCAGGGTCGAGCTGGTCGGGGTGCGTGGAGTGGACGCCACCGGCGATCGGCACCACGAGGTCGTCGAGCACCCGCTCCCCCATGCGTCGACGGACGAGTTCGCCGAGCGACGAGGCCTTGGCGCCCACCGGTGCCGGCAGCAGCGAGTCCATCTGGGCGCGCAGCCCGCCCTTCTGCCCGACCACGGCCAGCACGTCGGCGGCCATCGGGGTGCTCGGGATGCCGAGGAGCCCGGTCGCCGGGATCGGGGAGGTTCGGCCGTCGCGGGTCATCAGCCAGGCGCCGCGCGGGTCGGGGGCGACGACGTCGTTGCCGAGTCCGAGCTCGATCGCCAGGCGGCCGACGGCGTCCGTTCGGGTGGCGAAGGAGTCCGCCGCCATGTCCAGGTCGATCCCGCCGACGGTGTGCCGACGGATCATGCCCCCGAGTTCGCCCCAGGACTCGACGAGCACCACGTGCGCACCGCCCTTGGCGAGGTCACGGGCGGTGACGAGCCCGGCGACCCCGCCGCCGACCACGACGACGTCGGTCACGCGTCGGCTCCGTCCTGCGCTGCGCCGTCGTCCGCGCGACCGTCGCCGAGCGAGTGGACCAGTTCGACCACCCGGGTCAGGACGGCCGGGTCGGTCTCGGGCGGGACCCCGTGGCCGAGGTTCACGACGTGGGCCCGTGCGGCACCGCCCCGACGGACGACGTCGCGGACGTGCGCTTCGAGGACATCCCACGGCGCCGAGAGCATCGCCGGGTCGATGTTGCCCTGCACGCTGACGCCGGTGCCGACGCGCTGCACCGCCTGGTCGAGCGGCAGGCGCCAGTCGACCCCGACCGCGTCGACGCCGACGGTGTCGGTGCCGAAGGTCGTCATGTCGGCAAGTACCTCGCCGCTGCCGACGCCGAAGTGGATCCGAGGCACCCCGAGCTCGGCGACGTGCGACATCGCCCGGGCGGAGTGCGGGGCGACGGACCGGACGTAGTCGGCGCGGGACAGCGACCCGACCCACGAGTCGAAGAGCTGCGCGGCCGAGGCCCCGGCGAGCACCTGTGCCCGGAGGAACATCCCGGACACCTCGGCGGCCCAGGCGAGCAGCCGCGACCAGGTCTCGGGGTCGGCGTGCATGAGCGTGCGGGCGCGGATGTGGTCCTTGGACGGGCCACCCTCGACCAGGTAGGCGGCGAGGGTGAACGGCGCCCCCGCGAAGCCGATCAGCGGGGTGTCGCCGAGCTGCTCGACCGTGCGTCGGACGGCCTGCTCGATCGGGGCGAGGGCCGCGGGGTCGAGCTGCTCGAGGGCGTCGACGTCGGCGGGGGTGCGGATCGGCGACGAGAGCACCGGCCCGCGACCGGGGACGATCTCGACGTCCACTCCGGCGAGCTTGATCGGCACGACGATGTCGCTGAAGAAGATGCCCGCGTCGACCCCGTGCCGGCGGACCGGCTGCAGGGTGATCTCCGACGCCATCTCCGGGTCGAGGCACGCGTCGAGCATGGCTGTGCCGATCCGAAGCTCCCGGTACTCCGGAAGGGACCGTCCGGCCTGCCGCATGAACCACACCGGGAGCGTCTCCGGACGGTCACCCCGCAGGGCCCGTACCAGGCGGGAACCACTCGTCCGCCCTGATGCCAGGGGGTGGGAGTCGGGGAGGGATGTGGTCGTCGCTTCGGTCACCGGATGATTCTCCCATCGAGCGCGTTACCATTGACTACGTGCTCATCTGTCTCACGGCGTCGCATCGCAACGCCAGCTTCGATCTCCTGGAGCGACTGAGCATCGGTGCACCCGCGGCAGCCAGCCGACTCGTCACGGATGCCGGCGTCCTGGACGGTGCCGTGGTGCTCGCCACCTGCAACCGCTTCGAGGCGTACCTCGACATCGCGGGCGACGAGAGCGACTCCGCCGTCTCCGCCACCGTGCAGGCCGTGGCCGCCGCGAGCGACCTGGACGCCACCGAGGTCCTGGACTCCGTCAACGTGCTGGACGGCAAGGACGTCGTGCAGCACCTGTTCGCCGTGTCGAGCGGACTCGAGTCCGTCGTCGTCGGCGAGACCGAGATCTCCGGGCAGGTCCGTCGCTCGCTCGAGGACGCCCGGTCGAACGGCACCACCACCTCGGACCTCGAGCGCCTGTTCCAAGAAGCCGCGCACACCTCACGCGGCGTCAAGACCCGCACCCGCATCGGCGCCGCCGGCCGGTCGCTCGTGCGCCTCGGCCTCGAACTCGCCTCGTCGCGGGTCACCGACTGGGCCCGCACCCGCGTGCTGCTCGTCGGCACCGGCAGCTACGCGGCCACCACCATCGCCGCACTGCGAGACCGCGGCGCCACGAACATCCAGGTGTTCTCGCCCTCGGGCCGGGCACCCTGGTTCGCCGCCAAGCACGACCTCGTCGCCGCCCGCGACCTGCGCCAGGCCATCGGCGAGAGCGACGTCCTGATCACCTGCACCTCGAGCGAGGTCCCGGTCGTCGCACCGGCAGACCTCGACGACGGGGTCCGCCGCATCGTCATCGACCTCGGGCTCCCCCGCAACGTCGACCCCGCGGCCGCCGGCGTCGACGGCGTCGAACTGCTCGACCTCGAGACGATCAGCATCCACGCCCCGATCTCCGAGCTGAACGCCGAGTCCGAGGCCCGCGCGATGGTCGACGACGCCGTGTCCCGGTTCCGCGCGCAGGCGATGGAGCAGTCGACGACCCCGGCGCTCGTGGCGTTCCGCAAGCACGTGTTCGACATCCTCGACGACGAGATCGAGCGGGCCAAGCGCCGCGCGGACGCCGACGGCGAGTCCGTGGAGCACACCGAGCGGGCGCTCCGGCACCTGGTCGGCGTCCTGCTGCACCGTCCCTCGGTCCGCGCCCGTGAGCTCGGTCGCGCCGGTCGCGGCGAGGAGTTCGTCGGGGCGATCGACTCCCTGTACGGCGTCCGCCCCGCGGCCGAGCCGGAGCTGCCGTCGCCCGTCGTCCCGCTGGCCGACCGCACGGCACTGGACCCGACCACCTCGGATCGCGACGACCAGGCGGACGCGAGCTGAGCCTCCAGGCCGCTCCGCAACCACCCACGCTGCGCGTGAGTGCGCTGCTGCTGGTGCGTGACCGACGCGTCCTGATGGTGCGCGCCCGGGCGCGCGACGTGCTCTACCTGCCCGGCGGCAAGGCGGAGCCGCACGAGACCGACGTCGAGGCCGCGGTGCGCGAGGCGTACGAGGAGACCGGCCTGCGGCTCACCGCCGACGACGTCGACCCGTTCGGCGTCGTGCTCGAGCCCGCCCACGGGCAGGCTCCGGGGACCATGGTCGCGATGACGCTGTTCCTGGTCCGGCCGGGAGGCCCGCTGGACTCCGCCACGCCCGTCGCCTCGGCCGAGGTGGACGAGGTCGAGTGGGTCACCTCCGCCGACGCGGACCGCTGCCCGCCTGCGGGCGTGGAGACGCTCCGCCGCCTGGTGGCGGCGGAGCTCATCGACTGACCATCAGGCGCAGAGCGACAACGCAGAGGAGCCCATGCTCAAGGATGAGTACTCATCCTTGAGCATGGGCTCGCTTCCGCTCGGGTTCGTCAGACCTTGTCGGTGTCGGTGTACTCGCCGACCTCGCCGTTCTGGGCCGGCTCGGCCTCGCCGGGGATGTCCGAGTCGACGTACTCGCCGTCGGGTCCGGCTCCGGTCGGACGCGTCTCACCGGGGATGTCGCTCGAGACGAACTCGCCGACGGGCTCCGTCGACTCGACGTGCTCCTCGCCCGGGATCTCGCTGTCCGTGAAGGCTCCGGCGCGGGGTTCGACCCCGTCCGCGCGACCTTCGTCGCCTCGTGCCTGTTCGTGCTTGCCCGTCATGTCCGACCTCCGCTGCTCGGGTTGCTTGCCTCGGAGTGTGCCCGTGGTCCCTGGACGCCGACCGAGCCGGATGCGGCGTTCGGTGGTTGCCTGTGCAACATGCAACGCAGCAGCCGATCGAAGTTCCTGCTCGTCGTGACCGGGCTCGTCGCCGTCGGGACCCTGGCGGGGTGCGCCTCGGACGGGCAGCCCGCCGCCACCGAGACCGTTACCGCGCCCGCGCCGTCGCCGTCCGCGTCGGCGTCCACGCCGCAGTCGTCCGCGGAGTCCGCCTCGGCGGCACCGTCCGCCGGGTCCGGCTCGTCCGCCGGATCCGGTACCACCGGCGAGGCGTCCGGCGAGCGGTGCGCGGTGTCGTCGCTGGCCGGACGCATCGAGGCCGGCAGCGGTGGTGCCGCCGGCAGCGTCATCGTGCACCTGGTGCTCGAGAACACCGGGTCGACGAGCTGCACCGTGCAGGGGTGGCCCGGCGTCTCGTTCGTCGGGGGCGGCACCGGCAAGCAGATCGGAGCGGCGGCCGTCGCGGAGAAGAGTTCACCGCACCCGACTTTGACGCTGGCGCCCGGCAAGACCGCCGTCGCACCGCTCAAGATCGTCCGAGCCGAGAACTACTCGGCGGGCGACTGCTCGCCCAAGACCCCGGACGGCTTCCGCGTGTACCCGCCCGGGTCGAAGCAGTCCCTGTTCGTGAAGGACACGGACTACCAGGCGTGTGCGTCGGCCGATGCGTCGGTGCTGTCCGTGCAGGCGTTCGTGCCGGAGGGGCAGGCGACGTCGTAGGAGTCGGGCACGATGGGCACCGTGACCACCACGATCAGCGACGAACGACCGGGCACCGATGAGCTGGTGGCGCTGTACGACGCCGTCGGGTGGACCGCGTACACGCAGGACCCCGCAGCCCTGACCGCGGCGATCGCCGGCTCCCACACCGTGCTGACGGCCCGCGACGACGACGGGTACCTGCTCGGTCTGGTCCGCACGGTCTCCGACGGGGTGACGATCGTGTACGTGCAGGACGTCCTGGTCCTGCCGTCCGCGCACCGGTCCGGCATCGGTGGTGCACTGCTCGACGCCGTCCTGCAGCGGTACGCCGGCGTTCGCCAGACGGTCCTGCTCACCGACGACGAGCCGGGGCAACGAGCGTTCTACGAGTCACGTGGCTTCGTGGAGGCCCACGACGTCGAACCACAGCCGCTGCGCTCCTTCGTGCTCCTGCGCTGAGCACGGATGGGTCTCGCGACCGATTCCACGCGCCAGCAGGGCGTTCCTAGACTCGGACGCATGGGGGCTCGCGCACGGACACGTTCAGCGGCAGCCCTCGCGACCGCGCTCGGTGTCGTGCTCACCCTCGCCGCGTGCACGTCGCCACCACCGCCGGCCGGGGTCGGAACCGGCGCTCGCGAAGCTCATCACCCGGGTCGAGCGGTTGCCCGGGGTCGACACGGCCGAGGGCGAGATCCGTCAGGTCGACGCGAAGGACGACCCGCAGAACTGGATCACCTCGCTCGAGGTTCAGGCCGACACGACGGACCTCGCCGTCGCCGAACGGATCCGGCACACGGCAGCGCGGGGTGTCACCGGCACGACGCTGTCGGTGACCGTGGACGTGCCCCGCGGCCGGGCGTCGGCGCCGGTCGCAGTCGACCCGATGGACCCCGACGTCGTCGACCTGGCCGCACGGCTGCGCGCGGAGCCCTTCGTGCACCGGCTGTGGGCGACCCCGGTCACGTTCCACGATCTGGCTCGTGCCGGGCGTCAGCTTCACCGACGCCGTCGCGCAGGCCCGTCCGATCGTCGGTGACCACCCGGCCTCCCTGATCCGTGGTGACGTTTCGGTGGGGATCACGGCGACGCACCCCGGGCGAGCACTCCTGCGCACGATCGACGGGTTCGACCGCGACGGTGACAAAGACTTCGAGGGCCTGTACTACTCACCGGGCACGACCTACGCCGACGCTGCGCAGGCCTCGGCCGACGCGGCGCAGGCTGCCACCGACACGGCTGCCGAGGCCGAACGCCCGTACCTGTCGATCGACGGCGAACGACTCGGCGCCGTCGCCGACGTCCTCGTCCGGACGACGGACGAAGCCGCCGATGCACACCGCGCTCCGCGTACCGCGTTCTCCGTCGGCCTCGACGGGACAAGTGGCTGGAAGGGACTCCCCCTCGACGCGAAGAAGCCTCTGGACGCCACCGCCCCGGGCACCCCGACGTCCGGACCGTCGCCGACCCCGTGGGTGGCCGCCGACGTCAGCGACCGGGCCGCGACGCTCCGGGCGTTCCTCGAGCGCCCCGCCGACGCTGCCGGGGTCCCGGCGACCGTGACCACGGGCACCGAACAGTGCGCGCCGCCCGGATCGACCTGGTCACCCGATGCGACCGGCACCCGCGCTACGGCGTCCAGCATCGTGCCCGTGTTCCAGATCGTCGACGACGCGCAGGGGCCGTTCGACGCCGTGACCGCGCTGTGGACGTCAGAGGGCCTCGAGGTCAGCGGCCGGGCGATGGGGCGGGACTACTGGTCGTCGTCAACGGATGCGGATCCTGCCACGGCGAGCATCCGGGGCACGGTCGACTGCCTGAGCCTGAGCGCGGAGTCGGTCTGCGTCCCGCGGCCCTGACACGCCGACACCGCGTTCCGGCACCCGCCCGTAGCGCCCGCGGGTCCCCGAGTCTCGGCCCCGCGGACAGTATCGCCGTTGCTGCGCCCGCGATCTGTCCGCCGGACCGAAACTCGGCACGGGCGCCGAGCGCCGAGCGGCTACGGCGAGCGCCCTCAGCGACGAGCCGGGGCGTGCACCGCCTCGAGCACCTCGGTGCCCATGGTCCGCAGCGCCTCGACGACGGCCAACCGCCGCTGCAACGAGGCGTCGTCGAACGTCACCGTCACCGCGTAGCTGACCGACGACCCGGGCCCCCGCAGGATCCCCGCCTCGGCCCGCACGCCGGTGCTCGACCCGGTGACCGCGACGACCTGCAACCCGTGGTCGAGTGCACGGTGCGCCAGGGGGTCGAGCCCGAAGGACCCGGCGACCAGGTTCAGGTCACTCGCCAGGGACAACCAGCCGAGCACGCGGTTGGACACCGCCTCGTCGACGACCTCGCCGAGCGCCAGTCCGCGCATCACCCACGACAGCTCCCCGGTCGGTGCGACGGAGGCGTCGGGGGCGTCGTCCGGTCCGCGGCGGTCCCGCACACGGTCGATCAACGCCGTGCGCTCGATGCCCAGGGACTCCGCACGCTCGCGGACGGCGTCGATGCCGACGGTCGACAGCAGTGCGTTCATGGCCCAGGCGTCGGCGGTGGCCCCGACCAGGGTCGCCAGGTCGGGCACCTGCATGGTCGGCTCCTGCAGGAACTGCCACAGGCCGGCACCGGTCGCGGTGTCACGGGCCATGCGCTGCAGTCGGTCACCGTGCAGGCGGCCGTCCTCGAGCTGGGCGGCGACCTCGATGAGCAACAGGACGCGGCCCAGGCTCGCGACCGGCTGCACCAGGGTGTCGTCGATCGCGAGCAGGGCCTTGCCGCTCGAGGTGTCGATCACCGAGGCGCTGACCCCGGCGCCCTCGAGCGCGAGGGCGCCGAGGGCCTCGGTGGTGGCGGTGAAGCGGTCGTCGGACCGGCCGCTGTGCCGCCCACGACCGCGGCCGCCACCTGCTGGGCGGTCGTCCGGTCGCCGGCGGCGCGACGACCGGGCCGCGTCCGGCTCCGTCATCACCAGATCGCGACGCGCTCGGCGGGGTCGAGGTACATCGCGTCCTGCTCGGTCACGCCGAAGGTGTCGTACCAGACGTCGATGTTCCGCACGACCTGGTTGCAGCGGAACTCGTTGGGCGAGTGCGGGTCGATGCTCAGCAGACGAGCCGCCTCTTCCGGGCGGATCGCCATGCGCCAGGCCTGTGCCCAGCTCAGGAAGAAGCGCTCGGCACCGGTGAGGCCGTCGACGACCGGGGGCTCCTGGCCGTCGAGCGACAGCAGGTACGCCTTCCACGCGATCGACAGGCCACCGAGGTCACCGATGTTCTCGCCGATCGTCAGGGCACCGTTCACGTGGCCGTCGGGCACCTCGGTCGGCACCAGGGCGTCGTACTGGGCGATGAGGGCCTTCGTGCGCTCCTCGAACGCCGCGCGGTCGGCCTCGGTCCACCAGTTCTCGAGCTTGCCGTCGCCGTCGTACTGCGACCCCTGGTCGTCGAAGCCGTGGCCGATCTCGTGGCCGATGACGGCACCGATCGCGCCGTAGTTCGCGGCGGCGTCGCGGTTCGCGTCGAAGAACGGGAACTGCAGGATGGCGGCCGGGAACACGATCTCGTTGAAACCGGGGTTGTAGTACGCGTTGATCGTCTGCGGGGTCATGAACCACTCGTCACGGTCGATCGGCTTGCCGATCTTGCCGAGCTCGCGGTCGACCTGGAACGAGGCGACCGCGCGGACGTTCGCGACCAGGTCGTCGGCACGGACGGGCAGCGCCGAGTAATCGCGCCACTTCACCGGGTAGCCGATCTTCGGCGTGAACTTGTCGAGCTTGTCGAGCGCACGGGCACGGGTCTCGTCGGTCATCCAGTCGAGCGCGGTGATGCTCTGCCGGTACGCCTCGACCAGGTTGGCGACGAGGTCGTCCATCTCGGCCTTCGAGGTCTCGTCGAAGTGCTCCTGCACGTAGATGCGGCCGACGGCCTCGCCCATCGCGCCCTCGACCAGCGAGACGCCGCGCTTCCAGCGGTCGCGCTGCTTGGGCGCACCGGTGAGTGCGGTGCCGTAGAACGAGAAGTTCGTGGCCGAGAACGCGCTCGTCAGGTACGCGGCGGAGCCACGGATGACCTGCCAGCGCAGCCAGTCCTTCCAGACCTCGAGCGGCTGGTCGTTCAGCAGGTCCGCCAGGCCGGTGATGAACGAGGGCTCGCGCACCACGACGGTCTCGAACGCGCCAGCCGGGGCGTCGATGGCCTGCCACCAGGTCTGCAGGTCGACGCCCTTCGCGAGCGCGGCGACCTCGGCCCAGGGCAGCTTGTTGTAGGTCTTCTGGCTGTCGCGGGTCGTGACGTTGTCCCAGTGCTGGGCGGCGAGCGCCGTCTCGAGCGCGATGACGTGCTCGGTGCGGGCGCCGCCGTCGTCGAGGCCGGCGAGCGGGAACATCGCCGCGACGAACTCGCGGTACTTCTCGCGGATGTCGGCGAAGCGGTCTTCGCGGTAGTACGACTCGTCGGGCAGCCCGAGGCCGGACTGCTCCAGGAACACGACGTAGGACTCGGGGTCGCCCGGGTCGTTGTCGACGAAGAGCTGCAGGAAGCTCGGCAGGCCGATGCGCTCGAAGCGGCCGACGGCGGCGATGACCTCGGGCACGGACTGGATCTCGGTGATCTCGGCGAGCAGGTGCTCGATCGGTGCGGTGCCGAGCTCCTCGAGCCGCGCTTCGTCGGTGAACGAGGTGAAGAGGTCACCGACCTTGCGCTCCTCGGTGCCGGGGGCGGCCTGCTGCGAGCGCTCGATGATGTCGCGCACGGCGATCTCGGCGGCTTCGGCCAGCACCGTGAAGGAGCCGTACCGGGCCTTGTCGTCGGGGATCGGCGTCGCCTCGATCCAGGTCCCGTTCACGTGGCGGTACAGGTCGTCCTGGGGGCGCACCGCGGGGTCGAGTTCGTCAGTGTGGATGCCGGAGGCACGTGCGACGTCGGTCATGCGGTCCACGATAGCCACCGACCCCATGGGGCAGGTCGATCCGGGTCGTCACCGGCACACGGCTGCCGGTACGGTCATCGCATGGGACTTCCGTGGAAGCTGCACGGAGACGGCAAGACCGTCTCCGCGACGACGATCGTGGCACCCGACGAACGGCTCACCTGGCCCCGGACGATCGGCCTCGGGGTGCAGCACGTCGTCGCGATGTTCGGCGCCACGTTCCTGGTGCCGCTGCTGACCGGGTTCCCGCCGTCGACGACGCTGCTGTTCAGCGGTATCGGCACGATCCTGTTCCTGCTCATCACGGGCAACCGCCTGCCGAGCTACCTCGGCTCGTCGTTCGCGTTCATCGCCCCGATCGGTGCGGCGACCAAGATCGGCGGCATCCCGCTCGCCCTGTCCGGCATCATCGTCGTCGGTGCGCTGCTCGCGATCGTCGGACTCGTCGTCCACCTGGCCGGTGCCGGCTGGATCGACCGGCTGATGCCCCCGGTGGTCTCCGGCGCGATCGTCGCCCTGATCGGCTTCAACCTGGCTCCGGCGGCCCGCGACAACTTCACGGCGGCCCCGGTCATCGCGCTCATCACCCTGGCGGCGATCATCCTGGTCACGGTCCTGTTCAAGGGCCTGATCGGCCGGCTGTCGATCGTCATCGGTGTGCTCGTCGGCTACGTCGCGGCGCTCATCGGCGGCCAGGTCGACTTCTCGAAGGTCGGTGACAAGCCGTGGATCGGCCTGCCGGAGTTCACCGCTCCCGCGTTCGACCCGTCGCAGCTCGCGATCTACCTGGCGTTCGTGCCGGTCGTCCTGGCGCTGGTCGCCGAGAACGTCGGCCACGTCAAGGGCGTCGGGCAGCTGACCGGCCGTGACCTCACGCCGCTCACCGGTCGCGCGCTCTTCGCCGACGGCATCTCGACCGTGCTGGCGGGCGTCGGCGGCGGCTCCGCCACCACCACCTACGGCGAGAACATCGGCGTCATGGCCGCCACCCGCGTCTTCTCGACGGCCGCCTACTGGGTCGCCGCCATCGCGGCCGTCCTGCTCGGCCTGTCGCCGAAGATCGGCGCCGTCATCTCCTCGGTGCCGGCCGGCGTGCTCGGCGGCGCCACCACCGCGCTCTACGGCCTGATCGGCGTCATCGGCATCCGGATCTGGGTCGAGAACCGCGTCGACTTCTCGAAGCCGAAGAACCAGCTGACGGCCGGCATCGCCCTGATCATCGGCATCGCGAACTTCACGTTCACGTTCGGCCAGGCGAGCTTCGGCGGCATCATCGTCGGCACGATCGCCGCGATCGTCGTCTACCACGTGATGGACGTCATCGGCCGGGCCCGTGGCACCGACGAGCCCTCCACCGAGGTCGCCGACCCCGCACACGCCGCCACCGGCGCCGTCCCCGCGGAACCGCGCGCCGACTGACGCGAGTGGGCGGCCGGAACGCGCGTCCGGCCTGACGACGTGGGACCACCGGACTGGAGGCCCGTGGCGGACACGGCCACGGGCCTCCAGTCCGTCACGGGGTCAGCCGCGGACGGAGATCGCGTTCTGCGCGTCCGGACCGGAAGCCGCTCGATCCCATGCCCTCGGAGCTCGCCGGAACTCGACCTACGCGACGGCGACGATCTCGAGGAACGTCTGCTCCGTGACGATCTCGATGATCTGCCCCGTGGCGGCGAGGTCCTTTGCTCGTTGGACCTTCCCACTGAGGGTCGTTCCGGGGCGGAGCGTTGCGGGGTCGAAGCCACCCATCACGACCAGCGTGGTCTTCTTGGTCACGTTGCCCGAGACGACCGCTCCGAACGAAGCGACGAGCGTCTGCGCCTCGGCGCGGGTGTAACTGTCGAGGTCGCCAGAGAAGCACACGACCTCTCCGAACAGGGGATGAGCCGGATCCGCCTCAGTGGCCGGTTGAGGAAGGTCGGCCTTGCGCTGGTACACACGGCCAGCTCGGTTGCTGCCCGTCGACCGGGTTGGCACGGCAGCCCAGAGTTCCTCGACGCTGTCGATCTGTTGCTCCTCGGCGATGCGCAGGATGATCAGCGCGCAGGCGAGCGAGTCAGCGCCGGCTTCGTGGTGATGGAAGTCAGGTAGAGCAAAGTGTTCGACGACCAGCGGAAGACGGTGGCTGGGCAGTTTGCAGTGGTGCCGGACCACGGCAAGAGCATCGAGGAAGTCCAGTTGCGGGTCGGGCGCTCCTGTGAGCGCGTTGGCCGCGTTGTAGACGCCCTTGTCGAAGGGACTGTAGGCGACGACCGGAAGTCCGTTCGTGACGGTGCGCAGCTGCTGGAGGGTCTCAGGCCAGGTCGGGGCGCCGTCGACGTCGTCCGGCCCGATGCCGTGGAGGTACGTGTTGGTGAAGTCCAGCCCGGTGGGCGGTTCGACGTACCAGGACGTCGTGGACTGGACAGCCCCGTCGATGACCGTGGTGAGGCCAACGGCACAAACCGATGCACGGTCGAAGTTGGCCGTCTCGAAGTCGAGGGCGACGAAGCTCAGCGTCATGCTGGCAGCTTAGGTGAGAACCGCTCGTTCTTCGCTCCATCTGCCCCTCGACTGGAGTGTCCGGTCATCGCTCGAGGGTCACCGCCAGTCGAGCGAGTGCAGGGTGATCAGCGTCGACTGCGCAACGGGATGTGGCCCCACCAGCCCAGGCCAGCGGCGTCGAAATCGAGGATGTCGAGGTAAGCGCCAAGTGGTTCGCCGATGTTGAAGTCCGCGACCTCCTGTCCGAACTCCTCTGGAGTCGGCTGGTCGCCGGTTGCGTAGGCGTCCGTGCGGTCGATCGTCGTCCACCGGTCGCGGATGATCCCGACGCGAGGACCTTGCCACGGGGAGTCGTAGACGACGCGGAACTCGTCAGCCGTGGCCCAGGCGTCGTGCACGACGACGCTTGCCGCCTCGGTCGGGCCGCCGTCGCGGAGCTTTCGGAGACATGCGAGCAGAGCGCGCGGACCCCATCCCTCGGCACGAGACACCTCGAGCTCTGCGATCAGCTCAGCATGTCGAACGCTCTCCACGTGGCGAACGTATCCCGAACTGGACGGTTCACGAGCCGAGGGTGTCCCTCTGGGAGTCCGACGCGATCGCCGAAGGCGAGGTCTTCGAACCGCGCGGGCAACATGGCCGGCACAGCAGCGGTCGGCTGGGCGAGCAGGTCCCACCGGCGCCGTCCCCGCGGAACCGCGCGCCGACTGACGCGAGTGGTCGGCCGGAACGCGCGTCCGGCCTGACGACGTGGGACCACCGGACTGGAGGCCCGTGGCGGACACGGCCACGGGCCTCCAGTCCGTCACGGGGCCGCGTCCACCCCGCCCGGCGACGACGACGGGTCGGCATCGCCGACAGAATGGGTCGGTGCACCGACCGACGCGACCCGCTGTGACCGCTGAGCGGCGCGCGGTCGACCGCGACATCGTGCGGCTGGCGGTGCCGGCGCTCGGAGCACTCGTGGTCGAGCCGCTGTTCCTGCTCACCGACACCGCGCTCGTCGGGCACCTCGGGGCGACGCCGCTGGCGGCCGTCGGGCTCGCGAGTGCCGTGCTGTCGACGGTGACCGGGCTGCTGGTGTTCCTGGCGTACTCGACGACCCCGGCCGTGGCACGGGCGCTCGGTGGTGGCGACCGTCGCGGAGCCGTGCACGCGGGCATCGACGGGATGTGGCTCGCGCTCGTGCTGGGGGTGGTGCTGGCGCTGGTCGGGTGGCCGCTCGCCGGACCGCTCGTCGACCTGTTCGGCGCCTCGGCCGAGGTGTCGGCCGCGGCGACCGCGTACCTGACCATCTCGCTGATCGGGCTGCCCGGCATCCTGGTGGTGACCGCCTCGACCGGACTGCTGCGTGGGCTGCAGGACACGAAGACCCCGCTCGTCGTCGCGACCATCGGGTTCGTCGCGAACGGGCTGCTCAACGCCGTCCTGATCTACGGCGCCGGTTGGGGCGTCGAGGGATCCGCCGCCGGCACCGTCATCGTGCAGTGGGCGATGGCCGTCGTCTACGTGCGCATCGCGGTGCGGGCCGCTCGGTCGTCGGGGGCGCCGCTGCGGCCGGGCGCCTCGGGCGTCGCACGGGCCCTGCGGTCGGGGGCATGGCTGTTCCTGCGGACCGCGTCGCTGCGGATCGCGATGCTCGCGACCGTCGGGGCCGCTGCCGGGCTGGGGACCACCGGGCTGGCGACGACCCAGGTAGGGCTGACCGTCTTCTCGACGCTGGCGTTCGCGCTCGACGCCCTGGCGATCGCCGGGCAGGCGCTCGTCGGGCACGGACTCGGCGGACGCGACCCGGAGCGGGTGCGACTGGTGACGCGACGGCTCGTGCTGCTCGGGATCGCCGGCGGTGTGCTGCTCGGGGTGCTGACCCTGGCCGTGAGCGGGGTGCTCGGGCCGGTGTTCTCGGACTCGCAGGCGGTGCGGGACGCCCTGCCCGTCGTGCTGGTGCTCATCGCCGTCGGGATGCCCGTCGCCGGGTACGTCTTCGTGCTCGACGGGGTGCTGATCGGCGCCGGGGACGCGCGCTACCTGGCCGTCGCCGGAGGCGTGAACCTCGTCGTGTACCTGCCGCTGCTCTGGTGGGCCGGTGGGACGCTCGCGGGGTTGTGGGCGGCCTTCGCCCTCGGGTACATCGGGGTCCGGGCGGTGACGCTCGGGGTGCGGGCGCACCGGCGCGGCTGGGTGGAACAGGCGTTGGCGCGGTGAGCGGGCCGTCTCCGGCTGGGCCCGCTTCGTCCGCCGGGCCTGATTCTCCTGCGGCACCGTCGTCCTCGGTGGCTTCGTCGGCCGTGCTCGCCACGGTCGGCATCGGGGTGCAGGGCATCGCGAAGCTGCTCGTGACCGTCGTCGTCGGGCGTGTGTTCGGCACCGAGACCCTCGGGCAGACCACCGCCCTGCTGTCGCTCTCGGTGTTCGTCGCCCTGCTCTGGCCGAACGCCGCGGGCAACACCGCATCGCGGTTCCTGGCGATCGCGCTACGGCGTCGGCACTCCGATGCCGCGGTGAACCGGCTGCTCGGGGTGTCGATGCTGGTGTCGAGCGTGGTGCTCGCGGCGGTCACCGTGCCGATCGCGCTGGCCTGGGGCAACGGCCCCGGGATGGTGCTCGGTGGTGCCGCGGTCGTCGTCGGCTACGGCCTCTACTGCTACGCCCGCGGCGCGCAACTCGGCTACGACCGGGCACCCCGGGTCGCACTCTGGGACTCCGTGACCAGCGTGCTGGCGCTCGGGTTGCTCGTGGTGGCGTGCGTCGCCCGGCTCGAGCCGTTCGTACTGCTGCCCCTGGCCATCGGGTACACGGTGTTCGCGATCGCGTGCTGGCCCCGGGGCAACGGCTTCTCGCCGGCTTCGCACGAACCCGCTGCCGGGGTGCTCGGGTTCGCAGCGTGGAACGTGCTGGCGGTGGTGACCTCGAACGGGTTGCTGCAGTTGACGATGATCTCGGCGCAGGTGACCTCCTCGGCGCACGCCGCCGGTGTCTACGCCGCTGCCTTCACCCTGGCGACACCGGCGTCGATGCTCGGGCAAGCGTTGGGGCAGGTGCTCGTGCCGGCGTTCGCGCACCGGACCGATGGTGGATCGTTGCGCTCCCGCGGAGCGCTGCTGCTCGTCGTCGGGTTCGCTGCTGCTTCCGCCGTCGTCTTCGGCCTGGTCGCCCTGCTCGCCGGGTGGTTCCTGCCGATCGTCTACCCCGCCGAGGGTGCCGCTGCCGTCGCGGACCTGCGGTACCTGATGGTCGCGGTGTGGGTGTTCACCGTCGGACTTGTGCCGGCGGCGTTGCTGCTCGCCGCTGGGCGCTCGCGCCAGGTCGCCCTCGCCTCGGTCGCCGGGTTCGTCGTCGGCGCTGGGCTCATGGCGGTGCTCGGACCCGTCGCGGGTGTCGCAGGTGGCACCACGGGGTTCTTGGTCGGGAGTGCGGTTAACCTGGTCGCGGTGGTCGGGCTCGGGGTGCGCACCAGCGCCGTGCCTCAACAATCCGTAGGGAATGTCGCATGAAGCTCGCACGGAACCACTCGCGGACCCCGCTGCTCACGAGCATCGGGATCGTCGCCGCGGTCGCGTTGGCCGGCTGCTCCGGACACAACGTCCCGACCGATGTCGGAGGCGAACCCTCCGACGCCTCGGAGACCGCCGCGAGACAAGCAGCGGTCGAGGGTCTCGAGGAGCACGACGAACACCGCTTCGTGTCGGCGGTGGGACAGGATCAGCGTTCCGGCGCGGTCACGGCGTGGAAGGTCTGCGAGCCGCTCCTGACACCGGGTGCGAAGGTCACCTCGAACGATGCGGTGGTGACGACCATCGTCGGCGTCTTCGTGCACCCTGCGGACAAGCGGGCGAAGGACTGCTGGGTCACGCTGTCGTGGACGGAACGTCAGGGTTGGAGCATGACGGCGGAACTGTCCGCCGAGAAGGACTAGCCCGCACGCGCCGCGTTGTTCCTGTCGCCGGTCAGTTCACGGAACCCCCGATGGTGCGCGTCAACAACTCGAGCTGGCTCCGCAGCTGCTGCGCTCCATCGGTTCCGAGGACGCGCGTGACCTCCTGCTCGACGGCGTCGATGACGACCTCCGCGTCGATCAACACCGCATGTCCGGGAGCGGTCAGGTGCAGCTCGTGCACGTGTCCGTGCCGCGGGTGTGCGCGCCGTTCGACGAGCGCTCGCTCCTCGAGCCGCCGGACGAGCGAGGCCACCGCCTGCGGGGTCACACCGAGCCGCCGGGCGAGTTCGGCGCCGGTCAGTCCTGGTTCGGCCTGCAACGACGCGAGGAAGGTGTAGTGCGCTGGCGCGAGACCGAGCGGACGCAAGCCCCGCTCCTTCTCAGCCTGCACGACGAGCTCGGCTCGCCGGAGCGCCCACACGACCCGATCGGCCGGAGCAGGCGCTGGAGAGGGCCTCTGGTCGTCAGTCACGATTCCGATGCTACATCGACTGATGGGTATAAAGTGCTTGATAGTTGACAACCACGTTAGGAATCTGATGACTCGACCCCTCGCCCTCGTGACCGGCGCCAGCAGCGGCATCGGCGCAGCCATCGCAACCGATCTCGCGAAGCAGGGCCACGACCTCGTCCTGGTCGCGCGCCGTGACGACCGCCTCCGGGCAGCACGGGACCATCTCGCTGAGCACGGAGCATCGGTAGAGGTCCTCGTCGCAGACCTGTCCGACCGCGCCGCCCTGGAACGCGTCGTCGATCGCGCCGGATCCGGAGACATCGACGTCCTGGTCTCGAACGCCGGCGTCAGCGCCTACGGCCCGTTCGCGGAGATCGACCCGGACGAGCTCCGGCGGGCGTGGACCCTCAACGCGGACGCGACGCCGCTCCTCACCCGAGCGGCTCTTCCCGGCATGTTGGACCGCGCACGGGGCGGCATCATCGCGATCGCATCGAACCTGGCGTTCAGCGCTGGCGTCGCGAATGCGCCTGCCGGTGGTCGCGGGCTCCCGCACCGGGCCCTCTACGTCGGTGCGAAGGCGGGGATGGTCGCGTTCACCCGTGTGCTCGCCTCGGAACTCGCCGGCACCGGAGTGCACGCGACGGTCGTCTGCCCGGGGCTCGTGTCGTCGGAGTGGAACGGTGGCGCATCGGTGTCGCCGATGGCGATGACACCGGACGACGTCTCCGTGGCCGCCCTGGCGGCCTTCCGGAACGGCGAAGTCGTGTGCTTGCCGGGCCTGGAGGACGAGGGTCTGCTGGCGCAGCTGGGCGAGACGGAACGGGCGATCCTGTCCGGCAACATCAAGCCGGGCCTCGCGCAGCGCTACATCGCCTGAAGAACCGGAGGCGCTACCGGGCTGCGAACGCGTCGCTGCGGTCCGTCGCCACCAAGGAAGCCGCCAGCGCGTCACGGCGCCGGATGAGTTCGTCAGCCCGTGCGGCCATCTCGTCACGGAGCTCAGCGACGCGGCTCCGCACCACCTCGCAGCTCTCGACTTCGCCGATCCGATCGCAGGAGATCACTTCGCCGATGACGGCCGTCGAGAACCCGAGGCCCAGCAGCGACTTGATCGTCTCGACTTCGGCCACGGTTGCCGCGTCGTAGTCGCGGTAGCCGTTGGGCTGACGGCTCGAGCTGATCAGGCCCAGGTTCTCGTAGTACCGCAGCGACCTCGCGCTCGCGCCCGTCCGCCGGGAAAGTTCGCCGATCTTCATCGTTCCTCTTGACCTTGACGCTGATGTCAATGTTTAGCGTAAGGCCAGTAGCGACCGCCGCACCAGAACGGACTCCCATGGCTCCCTCCGCATTCACCGCACACACCACGTCTCCCGGCAAGGCCAGCGTGCGGAGCCGACTCCTGTCGACGATCATCGGCATGACCCGAACTCGGGAGACACAGTTCGACCCGGCACGGTTCACCGGTGCCCCCTCGACGCGCAAGGCGTTCGAACCGCCGCGGAAAGCTCGCCGTGCGGCGAACATCGTCGAGTCGGACTTCCAGGGGTGGCCGGTGTTCTCGGTGGCTCCGCGCTCTGGAGCGACGACGGGTTCGGTCCTCTACCTGCACGGTGGAGCGTGGGCAGCGGAGATTCGCGCCGGGCACTGGACCTTCGTCGCCGCGCTCGCTGCGATGACGGGCCGGACCTTCGTCGTTCCGATCTACCCGCTGGTCCCCGCGATCACCCACGCGGACGTCAACCCCGTCCTCGTGGACCTCTGGGACTCGCTCGCCGGGGGCGGCCCCGTCGCGCTGATGGGTGATTCGGCCGGAGCGACGATGGCGATGAACCTGCTCCGTTCGCTCCCCTCGGACACTGCCCGGCCGGACACGACGATCCTGCTCTCCCCGACCCTCGACCTGACGCTGTCCAACCCGGACATCGCCGCCGTTGCCCCGCGCGACCCGCTGCTCCGCGCGGATCACCTGCGGGCCCTCGGCACGCTCTACGCAGGAGCGGACGGAGTCGAGAGCCCGACGGTCAACCCGATGCAGTCCGACCTGGACGGCATCGGACGGGTCCACGTCTTCACGGGCACGAGGGACATCCTCAACCCCGACGCACACCGTTTCGCTGCCCGAGCCAGCGCGGCGACGGACGCGACCGTGACCGTGACCGTGCACGAGAGCCCGGAGATGCTCCACGACTGGATGCTCATGCCCATCCCCGAGGCTGCAGCAACCACCCGAGCGGTCAGCACGCTGCTGCGCGGTTGAACGACCCGCTGCCGGACCGTCCAGGTCCGCCCACTCTCCGCGCTGCCCCGCCGACGGAGCCCAACGACGACCCCGACACCCGCAACAGAACAGGACGAACCATGCTGCAGATGAAGACCCTCGACCCGGCCACGAACTTCGGCGACCAGCACACGGTCTCGACAGGACCGGTCACGATCATCAACACCTTCGTCGCTCCGGAGGGCAAGAAGGCGGAAGTCCTCGCCGCCTGGAAGGCCGACGCGGAGTACATGCAGCAGACCGGCGACCTCCTCGCCGTCCAGCTGTACGGCGGCATCGCAGGGAGCAACCTCTTCACCAACGTCGCCGTGTGGGCCTCACCGGCGGCACTCGAGCGCGCCCTCCACACACCCGAGTTCGCAGCGCACGCCGCGAGCTACCCCGACGGGACGCTCGCCTACCCGCACCTGTACCAGAAGGTCGCGGTCGACGGGGTCTGCGCCGGGGAGCCTGTCTGACCCGTGACGGTGCCGGAACGCCCCGGAACGGGTCAGCGCCCTTCGGGACGAGCCTGACCAGCGAGACCTGCGAGCCGACGCAACCGCGCCTGCGAGTCCGATCCCGGCTCTGCGGTCCACAGGACGATCAGCTGATCGTGGTCCATCGCTGAGGCGAGGATCTCCCAGTCCAACTCGACCTCCCCGACGACCGGGTGACGAAGGGTCTTCCGGCCGGTGCCACGGCCAGCGACCACGTGCGCCGCCCAGGTCGCTCGGAACTCGGGGAACTCGGCCGACAAGCTGTCGACGAGCCGACCCAGATCCGGGTCGTCCGGGTACCGAGCGCTGTCCCCGCGGAGCTGGGCGATGGCGAGGGCCACGACCTCGTGCCAGTCGGCGTAGAGGCTCCGCATCGCCGGGTCGGCGAACAGGAGACGGATGAAGGTGCGCTCGCCTGGAGGGATGGCCGCGAAGTCGGTGATGAGCGCGGCGCCGAGGCGGTTCCAGCCGATGATCTGCGTCAGGCGTCCGAGGACGAACGCGGGCGTCGTCGCGAGGTCATCGAGCGCGCGCTGCAGTGCCGGTTGCACGACCTGCGTCCGTTGCAGCGGCGGAGCGGTCTCGGCCTTGCCGGTGAGGTCGAACAGGTACGCCCGGTGCTCGTTCGTCAGACGGAGCACATCGGCGAGGTCAGCCAAGACCGGCGCGGAGACGGCGATGCGACCCTGCTCGATGCGGGTGTAGTACTCGACGCTGATCGACGCGGCAGCCGCGACCTCTGCACGGCGGAGTCCCGGCACCCGTCGTCTCGCGTCCGCGGGCAGATCGAACGCTGCCGGGTCGAGTTCCGCGCGCCGAGCACGCAGGAAGTTCCCGAGCTCTTCCGCGCGCACGTCCATCGCCACGACGGAGAGTCTGCCACCGGGCGGAGCGGGGGAGGAATCCGTGCCCTCCACAGCGTGCGCACCGGCTGGCATCGTCGTCTGCATCCACGACCACGAAGGAGCCGCCATGAGAGCGATCGGTCTGACCGAGTACGGAGCACCCGGGGTGCTGCACGAGGTGCAGCTGCCGGAACGGCACGCGGGACCGGGCGAGGTCCGAATCCGCGTCCGTGCCGCTGCGGTGAACCCCGTCGACGCCATCATCCGATCCGGTGGGTTCGCCGGCAACGACCGCGCGATCGCCGAACCGGTCGTCCCCGGCACCGACGTCGCCGGCGTCCTCGACGAGGTCGGCCCGGAACAGCCCGACGGGTTCGACCTGGTCGTCGGTGACGCCGTCACCGGGTTCGTCGTCCCCGACGGCAGCCACGGCGGCTACGCCGAACAGATCGTCCTGCCGACCCTGTCGGTGACACGGATGCCGTCGAACGGCTCCTTCGCCCACGGGACGGCGTTCCTGTCGAACGCGCTGACGGCGGAGATGACCCTCGAACACCTCGCCCTCGACGAAGGCCAGACCCTCGCCGTGACCGGCGCGACCGGCGCCGTCGGCGGGTACCTGGTGCAGCTCGCCGCCGCCCGTGGCATCACCGTCATCGCCGATGCGCGACCCGCCGATGCCGAGCGCGTCCGGGACCTCGGTGCGGCGGTCGTCCTCGACCGTGCGGCGGACTTCGCCGCAGGGGTCCGGGACGCAACGAACGGGCACGGCGCCGACGCGGTCGCGGACCCCGCGATCCGCACCGACCAGATCATCGCCGCTGCCCGCGACGGCGGACAGGTCGCGTTCTACCTGCCGACCGACGTCGACCCGGGCCGCGGCATCAGCGTGTTCGGGTCCTACGTGATGCGCTCGAACCTCCGCCACGACGCCATCGAGCGGCTCGCCCGATCCGTCGAGCGCGGTGAGCTCACGGCCGACGTCGCCGACGTCATCCCCGCCGCGGACGCTGCCACCGCGCACGAACGACTCGAACGGGGCGGCGTCCGCGGCCGGCTCGTCCTCGACTTCTGATCCACACGAACCCGAAGGAACCCCTCTTGGACACCACCGCAACCCTCCCCGCCGTCGGACAGACCTGGCTCGCCGACCTCGGTCCGGACACGCCCCTCGGACACTTCACCGTCGAGATCACCTTCGACACGGACACCCAGGTCACCTTCCACGTCACCGGTGGCGCCATCGCCGGACGGACCGAGACGATGCCGTACACGACCGCGAAGGTGCGCGACGGGCTCTACGTGGTCCGGTGGACGGAAGCCGACGCCGGCGACCACGTCACCCACATCGAGGACTACGACGCCGGGACCTGCATAGCCAGCTCCGTGGTCGGCGGGGAGTTCATCCAGCTCAGCGGCACCTGGACACGCGTCCGCTGACCGCCCTGCTCACCACCAGAACGGCGCCTGGGGCTGGTAGGGCTCCTCGATCACGGCCGCCTCGTCATCGGTGAGTTCGATGTCGAGCGCAGCGACCGCGTCATCGAGGTGGTTCGGCTTGGTGGCCCCGACGACGGGTGCGGAGACGACCGGGTTCCGGAGCACCCAGGCGAGGGCGACCTGCGCCATCGGGACGCCCCGGTCCTCGGCGATCTGCTGGACCGCGTCGATGACGGGGCCGTCGGCATCGGAGTCGAACGCCTTGGCCACCTCGTCCACGCTCGACCTCGCGGTCTCCACGCCACGCGGTCGGGTGAGGCGGCCCTTCGCGTTCGGAGAGTACGGCACGAGTCCGACGCCCTGATCGGCGCACATCGGGATCATCTCCCGCTCTTCCTCACGCTTGAGCGCGTTGTACTGGTCCTGCATCGTCGCGAACGGCGTCCAGCCGTTGACGGTCGCAGCGGTCTGCATCTTCGCGAACTGCCAGGCCCACATCGACGACGCGCCGAGGTACCGGACCTTTCCCGCCCGCACCAGGTCGTGCAGCGTCGCCATGGTCTCCTCGACCGGCGTCTCCGGGTCGAACCGGTGGATCTGGTACAGGTCGATGTAGTCGGTGCCGAGGCGGGAGAGCGAGGCATCGACCTGTTCGAGGATCGCCTTCCGCGAGAGCCCCGATCCCCCGGGGCCGTCGTGCATCTTCCCCGACACCTTGGTGGCGAGCACGATGTCCTCACGTCGCGAGAACTCGCGCACCGCGCGCCCCACGAACTCCTCGCTCGAGCCCTGCTGGTAGACGTTCGCGGTGTCCCAGAAGGTGATGCCGAGCTCGACGGCCTGCCGGAAGAACCCGCGGGCGGCGTCCTCGTCGATGGTCCAGGAGTGCAGGCCCCGCGCAGGGTCGCCGTAGCTCATGCAACCGAGGGCGAGACGACTCACGACGAGTCCGGTCGATCCGAGGCGGGTGTGGTGCACGGTGTCCTGCTCTCTCGAGGCCAGTGGCGGTGACGGTCACCTCCGACGATAGGGGCGATCCGCCCGGAGAAGGTGCCCCAGGAGGGCACCCCTCGTGCCTCGCGATCCTCGTACCGTCGGTGGTGTGCAGACGAACCCCTGGAACCCCGAGACCATCGCAGCGATCGCAGCGAGCGACGACCTCCACGTGAGCCCGTTCCGATCGGACGGGACGACCTACGGCACGCCGACCTGGATCTGGTCGGTCGTCGTCGACGGGGAGCTCTACGTCCGCGCCTACAACGGGCAGCGCTCACGCTGGTACCGCTCCGCCATCGAGCAGGGCGCCGGCCGGATCAGCGCCGCGGGAGCCGAGCACGAGGTGGTGTTCGAATCGCTCGGTCCCGACCTGAACAGCCGGATCGACCTGGCGTACGAGACCAAATACGCCGGCAGCCCGTACCTCCCGCCGATGCTCCAGGACGGACCGACGTCCGCCACCGTGCGCATCCGCCCGCGCGCGTGACCGCGCCAGGGGCGCCCCGGACGACCCCAGGGCGGACTGGAGGCGCGGTGCCAGCTGGCAGCGCGCCTCCAGTCCGATGCCCCGGCAGTGCACCCCGCGCACCGGCGCGGACTCGTAGGGTCGCCTCATGAGCACGAACCGGGAAGACGTCAGGGACTTCCTCGTCAGCCGCCGTGCCCGGGTGCGCCCGGAGCAGGTCGGTCTGCCCGGCGGACCGAACCGGCGGGTCGCAGGACTGCGACGCGGTGAGGTCGCGATGCTCGCCGACGTCAGCGTGGAGTACTACTCCCGGCTCGAGCGCGGCAGCCTCGCCGGCGTCTCCGACGGCGTCCTGCACGCCGTCGCCGGCGCACTGCTCCTCGACGACGCCGAACGCGACCACCTGTTCGACCTCGCGCGGGCCGCGAACGCCTCGCCGGTCCGCGGTCAGCGACGCGCAGCCACGCCGAAGGCGCTGCGCGTCGGCCTGCAGTACACGCTCGACTCGTTCACCGGCGGGCCCGCGTTCATCCGCAACGACCGCCTCGACGTGCTCGGTGCGAACGCCCTCGGCCGGGCGCTCTACGCCGACCTGTTCCGGAAGTCGGAACGGCCGAACCTGGCCCGGGCCGCGTTCCTTGACCGGGACTGGGCCGAAGCGTTCCATCCGGACTGGGACCTCGCCGCCGATCAGAGCGTCGCGATCCTCCGTGCCGCCGCCGGCCACGACCCGCACGACGAGGACCTGCAGGCCCTGGTCGGAGAACTCTCGACGCGCAGCCCCGAGTTCCGGGCGAAGTGGGGCGTGCACGACGTCCGCCGGCACGCCACCGGCGAGAAGCACTTCGTCCACCCGGTCGTCGGCGCGCTCGACCTGCACTTCGAAGGCACCCGGCTGATGAGCGACCCGGGACTGAGCCTCCTGCTCTACAGCGCGGAGCCCGGCTCCCCGACCGCGGACGCGCTCCGGCTGCTCGGTTCGGTCGCTGCGACCGACCGATGCGACGCGGTGGACGCGGCTGGGCGTGGCGCGACGGACCGGCGCTGACGCTGCGTCGACACGACGTCCGGGTCACTCGGTCCGGATGCGCATCGCTGCCAGTGCCGCGACGACCAGCACGGCGGCCGCCACCACGAAGCTGATCTGCGTCCCGACGACGAACTGCGACCGGTCCGCCAGGAACGCTCCGAAGACCGCGATCGCGACGGCGCCGCCGACCTGCCGGAAGGTGTTGAACACCGCGCTCGCGGTGCCCGACCGCTCGGCCGGGACACTCGCCAGGACGACCGACGTCGCCGGCGGCATCGCGACGGCGCCACCGGCACCGGTCAGGACCGTGCAGACCGCGACCGCCACGACCGAGTCCGACGGTGCGAGCACGATCATCACCACCAGGCCGAGCGCCATCGTCGAGAGTCCCGCGACCACGGGGACGCGGGCACCGAACCGGTTCACGAGCGTGCCGCTGACGACGTTCCCGACGATGCTGAACGCCGCGGAAGGCAGGAACACCATCCCGGCGGCCAGGGGCGACAGGCCGAGGTGCTGCTGCAGGTAGAGGCTGAGCACGAACACGCTGCCGAAGTTGCCGACCATGAACGCGAACCCGACGCCGAGCGCGACCCGCATGCCGCCGGAGCGGAACAGGTCGAGCGGCATCATCGGGTTCCGACCGTGGGCCTGCACCAGCAGGAACCCAACGATGGCGACGGCCGCGAGCACCAGCGCGACGACCACGAAGCACCGGTCGAAGCCCGTCGCACCGCCTTCGATGAGTCCGAAGACGAGCCCCGCGAGCGCGAGCAGCGCAAGGACCTGCCCTGCCGGGTCGAACCGGGCCGGACGCTGAGGCGACGGTGTCACCCGAACGAGCATCACGAGCATCGCCGCGCACACCGGCAGGTTGATGGCGAACACGAGTCGCCAGTCGAGGGTCGTCAACGCTCCGCCGAGGATCGGCCCCACCGCACCGGCGACCGCCCCACCGACCGCCCAGATGCCGAGGGCGTGCGCCCGTTCGCGCGCATCCGGGAAGGCTTCGCGGATCAGTGCCATCGAGGCCGGCAGCATCACCGCTGCGGCTGCCCCTTGGAACGCCCGCGCTGCGATCAGCGCACCGAGCGTCGGTGCGAGGGAACACGCCACGGACGCCACGAGGAACCCCGCGATGCCCCAGCCGATCGCCCGTTTCGCCCCGATGCGCTCGGACAGATTGCCCGCGAACAGCAGCAGCGAGGCGAACAGCAGCGTGTACGCGTCGATCACCCACTGCAGACCCGAAGTGGTGCCGCCGAACTCCTGACCGATCGTGGTCAGGGCGACGTTCACGATCAGGATGTCGAGGGTGATGAGGAAGAAGCCGAGCGAGGCGAGCAGGAGTGCCAGCCTGGCAGCGCCGCGCGACACTCTGGTGGTCGGGACATCGGCCTTCGTCGGAACGGTCACCGTTCGATCGTCCCGCCCCGGAACCAGACCGGGGATGCCCTGACGGGGAACCCCTGCCGGGTGTGAGCAGCGGACGCACGACGTCTCGCACACCGATCTCGAACCGGATCAGGACGATCCGCAGCACGTCACCGGGCTCGGCTGGTTCGAGCACCCCGTCGCGTTCGCGAAACGAGCCGTGCTCGGAAATCCACACCTGGGGCGCTAACGGTGCAGTGCTCGAGCTCGTGGTGACGTGCGTCGCTCGGCTCGAGCCCTTCGTGCTGCTGCCCCTGGCCATCGGGTACACGGTGTTCGCGATCGCGTGACCCGGGCTGCCCGATGATCTATCGCCGGTGCGCGCCACACAGCCCGACAGCGCTGCCTCGAGAGCGGGGCATTTTCACTACTCCATACCCCGAAAGCGCGGCACACCTGCAGCCCGCTATGCGAAACGAAGGCGAGGCTTGAACGTATTGCCTCCCAACTCGGTGTAATGAGCGCCCGTACTACCGCAGAAGCCGGACAGTGATCACCTCCAAGGTGCTCGAGTGCCCGCTCTGGCAGACACTCTTGCAACACGCGGACGTGTCTTCGGAGGAATAAGCGTCAGTTCCTGCGCAGTTGGCCGCGCACTGACCGTAGATGCAGTTGCCGCGCATCTCTGTCAGAGTCGAGCCCTACCAACCGGGAGACTCGCAACTCCCTGCGGACACACCAGCGTTATTAGCGTGGTGATCATTTAGCAGGCGGTTCCGCAGATTCGCCCTTGCTTTCCTGCACATGACGGAAATATGAGCTGACGTCGGGACGCTTCGGCTCCCTATCACCACGGTCTTCGTCATCCTCGCTCATCTCAACCTCACTCCGCGTCCTTGGATTCGAACGTTTCGCCACCGTCGCTCGAGTGCGTGACAGGCTTCAGGTAGTCATCTACGCCCGGTCGATCGATAGCAGCGTCATCGTCAGATGGCTGCTGAGGTGGGGGTTTGCGTGCCATACGGCTCTCCTTCGGGTGGAAATTGACCGGCGACCAGGACGAAAACAAGAAGCGACGTCACCGCCAGGAGCAGCATAACGAATCCGACCGTCACGATGCGAGCCTGCCTGTCGCTGTCGCCCTCCCTCCGTAGTACTTGCACTGTCCGTATTTCTAGAAGGATGTCCTCAAGCTCGTCAGGCGTGATCGGTTTCTCTACAAAGTCGTTTACGATCTTGCGGGTATCCGGGACGTCAATCGTGCGCGCCCAGAATGCCCAAACCGCGGAAGCCACGCCGAGCAAAGCGAAGCCAATGGGTATACCAGCCCAGGGTGCGAGGGGTGATGCTGCGGCCCTCAGCACACTGCTTCCAGCAACCAGGCCAGACGCCGTGACAATGAATACGGCCTTCGCATCGAACCGGGCTCCTCGCCGTATGGCGGCCTCGAGGTGCCTATCCACCTCGGCTGCGAGCAATCTCACACGTGCAGACCTCTGGATCTCAGTCCTCTTCCGACGCCTCATCACCGCATCCTACGGCTCTCGCGCACAAGGCATGGCAACCCGCTTGACTAAACCAGTAGATCACAGGACATGCAGATATAAAACGAGTGTCGCCCGCTCGGGGATCACTCCGGCTGACACCCCTGCTCTGGGTCCGGTCTGCCACCTGCCGGACCGTGAAGTTGAACGTACGCAAACATCCGCCATCTCAAACTACAAAATCGACGGGCCACTCGTGGGGACTAGGGGCCCTTTCCGATCGCGTCTCGCGGCCGAACCTACTCGGCACAGGGATAGCTGCTGGCCAGCGCTATCGAGCCCCAATTCACTTCAGCATGTACATCACGGGCTGTCAGTGCTGGCAACGCGACCCCCAATGAGCAAGCGCCCAATCCGCTCAGCACGCCGGCCAGCCTCGATACTCTTCTGCCAAGACGGGCCGACAGGCCCGGACCCGCAGCTGCGCATCGCCTCGCCGTCGACCCTAACAAGTGCACACTTCTAGCCAGCAAGGGCTCGTGCCAGAGCGAATCAGTCGGACGACCCCGGCTCGATAAGGCGGCCATTCTTCCCCTGAGAGGGCGAGTAAAGATGGCTGTCGAGTAGAGCGATTACGTTATACCACCGAAAGCCCTCGCTGTTGACATAGTCCTCAAGCAAAGCCTCCAGTTCGATCAGCTCCATCCGCTTCGTGAGCTGCATGCACGCGGCCGCTCGCACCGACGCAAGCGCATCATGCAGACCTTCCGTTAGTTCTTGCCGCGTGCGCTCCGGGCGATTCATAAGCCAAACCGCCACAGCCTCACGTTCGCCCGATCGCTCGCTGAGCGCCAACCCCGAGGCCACGAGCTCCCCAAGGGGCTTGTCAAGGAATTCAATCGACAACCCGAAACCGAGCACATCCGCGTATTTATTGAAGTAGCCTTCTGGCAGCCTCGTAAGCGAAGCTTCGGAGAGCTGCAGCATGACCTGCCAAACCTCATTAGAGATGAACCCGGAACCCGCAACCGCATCAAACCAGTGCAGTACTGATTCGATGTCACCGTCGATATGATGATCATTCGACGCGCGCACCAACAGGCCGGCAGCCGCGCGCTTCAACTCGTTGACGGCATATCCAACCAGGTTGGCAGGCAATTCCGCGGTCAAACGTTCTCGCAGTTTGGAATCATCCATCAACAGCGATCTTGCCTCAAAAAGCATCTCCCGAGGCCGGACTAGGGTGAGAGCTTCCCAGGCTTCGACATGCCAGGCGCGGTCCCTCATGGAGCGGTCAAGCTCATCTGCCGACAGAACAAGCGCAGTTAGTTCGGCTCGCACAGCGGCCGCAGGAGCCTTCCCCGCTGGCGCGTCCTCGGCTAGACGATGCAGGCGTTTCGCCAGATCCCTGTCGCGCCGGGCCTGGCTGATCACCGTGGTCTGCAAGTCGTCCGAGCCGCCCGACAGTAGGCCGAGGAGTGTCGAGTCCGAGAGGACCTTTTCCTGCAAACCTCGGACGACGATCGCACGATGGAGCGAGGAATCTTTGACGCGCCCGGCGAGTCCGTCGATTTGTTCGGTATCGATCTGTTCTACGCCAAAACTCAGAGTGTGCCAAATCGAAGCCGCGTCCGAGGAGTAAACTAGGCGATTTGCTAAGGCGCCAACATCACCCCGCAGTCCGTCGGCCACCTCAGCTAGGAAGGTTTTTCTCTCCGAGTGGAGGCCGGCCGGACTCCCAACCGCCTCCAACAGACCGAGGATCTGCGCCGACGAAAGGTGATTGGCTTTCGCCCCTTTCAGGAGATAGACAATGACGTCGTCGCTTGAGGGATTAGCATTAAGGAGAGCTAGCCATTGGGGCGCCGACGACGCAACATCATTCCACATGGTCGAAGGATATGAATCAGACCTTAGAGCTTCGAGCAAGGCCCCTTGCCCGACGACCCCTTCCTCCGATGCCAGATCGAGGAGTTCCGACATTGGATCCTCCCAAACCTTTCTGACCAGCGCCCATCCTGGTATCACACGCTCGGTGGAATCACGATTTGCTCCCACATCGGCCAGGATAGTTCGAACCCACGCAACGCTCTCACCCTGAACAAGTCGAAGATCGTCCCTGCGCCGATATAGCCGATTGATTAGATGAGTGCTCAAGAGGCTCCGATCGACCCCTACCGCGGAAGCGAAGAGTTCGAGTCGGTCCCTATCTAAGGACCGGATGCGCTCTCTGCTGCCCATGAGGACAGCCTTTAGGCCCTCGACCACCTCGATAACTTGCGCCTGCGCCCCGTCGGGAATGGTCGCACTCGTATCTTCAAGAACATTTTCGTCCCGCGACTGCTGGACGGCGGGAGCTCCCGCTGGAGCCGCGGGAGCAAATCGATCGAACGCGGCTTTGAGTAGGATTTCATGTAGCAGGTCGAACACTTTCGTAACCAGATTGGCCGGATCGGTGAAACTGTCATGTAGGCCAATGTGCTCGCGTTCAAATCTTTTCTTGAAC
This sequence comes from Curtobacterium sp. VKM Ac-2852, assembly GCF_013205045.1. Classification (NCBI taxonomy): domain Bacteria; kingdom Bacillati; phylum Actinomycetota; class Actinomycetes; order Micrococcales; family Microbacteriaceae; genus Curtobacterium; species Curtobacterium sp. VKM Ac-2852. Next base: position 696,342 of record NZ_JABMLI010000001.1, read on the forward strand.
TGTAGAACCTTGCGCAGGGCTGGACCGGCGTCGTCCAGCTCGTATTGTGGAAGCTCCGCAAAATACATTGCGATATACGGGTCGACGCCCGAGGCCTTACGCCGCTGTATAGCACGTTCGAATTCCTCGGCAAATCCAGAATCCGCTTCGCCCGTCGGCGACCCCCACCTTCGCCTTAGAATACCGACGAAGATGTCGCACTCGTCAACCAAGGGATTGATCTGCCCTTGTGGTCGCCCGAACCCGGACGGAAGCTCTTCCCATCCCGTTACTCGAACTCGCACCCCCGCCGATCTAAACCGCGTGTTCACTCGCTGTTCGAGGTCGCGAAGGGCAGCCCGTTCGGTCACCAGATCGCCGGGGGAAGCAATGAAGACGAGTAGTTCATTGACGTTAGGCATGAGGCATCGTCGACGATTCTTGCACGATGGGCTGTCACGGAGAAGCCCGCTCCGGGGCTTCTGGCACGATGCGACGCTTGCTCCCTGGAGGCATCTGTGCACCACTCAGCCGACATGGTCGGGAAGCGGCGTATTGAGGCCCCATACGCGTCCACCACAGGAGGTGCACGGGAGTGGATTCCCCGCCGAACTATTGCCTCGGCGATGCTGACATCAGCGGTCGCGTGACCCAGGCGCCCCCGTCGTATCCCCCACTCGCAACTCCGACGTGAACGACGCCGGTTGCGGCTCCGCACCCTCGAGCATGGCCAGGGCGGCACGGGCGGCGGCTTGGCCCTTCTGCACGAACGGCTGCACCAGGGTGGTCAGGTGCCGGATCGGGGTGCGGTGGAGCAGGCTGTCGTCCACCGTGATGCCGTCGAAGCCGACGACGCTGACGTCCTCGGGCACACGGAGTCCGGCATCGAGTGCGGCTGAGATCACCCCGACGGCGATGAGGTCACTCTGCGCGATGACGGCGGTCGGGCGGGGGCCGTCCGGCGCGAAGAGCTCTGTGCCGGCGAGACGCCCCTCTTCCACCGAGCTGCCGGCGGTCTCGATCGCGACGGCGTCCGGGTAGACCTGGCGCACACCACGCAGGCGTTCGAGCGTGGTGAAGGCGATGCCCTCGTCCTGCCGGGCTGCGTCGATCGGACCACGGCGGCGTGCGGCATCGAGGGGCAGGGTCACGACGGTCACGTCCTGGTGGCCGAGCTCCTGCAGGTACTCGGCAGCACGGCGTGAGGCATCGCGGTTGTCGAGCTGGACGGGGACAGCACCCTCGATCTCGTCCGCCTCGATCGCGACGACGGGGATCTGCCGACGCCGCAACACGGCGACGGCGGGGTCGATCCGGACGTTGCACCCGACGAGCACGACAGCGTCCATCGGGGCATCTACCAGCGGGCCGGCACCCTGCTCGTCGTCGAGCGGACTCCGGACGAGCAACAGAGAGGCACCGGCAGCACCGGCGACCTCGGCGATGCCGTCGAGTGTCAGGACGTTGACCGGGTCACGGAAGGCGTCACTCAGACGCTCGTCCATCACGACGCCGATGACGCCGGAACGACCGCGCCGCAAGGATCGAGCGCGGGGATCGGGGCCGCCGTAACCGAGGTCGGCGGCGGCGGCGAGCACGCGGGCCTTGGCGTCCTCGGACACCGGGCCGAGACCACTGAAGGCGAGCGAGGCCGTCGACGGCGCGACACCGGCGGCACGGGCGACCGCTGCCAGCGTCGGGCGCGACGGACGGGTGGCGCCGCCGCGGGAAGGCGACGCGCCGGGTCCTGTTGCCGGTTCGTCCATCGCCCGTTAGCGTAGCCGGAAGGAGCAGTCGAATCGATTCGACAGTCGCAAGACCAGCACCGACACGCACCAGAACGCGCAGCACCGAGCGCGCCGCAGCACGATGGGAACCACCATGACGACGCCGTCCACCCGCACCGTCCCGACCACCAAGGCCTGGATCATCGCGGTGTTCGTGGTGTTCACCCTGTCCGGGCTCGACATCGCGACGTGGCTGGGCCGGATCCCGAGCGTCCGCGACTCCCTCGGGGCGAGCACGTTCGAGATGGGCCTGCTCGTGCTCGGCATGGCCGTCGGCTCGATCGGCGGTCTGACCTTCGCCGGGCACATCGTCGCGAAGCTCGGTGCGAGGCGGGGCGTGCAGGTGGCTGCGGCGTGCCTGGCGGTCGGGATGATCTTCGCCGGGGTCGCGGTCACGCTCGGATGGGGCTTCGCCGCGATCTGGATCGCGCTCATCGCGTTCGGCTTCGGCAACGGCCTGTGCGACGTGTCGATGAACGTCTCCGGCGCCGCCGCCGAGAAGGCCGGCGGACGCACGATCATGCCGCTGTTCCACGCCGCGTTCAGCCTCGGGACGCTCGCCGGTGCAGGCCTCGGTGCGCTGGCCGAGCGGTTCGAGATCCCGGTGTCGTGGCACTTCATCGTGCTCGTCGTCATCACGAGCGCTGCCATGCTCGTCGCCGTCGCGAAGTTCCAGGACGAGCACCGCTTCGAGCAGCCGGTGTCGACCGACACCAGCCCGGTCGCGACGCCGCTCACCCGCTGGCAGGTCTGGGCACAGCCCTCCACCCTGCTCATCGGCGTGATCGTGCTCGGCATGGCGCTGGCCGAGGGGTCCGCGAACGACTGGCTGCCCCTCGCGATGATCGACGGCCACGGGCTCGACAACGCCGGCGGTGCCGCCGTGCTGACGGTGTTCCTCGCCGCGATGACCGCCGGCCGCGTCGCCGGCAGCCCGCTGATCGACAAGTTCGGCCGCGTGCCGATCCTGCGCATCAGCGCCGCCGTCGCGGTGGTCGGCCTGGGCATGCTCATCTTCATCGACAACGTGCCGCTCGCGATCGTCGGCGTCGTGCTCTGGGGCCTCGGCGCGAGCCTCGGCTTCCCGATGGGCATGTCCGCCGCGGCCGACGACCCCCGCACCGCGGCCGCCAAGGTCAGCGCCGTCGCGACGATCGGCTACGTGGCGTTCCTGGCCGGGCCGCCGCTGATCGGGTTCCTCGGCGAGGAGATCGGCCTGCTCGGCGCGCTGCTGATCGTCTTCGTGTTCATCATCGCGGCCGGCCTGGCCTCGGGTGCGGCGCGCGAGACCGGTGCCGCCGCCCGGCCTGCCCGCGGGGCCGACAGGACGAGCGGGACCACGAAGCGCGAGACCGAGAACGCCAGCGACCGCAGCTGACGCGCCCCGCCCCTCAGCCGCCGTCCCCCGCCCGCGCCCGCGTCGCCAGGTGCAGGGCGAGGCGGGTCTCCGGGTCTGACAGGTCGACCCCGAGCAGCCGCTCCACCCGCGCGATGCGGTCGGACACGGTGTTCCGGTGGACGCCGAGCACCGCGGCGGTCTCGGCGATCGACGACTCCGCGTCCAGGTAGGCGGCGAGCGTCGTCAGGAGCGCCCCGCCACCGCGCTCGAGCGGTGCGAGCAACTGCCGAGAGGCCGGCAGGAACGTGTCGGTCTGCGTCCACGCGAGCAGCAGCTGCGCGAGCCCGAGCCGGTCGACGTGCACGAAGTGCCCGGACTCCGGACGGCTGGCGGCCAGGCGGGCGGCGTCGCCCGCCTCACCGAGCGTCCGGACCAGCCCGGCAGGGCCCGCCTGCAGACTGCCGACGCCCACGTTGGTCTCCACGGTGGTGCGGAGCGTGTTCTGCGCGCGCCGCAGCCGACCCGCGATGTCGGCCACTGCCTCCCGGCCGGGTTCGTCGGGTTCCGACAGCCACAGCACCCAGCCGTCCGCCTGTTCGACGACGACCGCGTCGAGTCCCTCGGCGCGCACCGCGGCGTCGACCTGCTGGCGGAGCGCGACCAGGTCGACGCCCTGCCGCGCGACCACGCGCGCGCCGACGTGCCAGGCGTCCAGCCGCCACCCGGCGGCGATCGTCCGCTGCACGAGCTGCGGGGCGGGCGCCCCGTCGGCCGCGCGGAGTTCGTCGAGCATCGCCATCCGGTAGCGGGCGTCACGCTCGTCGTCGAGCCGGGTGAGCAGCAACCGGTGCCCGACGGCGACGGCGGCCACCTGCAGGGCACTCGCGACCACCTGCTGTTCGGCGGTGATCGGGACGGGCAGGCCGACGGCCAGCCAGGCGCGCGGTCCGATGCCGGTGCCGACCGGGATCGCCACGAGCGTCTCGTCGACGCCCTCGGCGGTCAGCACGTCGCTCGTGCCGGCGCGGCGGACGAGCACGGCGCGGGCCGCGTCGTCGACGGCGGCTCCGCGGAGTGCCAGGCCCGAGGCGTCGAGGAACCGCACCGGGTGGCCGAGCGACCGGTCGAGCCGGGCGAACAGGTCGTCGAGTTCGGGGCCGGCGTCGAGCGCGACGCGGGAGGCGTCGAGGGCTGCCCGGGCCGCCGGCCCCATCCCGGTGCCGATGAGTTCGTGCAGGCGGACCGAGGTCGCCCACGGGTCCGGGGTGGCGAGCACGGCGACGCCGAGCCGGTCGGCGAGCGTCGTGCTGCCGGGGCCGAGTTCCAGTGCCCCGTCGACGACGAGCAGGGTGGTGCCGGCCGCGGACGCCCGGCGGAGCAGCACGTCGAAGCGCGCGTCCGCGCGGTCGACGGGGGTGAGCAGCACGACGACGTCGTCGCCCTGCGACAGGGACCGGCCGACCTGGTCGGGGGTCCCCACCACCCCGCGGACGCTCCGGACCGCGGTGCTGCCGGGGCCGACGAGCAGGCGGGTGCCGGGCGGCAGGAGCGGGAGCAGGTCGCCGACGGCGTTCACGCGAGCACCTGGCCCACGGCCTCGGGCACGACGTCGGCGTCGATGCCGAACGCCCGCGGCCCCATGCGCGCGGTGCGGTCGGGGTCCGCCCACCACCACGGCGCCGACGGCAGCACGAGCACCGCGAGCTCGTTGCCGACCCGCGTGCGGTCGGTCGCCACCGGCGCGAGCGACCGCGCGTCGACGACGGTGATGACGCTCGGGGTGCTGGCGACCGGCAGGCCGTCGACCAGGCAGTGCACGTACTCGCTGCCCGCCTCGACCCGGGCGACCGCACCGGTGCCGGCGTCACGGATGGCCAGGCTGCTGCGCACGAACGCGAGGGCGTCACCCTCGCGCTGGACGTCGATGACCCGGCCCTGCGCGACGACCCGGCCGCCGATGAGCGCGGCGAGTTCCGCCGCGTCGCGTGCGCCGCCCGCTGCGCGTCCGATCCGGAGGGCGCGCTGCACGCTGCCGACGACGGCCCGTTCGCGCAGCAGCGCCACCGGGACCGGGCCGATCGCGAAGGCCGCCCAGCCGCCGCTGTGCGAGACGGCCTCGCGCCAGACGGTCTCGACGTCGTGGGGGTGCCGGGCGTCGACGACGATCCGCAGGCCGCTCGTGGTGGCCGCCGCTGCCGTGACCGTCGTGGTCGGGCCGACGAAGACCGACAGCTGGTCGATGCGCGGGACCGCGCGGCCGACCAGGTCCGCGTCGACGAGCGGCAGCCCGGCGGCGTGTGCGGTGAGGGCCGCGGCCGGTCCGGTCACGCCGCCGATCTGCGCGGCGACGACGGCGTCGGCACGGGTGCCCGTCCAGCGTTCGACCGCCGCGAGCGCGGCCGGCAGCTCCTCGCCGCTCGGCATCTTCTCCTCGAGCACTGTCGTCGACCCGATCAGCCCGACGGCCACCACCGATCCGAGCGTGGGGTCATCGAGGTCGACGACCGGCACACTGCGGTCGCCGAGCGCGAAGCGGAGCGCGCTGACCATGTGGTCGACGCGGCCGCCACCACCGCAGCCGAGCAGGGCGGTGCCGCGTCCGAAGACGGTCGCGTCGTCGGCCTGGAGGCCCGCCACACCGCCGCCCCGCCGCTCACCCTGGTCCATGGGTCCATTCTGCTGCCGTGGTCGGGTTTCGGGGCCGGAGCCCGGGGCCGGGGTCGGGTGCACGGGCCGGGCGCCGGGGTCGGCGCGCGGCCGTTCGTCAGCCGGCCGCCGAGGCGGCCGGGCGGACGTGCTCGTGCAGGTCCTCGACCGGGACGAACGGTTCGTCGAGTCCGAAGCACGACGGCCCGAACACGGCGAGCGCCTCCGGGGTCCGCATCAGGTCGGGGGTCGAGATGCCGATCACCCGGACGCGCTGGCCGAACCGCAGGCGTTCGGTGGTGATCGGCTCGGCGGTCTCGGCGTCGAGGACGCAGATCAGGTCGGGCACGACGGCGACGAGGCGGCCGTCCCGCCGGGCGACGAGGTTCTCGTTCTGGAACCGGAGCTCGAGCTCGGAGCCGTCGGTCCCCTGCACGGTGGCACGACCGCGGGCGAACCCGTCGACCGTGCGGCGCTCGACATCCACGACCTTGCCGTCGAACAGCTCGCGCAGGTGCGTGTAGATCGTCGTGCCGAGGGCCTCGGCGAGCGCGTCGATGGGGTCGCGGTGGGCTTCGCGGGCGACCCGGATGGCCCGACCGACGGCGAGTGCCAGGGAGAGCGTGCGCGGCACGGCGGTCTCCTTCACCTGGCGGCCGGACATGGCGTACTCGGCGATGTAGGCGACGCCGCCGAGCCGGATGGTGACCCCGCGGGCGAGCCACTCCATCTTCTTGTTGTCCGTGCCGGTCTCGATGATGACGCCGTGGCCGTTCTCGTCGCTGATCGCGAGCGGACTGCCGGGGACCCCGTAGACCGAGAACGTCTCCATCTGCAGCTCGGGGAACGCACGGCCCATGCCGTCCGCGTCGACGACGGGCAGGCCACCGGTGGCACCGACGAGCAGCGGGATCATCGAGTTGATGCCGCCGCACTCGATGGGCATCGTGGCGGTCGCCGTCCGGCCCAGGTGGGCCTCGAGCCGACGGAGGGCGCCGAGGGGTTCCGGTCCGGCGGGGATGCGTTCGAGCACCACGGTCGGTGCGCCCATCTGCGCGGTGGGGATGACGAGGGCGTCGTCGGGCACCTCGGACGGGTCGAGGATCGTGACGGGGCCGTGCTGTTCGATCGCGGCACGGACCAGGAGCATCCCGATCGTGGGGTCGCCTCCGCCGCCGGTGCCGAGCAGCGCGGCACCGCGGGCCAGGTCGGGCAGGTCGTCGACGTCGAGGATCCAGCTCATCGGTTCTCTCCCGTGCTCAGTTCCCCCGCGCTCGTGGTGCCGTCGTGGCGGACCGCGGGGGTGTCGTAGCCGAAGTACCGCGGGCCGGCCAGGCGCAGGCCGTCCGGGGAGTGCCAGCGCTCGTCGGCCGGTGCCGCGACGATCCGGATGCGGGCGCCGAAGCGCAGGGCCTCGGTGGTGATCGGCTCGCCGGTCTCGGCGTCCAACGTGATGATGAGGTCGGGAGCCGTGGTGCGGACCTGGCCGGCCACCTCGACCAGCAGGTGCTCGTTCTGGAACCGGAGCACCGCCTCCAGGCCGGTGTCGCTGCCGGAACCGGCGATGCGGGCCGTGCCACGGGCGAACCCGGTGACGGTCTTGCGCTCGATGTCGGCGACCTTGCCCTCGAACACGACCGTGCCGCCGAGCACCTCGGTGACCGCCGTGACGGGGTCGGCGTTCTCGCTGCGTGCGCGCACCAGCGTCTCGCCGAGCCGGACGCTCAGCGACAGGCTGCCGCGGACGAACGACTCCTTCACCTGCGCGCCGGACATGGCGTACTGCGCCGTGATCGCGGAGCAGCCCATCTCGACCGTCGCCGTGCGGGCGAGCCGTTCCGCCCACCGGTTGTCCACCGTGTCGAAGACGACGGTGTTGCCCTTCTCGTCGGCCAGGGCCATCGGTGTCGCGCTGACGCCGGACAGGGTCGGCAGCACCATCTGCACCTCGGGGAAGGCGCGGCCCATGCCGTCGCCGTCGACCAGGGGCAGGCCGAGCTCGGCCGCGGCGACGATCGGGGTCGTCGAGTTCACGCCGCCGACCTCGATGCAGGCCAGGTGGGTCGGGGTCACGTTGAGGAACGCCGACAGGCTGCGGATGGCCTCGGCGAACTGGCCGGCGGACGGCAGCTTCTCGACCATCACCGTGGGAGCGCCGATCATCGCGACCGAGAGCACCACGGCGTCGTCGGGCAGGTCCTCGACCTGGACGATCTCGACTGGGCCGTGGGCGCGGACGGCGGCCTCGGCGAGCAGGCGTCCGATGTAGGGGTCACCGCCGCCGCCGGTGCCGAGGATCGCGGCGCCGCGGGCGAGTGCGGAGCAGTCGGCGCCGATGGCGGTGAGGAGGGGTGCTGTGGGGGCGGCTTGCGTGGTTGCGGCGTGCGCGGCTGCTGCTTGCGCGGCTGCGGCGCGGGGCGCGGCTTGCGTGGCGCTCATCGGACCAGCGCCCCGAGTGCCAGGTCGCCGACGGCCTTGGCGCGGATCCGTGTCGCGTTGCCCGGCAGGTACGGGATCGGGACCTCGTCGAAGTCGACGATGTCCACCGAGCCGGGGTCGGCGCCGGCCGCGATGGCACGGTCGACGGCCTCTTGCCGGGCCTCGTCGACCACGGCGGACCGGCGGCCGTCGCTGATCGCGTAGACCTTGTCGACCTCGCCGCTGACCTGCGCGATCGCCGCACCGATGGCGTTCGCGACCGAGTAGTGCTCCGGGCGGTGCACGGTGCCGAGTCCGGGCAGGGTGTCCGGCAGCAGCACCGAGCCGCCACCGACCGCCACGACGGGCAGCGGGTCGGACGAGGTGCGCATGCGTTCGACGATGTCGGCGACGCGCTCCGCGATGACGTCGAGCGCGCGGGCGGCGACCTCGGCCGGCACCCCGGCGACGAGCGACGGGTCCCCGATCGCGCCACGGCCGCCGCGGACGGCCACGTCGGTGGCGGTCAGGGTGGAGCCGCCGAAGACCAGGCCCTCCTCGGTCAGGCGGTACCCGACGGAGTCGGGCCCGACGACGCTGCCGTCCTCGCGGATGCGGGAGCCGCCGCCGATGCCGACGGACAGGACGTCGGGCATCCGGAAGTTCGTGCGGATGCCGGCGACGGCGACCTCGCCGGTGGCCTCACGCGGGAAGCCCGCGGTCAGGACGCCGACGTCGCTCGTCGTGCCGCCGACGTCGACGACCGCGCAGGTGTCGAAGCCGGACAGCACCGCTGCGCCACGCATCGAGTTCGTCGGGCCCGAGGCGAACGTCGCGACCGGGTAGCGACGGGCGTACTCGACGTCCATCAGGGTGCCGTCGTTCTGGCTCAGGAAGAGCGGTGCGTCGATGCCGCTGCCCGTGACCGACCCGGACAGGCCGTCGACGATGCGGTCGGCGAGCTCACGGAGCGCCGCGTTGATGATCGTCGCGTTCTCGCGCTCGAGCAGGCCGATGCGACCGATCTCGGACGACAGCGAGAACGCCACGTCGGGCCCGAGCTCGGCGGCCATGATCTCCTGCGCGCGCTGCTCGAACTCGTCGTTGATCGGGGAGAACACCGACGAGATCGCGACGGAACGGATGCCCGCGGCCGCTATGGCACCGGCGTGCCGCTTGAGTTCCTCGGGGTCGAGCTCCGAGATGACACGGCCGTCGAACTCGTGGCCGCCGTGGGCCAGGAACGGCTGCGCGTGCACGGCCGACACCAGGTGCCCGGGCCAGTCCGTGAACGGGGGCAGTGACGCCGTCGCCGGCAGGCCCAGACGGACCGCGGCGGTCGGGGCGAGGCCGCGTGCCTCCACCAGGGCGTTGATGAAGTGGGTGGTGCCGATCATCACACCGTCGATGTCCGTGGGGCCGAAGGCGTGCTGCTCACGCAGGCCGTCGAGCGCGGCGACGATGCCCGAGGTGACGTCGGGGGTGGTGGACCGCTTGACCGCCGCACGGACGGTGCTGCCGTCCATCAGGACGGCGTCCGTGTTGGTGCCGCCGACGTCGATGCCGATGCGCATGGGGGTTCCCTTCGGTGGTGCGGGTGCGGGGTGCGGTGGTGCGGGTGCGGGGAGGTGCTGGTTCGTGGGGTGGTGCTTGTTCGTGGGGACCGGCCGCGCCGTCGCGCGGATCAGGGGTGCGGCGACGCGACCGGCCGTTCGGGGACCGCCCGGGTCAGGCGGCCGGGGTGGCCGGTGCGGCGACCGGGGCCGCCTCGGTCCGACTGACACCGACGCCGCGGATCAGCCCGACCTTGCCGGCGACCACGTAGAGCACGAAGGCGATGACCACGGAGTTGATCGACGGGATGCCGACGGCGACGAAGTACCCGATGAGCGATGCGATCGCCCAGATGACCAGGGTGGCCGGCACCCAGGTGGGCGAGGTCGCCGGGATGTTCTCGGCGTCGCTCAGCTCGCGGCGCCAGCGCTTCACGACGAAGTACTCCGCCACCATGATCCCGGCGATGGGCGGGAAGACGACCCCGAGCACCGACAGGAACGGTGTCAGGGCCCCGAGAAACCCGACCGCGGCGAGCACCGAGCCGACGACGCCCATCACGAGCGTCACGAGCCCGCGGTTCACCTGCTTGCCGAACACCGCGTCGATGAAGTTCGTGACGCCGAGGCTCGAGCTGTAGATGTTCCAGTCGTTGATCTTGAACGTGCCGAGCAGGATCACGAGGATGCCGACCCAGCCGACGCTCGACGTGATCACGCGGGTGATGTCCGCGGAGCCGACGGCGTGGGCGAGCAGGACACCGGCCAGGCCGATGACGTACTCGCCGAGGGTCACGCCGAGCAGCGTCTGCTTCACGACGTCGCCGACCGACCGGTTGAAGCGGGTCATGTCCGGCGTGATCACCGCACCGACGATGAACCCGCCGGCCACCAGGGTGGTCCCGGCCACGAAGCTCAGCTCCGGACCGGCCGGGGCACGCGCCGCGAGCTCGGCGATCGAGTGCCGGCTCAGCTCGACGATGACCGCCCAGCCGACGAGCACCAGGAACAGCGGCACGGTCACGTTCGCCAGCCACTGCATCGAGTGGAACCCGCGCAGGACGATCGCGGTGACGAGCAGCCCGAACACGAGCGACCACGCCCAGGCGGGCAGGATCGGCAGGATCGAGACGAGGCCGGCCGCCGAGACGCCCGACTGGATGCCGAACCAGCCGATCAGGCTCAGCCCGATCGCCAGCCCGACCAGCGCCGAGCCGGCCTTGCCGAAGCCCGTCCAGCGGGCGATGACCGAGGTGTTCAGGCCCTCCTTGACGCCGATGACGCCGACGAGCACCGAGACGATCTCCAGGATCACGGCGCCCAGGGTGATCGCCCAGAAGGCGTCCCAGAAGCTCATGCCGAAGCCGAGCGTCGCACCGAGCAGGAACTGGGACAGGGCCGAGATCTGCCCGAAGCGCTGCACGGCGACCTGGAACCAGCCGTAGCGTGCGGACATCGGGACTCGGCTGAGCGAGTAGTCGTCGACGGCGACCGACTCGGAACGGGGGGTTCGTGGTGCTGACACTGCGGTCTCGCTGGCCATCGTGGCTCCTCGGGGAGGGGTGTCGGCGTGGGCCGATCGGGGTGGGAGCCACGGTAGGACGGCATCGGATTGCGGTACATGTGCAGAACGTCGTTACAGCCATGTGAATCCGTGCATGGTGCACGGGCCGCGCGCCTCGTCCGGTCGACGACACCACGCCGGTTAGGCTTCCGGGGTGCGTCTCGTCATCGCCCGGTGCTCCGTCGACTACGCGGGCCGGCTCTCAGCCCACCTGCCGCTCGCGACCCGCCTGCTCATGCTCAAGGCGGACGGCTCCCTGCTCGTGCACTCCGACGGCGGCAGCTACAAGCCACTGAACTGGATGAGCCCGCCCTGCTCGATCGAGATCACCGAGCCGGACGACGAGCAGTCGAGCGCCGGCATCACGCAGGTGTGGACGGTCACGCAGAAGAAGACGCAGGACAAGCTCATCGTCTCGCTGTACGAGGTCGTGTCCGACGAGACCCACGACCTGGGCGTCGACCCGGGCCTGGTGAAGGACGGGGTCGAGGCGCACCTGCAGCAGCTCCTGGCCGAGCAGATCGAGCTCCTCGGTGACGGCCACACCCTGGTCCGCCGCGAGTACATGACGGCGATCGGCCCGGTCGACATCCTGGCCCGCGACGACGCAGGGGCGAGCGTCGCGGTCGAGATGAAGCGCAACGCCAACATCGACGCGGTCGAGCAGCTCACCCGGTACCTCGAGCTCATGAACCGCGACCCGCACCTGCGTCCGGTGCAGGGCGTGCTGGCGGCGCAGACGGTGGCACCGCAGGCACGAACCCTCGCCGAGGACCGCGGTATCCGCGTCCTCGTGCTCGACTACGACGCGATGCGCGGCATCGAGGGCGGCCACACCCGCCTGTTCTGAGCCGCGGCGGACCGTCCGGCCTGGAGGCACGGCGCACCCCCGCCCCGCCGCCGACGGATCCCGGATGGTCGCCGCCACGGCCCGGCTAGGGTGGACAGGACATGACCAGCCCGTTCTCCGCCATCCTGTTCGACCTCGACGGCACCATCAGCGACTCCGCGCCGGGCATCCTCGAGAGCCTGACGCACACTTTCCGCACCGTCGGCGTCCCGGTGCCGGACCACGACACCCTGATGTCGTTCGTGGGCCCGCCGATCATGGACACGTTCCGGGTCGCGATGGGCATGGACGACGAACTGGCCGACCGCACCCTCGCCGTCTACCGCGAGCACTACTTCTCGCACGGGGCGCTCGACTCCGAGATGTTCCCGGACATCGACGTCGTGCTGCGCACCCTGCACCAGGCGGGGCTGCCGATCTCGACGGCGACGAGCAAGCCGGAGACCCCGGCGACCTACATCCTCGAGCACTACGGGCTCACCGGGGACATCGACATCATCACGGGCGCGAGCGACGACGAGGTGCGGTCGAGCAAGGCCGACGTCGTCGAAGAGGCACTACGACGACTCGAGGCCCACGGCTTCGACATCAGCCGCCCGGTGCTGATCGGCGACCGGAAGCACGACGTCGAGGGCGCGACCGTGCACGGCGTCCCGGTCGTCTTCGCCGAGTGGGGCTACGGCTCCCCCGACGAGGCCGAGGGCACCATCGCCCGCGCCGCCACCCCGCTCGACCTGCTGCCGATCCTGCTGCCGTCCGCGACGCCGTCCGCATGAGCGGCGACGTCGTCCGGCGGGGGCTCCGCGGTGCCGCCTGGCTGCTGCCGGCGGCCATCGTCCTGATCGCACTGAACTTCCGCGGCCCGATCGTCGCGACCGCCCCGGTCATCAGCGACGTCCGCGCCGACCTCGGCCTGACCGCGACGATCGCCGGGCTGCTGACGACGATCCCGGTGCTGTGCTTCGCCCTCGCGACGCCGTTCGCCAGCTGGGTCATCGCGAAGGCGGACCCCGAGCGCGCGGTCTCGCTGTCGCTCGTCATCGTGCTCGCCGGCACCGTCGTGCGCTCGATGCCCTCGTCGGCGGCGCTGCTGATCGGCACCGCGGTCATCGGCATCGGCATCACGATCGGCAACGTGGTGATCCCGGTGGTCATCCGGCGGGACACCTCACCGGAACGCGTCGGCCTGGTCACCGGCGTGTACACGTCGGCGCTCAACGTCGGGTCGATGATCACGTCGCTCGGCACCGCTCCCCTGGCCGCCCTGTGGGGCTGGCCGGTCGCGATCGCGATCTGGGCGGTCTTCGCACTCATCGCCGCCGCTGCCTGGACCTACGCGGTCGGCGCTCGGGCCGCCTGGCGCCGCCCGCTGCCGTCCGAGCGGGACGAACCGCTGCCCGTCACCGGGCCCATCGACCAGGTGCTCGACACCGGGGCGATCCGGACCGCCCGCGCCGCCGAGGCCGCGCGGGTCGCCGCCGCCGAGCCCATCCGACCGGCGAGACGGCTCATCACGTGGGGCCTGACGCTCGCCTTCGGTGGTCAGGCGTTCTCGTACTACGCCCTCACCGCGTGGATCCCGACGCTGCTGCACGACGAGATCGGCTTCTCGAAGGCGTCGTCGGGCGCCAGCTCGTCGGTGTTCCAGATCCTGGCCGTCGTCGGGGCGCTCGGTGTCCCGCTGCTCGCGACCCGGTGGCGTCCGGCGGCGATCATCGCCCTGGTCGGCACGCTGTGGCTGGCGATGCCGCTCGGGCTGCTGTTCGCCCCGCAGCTCTGGTTGCTGTGGTCGGTGCTCGGCGGCGCGGCCCAGGGTGGCGGCATCACCGTGATCTTCATCGTGATCGTGCGGATCGTCTCGAGCGACGCCGATGCCCGCCGGATGTCCGCGTTCGTGCAGGGCGGCGGGTACCTGCTCGGGTCGGCCGGGCCGCTCGTCGCCGGTGCCCTGCACGGTGCGACGGGGAACTGGACGGCACCGCTGCTCGTCGTGCTCGTCGCGGTGCTCACCCTCGGCGTCGTCGGGACGTTCGCCGCCCGACGGGTGTCCTGACCTCGAACCCGAAGGCCGGCTGAGACCCCGCTCCGGCTCGCCCCCTGAGGGGCTGACCGACGGGGCTCGCACCCGCACGACCCCTCAGCGCACGGACCGGCTTCGGGGCGAGCTGGCGGCACGGTCCCGGCCGGTCGTCACCCCGGACCGCCAAGGTCCGGAGGGTGGACATTGGACGACCCGCCCGGTGGCGGGACCAGCCGCTCGCAGCACGGCTCACCCTGCTCGTCATCGCGGCCGGCACGACCGTGCTGCTCGCCTGGAACCTGGGCCGTGGCGGGGACTTCAGCTTCTACCAGGCCTCGGCGCGGTCGATGTCCGAGTCGTGGCGGGCACTGCTCTCCGGTTCGTTCGACCCGTCGGCGACGGTGACGCTCGACAAGCTCAGCGGCTTCGCGGTGCCGCAGGCGCTGAGCATCCGGCTGTTCGGGCACTCCACCGCCGCGATCGCGTTCCCCCAGGTCGTCGAGGGGCTCGTCACCCTCTGGGCCTGCTCGTTGGTCGGACTCCGCTGGGCCGGGGTCGGCACGGGCCTCGTCGCCGCCGCCGCAGCCGGGTCGACGCCGGTCTTCGTGTCGATGTTCGCGCACCCGATGGAGGACGGCATGGTCACGGCCGCGCTGGCCGTCGCCCTGCTGTGCTGGCAGCACGCGGCACTGACCGGACGCTGGTGGCCGCTCGTCGCCGCGGGCCTGGCGATCGGCGTCGGGTTCCAGGCGAAGATGGTGCAGGCGTGGTTCGTCCTGCCGGCGCTGCTCCTCGGCACCCTGCTCGCCACGGCGCGGCACGACGGCGGCCCGCTCCGCCTGGGCATGCGGATGGTCCGCGCCGGGGTGCTCGGGATCGTCGCGGTCGGGGCGTCCCTGTCGTGGGTCACCGCGCTGGCACTCACCCCGTCGGGTTCGCGGCCCTGGGTGGACGGCTCCACCGACGACAGTCCGCTCGCGATGGTGTTCGGGTACAACGGCATCGACCGGTTCCTTCCCGGCGCGGTCCCCGGGTCCGTCCGGGCGTTCACCGCGCCGGTCGGCCCGCACACCTGGCGTGGCGGTCCGGCCGGGTTCGGCAAGCTGCTCGGGCCGCACCTGGCGTCGCAGATCGCCTGGCTCCTGCCCGCGGCGGTGTTCGGCGTGGTGGTCGCGGCCGCGGTGCTCGTCCGGCGACGAGTGGAACGGCTCGACGGCCCCGGCTCCTCGTTCGGGCACGCGTTCGACACCCGTGCCGGATCCGCCACCCTGGCCGTCCTGGTCGTCTGGTTCGGCACCGCGGCCGCCGTGCTCTCCGTGGCCGCGGTGCCGCACACCGCCTACGTCGCCGCGATCGGCGTGCAGCTCGCCCTGCTCGCAGCCCTCGGGTGGCGCGGTGCGGTCGGACTGGTCCGGGCCCAGTCACGGGTGCTCCGGGCGCTCCCGGTCGTCCTCGCCGTGGCGCAGCTCGGCTGGGTGGTGTTCCTCGCCCGGGGCACCGCGATGCCGCGCGTGCTCGCCGGGCCGGCGATCACGCTCGCGACGGTCGCCGTCGTCGCGGGCCTGGTGGCGGTGTGGTGGCGACCCCGCTGGGAGGCGGCGCGCGGACCGGGCCGGCACCGGGCCTCCCGGACGGCGATCGCGGTCACAGCCGGACTCGCGCTGCTCGCCGGACCCGCCGCGTTCTCCCTGCAGGCCCTCGACGCGACCCGCGACGGCAGCGGCGTCGACGCGTCGGTCGGGCCGTGGCCCGCACACTGGCCGGTCCCGATCGGCAGCCCGGACGTCTTCCACGTGTCGCGCCCGGACCCGTGGGGCGGGTCGACGCCCTACCCGCGTACCCTCCGCCGGCTCGTCGCGACCGCGCGACGACTGGAGGGGGACCGGCACGACGAACCGCTGTTCCTGACGGACACGTGGCGCGTCTCCGCGCCGATCATCGACGCGACGGGCCTCCCGGTGCTGACGGACGGCGGGTTCTCGGGTACCGTGCCCGTCTTCACGGCGCACCAGATCCGCCGGAGGATCGCCGACGGCCTGCGCGTCCTCGTCGTCGAGGCCCACGCGCCGCGCACCGACCCGGTCCTGCGCGCCGCACTGTCCGGGGGCTGCCGCGCGGTCACCGGAGTCGCGCGGCACGCACGTCCGCCGGTGCGACCGCGCCGGGCCGCCGGCACCACGTGGATGGTGTGGCACTGCGGGCTGCCCGGGCCGTCGGTCGGACCCGGTGCGCACCACCACCGCCGAGGATCAGCTCGCGGCGAGCACCTCGCGCAGGGACATCGGCGGACGCCCGGTGATGCGTTCGACGTCGCCGGACATGTGCGCGAGCGCCCCCTCGGCGATGGCCGTGTAGGTGCTCACCCAGGCGTCGGCCTGCCACGGCTCCGGGTTCCACCGCGCACGTGATGCGTACGCCTCGTCGAGGGTCTCCGGGTGGTAGCTGACGGTGCGGCCGCGGACCCCGGACACGATCGCCGCCGCCTGGGCGAGGGTGATCGCCTCGGGGCCGGTCAGCTCGTACGTCTGGTCGCGGTGGGCGTCCGGGTCGTGCAGCACCGCGGTCGCGACGCGGGCGACGTCGGCCCGGGCGACCGCGGCCATGGCGCCGTCGCCGGCCGGACCGCGGATCACGCCGTCCTCGCCGACCAGGTCCTCGACGAAGTCCAGGTAGAAGCTGTCGCGCAGGAACGTGAACGCCATCCCGCTGTCGCGGATCGCCTGCTCCGTCGCCCAGTGGTCGCGGCCGAGCGTGAAGGTCGCGTCGGGAGCCGCGCCGAGGAACGACGTGTAGACGACATGCCGCACGCCCGCGTCGGCCGCGGCGGCGACGAACGACCGGTGCTGGTCGAGGCGGTCCTGGGCCTCGGCCGCCGAGACCATGAGCAGCACCTCGACGCCCTCGAGCGCCGCTCGGCTCGCGTCGACGTCGGCGAAGGTCGCGACGGCGACCTCGGTGCCCGGAAGCTCCGGCGCACGCGAGGCGTCGCGCACGAGCATCCGGAACGGCACGGCGTCCGCGGCGAGCGCCGCGCTCACGGCACCCCCGATGTTGCCGGTCGCTCCGGTGATGGCGATGGTCATGGTCGCTCCTCGTGTCGGTGTCGCGTGGTGGTGGTCCGGGTCGTCGTGGTCACGTCAAGATCGTCCTGGAGGCCCGGATCACCGTGGGCGCGACCCTCGCGGCGTTCACGCCGTCCACCTCCACCGCCCACGCGCGGGCGGCGTCGTGGTCGCGGCCGTGCCGCATGTGCCGGCCGACCAGGCGGTCGAGCCGCACGTCGTCGGCGACGGCGCAGAACCAGGTCTCGGTGAAGAGTGCGGCCAGCGCCGACCACGGAGCGGTGTCGTCGAGCAGGTAGTTGCCCTCGGACACCACGAGTCGGGCCGCGCGGGGCACCGCGATGCTGCCGGCGACGGGTTCGTCCACGCGACGGTCGAAGTCCGGTGCCCACACCACGTCCTCGTCGGCGGCGACGAGTCGGCGGACGAGCGCGACGTACCCGTCGGCGTCGAAGGTGTCCGCCGCGCCCTTGCGGTCGTGCCGGCCGAGGGCCTCGAGCGCCGCGTTCGACAGGTGGAAGCCGTCCATCGGGACCTGCACCGCGGTGCCCGCACCCAGGCGGTCGTCGACGGCGGTGACGATGCGGCGGGCGAGCGTGGACTTGCCGGCGCCCGGTGCTCCGGCGATCCCGAGCACGGTGCGGTGGCTCGAACGGGCCAGTTCGACGGCGCGCTCGACGGCTTGGTCGACGGTCGTGCCGGAGTCACTCACGGCTTCATCCTCGCAGAGCGCACCGATGCCCGACCGCAGTGGTTCACTTGCCGCATGGTCGATGCGACGAAGGCGTTCAGCGGGTTCTCGGTGCGCGACGTGCCCGAGGCGAAGGCGTTCTACGAGGACGTCCTGGGGGTCGAGGTCACCGAGGACCACGGCATGCTCTTCCTGCAGCTCGGCGGCGGACACCAGGTGCTCGTCTACCCGAAGGGGCCGGGTCACGAACCGGCGGCCTTCACGGTGCTGAACTTCCCGGTGC
The DNA here is from genome assembly GCF_013205045.1 of Curtobacterium sp. VKM Ac-2852. Classification (NCBI taxonomy): domain Bacteria; kingdom Bacillati; phylum Actinomycetota; class Actinomycetes; order Micrococcales; family Microbacteriaceae; genus Curtobacterium; species Curtobacterium sp. VKM Ac-2852. Next base: position 714,534 of record NZ_JABMLI010000001.1, read on the forward strand.
CGGACATCGACGCCGCGGTCGACGAACTCACCGCGAAGGGCGTCGTGTTCCTGCAGTACGAGGGGATGACCGACGACCGGGGTGTGAACCGGAAGGGCGGGCCGCCCATCGCCTGGTTCACCGACCCGTCGGGCAACGTCCTCAGCGTCATCGAGGAGTGACGCCAGCGGTCAGCGGGACAGGGCACCCGCCCAGCCGAGGGCGATCGGCACGAGCAGGCCGTGGCGGTGGTGCGGGAGCTCGGCGACGGGGATCCACCGTGACTCATCGGTCGAGCCGTCGAGCTCGTGCCGCAGGGCTCCCCCGGTGATGGTCGCCCGGAAGACCACCTGCACGGCCTTCATCGGCCGGCCGTTGGCGTGGATACGGCGTTCGGCGGGGACGATGTGGTGCCGGACCCCGAGCAGGGCACCGGCCTGGGCCTCGTACCCGGTCTCCTCGCGGATCTCGCGCACGACGGCCTGTTCGACGGTCTCGTCGAACTCGACCCCGCCGCCCGGCAGCGTCCACGTGCCCGCATCGGGGTGTCGCAGCTTCGCCAGGAGCACGCGGTCACCGTCCGTGATCACGCCGTAGGCGGCGAGCCGGGTGTCGTAGTCCGTGTACTCCATGGGCCGACCATGCCAGGTGGGTGCACCGACGTTCGCCAGCCGCGCCGGGCCTCCAGGCCGTGAACCGGGGTGGGGCGGACGCTCCACCAGCCCGCCGACCGGTCACGACCCCCGCGTCCCGCACGCCGAGCGGTCACCGACCGTCGGCCCCGCCGCCCGCGAACGACGGAACGTGACCACGCGAGGCAGCCCGTGCGGTGTGTCGCGACCACCCCGCGGGCCGGGAGGCGCGAGTCGCCGCCGCCACGGGCCTCCCGGCCGTCCGGCGTGCCACCGGGACGCCCACGCCGACGCGCGGTCAGGACACCCCGATGGCTGCCCGCCGAGCGGTCACGAACCGTTGCTTGCGGCACCGCCAGACGCCGCAACACGACCGCGCGACGCTGCACGCGCGGGGAGTCGTGACCGCTCGCCGCTCGCCGCTCGAGGCCCCGGGCCCCGGGCCCGCATGGTGCCGACCGGACCCGACGTGCTCACCCGACCCGGATCAGGCGTCGACGCGTGCCGCTGCCCAGCCCACGCGCATCCGGGCGACCGCCCGGTCGAAGGCGCTGATCGGCTCCCCGTCGTCACGGATCACGGACTGCAGCTGGAGCCCCTCGTACAGGGCCATGAGCTGCTCGGCGGCGTGCCGGGGCGAGGCGCCGCGGGGTTCCCGGCCGGCGACGACGTCACGGACCAGGGCGAGGGTGACGTCCTCGAACGCCCGCGTGTACTGCGTGCGGAACCACCCGGCGGCGGGGTGGTCGGGGTTCGAGGCGGCGCTGAGCACCGCGACCCGGAGCCGCACGAGGGCCGGGTCCTCGACGCCCGCGGCGAGCCGGGCTCGCAGGTAGGCGACCGTGCCGTCCCGCTCCGCGATCGGCCAGAGCTGGCGCCGGCTGCCGTTGTTCCACTTGTCCATGACCGCGACCACCAGGAGTTCCCACGTCGGGTACGCCCGATGGAACTCGTCGGCGGTGACCCCGGCGTGCTCGGCGACCTCGTCGGGCCCGACACGGTGGAAGTCCCCGGCTCGGTAGGCACTGATCGCCCCGGCGACGATGCGTGCGCGGAGGTCGACGTCGGTCGTGGGCATGCTGACGATTGTGCGGGGCCGGTCAGCGGCCCGCGACCGCCAGTTCAGGGGGCGCGGCCACAGTCGCCGGCTCTGGGTCAGCCGCGGTCGAACGTCAGCGTCTCGTCATCAGGGGCCCGGACCTCGCCGGTGCGGGCGAAGTCGGCCCAGATCGCCCGGAATGCCCGGCCGCGGCGCTCGACCTCGGGCCAGTCCCGTTCGGGGACGAACCGGGTGCCGGCCCAGGCCTCGCGGCCTCCGAGCAGCAGCGGCAGGTCGCTCATGTGCACGGCTCCGGTCGGGGCGCTCGTGACGCCGCGGTGCAGTCGGTACGAGGTCGCCCGGCCGCCGGCGCGTCGGTGCCGTTCGGTGAACCGTCGGGCGTCGCGGCCGTAGATGACGTCGGACAGCGGACGCACGACCCACCACCGCAGGGCCGACCGCAGCACCCGCGACCGGGTCACCCGACGCAGGCCGGGCACGAGCGGCACGTACATGCCGGCCTCGTCCGAACCGGAGCCGATCAGGACGTCGACGTCGGGCGCGACCCGGCTCCACGCGGCGTCGAGGTCACGCTCGGCGGGCAGCGGCGCGAACCCGTACTGGGTGCCGAACGGCATGCCGGCGGAGAGTCCGTACGGCGCGGCGGCCCGGGTACCGAGCGCCTGACGATCGAGCAGGTCCTCGAGCGGGGTGTCGGCGTGCACGGTGCCGACCGCCCGGACCATCGCGCGGTTCATCCGTGCCCGACGGCGGGACAGCCCGAGCGGCGCGCTCTGGATGATCGCGCGGCGGAAGAGTCCTCCGGCGCCGGCACTGATCATCAGGTGCGCGGCCGCGTCCCCGCCGGCCGACTGCCCGAAGACGGTGACCAGGTCGGGGTCGCCGCCGAACGAAGCGATGTTCGCGCGCACCCAGCGGAGCGACTCGACCAGGTCGAGGAGCCCGAGGTTGGCCGGGATCGTCTCGCCGTCACCGAGGAACCCGAGCACGCCGAGCCGGAACGTGACCGACACCACGATCACGCGCTGCTCGGTCACCAGGTCGCGGGCGTCGTAGATCGGCAGGTCGCCACCGCCGATGACGTACGAGCCGCCGTGGATCCAGACCATCACCGGCAGCTGCTCCCCCGGACGGACGTCGGCGGGCAGCGTGATCGAGAGCCGCTGGCAGTGCTCGTCGACCTCGATGCCCTGGATCGGGTTGAGCAGCAGGTCGACGAACTCCTCGTGCGGCTGTGGTGCGACCGGCGCCGGGGTCGACGCGTGCAGCTCTCCCGCGAACGGTGGCATCGGTTGCGGCGGAGCGAACCGTTCGGCCTGCGCGTACGGGATCCCGAGCACCCGCACCACGTCCCCGTCGAGCATCCCGACGATGCGGCCGGCGGGGGTGTCGAACGGGGCGGGCGTGGCGTCGAGCATGTGGGTCACGCTATCGGGGCCCGCTGACGCAACCAGGCAGACGGACGGGAGGCCCGTGGCGGCGTCGCCACGGGCCTCCCGTCCGTCTCCTGGTCGCGTTGCGCGACGGGCGCTACCGCACCCGCTTGATGGGGATCACGACGAGTGCGCCGATGATGGCGATCGCGCCGGCGGCCCAGCACATGAGCGTGTAGTTGTCGGCGGCGTCCCCGGACCCGATCTTCAGGAAGAACAGGGCGACGGCCGGGGCGAGCGACTGCGGCAGGGCGTTGGCGATGTTGATGACGCCGAGGTCCTTGCCGGGACGGTCCGCGTTCGGCAGGACGTCGACGACGAGCGCGGTGTCGATCGCGGAGTAGATGCCGTAGGCGAAGCCCATGATGACCTCGGCGACGTAGAAGCCGTTGACCGTGTCGGCGTGCGCCAGCACGATGAGTCCGACGGCGAACATCGCCGTGGAGCCACCGACGAACACCTTGCGGCGACCGAGCTTGTCCGAGGCCCAGCCGGACAGCGCCGCACTGACCAGCAGCGCGATCGTGTAGAGCAGCACACCGAAGGCGACGGCGGCCGTCGCCTCCTTCGCGCTCTCGATGCCGAGGTGCTGCTCCATGTAGAGCAGGCGGTACGTCGTGAACATGAAGGTCGCGAAGATGATGAGGAAGCGCGACCACCACGCCAACGCGAAGTCCGGGTTCTTGACCGGGTTCGTCCAGAACGACGCGATGAGGTTCAGGAACGTGAACTTCTTGAGCTTGTAGGTGGGCAGGTCGTCCCGCGCGACGACGGCGTACACGGCGACCAGGATGATCGCCAGGATGCCGGGCGCGATGAACAGCACGGGCAGGTTCGCGACGAAGAAGACCGACAGGTAGGTGCCGGCGAGCACGGCGATGTTCTGCGCGAGCGCGATGATGCTCGAGGACCGGCCGCGCTGCAGCTGCGGCACGTTGTCGGCGAAGCTCGCGAGCAGGGTGGCGAGCGTGGCGTTCGCGGCGAGCTGGGCGAGCAGCCAGGCCAGCGTCAGGTTGAGGACGTCGGGCGAGTAGGCGATCCAGGCGAGGGCGATCGCGAAGACCACGACACCGCTGAGCAGCCAGGGGCGACGACGGCCCCAGCGCGTGCGGGTGCGGTCGGACAGGGCACCCGCGAGGGGGTTCATGATGAGCGCACCGAACGCGCCGATCGGCAGCACCGAGCCGATGACGTTCGCAGCGTCGTCGCCGACCAGGGCCTGCGCCTTGAGCTGCATGCTCACGTAGACGGGCGCCATGAGCGCGACGAAGAGGCCGAACTGCCCGAGGAACAGGGCGATCTGGTAGCCGATGCCCACCTTGACCGTGCTGACGGGCTGGGTGATGCCCTCTTCCGGGTTGAGCAGTGCCGGGCTTCCGGGTTCGGGTGTGCTCATGACGCCTCCTTGAGTCGATAAAAACCTTACCTGACAAGGTTTTTCCGACGCGAGCATACATCGACACGTGTTGCCTGCAACACCGGCCGCGTCACACGGGGCAGCAAAAACTACACACCGGGTGGTTTTTGGGGTAGCGTCGTCATCGATCTCGCCGCGGAGCATCGCTCCTCGACGGGCCGCGACACCCAGACAGGATCGAAGGAGCCTCTGCAATGCCCACCACTTCTGTGCAGCTGTACTCACTGCGCGACGCCATCGCCGAAGACCTCGACAAGGCCATCGCCCGTGTCGCCGAGATCGGGTACGAGAACGTCGAGCCCTACGCGTTCGTCGAGCGCGCCACCGACCTCGAGCGTGCGTTCGCGGCCACCGGCCTCAAGGCTCCGTCCGGCCACGTCGCCGTGATCGACGCCGAGGACACCGCGCCGATCTGGGACGCCGCCGAGCGCCTCGGCATCCGCACCGTCATCGACCCGTTCATCCCGACCGACCGCTGGCAGACCGCCGACGACGTCGCGAAGATCGCCGAGCGCGTCAACGAGCTGACCGCCGAGGCCGCCGGCCGTGGCCTGCAGTTCGGGTACCACAACCACCAGTGGGAGTTCACGAACAAGGTCGACGGCCGCACCGTCTACGACCTGTTCGTGTCGCAGCTGTCGCCGGAGACCGTCCTCGAGGTCGACACCTTCTGGGCGACCGTCGGTGGCGCCGACGCCCCCGCCGTGCTCAAGGGCCTGGGCGACCGCGTCGTCGCGATCCACGTCAAGGACGGCAAGGTCGACGGCGACATCCGCACCGCGCTGCCCTCGTCCGAGAGCGCCCTCATCGTGCCCGAGGCGCTGCAGCGCGCCTTCGAGAACCAGACGCCGGCCGGTCAGGGCGACGTCGACGTGACCGCGATCCTCGCCGCCGCACCGCAGGCGATCCGCGTGGTCGAGTTCGACGCCTACAAGGGCGACGTCTTCGAGGGCATCACCGAGTCCCTCACCTGGCTCAAGGACAACGACAAGTGAGCCGTGTCGGGATCGGCATCATCGGTGCCGGCAACATCTCCACCCAGTACCTCGAGAACCTGACCAAGTTCGCCGACGTCGAGGTCCGCTTCGTCGCCGACGTACTGCTCGAGCGTGCCGCTGAGCAGGCGGCCACGTACGGCGTCGCCTCGTCGGGATCGGTCGAGGAACTCCTCGCCCGCGACGACATCTCGATCGTGATCAACCTGACGATCCCGGCCGCACACGCCGAGGTCGACCAGCAGATCATCGACGCCGGCAAGCACGTCTGGAGCGAGAAGCCGATCGCGACCGACCACGCGTCGGCCGCCGCGGTGCTCGAGTCGGCGAAGGCCAAGGGCCTGCGTGTCGCGACCGCTCCGGACACCGTGCTCGGCGCGGGCATCCAGACGGCGCTCCGGGCCATCGCCCGCGGTGACATCGGCGAGCCGCTGTCCGCGACGACGCTGTTCCACGTCCCCGGGCCCGAGGCGTGGCACCCGAACCCGGACTTCCTGTTCGCCACCGGTGCCGGCCCCCTGTTCGACATGGGCCCGTACTACGTGACGACCCTGGTGCACGCGTTCGGCACCGCCTCGCGCGTGCAGGCCGTCTCGTCGAAGTCGCTCGACCGTCGCACGATCGCGTCCGGCCCCCGCGTCGGCGAGACGTTCCCGGTCGAGGTCCCGACGCACCACGCGGCCCTGATCGAGTTCGCCGGCGGGCAGTCCGCCCAGTCGACGTTCTCGTTCCAGCACGCCCTGCCGCGCATGGGCTTCGTCGAGATCAACGGCACGCTCGGCACGATCTCGCTGCCGGACCCGAACACGTTCGAGGGCTCGTCGCAGCTCTGGCGCTACGGGCAGGACGAGCCCGAGACGCTCGAGGCGGTCGGCTCCACCTGGGGTCGTGGCACCGGTGTCGTCGAGCTCGCCCGCGCCATCGCCGAGGACCGCCCCGAGCGCGCCTCCGGCGCCGTCGCGCTGCACGTGCTCGACGTGCTGCTCGGCATCCGTGACGCGGCCGAGTCGGGTTCCGCCGTCGACATCACGTCGGCCGTGGACGCGATCCCGCCGCTCCCCGAGGACTTCGACCCCGCGGCAGCCGTGCTGACCGCGGGCGCGAACGCCTAGGAGCGCCGCGCGCACCACGCGCACCACTTCGTGAGCAGCAATGGTCGGGTCCCGAACGGGGACCCGACCATTGCTGCTCACCAGGGTGTGTGATCGCCCGACCCTGCGCTCCGTGGACCGGACCGCGCGGTTCGGCCAACGGATCCGCGCTCGTCGACCATCTGGAACGGCCCGAAGTCACACCCTCCTTCACTCGGGTGATGAGAACCATGGGTGTGGAGGAGGAGCTGCTCCTCATCGACCGGTCGACGGGTGTGCCCGTACCGGTCGCCGACGGTGTGCTGGCCGGCGCGAAGGCGACACGGGTGCCCGATCCCGGCGGGGTCGTGGGCGAGATGCAGCGCGAGATGATCGAGGTCATCACCCGCCCGCACACCTCCCTGGCGGCGCTCGGCGGGCAGGTGCTCGACAACCGGGCACTCGTCGAACAGGTCGCGAACGGCTTCGGTGCACACGCCGCCCCGCTGGCGACGTCGCCGACTCCGGTGACCCCGCACGTGAGCGACGGCGACCGGTACCAGCGGATGATGCAGCGCTACGGTTCCATCCCCCGGCAGGGGCTGACCTGCGGCCTGCACGTCCACGTCGCGATCGACTCCCCCGCCGAGGGTGTCGCCGTGCTCGACCGGATCCGCACGTGGACACCGGTGCTCATCGCCCTGAGCGCGAACTCCCCCTTCCACGCTGGGGTCGACACGGGTCATGCGAGTTACCGTTCGATTGCCTGGAGCCAGTGGCCGTCGGCCGGCCCGATGGAACGGTTCGGGTCGGAGGAGCGCTACCGCGCCGTCACCGAGAGCATGCTCCGCACGGGCGCCCTGCTCGACGCGGGGATGCTCTACCTCGACGCGCGGCTGTCCCGAGCGCACCCGACCGTCGAGGTGCGCGTGGCCGACGTCCCGCTCGACCCCGGTGTGACCGTGACCATCGCAGGACTCGTCCGGGCGATGGTCGACACCGCCGCGGAGGAGTGGCGCTCGGGGTCGCTCGAGCGCGACACCCCCGCCTGCAGCGTCCGGCTCGCGAACTGGCGCGCTGCGCTCGAGGGCCTGGACGGTGAACTGGTCGACCCGTTGACGGGGCGCGCCGCACCCGCACGCGAGGTCGTCACGCTCCTGCTCGCCCACGTGCTGCCGGCGCTCGTCGCGAACGGCGACGACCAGCTCGTCGAACGCGGCCTGGCCGACCTGTTCGCGCGGGGCACCGGGGCGTCGAGGCAACGTGCGGCCTACGCGGCGACCGGTGATCTCGGGCAGGTCGCACTCGCCGCCGCGATGACGAACATGCGAGCCCGCACCGGTCGAGTCGCCGCGGGCCTGTGGTCCAGCGCGGACACCGGTTCGGTCATCGGGGGTCACCCGGCGAGCTCGGGCCTCAGCGGTGCGGTCGGCTGATGGGTTCCAGGTGGCAACCCTGCCCCCGGATCGCTCGTCGACACCGGGCGTCATCGCACTCGTGAACTCGATCTCGAACGCCTCGGCCCAGCCGGTGCTCGACGATTCGACGTCGAGCAGGAACTCGACCGGGGTCCACTCCGGGTCGTCGCAGCCGGCCGGTCGGACGGGCAGGACGCGGGTGGAGAAGCCGACCACCCAGGCACGACGGAGGACCCCCGGCAGGCTTAGTGCCCGGACCTCGCGGGGCAACACGACCCGTATCCACATCTCGCTGCCTTCCGCCCGTTCCTTCGGACGCTATGCGCACCCGATGGACAGAATCAACGCGACCGCACATCACGGTCACATCAGCCTCGCGCTTTCGGAACGATCCGATGGGAGCACCCCGTGACCGACCTCGAGAACCCGCCCGTCCTCGGCGAACACCCGGCGGACGTCGGCCCCGGACGTCCGGTGAAGCTCGGTGCGCGGTTCGTGTACTGGCACACCACCACCGACCACAAGACGATCGGCAACCTGTACCTGGTGACGTCGTTCGGGTACTTCTGTCTGGCCGGGGTGATGGCGGTGGTGATGCGGACGGAGCTCTTCACCCCCGGACTCGACGTGCTCGAGACGCGTGAGGAGTACAACCAGCTGCTCACCATGCACGGCACGGTCATGCTGCTGTTGTTCGCGACCCCGCTGTTCTCCGGGTTCGCCAACGCGATCATGCCGCTGCAGATCGGTGCCCCCGACGTCGCGTTCCCCCGGCTCAACGCGTTCTCGTACTGGCTGTACGCGATGGGCAGCCTGGTGACGATGGGCGGGTTCCTGACACCGGGCGGAGCTGCCGCGTTCGGGTGGACGGCCTACGCACCGCTGTCGGACACCACCTTCGAACCGGGCATCGGCGGGCACCTCTGGGTCGCCGGCCTGAGCATGACCGGCTTCAGCACGATCCTCGGCGCCGTGAACTTCATCACGACCGTCATCACCATGCGCGCCCCGGGCATGACGATGTTCCGGATGCCGATCTTCACGTGGAACGTGCTGATCACGTCGATCCTCGTGCTGATGGCGTTCCCGGTGCTGGCGGTGGCGCTGTTCGGCCTGCTGCTCGACCGGGTCTTCGACGCGCAGATCTTCAACCCGGCCAACGGTGGCCCCCTGCTGTGGCAGCACCTGTTCTGGTTCTTCGGACACCCTGAGGTCTACGTGATCGCCCTGCCGTTCTTCGGCATCGTGTCCGAGGTGTTCCCGGCCTTCAGCCGGAAGCCGATCTTCGGCTACAAGACACTCGTGTACGCCACGATCTCGATCGCGGCGCTGTCCGTGTCGGTGTGGGCGCACCACATGTTCGCGACGGGTGGCGTCCTGCTGCCGTGGTTCTCACTCATGACGATGCTGATCGCCGTGCCGACAGGCGTGAAGATCTTCAACTGGGTCGGCACGATGTGGCGGGGGTCGGTGACCTTCGAGACGCCGATCCTGTGGGCGATCGGGTTCCTCGTGACCTTCACGTTCGGCGGGCTGACCGGCGTGATCCTGGCGTCGCCGCCGCTCGACTTCCACGTCCACGACACCTACTTCGTCGTGGCGCACTTCCACTACGTGGTCTTCGGAACCGTCGTGTTCGCCATGTTCTCCGGCTTCTCCTTCTGGTGGCCGAAGTTCACCGGCAAGATGCTCGGCGAACGGCTCGGCAAGGTGCACTTCTGGATGCTGTTCATCGGGTTCCACATGACGTTCCTGATCCAGCACTGGCTCGGCGTCATCGCGATGCCCCGTCGGTACGCGAGCTACCTGCCCGAGGACGACATCACCTGGCTGCACCAGGTCTCCACGGTCGGTGCTGTCCTGACGGCGGCGTCGATGATCCCGTTCTTCCTGAACATCGTGCAGACGATGCGGAAGGGCCGCAAGGTGCTCGTCAACGATCCGTGGGGCTACGGCCGGTCGCTCGAGTGGGCGACCAGCTGCCCGCCGCCCCGGCACAACTTCACCTCGGTACCGCGGATCCGGTCGGAGTCGCCGGCGTTCGACCTGAACCACCCCGAGGCCGGTGTCCCGGTCGGGGTGGGTCCGGCGATGGACGCGCCGGACGCGGCCACCCACGACCAGGCGACGGGCAAGACCCGGCACCCGAAGGAGACCGACCAGAAGTTCTGACGGCACCACTTCGTGAGCAGCAATGGTCGGGTCCTGAGTGGGGACCCGACCATTCCTGCTCACGAAGCGGAGATCACGACACGAGCGACGATCACGACGCCACCAACGCGAACGAACGCGCCCGTCAGACCAGCGCGGTGAAGGACGCGTCGCGCACGAGCAGCGTCGCCGCGTCGCCCACCACGGCCTGGTCGGGGTCGCTCGACAGCCCGAGGGACCAGCTGCCCCCACCCGGCCGCTCCGGCAGCGTGAACTCCACCGTGGTGTCCGACGCGTTCAGCAGCACGGCCACGGTGTCGTCACCCTGGTGCAGCACGAGCGTCACGGCCCGGTTGCCGCCGTCCGCCCAGTCGCCGTCCTCGAACCCCGCGGCGTCGGCACGGAGCACGGTCACCGTCGACTCCGAGTCACCCGGCGCGGTGCGGAACCACTCCGGACGCAGGGCCTGGTGCTGCCGACGGAACGCGATGGCCGCCGTCGTGAAGGCGAGCAGGTCCTGGTCGGCGGCGGCCCAGTCGAACCACGAGATCTCGTCGTCCTGGCAGTACGCGTTGTTGTTGCCGCCCTGTGACCGGGCGAGCTCGTCGCCACCCAGGATCATCGGCACGCCGGCGGAGAGCAGCAGGGTGCCGAGGAAGTTGCGGCGCTGCCGGTCGCGGTAGTCGTTCACCGCACCGTCGTCGGTCGGGCCCTCGATACCGCCGTTGAACGAGGTGTTGTCGCTCTCGCCGTCGTTGTTGTCCTCGCCGTTCGCCTCGTTGTGCTTGTCGGCGTACATCGTCAGGTCGGCCAGGGTGAAACCGTCGTGGGCGGTCACGAAGTCGATCGAGCAAAGCGGGGAGCGCCGCGAGCCCTCGTAGACGTCGGGGCTGCCCAGGACCCGCTGCACGGCGTCCCCGAGCGCGCCCTCGTCGCCGCGCCAGAAGGCCCGCAGGTCGTCGCGGTACTTGCCGTTCCACTCGGACCAGTCGGCCGGGAACCCGCCGACCTGGTAGCCGGCGGTGTCCCACGGCTCGGCGATCATCTTGACCTCGCGCAGCACGGGGTCCTGGTGGATGATGTCGAGGAACGCGGAGTGCTTCTCGGCCTCGCCGTCCTGGCGGGTGAGCGTCGTGGCCAGGTCGAACCGGAAGCCGTCGACGTGCATCTCCTCGACCCAGTAGCGGAGCGAGTCCATGATGAGTCCGAGGGCCGCCGGGTGCCCGACGTTCAGGCTGTTGCCGGTGCCCGTGGTGTCGAAGTAGTTCGCCTCGTCACCCTCGACCAGCCGGTAGTACGACTGGTTGTCGATCCCCTTGAACGACAGCGTCGGGCCCATGTGGTTGCCCTCGGCGGTGTGGTTGTAGACGACGTCCATGATGACCTCGAGCCCCGCGGCGTGCAGGGCCTTCACCATCTCCTTGAACTCGGCGACCTGCTGCCCGGCGGTGCCTGCGGACGAGTACTCGTCGTGCGGCGCGAAGAAGCCGATGCTGTTGTAGCCCCAGTAGTTGCGGAGGCCCTTGTCGAGGAGCGTCGAGTCCTGCACGAACTGGTGCGTCGGCAGCAGCTCCACCGCGGTGACGCCGAGGTCGGTGAGGTGCTTGATCGCCGCCGGGTGGGCCATGCCGGCGTAGGTGCCGCGGATCTCCTCGGGGACGTCCGGGTGCTGCTTCGTGAAGCCCTTGACGTGCACCTCGTACACGACGGTGTCGGCGAGCGGGGTCCGCAGCAGGGTGTCGCCGTCCCAGTCGAAGGACCGGTCGGCGACGACCGACTTGGGCATCGCGCTGGCCGAGTCGGTCTCGTCGATCTTCTCGGGCTCGTCCATGTCGTGGCCGAACAGGGCCTGGCCCCACTCGTAGGTGCCGTCGACGGCGGTGGCGTACGGATCGAGCAGGAGCTTCGCGCCGTTGTGGCGGAGGCCGTTCGCCGGGTCCCACGCGCCGTGCACGCGGAAGCCGTAGCGGGTGCCGACCCTCACCCCGGGGACGACGTCGTGGAAGGTGTAGCCGGTGCGGTTGCGGAGCTCGGTGCGGTGCTCGGTGCCGTCGTCGTCGAAGGTGCAGAACTCGACCCGCTCGGCGGTGCTCGAGAACAGGGCGACGTTGGCGCCCCCGTCGACGAGCGTGACGCCGAGCGGGGTGCGCGTGGAAGTGGTCATGCTGCCCTTCTACCGGCCGGTCGCTGTGCCACCGGCAGCGAGGCGTACCCCGTGGCCGCTCAGCGCACCGGCGGGACCAGTTGCTCGAGCAGCCGCAGCACCCGCTCGCCGTCGACGGCGTCCGGGTCGAGCAGCCACTGGACCTGCAGTCCGTCGGACGCCGCGATGCTCAGGCTCGCCAGGTCGACCGGGTCCAGGTCGGCGCGGATCCGGCCACTCGCCTGGTCCGCCTCGATCAGTTCGGCGAGTTCGGCGCGCAGCCGGGCGAAGCGTTCGCGCATGAAGTCGCGTGTGGCCGGGTGGCCCTCCTGCACGGCGTCGGCCGCGAGGGTCGTGTACAGCTGCACCAGCCCCGGCACGGCCCGGTTGCGCGATGCGCTCTCGCGCATGTCGCCGATCGCCGACTTCATCCGGTCGGGCGCGCCCTGCTCGCGGACCTCGTGCTCCCGGTAGACGGCGAGCAGCAGTTCGTCGCGGCTCGGGAAGTAGTGGCGGAGTGCCGCGTGCGTGATCCCGAGGGCTTCGGCCACCGAGCGGAGCGACGATGCGTCGACCCCCTGCTCCGCGACCATGCGGATCATCTCGTCGAGGATCTGCGTGCGCCGCTCGGCGCCCTTGCGGTACCCGCCGCGGCGCGGCTGGGCCGCGTCGGCGTCGTCCGCGGGGTGGGTCATGCACCCAACTTACCGCTGGAAGGTTTTCTCGCCACCGTCCGGCCTGGAGGCCCGTGGCGGGCGCACCACGGGCCTCCAGTCCGTATCGGGGTCGCGTCGCACCCGCCGGGTCGCGTCAGCCGGGCGCGCTCGCGTCAGTCCTGGTCGTCGACCGTGTACTCGTCGACCGGCGCGGGCGTGCCCGCGGCGAGCGCGTCGACGATCTTCGTGAGCGAGTCGGCGAGGACGGCGTTGTCCGCGTCGGGGAGTTGCTCGAGCACCTCGACGACGGCAGCGTGGAAGCGCGCGTACGAGGCGTCGATCTTCTCGGCGGCCTGGTCGGTCGGGGCGAGTACCTGCGCACGACGGTCCGTGGGGTGCGCCGTGCGCGACAGCAGGCCCTTCTGCACGAGCCCGTCGACGATCTTGGTGACCGAGGCGTTCGAGACGGCGAGCATCACGGCGAGGTCCTTCGGGCCCATCGTCCGGCCGTCCCGGTGCGCCTGGAGCATGTACCGGACGGCGAGGAACTCGTTCTTCGACAGGCCGCTCTCGATGCGGGCGGACTCGATCTGCTGGTCCTCGGCGTGCTGCAGGCGCAGCAGCGCGTCGACGGCGGTCTTCGCGACCCCGGACGCGGGTTCGCGGGCGTAGAGGTGGACGTGCTCTCGACGGACGACGGTCAACGGCATGGGGTCATGCGCTCCTTGCTAAACGGCAGGCGTGCTGAAGAAGTCCGCGTAGGACGGTTCGGAACGACCGGCGAGCAGCGAAGGGTCCTGGATGCGACGCTCGACGTACGCGTCGATGATCGCCGGGTCGGTGAGACCGACGCGCGTGTGGCTGCCACCGATCCGTGCCGTCCGAGGCATCCCGGAGTACGTGCTGTGCATGTCGTGTCCCGCCCTTCTTGCTTGCCGTGTGTCCCCTGTGGACGCCTGAACTCTTTCACGAAGTGAACGATCAGTTCAACGAACCATTCGCACTGTGTACGTTTTGCGCGCCGAACGGTTCGGCGGCATCCGTCAGGGTCGTCAGGAGCTGCAGGAGCGCCGCCCGTCGCGGCTCGTCGAGCGGTGCGAACAGGGAGTCGAGTACCCCCTCGGCGATGCGGTGTCCCTCGTCGAGCACCCGCCGTCCGTCCTCGGTGACGGTGTGCTCGATCCGGCGGCCCCGCCCGGCGGTCCGGGTGATGAGACCACGGTCGAGCATCCGGTTCGCGAGGGTGCCGAAGGCCTGGTCACTCTGGAACGTCGCGACGGCGAGGTCGTGCCCGGAGGCGCGGGGCATCCGGTCGATCGCGCGCAGGGCGTCCCACTGCACGAGCGTCACGCCGAGGTCGCGCAGGGCGGCGTCCATCGTGCGGTGGTTGCGGTACTGCGCCCGCTTGACGGCGTGGCCCAGGGCTTCGAGGTCGGTCGGCATGGTGCTACGGTATCAACACTCGTACATAAACATGTTGATACGGAGAGCCCATGACCGACACCCGCACCCGCACCGCGCTCGTCCTGCACGGCGGCGGTGGCCCCCGGACCGTCGCGCCGATCGTCGCGCACCTCGCACCCGCCTTCCACGTCGTCGCCCCCACGCACCCGGGCTGGGACGGCACCCCACGCCCGGACGGGATCGACTCCGTCCCGGCCCTGGCGACCGCGTACCTCGAGCAGCTCGTCACCGCCGGGGAGCAGGACGTCGTGGTGGTCGGGTCCTCCATCGGCGGCTGGATCGCCCTCGAGATGGCCGTGCAGGCTGCTGCCGACGACCGGTTCGCCGGGGTCGTCGGCACCGTCGTCGACATCGACGGCGTGGGTGCGGTGGTCGAGGGCGAACCGATCGCCGACTTCTTCGCCCTCGATGCCCGCGGGCTGGCCGAGGTCGCCTGGCACGATCCCGAGCGGGGGTACCAGGACCCGGCGTCCGTCACCGACGAACAGCGCGCGGTGCAGCGGTCGAACGGGCAGACCATGGCGGTCGTCGCCGGCCGCTCGATGAGCGACCCGACGCTGCTCGGTCGGCTCGGTGCCGTGCGGGTGCCGACGCTCGTCGTGTTCGGCGCGAGCGACCGGGTCGTGACCCCGGCGTACGGTCGCGCGGTCGCGGCGGCCGTGCCGGATGCGGTGTTCGCCGAGGTCCCGGCGGCCGGGCACCTGCCCCACCTCGAGGCCCCCGACGCGACGTGGGCGGTCATCGACCCGTTCCTGGCGCCCCTGCTCGGCTGAGTTCTCGGCGTCCTCCGAGCGATCTCTTGGCACTCACCAGGGTCGAGTGCTAAAACGGTGGCAGTTGAGTCGAGGGGACTCAACGAGAACCACGAAGGAGTTGATTTCGATGACGATGAACTTCGATCCGTTCCGCGAGCTCGACCGACTCGCGGGTTCGCTCCTCGGCACCGCCGCCGGCCCGCGCTCGATGCCGATGGACCTGTACCGCACCGGGGACCACTACGTCCTCGACGTCGACCTGCCCGGCATCGACCCGGGCTCCGTCGACATCGACGTGGACGGCCCCGTCCTGACCATCCGCGCCGAGCGCACCCTGGGCGCGCCCGAGGGCTCGCAGTGGCTCACGCGTGAGCGCCAGCCCGGCACGTTCGTCCGGCAGCTGACGCTCGGCGACGGCCTGGACGCCGAGCGCATCACCGCCGGGTACGACAACGGCGTGCTGAGCGTCACGATCCCCGTCAAGGAGTCCGCGAAGCCGCGCAAGATCGCCGTCACCGTCGGTGGCGCGTCCGAGCAGCTCGCGGTCGGTTCCGGCACCGCGGCCGAGTGAGGAGCTGAGCGATGACGTCCGTCCTGCTGAACGCGGTGGTCGCGGTCCTCGTCGTCACCGCGGCGCTCGCGCTGACGAGCCTGGACCGGCGCACCGCCGTGCTCCTCGGGGCCACCGGCAGCCTGACCGGCACGTTCCTGACCTGGGTCGCCGCGCCCCGGCTGTTCGAGCAGTCGCTCCTGGCCCCCTGGGTCGCGGCGGTCCTCGGCACGGCCCTGCTGATCGCGGGGTGGAGCGCGGTGCGCGCCTACTCGGGCATCTTCGAGGCACCACGCGACGAAGAACCCGAGACGGGGGCGCTGATGACCGTGGGCGGGTCCGCCCCGTCGGTGCGGTGACCACCTGACGGACAGGAGGCCCGGTGCACGTCGTGCGCCGGGCCTCCTGTCATCCGTCGGTCGCGTGGGCGACCGTCGGGACTACTCCTTGTTCAGCTTGTCCTGCACCAGGCCGGCCGTCTTCTCGACGACGTTCGGCAGCTCGGTGGTGCCGTAGAGCCGGACGTCGGGGTGCGTGGGCGGGGGCATCGGGACCGAGGTGGTCGGGCCGTCGTGGTACGAGTACTCGCCCTTGCCGTCGAACGAGGGACCGCTCGCCCACGGGCCGTTCTTCGCCTCGGCACCGTCGGAGAAGTTGAGGTACTGGTAGTTGACCTCCTGGTTCTCCTTCGACTGCGGGAAGTTGCTCGGGACGGGGAAGCCCTCGACG
The DNA here is from genome assembly GCF_013205045.1 of Curtobacterium sp. VKM Ac-2852. Taxonomy (NCBI): domain Bacteria; kingdom Bacillati; phylum Actinomycetota; class Actinomycetes; order Micrococcales; family Microbacteriaceae; genus Curtobacterium; species Curtobacterium sp. VKM Ac-2852. Next base: position 730,986 of record NZ_JABMLI010000001.1, read on the forward strand.
CCCTTCTCGCGTAGCTCGGCGGCAGCGGTCGCCCACATGTTCTGGTGCATGGTGTCGCGGGCGATGAGGAAGGACAGCAGGTCCCGCACGCCGTGGTCGTCGGTCATGTGGTAAAGCCGGGCGGCCTGCACACGACCCTGCATCTCGGCGTTCTCGTTCGCCGTGAAGTCGGCGAGCAGGTTGCCGCTGGCGGTGATGTACGAGCCCTGCCAGGGGTTGCCGTTGCTGTCCACCGGACGGGCGCCCGCACCGGCGACGATCGCGTGCTGGACGTCGGTGCCGCCGACGATCGCGGCGACCGTGGGGTCGTCCTGCAGCGCGTCCTCGGTGATGCCGAGCGGGGACTTCTCGAGCAGCTGCGCGATCATCGTCGCGAGCATCTCGACGTGGCCCATCTCCTCGGCGCCGATGCCGAACACCATGTCGCGGTACTTGCCGGGGATGTGCATGTTCCACGCCTGGAACTGGTACTGCAGCGCGACGGAGATCTCTCCGTACTGGCCGCCGAGCACCTCCTGCAGCTTGCGGGCGTAGATCGCGTCGGGCTTGTCGGGCGTTGCCGTGAACTGGAGTTCCTGCTTGTGGAAGTACAAATCGTGCTCCTTCGTGTCGATCGAGCGATTGCACGGCCGATGGTTCGCCGGGGGCACTGAGCGGCCGTCCAAGGTGGCCGGATCACGCAGAGGGTGTCCTGGATGCGCCGTTCGACGGATCCGGGACCACCGTCGGCTTCACCCGGCAGGACGAGTCCCTTCGGTCGACCGCCCGATGCTCGCCGCCGTCCGGTTGCGCAGGCTGGGAGCATGCAGACCTCGACCAAGCACACGATCGCCACCCTGCTGCTCTGCGCGGCGATCGTGGTCGCCACCGTCATCGCACTCATGGCCATGACCCCGCCCGCGTGACGCCGGTACGGCATGGGAGGATCGCTCTCGTGACCGAACGGGGCAGGTTCCTCCGGCCGCTCGCCACCCGGTCGATCGCCGTCGACGTGGCCTGGGCGGCCCTGGCGGCGTTCGTCTTCCTGCTGCCCATCGACCTCGAGCTCGAGCACGCGAGCCTCGCCGCGGTGCTGTCGGCCTCGGTGGCGATCGCCCTGCGTCGTATCTCCCCGTCCGCCGCGATGGCCATGGTCGTCGTCCTCGGGGTGATCCAGGTCGGCGGCGGCGAGCGCCCGTCGCTGGTGGACCTCGCGCTCTTCGTCGTGATCGGCACCGCCGCCGTCGTGGGCACCCGCACCGAGGTCGTCGTCTCGGGCGTACTCGCGGTCGTCGCCGGGGCGGGTGCCACGGTCTACCTGGCGTCGACCGGCTTCCGGTTCCTCGTGCTCATCAACGGCCCGCGCGACCAGGCCTTCCTGGCGATGGCCGCCCCGGTGACCGCGCTGCTCGGGGTCTGGGCGGGCGGCGTCGCCGTCCGGGCCTTCCGCTCCCGCGACCGCGAGTCGGAGCGCCGTGCCGACGCCGAGGCCGCAGCATCACGTGCCGAAGCCGTCGCCACCGAGGCCGAGGCCACCGCCACCCGCGCCATCGACGTCGCCGAGTCCGAACGCATCCGCGCGGACATCGCCCGCGACGTGCACGACGTCGTCGGCCACTCGCTCGCGGTCATCATCGCGCAGGCCGACTCGGTGCCGTTCCTCGACGACGAGGCGCGCATCCGAGCGGTCAGCGCCACCATCGCGAGCACCGCCCGGAGCTCCCTGGTCGAGGTCCGACAGGTCCTCGGGCACATCGACGGCTCCGCCGAGGCGACCGGCCCGGGCTCGCTCGAGGAGATCGTGCAGGGCATCCGCGACGCCGGGGTCGACGTCGACCGCACGGTGCGCGGGGTCCCGCTGGCCCTGCGCCCGGACACCGGCACCGCCGCCCGCCGCGTGCTGCAGGAGATGCTCACGAACGCCCTGCGCCACGGCGCCCCCGGCAACCCGGTCGTCGTGCGGGAGACCTGGCGGAACGCCGACCTGGTGCTCGAGGTCGAGAACGTCGCCGGCGACGGCACCACCGCCGGCTCGGGCCGCGGGATCGACGGCATGGACTCGCGCCTCGGCGCCCTCGGTGGGTCGTTCGACGCCGCCGTGCTGGACGACGTGTTCACGGCACGCGCCCGCATCCCGTTCGACGTCCAAGGGGGACCCGTCCGATGACCGAACCGATCAGGATCCTGCTCACCGACGACCAGGCGCTGTTCCGCGCCGGGCTCCGGGTGGTGCTCGACGCCCAGGACGACATGCGCGTGGTCGGTGAGGCCTCCGACGGCGCCGAAGCGCTCGCGCTCATCCCCGAGGTGCGCCCCGACGTGGTGCTGCTCGACATGCGGATGGCCGGCATGGACGGGGTGGAGACCGTCCGACAGCTCTACTCCGGCGCCGTCCCGGGCCCGCTGCCCCGCGTCGTCGTGCTCACCACCTTCGGGCTCGACCCGGCGGCGGCGACCGCGATCCGGCTCGGCGCCAGCGGGTTCCTGCTCAAGGACACCACGCCGCCGTTCCTGTTCGCCGCGGTGCGGGCCGTGCACGAGGGCAGCTCGGTCATCGCCCCGAACGACCTCGCGCAGCTGTTCGGCACCGACGTGGCGCGGGCCCCCGCACCGCAGCCGCCGGAGTTCGCGACCCTGACCGAGCGGGAGCGCGTCGTGTTCGGGTGGGCGTCCCGTGGGCTCTCGAACGCCGAGATCGCCACCAGGGAGTACGTCACCGAGTCGACGGTGAAGACCCAGATCTCGAGCATCCTGGGCAAGTTGTCGCTGCGCGACCGGGTGCAGCTCGTCGTCTACGCCCACGACCACGGGCTGGCGGGCGCCCGCGAGGACTAGTCCGCGGCGATCCGGTCGAGCCACTCCGCGAGCATCGTCCGCTCGGCGGCCGACAGTCGATCGAGCCGGGGCGCTGCGGCACGGAGCGTGATCGCGGCGCTCGTCACGGGGTCGGTCCCCCGACCGCGACCACCCGGGGCCGCGCCGCCGTCGTCCCTCGTCGGCCCGCTCGGCACGAGGATCCGCCCGAGCACCGCGTCGAGGACGTCATCGGCGAGTGACGGGTCCCGCTCGTCCGCCGGAGCGGCCAGGATCGCGAGCACCGCACCGGTGCCTGCCGCGTGCACGAGCTCGACCGCGCGGTGTTCCGGCACGGCCAGTCGTCCGGCCTCGGCCACCCGCCGGATGCGCTCGGCGAGCAGCGCGGTACCGGCTCGGGCGGCTGCCGACCGACGGCCGCGCTCCGGGTCGCTCAACAGCACGAACAGGTCGGGGTTCGCCAGCCCGAAGCCGATCGTCATCGACCACCCGGTGCGCAGGTCCTCGACGGGGTCGGTCGCCTCGTCACGAGCAGCCCGGACGGCGTCGGCCTTCATCGCCGAGAACGTCGCCATCGCGTGCTCGGCGACCGCTTCCAGCAGACCGTCCTTGTCGCCGAACAGCCGGTAGATGGTCGGTGCCTGGACGCCTGCGCCGTCCGCGACCGCCCGCGTGGTCACCGCCGCGGCACCGCGTTCACGCAGCATGGTGCCGGCGACCTCGACGATGCGCGCACGCGTCTCGTCGCGTTGGCTTCCCTGCTCGATCACGAAACAACGATAACGGATCTGTGCTATCACTGTGTTACCAGCGCTACTAGCGCACTGTTTCCACCGATACGGAGAAGTCATGATCGTCATCACCGGGGCCACCGGAGCCCTCAACGGCGCGACCGCCGACCACCTGCTCGAGCACCTCGCGCCGTCCGACCTGGCGGTGGTGACCCGTGATCCGGCCCGAGCACAGCGGTTCGCCGACCGCGGTGTCGAGGTCCGCCGCGGCGACTACGCCGAACCGGAGACCCTGCCGGCAGCCTTCGCGGGCGCCGATCAGCTCCTGCTCGTCTCGTCGAGCGACCCGGCCGCCGACGCCGTCGCGCTGCACCGCGCCGCGGTCGACGCAGCCGTCGACGCCGGCGTCGGCCGGGTCCTGTACACGAGCCACCAGGGCGCCGCGCACGGTTCGCCCTTCGTGCCCGCAGCGCACCACGCCGCCACCGAGGACCTGCTCCGCGACTCCGGGCTGCCGTGGACGAGCCTGCGGAACGGCTTCTACGCGCACAGCGCCGCCTGGATGACGGGCCCGTGGCAGGAGACCGGCACGGTGTCCGTCCCCGTCGACGGCCCGGTGTCGTGGACCGCCCGCGAGGACGCCGCCGAGGCTGCCGCCGCGATCCTGCTCGCCGACCAGCCGTTCGACGGGCCGGTGACGCTCACCGCTCCGGACGCGCCGACCTTCGCCGACCTGGCTCGGCAGGCGTCCGAGGTGTCCGGTCGGACGATCGGGTTCGAGGCCCTGGGTGAGGACGAGTGGCGTGCCCGTGCGCTGGCAGCGGGGCAGGACCCGCACATGGTCGCGTTCCTACTCGGCATGTACCAGGCCGCCGAGCGGGGCCTGTTCGCCGGCACCGATCCGCTGCTCGGCGAACTGCTCGGTCGCGCCCCACGGCCGGTCCGCGACCAGCTCAGCTGAGCGCCGCGACCTCGTCGAGGATGGCCTCGACCGCCGCGGGGTCGTGGGCGAACCGTCCGAGGAACAGCCCGCCGATCCGGCCCTGCCCCCGGGTCAGCAGGCCTGGTCCGGCACTGCCGCCGTAGAGGACGGTGCTGCCGTGCAGCTCAGGCCGGGTGGCGAGGTGCTGCTCGATCCCGGCGAGCACCGCCACGATGTGGTCGTCCGGTGCGGGTGCCGGTGCGCCGATCGCCCACACCGGTTCGTAGGCGACGGTCAGGGGCCCGGCGAGACCGTCCGCGACGGCGGTCGAGACGGCCCGGTCGAGCTGCGCGGTCACCGCCGCCACGGCTTCCGTCGGATCGGAGGCCCGGTCCGGCTCCCCGACGCAGACCAGCGGACGCAGGTGGTTCCGGAACGCCGCGTGCACCTTCCCCGCGATCGTCGCGTCGTCCTCGTGGAACAGGGAGCGCCGTTCGGCGTGCCCGATCTCGACCAGGTCGACACCGATCTCCCGCAGTTCGGCGCCGGAGACCTCGCCGGTGAACGCACCCGCATCGGCCCACGACAGGTCCTGCGCGGCGAGCTGCACACCGGTGCCGGCGAGCAGGTCACGCACCGGGACGAGGGCCGGGAACGTCGGCGCCACGAAGAGCGACGCCGCACCCGAGCGCACCGCGGGGTGTCGCCGGGCGATGTCGCCGACCTCGGCCGCCCACGACAGCGTCCGGGCGTGCGAGAAGTACGTCTTCAGCGACACCCCGACGGTGATCACGGGGCGACCGTCTCCACGACGAGGGCGAAGGACAGCGCACCGGGGTCCGCGGTGCCGACGGCCTGGTCGGCATGGGTGCGCGCCCGGCCCATCCTCGGCACCAGGGACTCCGTCGCGTCGGCGGCTTCGCGAGCGGCACGGACGGCGTCGCCCCAGGCCTCGGCGAGCGCCGCCCCGGCGTCGAGCCGGGTGCGGAGCACCTCGTCGAACGGCACCAGGGCGTCCACCATCGTCTTGTCACCGACGGTGGCGCCGAACGCGAGCACGGCCTCGGTGGCCGCGCGGACCCCCTGCGCGACGGTGGCACCAGACGGACGCGAGTCGTCCCCGACCACGCGACCCAGTGCCTCCAGGGCGGCACCCCAGATCGCACCGGACGTGCCGCCGGCTTTGTCGGACCAGGCGTCCGCGGCGACCAGCAGGACGGTGCCGGCACCGGCACCGCGGGTGACCGCGTCGGCGGCGGCGACGTCGGCGGCGTGCGATCCGCGCTGCATCCCGATGCCGTGGTCGCCGTCACCGGCCACGGCGTCGATGCGCCCGAGTTCGTCGGCGTGCTCGTCGAGGACGGCGCGGACCGCGGCGAACCCGGCGGCGACCTGCTCGGCGACCGCGCGGGACTCGTCGGTCGCCGGGCCGATGCCGACGCCCTCGGCGTCCGCCGCCACGGTGGACGGGTCGACCCGCTGTTCGGCGACCACACCGCCCTTGCGGTAGGCGGGCGTGTCCGCGGGTGCTGCCCAGAGTTCCTCGAGCTCGTCGTCGAGCCAGAACAGCGTCAGGGAGACCCCGGCCATGTCGAAGCTCGTGACGAGTTCGCCGACCTCGGGCTCCACGATGACGACCCCGGCGTCCGCCAGGCGCCGCTGCACCGAGCGGTAGACGACGAAGAGCTCCTCGTACTTGACCGAGCCCAGACCGTTCAGGATCGGGACCACTCGCTGGCCCCCGAGCGCCACGCCGTCGGGCAGTTCGTCGAGCAGACGGGACACCAGCAGCTCGGCCAGACCGTCGGCGGTGGGCACGTCCGTCTCGTCGATCCCCCGCTCGCCGTGGATGCCCATGCCGACCGCCATCCGGCCCTCGGGCACCGTGAACAGGGGTTCCTCGGCGCCGGGCAGGGAGCACCCGGAGAACGCGACGCCGAAGCTGCGCGTCCGGTCGTTCGCCCGTTCGGCGACCGCGGTGACCGTGTCGAGGTCGTCCCCGCGCTCGGCGGCGGCGCCGGCGACCTTGAAGACGCAGAGGTCACCCGCGATGCCGCGGCGCTTCGCGCGGTCGTCGGCCGGGGCGCTCGTGACGTCGTCGGTGACGCGGACCGTCCGGACCGGGATGCCGTCGGCCTCGAGCGTGCGCGCCGCGGCGTCGAAGTTCAGGACGTCACCCGCGTAGTTGCCGTAGCTGAGCAGCACCCCGCCACCGTGCTCCGCTGCCTTCGCGACCCCGGTGACCTGCTGCGCGCTGGGGCTGGCGAACAGGTTGCCCATCGCGGCACCGGCGGCCAGGCCGTGTCCGACCAGTCCACCGAACGCGGGGTAGTGGCCCGAGCCGCCGCCGATCACGACCGCGACCGTGCCGTCGGGGCTCGTGGTGGAGCGGGCGACCCCGCCGTGCACCCCGCGCACCCACCGCTCGTTCGCGGCGACGAAGCCGTCGGTCGCCTCGTCGGCGAAGTCCGCCGGGTCGTTGAACAGTCTGGTCATCGCTTGCTGCCCTTCGGGTCGGTGGTGCGGACGTGCGAGGTGTCGAGCAGTTCGTCGGCCTTGGCCCCGCGGAAGAACTTGGTGCAGAAGATCATCACCGCGGCGACGAACGCCAGGACGCCGAGCGAGACGATGCCGAACGCACCGCTGTCGGTGGGCACCACCTCGTTGATCGCGGTGCGCATGATCGGGGCGACGAACCCGCCGAGGTTTCCGAGCGAGTTGATCAGGCCGATGCCCGCGGCGGCTGCGGCACCGGTCAGGAACGCCGTCGGGTACGCCCAGGTGATCGGGCCGACGGCCAGGAAGCTCGCGACGGCCAGGGTGATGAACAGGATGCCGAGCACGGGCTGCCCGTTCGCACCCGCCCACGCCGAGCCGAGGATCGACAGGCCGGTCGTGACGTAGAACAGGGTTCCCCAGCGACGACGGCGACCGACGGAGTCCGCACGCGACCCGATCAGGTAGCAGGCGACGAGCCCGACGAGCCACGGGATCGCGGACACCAGACCGACCTGCCAGCCGACGTCCTGCCCGAGCAGCGAGGACACCTGCTGCGGCAGGTAGAACGTCGTGCCGTAGACGGCGACCTGCAGGCAGAAGTAGATGATCGTGAAGTACCAGACGCGCCCGCTCGCCATCGCGCGCCAGATGCCCTTCGGGCCGTCCTCGCTGCGGGCAGTGTCCTCGCGCTCCATGGCCGCGGTGAGCGACGCCTTCTCGCCCGGTTCGAGCCACTTCGCCTGCTGCGGACTGTTCGTCAGGAACACCAGGGCCGCGATGCCCGCCAGCACCGCGAGGATCCCCTCGCCGGCGAACATGACCTGCCAGCCGTGGAACGGCGTGACCTGGTCACCGACGCTGATGAGGCCGCCGGACAGCGGGGCGCCGATCATCTGCGAGAACGGCTGCGCCAGGTAGAAGATCGCGAACATGCGCACGCGCACCTTGTTCGGGAACCACTCGGACAGGTACATGATCACGCCCGGGAACAACCCGGCCTCGGTCACACCCAGGATGAACCGCAGGATGATGAACATCGTGTCGTTCGTCGTGAAGGCGAACAGTGCGGCGACGATGCCCCACGTGACGGCGATCCGGGCGAGCCAGAAGCGCGCACCGAACCGCTTGAGCAGCAGGTTCGACGGGATCTCGAAGATCGCGTAGCCGATGAAGAAGATGCCGGCGCCCAGGGCGAAGGCGGCGTCGGAGATGCCACGGTCGACGCGCAGGGCCTCTTCGGCGAAGCCGACGTTCGTGCGGTCGAGGAACGCGACGAAGTACAGGATGACGAGCATCGGCATGAGGTGCTTCGTCGCCTTGCCGATGGCGGACTTCAGGCCGGGGTCGTTGGTCGACCCGAGCGCGGGGGCAGGGGGTAGTGACACGGGTTCGCTCCTTTGCGAGCACGGTGCGGTCGTTCTGGCGTCCGGCGGTCGGTTCGGTCGTCCGGACGGGAGGCACGGATCACGTCGCCCGGTCGGCGCGCGTTCCGTGGGCGGCTGGCCCTAGTGCATGTACAGGCCGCCGTCGACGTTGAGCGTCTGGCCCGTGACGAACCCGGCGTCCTCGCTGATCAGGTACGCGACGGCCGCGGCGATGTCCCGCGGGGTACCGATGCGCGGCAGCACGCCGTCGGCGGCCATCTCGGCCTTCCGCTCCTCGGACAGGGTGCCGCCCATGATGTCGGTGTCGATCGGACCGGGGGCGATCGCGTTGACCGTGACGCCGCGCGGGCCGAGCTCGCGCGCCAGGCCACGGGTCAGGCCGATCACGCCGGCCTTCGCCACCGTGTACGGGGTCTTGCTGAAGGTGCCGCCGCCGCGCTGGGCGGAGACCGACGACAGGTTCACGATGCGCCCGTAGCCGGACCGCACCATCGACTCCGCCGCCCGCAGGCTGGCGAAGTGCACACCGTCGAGGTTGATCGACAGCACACGGTGCCACTCCCCCTCGGGCAGGTCCAGGTAGGCGTGCGCCGACGAGACCCCGGCCAGGTTCACGAGTGCGGTGATCGGCCGGAGCTCGGCCTCGATCGTGTCGAAGGCGGCACGGACGGCGGACTCGTCGGCGACGTTTGCCCCGACGCCGACGGCCCGCACGCCGTGCTGTTCGCGGATCTCGGCGGCGACCTGCTCGCTCGCCGTCTGGTCGAGGTCGATGATCCCGACGTCCCACCCGGCCTCGGCCAGGTGGTGGGCGGTGGCGCGGCCGATGCCCCGCGGTGAGGCGGCCCCGGTGAGGACGACGGTGCGGTCCTGGTGCTGGCCGACTGACTGGTTCTGGTCGCTCATGGTGTCCCTCCCGCCTCAGTGGATCGGTGCCGGGCCGAGCTCGTCGAGGAGCTTCTGCATCGCGACGTACGCCTTGTTCCGGTAGGCGACGAGTTCCGGCGTGCGGTCGGCGGGGACCTCGAGGTACCCGGCGCCGGACTTCGTGCCGAGCTCACCGGCGTCGACGTGCTGCTGCAGCGACGGCGGGGTGGCGAAGCGCTCGGGCCAGCGGGTCTGCAGCGACTCGAAGCAGAACGCGTAGACGTCGAGCCCGGCCATGTCGGCGATCGCGAACGGGCCGAAGAACGGCAGGCGGAACCCGAACGTGGTCCGCACGATGGTGTCGATGTCGTCGGGGCTCGCGATGCCCTCGTCGGCGATCTTCGCGGCCTCCTCGAACAGCGCGTACTGCAGGCGGTTCAGGACGAACCCCGTCGAGTCCTTCACCCGCGCCGACTGCTTGCCGGTCGCGGCGACGACGGTCTCACCGACCTCGATCGCGTGCTCGTTCGTGGTCGGGTGCGGGATGAGCTCGACGCCGGGGATGAACGGTGCCGGGTTCGAGAAGTGCACCCCGAGGAACCGCTCCGGGCCCACGACCGCCTCGGCAAGCGACTCGATCAGGATCGTCGAGGTGTTCGAGCCGATCACGGCGTCGGGGCGGGCGGCCTCGCTGATCCGGCGGAGCGTGGCGTGCTTGATCTCGAGCTTCTCGGGCACGGCCTCCTCGATGAAGTCCGCCGTGGCGACCGCTTCCTCGATGGAGGCGGCTGCGCTGAGGTGGGCCTCGACGCGTGCCACGGCGTCCGCGGGGAACAGGCCGTCCGCGACGAACTGCTCGGTCTCTGCGATGAGCCGGGCTCGGCTGGACGCGGCGATCTCGGCCGAGACGTCGGCGATCCGGACGGTGTGGCCGGCGAGGGCGAGGACCTGGGCGATCCCGCCGCCCATGTAGCCGGACCCGACGACGGCGATGTCGAGGGTGCTCATCGGATTGCTCCTTCGGTGCTGGTTGCTGCAGTCGGGGTCGCCGTCGCGTCGAGCTTCGTCGTCGCGAGGACGGACCGGATGTACTGCTGGTTGGTGGCGCAGACGCCGAGGCTGTCCCCGCCGTACTGCTCGGTCATGACGATCCCGCGGAACCCGTCGGCGACGGCGTCGCGCAGGACCTGGCGGTAGTTGATGAGGCCCGTCTCCATGGTGCTCGGCGCACTCGTCGCCCAGCTCCCGTCGCCGGCCTCGTCACGCGTGTAGTTCTTCACGTGCAGGTAGTTCGTGTGCGGCATCGTCTTCGCGAAGAGCTCCCGCCAGTCCTCGATCGGACGGTGCAGCCGGATGAGGTTCGCGACGTCCGCGTTCAGCCCGACGTTGTCGAGCCCGATCTCCTCGACCAGACGGACCGCGCTGTCGGCGGTGCCGAGGTACGTGTCCTCGTACAGCTCGAGCGCCATCGGCAGCCCGACGCTCGCAGCGTGCTCGCCGAGCTCCCGCAGTCGCTTGACCGCGGCGGCCCAGACCTCGGGGTCGTCGGGGTCCTTCGGGCCCGGTGCCGTCCAGAACCACAGCGCGCGCTTCTGGGCGTCGGTGAACGGCTGGTGCAGCCCGGTCGAGAACACCTGCATGCCCCACTCGGCCGCCGCGTCGATGGTGCGGTGGGCGTAGGCCAGGTTCTCGTCCTCGTGCCCGGGCTGGATGACGCTCTTGCGCTGTAGGTGCACGGACGGGATCCCGATGCCGTGCGACTTCGCGACGGCGAACAGCTCGTCGCGGCGCGAGGCTTCGAGGTCTGCGGGCCGGATGTGGCTGTCGGCGAGTTCGGCGAGCGAGAAGCCGACGGCCTCGATCTGCCCGAACACCTCGTCCCACACCTCGGCGGGGGCGTCGTGGAAGGCCGTCCCGTCGCGGGTGACCTGCGCGAACCCGTGCAGGCACGCGGCGATCGGCCAGGTCTCCGACGTCCAGGTGGTGGGGTCCCAATCCTGGTCGACCCAGTCCTGTGGAGTGGTCACGGAATGCTCCCTTGCATGTCGTGGTGGTTCAGCCTTGAACCTCTTTCCTATAGGAAAGATACTCGCACGTCGCTGGAACGCAACCCCGCTGCCTCAGCTCGTGTGCGACGCGTCCGCGCGCGAACGCAACCGGACGGCGTCGATGTGGAGCCGCATCGCGGCGACGGCCGACGTCGGGTCCGCAGCCAGCGCCTCCAGGATGGCCCGGTGTTCCTGGACCGCACGATCCGTGTCGTCCCCGCCACCCTCGACGATCTGCCGCATGCGGTGCACGCGCGTCGTGATGATCTCGGACATCTCCTCGAGGAACGGGTTCCGCGTCGCGTCGAAGATCAGCTGGTGGAACTGCCAGTCACTGCGGAAGAAGCGGGCCATCAGCTCCTCCGGGGCGTGCGCAGCCCCGACCGACGCGACCTCGGCGGCCACCGCAGCCTGCTCGTCGAGCGCTGCCGCCAGTCGCTCGCGCAGGCCGTCGACGTCACCGCGGGCCGCGAGCTCGACGGCACCGCTCTCCACGATGAGCCGGGCGTCGAACAGGGCCTCGAGCTGGTCGCCGGCCAGCGGCGGGGAGACCCGGTACCCCTTGTTCGCTTCACGGGTGACGAGGCCGGTGCGTTCGAGTTGCACCAGGGCTTCACGCACCGGGGTCGGCGAGACCCCGAGCGAGCGAGCGAGGCCGTCGATCGACAGCCGCATGCCCGGTTCGACGTCGTGGCCCATCAGGACCTCGAGCACCCGGTCGTAGACGCGGTCACGCAGACCGAGCTGCGTGATGCGCTCCGTCCCGAAGCCGGGCATGGTCGTGGACATGGGTCGATCCTAGAGAATCCACGAAGGCGTCCCGATCAGTAGATCGCGTCGATCCCCAGCAGGTCGCCGAGGCCGAGGCCGCGCTGACTCGTCTCGCACGTCGACACCGACGGCTTCATCACCAGGCCGCTGTTCGCGGCCGTGTGCCCGAGCCCGTAGGCGTGACCCCACTCGTGCGTGGCGACGCCACGCAGGTCGAACCGTGCCCCGGAGCAGGTCGCGGCGGCGGACCAGTTGACCGACGTCGAGTACCGCTGGTCCGTCTCGACGGCCGTGCCGGAGCGCGACCACACGCAGGTCACGCCGAGGGTGTCCTTCGGCAGCGACCCCCACCCGACCACGCTCGACGCGTTCGCGGCTCCGCAGCCTCCGGTCGCGGTGACGCCCATCGCCTGCTTGAGCACCCCGAGGTGCTTCTGGTCGGCGGTCGACGTGATCGTCCGACCGCACGACGAGACCGGACCGGTCCAGGCGTCGGCTCCGGCCCCGATCGCCGACGGACCGGTGACCTTCTGGTTGTTCGGGTTGTAGCTCCAGTTCACCGGGCCCGCCCAGCGGAACCCGAGCCGGGTGTACGAGGTGTTGGTGCAGCTCGTGGCCGCCTTCGTGGCTGACGTGGTGGCCGCTCCGCGCGTCACGACGGCGGCGGCCACCCGGTCGCGCAGCGCCTGGCGTTCCTGCCGGACGGCGGCCGCCGACCCGGACCACGCGTCGTCGACGCGCACCGCGACACCCGCACGGCCGGTGTTCGTGATCGACACGTCCCCGCCGTCGTCGACGCCCGACGCGGCCACCGGTAACGCGGAGACCGTCGTGCCCGGTTCCGGCACGACGAACTGCCGACCGTCGGGCAGCACGATCGTCGGCGTGGCCACGGCGCACCCGCTCGCGAGCTGCTCCAGGGTGACACGGTCCCCCTTGCACGCCGGCGCTGCGACCGCCGGCGAACCCGGGCCGGTCGAGACGACGACCGCGGCCAGCGCGATACCGAGGGTGACCGCACCTGCGGTCCACGACGACGTCCTCACGATGATGGTTCTCCTGTCATGACGCGCCGAGGTCCCCCGGCGACCAAGACAGTGTGCGGAGCGCCACTCGGGGCAGTCAACCCCCCGAACTGCCGCTCCCGGTCGGCCGATCGCTCCCGTCCGGCACCCGCACGAACCGCGGCGCCCCACGGTCCCGCAGGCGGAACCCCAGGTGCTGGTACAGCCCGATCGCCCCGGTGTTGCCGGCGGCCGCGTGCATCAGGGGGATCTCCCCGCGCTCCCGGATCCCGTGCGCGACGGCGAGCACCAACCGACGCCCGAACCCCTGCCCCCGGTACGCCTCGTCCGTGCACACCGCGCTGATCTCGGTCCACCCCGGCGGGTGCAACCGCTCCCCCGCCATGGCGACGAGCCGCCCGTCCCGCCGGATGCCCAGGTACGTGCCGAGCTCGATCGTGCGCGGCAGGAACGGCCCCGGCTTCGTCCGCTCCACCAGGGCGGTCATCTCCGGCACGTCGTCGGGCGTCAGCACGACGGCTTCGTCGTCCGGCGCACCCTCGATCGCCTCACCGGTCAGCTGCACGCCGCCGGCACCCTCGACGAGCTCCCACCCCTCGGGCAGGACGGCAGCCGCACCGACGCCGAGCATCCCGCCCGACCCGAGCAGCGCCCGGACGTCCTCCCAGTCCTGCGCGGTGGGTCGCTCGGGGATCCCCGTCCACACCGACACGTCGGTCTGGTAGCGGACCACGTCGCCGCGCCGCTCGGCGAACCGCGCGTGGTGGCTGTTCAGCGCGGCCATCGCGGGTGCGTCGAGCATGCGCGTCGGGGTGCCGTCGTCGGCGATCGTCAGGTCGAGGGTCCGGAGCGCCTCGCCGCGGGCATCACCACCACGGAACCCGAGGTCCTCGATCCGCCGACGATCACCGTCCGCCCACCCGGCGGTGTCCGCGACGACGCCGGAGGCGTACTGGTTGGTGGCACGGTGGACGACCTGCTCGACCTCCGCTGCCGAGGCCACGAGGACCTCTCCCGGTCGGGGCAGCGCGGTCGAGGTCGGCGCAGTCGTCGTCATGCCACCATTCTCCGCCCGCGGCGAGCGCCGCCGACGCATCGTTGCACCCGGTGACGCCGAGCCGCGGCTCGCACGGTGCGAGGGGGCCCACGGCCCGTGCGAGGTTCCGTACTCGGTGCGAGGGCACGTGCGCCGCACGGAGTACGGAACCTCGCACCACGAGCACCAGACCGAGCGCCCCGCCCCGCCAGGCCTCACCCCAGCCGCGCCGCCACGAACTCCACCATCCGCCGCACGAGCAGCGCCTGCGACGACGCCCGCCGGTACTCGTGCCCCTCACCCTCGAGCTCCAGGTACTCCACGTCGTGCGACCGCTCCCGCAGCGCCGCGACGACCTGGTGCGCCTCACCGATCGGCACGTTCGTGTCGAGCTCACCGTGCACGACGAGCAGCGGCGCCGTGACGTCGTCGATCGCGCGCATCGGCGACAGTGCCGCGAGCAGGGCCTCGTCCTCGACGGGGTGGCCGTACTTCGTGGCGGCAGCGGCCGCGATCCACGGTTCGGTGTCCCGGTAGAAGGTCGCGAAGTCGCTCATCCCGCACACCGCGACCCCGGCCGCGAACACGTCGGGCGTGAAGGCCAACGACGCGAGCGTCGCGTACCCGCCGTACGAGCGTCCCTCGACGGCGACCCGGGAACGCTCGGCGTACCCGTTGGTCACCAGGAACCGAGCGCAGTCGACGACGTCGGCGAGCGCGTTCCACCGCAGCGCCAGGTCGTCGGCGTGCACGAACTCGTGGCCGTACCCGGAGGACCCGCGGATGTTCGGTGCGAACACGGTCACCCCGGCGGCGGCGAGCGCCTGGTGCTGCGGCGAGAACGTGGGTCGTTCCTGCGACTCCGGTCCGCCGTGCAGGTGGACGAGCGCTGCGCGGCCGGGAGGCACGGCACCAGCACCAGGGTCGGCATGCGCCGCCGACGCGGTCGGCTCCACGGCCCGGTACAGCCACCCGGTCAGCTCCAGTCCGTCGCGGGCGGCGAACCGCTCGAGCGTCGGCTCGACCAGCTGCACGTCCGGCAGCACCGGTACGTCGGTGACCCGGCTCCAGGTCAGCGCGTTCGTGTCGAGTCGCCACAGTTCGCGCGGCCGGGTCGGTCCCTCGACGGCGAGCAGCACGCTCCGGCCGTCACGGCTGAGCACGGGATCGGTGACGACGTACCCGGGCAGGTCCGGCACGGGGGTGCGCGAGGCGTCGTGGGTGTTGATGAGGTCGAGTTCACTGCGACCGTCGACGTTCCAGACGAGCAGCAGGGTGCGGCCGGCGTCGTCGGCGTCCAGGTACTCGAGCTCGGCGTCGTCGCGCTCGACGATCCGCCGCGGTGTGCCGCGCCAGCCGTGCGGCCCGACCGGCTGCGCGACGAGTCCGCGGCGGGGCAGTCCGGCCTCGGTGGCGACGTAGGCGACGAGCGGACTGGTCTCGCTCGCGGGCGAGGGCCGCAGGAACGCGATCTCGGCGGACCCGTCGGGGTCGTCGGCGAACAGGGCGTGGCTCTCGTCGGTCAGCCGGTCGACGACCACGACGAACTCCTGGCCGCGCTGGCCGTCGCTCAGCACGACGAGCCGTTCCTCCACCGACAGGTCGAGGATGTGGATGAGCTCCCCCACGGCCAGGTCGTCGCGATCACCGGTGACCGGGTCGACCAGGTACGCACGGGCCGGCTGCTCGGGCTCGGTCGAGGGCAGGGTGATGACGACCCGGTGGCCGCTGCGGCTCCACGGTCCGAGTTCGGCATGCTGGTACCGCGAGCCGGCGATCTGCGCGGCGTCGGAGCCGTCCGGCCGCACCACCCAGACCTGCTGCTTCACGCCCCCGTCGGTCGCGATGGCGACGGCGAGCCACTCCCCGTCGGACGACCACGACACCCGGATCACCGGGTCGTCGGACAGCGCGATCCGCACCGGTTCCGGCAGCTCGCCGTCGACGACGACGTCCTGCACGAAGACCTCGGGGGTGCCGTGCCGGTCGCTCACGAACGCCACCCGCCGGGCGTTCCGGGTCATGGTCGGTCCCCACGACCCCCAGGCGCCGGTGAGGCGCGCACCCAGGTCGGCCGCGGCCCTGGTGGTGACCGACGGCTCGACGGTGGCCGACGACGCGACGCCCTGCGCGCCTCCGGTCCGGACGGAACCCACGGTCACCGCACCCCCTGCTGCTGCAGCCACATCTCGATCAGGCCGAGCTGCCAGAGCGCGTTCGCGCCGATCGCGGTCCTGGTGCTGTTCGGGTCCTGCAGCATCCGCTCGACGGTGGCGGGGTCGAAGAGCCCGCGCTCCCGCGCCTCGGGTGCGTGCAGCGCGTCGCGGACGCGCTCCAGGTACGGGCCCTCGAGCTGCCGGATGGCGGGGACCGGGAACGAGCCCTTGCTGCGGTCGATGACGGCGTCGGGCACGATCCCGCGCGAGGCGCGCTTCATCACGCCCTTGCCGCCGTCGGTGAGCTTCATCGACGGCGGGATCGCGGCGGCGAGCTCGACGAACTCGTGGTCCAGGAACGGCACGCGGGCCTCGAGCCCCCACGCCATCGTCATGTTGTCGACGCGCTTCACCGGGTCGTCGACGAGCATGATCGTGGTGTCGCTGCGGAGCGCGGCATCCACGCTCGTCTCCGCGCCCGGCCGTGCGAACTGGCGGTCCACGAAGGCCGACGGGGTGTCGTCGTCGCTCTTCCACCGCTCCCCGAGCAGGCCCTGCAGCGCGGACCAGCGGCGGTCCATGAACACGGAGCGGTACGCCTCGGCGGCCTGGTCGCGCGGGACGTCGGCGAGCGGCGGGTACCAGTCGTACCCGGCGAGCACCTCGTCGGCGCCCTGGCCGGACTGCACCACCTTGACGTGCTGCGAGACCTCCTGCGACAGCAGGTAGAAGGCGACGCAGTCGTGGCTGACCATCGGCTCGCTCATGGCGGCGACCGCACCGTCGATGCCGTCGAGCAGGCGCGACGAGGGGATGTGGATGCGGTGGTGATCGGTGCCGAAGTGCGCAGCGACCTGGTCGGAGTACTCGAACTCGTCACCGGACTCACCGCCCGCCGCCTCGAACCCGATGCTGAACGTGGCGAGGTCCTGCTGCCCGGCCTCGGCGAGCAGCCCGACCACGAGCGAGGAGTCGATCCCGCCGGAGAGCAGCACCCCGACGGGGACGTCGGCGACCATCCGGCGCTCGACGGCGGTGCGGAGCGAGCCGATGAACGCCTGCTCCCAGTCCCGCTCGGACCAGTCGGCCCGGGCGGGGTCACGCTCGAAACGCGGCTCCCAGTAGACGGTGTCGTGCGCGGTGCCGTCGGGCTCGATCACCCGGACGGTCGCCGGCGGGAGCTTGCCGACGCCGGCCAGGATCGTGCGGGGCGCGGGGACGATCGAGTGGAAGCTCATGTACGAGGCGAAGGCGACGGGGTCGATGGACGTGTCGACTTCCTTGGTGCCGGTGCCCGTGCCACCGCTGCCGCTCGTGCGGCTGCTGCCGGCGTCGCCCGCCAGGATCGCCGGCAGGGAGCTCGCGAACCGGAGGCCGCCCGGGACGGGCGCGACGTAGAGCGGCTTGATGCCGAGCCGGTCCCGCGCCAGCACGAGTCGGCCGCTGCCGTGCTCCCAGATGGCGATGGCGAACATCCCGATCAGGTGGTCGACGAACGCGGTGCCCCACTCGGCGTACGCCAGGGCGATGACCTCGGTGTCCGACGTCGACGCGAACCGGTGCCCCTTGCCGTGCAGCTCGTCACGGAGCTGCCGGTAGTTGTAGACCATCCCGTTGTAGGCGATCGTCAGCCCGGCCTCGGCCAGCACCATCGGCTGCGCGCCCGCGGTGGACAGGTCGACGATGGACAGCCGTCGGTGCCCGAGCGCGACCGGGCCGCGAGCCCACAGACCGTCGCCGTCCGGGCCGCGGTGCGTCATGCAGCCGGTCATCCGGGCGACCGCCCCGACGTCCGGCGCTCGGCCGTCGAACCGGATCTCGCCCGCGAGTCCACACATCAGCGCTCTCCCTCGGTGTCCGCCGGGGCGGGTTCGGTGTCCGCCGGGGAGGGTTCGGTGTCCGCCGGGGCGTTCCCCACGATCCACGTGTCCTTCGCGCCGCCGCCCTGCGACGAGTTGACGACCATGCTGCCCTCGGGCGCCACGCGCGTCAGGGCGACGTCGGCCAGGTGCACGTCGTCCGGTCCGGTCCCCGTCGCGTAGACGAAGGCCCGCAGGTCCACGTGCCGCGGGTCGAGACCGGCGGGTCCGATCGTCGGGTGCGAGGACAGCTGCACCACCTCCTGCCCCACCCACCCGGCTGGGTCCGCGGCGATCTCCCGCCGTCGCTCGGCCACCTCGGGCGCGCTCGCGCTCGGTCCGATCAGGACCCCGCGGCCGCCCTCGCCGTCGACCGGCTTCGTCACGAGTTCCCCGACGCGGTCCAGGACCGACAGCCGTTCGACCTCGATGCTCGTGCGGTACGTCGGCACCGATGCCAGCAGGGGTTTCTCGTCCAGGTAGTACCAGATCAGGTCCGGCACGGTGACGTACATCGCCTTGTCGTCGACAAGCGCGTTGCCCGGCGCGTTCGCCAGGTAGACGCGTCCTGCCTCCGCCGTGTCGAGGATCCGCGCACCCAGGTCGGGAGCGTGCTCCGCGGTCAGCGCGCTGACGTCGCGGTCGATCCGCAGGTACAGCCCGTCGAGCACGTCACCCGTCGTCGCGTCGACCACGCGTCCGTCACGGACGTCCAGGTCCGACCCGGACAGGAGGCGCAACCCGGCCCCGTCGGCCAGCCTGCGGTGCTCGAACCACGCGCCGGCGGCGGGGCCGTCGCTGACCAGCGCGATCACGGGGTCGGTCGCGCCCGTCACCGCGGTGGTGTTCGCGCAGAGGGTCCGGCGGAGCCGGTCGGTCACGCCGTGCGGGTCGCGCAGGTGCGCCGGCCGCGGGGCGTCCGGCACGACGTCGTCCATCAGCTCGCGCAGGGCGATCCCGTACGCGACGCCCGAGGGCGAGCGGACGTTGTCCTCGAGCACCCGCCAGCCGCCGAACTCGTTGCGGACCAGGTCGAACCCGAGCACCGGCGCACGGACGGCGGTCGCCGGCAGCCGGGTGGCGTCCGGGTCCCAGCCCTTCGCGCCGACGAAGTGCTCCGCGTCCAGCACGCCGTCGGCCACGATCCGCCGGTCGCCGTACGCGTCACGCAGGAACAGCTCGATCGCGCGGGCCCGCTGCCCCAGGCCGCGCTCGAGCTGCGACCACTCGTACGCGCTGATCGTCCGGGGCACCAGGTCGCAGCCGAACTCCTGCGCCCCGCCGTCCACCACGAAGCCGACGTGGTGCTCGCGGGTCCAGACGTCGCGGGCAGTGCAGCGCTCGATCGCGGTCTCGGCGTCCCAGCCGTCGAAGAACGCCGCCAGGTCACGGAACGCCGGACGAGGGCGTGCCCCGGGGCCGACCGCCTCGTCGCCGGCGCGGACGCGGTACCCGGCGATCGGGACCACCGGGTCCTCGTCGCGTCCGGACGGGAGCCCCGCGGTGTCCTCCACCACCAGGGCGACGACGTCGTCGATCTCCCCACGCTCGGCGTACGCGGTGCGCTGCCGGTCGGTGGAGTTGCCACGGGCCAGGGTCGCGTCGAGCAGCTCCGTCACCGTCCCCCAGTCGCCGAGCTCCTCGAGCTCCGGGCGCAGGCGGGACACGAGCTGGCGCACCGCGACCTCGGCTGGCAGGCGTTCGGGGTGCTGCCCGAGGCCGACCAGCTCGCCGCTCAACCCGGAGCGGGCCGCCTGCCACATCGCCGCACGGTGCAGGGGTTCGCTGCGCGGGTGCCACTCGGCGCCGGACACGACCGACTTCTCGGCCTTGCGCACGGCGGCGCGGAAGAGTCCGGCGATGAGCACGGCGTCGTCCACCACCGGGGTCGCGTCGCAGACCCGGAGTTCGAGCGTCGGTGCGTGCGACGACGGCCGCACGTCGAAGTAGGCCATCTTCTTGTCGGCGATCACGCCCGAGGCGATCAGGTCGTCGAGCACCCGGTCGTACTCGGCGGCGTCCTCGACCGGACCGAAGCTGCCGGCCGACGGCCACCGCTGCCAGATGATGCTCCGGAACGAGGCGTACCCGGTGTCCTGCCCGTTCCAGAACGGACTCGACGCACTCAGGGCGAGCAGCACCGGGAGCACCGGCGCCACCCGCTGGGCGATCAGCACCGCCAGGTCGCGGTCGCTCACCCCGACGTGCACCTGCAGGCCGCAGATGAGCTGTTCGTCGACGAGCATCCGGTACTGCTCCTGCATCCGGCCGTACCGACCGCCGGAGCTCAGCTCGAAGTCGGCGTACTCCGACCTCGGCGCGGTGCCGACGGCCGCGATGGTGACGCCGGCCGGGGCGATCGCGGCGCTGAGCTCACTGCGCAGGTCGACGATCACCCGCCGCAGGTCGTCGAGGGTCCGCACCACCGGGGTGTTCGTCTCGATCGTCGTGCGCTGCAGCTCGGCGCCGAAGCGGTCGGTGGGCAGTTTGGGCAGAAGGCGCGGGGCCTTCGCGGAAAGTCGGCCGGACTCGAGGTCGATGAGGTGCAGCTCTTCCTCGGCGCCGAGCGTCAGCTCTGCACTCATGGCTGGAACCTACGCGTGTGCCGTGTGGCGTGTCCGCCGCCGCTCCGCTCGACTCACGCTCGTAACATATGTAATATACTGGTCGGATGACCTCTCTCATCTCCGCCGTCGGGTTGACCCGCTCCTTCCGCGGCCCCGGCGGGCGGGCAGCCACGGTCCTCGACGACATCACGGTGTCCGTCCCCCGTGGGGAGTTCGTGACCATCGTCGGACCCAGCGGGTCGGGCAAGTCCACCCTGCTGCAGTGCCTGTCCGGGCTCGACTCCCCCAGCTCCGGCTCGGTCCACATCGACGGCACCGACCTGGCGACGCTCCGCGGGGACACCCTCGCACGGTTCCGCCGCGACCACCTCGGTTTCGTGTTCCAGTCGTGCAACCTCATCCCGGCACTGACGGCGTTCGACAACGTCGCCCTGCCGCTGCGCCTGGCGTCCGGCTCACTCGATCGGTCGGCCGTCCACGACGCCCTCGCCGCCGTCGGCCTGTCCGACGTGGCCCGGCAGCGACCGGGGCAGCTCTCCGGCGGGCAGCAGCAGCGGGTGGCGATCGCGCGCACGATCGTCACGGCCCCCGACGTGGTCTTCGCCGACGAGCCGACCGGTGCCCTCGACTCCGAGTCCGGCGCGAGGGTGCTCGCCTTGCTGCAGGGCGCTGCCACTGGATCCCGCTCCGTGGTGATGGTCACGCACGACCTCGAGGCGGCGGCCCGTGGCGACCGGGTGCTCGTCCTGCGTGACGGACGCCTGCACCGCGAACTCGTCGCACCGACCGCGGCCGACGTGCTGCAGGCGGTGTCCCGGTGATCGCCCGACTCGTCCTCTCGGAGGTGGCGCGGTCGTGGCGTCTGTGGACCGCGGCCTTCGTCGTGATGGTGCTCGCAGCCCTCGTCGCCCTGGTCTGCGCCGGGGACGTCTCGACCGCTGCCGCCGTCACCGACCCCGTCGACGCAGCCGGACTCCGGAACCACGCGCTGGTGTTCGGGGGGATGAACGCGATCGTGGTGATCGGTGCCCTGAACGTGCTCGTCGGCTTCTCGATCCGGACGCAGCGTCAGGACCACGCACGCTGGCAGCTGGTGGGGATCGGTCCCGGACTCATCGAGCGCGTGGTGCTCGCCCAGGCCGCGACACTGGCCCTCGCCGCGTTCGCCACGGCCCTCGCAGTCGTGCCGCTCGTGCTCGGCGCCCTGATGGCGTTCCTGTCGGCACCGCTGCGGAACCCGGGTGCAGCGGTGCTCCAGCCGCGACTCGGGGGCGTCGAGACCATGGTCGCGCTCGTGGTGTTCGTCCTCGTGGTCCTGCTGAGCGCCATCGGGGCGGCACGCGCGGCCTCGAGGACCCCCGCACTCCTCGCCGTCCGGGAGCCCGAGCTCGAGCCGACGCGCCCCGGTCGCGCTCGACTCGTCACCGCGTACGCCCTCGGCGGCATCTCCCTGGCGATGTACGCCGCGACGCTGCTCGGCGAACGCGGGATGTCGATGCTCTTCCTCGTCCCGGCGATGGGCCTGGTCGTCACATCGGCACCGTGGCTGTGTGGTTGGCTGGTCTCGGCGTGGACCACAGCAGTGCCCGCGGCGACGGCCCCCTGGTTCCTCGCCCGCGAGTCACTGCGCTTCCACGCTGCACGGAGCCACGCGGCGATCGCACTGCTCGCCGTGGCCGTGATGCTCGCCGCGCTCACCGGTCTGGCCGGCGTCTGGGACTCCCCGGCGTACTACCTGGGCGGCCTGGCGATCTTCGGCGGGCCGGTCCTGATCGTCCTGTTCACCGGCGCCGCGACCGTCGTGATGACCACGTCGGGTCGGCGGCGCGATGTCGCCCTGCTCGTCGTCGCCGGCGGGACGTTCCGGACCGCACTCGTCGGAGCCGTCCTCGAGGCCGTCGCGCTCGTCGTGACCTCGGTGCTCATCGCGCTGCCGTTCGCACTCGCGAGCATCCCCACCGCCCTGACGAGCTGGACCGACCCGCTCCGACCGGTGCCGTTCGTGATCGCGATCGGCCTGCTGATCATGCTCGTCGCGACCGTCAACCCCGTGCTGCAGGCCCGACGCCGGGCACTCGGCCCGCAGCTCGCCGACACCGCCCCCTGATCACGACGGAGGTCTGAAATACCACATAGGCTTGCCGAACGGGTCGCGTCTCCGCCGGGAAGCGACCCCAGGGCAACGATGAAGCCCACCACCGGTAGGACGGTGATGGGCTTCGAGTTGCTCTCCGAGTGGAAAGCCGGGACGGGCAACAGCCGTTCCCGAGTCGTAACGCTCGGGTCCAGTGTAATCGCGCTCCGGCTCGATTGCACGCCCGTCCCGGTCCACCGCTCCTCGTGTCCGCCGGCGCTGACACCGGAGGTGGTCTCGATGTCGAACGACACCGATCCCAAGCCCAGGCGTCGGGTGTTCTGGCTGGGGGTCGCGGGCTTGCTCGTGAACCTCACCAGGCTCCTGGTCGACCTGGCCCGGAAGGACTGAGACAAGGACGTGCCGCACCGATCGCGATCGGTGCGGCACGTTCAGGGACGATGGCTCAGCCGCGGGTCCGGGCCAGCCGCCGGTTGAGCGCCCCGTTCAGCAGCGCGACGAGCAGCCCCACCGCGAACACCAGCGTCCCGAAGCACAGCACCTGCGGCGGCATCCCGGCCTTCGCGGCGCCGTAGACGAACAGCGGGAAGGTCACCGCGGGCCCGGCGACGAACGAGGTGATCACGTAGTCGTCGATCGACATCGCCAGCGCCAGCAGCCCGGCGGCGAGCATGCCCGGTGCCAGCAGCGGCAGGGTGACGAGCCGGAAGGCCTGGAACGGCGTCGCCCCGAGGTCACCCGCGGCCTCCTCGAGCGCCCGCGAGGTCCCCGCGATCCGAGCCCGCAGCACCACGACCACGTACGCGACGTCGAACGCCACGTGGGTGATGAGCACGGTCAGGAACCCGGTGCCGAGCCCCACCGACAGGAAGAACGAGAGCGACGCGGAACCGACGACGATCGACGGCGCAGCGATGTCGGCGAACACGACGGTGTTCACGACACCGCGACCCGGGAACCGGTACCGCTCCAGCGCCAGCGCGAGGGGCAGCCCGATCGCGACGGAGATGATGGCGGCGAGGAACGCGACGAGCACCGAGGTGACGAACGCCGCCCCGAGCCCGGACACGTTCACCAGGTTCGCGTACCAGTAGGTCGTGAAACCGTTCCAGGCGAACGACAGCCGGTTGGTGGGGGCGTCGTTGAACGAGTACACGATCATGTAGACGATCGGCACCAGGGTGATCGCGATCGTCACCCAGTACACGATGGCGAGCCAGGGCCCACGACGGTTCACCCCGTGACGACGCGGACGGCCGGCGACGGAACCGGTCACGGGCGAGGCCGGAGCGGCGGCGGATCGGGACGGTGCGACGGCGGTCATACGAGGTCCTCGAGGTCGTCGGTTCCGGAGACGCGGGCGTAGATGAACAGGATGATGCCGAGCACGACCATGAGCACGGTCGACAGGGCTGCGGCGACGTTGTACTGCTGGTTGCCGGAGTAGGCGTCCTGGATCGCCTGACCGATCGTGTACGTGTTCGTGCCGCCGAGCAGGGCCGAGTTCACCGGGTCGCCGACGCTGTCGATGAAGACGAGCAGCACCCCGGCGAAGATGCCCGAGCGGGACAGCGGCAGCGTGGTGTGCCAGAACGCCCGGAACTTGCCGGCGTACAGGTCGTTGGCGGCCTCGCCGAGTCGTGGGTCGATGCGCTCGAGGGCGGCGTAGATCGGCAGCACCATGAAGGCCAGGTCGTTGTAGGCGTCGCCGAAGATGACCGCGCCGCCGGTGCCGAGGATGTGGAAGTCCTTGCCGGCCAGCCCGAGCGCCTGCAGCGTCGTGACGACCGGGCCCTGCGACGCGAGCACGAACGCCCACATGTCGGTCCGGATGATGAACGACACCAGGAAGCTGATGAACACAAGCATGAGCAGCGGGTTCTTCCACCGCGGGGACACCCGGAACGCGATGAAGTACGCCACCGGGTACCCGACGACGATGCAGGCGATCGTGGCGGCGGCGCCGTACCAGAGCGACCGGAGCAGGAACGTCAGGTAGGGCACCTGCGGGTCGACGAACAGCGAGCCGTAGATCCCGAAGTTCCAGGTGAACGTGTAGCCGTCGTCCGGGTTGCCGGTCATGAGCGAGACGATCAGCCCGGACACCAGCGGGATGACGAAGAACACGCAGAGGTACGCGGTGCCGACGAGCGCCAGGAAGAACGGTGTGCTCCGACGGCGTCCCCGCCGCACCGGCGCCGGGCCGTCGGAACCACCGGGAGCGAGCTCCGGCGCCACTCCGACCGCGCTCACGACTGCACCACCGCGTTGAAGATGCCGTTCCACTCCGAGTACTCGTCGTAGTTCTGGAACACCCGGAACTCGTGCGACTGCTCCAGCACGTCCTCAGAAGGGAACACGAGCGGGCTGTCCGCCACGGTGGCGTCGTCGAGTTCGTCCCGCACGTAGTCCTCGGCCGCGGGCACCGGGCAGACGTAGTTGACCCAGTCCTCGACGATCCCGGCGACCTTCGGCGTGTAGTAGAAGTTCATCCACTCGAGCGCCGACACCGGGTTCGCGGCCTGCCGTGGGATGAGCATGTTGTCGTGCCAGGTCATCTGCCCTTCTTCCGGCGTGACGAACTCCAGGTCGGGGAACCCGGACTGCTGCGCCTGGAACACGTCGCCCGACCACGCCTGGGTGATCCAGGTGTCGCCGTTCTCCAACCGGTTGATGTAGCTCTGGTCGTAGAAGCCCGTGACGCTCGGCCGCAGTTCGCGCAGCCAGGCCTGGGCCTTCCGCCAGTCGGCGGGCGTCGAGGTCTCCGGGTCGATGCCGAGCGCGAGCAGTCCGAGCGACCCGAGTTCGGTGTTGTCGCTCATCAGCCCGATGCGGCCCGTGAAGGCCGGGTCCTGCAGGTCCTTGAGCGAGGTGATCTTCCGCCCGGTGTACTTCGGGTTGTAGGCGAGCCCGGTGAACCCGGTCTGCCAGACGACGGAGTGCTTGTTGCCCGGGTCGTAGATGGGGTCCTTGACGGAGTCCGAGGCGTTCGCGGCGAAGTTCGGCAGCCGCGAGTGGTCGAGTTCGCACACGAACCCGTTCTTGATCATCTGGGTCAGCTCGAACCCGTTCGTCATGACGACGAGGTCGTAGCCGGTCGCACCGTGCGCCCGCAGGATCGGGGAGACGGTCGCGTAGAAGGTCGCGTTGTCCTGGATCACCGCCTGGTAGTCGACCGCGATGCCGGTCTCCTGCTTGAACAGCGCCAGGGACTCGGACTTGCCGTGGTCGGAGTCGATGTACAGCGGCCAGTTCGCGAAGTTGAGGGTGCCGGTCGCCTTCGCGTCCTTCCAGAACGCCGCCCAGTCGACGGTGTCCTCGGCGCCGGCGGCGGCGGAGCCCTTGATGCTGCAGCCGGTGAGCAGGGCGGCCAGCGCGGCGGCCCCGCCGCCGGCCAGCAGGCCGCGTCGGCTGACGCGGGCCGACGTCAGCCCGCGCAGCAGGTCCGGACCGGGCAACGCGCCGGTCACGCGAGCGATCCTGCCGTGGCGGGGACGGCCTGGAGGCCCGGGTCGTCCTGGGTGGTGACGGTCGCGCCGGACGCGGGGTGCGCCTCCAGGCCGAACCCGTGGTCGACGCCCCACGTGAGCCAGACCTCGGTGCCGGTCGCGATCCGCGGCCCGCCCTTCGAGTTCTGCGCGAACACCGAGACGCGCCCGGCGCCCGGCACGTCGACCAGGTACTGGGTGCTGACGCCGGAGAACGAGACGTCCACGACCCGACCGGGGCCGAGGATGTTCCGTCCGGCCTCGGGGGTCGGTTCGGCGGTGCGGATCTTGAGCTTCTCGGGCCGGACGCCGACGACGACGCGACCGGTCGTGGCGACGGCTCGGTCGGCCGGCACCGCGATGGAGCCGGCCGCGGTGGCGACGACGAGCAGGCCGGCGTCGTTGCCGCGGACCTCGCCCTCGAGCAGGTTCGACTGGCCGAGGAAGTTCGCGACGAACGCGGTCCGAGGCAGCTCGTACAGGTCCTGCGGGCTGCCCATCTGCTCGATCCGGCCGCCGTTCATGACGGCGACCGTGTCGGCCATCGTCATCGCCTCTTCCTGGTCGTGGGTGACGTGCAGGAACGTGAGCCCGACCTCGGCCTGGATCGTCTTCAGCTCGAGCTGCATCTGGTGGCGGAGCTTCAGGTCGAGGGCGCCGAGGGGCTCGTCGAGCAGCAGCAGGGCCGGCCGGTTCACGATCGCGCGGGCCAGGGCGACGCGCTGCTGCATGCCGCCGGAGAGCTGGGCGGGCCGCTTCGACGCCGACCCCTCGAGCTCGACGAGCCGCAGCGCTTCCGTGGCCTTCGTCATCGGGTCCGGGATCCGGCGGCGCTTCAGCCCGAACGCGACGTTGTCGAGCACGCTCATGTGGGGGAACAGCGCGTAGTTCTGGAACACCGTGTTGACGGGCCGCTGGTACGGCTTCGTGTCGGTGACGTCCTGGCCGCCGATGGTGATGGTGCCGCTCGTGGGTTCCTCGAGCCCGGCGACGAGCCGCAGGGTCGTCGTCTTGCCGCAGCCCGACGGTCCGAGCAACGCGAAGAACGAGCCGGCGGGCACCGTCAGGTCGAGGCTGTCCACCGCGGTGTGGCCGGGGAAGGACTTCGTGATCTGGTCGAGCCGGAGATCGGCTCCCGATTCGGCGAACGTTCCGGTCATTGCCATGGTGCCTCCAGGGGGTGGTCGGCCTCAGCCGATGTAGGACATGACGTGCTTGATGCGGGTGTAGTCGTCGAAGCCGTACTGGGACAGGTCCTTGCCGTACCCGCTGTGCTTGAACCCGCCGTGCGGCATCTCGGCGACGATCGGGATGTGCGTGTTGATCCACACGCAACCGAAGTCCAGGTCGCGGGCGAAGCGCATGGCACGCGCGTGGTCGGTCGTCCACACCGAGCTCGCCAGGCCGTACTCGACGCCGTTCGCCCACGTCAGGGCCTGCTGTTCCGTCGAGAACCGCTGCACGGTCTGCACGGGGCCGAAGATCTCCTGCTGCACGGCCCGGTCGTCCTGGCGCAGGCCGGCGACGATCGTGGCCTCGTGGAAGTACCCGCGGTCACCCTGTCGTGCGCCGCCGAGCTCGATCGTCGCGTGGTCGGGCAGCGTGTCCAGGAACGACTGCACGTGCGCGAGCTGGTTCGCGTTGTTGACGGGGCCGTAGTGACCGTCTGACCCGGTTCTCGCGTTGACGCGTGCCTCTGCTGCGAGCGCTGCGACGAACTCGTCGTGGATGCCCTGTTGCACGAGCAGCCGGGTGGCGGCGGTGCAGTCCTGTCCGGCGTTGAAGAACCCGGCGGCGACGATCCCGGCCACCGCCGAGGGGATGTCGGCGTCGTCGAACACGATCACGGGTGCCTTGCCGCCGAGCTCCAGGTGAGTGCGCTTGAGGTCCCCGGCGGCCGCACGGGCGACTTCCATGCCGGCACGGACGGACCCGGTGATGGACACGAGCTGCGGGGTGGGGTGGTCGACCATCGCGGCGCCGGTGGTGCGGTCCCCCACCACGACGTTCAGGACCCCCGGCGGCAGGAACTCGGCGGCGACCTCGGCGAGCAGCAGGGTCGACAGGGGTGTCGTGTCGCTCGGCTTGAGCACGGTGGTGTTCCCCGCGGCGAGCGCCGGCGCGAACTTCCACACCGCCATGTTGAGCGGGTAGTTCCACGGGGTGACCTGGGCGACGACACCGATGGGTTCACGCCGGACGAACGAGGTGTGGTCGGCCAGGTACTCGCCGGCGCTCCGGCCCTCGAGGTTCCTGGCGGCCCCGGCGAAGAAACGGATCTGGTCGACGGAGAGCAGGATCTCGTCCTCGACCAGGGTGGCGCGGGGCTTCCCGGTGTCGAGCGACTCGAGGTCGGCGAACTCCGACGCCCGCTGCTCCATCGCGTCGGCGATCCGGAACAGGGCGAGCTGCCGTTCGCCGGGGGTGGTGCGGCGCCAGGTCTCGAACGCGGTCGCGGCCGCATCGAAGGCGGCGTCGACGTCGGCGGGGGTGGACACCGGGGACGTGCCGTAGACGTGCTCGTCGGTCGGGTCGACCAGGTCGAACGTGGTGTCGGCGGTCGACTCGACCGAGGCACCCCCGACGAAGTTCCGCAGGACCCGGGTGTCGGTGTCCGCCGTCGCCGTGCTCTGTGCGTCCAGCATGGCGGTGATACTGACACGGATTCCGGCGGCACGGAAGAAGGATCCGGAGGTTGTGGAGAACCGTAACAACGGAAATCGTCGCGAAACACGGTGTTCACAACGGAATCCCTTGCGCACCCCGAACCTCGCTGCCATGCTGTCCGGCATGGCGGCAGCACCACGACGTCCGGGACCGATCGACGACACCTCGAAGCGGATCATCGAACAACTCCAGGCGGACGGGCGCCGCCCGTACGGCGAGATCGGCAAGGCCGTCGGTCTCAGTGAAGCGGCGGTCCGACAGCGCGTGCAGAAGCTGACCGAGACCGGCGTCATGCAGATCGTCGCGGTCACCGACCCGATGCAACTGGGCTTCCACCGCCAGGCGATGATCGGCATCCGGGTCAGCGGCGACACCCGAACCGTCGCCGATGCCCTGGAACAGCTGCCGTCGGTCGACTACCTCGTGATGACCGCCGGCAGCTTCGACCTGATGGTCGAGGTCGTGTGCGAGGACGACGACGACCTGATCGAACTGCTCAACGGCACCATCCGGGCCATCCCGGGCGTCGCCGGCACCGAGACCTTCGTCTACCTGCAACTCCGCAAACAGCTCTACGACTGGGGAACGCGATGACCATCTCCGACCAGAAGACCGAACAGCCCACCCGCCTCGGCTCGTACGACCCGTTCGCACCGGTCGACGACGCCGACCTGCAGCGGAAGTCCCGGGACCACCTGTGGATGCACTTCGCCCGGCACGGTGCGAACCAGGCCGGCGCCGACGTGCCGATCATGGTGCGCGGCGAGGGCCACCACGTCTACGACAGCCACGGCAAGGGGTACATCGACGGGCTGTCCGGCCTGTTCGTCGTCGCCGCCGGGCACGGGCGGAAGCGCCTGGCCGAGATGGCCGCGAAGCAGGCGGAGACGCTGAGCTTCTTCCCGATCTGGTCGTACGCGCACCCCGCGGCGATCGAGCTCGCCGACCGGCTGGCCGAGCACGCCCCCGGTGACCTCAACAAGGTCTTCTACTCCACCGGCGGCGGCGAGGCGGTGGAGACCGCCTTCAAGCTCGCGAAGTACTACTGGAAGCTCCAGGGCAAGCCGATGAAGCACAAGGTGATCTCCCGTGCGGTCGCCTACCACGGCACCCCGCAGGGCGCCCTGGCGATCACCGGCATCCCGGCGATGAAGGAGATGTTCGAGCCCCTGACCCCCGGTGGCTTCCGGGTACCGAACACGAACTCGTACCGCGCCGAGGAGATGGGCTTCCCCGGCGGCACCGAGGAGCAGTTCGGCTTCTGGGCGGCGGAGCGGATCCGCGAGATGATCGAGTTCGAGGGCCCCGACACCGTCGCCGCGGTGTTCCTCGAGCCGGTGCAGAACTCCGGCGGCTGCTTCACCCCGCCGCCCGGGTACTTCCAGCGGGTGCGCGAGATCTGCGACGAGTACGACGTGCTGCTCGTCTCGGACGAGGTCATCTGCGCGTTCGGCCGGATCGGCACGATGTTCGCCTGCGACGCCTACGGCTTCGTGCCGGACATGATCACGTGCGCCAAGGCGATGACCTCCGGGTACTCCCCGATCGGCGCGACGATCATCAGCGACCGACTGTTCGAGCCGTTCTCCAAGGGGGACACGACCTTCTACCACGGCTACACGTTCGGCGGGCACCCGGTGTCGGCCGCCGTCGCGATGGAGAACCTCGACATCTTCGAGGAAGAGGGGCTGCTCGCCAACGTGCAGCAGAACGCCCCGCTCTTCCGCGCCGAGCTCGACACCCTGCTCGACCTGCCGATCGTCGGTGACGTCCGCGGAGACGGCTACTTCTACGGCATCGAGCTCGTCAAGGACAAGGCCACCAAGACGACCTTCGACGACGACGAGTCCGAGCGGCTGCTGCGCGGGTTCCTGTCGAAGGCATTGTTCGACGCGGGGCTGTACTGCCGGGCCGACGACCGCGGTGACCCCGTCGTGCAGCTCGCACCGCCGCTGACCATCGGGCAGCCGGAGTTCCGCGAGATGACGTCGATCCTGCGGAGCGTCCTGTCCGAGGCCTGGACGAAGATCTGACCGTGGGCGGCTACCGGGGCGTCTCGTTCTGGCTCGACCAGCTCGCGTCCACCGGACGCGACGACCTGACGCCCCGGCCGCCGCTCGACGGAGACACGACGGCCGACGTCGTGATCGTGGGCGGTGGACTGACGGGTCTCTGGACCGCGTGGTACCTGCACCGGGCCGACCCGGGCCTCCAGATCGTCGTCCTGGAACGCGAGATCGCCGGCTTCGGCGCGTCCGGTCGGAACGGCGGCTGGTGCTCGGCGCTGTTCCCGCGGTCCGCCTCCGCGATCGCCGAGGAGCACGGGCGCGACGCCGCCCTGGCGCTCCGGGCCGCCATGCGCGACACCGTCGACGAGGTCGGCCGCGCCGCGGCCGAAGCCGAGGTCGACTGCGACTACGTGAAGGGCGGGACCGTCCTGTACGCACGCTCCGCCGTGCAGGAACGCGCCGCCCACGACGAGGTCGCGTCCTCCGCGGCATGGGGCGACGACCTGACGTGGCGGCCCGCTCGAGCGGGCGACGCCGCCGGAACGGCGGGTGTCGCGTGGACCCCGGACTGCGCGCGCGTGCAGCCCGCCGCGTTGGTGCGTGGCCTCGCGGCCGCCCTGGAGGCCCGTGGCGTCCGGATCGCGGAGCACACGCCCGTCTCGTCCTGGGATCGCGGGCGTGTGGTCACGTCGCGCGGCACCGTCACGGCGGGCGCTGTGGTGATCGCGGTCGAGGGCTACGGCGCCCAGCTGGAGCAGACGAAGCGGCGGATCCTGCCGCTGTACTCGCTCATGATCGCGACGGCCCCGCTGCCGGCGTCCGCGTGGGAGCGCATCGGACTCGAGCACGGGCAGACGTTCTCCGACTACCGGCACCTGCTCGTGTACGGGCAGCGCACGGCCGACGACCGGCTGGCGTTCGGTGGCCGCGGAGCCCGCTACCACTGGGGGTCCGCGATCACGCCCGGGTACGACCGGGTGCCGCGGGTGTTCGAGCACCTGCGGAGGGCCCTGGTCGACCTGTTCCCCGTCGTCGCGGACGCCCCGGTCACCCACACGTGGGGCGGACCGCTCGGGGTCCCGCGTGACTGGTGCGCCTCGGTGACCTGGGACGGCCACGTCGGCAGCGCCGGCGGGTACGTCGGTGACGGTCTGTCGACGACGAACCTGGCCGGACGGACCCTCGCCGACCTCGTGCGCGGCGAGTCGACGGCACTGACCGCACTGCCGTGGGTGAACCACCGATCGCCCGACTGGGAGCCCGAGCCGTTGCGGTTCCTCGGGGCGAACGCGGGACTCGTCGCGACCGACCTGGCCGACCGCGAAGAGGCGCTGACCGGGCGGCCGAGTCTGGCGGCCCGGCTGATGGCACCGCTGACCGGAGGACACTGATGGCTGCTGGTCTCGACGCCGACGTCGTGGTCGTCGGGGCGGGGATCGCCGGGCTCGCCGCCGCCCGGGCGCTCGCACTCGGCGGGCAGCGGGTCGTCGTGCTCGAGGCCCGCGACCGGATCGGCGGGCGCACCTGGACCGATGCGTCGCTCGGGGTTCCGGTCGACCTCGGCGCCTCGTGGATCCACGGGGTCGACGGCAACCCGCTCTGGGCCCTGGCGCCGGCGTTCGGCATCGACACCGTGGAGTTCACGGTCGGCAGCTTCCAGTTCGACGGGCGGCCGATCGCGTGGCACGACCCGTCCGGCGCCGCACTCTCCGCCGAGGACACGTCGGCGTTCGTGGCGGACCTGCACACCGTCGACGCGGCCCTCGACGCCGTCGTCGCGGGGGCGCCCCCGCCCTCGACCTACGCGGCCGCCGTCGACACCGTGCTGCGGTCGCTGCAGTGGCAGGGCGATCGGGCCGCACGGGTCCGCGAGTACACGGCCCACCGCTCCGAAGACCTCTGCGGTGCCCCCGTGACCGTCCTCGACGCGCACGGCCTCGACGAGGAGCACGTCCCCGGTGACGAGGTGGTGTTCCCCGGCGGCTACGCCCAGTACGCCCGCGCGCTGGCCGGGGGTCTCGACGTCCGGCTGTCGTCGGTCGTGCGGTCGGTGACCCAGGCCGGCGACTCGGTGACGGTGGGGCTCACCGACGGCACCACCGTGGTGGCACGGCAGGTCGTCGTCACGGTGCCGCTCGGGGTGCTGCAGGCCGGCGACGTGGTCTTCACTCCGCCCCTGTCCGCACCGGTGACCGGAGCGCTCGACCGGCTCGGGATGGGCACCTACGACAAGGTGTTCCTGCGGTTCCCCTCACGGTTCTGGGGCGACTCGTGGGTGGTCCGGCAGCAGGGGTCCGCCGGGGTCGACTGGCACTCCTGGTACGACATGTCCCGGGTGACCGGTGCGCCGGTGCTCGCTGCCCTGGTCGGTGGTGCCGGAGCCCGTCGGCTCGAGACCCTGCCGGACGCCATGGTCGTCGATGAGGGGGTGGTGGCGCTGCGGAAGATGTTCGGCGCGTCCGTCCCCCGGCCCGAGGCGTTCCGGATCACCCGGTGGGCCGAGGACCCGTTCTCGCGGGGCTCGTACTCGTACCTGCACGTCGGGGCGTCACCCGACGACCACGACCTGCTCGGCACCCCGTCCGGCCGGGTGCAGCTCGCCGGCGAGGCCACCTGGAGCGACGACCCGGCGACCGTGCACGGTGCGCTGCTGTCCGGACTGCGGGCAGCCGGGCGGTTGCTCGGCACCCAGGTCGAGCCGCTCTCGCTCGCCGACCCGCTGTCCACGCCCTGAGCGCCACACCCCCGCGGGTGTCGGCCCGTGCGACACTCGCTCCGTGACCCCGACGAGGACCCGACCGAGACACGAACACCGGGCACCGGTCGCCGTCGCGGTCCTGGTGAACCTGGCGCTGAGCCTGTTCCTGCCGGACGAGGTGCTGTTCTTCCCGTCGTGGGTGGTGCCCGTCCTGGGCGTCCTGCTGCTCGCCCCGCTCATCGTCTTCAACCCGCGGCGTCTGACGCGCGAGACCACCTGGTCACGGTGGCTGTCGTTCGCGCTCGCGGCCCTGCTCACCGTCGCCAGCCAGCTCACCGTCATCCGGACCATCACCGAGCTGCTCGGCGGGCACGCGGACGGTGCGGCCGTGCTGCTCACCGCGCTGCAGGTCTGGGTGAGCACGATCATCGTGTTCGGGCTCGTCTACTGGGAGCTCGACCGCGGGGGTCCGGTGGCACGGCGTCGCCCCGAGCTGTGGGCGGGTGCCGAGGCGGACTTCCAGTTCCCGCAGGAGACCGACCCGAAGACCGCGGACTGGCGGCCGGTCTACCTCGACTACCTCTACGTGGCGATGACGAACATGATGGCGTTCAGCCCGACGGACACGATGCCCATGACCGTCCGGGCGAAGATGATCATGGCCTACCAGGCGCTCAGCGGGTTCATCCTGCTGGCACTGGTCATCTCGCGCGCGGTCAACATCATCAGCTGAGCCTCCCGACACGACCCGACGGGCACCCCGCGCGAGATGCGTGGGGTGCCCTGGGGCTCAGCCCTTGCGCCACAGCTCGAGCAGGAACCGGGCCACGGTCACGAGCAAGCTCGCGATCCCCAACCACGGCACTCGACGGCCGCGACGCGGTTCGATGTCGTTCGACATCGGACCACCTTCGTGTCAGCGCCGGCGGACACGAGAAGCGCAGGCCGAGGGACGCAACTCGCTCGACGAGCGCGTTACACTGGCTCCGAGTTTCAGGCTCGGGACCCAGTTCGTCCCTCGTTCTCCACTCGGAGGACAAATCGAAGCCCACCACTGTTGCTGCAGTGGTGGGCTTCTTCTCTGCCCGGGCCCGCGTCCCGGCGACGACACGGAACCCGAGACCAGCATACTGATATTCGCGGGTCGAAACCGGGGTCTTGCGTCAATTGATCGTGTGATCAACAATGGCGCATGGACGTCGTCACCGCACCCTCGCTCCCGTCGCCGCTGCACGCCGACACCGGCGCACCCCGCCGGTCCCTCCGCGTCGCCCTCGTGCAGGTGCGGTGGCTCCCCGACCCGGACGAGCACCGGGCCCAGCTCGCCGACGGCATCGCGACCGCCGCAGCGCACGGAGCCACCGCGGTGTTCCTGCCCGAACTGACGCTGCGCCGCTACCCGGGCGACTCCCCGGCGAGCGGGACCCCGAAGGACCTCGCCGAGTCGCTGCAGGACGGTCCGACCGTCGCCTTCGCCCGTGCCCAGGCGATCGAGCACGGGGTGTTCGTGCACGCCTCCCTGTACGAGCGGCCGGATGACGACGACCAGCCCGACGACCCGCGCGGGTACAACACCGCCGTCCTCGTCGGGCCCGACGGCACCCTGGTCGGCCGGACCCGGAAGACCCACATCCCGATCAGCGCCGGCTACCACGAGGACACGTACTTCCGCCCGGGGACGGACGAAGACGCCTTCCCGGTGTACGAACCCGCCGGACTCGGTGCGCGCCTCGGGCTGCCGACGTGCTGGGACGAGTGGTTCCCCGAGGTCGCCCGTTCCTACGGCCTCGCCGGGTCCGAGGTGCTCGTGTACCCGACGGCGATCGGCTCCGAACCGACCTTCCCCGACTTCGACACCGCGCCGATCTGGCAGCGGGTGATCGTGGCGAACGGCATCACCGCCGGGCAGTTCATGGTCGTGCCGAACCGGTGGGGTGACGAGGGCGACATCACGTTCTACGGCTCGTCCTTCATCTCGGACCCGTTCGGCCGGGTGCTCGTCGAGGCGCCCCGTGACGCGAGCGTGGTGCTCGTCGCCGACCTCGACCTCGACGCCGGGACGGAGTGGCTCCGGCTGTTCCCCTTCTACCTGACCCGGCGACCCGACCTGTACGCCGGGCTCGTCGACCCCGTCGACGAGCAACGCCACGCGTACGGCGCACGCGACGCGATCGACGCGGCCCTGGCCGTGGAACCGGCCACCGCCGGGCGCGAGGCGCGCGCATGACGTGGGTGATGCCTCCCGAGACGGCTCCGCAGGAACGCACCTGGATGGCGTTCCCGCGCCCCGGCCTGACGCTCGGCGACGACGCGGCGAGTGCCGAGGGCGCGCGCACGGCGTGGGCGACCACGGCCAACACGATCAGCGAGCACCAGCCGGTGACCGTCGTCGTGGACCCCGTCGCACGCGCGGATGCCGGTCGCCTGCTGTCGTCCGGCGTGGACGTGCTCGAGGCGCCCCTCGACGACTTCTGGATGCGCGACATCGGTCCGACGTTCGTCGTCGACGACGACACCGGGCGACTCGGCGCAGTCGACTGGGTCTTCAACGGCTGGGGGGCGAACCCGTGGTCGACCTGGACGCGTGACGCCGAGGCCGCCGCGACGGTCGCCCGTGCTGCGGGAGCCACACGGATCCCGTCGTTGCTCGTCAACGAGGGCGGGGCGATCCACGTCGACGGCACCGGCACCGTGCTCGTGACGGAGACGGTGCAGCTCGACCCGCGTCGGAACCCGTACGCCGACCGGGAGCGCGTCGAGCTGGAGCTGGCGCGCACGATCGGCGCCACACGGGTGATCTGGCTGCCCCGCGGTCTGACGCGCGACTACGACGGCTTCGGCACCCGGGGCCACGTCGACATGGTGGCGACCTTCGCTGACCCGGGCACGGTCCTGCTGCACGCCCAGCCGGATGCGGGCCACCCGGACCACCTGGTCGTGCCCCAGATCCGGCGAGCGCTCGAGCAGGCGACCGACGCGACGATCATCGAGTTGCCCGCCCCCTCGACGCTGTCGGACGACGGTGGACCGGTGGACTGGAACTACGTGAACCACGTCGTGGTGAACGGTGCCGTGATCGCCTGTGCGTTCGGCGACCCGGTCGCTGACGACCGCGCCAGGGGCATCCTCGCCGAGGCGTACCCGGGCCGACGGGTCCGCTCGATCGACGCGCGACAGGTGTTCGCGCGCGGCGGCGGGCTGCACTGCATCACGCAGCAGCAACCGGTGGCCTGAACCACCGCCGCGGTGTACAGCCGGTACCGATCACCTGTACACCGCGGCCGGTCCGCCCACTGCCGACCCGTCGGTATGGTGCTCCGAACTGATCCGGGCGACGCTGCCCGGCCCCGAAGAGCAGGGAAGTCACATGGCATCACCGATCGCGGTCACCGCG
Organism: Curtobacterium sp. VKM Ac-2852; assembly: GCF_013205045.1. Lineage (NCBI taxonomy): Bacteria > Bacillati > Actinomycetota > Actinomycetes > Micrococcales > Microbacteriaceae > Curtobacterium > Curtobacterium sp. VKM Ac-2852. The sequence goes on from NZ_JABMLI010000001.1 coordinate 767,996, forward strand.
CCGGCAGCACCGGTGCGCGGCGGGTCGCTGAAGCGGAGCCTCGGGCTCTGGGCGATCGTCGGACTCGGCCTCGGCTACATGACCCCGACGGTCGTGTTCGACACCTTCGGCATCGTCTCCGGGCAGACCGACGGCGCGGTGCCGAGCGCCTACCTCATCGCACTCGTCATCATGGCGCTCACCGCGATCAGCTACGGGAAGATGGTGCGCGTCTACCCCGCGGCCGGTTCCGCGTACACGTACGTCCGGGAGTCGATGCACCCGAACCTCGGCTTCATGGTCGGCTGGGCGTCACTGCTCGACTACCTGCTTCTGCCGATGGTGAACGCCCTGATCATCCGGCTCTACCTGGAGCAGGTGTTCCCGGGGCTGCCCCCGTGGGTGACCGTCGTCGTGTACACGGTGTTCGTGACGACGGTGATCTGCCTGTCGATGCGCGGCACGTCGAACCTCAACATGGTGCTGCTCATCGGTGCGGTCCTGGCGATGATCGCGTTCGTGGTCTTCACCGTGATCGAGCTCACCCACGGTGCCGGTGCGGGCACGATCGTCAGCGCCGAACCCTTCGTCCACGACGGCGTGACGATGTCGGCCCTGCTCACCGGGGCGACGGTGGTGTGCTTCTCGTTCATCGGCTTCGACGCCGTGACGATGTACACGGAAGAGGCGAAGTCGATCCGCATCATGCCGAAGGCGATCATGCTGACCGTCCTGCTCGGCGGCGCGATCTTCCTGGTCTCCGCCTACTTCGCCCAGCTCCGCTTCCCCACCAACGCACCGTTCGGCGAGTTCACCGACGACCCGCTCCCCCAGATCGGCCTGCTCGTCGGCGGTCCGGTGTTCCAGGCGGTCCTGGTGTCGGCCGGGTTCGTCGCCGCACTCGCCTCGGGTCTCGCGTCGCACGCCAGCGTCGCCCGCATGCTCATGGTGATGGGTCGGAACAACGTGCTGCCGAAGCGGGTCTTCGGCTACGTGCACCCCCGTACGCACACCCCGGTGTTCAACGTCGTCTTCGTCGGCGCGGTCACCCTGCTGGCGATGAGCTTCTCGCTCGACACGATCGCGGCCTACATCAACTTCGGCGCGCTCATCGCGTTCACCTTCGTCAACGCCACCGTGATCGTGCACTTCGCGATCCGGAACGGACGCCGTCACACGGCGGGCGACCGCTGGCGCTACATCGTGCTGCCGGGGGTCGCGATGCTCCTGACCGGGGTGCTCTGGTCGCAGCTCCATGCCGACGCCCTGATCGCAGGAGGAGTGTGGGCGGCGATCGGGTTCGTCTACCTGCTCGTCATCACGAAGGGCTTCCGGGTCGCACCGAAGGGCTTCGACGAGAACCAGCCCGTCACCGGTGTGAACAAGCAGCTGACCGACCAGGCCTGACCGCCACCACGAGAGGACGCCATGTACGCCGTCACCGACCCCACCACGGGCACGACCCTCGAGACCTACCCGACCATCACGGACGCCGAGCTGCACGACGCCGTCGCAGCCGCCGACCGCACCCACACCGAGTGGTCACGGACGACGACCGTCGCCGACCGCGCGGCCCTGCTCCACCGCGTCGCGGACCTGTACCGGGAGCGGCACGCCGAGCTCGCCGCCACGATCGTGCGCGAGATGGCGAAGCCGATCGACCAGGCCGAGGGCGAGGTCGACTTCTGCGCCGACATCTACGACTACTACGCGGAGCACGCCGAGGCGTTCCTGGCCGACCAGCCGATCACCCTGGCTGACGGGTCCGAGGGGTCCGCGTTCATCCGCAAGGCCTCCATCGGCGTCGTGCTCGGCATCATGCCCTGGAACTTCCCCGCCTACCAGATCGCCCGGTTCGCCGGACCGAACCTGGTCATCGGCAACACCGTCCTGCTCAAGCACGCACCGCAGTGCCCGGAGTCCGCCCTGGCCATCGAACGGATCTTCCACGATGCCGGCTTCCCGGACGGCGCCTACACGAACGTGTTCGCGACGAACGACCAGGTCGCCGACGTCATCGCCGACCCCCGCGTGCAGGGCGTCTCGCTCACCGGTTCGGCACGCGCCGGTGCCGCGGTCGCCGAGATCGCCGGCCGGAACCTGACGAAGGTGGTGCTCGAACTCGGCGGCTCCGACCCCTTCATCGTGCTGTCCACCGACGACCTGGACGCCGTCGTCGAGTCCGCCGTCACCACACGGCTCGAAGGCAACGGCCAGGTCTGCAACGCCCCGAAGCGGTTCCTGGTGGTCGACGGCCTGTACGACGAGTTCCTGGCGAAGTTCACCGCGGCGATGTCGGCGGTCGAACCGACCGATCCGAGCGTGCCCGGTGCCGAACTCGGTCCGTTGTCGTCCCCGGCCGCGGCCGACCGGCTGCAGGAACAGCTCGCTGCCGCCGTCGAGCAGGGTGCGACCGTCGTCACGGGCGGCGACCGCCGGGGCAACGCCTTCCTGCCGACGATCCTGACCGACGTCACACCGGACAACGACGCCTACCGCGAGGAGTTCTTCGGCCCCGTCGCCGCCGTGTACCGCGTCGCCGACGAGGACGAGGCGATCGCCCTGGCCAACGACACCCCGTACGGCCTCGGCTCGTACCTGTTCACCACCGACGCCGACCAGGCACTCCGGGTCGCCGACCGGATCGAGGCCGGCATGGTCTACGTGAACATCGTCGGCGCGGACAGCCCGGAGCTGCCGTTCGGTGGCGTCAAGGGCAGCGGCTTCGGCCGCGAGCTCGGCCCCCTGGGGGCCGACGAGTTCGTGAACAAGAAGCTGATCCGCATCGGCTCCTGACGCCCCGGACCCGGGTGACGGACGGACGGGAGGCGCGGTGCCAGCTGGCACCGCGCCTCCCGTCCGTCCGTGGGTCGCCGCTACTGCTGCGGGTCGGCGGGCTCGCCGCCGGAGTCCGTGTCGCTGTCCTGCTGCGGGTCCTCCGTCGCGTCGCCCGTCGGCGACCCGTCCGGCAGGTCCTCGGTGTACTGCTCCTGGTCCTTGGTGGGGTCGCTGGACCCGTTCGCTGCGTCACTCATGGCCCGGACGGTACGCGTCGGCGCCTGGACGGGGCACACAGCCGTAACCCGCCGAGGTGATTACGGTGCCGCAGTGGGCTGTGGAACGACCGCCAGGATCTCCTCGGCGACCTCGCGCCCGATGCGCACGGCACCGTCGACGTGCTGGTAGCCCTGCCCGGCCAGGTCGCTCGAGGCGAACCGGATCGGACCGACCGCGGCGCGCTGGTCGGCGCCGTAGCGGACGAGCCCGCCCAGGTCGAAGCTCGCCGCGTAGGCGCCGCGCGTCCACTCCTCGGTGCCCCAGTCGCTCTCGTAGTAGACGACGGGCGACAGGGCCTCGTCGCCGTAGTAGTGCGCCAGCGAGGCGAGCACCCGGGCCCGGCGTTCCTCGGTCGACAGCGCGAACAGGTCGTCCGCGTGCTGGTCGGAGACGAACCCGACCAGGGTCCCCTGCTCGGAACCGTGCGAGGTGTTGTCGTACGCCTCGTGCACGACCTCGTACGGGCTGAACGCGGTGCCGGACAGGCCCGCAGCACGCCAGAAGGGACGGTCGTAGACGGCGTGCACCTTGATCACGAAGCCCATCGACAGGTGCTGGTGCAGCTGGTGCTGGCGTCGGGGCAGCGGCGGCTCGTACGAGATCCGCGAGTACAGGGGCGGCGGCACCGCGACGAGTGCCTGTCGGGCGTGCACCTCGATGCCACCGTCGGCGAGCGCGACGACCCCCTCGTCGCCCCACCGCAGCGTCCGGACCGGAGCGTTCAGGTGCACGTCGTCGCCGAGGCGCTCGGCGAGCCGCTCGGACACCTGCTGCATGCCGCCGACGACCCGCTTGTCGAGGATGAAGTCGGCGTCGACCAGGTTGGTGAAGCTCCCGGCCGACGCCGCCATCAGCAGGGCCTGCAGCGCCGAGAACGCGTGCGCGGGCTTCGTGAGCATCGCGCCGGCGATGAACAGCTCGACGTTGTCGGTCGCGACCCGATCCGGGCTGAGGTCGTGCAGCCAGGCGCGGAACGAGACCTCGTCGAGGGCGGCCGCCTCCGGGGTCTCCCAGGGGCGGGCCGGGTCGACCTTCGCGACGTACTCGTCGACGACGGCGACGAGCCGTTCGATCTCGTTCGCCGTGGCCTCGGGCAGGGGGAAGATGTCGCCGGTGTACTCGGTCCGGGTGCCGTCGGCGTCGACGTAGACGCTGGAGCCCTCGCGGTACCGGTCGTACGTCTGCAGGCCGAGCTCGTCGAGGGTCTCGAGCAGTGCGGTCTGGTCGGGCGAGACCCACTGCCCGCCGATCTCCAGGGTCACCCCGTCGATGTCGTTCGTCCAGGTGCGGCCCCCCACGCGGTCGCGGGCCTCGAGCACGGCGACCCGCAGGCCGGCGCCCCGCAGGCGGTTCGCGGCGGTGAGACCGGCGACACCGGCTCCGATGACGACGACGTCCTTCTCGATCATCGAGCTGCTCCCTGTGCGGTCGTGGTGCTGTCGGTGTGCCGGAACGGGTCCGGGGTGAGCGTGTACATGGTCTCGAGGTACTCGGCGATGCCCTCGCCGCCGCCCTCGCGACCGAGGCCGGACTGCTTCACGCCGCCGAACGGGGCCGAGGCGTTCGACACGACCCCGGTGTTCAGCCCCAGCATGCCGGTCTCGAGCCGCTCCATCAGGCGCTGCCCGCGTGCCGGGTCCTCGGTGAATGCGTAGCCGACCAGACCGTACTCGGTGTCGTTCGCGGCGGCCACGGCCTCGTCCTCGGAGCGGAACGTGCGGATCGCGAGCACCGGCCCGAAGATCTCGTCGTCGAGGATCGCACTGCCGGGTCGCACGTCGGTCAGGACGGTCGGTGCGTAGAAGGTGCCGGGCCCGTCGACCGGGTGTCCGCCGGTCCGGAGCGTCGCCCCGCGCTCGACCGCGTCGGTGACCAGGCGGTGCGCCTTGTCCACGGCTCGGGCGTCGATGAGCGGCCCGATGGCCACGCCGTCCTCGGTCCCCCGGCCGACCCGCATCGCGGTGACCCGCTCGGTGACCCGGCGGGTGAACTCGTCGGCGACGTCCTCGTGCACCAGGAACCGGTTCGCGGCGGTGCAGGCCTGGCCGGTGTTCCGGAACTTCGCGGCGAGCGCGCCCTCCACCGCCAGGTCGAGGTCGGCGTCGGCGAACACCAGGAACGGGGCGTTGCCGCCGAGTTCCATGCTCGTCCGGAGCACGTTCTGTGCCGCCTGGCCGAGCAGTGTGCGTCCGACCGGCGTGGAACCGGTGAAGGACAGCTTGCGCAGGCGCCGGTCGGCGATCACGGGTGCGGAGACGTCGGCGGCCCGGGTGGTCGGGACGACGTTGACGACGCCGGCGGGCACACCCGCCTCGACGAGCAGGTCGGCGAACAGCAGGGTGGTCAGCGGCGTCAGTTCGGCCGGCTTCACGACGACGGTGCAGCCTGCGGCGAGCGCCGGTGCGATCTTGCGGGTCGCCATCGCCAACGGGAAGTTCCACGGTGTGATCAGGAACGCGGGTCCGACGGGCTTGTGAGAGACGGTGGCGCGGCCGGTCCCCTCGGGGTTGGTGCCGTACGAACCACCGATCCGGACCGCTTCCTCCGAGAACCAGCGGAGGAACTCGCCGCCGTACGCGACCTCGCCGCGGGCCTCGGCCAGGGGCTTGCCCATCTCCAGCGTCATCAGGAGCGCGAACTCCTCGCGTCGCTCCTGCAGCAGGTCGAAGGCGCGGCGCAGCACCTCGGCGCGCTGCCGCGGGGGCGTGGTCGCCCAGCCGTGCCGTGCGGCGACGGCAGCGTCGAGCGCCTTCCGGCCGTCCTCGGGCGAGGCGTCGGCGATGTGCAGGAGTGTTTCGCCGGTCGCAGGGTCGACGACGGCGAAGGTACCGCCGTCGGCCGCCGGCTGCCAGACACCGTCGACCAGGAGGCCCGTGGGGACGCGGTCGAGCACCGCCTGTTCGGCGGCTGGTCCGGTGGCGTCGGGGACGCTGGGCCACGCTGTGGCGGGGATCGTCGCGCTCACGACGCGGCCAGCCCGTCGAGGACGACGGTCAGGCCGTCGCGGAGCAGGTCGTCGTCGATCGACAGCGGCGGCAGGAAACGCACGACGTTGCCGTACGTGCCGGCCGTGAGGGCGATGACGCCGTGCTCGAACGTGTACCGCACCACCCGTCCGGTGAGCCCGGGGTCGGGATCACCGGTGGCCGGGTCGACGAGCTCCATCGCGACCATCGCACCGCGGCCGCGGACGTCGCCGATGCGGGGGTCGTCGGCCTGCGCGCTGCGCAGGGCGTCGAGCAGGACCGTGCCGATCGCCCCGGCGCGCTCGACGAGTCCGTCGTGCTCGAAGGCGTCGATGGCCGCGAGGGCCGCGGCGCAGGCGATCGGGTTGCCGCCGTACGTCCCGCCGAGGCCGCCGACGTGGGCGGAGTCCATGATCGCCGCACGCCCGGTCACACCGGACAAGGGGAGTCCGCCGGCCATGCCCTTCGCGGTCGTGACGACGTCGGGCACGATCCCCTCGTGCTCGCTGGCGAACATCGCGCCGGTGCGGGCGAACCCGGTCTGCACCTCGTCCGCGATGAACACGACGCCGTTCGCGGTGGTCCACTCGGACAGCGCGGTGAGGAACCCCGGTGCCGGGACGACGAAGCCGCCCTCGCCCTGGATCGGTTCGATCAGGACCGCGGCGGTGTTCTCGGCTCCGACCTGCTTCTCGATCTGGCTGATCGCACGCTTCGCCGCCTCGGGCCCCGACAGCCCGTCGTGGAACGGGTACGACATCGGGACGCGGTAGACCTCGGGTGCGAACGGTCCGAAGCCGTTCTTGTAGGGCTGGTTCTTGGCGGTCAGCGCCATCGTCAGGTTCGTGCGGCCGTGGTAGGCGTGGTCGAAGACCACGACGGCCTGCCGACCGGTGTGCTTCCGGGCGATCTTGACGGCGTTCTCGACGGCCTCGGCCCCGGAGTTGAACAGCGCCGTCCGCTTCTCGTGGTCGCCGGGGGTCAGACGGTTGAGTGCCTCGGCGACGGCGACGTACCCGTCGTAGGCGGCGATGGTGAAGCACGTGTGCGTGAAGGCGGCGACCTGCTCGGTGACCGCAGCGACCACGCCGGGGTGGGCGTTGCCGACCGACGTCACGGCGATCCCGGACCCGAGGTCGACGAACGAGTTGCCGTCGGCGTCGACCACGACGCCGCCACCGGCCGCGACGACGGCGATGGGCACGGCGACCCCGACCCCGGCCGCGACGGCACCGGCCTTCCGGGCGAGCAGCTCCTGCGATCGCGGGCCGGGGACTGCGGTGACGAGCCGTCGTTCCTGGGGCAGCGAGGGGCCGCCGGTGGTCGCTCGGGTCGCGGACGCTGCGGTGGAGGACATGCCGCGATGGTAGGAGCCACCACCGCGCACTCGTACTGTCCACGGCGTACATCGGCCCCCGGCCAGATCGACCCGGTGGATAGGGTGACCGCATGCCCGCAACGCTGCGCTCCCTGCTGCACCGGCGTGAACTCCACCTGCGCCCGCTCACCGACGCGGACGAGCACGCCCTCGATGCCCCGCTGTCCTGGCTGCACAGCTCGGATCTCGAGGACCCGACGCCGTTCCTCGCCGAGGGACAGGGACTGCTCACGACCGGCACGCAGTTCGGTGCCGAGGCCGAGGTGCGCGACGACGTCGCCGAGGCCTACGTCCGGCGGCTCGTGGACGGCGGTGTCGTGGCGCTCGGGTTCGGCACCGAGGTGGTCCGGGCTGGCACCCCCGACGCCCTGGTCGCCGCCTGCACCCGGAACGGACTGCCGCTGTTCGAGGTGCCCTACGAGACCTCCTTCATCGCGGTCGCGCAGGCCAACGCCGAAGCGGTCGCCCGGGACGCCAACGCACGCGGTGCCTGGGCCCTCGCGGCGCAGCGGGCCATCTCGCTCGCCGCGATGCGACCGGACGGACTCGGCGCGACCATCGCCGAGCTGTCCCGGCAGCTCGACGGGTGGGTCGGCCTGTTCGACGTCTCCGGGCGGCTCGACCGCGGACACCCCGCCGACGGGCTGCCCGCTGCCGACCTCGACCTCCTGCGGTCCGAGGCGCTGCGGCTGCTGCGCTCCGGGCAGCGGGCGAGCCTGCCGGTCGCCACGGACCGGGGCGTCGGGTACACCCTGCAGACGCTCGGCAGCGGCGGGCACCTGAGCGGCGTCCTCGCGATCGCGAACGGCGGAGCCCTCGACCGGGCCGGACGCGAGGTCGTCACGGCCGTGATCGCCCTGGCCGGCCTCGCTTTGCAGCAGAACCGCGAGCTCGCCCGTGCCCGCGGACTCCTGCGCACCGGACTCCTCACGATGCTGTCCGTCGGCGAACCCGAGGTGGTGCAGGCGACGTCACGCGAGGTGTGGGGGCCGCTGCCCGCCGAACCCGTCCGGATCGCGGCCGTCGACGTCCCCGACCACGAACTGGACACCGTGGTGGACCTGCTCGAACTGTGGGTGCAGGACCGTCCGGGGCACCTGTTCTTCGCGGTCGACGACGCCCTGTTCCTCTGCGTGAACGCGGACGACACCGGGATCGTCGCCGAACTCGTCGACCGCTTCGACCTGCGCGCCGGCCTGTCCGACGGCGCCGCGTACCGGTCGTTCGGACGCGCCCGCACCGAGGCCGTGCAGGCACTCGACCGACGCCGTGAAGGACGCCCGGGCACCACCGAGTTCGGCGACCTCGCCCGAGAGGGGGTGCTCGCCCACCTCGCCCACGTCGACGTGGACGCCGGTGCAGTCGCCCGCGCGTTCCTCGCCCCGCTGCTCGACCACGACCGCACGGCCGGCACCGAGCTCACGCGCACCGTCCGGACCTGGCTGCAGGAGAACTGCGAGTACGACCGCACCGCACGGGTCCTCGGCATCCACCGGCACACCGCCCGCGCCCGGGTGGAGCACGCCGGTCGGCTCCTCGACCGTGACCTCTCCGTCTTCTCGACCCGGGCCGACCTCTGGGCAGCCTTCGTGGTCGACGGCGCGTGACGCGCGGATACGGTGGGACGATGCCGTCGACACCGGCCCGCCGGCGCTTGAGCCCGGCCGAACGCGGATCCCAGATCACGGCGGCCGCCGTCGACCTGGCGCGTGCCGAGGGCCTCGCGGCGGTGACGCTCCGCGGGGTCGCCGCCGTGATCGGGGTCGCGCCGTCGCTCGTCGCCCACTACCGCCCGAGCATGGAGGACCTGGTCGGTGAGACGTTCCGCACCGTCGCGGTGGCCGAGGTCGCCGAGGTCCGCGCGATCGTCGCCGCTGCGCCCGACCCCGTCTCCGGCCTCCGCACCCTGCTCGACTGCATCGCCGATCCCGCGCGCGACGACGTCGCCACCCTGTGGGCCGACGCGTGGAGCATCGGCCGCACGAACGCGGCACTGGCGACTGCGGCACGGGACGTCATGGACGACTGGCAGCTCCTCGCGACCACGGTCGTCGGCGACGGGGTGCGCGCGGGCGTGCTGCACACCGACGACCCGGACGGCGTCGGACGCCTGCTCTTCGCGCTCGTCGACGCCACCAACGGGTACGCCCTGGTCGACTACCTCGACCGCCCGACCCGCGAGGGCCTGGTCCGCACGACGATCGCGCGAGCGGTGGGCCTGGACGGGTCAGCCCTGTCGGGGTGACCCCCGCCGCAGCGCCACCCACTGCAGCAGCATGATCGTCTTGCCGTCGGCGATCCGACCGTCCGCCACCATCGCGAGCGCCTCGTCGAGCTGCACCTCGAGCACCTCGATGTCCTCGCCCTCGTCCTCCACGCCGCCACCGGCCTCGACCCGGTCGGCCGGGGTGTACGCGCCGAGGGAGAAGTGGACCCGTTCGGTGACCGAACCGGGGCTCATGAACACGTCGCCCAGGTGCTCGAGCGCACCGAGCCGGATGCCGAGCTCCTCGACCGCTTCACGCCGCACCGCGGTCTCGGGATCGTCCTCGTCGAGCAGTCACCGTAGCGGGGCACCTCGGCAGGACTCCGTCCGCTCGGTACGCTCGACGTGCCGCACCAGGGAGCGGCAGAGGGCGGTGCAGCATGACCAGGACTTTCATCCTCCGACGACCGGACCGACCGCAGGTGGTCACCGTGTCCTTCGTGCTGTGGCTGGTGTGGGTGGCAGCCTGCGTCGTCGCCACCGTGCTCCAGTTCTTCGCGACGGACGCCGCGGTCGGCCAGGCACCGGTCCTCGCCGGGATCGTCGCCCTGGCGCTCTGGGCCCTGGTGACGTGGGCGGTGTTCCGGATGGCCGGAGGCTCCCGCGTCGCGCGCATCGTGCTCGTCGTCGTCGCGGCCTTCCGCGCGGTCCTGAGCCTCACCGGCGGCGAACTCGCGGTCCTGACGATCGCGCTGTCGGTCGTCGCCGCGGTCCTGCTCTTCCTGCCCAGCGCGCGCCCGTTCTTCGCCTCGCAGGAAGGACGGAGAGCCGACCACGGGTTCGACGGAACCGGCGTGTCGGGGCGGGGCCGTGCCTCCAGGCCGGATGCCGACCACACGACGGGCGCCGACCGGGCCTGACAGCCGGGAACCGCGGACGACTCCCGAGAAACACGAAAGGCCCCGGATTCCTCCGGGGCCTTTCCTGTTCTTCGCCTGGTGCGCGAGGGGGGACTTGAACCCCCACGCCGTTTCCAGCACACGGACCTGAACCGTGCGCGTCTACCAATTCCGCCACTCGCGCCAGCCCCGAAACACTACCACGCACAGACGGGTGTCAACGCCAACCACTACCATGCAGTGGTTGACGACCGACGACACGGGAGACGCATGGGCCTGCTGGACAACTTCGAGCGAGGGTTGGAACGCGCCGTCAACGGCGCGTTCGCGAAGACCTTCCGCTCCGGGGTGCAGCCCGTCGAGATCTCGAGCGCCCTGCGGCGCGAGCTCGACACGAAGGCTGCAGTGGTCTCCCGCGAGCGCATCCTCGTGCCGAACGAGTTCACCGTGCGCCTGGCACCGCCGGACTGCACGCGCATGAACGACGTCGGTCGCCCGCTCATCGACGAACTGACCCAGATGGTGCACCAACACGCCGTCGCGCAGAACTACTCGTTCTCCGGCCCGGTCACCATCCGGCTCCAGCAGGACGGCACGCTCTCGACGGGCATCCTGCAGGTCGACTCCACCACCGTGCAGCGCGACGTGGCCTGGGTCCCGGTGCTCGACATCGGCTCGCAGCGACACCGACTGCACCGCGGGCGCACGGTGATCGGGCGCGGCAGCGACGCCGACATCACCATCGCGGACACCGGGACGAGCCGGAAGCACGTCGAGGTGCTGTGGGACGGCAAGCACGCCCAGGCCACCGATCTCGGCTCCACGAACGGCTCGAAGCTGAACGGTCAGCACTTCCAGCAGGCGATCGTGGAGCCGGACTCCACCATCGAGATCGGTCGTACCCGTATGGTGTTCCGGGTGATCCCGGAGAACGACGGAGGTGCTCGATGACCACAGGCCTGACCCTGCTCGTCCTGCGCTTCGCGTTCCTCGCGGTGCTCTGGCTGTTCGTGTTCGTGATCGTGTTCGCCCTGCGCAGCGATCTCTTCGGCCAGCGCGTCCGCACGATCCCGACCGATCCCAAGTCGGCGCCGTCCGGACCGAGCACCCCCACCGTCCCGGCTGCGGCGGCCCCCGGCCCCGCCTCGAGCGGTGCGTTCACCGACGTGATCGGGCAACCCGGTGGTGCGCAACGGCCCGCCTCGCCGGCAGCGTCCCGCCTGGTCATCACCGAGGGTGCGCGCGAGGGCATGGAGATGCCCCTGGGTGGCGGCCCCATCACGATCGGACGGTCGAGCGAGTCGAACGTCGTGATCCGTGACGACTACACCTCGACCAACCACGCCCGCCTCGACCTCCGCGCCGACGGCTGGCTCCTCACCGACCTCGAGTCCACGAACGGCACCTTCGTCAACGGTCAGAAGGTGAGCGCTCCCGTCCTCGTGGCAGAGGGCACGCCCATCACGATCGGGACGACGACGTTCGAGCTGCGGCGGTAACCCGGCATGACCGCTCGCACGCTGAGCGCCGCTGTGTCCCACGTGGGGCGCATCCGCGCGAACAACCAGGACTCCGGCTACGCCGGGGCGCACCTGTTCGCGGTGGCGGACGGCATGGGCGGCCACGCCGGCGGTGACGTCGCCTCGGCGATCGCGATCCGGCGCATCCGCGAGGTCGACCGCGAGTTCCCGTCGGCGCACGACGCCGAGTTCGCGCTGCAGTCGGCCCTCATCGCGGCGAACCAGCTGATCACCGAGACCGTGTTCGAGCACCAGGAGCTCACCGGCATGGGCACCACGGTGTCCGCGATGATCCGCGTCGGCGAGCAGATCGCGATCGCACACATCGGCGACTCCCGCATCTACCGTCACCGCGACGGCGAGCTGCAGCAGATCACGTCCGACCACACCTTCGTCCAGCGGCTCGTCGACAGCGGCCGGATCACGCCGGAGGAAGCCGCGGTCCACCCGCGTCGCTCCGTGCTGATGCGCGTGCTCGGTGACGTCGACGCAGCACCCGAGGTCGACACGGCGATCATGGACATCCAGCCGGGCGACCGCTGGCTGCTCTGCTCCGACGGCCTGTCCTCGTACCTGGCCGAAGAGCGCATCCGCCACGCCCTCGCCTCGAACATGGACGCCAACCAGGTCACGCAGCGCCTGGTGAAGGAGACGCTCGACCACGGCGCCCCCGACAACGTCACCGTCGTGGTGATGGACGTCACGGACACCGAACCCGAGGACGACGACGACGCGGCCACCACGGTCGGCTCCGCTGCGGCACCGCTCACCTTCGAGGCGTCGACCGGCCGCAAGCCGATCCGCCTCCCCACGATCCTGCTGCACCCGCTCAAGGTCACCACCGCGCCCGAGGACTCGCACTTCGAGCCCGAGTCCGACCAGTTCTTCGCCGAGCTCATCGCCGAGGACCGCCGTCGCCGCATCCGCCGTCGGGTGTCCTGGACCGTCGCGCTCGTGGTCGCGGTCGCCGTGCTCGTCGGCGCGGTGTTCGTCGGCTGGCGGATCACGCAGGACCACTACTACGTCGGCACCGACCGCGGCACCGTCGCGATCTACAAGGGCGTGCAGCAGTCGATCGGGCCGTTGGCCTTGTCCGACGTGTACGAGGACACCGACATCACGGTCTCGTCGCTGCCGGACTACACCCGCGAGAACGTCCGCTCGACGATCAACGCGCAGTCCCTCACCGACGCCCGTGACATCGTCGACCGCCTGCGCAAGGCCGCCGCGACCGGCGAGGACCAGGCCGGTACCGGTGGGGACGGCGACGCCAGCTCGTCACCGTCGCCCTCGCCGACCCGATCGCCGTCGCCGAGCCCGACGCGGAGCCCGCGATGAGCAACGCCACGGCCGCCCAGTCCTTCACCCAGGCGATCACGATCAAGCTCCGGGAGCCCGCCCGCGCGCGGAACCTCGAGCTCTTCCTGCTCGTCATCGCGTGCGGCATCTGCGCGGGTGCGATGGTGCTCGTGCAGCTCGGCACCAAGGGCCGGCTGTTCGACCAGTCGGTGCTCTGGGTCGGCGGCGGCATCCTCGGGCTCGCACTCGTCATGCACGTCGTGCTGCGGGTCGTGGCGAAGAACGCCGACCCCTTCATCCTGCCGATCGCGCTCGTCCTGAACGGCATCGGCATCGCCGAGATCTACCGCATCGACGTCCACAACGGCCTGTCCGGCTGGGACGCCATCGGCGTGAAGCAGATCGTCTGGACGATGCTCGCGATGGTCCTGGCGATCATCACGCTCGTCGCCGTCCGCAACCACCGGTTCCTGCAGCGGTACCGCTACATCTTCATGGCGCTGACGATCGTCCTGCTGCTCCTGCCGATGCTGCCGGGCATCGGCACGAACATCGGTGGCGCGCGGGTCTGGATCAAGATCGGCCCGTTCTCGTTCCAGCCCGGTGAACTCGCGAAGATCACCATGGCGCTGTTCTTCGCCGGGTACCTCGTCACCGCCCGTGACTCGCTGTCGATCGTCGGCAAGAAGTTCCTCGGCATGACGTTCCCGCGTGCCCGTGACCTCGGTCCGATCCTGGTGATGTGGGGCGCCGCGATGGCCGTCCTCGTGTTCCAGCGCGACCTCGGCACCGCCCTGCTGTACTTCGGCCTGTTCCTCGTGATGATCTACGTCGCCACGGCACGCATCAGCTGGGTCGCGATCGGTCTCACGCTGTTCATCGGCGGCGCCCTCGTCGCACAGAGCGTCCTGGAGTACGTGCGCGGCCGCTTCGAACAGTGGCTCGACCCGTTCAACCAAGAGGTCTTCAGCCGCGACACCCAGGCGAGCTACCAGCTCGTGCAGGGCCTGTTCGGGTTCGCGAACGGCGGGATCACCGGAACCGGGCTCGGGCAGGGTAGGCCGTACATCACGCCGGTCGCCAACGCCGACTACATCGTCGCGTCGCTCGGTGAGGAGCTCGGCCTGATCGGCGTCTTCGCGATCCTCGCCCTCTTCATCGTGTTCGCATCGCGTGGCATCCGCGTCGGGTTCATGGCGCAGGACGACTTCGGCAAGCTGCTCGGTGTCGGCTTCGGCTTCATCATCGCCCTGCAGGTGTTCGTGGTCGTCGGCGGCATCACCCGGATCATCCCGGTGACGGGCCTGACGACGCCGTTCATGGCCGCCGGTGGTTCGTCACTCATCGCCAACTGGATCATCGCCGCGATGCTGCTGCGCCTGACCGACTCGATCCCCGCCGAACAGCGTGTCCAGCAGGGCGCGCTGCCCGCCGCGAGCGGGCGGACCAGGAAGGAGCGTCGTCGATGAACCGACAGCTCCGCGGTGTCTCGACCGTCATCGTGCTCATGTTCGTCGCACTCTTCGTGTCGACGACGTCGATCCAGTTCTTCGCAGCCGACTCGTTGCGCGCCGACTCCCGGAACTCCCGAACCATCTTGGACAGTTACTCAACCAAGCGTGGCGCGATCCTCGTCGACGGCAGCCCGATCGCCGAGTCGACCCCGGTGGACGACCAGTACCAGTACCAGCGGAAGTACACGAACGGCGACCTGTACTCGGCGGTGACCGGGTACTTCACGATCGGGCAGGGCAACACCGGCATCGAGAGCGCGGAGAACACCGTGCTGTCGGGCAACTCCGACGCCTCGTTCTTCCAGAACCTCAACTCGATCCTCACCGGCCAGGACGTCCAGGGCGACAACGTCAACCTGACCATCGACCCCGACGTGCAACAGGCCGCGTACGACGCACTCGGCACCAACAGCGGTGCCGTCGTCGCGATCCAGCCGAAGACCGGCAAGATCCTCGCGATGGTCTCGAAGCCGAGCTACGACCCGAACTCGCTCACCTCGCACGACACGGCCGAGGTGAAGCGGCAGTACGACGCCCTGCTCGGCGCCGACACCGCCCCGTTGCAGAACCGCGCCATCGGCGGTGACCTGTACACACCCGGGTCGGTGTTCAAGCTCGTGGTGGCCTCCGCGGCACTCGAGGGCGGCAAGTACAACCTCGACTCCACGTTCCCGAACCCGTCGCGACTGCAGCTACCGGGGACGAGCTCGTACATCAACAACGCCGAGGGTGGCACCTGCGGCGGTGGCGACAAGGTCAAACTCCGCACGGCCATCCAGTACTCCTGCAACATCCCCTTCGCGGAACTCGGCCAGAAGCTCGGGTACGACGCGATCAAGAGCATGGCCGACAAGTACGGCTTCGGCGACGCGATCGAGGTCCCGATGGCTGCCACCGCGAGCCAGTACCCCGACGTCGACTCGACGGCCCAGCTCATGCTGAGCGCCTTCGGCCAGGCCAGCGTCCGGGTCTCCCCGCTGCAGATGGCGATGGTGTCGGCCGGCATCGCGAACGGCGGCAAGGTCATGCAGCCGTCGCTCATCGACTCGATCACCACGAGCGACCTGAAGACGGTCGAGTCCTTCTCCCCGAAGCAGTACAGTGATCCGCTGTCACCCTCCGAGTCCGCTGACCTCACCGAGGCCATGCAGAGCGTCGTGAACGCGGGGACCGGTACCAATGCCAAGATCGACGGTGTCGACGTCGCCGGCAAGACCGGCACGGCCGAAGGTGGCACCGGCGATCCTTACACGCTCTGGTTCACGGGGTTCGCCCCCGCCAAGGACCCGGAGGTCGCCGTGGCGGTTGTCGTCGGCAACGGCGGCGGGCTCGGGCAGTCCGGAGTAGGCAACACGGTCGCGGCCCCGGTCGCGAAGAAAGTCATGGAGGCGGTGCTGAACAAATGAGACCCACCAGCGGACTCACCTTCGGTGGGCGGTACCAGCTCTCCTCCCGGGTCGCCATCGGCGGCATGGGTGAGGTGTGGCAGGCGACCGACCTCGTCATCGGCCGAACCGTCGCACTCAAGATCCTCAAGGACGAGTACCTCGGTGACCCCGGCTTCCTCGAGCGCTTCCGCGCCGAGGCCCGGCACGCTGCCCTCGTCAACCACGAGGGCATCGCCAACGTCTTCGACTACGGCGAGGAGGACGGCAGCGCCTACCTCGTGATGGAGCTCGTCCCCGGCGAGGCCCTGTCGACCATGATCGAGCGCGAGCACACGCTCCCGGTCGACAAGGTTCTCGACATCGTCGCGCAGACCGCGAACGCCCTGCAGGCCGCGCACGCGGTCGGCCTGGTGCACCGCGACATCAAGCCCGGCAACCTGCTCATCACGCCCGACGGGCGCGTCAAGATCACCGACTTCGGCATCGCGCGCATCGCCGACCAGGTCCCGCTCACCGCGACTGGTCAGGTGATGGGCACGGTGCAGTACCTGTCGCCCGAGCAGGCGAGCGGCCACCCCGCCTCGCCGTCGACCGACATCTACTCGCTCGGCATCGTCGCGTACGAGGCCCTGGCGGGTCGTCGTCCGTTCACCGGCGAGTCGCAGGTCGCGATCGCGATGGCACACATCAACGAGCAGCCGCCGCCGCTGCCCGGGGACATCCCGGAGCCCGTATCGGCCCTGGTCATCTCGTGCATCGCGAAGAAGCCGGCCGACCGTCCCGCGACGGCCGCCAACCTCGCCCGTGCAGCACAGGCGCTGCGTCGTGGTGACGTCGCCGCAGCCACCGTGGCCGTCCCCGCGATCGCGCAGAACGGCACCGTCGCGTTCAACCCGCCGCAGGGCCAGGGGAACGACGCCGCGACCGCACTCATCGGCACCCAGGCCGGCGCGGTGGCCGGCGGCCCGGGCACCCCCGGCTCGCCCGTCTCCGACGATTCCGAGGAGCCGAAGAAGAAGCGCGCCTGGATCTGGTGGGTCGTCGGTGTCGTCGTCGTGCTCGCCATCGCAGCCGTCATCGGAGCCGTCGCCCTGAACGGTGCAGGCGATCCGGACCCCGCTCCGACGAAGAGCTCGAGTTCCCCGAAACCGAGCCGGACCCCGACGCCGACGCCGACCTCCACCCCCTCACCGAGCCGGGTGACGGTGTCCCTGGCGGACTACACCGGCGTGCAGGCGACGGACGCCCAGGCGCGCCTGCAGCAGCTCGGGCTCGAGGCGACGATCGTCGACGGAGACCCGGCTGCCAACGCCGGTCAGGTCGGCACGGTGCAGTCGCTCGACCCCACCGGCAACCTCGAACCCGGCACGCTCGTGACCATCAAGGCGTACACCGCGGTGCCGACCGTCACGACCGCGCCCGATGCCCCGACCGCCGGGACGGTCTCGTCGGACGGCAAGGTGACGTTCTCGTGGAACGCCTTCACGGCGTGCCCGGCCGGCCACTCGTTGAGCGGGTACAACTACACGATCAACAACGGCACCGACGGGAAGAACCAGTCCACCGGCACCGTGACCACGACCTCGATCGAGGTCACCGGCGCCGAACCGGGCACGATCTCGCTCTCGTACACGGCGAAGTGCGGCGACCTGACCTCGCCGAGCTCGTCCACCACGAGCGCCACGTGGGAGGCCACCGACGAGCCGACCACCGACCCGACCGAGGGCAACAACCCCAGCCAGGGTCCGCAGGACCCGAACTGAACGCCCCCCGGACGGGGACTGTCGACACCGTTCGGTAACGGTTCGGTCGAGCGCGCGGTGACCAGCCTCCCACCAGGTGGGGCTGCCGTACACTAGCCCGGACCGACAGACGGAGGAGTACGTGCCAGAAGGTGTGACCGCGGGGATCACGCTCCTCGCGAATCGCTACGAGATCGGTGACGTCATCGGTCGAGGCGGCATGGCGACCGTGCACCTCGGCAACGACACCCGCCTCGGCCGCAAGGTCGCGGTGAAGCTCCTCAAGCCGAGCCTCGCGAACGACCCGGTCTTCCGCACGCGGTTCCGCCAGGAAGCCCAGGCCGCTGCGCGCATGGCACACCCGACCGTCGTCCGCGTCTACGACGCCGGCGAAGAGACGGTGTCCGAGCCGTCGGGTGCCGAGGTGCAGGTCCCCTTCATCGTGATGGAGTACGTCGAGGGGCGGCCGCTCTCCGACATCATCGCCGAGGGTGCCGTCGCCCCGGACGAGGCCGTTCGCATCACCGAGGGCATCCTCACGGCGCTCGAGTACTCGCACCGGGCGGGCGTCGTGCACCGCGACATCAAGCCGGCCAACGTGATGGTCACGCACAGCGGCCAGGTCAAGGTCATGGACTTCGGCATCGCGCGGGCCATCACCGACACCTCGGCCACGGTCGCGCAGACCACGTCGATCCTCGGTACCGCGTCGTACTTCTCCCCGGAGCAGGCCCGCGGCGAGACCGTGGACGCCCGGACCGACCTGTACTCGACCGGCGTCGTGCTCTTCGAGCTCCTCACCGGTCGCGCGCCGTTCCTCGGTGACACGCCGGTCGCGGTCGCGTACCAGCACGTCAGCGAGCAGCCCGTCGCGCCGTCCACCATCACCCCCGCGGTCTCCCCGGCGCTCGACGCGGTCACACTCCACGCCCTCGTCAAGGACCGCACCCGCCGGTTCCAGAACGCCGCCGAGTTCCGCTCGGATCTGCAGCAGGCCGCAGCCGGACACGTCCCGGCATCGACGAAGAAGTTGCAGCAGAACGCCGCGAACGACGCCTCGACGGTGTTGTTCGGGGTTGATCCGCGCATGACCTCGAACGCCGCGTCGGCCTTCCGTGAGCTCGACGACGACACCGCCGAACACCGTCCGCAGCGCACGCAGAACCGCCCGCCCGTCGCGTGGATCTGGGTCGGCGTCCTGCTGACGGTCGCCGTCGTCGTCGGGGTCGTCTTCTTCGTGGCGAACCTGCAGCCGGGCAAGCCGCCGGTGTCGTCCTCGGTCTCGGTGCCGAACGTCGCCGGGTTGTCCTACGACGCCGCCGCCGCCGCGTTGGAGAAGCGCGACCTGAAGGCGGTCCAGGTCGAGGAGAACTCCGACGACGTCGACAAGGGAACGGTCATCCGCACCGACCCTGGTTCAGGGATCAACGTCGGACGCAGCCAGAGCGTGAACGTCATCGTGTCCTCGGGTCCGGAACCCGTTGCCATCCCCGAGCTGAGCGGCCAGTCACAGGCAGCAGCACAGCAGGCGTTGGACAGTGCGGGCTTCACGCTCGGCGCCATCACGTCCGGGTACTCGCCCGATGTCCCCTCCGGCACCGTGATGAGCTCCGACCCGGCGTCAGGCTCGATCCAGACCAAGGGCTCCGCGGTGAACCTCACCGTCTCCAACGGCAAGGTGCAGCTGCCGAACGTGACGAACCAGCCGTACACCGAAGCCAAGGCGTCCCTCGAGCAACTCGGATTGACGGTCGCTCCGGCGCCGTCGAACTCGTGCACGGGCGGCCTGGTCACCCAGCAGAGCACCCCGCAGGGCGACATCGCCCAGGGCAGCACCGTCACCTTGGCCTACTGCGCGGCACCGAACGAGCCGGCGAAGAACCCGACCCCGAGCGGCGACAAGGGCGACCGCGGCGGTGACGGTGACGACGGACGCTGATCCGTCCGCCGCGCCCACGACCGGTCAGACGGCAGAGCCCCGAGCGTGATCGCCAGGTCCGCGTACGGCGGACAGGTGCGTCAGGCGCGGTGCGTGGCGATGAGTGGCCCGAGGTCAGCGGCGCGCGCAGCGGCTCCGGTCAGGCCGGTGGTCTCGAGCCAGTTGCCGACCATGCGGTAGCCGCCCTCGGTCAGGACCGACTCCGGGTGGAACTGCACGCCGAACACGGGGTGCGCACGGTGCTGGACGCCCATGATGACCCCGCCCTCGGTGCGCGCGGTGACGGTGAGCTCGTCGGGGACGGTGCCGTCGACGATGGCGAGCGAGTGGTAGCGCGTGGCCGTGAAGGGGTGCGGGACACCGGCGAAGAGCGCGCTGTCGTCGTGGTCGACCTCGGAGGTCTTGCCGTGCATGAGCTCCTCGGCGTGCGTCACCGTGGCACCGAGGGCCTCAGCGATGGCCTGGTGCCCCAGGCAGACACCCAGCAGGGGGGTCTCGGCAGCGATGGCCGCGTGCACCGTGGGGATCGAGACGCCCGCAGCCGCTGGCGTTCCCGGACCCGGGGACAGGAGCACGCCGTCGTACTCGGCGATCCGGTCGGCGATCTCGGACTCGGGGAAGGCATCGTTGCGCACGACGTCGGTCTCGGCGCCGAGCTGCTGCACGTACCCGTTGAGCGTGTAGACGAAGCTGTCGTAGTTGTCGACGACGAGGATCCTGGTCATGGCGGTTCACCGTACTCGTGGGGGATGTGTGCGGCGGTCCGCGGGCCGATCCACACACGTGGTCACGGTAGGATACCGGCCATGGCCAAGGACAAGGACCGCACCAAGCCCGCCCGGACGACCCGAGCTGACTCGGTCGACACCGCCGGGGACGCCCCGAACCCGGTGTGGTTCAAGCCGGTCATGTTCGGCTTCATGCTCATCGGTCTGGTGTGGGTGATCGTCTTCTACATCTCGAACGCCACGCTGCCGGTTCCGAGCCTCGGCTCGTGGAACATCGTGATCGGCTTCGGCATCATGTTCGTCGGCTTCCTCATGACCACCCGGTGGCGCTGACCCCCAGCCCGCTGTTCTCTCGACGCCCGTCGCACCGCAAGGTGCGGCGGGCGTTGTCGTTCTCCACAAGGTCGAGCACCAGAGGAACGCAGATCCTCGATGATCCGGCCGTTCTCCACACTTTTCCCCACTCTCCACACGATCATCCACACCCCCACCCCGGAGTTATCCACAGCTGAGTCCACAGTGGGGATAATCACACTGGTGTAACTCACCGACTTCTCCACACCTGTGGAAAACTCCCGGGGACGCTGTGGAGAGCTGTGGATGAGCAGGAGCGGGTGCCCTGGGAACGACGAACGCCCCGCCGCAGTGCGACGGGGCGTTCGAGGGGATCTGTCAGACGCCCCACACGCCGAGGCCACCGATGCTGATGAACGCTGCGTAGATCGCCAGGATCAGCACGACGGCCTCGGCGATCAAGAGTCCGGCTTGCAGCCCTCGCTTCCGCACGTTGCGCGTCTTCGAGAACACGTACCCGGTCACGAAGCCGATGACGATCCCACCGACGTGCGCTTGCCACGAGATCTGTGTCCCGGGCAGGAACCCGATGAGGAGGTTGAGGCCCATCACCACGAGCAGCTGGACCGCGTTGTAGCCCAAGCTGCGCTGGATGATGAAGAACGCAGCGAACAGACCGAAGATCGCTCCGGAGGCACCGACCACCGGCGTCCCGGGAGTCAGCCACGCCACGGCGAGATCACCGCCCAGTCCCGCGAGGAAGTAGAGGGCGAGGAACCGCCACGTCCCGAGCATGTTCTCGAGGATCCGTCCGAAGATGAAGACGGCGAACATGTTGAAGGCGATGTGCAGGAACGACGAGTGCACGAACAACCCGGTCACGAGTCGCCACGGCTGCGTGCCGATGGCCGGCGTGTAGAAGGCGAGCCAACTCGTGAGCGCCCGCCCGCTCACCTGGTCGAGCAGCCAGATGACGACCGAGATCGCGATGATGACGACCGTGGCCTTCTGGTCGAGCATGGCGAAGCGCCGCCGAGCGACCGTGAACCCACTCGGGGCTCCGGACGCTCGGCGGTTCGCTGCGAACTGTGCGCGCTGTTCACGAACGCACTCCGGGCAGTGCACCCCGACCGCCGCCGGCGTCTGGCACTCCGGGCAGATCGTCCGCCCACAGCGCTGGCAGAGGACGAAGCTCTGCCGGTCCGGATGCCGGTAGCAGGTGTTGTTCGGGTTGTACGCCTGGTCGGTCACGTGAGGGTCAGACGCCTTCGACGTCGATGCTCTGGATGACGACGTCCTCGACGGGCTTGTCGCGACCGTCGGTCGGAACACCCTCGATCGCGTCGACGACCGCGCGGGACTCGTCGTCGGCGACCTCACCGAAGATGGTGTGCTTGCCCTGCAGCCACGGCGTCGCCACCGTGGTGATGAAGAACTGCGAGCCGTTGGTGCCGCGGCCGCCCTGGATGCCGGCGTTCGCCATGGCGAAGATGTAGGGGTTCTGGAACGTGAGCTCCGGGGAGATCTCGTCGTCGAAGCGGTAACCCGGGCCACCGATGCCCTGGCCGAGCGGGTCGCCGCCCTGGATCATGAAGTCCTTGATGATGCGGTGGAAGATCACGCCGTCGTAGAGCTTGTCGGTCGAGACCTTGCCCGTGCCGGGGTGGGTCCACTCCTGCTGGCCCGTGGCGAGGTCGACGAAGTTCTTGACGGTCTTCGGTGCGTGGTTGCCGAACAGGTTGACGCGGATGTCGCCCTTGTTGGTGTGGATCGTTGCGACAGCGGTGTGCAGAGACATGTTCCGATTCTCGCATGTACTCCTGACCGCGGACGGATTGCACAGCTGCGGTTCCGTGACCTGTCAGGCAGTGTGGTGGCAGGATGGGGGCACGCCGATCCGATGGAGGTACCAGATGACGACGATCGAGATCCCGCGAAAGCGTCGGAAGCAGATCAAGAAGCTCAAGGGCCAGACCGCCTCGCTCCTCGGCGAGCAGCGCAAGGTCCTCGAGCACGCGAACGCGATCCTGGCTGAGGCCCGGTCGAACGCCGCGGACGCAGCTCGCAAGGACATCGCACCCCGCGTGCAGAACGCGATCGACAACGGGATCCGTCCCGCGTTCGCAACCGGCGTGCACGCTGCCACCTCGGCAGCGCAGAGCGCTTCGCACAAGTTCCAGTCCGAGGTGGTCCCCGGACTCGTCTCGACCGCTGGTTCGGTGCTCAGCGTGACCGATCTCGCGAAGGACCCCCGGGTCAAGAAGATCGTGAAGAACGCGCAGAAGAAGAGCAAGAGCGCGAAGAAGGCCGCTGCGAAGTACGTCCCGTCGCAGCAGAAGAAGGGTCTCGGCTTCGGCGGAGTCGCACTCATCATCGTCGGCGTCGTCGCCGTCGCCGGTGCTGCGTACGCCGCGTACCAGACGCTCCGCGCCGACGACGACCTGTGGGTCGCCGACGACGCCGACACGGCGGAGAAGCCCGCCGCCTGACCTCCCGGTTCGTACGAAGGGCCCCGGCTGTTGCCGGGGCCCTTCGTCGGTCCCGGGCCTGGCATGCGTACACCAGCACCACATGCCCTGAACGCGCCCACCCACCGGCCTGGAGGCCCGCGCTGGCCTGGCCCCGCGCCTCCCGTCCGGCACTGATCGCGCAATGCGCGGGCGCGACGCCGGGTGGTCGTAACCTGTCGCCCACTCGGCCCGCAGACGACACTTCGTGCCACCACGCCGCCGCGCACGCGGCATGTCGTGACCACTCAACGAAGACGGCAGCGCATGGCGAGCCCGGCCGTCGCATGGCGGACCCAGCCACCGCGGAGCGGCGCCGAAGGCACGGAGACAAGCACGACGACCGGGCTCCCCGCGACGATCGCGCCGCAGGGGCGGCGGCGCGCACGGGCACAGAACGAAGCCCCTGGGCAGACGACGAAGTCGGCAACCAGGGGCTGATGCGAGTGGAGCCTGGGAGAATCGAACTCCCGACATCCTGCTTGCAAAGCAGGCGCTCTACCAACTGAGCTAAGGCCCCGAGTGCCACCGAGGTGCTCGGCGACGGGATGGAATTGTCGTGCTGTTCCGGAGAACTGGTGGGGCTACAAGGACTTGAACCTTGGACCTCTTCGTTATCAGCGAAGCGCTCTAACCGCCTGAGCTATAGCCCCTCAGACCGGATGAAAGCCTACCGTACGATCCCGCCGGAACGAAATCGAGCAGTGGGCCCATCCGACCCGGGTGTGTCAGTTGTTCGTGAAGCCCACGAGCAGACCGCCCGTGATCCGCACACTGAGGTTGTAGAGCACGCTCACGATGGCGCCGAGCACGGTGCCGACGACCACGTTGAGGATGCCCACGACGATGGAGAACCCGAGGACCTGGCCCAGCGAGAACTGGTCCATGATCGAGTAACTGTTCTGTCCGGTGACGTCCTTCAACAGGGCGTCGACCTGGGTGAACACACCCGTCTGGTTCAGGATGACCCACACCAGTGCCGTGGCGACCACGATCACGATGCTGCCGGCCAGGGCGATGAGGAAGCTCAGCTTCACCATCGACCAGAAGTCGACGTAGACCAGCCGCAACCGCACCTGGCGGGTGCCGACGGGTCGCTTCGCCTTCTTCTGGAGCTTCTCGGCGACACTACTCATTGCTTGACTGGTCCTCTCCGGCCTCGTCTGCGACGGGCTCGGTGTCGATGGGATCAGTGGAATCCGGGGCCGCTTCGGCAGGGCTGACCGTCTCCACCGGGCCCGCGGGCTCGATCTCGGCGTCGTCCTGGTCGTCCAGGTTCCGCTCGGTGTTCCGGGCCACCGCGATGATCCGGTCGTTCTCCGCAAACCTCGCGAAGACGACGCCCATCGTGTCACGGCCCTTGGCAGGGACCTCGGCCACGGCAGACCTTACCACCTTGCCCGATTGCAGCACGACGAGCACCTCGTCGTCCTCGCCGACGATGAGAGCGCCCACAAGGTCGCCGCGGTCGACCGCCAACTTGGCCACCTTGATGCCCAGACCACCACGGCCCTGCACGCGGTACTGGTCGACCGCGGTGCGCTTGGCGTAGCCGCCCTCGGTCATCACCCAGACGAAGCCGTCGTCGGACACGACCCGGGCTGCGAGCAGGGAGTCGCCGTCGCGGAAGGACATGCCCTT
Organism: Curtobacterium sp. VKM Ac-2852; assembly: GCF_013205045.1. Lineage (NCBI taxonomy): Bacteria > Bacillati > Actinomycetota > Actinomycetes > Micrococcales > Microbacteriaceae > Curtobacterium > Curtobacterium sp. VKM Ac-2852. Next base: position 793,053 of record NZ_JABMLI010000001.1, read on the forward strand.
CACGCCCGAGGTCGAGCGACCCATCGGACGCAGGGTGTCGTTCGTCGCCGTGAACCGGAGCGACATGCCCTGGCGGGACACCAGGAGCAGGTCGTCGTGCTCGTCGACGAGCAGCGCCTGGCGGAGCTTGTCGCCGTCGCGCAGGTTGATCGCGATGATGCCGCCAGTGCGGTTCGTGTCGTACTCGGTGAGCGCGGTCTTCTTCACCAGGCCGTGCTCGGTCGCGAGGACCAGGTACTGCGCAACCTCGTAGTCGCGGATGTCCAGCACCTGCTGGATCTGCTCGTCGGGCTGCATCGCGAGCAGGTTCGCGACGTGCTGGCCCTTCGCGTCGCGGCCGGCTTCCTGCAGCTCGTACGCCTTCGCGCGGTAGACCCGGCCCTGGTCGGTGAGGAACAGGAGCCAGTGGTGCGTCGTCGTGACGAAGAAGTGCTCGACGATGTCGTCGGCGCGGAGCTGGGCGCCACGGACACCTCGGCCACCGCGGTGCTGCGAGCGGTACTGGTCGCTGCGCGTGCGCTTGACGTAGCCACCGCGGGTGATGGTGACGACCATCTCCTCTTCGGGGATCAGGTCTTCCATCGACATGTCGCCGTCGTAGCCGAACATGATCTCGGTCCGGCGGTCGTCGCCGAAGCGGTCGACGATCTCGCTCAGCTCGTCGCGGATGATCGAGCGCTGACGGCTCTCCGACCCGAGGATGTCCTGGAAGTCGGCGATCTTGCGCTCGAGCTCTTCGGCCTCGTCGTGGATCTTCTGACGCTCGAGGGCGGCGAGACGACGGAGCTGCAGCTCGAGGATCGCGCGCGCCTGGATCTCGTCGACGGACAGCAGGTCCATCAGGCCGGTGCGCGCCTCTTCGACGTCGGGCGAGCGACGGATGAGCGCGATGACCTCGTCGAGGGCGTCGAGCGCGGCCAGGTAGCCGCGCAGGATGTGGGCGCGCTTCTCGGCCTCGCGCAGACGGAACTGCGTCCGGCGGACGATGACGTCGACCTGGTGCGCGACCCACGCCGAGATGAAGCCGTCGAGCGGCAGGGTGCGGGGCACCCCGTCGACGATCGCGAGCATGTTCGCGCCGAAGTTCTCCTGCAGCTGGGTGTGCTTGTACAGGTTGTTCAGCACGACCTTGGCGACGGCGTCGCGCTTCAGCACGATCACCAGGCGCTGCCCGGTGCGGCCGGAGGTCTCGTCACGGATGTCGGCGACACCGGCGAGCTTGCCGTCCTTGACGAGCTCGGCGATCTTGATCGCCAGGTTGTCCGGGTTGACCTGGTACGGCAGCTCGGTGACGACGAGGCAGGTGCGACCCTGGATCTCCTCCACCGAGACGACGGCACGCATCGTGATCGAGCCACGGCCGGTGCGGTAGGCGTCCTGGATGCCCTTGGTGCCGAGCACCTGCGCACCGGTCGGGAAGTCCGGGCCCTTGATGCGCTGCATGAGCGCGGCGAGCAGCTCTTCGCGGGTGGCGTCGGGGTTGTCGAGCGCCCACTTGGCACCCTCGGCGACCTCGCGCAGGTTGTGCGGAGGGATGTTCGTGGCCATGCCGACCGCGATGCCGACCGAGCCGTTGACGAGCAGGTTCGGGAACCGGGCCGGCAGGATCGCCGGCTCCTGGGTGCGGCCGTCGTAGTTGTCCTGGAAGTCGACGGTGTCCTCGTCGATGTCGCGGACCATCTCGAGCGCGAGGGGCGCCATCTTCGTCTCGGTGTACCGCGGGGCGGCGGCGCCGTCGTTGCCCGGCGAACCGAAGTTCCCCTGGCCGAGCGCGAGCGGGTACCGGAGCGACCACGGCTGCACCAGGCGGACGAGGGCGTCGTAGATCGCCGAGTCACCGTGCGGGTGGAACTGGCCCATGACGTCACCGACGACGCGGGAGCACTTCGAGAACGCACGGTCCGGGCGGTAGCCGCCGTCGAACATCGCGTAGATCACACGGCGGTGCACCGGCTTGAGGCCGTCGCGGACCTCCGGCAGGGCACGACCGACGATGACCGACATCGCGTAGTCGAGGTACGAGCGCTGCATCTCGAGCTGCAGGTCGACCTGCGAGATGCGGTCACCGGAGACGACGATGTCCCCGCTGTCGCCGTGGACGATCTCGGGCAGCTCGTCGGCGCCGTTCTCGTTGTCGTCAGCCATGTGGCTTCGTTCCCTTTCTGGACAGCCTGGAGGCTGTGGTTCCGTTGGTCGCGCCGGGCGCGACCACAGGTGGTCAGGACTGGTCGACGCGGCTCACGCCGCGCCTCCTGGCCGTTAGATGTCGAGGAAGCGGACGTCCTTGGCGTTCTGCTGGATGAACTGGCGACGTGCGTCGACGTCTTCACCCATCAGCGTCGAGAAGACGCTGTCCACCGCAGCCGCGTCCTCCAGCGTGACCTGCAGGAGCGTGCGGGTGTCCGGGTTCATCGTGGTGTCCCAGAGCTCCTTGTAGTCCATCTCGCCGAGGCCCTTGTAGCGCTGGATCCCGTTGTCCTTCGGGATGCGCTTGCCGGCTGCGAGGCCCGCCTGCATCAGGGCGTCGCGCTCCCGGTCGCTGAAGACGTACTCGTGTGCCGAGTTCGACCACTTCAGGCGGTACAGCGGCGGCTGCGCGAGGTACACGTAGCCGTGCTCGATGAGCGGACGCATGTAGCGGAACAGCAGCGTGAGCAGCAGCGTGGTGATGTGCTGGCCGTCGACGTCGGCATCGGCCATCAGCACGATCTTGTGGTACCGGGCCTTGTCCGGGTCGAAGTCCTCACCGATGCCGGCACCGAACGCCGTGATCATCGACTGGATCTCCTGGTTGGCGAGGGCGCGGTCGAGCCGGGCCTTCTCGACGTTCAGGATCTTGCCGCGCAGGGGCAGGATCGCCTGGGTCATCGGGTTGCGGCCCTGCACGGCGGAACCACCGGCGGAGTCACCCTCGACCATGAAGATCTCCGACACCGTCGGGTCCTTCGACTGGCAGTCCTTCAGCTTGCCGGGCATGCCGCCCGACTCGAGCAGCCCCTTGCGGCGGGTGGTCTCGCGCGCCTTGCGGGCGGCCAGACGTGCCTGCGACGCCTGGATCGCCTTGCGGACGACGTCGCGCGCCTGCGTCGGGTTGCTCTCGAACCAGTGGGTCAGCTCGGTGCCGACGACGCGCTGCACGAACGACTTCGCCTCGGTGTTGCCGAGCTTGGTCTTCGTCTGTCCCTCGAACTGCGGCTCGCCGAGCTTCACGGAGATGACGGCCGTCAGCCCCTCGCGGATGTCGTCACCCGTGAGGTTGTCGTCCTTCTCCTTGATGATCTTCGTCTCGCGCGCGTAGCGGTTGACGAGGGTCGTGAGCGCGGCGCGGAAGCCCTCTTCGTGGGTGCCGCCCTCGTGCGTGTTGATCGTGTTCGCGAAGGTGTGGACGCTCTCCTGGTACGAGGTGTTCCACTGCATCGCGACCTCGAGCGCGATCTTGCGCTCCGGGTCCTCGGACTCGAAGCCGATGACGTCCGGGTGGACGAGGTCGGCCTTCTTCTGCGCGTTGATGTACTCGACGTAGTCGGCGAGACCGCGCTCGTACATGAACGTGTCGTTGCGCGCCTCTTCCCCTTCTTCCGGGGTGCGCTCGTCGCGCAGGTTGATCCGCAGGCCCTTGTTCAGGAAGGCCATCTGCTGGAACCGGGTGCGCAGGGTCTCGTAGTCGAAGACGACGGACTCGAAGATCTCGGCGTTCGGCCAGAACGTGATCGTCGTGCCGGTCTCGTCCGTCGCTTCGTCCTGGGAGACGGGCGCGACGGGGACACCGTCGGTGTAGCTCTGGCGCCAGACGTGGCCCTGCCGACGGACCTCGACGTCGAGCTCGGAGCTCAGCGCGTTCACGACGGACGAACCGACGCCGTGCAGACCACCGGAGACGGCGTAGCCGCCACCGCCGAACTTGCCGCCGGCGTGCAGGACGGTGAGGACGACCTGCAGGGTCGAGACCCCTTCGGCCGCGTGGACGTCGACCGGGATGCCACGGCCGTTGTCGACGACGCGGACGCCACCGTCTTCACGGATGCTCACGTCGATGGTGTCGCAGTACCCGGCGAGGGCTTCGTCGACGGAGTTGTCGACGATCTCCTGGACCAGGTGGTGCAGACCGCGGGGGCCCGTCGAACCGATGTACATACCGGGGCGCTTGCGGACGGCCTCGAGCCCCTCGAGCACCTGAATCTGGTCTGCGCCGTAGGACGGTTCGCTCTGCGGGGTCTCCGCGCCGAGCGGGTTCTGCCGGTCGTCTTCAGATTCTGCTGCCATGTCGAGCGTGCTCCTGCCTGCGCGCGGAACGCCCGCGCACTGCACCTCCCAGTCTACCGCAGAGCCCCCTCTTTCGAGGGCTCATCTGCCCCTCAGACGGGCTTTTCTGGCACTCCAGGATGATTTCGTCGCCTCAACCGTAGGTGTCGCGAGGACCGCGCCCCTGGACCGTCCTGGGGCCGCGTTTCCACGTGGGGGCGTCCGGGCCGGAAACCCTGATCGACTCGACCCCGGCTTCCGGGTGCCGTTCCGCGATGGTCGTCGTGACCGTCGCACGCATGAGTCGGAGCTGGGTCGCCCAGGCCGTCGAGTCGCACCGGATGACCAGTGCACCGTCCTCGATCGTGACCGGCCGGGAGTGCTTCGCCAGCTCCTCGCCGACCACGCTCGGCCAGTCCACGAAGAGCTCGGAACGGGCGAGGGGTTCCGTCCAGCCGAGCTCCTGGGCGAGCGAACCGACGATGTCTGCGAGGCCCTTCGGCTCGCGGCCGCGCCCGTACGGCACGGTGTCGGCGTCGAACTCGCGGGCACGGCGGCGGCGGGCATCGGTGCCGCGCTTGGACGGGTCGCCGAACACCGCGCGCAGGTGCCGGTACACCTGCGAGGGCTCGGTGGGCTTGCGGGGCTTCGGCATCAGGCGTCGGCTCCGGCGGGGGTCGGGTCGGGGGTGCCGGTCGGGTCCGTTGTGCCGGTGGCGTCCGTCGGGTCGGTGGCGTCCGTCCGGTCCGTCGCCGGACTGGAGGCCCGGGTCGCGTCCGCCTCGTCGGTCACGATCGTGCCCGCCTCGATCCGCACGGTGTGCGCCGCCAGCTTCGGGGGCACGTCGCCGAACACCGCGGCCGTGATGAGCACCTGCTCGTAGTCGGCGACGGCGTTCGCCAGTCGCTCCCGACGCGATTCGTCGAGCTCGGCGAAGACGTCGTCGAGGATGATGATCGGGTCGCCGAGGTTCGACTCCGCACGCAGGATCGAGGCGCTCGCGAGCTGGATGGCCAGCGCGAAGGACCACGATTCGCCGTGACTGGCGTACCCCCGGGCCGGTAACCCGTTGAGCTGGAAGAGAACGTCGTCCCGGTGCGGTCCCACGAGGGTGAGCCCGCGATCGAGTTCGTCCCGGCGACGTCGCTCGAGCGCGGCTGCGAAGGCCTCGGCCGCCGACGCGACCGTGACGGGCTCGTCGGGGGTCCCGAGGACGGGATCGGTGGCCGCCGCCGACTCGGGGTCGCCACCACGGATCGACAGGACACCGGTGATCGAGGCGTCGTGGTGCTCGCCAGCGACGGTCGCGTAGGCCTCGGCCACGAAGGGTGCGAGCCGCCGGGTCAGGTGGTCACGTGCCGCGACGATCTCGGCGCCGAGTCCGACGAGCCGGTCGTCCCAGACGTCGAGCGTCGACAGGGCGTTCGTCTTCGCGCCGGTGGCACGGGCTGACTTGAGCAGGGTGTTCCGCTGGCGGAGCGTGCGGTCGTAGTCGGCGAGCACGCCCTGCATCCGCGGCGCGATCTGGCCGAGCAGCTCGTCGAGCATCCGGCGCCGACCGGCCGGCTCGCCTCGGACGAGCGCCAGGTCCTCCGGCGCGAAGAGCACGCTCGTGCAGTAGCGCGGCAGCTCGCGCGGTTTGATCGCGGAGCGGTTCACCTGCGCACGGTTCGCGCCGGTGCGGTTGATCTGCACCTCGGCGAGGATGCTGCGTTCCTCGTGGGCGAGCCGTGCCCGGACGATCGCGGCGTCGCATCCCTGACGGACGAGGGCCGCGTCGGTGGGGACGCGGTGCGAGCCGAGCGTGGAGAGGTACCCGATCGCCTCGACCAGGTTGGTCTTGCCCTGTCCGTTGCGCCCGACGAACAGGTTCGGCCCGCGTGCGAGGTCGACGTCCGCCTCCCGGTAGTTCCGGAAGTCGGTCAGTTGGAGATGGTCGACGTGCACGCGGGCCGAGTCCGGGTTCCCCCGGGAAGTCCTAGGACTTCTTGACGGCGTGACCGCCGAACTGGTTGCGGAGCGCCGCGACGGCCTTCATCGTCGGCGAGGCGCTGCCCTGACGCGAGACGAAGCGCGCGAAGATCGACGCCGAGAGCGCCGGCATCGGCACGGCGAGCTCGATGCCCTCTTCCAGCGTCCAGCGGCCCTCGCCCGAGTCCTCGACGTAGCCCTCGAGCTCGTCGAGCTTCGGGTCCTCGTTCAGCGCGAGCACCATCAGGTCGAGCAGCCAGGAACGGACGACCGTTCCGCGCTGCCAGCCGGCGAACACGGCGGGGACGTCGGTGATCAGGTCCTTGGCCTCGAGGAGCTCGTAGCCCTCGCCGTACGCCTGCATGATCGCGTACTCGATGCCGTTGTGGACCATCTTCGCGTAGTGGCCGGCGCCGATCGGGCCGGCGTGCGAGAAGCCTTCTTCGCGGGGACCCTCGGGGCGCAGGGCGTCGAACACGGGCATCGCGAACTCGACGTCCGCGGCGTCACCGCCCACCATGAGGCCGTAGCCGTTGTCCTTGCCCCAGACGCCACCGGAGACGCCGACGTCCATGTAGCGGATGCCGTGCGCACCGAGCTGCTCGGCGTGCGTGGTGTCGTCCAGCCACTTCGAGTTGCCACCGTCGATGACCAGGTCGCCCTCGCCGAGGACGCCGGCCAGGTCGGTGATCACGTCGTCGGTGATCTTGCCGTGCGGGACCATGACCCACACGAGACGCTTGCCCTCCGGGAGGGCAGCGGCGAGGGCGCCGAGGTCGGCGACGTCCGAGACGGCGGGGTTGGCGTCGTACCCGGTGACCTCGATACCTGCGTTGCGGAGACGGGCACGCATGTTGTTGCCCATGCGACCAAGGCCGACAAGACCGATGTGCATGATTTCCTCTTCTGTTCGTCGTCGCGCTGATGCTGCCGGTGGTGTGCGCCAGCGCAGGTTGCCTGTTGCGCCTATCGCAGCAGCAGGTTCGGCTGCAGCAGGTACCGGTATCCATCGGTCGCTGCGGCCTCTTGCGAAGTCTGGCCGGTGATCAGCACCGGGCCCGGCTTGTTGGGGTTCTCCGTCTTGGTGAAGGAGATGCGGACGAACTCGGAGTGCACCGCGTTCAGTCCGTCCAGGAGGAAGGCGGGCTTCAACGAGACCACCGTTTCCTCGCCGGTCAACAACGCACTGATCGACTCTGACGCCTGCGCTTGTTCGGATCCGATCGCCTCGAGCGTGAGCCCGTCGACCGTGAAGGAGAACCGGAGCGCCGCTTCGCGCTCCAGGACGAGGGAGACCCGTCGGACCGCTTCGACGAGCTCCGCGGTGTTGATCACCGCGTGGTCGTTGACGGTCTCCGGGAAGAGCCGGCGGACCGGCGGGTAGTTGCCCTTGATGAGCAACGACGTCACGGTCTTGTCGTCGGCGTGGAACGCGATGAGCTCGCGGTCGGAGTTGCCGCTGATCGACACCGACACCGTGGATGCCGAACCGAACGTGCGGCCGACCTCCTGCAGCGTGCGGGCCGGGACCAGTGCGTGCAGGGGGTCTGAGCCGACTCGGCCGGAGTCCCACGCGATGGTGCGGACGGCGACGCGGTAGCGGTCCGTGGCGATGAGGGAGAGGTCGTTGTCGCCGACCTCGAGCTGCACGCCCGTGATGACGGGGGTGACGTCGTCGCGGCTTGCGGCGACGGCGACCTGGGACACCGCTTCGGAGAACGCGTCGCCGGGGATCACACCGGTCTGAGGCCCGATCTCCGGCAGCGTCGGGTACTCCTCGACCGGCATGGACAGCAGCGTGAAGTGCGCCGAACCGCAGGAGACGGAGATCTTGGCGTCCTCGGTGGTGAACGACACCGGGGCGTTCGGCAGTCGGCTCGCGATGTCGTTCAGCAGTCGACCGGAGACCAGGACCGTGCCCGGCTCGTCGATCTGGGCCGAGATGGACGTCTGCGCCGACACCTCGTAGTCGAACGACGAGAGCGTCAGACGATCTCCGTCGGCGTGGATCAGGACGCCCGAGAGGATCGGGAGGGTCGTGCGCTGCGGGAGGAGCTTCACTGCGAAGGAGACGGCTTCGGAGAAGACGTCCCGGTTGACCTCGAACTTCACAGCTGGAACCCCTGTCGATCGGCTTGGACTGTCCGGCCGCCCCATTCTGGCACAGGCGGACGGGGGCCGGATTTCTTGTCATCCCGCCGTCCACAAGGTTGTCCCGCAGAGATTGATCGTTAACCAGGAGTAATGGTGTTAACGCCTGTGCACACTGTGGATAACCCTGTGCATCCCGCTCCGCAGTAGGGAACTACACGCTTGTGACTTGTGAGCGGTGTGTGAGCGTTAACGGGATGAATGAATCTCATCTATCCACTTCCATCCCCAGTCTCCACAGGTGACCCCCCACCTGTGTACAACCGGGCGGCGTGTCCTCCACAGTTATCCACAGGCTATCCACACTGTGAGAACTCCGGCCCATGGAACCGTCTCAGATGGTGGATGGGGCCGGGAACGGGCCGATCTCAGCGGTAGCGGCGGTCCTGCTTGATGCGGCTGGTGAGCTCGGTGACCTGGTTGTAGATCGACCGACGCTCCTTCATCAGCTCGGTGATCTTCTTGTTCGCGTACATCACGGTGGTGTGGTCGCGGTTGCCGAACAGCTGCCCGATCTTGGGCAGGGACAGGCTCGTCAGCTCGCGGCACAGGTACATCGCGATCTGTCGTGCCGTGGCGATCGCCTGGGAGCGGGACGACCCGTACAGGTCGTCGACGGAGAGTTTGAAGTACTCAGCGGTGTGGTTGATGATGTCCGTCGGCGCGACGACGTTGTCCTCGTCGAGGGTGATCAGGTCCTTGAGGACCGTCTGCACCAGGGCCATGTCCACGGCCGTCCGGTTCAGGCTCGCGAACGCGGTGACCCGGATCAGGGTGCCCTCGAGCTCGCGGATGTTGCTCGACACCTTCGACGCCATGAACTCGAGGATGTCGTCGGGCACCTGCAGGTGGTCGGACTGTGCCTTCTTGCGGAGGATCGCGATGCGCGTCTCGAGCTCGGGTGCCTGCACGTCGGTGATCAGGCCCCACTCGAAGCGCGATCGCATCCGGTCCTCGAACCCGGTCAGGTGCTTCGGCGCGACGTCGGACGTGATGACGACCTGCTTGTTGTGGTCGTGCAGCGTGTTGAACGTGTGGAAGAAGGCCTCCTGCGTGGAGTCCTTCCCCTGCAGGAACTGGATGTCGTCGATCAGCAGGATGTCGATGTCGCGGTACCGCTGCTGGAACTGGTTCGAGCGGTTGTTCGCGATCGAGTTGATGAAGTCGTTGGTGAACTCCTCGCTCGACACGTACCGGACGCGGATCCCCGGGTAGAGGCTCTCGGCGTAGTGCCCGATGGCGTGGAGCAGGTGGGTCTTGCCCAGCCCCGAGTCCCCGTAGATGAAGAGCGGGTTGTAGGCCTTGGCCGGTGCCTCGGCGACTGCGACCGCTGCGGCGTGGGCGAACCGGTTCGACGACCCGATGACGAAGTTGTCGAAGTTGTACTTGGGGTTGAGTCGCGACTCGGGGCGCCCGCTGGTGCCGGGAGAGTCGATCTGGCTCGGCACGAACGGCGCCTCGATGTACTGGCGCGGCGCGGCACTCTGCTCGACGGCTTCCTGCACGGGCTCGGCGTACTCGGGGACGTTCGGGTCCACCCGCGGCTCCGAGGCCATGTCGGGGTTGACCGTGATCGCGAAGTTCGCGACCGAGTCGTCACCGATGCGCGCGACCGCCTCGGTGATCGGTATGCGGATGCGCTGTTCGAGCATGCCCCGGGTCAGGTCGTTCGGTACCTCGAGGTACAGGGTGCCGGCGAGCACGCCCTTCGGCTCGACGAGGTTCAGGAACCCGTGGAGCTGCGGCGTGATGCGGGGGTCCTCGGCGAGGAGTCCGAGTACGGATGACCAGAGGTCCTCGACGGGGTCGGCCGGCATCGTCATGTCGCGCTCGTCTCCAGGGGTCGTGTCGTGCGTTCGCTGCCGGACGAGGGTGCGTCCTGCGGGGTCGGACATGCCGTGGCGTCCTCGGCGACCGCACTCGGGACCAGGTCGTCGCCGGCGGATCGTCGGTGGCTCCGGGGGCTTCGTCGACGCCTCGTTGCCGCGGAGGTTCCCACAGGGTTGTCCACAGTGTTGTCCACGACCACCTCGAGCCGTCCGACAGGAGTACTTCCCTGTCGTACCGGCCATCGGGGGGATCGATCACACCACTGTAAAGGACCGGACCGAGTCCCACCGAACGGAAGTTGTCCCCAATGTGGAGAATGGGCTCGAGGGGCGCCGGACCCGGCGGCGACGGCGCGACCGCTCCGAGCGGGGTTTGACCTGCTCGCCGCTGTCACGTACCGTTAACCAGTTGACTGCGGCCCTTTGGTCGCGCCCATCTGCGTCGTTCGACACCCGGACGGCTACACATACGTGACGGCTCGCCGCGAGCAGCCGTGTGGAGAACATCATGAGCAAGCGCACCTTCCAGCCGAACAACCGCCGCCGCGCCAAGAAGCACGGCTTCCGCCTCCGCATGCGGACGCGTGCCGGCCGCGCCATCCTGTCGGCGCGTCGCGCCAAGGGCCGTACCGAGCTCTCGGCCTGATCAGGCTCATCGCCTGATCCGGTCCTCGGTCTGACCCCGGCGTCGCAGTGTTGGCCAACGCCAACCGCATCGTGCGCGGGGATGACTACCGGAACGTCGTGCGTCGTGGTCGCAAGAGCGCCACGGCGCACGTCGTCGTGTCCGTGGTCCGTCAGCCGGCGGATCGCAACGGACCGACGCGGTTCGGCTTCATCGTCGCGAAGACGGTGGGCAACGCCGTGACCCGGAACCTGATCAGGCGGCGGCTCAAGGCGATCGCGCACGACCTGCTCGTCGAGTGCCCTCAGGGCTTCGACGTGGTGGTCCGTGTACTGCCAGCCGCATCGCAGGCCGGATGGCCTACCCTGCTCGAAGACGTCACGCGCTCCTTCGCGCGCGGGGTGGAGAAGGCAGCATGAACCGCACTCTGTGGACCCGGCTTGCCTGGGTCATCGCGTTGCTCCCACGCAACGCGTGCGTCGTCGTGCTCCGGGCCTACCGTGCTGTGATCTCCCCGCTGTACGGCAACGTCTGCCGCTACCACCCGTCGTGCTCCCGGTACGCCCTCGAGGCGATCCAGCAGTACGGCGTCGTGCGCGGATCCGCCATGGGCGCCTGGCGCATCGCCCGTTGCAACCCCTGGGCTGCTGGCGGCATCGACGACGTCAAGGAACGCCGTCACCCGTTCGTCGTCAACCGGTTCGGGTTCGTCCTCGCGCCGATCCCGCAGCAGCCGCACCCCGCGGTCGGAACGGTTCGGCCGGTCCTGCTCCCCCAGCGCACTCGAAAGGCGTAGCCGTCCCCATGGACATCATCGGAACGATCCTCTGGCCGCTCAAATGGGTGGTCTCGGCCATCCTCGTCGGCTTCCACTGGATCTTCGAGAACCTCGGCATGGACCCGAACGAGGGCATCACGTGGGTGCTCTCGATCATCTTCCTGACGTTCGTCGTCCGCGCGGCGTTGATCCCGATCTTCGTCCGGCAGATCAAGTCGCAGCGCCGCATGCTCGAGGTCGCGCCGCAGCTGAAGAAGATCCAGGACAAGTACAAGGGCAAGAAGGACCAGTTCTCGCGTGAGGCCATGAGCCGCGAGACGATGGCGCTCTACAAGGAGACCGGGACCAACCCGCTCAGCTCCTGCCTGCCGCTGCTGCTGCAGATGCCGATCTTCTTCTCGCTGTACTCGGTGCTGCACGAGGCTCAGATCAACAAGACGGGCATCGGCCTGCTGACGAACGACCTCGCGGCGTCGTTCGGCAACGCGGCCCTGTTCGGCGCTCCCCTGCACGAGACGTTCACGAACGCCTCCGGGTGGGAGGTCCGTGCGATCGCGGGCTTCATGATCGTCGTGATGACGGCGTCGCAGTTCATCACGCAGCTGCAGCTCGTCGCGAAGAACATGTCGCCGGAGACCAAGGAGTCTCCGATGTACCGCCAGCAGAAGATGATGCTGTACATCCTCCCGCTGGTCTTCGTGATCTCGGGTCTGAGCTTCCCCCTCGGCGTCATGTTCTACTGGCTGGCCTCGAACCTCTGGACGATGGCGCAGCAGTACTTCGTCATCCGCAGCATGCCGACGCCCGGCTCCGAAGCAGCACTGGCTCGTGAAGCCCGCTTGGCCAAGAAGGCACAGCGTCGCGGGACCGCCACCCCGGTACTCGCCGAGGCCGGTGCCGGCGCCGGTGCAACGGAGATCGAGCCCGTGCGCGTCACCACCCAGCGTCAGCAGCCGGTCGGCAAGCAGCGCCAGAAGAAGAACGGGAAGAAGTAAGTGACCGAGCAGGACACCGCAGCCGCCGTCCAGGCGACGGACACCGAGATCGAGGACGCCCGCGACGAAGCGGACATCGCAGCGGACTACATCGAGGAGCTCCTCGACATCTGCGACCTCGACGGCGACATCGAGATCGAGGAACGCGCCGGTCGCGTGTACCTGTCGGTCACCGATGACGGCGAGGCACTCCGCGTGCTGTCGAAGCCCGACACCGTGACGGCGCTGCAGGAGCTGACCCGGATCGCCGTGCAGGCCGAGACCGGCGAGTTCAGCCGGCTGATCCTCGACGTCGGTGGCTCGCGGGACGCCCGTGCTGACGAGCTGCAGCGGCTCGTGGACACCGCCGTCGAGCGGATCGAAGCTGGTTCGTCGTCGGCTGCGCTCCCCCCGATGTCGTCCTACGAGCGCAAGCTCGTGCACGACCTGGTCGCTGAGAAGGGCTTCCACTCGGAATCCGAGGGTGAGGGTCGGGACCGCCACACGGTCGTCACCCGATGACGGACGCACCCGTCCCGACCGAGGCAGCGCCGGTGCTCGAGGCTGAGCCCGCGGCGGCTGCAGCACTCTTCGGTGACCAGATCGAGGGTGCGCGCTCGTTCACGAACGAACTTGCGCGACGGGGTGAGGAGCTGGGCCTGATCGGCCCGCTTGAGCTTCCGCGCTTGTGGACACGACACATCCTCAATTCTGCGCTGCTGGCGCCGCTCCTGGAGGCCCGTGGTCGCGTTGCCGACGTCGGCTCGGGTGCAGGGTTGCCGGGTCTCGTGCTCGCGATCGCCCGTCCGGACGTCGAGTTCGTTCTCATCGAGCCGATGGAGCGCCGGACGGATTGGCTTCGTGCCGAATCCGATCGTCTCGGCCTGCAGAACGTCACGGTACTCCGCGGCCGTGCTGAGGACGTCGCGGACGACGTCGTCGTCGACCAGGTCACCGCACGGGCCGTGAGTGCCCTGTCGAAGCTCATCCCGCTCACCGTGCCGCTGGTGCGCTCGGGCGGGCAGCTCATCCTGATGAAGGGTGCGCGGGTCGACGAAGAGATCGAGAAGGCCCGAAAGGTCATCCTCCGGAAGCGCCTCTCTGATGTCGAGGTGCTCGAGCTCGGAGAAGGTGTGGTCGACGAGACCACCCGCGTCTTCCGGGCTACAGTTGACTGACGCTGCGGCTCGGGCCGGGACCTCCGGCCGCCAGTGGCTCCGCGTTCCACGTGAAACATCGAACCGGGGAAGAGGCACTCGTTGAGTTCATCGACCGACTACGACGCGTCGACACCGCTCGCTCGCGAGATCGCCGACCTGAACCGTCGCCGGCGCGCGATCGCCACGCAGCAGTTCCCGCTGCCTTCTGAGACACGGATCATCACCGTCTCGAACCAGAAGGGTGGCGTCGGCAAGACGACGACGACGGTGAACCTGGCCGCTGGTCTCGCGCATGGCGGCGCTCGGGTGCTGGTGATCGACCTCGACCCGCAGGGCAACGCTTCGACGGCGCTCGGCGTGGACCACCAGGCGGAGGTCGCAAGCATCTACGACGTGATCGTCGATGAGGCACCGATGGCCGACACCGTGCAGGCCTCCCCCGAGTCGGACACGCTCTGGTGTGTGCCGGCCACCATCCACCTTGCGGGCGCCGAGATCGAACTCGTGTCACTGGTGGCCCGTGAGCAGCGCCTTCGGACCGCCCTCGACATGTACCTGCAGTCGCTGGATGAGCCCTACCACTACGTCTTCATCGACTGCCCGCCGTCGCTGGGCCTCCTGACGATCAACGCCTTCGTTGCCGCACAAGAGGTACTCATCCCGATCCAGTGCGAGTACTACGCGCTCGAGGGACTGAGCCAGCTGCTGCGGAACATCGAACTGATCGAACGGCACCTCAACCCGAACCTCCGGGTCTCGACGATCCTGCTGACCATGTACGACAGCCGGACGAACCTGTCGAACCAGGTGGCGAACGACGTCCGTGAGCACTTCGGCGATCAGGTGCTCAAGGCCATGATCCCCCGCTCCGTCCGAGTGAGCGAAGCACCGAGCTACGGCCAGAGTGTCGTCGCCTACGACGTGAACTCCACCGGGTCGCTGTCCTACCTGGAAGCGGCCGCCGAGATCGCAGCACGAGGAGCGAAGCACTGATGGCACCGAAGCGAACCGGGCTCGGCCGAGGCATCGGCGCCCTGATCCCGACAGCGACCGATCAGCAGGACCGTCCCGTCGACGTGTTCTTCCCGACCGGAGGCTCGCCGGCGTCCGCACCGACGGCAGACGAGCTGGTGGCCGTGCCGGGAGCACGACTTGCCAACCTCAACCCGCTGGACGTGATCCCCAACGCGCAGCAGCCGCGGAAGGAGTTCCGCGAGGAGGAGCTCCAGGAACTCGTCCACTCGATCCGTGAGATCGGCGTGCTGCAGCCCATCGTCGTTCGGCCCATCCCCGGCGCGACGGGTACCGAGCCCCAGTACGAGCTCATCATGGGTGAGCGTCGTCTGCGTGCCACGAAGGAACTCGGCCTGAGCACGATCCCGGCGATCGTGAAGGACACCCCCGACGACGCGATGCTGCGTGATGCACTGCTGGAGAACCTCCACCGTGCGCAGCTCAACCCACTCGAGGAGGCGTCGGCGTACCAGCAGCTCCTCGCGGACTTCGGGATCACCCAGGAACAGCTCGGGCAGCGCATCGGTCGATCGCGCCCGCAGATCACGAACACGATCCGACTCCTGCGGCTCCCCTCCCCCGTGCAACGGCGGGTGGCTGCAGGCGTGCTCTCTGCCGGACATGCTCGTGCCATCCTCGCCGCTCCGGACGCGGAGGCGATGGAGTACCTGGCCGAGAAGATCGTCAACGAGGACCTGTCCGTCCGTGCTGCTGAGGCGATCGCCCAGCAACTCTCCGCGAAGACGCCGCCGGCGAAGCCGAAGGCCGAGCCATCCAAGCGCCAGGCACACTTCAACGATCTCGCTGAACGGCTCGGTGATCGCCTGAACACGCGGGTGAAGATCGCGGTCGGTGCTCGCAAGAGTTCGGTCACGATCGACTTCGCGAACGGCGACGACCTCAACCGGATCCTCGGCGAACTCGGAGTGCAGGACCTCGAGGGCTGAACCCATCGCCGTGCGGCCGTGTGCGGCGTTTTGAGCCCCTGTAACCGCCAGGCTGGCCGCGGACATGGGTATGTCGTTTCGGCGGCTCCAGCGGCGCCCCAGCACGCTCGGTCATGGATGCCACAGCCGTGACCGCAGTCTCCGTCAGGTGAGAGGTGGTGTCGTGACCAACGACGGCTCCCCCTTGATGCCATCGGTCCGAGGGACGTTCTACCGGGCCGCTGACCCGAGCTTCCGCGATGATCGCCCACAATGACGTCCAGCCCGAGGCGGTGGACATCGTCGCGATCGACGTCGAAGCGTCCGGCATCGTCGACCTGCGCGATGTGAGCGCCGTGAAGGCAGTCGGCATCGACCTCGGGGACGCCTTGTCTCCTTGGCGGACGATCCCCGAGACCGGCAGGACGCCTCGGTCATCGACGGTGCGTGACCGCCTCATCGAAGTCGGTGCCGACGGCTTGATCGACCCTTCGCGGAAGAGCCCGGGCCTCTGGCACCTGGTGCTGTTCCGGTGGAACGTGGCGGACGCGCCGAGCGCCCGTCTGCTCGACACCCAACGCCTCGGCGAGTGAAGCGACGTTCCACGTGGAACATCGAAGCTCGCCGACAGAGCAGGCGGGACACGATGTGCCGGTGTTCCACGTGGAACATCGGCTGCAGGGTCAGGCGCGGTGGTCGCGGATCGCCTGCTCGGCGAGCTCGGCGTAGGTCCAGCCGAGATCGAAACCGGAAGCCGACAGCGCCTGCGGCAGCAGTGACGTCTCAGTGAGCCCGGGGAGGACGTTCGCCTCGAGGAACCAGGGCGTCCCCGCCCCGTCGATGATCAGGTCGACACGGGACAGGTGGCGGAGTCCCAGAGCTGCGTGCGCGGCGACCGCAGCCTCCGCGGCTGCTCCGGCGAACTCGTCCGAGAGCCGCGCGGGCGTGTAGAAGGTCGTCTCCCCCGCGTTGTAGCGAGCCTCGAACCCGTAGATCCCGTTCCGCGGCACGATCTCCACGGCGGAGAGCGCCACGGGGCCGTCTCCGGTGTCGATGATCCCCACGGCGACCTCGGTGCCGCGGATGAGCTGCTCGACCACGACGTCGTCGCAGTACGTGTACGCCGTCACCATGGCCCGGGGCAGGTCCTTGACGTCGTCGACCAGGGTGACGCCCTGTGCACTCCCGCCTCGCGCCGGCTTTACCGCGAGCGGCACCGGGTGCTCCGTCGCGATGGCCTCGAGGACACCGACGGCACCGAGCTCACGGAAGACGTCGTGGGAGAGCGTCACAGAACGAGGGGTGCGGACGCCGGCGCGGGCGACCAACGCTGACGCCGTGGGCTTGTCCCATGCCAACCGGGCCGACGTCGAACGTGAGCCGACGAACGGGATGTCCACGGCCTCCAGGATGCCCCGCAGGGCCCCGTCTTCACCGGAGGCGCCGTGCAGTGCCGGCCACACGACGTCCGGGCGTGAATTGGCGAGAGCCGGCAGGAGCATCGCGTCAGCGTCGCGCAGGTCAACGTGCCAGCCGTAGCCGGTCAGTGAGTCGGCGACCCGCCGGCCGGAGCGGAGGGAGACGTCGCGCTCGTGCGAGATGCCTCCGGCTACGACGACGACGTGACGACGGGTGAGCTCGGCCATTGCGGGGTCCTCCGGTGTGGAACTGCGGTGCTGTGCGAGCAGCACTGAGGAAAAGCGCTGATCAGGAGATGTTCGGCGGCGGTGCGCTGACCGACGACGTCTGGCGGACCACGGTGTTCGGTCGGGTCGTCGGGCCGAACGTCTCGATCAGTTCGAGTTCGTCGTTGACGACGTTGGCCAGGCGCTTGACCCCCACGCGGATCTGCTCCGGGGTGGGGTAGCAGAACGACAGACGGATGTGTCCGCCTCCGCGTCCGTCGGCGTAGAAGGCCGTCCCCGGGGTGTACGCCACGAGCTCCTTGACCGCGCGCGGCAGCATGCCCTTGGAGTCGAGGGACTCGGGGAGGGTGAGCCACACGAAGAAGCCACCGTTCGGCTTGGTCCAGGACAGGTCGGGAAGGAACTCCCCCAGCGCGGACAGCATGGCGTCACGGCGCTCGGCGTAGATGCCCCGGAAGGTGTCGACCTGGCCCTTCCAGTCCGCCGCGTCGAGGTACGCGTTCACGACGTACTGGCCGAAGGAGTTCGGCGCGAGCACGGCCGACTCGTTGGCGAGCACGAGCTTCTCGCGGATGGCGTGGGGTGCGAGGGCCCAGCCGACGCGGAAGCCCGGTGCGAGGGTCTTCGAGAAGGAGCCGAGGTACACCACGCCCTCTTCGTCGATCGATCGGATCGCCTGCGGCGCCGGCTCGTCGAACCAGAGGAGCCCGTACGGGTTGTCCTCGAGCACGAGGATGTTGTTCGACCGGCAGATGTCGAGCACCTCGATGCGGCGCTCGCGACTCATCGTCACGCCGGCCGGGTTGTGGAAGTTCGGGATCGTGTAGAGGAACTTGATCCGCTTGCCCTGGGTGCGGAGGTTCGCGATCGCCTCGCGCAGCGCCTCGGGGACGAGACCGAGCTCGTCCGTCGTCACGTGCACCGTCTCGGCCTGGTACGACCGGAAGACGCCGATCGCGCCGACGTAGGACGGCGACTCGGCGAGCACGACGTCACCCGGATCGATGAACAGCCGGGTGACGAGGTCGAGGGCGTGCTGCGAGCCCGTGGTGACCACGACGTCCTCGGCGCTGGCACGGATGCCCTCGAGGCTCATGACGTCCACGATGTGCTCGCGGAGGGACCGCAGGCCCTGTCCACCGCCGTACTGGAGGGCCATGGCGGAGTGCTCGGTCATGACACGGTCCAGGGAGCCCGTGACGAGCTCTCTGGGGAGCGCGGAGACGAACGGCATGCCGCCGGCCAGCGAGACCACTTCGGGCCGCGAGGCGACGGCGAACAGGGCTCGGACCTCGGAGGCGCTCAGCCCGGCGGTGCGCTGGGCGTAGGAGTCGTACCAGGGGTCGAGGCTGTTGCCGTTCGTCATCGAGTGCTCCGTTCAGTGGGACATTCCCGCCACACTACGACATCGGCCCGGGGAACCAGGGTTCCGCGACGGGGCCGATCGTCATCCGGTGGCTCCGGACGAGAACGGCCCCGCCCTCCGGGGAGAGCGGGGCCGTTCGGGAGGGGCGACCTACGCGAGGAACTCGGCGAGGTCGGCCTCGAGCGCGGGCTTCGGCTTGGCGCCGATGACGGTCTTGACGACCTCGCCGCCCTTGAAGACCTTCATCGCCGGGATCGACGTGATCTGGTAGTTCATGGCCGACTGGGGGTTGTCGTCCACGTTGAGCTTCACGATCTCGATCTTGCCGGCGTGCTCTTCGGCGATCTGGTCGAGGATCGGCGAGACCGCGCGACACGGGCCACACCACTCGGCCCAGAAGTCGACGAGGATCGTCTTGTCGGACTTGAGGACCTCGTCCGAGAAGGTGGCGTCGGTGACAGCCTTGGCGTTGGACATGTGTGCTCCTTCGAGAAGTCGTTCAGGGGGTACAACGGCGATGCCGTCGTGGTATTCCGAGGCGGGTCAGGCCCGCGCGGCGATGACGTCGACCATCGCGGGCTCGGTCGGGGCGACGCCCTCGGCCTCGTCCGTCAGTGCGTCGTCGAGCTCGGCGAGGTACTTCTCGGCGTCGAGCGCGGCGACCGTGCCCGAACCCGCAGCCGTGATGGCCTGGCGGTAGGTCGGGTCGATGACGTCACCGGCGGCGAAGACACCCGGCAGGTTGGTCTTCGACGAGCGGCCCTGGACGGCGATCGTGCCCTCGGGCGCGATGTCGATCTGGCCGTGGATCAGGTGCGTGCGCGGGTCGTTGCCGATCGCGATGAACAGGCCGTCCAGCGCGAGCTCGGACTCCTCGCCCGTCACGGTGTCCTTGAGCGTGACGCCCTCGACCGCGGAGTCACCCGTGATGCCGGTGACTTCCTTGTTCCAGGCGAACTCGATCTTCGGGTCGTTCATCGCACGGTCCTGCATGATCTTCGACGCACGCAGGGAGTCCTTGCGGTGGATGACCGTCACCTTGTCGGCGAAGCGGGTGAGGAACGTCGCCTCTTCCATCGCGGAGTCGCCGCCACCGACGACGGCGATGTTCTTCTGTCGGAAGAAGAAGCCGTCGCAGGTCGCGCACCACGAGACACCGTGGCCGGACAGGCGCTCTTCGTCGGGGAGGCCGAGGTGACGGTAGGCAGAGCCGGTGGCGTAGATGACCGCGAGGGCCTCGTACGTCTCGCCGGAGCCGACGGTGACCTTCTTGACCTTGCCGGTGAGGTCGACGGAGACGGCGTCGTCGTACAGGACCTCGGCACCGAACTTCTCGGCCTGTTCCTGCATCTTGATCATGAGGTCGGGGCCCTGGATCCCCTCGGGGAAGCCGGGGAAGTTCTCGACCTCGGTCGTCTTGGTGAGTTCACCGCCCGTCTCGACACTGGAGGCGACGATGAGCGGCTTGAGCTCTGCGCGCGCTGCGTAGATGCCGGCGGTGAACCCGGCCGGGCCGGAACCGATGATGATGAGCTGGCGCATGCCTGATTGCCCTTCCGTTGCGTCTGACCGGGTCAACCCATCGTACCGGCGTGGCATTCCACACGACCCGTGAGCGTGTGGTGCGCGGGTGGGATCAGCGGCCGAGCTTGCTGCGGAGCATCCGGACGGCGTTGCCGATCTCACCGTTCTTCGCGACGACGAGGGCTCCGAAGTACACGGCCACCATCGCGGCGCCGGTGAGGATGATCGTGATGAGGGCACCGGTGCGGTCGGACATCGCGAACCCGGCCTCTGAGAACGCGCCGAAGAAGTTCACGACGAGGAGCCCGACGACGCCCGAGATCAGCGCGGCGATCACGAACTGGACGTGCGACCGGGTGATGACCGGTCCCTCGATGCTGCCGAGCCGCTTGCGGACGAGCACGAGTGCGACGATCGTCTGCGCCGACCCCGCGATGGTGGTGCAGGCGGCGACCCCGATGCCGATGACCGAGGTGGGGAACGTCGACACCGCAAGGGCGCCGATGACGAACAGCACCGACTGGATGCACTGCATCAGGAACGGCGTCCGGTGGTCGTGCATCGCCCAGAAGACCCGCTGGATCACGAACAGCATGCTGAACAGGACGAGTCCGGGCATGTAGGCGACGAGCACGGCGCCGACCTGCAGGGCGCTCTCGAACGTGCCCTCGTACAGGCGGCCGAACGGGACGGCGACGACGATCAGCGCGACCGAGGCGAAGACGGTGAAGAGCCCGACGATGCGCAGGGACAGCGACAGGTTGCGGCGGACCGCGCCGAGGTCGCCGCGTTCGGCGTCGTGGCTCATCCGGGTGAAGTACGCCGTCGCGATGGAGACCGTGATGATCGAGTGCGGGAGCATGAAGATGAGCCACGCGTTGCCGAGCACGGCGTTGCCCGGACCGTCATCCCGTCCGAGCCACGCGACCTGTGACTGCACGATGCCGGCGATCTGGGTGACGAGGATCATCGCGAAGAGCCAGCCAGCGGCGGTCCCCGTCGACTTGAGGCCCACCCCGCGCCAGCGGAAGTCGGGGCGGAACGACAGGCCGGCGCGCTTCCAGAAGAACGGGAGGAACGCAGACTGGGCGAAGACACCGAGCGATGCGCTGCCGGCCAGGAGTGCGATCTTCGCCGGCGTCCACTGGTCGAGTTCGCTGCCGCTGGTGCCGTACAGGGCGATGAACACGATGAGCCCGGCGATGGCGATGACGTTGTTGAGCAGCGGCGCCCAAGTGAACGGCCCGAAGACCTGCTTCGCGTTCAGGACCTCGCCGAGCAGGGAGTACATGGCGTAGAAGAGGATCTGCGGCAGGCACCAGAACGCGAAGGCGACGGCGAGGTCGGTGGCGGCTGGACCGGAGTCCGCCGAGTTGCTGGTGTAGAACCGCACCAGCAGCGGGGCGAGTGCCGTCGCCACGATCGTGATGACGATGAAGACGGAACCACCGAGGGTCACGATCTTGTTGACGTACGCCTGCCCGCCGTCGGTGCCGGCCTTCATCGCGCGGACGATCTGCGGGATGAGCACGGCCGACAGCAGGCCGCCCGCGATCAGTGCGTAGATGTTGTTCGGCAGCTGGTTCGCGACGGCGAACGCGTTGGCCGAGGGGCTCGCGTTCTGCCCGATCGCGTACGCCAGGACGAAGGTCTTCGCGAAACCGAGGATGCGGCTCACCATCGTGCCGGCGGCGAGCATCGCGCTCGCCCGGCCGAGGCTGCGCTCGGCGACCGGCTCGGCGTCGACGTCGGACTGCGGCTGGGTGGCGCTGATGGTCGGCTCCTCGGGGTCGCGGTCGTCCGCGACGGTGCTGCGTGCGGCGTCGGACGGGAGGCCCGGCTCGGCTCCGGCACGCGCGATGGCGTCGTGCAGGGGGCCCTGGTCCACCGCCGCGGGCGGCGCAGCGGCCGGCGCTGCGGTCGCCACGGCGGCAGTGGACGCGGCCACGCTGGGTGCGGGGGCCGCTCCGGAGGGGTGATCCGTGCCTCCAGGCCGGGTGGCGGCCGCCTGCGCGCCCCCGACCGTCGGCTGGACCGCCAGGGGGCGGTTCGGGTCGTCGTCGTCGTCCTCGTCG
Source organism: Curtobacterium sp. VKM Ac-2852 (assembly GCF_013205045.1). Classification (NCBI taxonomy): domain Bacteria; kingdom Bacillati; phylum Actinomycetota; class Actinomycetes; order Micrococcales; family Microbacteriaceae; genus Curtobacterium; species Curtobacterium sp. VKM Ac-2852. Next base: position 815,334 of record NZ_JABMLI010000001.1, read on the forward strand.
AGCTCGCCGTTGCGGCGGCGGATGCGCTTGCGGATGCTGCGGAAGATGCCGAAGCCGAAGATGCCGAGCAGGGCGATCGCGGCGACCGCGGTGATGACCGTCTCCCACTGGGCCTGCACGTTCAGCTCGACGGTCGCGGGCTGGGCCACGGCGACGCCGGTCGGGCTCGAGAGCGACATCGTCAGCTCGACCTTGCCGTTCGCGACCGACTGCACGGGGACGGTGGCACGGGTGGAGGAGTCGGGCTGGATCTCGACGACGATGTCGTTGCGGACCACCCGCAGCGCCGAGTTGGACGGCTGCACGGACAGGTGCACCGTGACCGGGTAGTCGGAGCTGTTGCGGATGGACACCGGCAGGGATGACCGGTCGCCGAGCAGGGTGAGGCTGCTCGAGTCGACGATGCCGACCTCGGTGGTGGTCTTCGCCCAGGCGGCCGTGCGGGCCTCGACCGCGGCGGCGAGGCCCTGGTCGTCGTCGCGCCACGCGTTCGAGGCGAGCGCGAGCAGACGGAGCCGGGCCGGGGCGGTCAGCTGGTTCGGGTCGTCGAGGATCGTCGCGAACGCGGAGAGTCCCTGTTCTCCGCGCACGAGTCGCCGGAGCTGGTCGATGCGGGCCTCGCCGGTGGACGCGCTGGCGAGCGTGAGCGACCCGGCGACGGCCTTCGAAGCGGTGGAGAGGTCGGCCGGGGCGACCCAGGCGGTGCTCTCGAGGGCGTCCAGCGCCTGGCTGAGCCGCGTGGAGTCGGACGGCCACTCGCGCCCGAGGGTGAGCAGGATCGGGCCCGTGGCGGTCGCTGCACGGGCCGAGGTGGCCAGCGTCGCGGTGAGCTCGGACATCGCCGACGAGAAGGTCTGCCGGTCGGTGGCGGCCGCGGCTCGGCGGAGCATCGACGACATCGACTGGTCGGAGACGAGCACGTGGTCGTCGCCGATCTTCTCGGACGCCGTGATGGTGGTGTCCGCGCCGGCCGAGGTGTTGCCGCTCGAGACGATGGTGGTCTTCGTGCCGGCACGCTCGAGGGCGGGCAGGTCGGCGGAGGACACGGTGCCTTCGGTCGGCCAGGCGATCGAGTCCATCGAGTACGGGAAGTCGAGCAGGGACTCCGTGGTCGGCAGCGTCTCCTGCGCCTGGTCGGCGGCGTCGCCGGTCGTGGCGCCGTCGGTCGAGGTCTCGGTGGGTGCCGGGGACGAGGTCTGCCCCGGCGTGGCCGTCGGTGTCGGGGCCGGGGTCTCGGCGCCGGGGAAGTTCTCGGAGTCGACGGACTGGTCGAGGGAGATCGGCGACAGGATGCCGTCGGACCCGGCCTGGCGGAGGCCGGTGACGTCAGCGTCGGCGTAGGACAGTGCGAAGGTCTCGTTGCGCAGTGCTTCGAGACGCTGCAGCCAGGTGGTCGCGCTCGACGGGGCGTTGTCGCCGAGGAGCCGGATCGAGGCGATGATCCGCGGGTCGACGGCCACGGCGACGTTGTGGTCCTCGGCCGCGTCGAGCTGTTGCGTGAGGGTGCCGTCCACCGAGGTCGCGGCGGCCAGCACCGGGGCGGTGAGGACGCCGTCGGTCGACTTGGGCACCGTGACCGGCATCGCGACGGAGACGCTGACCGGGGCCTGTTCGAAGTCCGGGTACCAGGTGATCGCGGAGCGGTCCACGGCGAAGGCGTCGCCCGCCGTGTACTCGGCAGCGATGCGTCGGGCACCGAACGAGGAGTACCCGCCGAGCGCCACGTTGCCGGAGACGATGTCGACCGAGTCGATGGTGACCGAACGGTGCGCCGGGATCGCCGGGATGTCGACCGAGTCCATCGGGGCGCCGAGGTAACCGGTCGTGGTGGTGTCGCTCAGCCAGCTCGCCAACACGTCGCGGGTGCTCACCGAGCGGAAGATGTCGAACTCGGCGGTGCCGGCGGGCAGGGCCGCGTCGGTGTCGTTCGTGACGGTGACCGAGAGGGTGAGGTCCTGGTCGCGTTGGACGACGCCTCGGTTCGCCGGGGCGATGGAGATGGTCGCCTTGCCCGCGTCGGCGGCGGCGGGATCGGCCACCTGGCTCTTGGCGGCTGATGCCGTGGACGCCGAGGCGTGATCGAAGGTGACGGGCGCGACGACCAGGCCGAGCGCGACGAGGGTCGACGCGGCTGCGGCGAGCGTGGTGCGGAGCATCTGCATACGGGGAGCGGGCCACGGGGTCGGTTCGGGCCGAGCACGAGTGTATGAGGCGCGACCATGAACAGGTCCCGTGCGCGCGCGGCTTGTGGAGAACTCGGGGCCTCGATCTGGGAGGATGAGCACCGTCATGCAGTCCGTTGCCCAGGCCGTCGAACGACTCGACGCACTCGCCACCACCGAGCCCGTCGACCTCCTCGCTCGGGCCTTCGCCGACGCCGGACACGAACTCGCCCTCGTCGGCGGCCCCGTCCGTGACGCGTTCCTCGGCCGTCCGGTGACCGATCTGGACTTCACCACCGACGCCCGACCGGACGACATCCTGCGGATCGTCGAGCCCATCGCGAGCGCCACGTGGGACGTCGGTCGCCAGTTCGGCACCATCGCCGCACGGGTCGCCGGCGAACAGGTCGAGATCACCACGTACCGCAGCGACGTCTACGACGGCGAGACCCGCAAGCCCGAGGTCGCGTTCGGCGACACCATCGAGGACGACCTGCTCCGTCGCGACTTCACCGTCAACGCGATGGCCCTGCGACTGCCGGCCCGCGAGCTCGTCGACGTGCACGGCGGCGTCGAGGACCTGCTCGCCGCACGGCTCCGGACGCCCCAGACCGCGGTCGTCTCGTTCCGCGACGACCCCCTGCGGATGATGCGCGCCGCACGGTTCACCTCCCAGCTCGGCTTCACCGTCGACGACGACGTGCGGGCCGCGATGCAGGAGCTCGTCGCGTCGATCGACATCGTGTCCGCCGAGCGGGTCCGCGACGAGCTCGTCAAGCTGCTCAACACGGACGATCCGGTCCCCGGCCTCCGGCTGCTCGTCGACACCGGCCTCGCCGAGCGGTTCCTGCCGGAACTGCCCGAGATGCGGCTCGAGGTCGACGAGCACCACCACCACAAGGACGTCTACGAGCACTCGCTCACCGTGCTCGAGCAGGCCATCGGGTACGAGGCCGAGCGGCACGCCGGGGATCCCCCGGACACCGTGCTCCGGCTCGCGGCGCTGCTGCACGACATCGGCAAGCCCGCGACGCGCAAGCTCGAGCCCGGCGGCGCCGTGAGCTTCCACCACCACGACCTGGTCGGTTCGAAGATGGCGAAGAAGCGACTCCGTGCGCTCCGCTTCGACAACGACACCATCGCCGCGGTCTCCCGCCTGATCGAGCTGCACCTGCGCTTCTTCGGGTACACCGAGGGCGCCTGGACCGACTCCGCCGTCCGCCGCTACGTCCGCGACGCCGGACCCCAGCTCGAACGGCTGCACGAGCTCACCCGTTCGGACGTCACCACCCGCAACCGCCGCAAGGCCGACCGGCTGGCGTTCGCCTACGACGACCTCGAGGACCGCATCAAGACCCTCTCCGAGCAGGAGGAACTGGAGTCGATCCGTCCGGACCTGACCGGTGACGACATCATGCGGATCCTCGACATCCCGCCGGGGCGTGCCGTGGGCGAGGCCTACCGGTTCCTGCTCGAGGCCCGGATGGACGAAGGACCCCTCGGGTCGGAGACGGCCGAGGAGCGCCTGCGCGAGTGGTGGAGCGCCCGAGGCGACGCCAGCGCCTGAGAGACCAGCGCCTGCGACGCGACCGCCTGACGGGCGGGACCGTTCTCCTCAGGCCGGTGGCGCGCCTCCAGGCAGTCCGGTAGGCTACCCAGGTTGCCCCTCGCGCACCTGCGTGGTCTCGGGCACATGCATCAACCCTCCTGCCCCGGGAACCGCCCGGGGCCGCTGAGACCAGAGGAGGTGGGTTCCGCATGCACCAGTACGAACTGATGGCGATCCTCGACCCCGAGATCGATGAGCGCACCGTCGCTCCCAGCCTGGACAAGTTCCTGGCCGTGATCCGCAACGCGGGTGGCACCGTCGACAACGTGGACGTCTGGGGCCGTCGCCGGCTCGCTTACGAGATCGCGAAGAAGTCCGAGGGCATCTACGCCGTCGTCGACTTCACGTCGTCGCCCGAGGCCGCCAAGGAGCTCGACCGTCAGCTCGGTCTCTCCGAGGCCGTGCTCCGCACGAAGGTCCTCCGCGCTGAAGAGGGCATCGCGCAGGTCGCCGCCCAGAAGCAGCGTGACGAGGCTCGCGCGGCCCGCAAGGCCGCCAACGCCTCCGCAACCGCGACCGCGAGCGCCGAGTAACCCGTGGCCGGCGAAACCGTCATCACGGTGGTGGGCAACCTCACCGCGGACCCCGAGCTGCGGTACACGCAGAACGGGCTCGCCGTGGCGAACTTCACCATCGCGTCGACCCCTCGCACGTTCGACCGTCAGGCGAACGAGTGGAAGGACGGCGATGCGCTGTTCCTCCGCGCGAGTGTGTGGCGCGAGTTCGCCGAGCACGTGGCGGGGTCGCTGACGAAGGGCTCGCGCGTCATCGCGCAGGGTCGTCTGCGTCAGCGTTCCTACCAGGACCGTGAGGGCCAGCAGCGCACGAGCATCGAGCTCGAGGTCGACGAGATCGGCCCGTCGCTCCGCTACGCGACCGCACAGATCACCCGTGCAGCGGGTGGCAGTGGCGGCGGTCGTGGCCAGGTCGGCGGCGGCGCCAGCGCCCCCGCGGGCAACGGCGGCGGCAACTGGAACAACAACGGTGGCGGTCAGTCGGACGCGCCCTGGTCTCCCCAGGGTGGCCAGCAGGGTGGCGGCAACGCACAGTCGAACGACGTGTGGAGCACCCCCGGCGGCAACTTCGACGACGAGACTCCGTTCTGATCCTCAGCGTTCCGACGGACACACAACTTTTCTTCTAAGGACAAATCACTATGGCTGGAAAGAGCACCGGCGACCGCCGGAAGCCTCGCGGCAAGGGCGGCAAGAACGCTGCTCCCGCGAAGTCGATCAAGGTCGGCGTCATCGACTACAAGGACGTTGCGACCCTTCGCAAGTTCATCTCGGAGCGTGGAAAGATCCGCGCCCGTCGCATCACCGGCGTCTCCGTCCAGGAGCAGCGCCTCATCGCCCGTGCCGTGAAGAACGCCCGTGAGATGGCGCTCCTCCCCTACGCCGGCTCCGGCCGCTGATCGGAGGTCGACACATGTCGAAGCTCATCCTCACCCACGAGGTCTCCGGCCTCGGTTCCGCTGGTGACGTCGTCGACGTCAAGAACGGCTACGCCCGCAACTACCTCATCCCCCAGGGCTTCGCTGTCGCGTGGTCCAAGGGCGGCGAGAAGCAGGTCGAGTCGATCCGTGCCGCGCGTACCGCGCGCGAGCTCGCCACCATCGAAGAGGCACAGGACCTCAAGATGAAGCTCGAGAACGCGACCATCACCCTGTCGGTCAAGGCCGGCAAGGACGGTCGTCTGTTCGGCTCCGTCCGTCCGGGCGACGTCGCTGACGCCGTCCAGGCGCAGGGCGTCGGCTCGCTCGACAAGCGCAAGGTCGAGGTCCCCGCGACCATCAAGACCGTCGGTGACCACGAGGCCACCGTGCGCCTGCGCGAGGACATCACTGCCGTGATCTCGCTCAAGGTCGTCGCTGCCAAGTAGCACTGACGTTCCGCTCCACGACGGGCGGGTCTCCTCCGGGAGGCCCGCCCGTCGTTGCGTTCCGGGGGCGGTCGCGCGGCTTGTCCTACGGCTGTCGCCGACATGGTCACGGGCCTGGAGGCGCGGCTCGACTCGGGCTGGCTGGTTACGGTTCAGACGGGGTCACGCTGGCTGGGAACAGGCCGAGAACTCTTCCCACAGGAGGGGTGCTTGTCAAGTCGTTTTACACAGTGGAAACGTGTCAAATCGGAACCTTCAAGGGGTACTTGAATCCCACTTTTCCACACACGGTGTGCAACAGAAAACCCCAGGTCAAGTGGTCGAAAGTGTGTTCGCACGCCACTTTTTCCACAGGCTCGTCCACAGTTCTCCACACAGCGTTCCGGCGTGTTCCGCAGCCTCTCCACAGAGTTATCCACAGGGCCGTTTGTTGGGGATAACTCTGGGCCGTAGCTTGGGCGAGCGACTCGGGGATGTCGGTCGCCGGGGGTAGAAACAGGGGTGCGGGTTCCGGCCGGTGGGTGCTGTCCCGCCGGTTCAGGTCCGTGTCGTCAACAGAGGAGAGCGTGTGTCGATCGCACATCTTGAGCCCGCACCGCAGGACTACGCGGACCGCGGCATGGAACGCACCCCGCCGCACGACATGCTCGCGGAGCAGTCGACCATCGGTGGCATGCTCCTGTCGAAGGACGCCGTCGCCGACGTCATCGAGACCGCCCGCGGCGTGGACTTCTACGTCCCCAAGCACGAGGTCATCTTCGACGCCATCCTGTCGCTCTACTCGCACGGTGAACCCACCGACGTCATCGCCGTCACCGACGAGCTGACCAAGACCGGCCTGCTGTCCCGTGCCGGCGGCGCCGAGTACCTGCACAGCGTCACGAGCATGGTGCCGACCGCCGCGAACGCCGGCTACTACGCCGGCATCGTCGCCGAGAAGGCCGTGCTCCGTCGTCTGGTCGACGCCGGTACCCGCATCGTGCAGATGGGCTACGCGTCAGAGGGTGAGGTCACCGACCTCGTCAACAGCGCGCAGGCCGAGGTCTACAACGTCGCCGGTGGTGTGCAGACCGAGGACTACGTCCCGCTGACCGACGCCATCTCCGCCGCGCTCGACGAGATCGAGGCCGCCAAGGGCCGCGACGGCCAGATGACGGGCGTGCCGACCGGGTTCGCGCAGCTCGACGGCCTGACGAACGGCTTCCACCCCGGACAGCTCATCATCGTCGCCGCGCGCCCCGCCCTGGGCAAGTCGACGCTGGCGCTCGACCTGTGCCGAGCCGCCGCGATCAAGCACGACCAGACCGCCGCCTTCTTCTCGCTCGAGATGGGTCGTGCCGAGATCGCGATGCGTCTGCTCTCAGCCGAGACCAGCGTGCCGCTGCAGAACATGCGCAAGGGCACCGTGGACTCCCGCGACTGGACCACCATCGCGCAGACCCGCGGCCGCATCAACGACGCCCCGTTCTTCATCGACGACTCCCCCAACATGACGCTCGTCGAGATCCGCGCCAAGTGCCGTCGACTCAAGCAGCAGCACAACCTGAAGCTCGTGGTCATCGACTACCTGCAGCTGATGACCTCGGGCAAGAAGGTCGAGAGCCGCCAGCAAGAGGTCTCCGAGTTCTCGCGTGCCCTGAAACTGATGGCCAAGGAGCTCCAGGTGCCGGTCATCGCCCTGTCGCAGCTGAACCGTGGTCCGGAGCAGCGTGCCGACAAGAAGCCGGCGATCTCCGACCTCCGTGAGTCCGGCTCCATCGAGCAGGACGCCGACATGGTCATCCTGTTGCACCGTGAGTCGGCGTACGAGAAGGACAACCCGCGTCAGGGTGAGGCGGACCTGATCGTGGCGAAGCACCGTAACGGACCGACGGACACCATCACCGTGGCGTTCCACGGGATGTTCTCGCGGTTCGTCGACATGCCGCAGTAGGCGCAGGTTCCTCTCGGCGGACCAACTAGATGGTCCCTCCCGGTGCAACGGACCATGCTTCCGGCGGGCGACGGCCTGACGATCGGATTCGCGCTATCAGCGTTCAACCCTCCGAACCCGCACCGGTGCGTACTGTTCAGGCTTGCCTCTGGGCGTCGTGCAAGCGGTTGAGAGAAGACCAACCAGGAGGAATGCTGATGAACCACGATGAGCCTGAAACAACAAGGCCAGCCCGCTCGTGGGTTCTCCATGTTTGCTCGTTGCTCATCGGCGCAGCGATTGGGGGAGCGGTTGCTCTCAAGTGGGAGGCGTTCTTTGATGCCCACAACGTCGGGCAGTTCGCGGTCGTCTTCTTCACAAGTGCTGGCTTTGGAGGCCTAGCAACGGTAGTCGCCGCCTTCGTCGCAGTGTTCGGGCTGGGCCGTCAACTTCGTCAGACCGCGTCGATTGCAGAGAAGGAGCGACGACGCCTCGATCGAACCGCACGGGATGCAGAGTGGTGGCGTGCATTCGAGTGGGCGACGTCGAAGGTCTTTCCTTCAACCACATCATCGGCTGCGGCTTTCGGAGACGATCTGGCGTACAGCGTGGCAACCGGACTGCGTGAGCGCGCGCGAACGGACGACCAGAAGCACGTCTGTGACGCGCTCGTCGAGCAGATCTCATCCCGTCGGCGAGTGCCCCCTGTTGATCAGGATCCGGAGGCCGCGCCAGTCGATGGGGAGGGTAGCTCGTCGTCCGCAGCACCCGAAGCGTTCGCTCTGCAGTCCTACCTTCGGTCCGCGGCCAGCGGTACCGACGTTCCCCGTGACTTCCGGATGGCCGAACTCCGGCTGCTTGAACTATACGCTCAGGAGGCTGTCGACGAGTTGACGCGAAGGGACGTAGTGGTCCAAGCCGTCGACAGTACATCGCACGGCGCTCACCTAGGGCGTCCGGACATCACACTACTTATCGACGGGCGCGAGGCCATTGTGGAACTGAAGCGCTACAGGGATCCCGCGCCGGGGATGATTCGCCGTGCAGCAGCCGGCGTAGAGCAACTGGCAGCCGGTCGGCCCGCTTTGCTGATTGTGTCAACCGGCTCACCACTGTCGCCTAAAGCTATTGCCATCATTCAGCGAGAGTACCCCGGGGTTCAGGTACGTTTCGTCTCAGATCATGTGCTCGAAACGAGTTCTCGCGAAGAACTAAGTCACGTCATCGGAGAATGGGCTAGCATTGTCCGGAACGAGTCCTATCAGTAGAAACACTGCTTGCGCTCCAAGGTGATTCAACGCCACAGGCTGACAGAGACGTCCCGCCACTTCGACGAAAGGTTTCACATTGCGACTCTCCTCGGTGTACGCACGGTTCTTCCGCTCGCTGAACTACGACTATGTGCGGTTGTCCAACCCCGACTATCGTCCCGACCCTTGGGATGGAACTCCGACCGGGGCACACTATCCCTTCGTGCGGCTTCGCCTAGAGGGGGACATCACTACTGTTGTGGGCGGCAACGAATCTGGCAAAAGCCAGGTCCTCGCAGCGGTACGCGCGGCGTTGACCGGGAACGGGTACGAACGTAGTGACTTCTGCCGCTACTCGCCGTTCTTCTCAGTAGACAGGACGCTGACTCTGCCTGAGTTTGGTGCGGAGTTCCGAGATCTGACTGCCGCTGACACGGACGCATTGCAGCGGGCCACCGGCAAGGGTGAGCTTGCGGGGGCTGAGCGCGTCGCGCTCTTCCGAATGAACACCAGCCCTCAGCTTCGCCTCTACGTCCACGCCAATGGCGAATGGCAGGAGCCCGTACACGTGAAGAAGCCAAGCAGCCTGCCCGATGCTGGTGTTCCGGTCCCGTTTCTGATCGACGCGGATGTGCCGCTACCGGACAGCGTGCCACTGGACTACCTAGCTACAGGAGAAGCAGTGGCCTCAGTGGGACGCTCCGCACTACGAGGTATTTGGGATGTTCTAAGCAATAACGCTAACTGGTTTGCGTCGAAGGACTCCGTCATCTCGCAGGCCGACAAGATCCACGAAACTTTCGGCCGACCGGCGCTGACCGACCCGGCACGCTTGCGGCAGTACGAACTCGCAGCCGACCTCCTGCTGAAGGTCGCGGGCTTGGACCGTGAGCAGTTCGCGGAACTTCAGCGTGCGGTGCGGACCAAGAACGGGTACGCCAACAGCATCGTCGACACAATCAACAAGGAACTCTCGAAAGCCCTCAATTTCCCCCACTGGTGGTCGCAGGACAGCCAGTTTGAGTTATTCGTCGCGCTCTTCGAGTACGACCTCGTCTTCATGATCCGCGACCGCACGGGCCGCTCCTACGGGTTCGATGAGCGCAGTGATGGACTGAAGTACTTCCTCAGTTATTTCGTTCAATACCTCGCGCACGACTCCCCCAACAGCGGACGGCCCGAGATACTCCTCATGGACGAGCCAGACCGATTCCTCTCTAGCTCCGGTCAGCAGGACCTGCTGCGAGTCTTCGCGGACTTCGCGGATCCTGAGGACCCGGAACGCACCGCGGTGCAGGTGCTCTACGTCACCCACTCGCCGTTCCTCATAGACAAGAATCACGCCGAGCGGATCAGAGTCCTAGAGAAAGGCGAGCACGATGAGGGGACACGGATTGTCGCGAGCGTTGCGCAGAACCACTACGAGCCGCTTCGATCCGCGTTCGGGAGCTTCGTTGGGGAAACCGCATTTATCGGGACCTGCAACTTAATGCTCGAAGGCCCCTCCGATCAGATTCTTCTCGCTGGCATTTCAAGCTGGCTCGGCCGCCATCACGTGCCGACCCTCGAGCGGCTGGACTTGAACCGAATCACGCTGGTGCCGGCTGGCGGAGTCGGTCAGGTGCCGTACTTGATTTACTTAGCGCGAGGTCGCGATAGCGAGCAGCCGGCCGTCATCGCTCTCCTAGACGGCGACCAAGCCGGCAAGGACGCGAGGTCGGCAATCCGCCGCGGAGGAGCACGACGTAAGCCCCTCATCGAGGATGGACTGGTTCTGCTGCTTTCGGATCCGGAGCTGGATCGCATCAGTACGGATAACCCCCACGGCCGGGTCGCAATCGAAGACCTCATCCCGCTACCCATCGCCGCGGCGGCCACGAAGAGTTACTGCATCGAATTTATGCCGGACGTTCCCGTGGCTTCGATCGAACTCGACGTAGCTGCAGTCTTTGGGCAGTCGAATTCGAACGCCGCCGATGCGCCTGGTTCCAAGGGGACCATCGATGCACTCGAACGAGCAATTCGTGTCGCGACCGGTAATGAGCGATTTGAGGTCAATAAGATTGGATTCGCCAGGAGCGTCCTAGCGGAACTATCCGGAGGAGAGCACAACGCGGAGGACGTGACGATCCTGCAGGACAACTTCCGACTGGTATTCCGCTCCTTGGGCACGCGACAACGTGCCGCTGTCCGAGCTGAAACCGTCGACCGAATCTCGAGTCGGATCAATCGGACGCGGGACCGTTTTCTGCGTGACCACCCCTCGACGGCCAGCCGGGAACACGTTCAGCTACTGATCGAGGAGATCGAAGGTCAGCTCGACGCTTCGGATGAAGCCGAGGACGTGCGCTTCGCTCTGCGAGGCTGGCGCGGCCGCTTCCGTCTCGACGAGGACCCGCGTGAAGCGATCGACGACTTTGATGGTCTCAGCGACGCCCTGCGGTCCGTCGCGTATGTCGGCAGACGGTCGGCGTCAAAGGAACCGACGCTTGCCCCGGGATCTCAACCGGCACGCTGAGGCGGCTCCGCGCTCTGGGCGGCTTCCACCGGTGCACGCTCCCAACGACGGCCCTTGAGTGGGGGAATCGGTCGTGTCCCGGACTGAAATTCCTCAGGTGTGGCTGCCGGAGGTTCTAACGGACGGGTGCCGCAGACGTAACGGTGGCGGAGAGATCATTGAGCGTTGAGTAACGAACCATCGGGAATACCTGTCGACAGTCGTCCCACCGTTAAACTCTTCGATCGTTGCGATCGATCAGTAGCGACAGATCGCGGCGTTCACGTTGCCCGAGCTCGGTCGCCCATCTCGAATGTCGTCGGGCCGCGAGATAGCTAATCCCCACGGACGCTCTTCACCGACGGGAACAAAGCCCGGCCACTCACGGTGGTCGGGCTTCGGCACGGAAGGGTGCTGGGGATGAACTTTCACCTTCATGTCGTCGTAGCCGGCTCGCTCTGTCAGTCAGTCGTCGGGTCCGTTGCGGTCGCGCCGCACCAAAGAACTCAGCCCTACGGCAGCAAGGAGCGGACCGAGGAGCGCGATCGGAAGCGGCGTTGACAACGCAATCAGCGTGAGGGCGATGACGCTCGCGCCCACGACCAATGCCAGGATCGCGAAAGCTGGTTGCACGTGCCGCTCCTTTGTTCGAATGTAGACGGCGGCTGAGCCGTTCCGGCGGGATCAGTAGATGAAGTCGAACGGCTGCGTCGACTTCTGCAGCTCCAGGGTGGAACCGGAGGTGCTCACGGAGAAGTTCCCCCACGACGCCGAGACATTGCCGACCGCGCCGTTCTCGACAGCATGGTACGAGAAGGCCGCGCGTCCTTCGTAGTGGTTCTTCGGGCAGCTATCCGCGTCCAGCCACGCCAAGGCGGCCCCAGAGTCGGCCTGGTTGCCAAAGCCCTTCTCCTTGTCCTCAACGTTCCAGATGGGCGCGTTCGCACCGAGATTCGCGTCGCGCAACGAGCCGAGCTTGGTCGACTTGCCGCTGGTGTCGTACGTCGCCATGTCGAGGTTCTGGAGCTTTGCGCACTTGTTGATGTCGAACTCCAGGGTCGCGACGTCGTCCGGATCGGTCTGCCCAGCGAAGTAGTTTGCGAACTTCCAGTGGCCTCCGAACTCCCACCCGTACAGAGTGTTGACTTTCACGACCCAGACCTTGAAGACGTCTGTCGGGAGCGACGAGAGTGTCGTCGCCTCCTGTCCGCGACGAACCGAAGCCGCGTCTGCAGCATCCTTCTGGCGCTGGGCTGTGGTGCCGTCAACGAACGTCGATTGCCCTTCGAACCGCACCTGGATGTGCGTGCCGAACAGGCGCATCGCTTCGGCGTCTTGGGCAGCGAGGTCGTCTGGGTGTTGCTCTTGGAACTGCGTGAATTCACGAACCGGCGCCGGCGCGGATGCTGATGTTGCCGACGGGGGTGTGGGAGATGATGCCTGTGCTGCGTCCGTGGAAGTGAGCCCCGCAAACAGCAGAGCAGCAATGGCGGCCGATGCGAGTGCGGCCGATTTCTTCTGCATGATGTTCCCCTCTAGACCGATGGCTCCCCGTGAGACCAGCGCTTCGAAGCCAACCAAGGGACGGGGGCAGGGACAAGAATCCTTCGAGCGCTCGAAGCTCACGATCCGGTAACACACCACTCCGGCTGGTGCTCACCCGCGGTCCGCACGAGCCCGCGCGACCGCCAGGCCCTACTCTGCCGACGCGGTGAGCACCGGGTCGGCGGTACTCGCGGGGTCTGCTGGAGCGACTCGAGCACATGAAGAGCAGTACCGGCGTTCTCGGTCCACAGAAATCCGATCGGCTCGGCGAGGGGATCGCCAGTGAGGCCGGCGTGCTATCGCCCACTCGACACATCGACGTGTTAGGTTGTGCACAACCTAATGGAGCACAACGTGAAATTGACCAGCTGGATCGACCTCGTCACCGGTGGCCTGCTCGCCGGGCACGGCATCAGCACGTTTCGCCGCACGCGGCTGCGCTCACGAGCCCAGCAGATGCAGCGCCGGGGCTTCGAGCCGGGCGTTCCACACGCACTCGGCATCCCGGCTCTGGAACTCCTGTCCGGGCTCGGACTCGCCGCTGCAGTGTTGCGCCGTGCCCCCGGGAGTCACCGGGTCGGCACCGGCTCCACCATCGCGGCGACCGCCCTCGGCGGGACCCGGCTCGTGATCGACCTCGAAGACCGGCAGGCGACGACCACGACCGGTGCTGCCGGGGCACTCGCACTCGTCGGCGCACTGCGACTGGCCGCCTCGACACGCGGCCGTCCGGTCGCCCGGATCCTCACGCTCGGCGCCGCCGCTGCCGCGATCACGTTCGAGGCCGCACGCCGACGCCGAGTCCTCCGCAGCCGCAGCCGCTGACCTCGGCTCCCCACTCCACCGAATCCCACCACGATCGTGAAAGGCACCACCCCGATGGCAAACCGCACCCCCGCAGTCCGCTCCACCCGCCCCCGGACCATCGTCCGCATCCTGTTCGGCGCGATGCTCACCTGGGCCGGCATCAGCCACCTGACGGTGGCACGTGAGGAGTTCCAGGCGCAGGTGCCGAAGTTCGTGCCGCTGCCGACCGACGTCACGGTGATCGCCTCCGGCGTGGTGGAGATCTCCCTCGGAGCTGCGCTGATGCTCCTGGCTCGGCGTCAGGTGACGGTCGGGTGGGTCGTCGCGGTGTTCTTCCTGGCGGTCTTCCCCGGCAACATCGCGCAGTGGATGCACCACCGCGACGGGTTCGGCCTGGACACCGACACCAAGCGCTTCGTCCGCCTGCTGTTCCAGCCCGTGCTCATCGCCGTCTCCCTGTGGGCCACGAACGCGCTGCGCAAGCGCCGCTGAACCGGCCTGCGCGAGCGCCGCTGACCGACGCTGCACTCGCGCGGCCGTGACCGTGGGGCAGAATCGGCCCCATGAGCGGGGACGACATGGACCAGCCGCGCGTGGTCGCGGTGAGCAAGGACGGCGAGCACCGGTTCAGCAAGCCGTTGGTCGACGCGGTGACGCTCGTCGCGGGGTGGGGCATCGAGGGTGATGCCCACGCCGGCACGACCGTGCAGCACCGCTCCCGGGTCGCCCGTGACCCCTCGCAGCCGAACCTGCGCCAGGTCCACCTGCTGCACGCCGAGCTGTTCGACGAGGTCGCTGAGGCCGGGTTCAGCGTCGAACCGGGCCAGATGGGCGAGAACGTGACGACCAGTGGCGTCGACCTGCTCGGACTGCCCGAGGGGGCGGTGCTGCACCTCGGTGACGACGCTTCTGTCCGGGTCACCGGCCTGCGGAACCCGTGCCAGCAGATCAACGGCTTCGAGCCCGGACTCCTGCGAGCCGTGCTGGGGCGCGCCGAGGACGGCACGGTCGAGCGCAAGGGCGGCGTGATGAGCGTCGTGCTCACCGGTGGCACGGTCCGGCCGGGCGATCGCATCCGGGTCGAGCTCCCGGACGGCGAACGACGACCCCTCCAGCCCGTCTGATGACCCAGCGCGTGCGACGCGTCCTGGTGCTCGGCGGCACCGGTTGGCTCGGACGGACGATCGTCGACGAGCTGTTGGCCGAGGGCGCCGACGTCACCTGCCTCGCCCGGGGCGCCACCGGCAGCGTCCCCGAGGGAGCGCGCTTCGTCCAGGCGGATCGAGCCCTGGCCGGCGCGTACGAACAGGCCACCGGTGACTGGGACGAGGTCATCGAGCTCGCCAGCGCCCCCGAACTCGTGGCCTTGGCACTCGACGCCCTCGCCGACCGGGCCGCGCACTGGACCCTGGTGTCGACGGTCTCGGTGTACGCGGACAACGACCAACCGGGCGCCGACGAGTCCGCTCGACTGGTGGAGCCGAGGGACCCGTCCGTCTACGCCGACGCGAAGGTCCTCGCCGAACGCACCACCCGGCTCCGCCTCGGGTCGCGGCTGCTCATCGCGCGACCGGGGTTGATCGTCGGGCCCGGCGACCCCAGTGACCGGTTCGGGTACTGGCCGGCACGCTTCGACCGCGGTGGGCCGGTGCTGGTGCCGACGACGGCGGAGCGTTTCGTCCAGGTCATCGACGTCGCGGACCTCGCCGCCTGGCTCGTCCGTGCCGGGCGCGACGGGTTCGTCGGCACGGTCAACGCCGTGGGCGCTCCGACGCCGATGCAGGACTTCTTCCGGTGCGTGGCCGAGGTCACCGGCTTCGACGACGAGCTGGTCACGGTCGACGACGACGTCCTGCTTGCACACGACGTTGCCTACTGGGCCGGATCGCGATCACTCCCCCTGTGGATCCCGGTGTCGGAGGCCGGGTTCGCGCAGCGCTCCGCGGTGGCGTTCACGGACGCCGGCGGGGTGACCCGACCCCTCCGGGACACCGTCGTGCGGGTACTCGAGGACGAGCGTGCCCGCGGGACGGATCGGGAACGCCGTGCCGGCCTCACCTCGACCGAGGAACGGGCGATCCACACCAGGTAGACGCGCGGTCCGCACGAGCGAGATCAGGACGCAGCGGCAGCCTGCTCGTACAGACTCGTCGCCAGGTCGTTGAGCACCTCGTGCAGCTCGCCCTTGTGCGCCCCGTCGACGGCCCGGAGCATCGCTGCGTACCGTTCCTGGTAGTCCGACACGACGACATGGCCCGGGGGAAGCAGCCGCAGCAGTGAGCCGCGGCGATCGGCCGGGTTCGGTGCGCGCTCGAGCAGGCCGGCGGTGCTCATCCGGTCGATCATGTTCGTCACCGCGCCCGAGGTCAGCCCCAGGTACCCGGCGACCTCGGTCGGCGTGGAGTACCCGGTGTCACTGATGAGCACCAGGGCGCGGAGGGCGTTCTCGTGCACGCCCGCCCGGGCGCTGAGCTGACTCACCAGGCTGGCGTTCGCACGCACGACGGCGGTGAACGCGGCCATGAGATCGGCGGCGTCGTCGTCGTTCGGTGCTGCTGCCACGAGGGCCTTCTTCCGTGTCGGGGACCGGGGGACAAGGTGCGTCCCCCGCACTGGGGTGAGTATACGAGTGGTCAACTTGGTGAATCACTGACTATCTTAACCATTGAAGCAAAACAGCCCGAAGGTCTTGCTTCCCCCGACTTCCTGAAACCACCACCGAACGAAGAGGTACCCCGTGTCCACCAAGCTCCGCACCTCCGCACTGAAGCGGATCCGCTTCGCCCCCGTGGCGCTCCTCGCGGGTATCTTCGCCGCCGTCCTGCTCTCCCTCTCGCTCACCGGCACCCTCTCCGGGTTCGCCGCGAGCATCACCAACAGCAGCAACACCGCCGGCAGCGGCACGTTGATCATGCAGGAGCAGAACGCCGGCGCGACCGTCACCTGCCTCAGCACCGACGGCGGCTCGGTCTCGACGAACTCGGCGACCTGCTCGACGATCAACAAGTTCGGCGGCAGCACGACGATGACCCCGGGCAACACGGTCAACACCGCGATCTCGATCAAGAACACCGGCACCGCGAACGCCAGCACCTTCACGCTGAACCCGGGCGCCACGTGCACCCAGTCGGCGAACGGTTCGGCCAACGGCACCGCGACCGACCTCTGCGCCAAGATGAACCTCGTCGTCACCTCCGGCTCGACCACCGTCTTCAGCGGCACCCTCGCCAGCTTCAAGGGTGCGGCGGCGTCGGCCTTCACGATGCCGCAGGCTCCGGCCGCCGGCGCGAGCGTCCCGTTCAACTTCGCGGTGACCCTGGACTCCTCGGCCGGCAACACCTACCAGGGCCTCGCCGCCTCGGTCCCGATGACCTGGACCTTCACGGCCTGATCTGACCCCCCATCACCCCTCCCCCAGACCGGCGACGCTCGGCCGACCCCCCTCCGGCCGAGCGTCGCCACCCCGGCAAGACCAGCAAGACCAGCACGACCAGCACGACCCGCACGACCAGCCCCACCCCCGCCCCACCCCGACCTCCCGGAGCAGAGCCCATGAGCCAGACCGCAGCGATCCCGCTCAGCGGCATGCTCGACCGCCCGGTCCTCCGCGGCCGTCAGGTCACCCGCTCCGAGACGGTCCTCGCCTGGTCGGTCGCCGCGATCGCCGCACTCCTGCTCACCGCCGCCGTCCTGTTCCTCTCCGCCGGCGGCCGCTGGTTCGTCGTCGAGACCCCATCGATGGGCGAAGCCGCCCCGGTCGGCACCCTCGTGCTCGACCTGCCGGTGGACGTCGCCACGCTCAGCGTCGGCGACATCGTCTCGTTCGAGACCTCCGCCAACCCGGACGTCGTCTACACGCACCGCATCGTCTCGATCGACGCGGACGGCGGCATCCACACCCGCGGTGACGTCAACGGCGCCACCGACCCGTGGACGCTCACCCAGACCGACGTGATCGGCACCCCCGCGCTCCTGGTCCCGCGCATCGGCTGGCTGCTCCGTGCCGCCCCGATCCTGCTCATCGGCACGCTGATCATCCTGACCCTGACCAGCGCGTTCACCGACCGGGTGACCCGCACATGCCTGCGGATCGCGGGCAGCGCCCTGACCGTTTCGTACGCGGCGTTCGTGTTCAAGCCGTTCGTCAACGTGACGACGATCACGAACACCTCGAGCCCGACGGGTGTCGAGGCCACCGTGATCTCGTCGGGGATCTTCCCGGTCCGTGTCGACGCCCACGGCGGCAACAGCGTCCACCTGGTCGACGGCGAGATGGGCCGGGTCGTCATCCACGAGCTGACGAAGAACGGGCACTACCAGCTCATGTCGAACATCGACCTCGACCCCCTGGGTTGGGTCGCGCTGATCGCCGTGTGCCTCGTGCCGCTCGTGGCGTGCCTGGCGGTCGGCCGCGTCGAGGCGGTGCGTCCCTCGTGATCCTCCGTCGCCTGCGCGACGGTCGCGTCGTCGCCGTCCTCCTCGTGGTCGCCCTGGCCGTCGTCGTCCTGCTGAACCAGTTCGCCCCGACCCGCTCGGCGTACACCGCCCGCGTGACCAACAGTGCGAACACGGCCGCGACCGCCCCGTACTTCACCTGCACGGGCGCCGTCGGTGCGGACACCGCGAACGCGTTGTTCGCCTACCGCCTGACCGAGGCTTCTGGCTCGAAGACGGCCACCGACTGGTCGGGTCGTGCTGCGAACGGCACCTACCAGGGCACCATGACCGCGACCACGCCGAGCCCGAACGCCTGCCCGCGTGACAGCGGGAGCGCCTACGCCCTCAACGGCTCCACGAGCTACGTCTCCACTCCGCGCTCCTACGCCAACCCGACGACCTTCAGCGAGGAGGTCTGGTTCCGCACCACGGTCGCCGGCGGCATGCTCATCGGCTTCGGCAGCAGCCAGACCGGAGCGTCGAGCCAGCACGACCGGAAGCTCTACCTGACCACCAGCGGCCAGCTCGCGTTCGGCACGTTCAGCGGCACCACGCAGGTCCTCACTTCGCCGAAGGCCTACACCGACGGCGCCTGGCACCACACGGTGGCGACGATGTCGCCCACCAACGGCATGCGCCTGTACGTGGACGGCACGCTCGTCGCGTCGAACACGGCCTTCAAGAGCCCCGAGAACTTCACCGGGTACTTCCGCGTCGGCTACGACGTCGTCAGCGGGTGGCCGGGTTCCACGAACAACCCGTACTTCACCGGGTCGATGCGGTACGCCGCCGTCTACGGCACCGAACTGACGGCCAGTCAGGTCGCCGCGCACGCGGCCGCCGGTTCCTGACGCACTGACTGCCGGCCTGGAGGCGCGTGGCCGTGCCCGCCACGGGCCTCCAGTCCGTCCCCTGGTCACGTCGACGACGTGGGCCGGGTTGGCGGACCGGGCCCACCAACCCGCGGATTCGGGGCGACGAATCCCGCTGATCAGGCCTTTTCGTGCCCTGGACCGTGCCAGGATCGTCAGGTCCTGAGACGTCGGAGTCTCCATCCGACCGTCTCGAAAGGCGCCACCCCATGTCCTTCTGGGCCCTGTTCCTCATCGCGCTCGGCGTCTCCGCGGACGCCTTCGCCGTCGCCCTCGGCAAGGGCCTGCACATGAAGCGCTTCGACGTGCGGCACGCGATCGTGATCGCGCTCACGTTCGGGGTGTTCCAGGCGGTGATGCCGTTGCTCGGCTGGCTGCTCGGGTCGGCGTTCGCGCAGTACATCGCGGCCTTCGACCACTGGGTCGCGTTCGGGCTGCTCGCGCTGATCGGCGGGAAGATGCTGTGGGAGGCGTTCTCGAAGCACGAGGACACCGAGCAGGACACCGATCGGCTGCCGATCCGGGAGCTCCTCGTGCTGGCGGTCGCGACCAGCATCGACGCCCTGGCGGTCGGCGTCACCCTGGCGTTCCTGCCCGTCTCGATCGGCGGCGCGGTGCTGCTCATCGGGATCACGACCGCGGTGCTGTCGTTCGTCGGGGTCCTGGTCGGTCGCCGTGTCGGTGCCCGCTTCGGCAAGCCGGCGGAGATCGCGGGTGGTGTCGTCCTGATCCTGATCGGTCTGAACATCGTGCTGGAGCACACCGGCGTCATCGGCTGAGGCCGCGGGTCAGAACCGACCCCGGACGAACCGGAGGCCCGTGGCGAGCTGCCACGGGCCTCCGGTCTGGTGCTGGTGGGCGTCAGTACCCGCTCGTGGAGCCGGTCGCGACGACAGCGATCAGGAAGATGATCCAGATGATGCCGAAGACGAGCGACAGGGCGCTGATGATGACGCCGGCGAGGGCCAGGCCGCGGCCGCGCTCCCCGGTCTTCTTGATCTGCGAGAGCGCGATGATGGACACCACGAGGCCGGCGATGTTCACCACGAAGGCCAGGACGAACCCGACGATCGCCATGACGTTGAAGCGGTCGGACGACGGCTGCATCGGAGCACCGTAGGGCTGCCCGCCGGCGGCGTAGGGGTTCGGGTTCTGCTGGTTGTACTGGGGCGTGCCGTCACTCATGGCGCCGCGTCCTCTCTGATCAGGGGGATGTCTACACAGGAAACGTACAGGACCAACGGGCCGCGATGTGCGGTGGGATCATCGGGGCATGGGATGGCTGCGCCGACACCTGCTGCACGGCGGCCGGTACGACGAGCGGGACCGACGTGACCAGCTCCGGCGGTACGTGGTCCGCGGTGACCGGCTGGTCGCCTTCCTCACCGAGCACGACGACCCCCACGTCGTCCGGGTGCAGGAGCGTGTGGACCATGCGCGTGGGCTGCTCGAGCGCGGATGGGACCGTGGCGACCTGCTGACGGTCGCCGCGCCGGTGCGGGCACCGTGGCCGAACGGCAAGGGGCGTGATGCGGGGGAACCTGCTCCGGAGTACGCCGACCGGGCGGACGGGTTGATCGAGGACCTGAACGCCGTGGCGCTCGAGCTGCGGGCCGTCGCCGAGGTCTGATGCGGCACTGACCGGCAGTGCAGCACCCGTCAGATGTCGAGCACCCCGTCCACCGCGCCCGACCGGTCGGCGATGTGTCCGCTGTCGATGTCCTCGTCCAGGTGCACGCCGACGTACGGCCGGTCCTGCACGTGCCCGGCATCGTCGAACACCCGGTAGCGCCGACGGAGCCGCAGGTACGGCACGGCGCTGTGCTCGAACGACACCACGACCTCGGTCGCGGGCCACTCCCCCTCGACGGTGATCTCGACGGCCCGGTAGGCGCTCGCCGACCGGTGGAGCGCGGGGTGTTCGCGGGTCCACCGGATGTCGGGTTGGTCGAGTGCCTCGAACACGCCCACGAGGTCCGCGACCGCGCGCTCCCGTGCGGCAGCGTCCAGGTCGTGCAGCGGCCAGCGCGCGCCCTCGACGTCGGTCAGGTCGAACCGCTCCGTCCACGGTGCGAGGGCCGTTTCCTGTCGGTCCTGCTCGTCCTCCCACGACGTCTCGTCCTCGTCGTTCGCGGGGCGGGACGGCAGGTCCCCCGTGGTCACGGTGGCGGGCAGGCCGCCGGTCACGTCGAGGTCGACCTCGCGGGAGACGTAGACGACGTTCCGGAACACGGACGCGTCGGGTTCCCGTCGCGGACCGGTCGGTGCGTACCGGATGGTGAGGACCGAGCCGGTACGGCGGACGTCTTCGACCAGGTGGTCGACGGCGATCGTCGTCCGGCTGCCGTCGGTCCGCACGAGCACGAGTTCGGTCGGCGGGGTCGGCTGGGGTGGCGCGGGAACGGCCGGTGCTCCCGACCGACGAGGGAAGTCGTCCTCGTCGTCGTCGGCGTCGGGTCCGGCACTCCAGGAGTAGCGGGGGCCGTCATCGTCCTCGTCGGCGTCGTCCAGCAGCTCGGGGTCGTCGTCCTCCGGCTCCTCGCCGGCCGCCAGCGTCGCCGCCCACTCCTCCGGCGACGGCCAGAACGGCTCCGACGGCGCCCACGGCAGGGTCTCCGGGTCGACGCCGTCGAGCGGGTCGTCCGAGTCCCCGTCGTCGTCCTCCGGATCCTCGAGGCCCTCGTGCTCGGAGTCCTCGTCCTCTCCCATCCACATCGACGCGTCACGCGGGTCGCCGATCCACAGCCCCTCGACGTCCGCCCCGAGCACGCGTCGATCACCGAGGTCGACCGCGCACGTCACCCCGGTCGGCGTGACGTGCACGGCGGTCCGGGACATCTCGTCGAGGTCGTCGCCCACTTCCTCGAGCGATCCGTAGACGACCCAGGCGCCCCCGTCGGTCGCGAGGACCCCGACCTCGTCGACCGCACCGTCCGGCAACGGGGCGTCCGGCCACGTCACCCACCGCACGTCGTCGCCCGTGACGACCGCCGCGACCGGTCGCGTGGCGTCCGGCACGATCGTCGCGTCACCGACGCCGACGGCGTCGATGGGCTCGAGGAAGCTGCTCATGCAGCGACCGTACCGCGGCCCTGTGGCCGGCCCGTGAACAGCCGGGAGGCCCGTGGCGGGCCCGCACCGCGCCTCCCGTCCGCCCGTTGCCGGTCCACCTGCCGGACCCGCCGCAGCCGCCGGGCGCATGATGGGCGGATGGCACGCATCCTCGTCACCGGATCCACCGACGGCCTCGGGCGGGGAACCGCCGACTCGCTGCTCCGCAGCGGACACGACGTCGTCGTCCACGCGCGCAACCGGGCCCGCGCGGAGGCGGTCGCCGACCTGGTGGAGCGCGGCGCCGAACTCGTCGTCGCCGACCTGGCGGACCGCGACGCCGTGATCGGCACCGCCCGGGAACTCGACGCCGGCACCCCGCTCGACGCCGTCGTGCACAACGCCGGCGTGATCTCCGGCCGTTCCCTGGTGCCCGTCAACGTCGTGGCGCCCTACCTGTTCACCGCGTTGCTGCGCTCGCCGGGGCGGCACGTGTACCTGAGCAGCGGGATGCACCGGGGCGGCCGTCCGCGCCTGGACACCGTCGACTGGACCGGCGCTTCGGAGACGAACTCGTACTCCGACACGAAGCTGTTCGTGACGGCGCTCGCCGCCGAGGTGCCGCTCCGACGCCCGGGCGTGCTGAGCAACGCCGTCGACCCGGGCTGGGTGGCGACCAAGATGGGCGGGGCCGGCGCTCCGGACGACTTCGAGCTCGGACACCGCACGCAGGAGACGCTCGCGACCGACCCGGACCAAACCGTGACGGGTGGTTACTGGTTCCACGGGGAGCGGCAGGAACCGCACCCGGCGGTCGCCGACCAGCGGTTCCGCACCGAACTGCTCGACGCGCTGGCGACGGCCACCGGCGTCACGCTCTGAGTCGCTGACGGACCGGCGCGACCGGTCGGGTGCTCCTGCGAAGGCGTTCGTGGCGTCCGGACCAGGATGGGCTCGACACGACGAACGGAGGACCCGGTGACCCTCGGCCTGCACAACGGATCGAGTGGGTGGCAGCGTGTGCGACGGCACGGCCTGCTCCTCGCGAACGTCGCCGTCTTCGTCGTGTGCTTCGTCGGCATGGTGTTCGCCGGGTGGCGGGTGTCCGCGGCGGACGCACTCCAGCACGGCGAGGCGGCCGTGTCGCTCTGGGGCTTCCTGACGAGCGGTGACTTCGCCGAGGCCACCTTCGAGAACTGGGAGAGCGAGTTCCTGCAGATGGGCGCGTACATCGTGTTCACGGTGTTCCTGTTCCAGAAGGGGTCGAGCGAGTCCGAGCCCCTGGACGAACAGAGCCCGCAGGACGAGGACCCCCGGGAGCACGCCGACGACCCGAAGGCCCCGTGGCCGGTGCGCCGGGGCGGGATCGTGCTCGTGCTGTACGAGAACTCCCTGCTGATCCTGTTCGCGGTGCTGTTCCTCGGCAGTGTCGTGGGGCACCTGATCGGTGGTGCGGCGGCCTACAACGAGGAGCAGCTCGAACACGGCGGCGATGTCGTCACGGCGTGGGGCTACCTGGGCACGAGCCAGTTCTGGTTCGAGTCGATGCAGAACTGGCAGTCGGAGTTCCTGGTCATCTCGGTGATGGTGATCGCCACCGTGTCTCTGCGGCAACGAGGGTCGAGCCAGTCGAAGCCCGTGGCCGCACCGACCGGGCAGACCGGGGCCTGACCGGACCCTGCTGACGACGATCGCGGGGTTTCCCCACCGACCACGGGGGGCAGCACCGGTGTGCGGACGGACCCCCGCGGCGAGGCTGGTGTCGGGCAATAAGCTCGTCACCGACACGAAGAGGTCCGCATGTACACCGCCGTCGCCACCCCGGGCGCACCCACCACCGTCCCCCGGTTCCGACCGTTCCGAGCCGTCGCCGACGGCAGCACCTGGCGGGCCTTCGCGTTCCACGCCGCGCACCTGCCGATCGCGATCGCCGCGCTGGCCTGGTTCGTCGTGGTGCTGGCCGTCGGCATCCCGGTGTCGCTGACCTGGGTCGGCCTGGTCGTCGCCGCGTTCCTGCTCGGTGGGTCGCACTGGTTCGCCGCGGTCACCCGCCGGATGTCCGCCGCGCTGCTCGGGCAGGTCGTCGTCGCCCCGGCACCGCCCCGTGCAGGTTCGACGCCGCTCGGCACCGCGTTCGCCCGGCTGTCGGACGGCCCCACCTGGCGGGCGTTCGCGTACCTGCTCGCGGGGTTCGTGCTGACCACCACCACGTTCGCCGTCTCGACCGCTGTGCTCGTGAGCGGTCTGGGCACGATGACCCACGCGGCGTGGGGGCACTTCCTGCCGGCGCAGCGGGGCGCGGACGGCGAGCTCCACAGCGGTGCGCAGTTCCTCGGCGTGTACGTCGACACCCCGCCGCTGCAGGTCGCGTTCGCGGTGCTCGGCCTGCTCATCGTGCTGTTCCTCTGGCCCGCGGTGAACCACGGGCTCGCGGCACTGCAGCGTGTGGTCATCCGCGCCCTGCTCGGTGCCACCGCCCGCGACCTGCGGCTCCGCCAGGTCACGGCCTCGCGCGACGCCGCCGTGCTCGACGCCGACACCACCCTGCGCCGCATCGAGCGGGAGCTGCACGACGGCACCCAGGCCCGGCTCGTCGGCCTGGCGATGACCCTCGGCGACGCCCGTGACCGCCTGCAGACCGGCGCCGACCCGGACGCGGTCACCGCGCTGGTCGACCGGGCGCACGCGTCGACGAAAGAGGCGCTGGTCGAGCTCCGCGCCCTGGCCCGCGGCATCCACCCGCCCGTCCTCGACGAGGGGCTCGAGGCCGCGCTGACCTCGGCGTGCTCCCGGACCCCGTTCCCCGTCGCGCTGTCGGTGGACCTGCCCGTCCGGCCGTCCCGCGTCGTCGAGGGGATCGCGTACTTCGGGGTGCTCGAGCTGCTGACGAACGTGTCGAAGCACGCCGGAGCCTCGGCCACGGCCGTCCGGGTCGGCATGCTCGGCACCGACCTGCTCGTCGAGGTCGAGGACGACGGCCACGGCGGGGCACACGTCGCGCTCGGCACCCCCGACGGTCACGGCACCGGCCTGGCCGGGGTGCTCGAACGGCTGCGCGCCGTGGACGGGGACCTGCAGGTGGACAGCCCCGCCGGCGGCCCGACCCGCATCCGGATGCGCATGCCGAGCGGAGCCGAACGGTGAGGATCGTCGTCGCCGACGACAACACGATCGTGCGCGAGGGGCTGACGTCCCTGCTGCGCGGTCGCGGGCACGAGGTCGTGCCGGTGTCGGACGGCGACGCCGCGGTGGCCGCCGTCGCGCACGGCGCGGTCGACGTCGTCGTGATGGACATCCGGATGCCGCCGACGCACACCGACGAGGGCGTCCGTGCGGCCATGCGGGTGAAGGACGTCCGGCCCGACGTCGGGGTGCTCCTGTTCTCGCAGTACGCCGAGGCGCAGTGGGCTCGGGCGCTGCTCGACGTCGCCACCGTCGGGGTCGGGTACCTGCTGAAGGACCAGGTCGCCGAGGTCGGCACCTTCATCGACTCACTGCACCAGGTCGCCGCGGGCAACGTCGTGCTCGACCCCGAGGTGGCTGCCGCACTGGTCCAGGCGCCGCGTGCCACGAGCGGTCCGCTCGACTCGCTCACCGCCCGCGAGACCGACGTGCTGCGCCTGATGGCCGAGGGTCGGTCGAACGCCGCGATCGCGGACACGCTGTTCCTGTCCGGCGGGACCGTCGAGAAGCACGTCACCGCGGTCTTCACCAAGCTCGGGCTCGAGGCGACGCCGAACGAGAACCGGCGGGTCCTCGCGGTCCTGCGGTTCCTGGCGGACTGAGCGGGGCCCTGGACGGGCCGACGGACCGGACGGGAGGCCCGTGGCCGGCCCGCCACGGGCCTCCCGTCCGGTCCCAACCACGCTGGTGCGGTAGGTTCCTGCGGAACGCAGTCCGCACGTGAGAGGGGGCGCCCGATGGCGCAGGGGCACCGCTCTCCGCCCACGATGAGCGACGTCGCCGCCGTGGCGGGTGTCTCGAAGAAGACCGTCTCGAACGTGCTGTCCGGCTACGAACACGTCTCCGTCCGTACGCGCGACCGTGTGATGGCCGCCGTCGACGAGCTCGGCTACGAGCTCAACGTCTCGGCCCGGAACTTCCGCGCCGGACGCTCCAAGGTGCTCGGGCTCGCGGTGCCGGAACTGCGGCAGGCGTACTTCGCCGAACTCGCCGACGCCGTCATCCGCGCTGCCGGAGCCGTGGGCTACACGGTGCTCATCGAGCAGACCGCGAGCGGCGTGCGCGAGGCGGACGCGATCACCCGGATGCGCGAGCACTCGATCGACGGCATCATCTACAGCCCCCTGACCGTCCGGCCGAGCGACGCCGCCGCGCTCGAGGTGAAGTTCCCCCTGGTCGTGCTCGGTGAGCCGATCCCGGACGCCCCCGTGCCGTTCATCGCCATGTCGAACGCGGACGCGCTGCGGGACGCGACCGCGCACCTGCTCGACGCCGGTCGGCGGTCGATCGCGTTCATCGGCTCCGACCCGTCGGGCCCCGTGCGCACGGCCCAGGAGCGACTGCGGGGCTACCGTGAGGCGCTCGACGACCACGGCGTGCCGTTCGCACCCGAGCGGGTGGTGCCGACCGCGCTGTGGCACCGGGCCGAGGGGGCGGCGGCTGCACGGCAACTCCTCGACGCCGGCGTGCCGGTCGACGGGATCGTCTGCTGCAACGACGCGCTGGCGCTCGGGGCGATGAGTGCCCTGCAACTCGCTGGCCGGACCGTGCCGGACGACGTCGCGGTCGTCGGGTTCGACGACATCGAGGAGTCGGCGTACTCGACCCCGGCGCTGACCACGGTGTCGGCCGACCTGGACCGCGTCGCGGCGACGGCGGTCGGGGTCCTCGTCGCCCAGCTCGAGGAGGGCGCCCCGGCGACACCGGGGGTGCTGCGCTCGCCGCACGCACTCGTCGTCCGGGCGTCGTCCGGACCGTTGCGCTCGGTCTCTGCCTGACCCGGTGACCACGGGTGCTCCCCGACCCCTTGACCGGGCGGTCGAGCACCGGCTACTGTCCACATTTACACCGGTGTAAATCCGGCATGGACGAGGTCCGCACACCGACGTGCCGGACGGATGGCAGGTTTTCGATGAAGAAGCACATCGCGGTCGTCGCGCTCGCAGCAGCGGCGTCGCTCTCCCTCGCCGGGTGCGCCGGCTCCCCCGGGTCGTCGGGTGACGGCGGCCACGTCGACCTGACGTTCTGGCACGGCTACACCGAGGCCGACGGCAAGGTCCTGGACGGCATCGTCAAGGACTTCAACGCCTCGCAGGACAAGGTCACCATCACGACCCAGACGAAGACCTGGGCCGTGATCGACGACACGATGCTCCCCGCCCTGTCCGCGAAGAAGGGCCCGGACCTCGTCGCGATGACCTCCGACCGGCTGCCGGTCTACGCGCAGAAGAAGGCGCTGGTCGACCTCAGCGACTTCTACGCCGACGATGCCAACAACACCGGGGACCTGAAGGAACAGGCCGTCGCGATGGAGCGGGTCGACGGCAAGGAGTACGGGGTGCCGAGCGGGTTCGTCCCGCTCTCCGTGATCTACAACAAGAAGCTGTTCGCAGCGGCCGGCATCGACTCCTTCCCGACCACCTGGGACGAGTGGGTCGCCGACGCGAAGAAGCTCACGAAGGACGAGAACGGCGACGGCACCCCCGAGCAGTACGGGCTCGTGCTGCCGGACCACCAGACCGTCGGCAACGGCATCTGGCCGAGCCTGTTCGCCGGCAACGGCGGATCGATCACGAACGAGGCGGGCACGAAGTCCACCATCGACTCCGCCGCGAACGCCGAGACGCTCGAGTACTGGGCGAAGGCGGTGCGCGACGACAAGATCTCGCCGACCGGTGTCGACGGCATCGCCGCGGACAAGCTCTTCACCGCCGGCAAGACCGCCATGGAGATCGGTGGCCCCTGGATGGCCGGCGTCGCCCGGGCCTCGGACATCGACTACGGCATCGCCGCGATCCCGGCGGGCCCCGAAGCGCAGGTGGCCTCGGCCATCGGCATCTCGCTCGGTGTCACGGCCCAGACCGACGACGCGAAGCAGGCCGCAGCCGAGCGGTTCCTGCGCTACTTCAACGAGCAGTCCGTCGCGACGAAGTGGGCCCTCGGGTCCGGCTGGCCGCCGCTCCGCACCGACGTGACCGCCGCGGACGTCGACGAGAACCCGACCGTCGCGACGCTCACCGGGCTGCCGGGCACCACGATCCCGCTCCTGCCCGGCGTGGTCGACAGCGCTGACGTGCTCACCGCCGTGGACACCGCGACCCAGAAGGCGATGGCGGGCGGGGACCCCGGATCGCTCCTCGCCACCGCCGACGCCGACGTGCAGTCGGCCCTGAAGTAGCAGCAGCGGCCCTCGGAGGACCCTCGTGACCACGCAGCAACTCGGCCGACGTCGTCGGTACCGACCACCGGGCCAGCTCGGCGGACGATCGCCCCTGAACGGCACGTTCCGCCGCCGCGCCACCATCGTCGGGTTCCTCGCACCCGCGATCGTCATCCTCGGGGCGTTCGTGCTCTGGCCGATGCTCTCGGCGCTCCGGCTGTCGTTCACCGACGCCAGCGGGTTCGGCGACCCGTCGTACATCGGGTTCGCGAACTACGTCCGGGTCTTCACCGACCCCGACGTCCTGCGGTCCATCGGCAACACCGCGCTCTACTCGGTGCTCTTCACCCCCGTCGCGATCGTCGTCGCCCTGGTGCTCGCCCTCGTGCTGAACCACCCGGCCCTGCCGTTCCGCGGGTTCTTCCGGTCGGCGTTGTTCCTGCCGTTCATCGTGTCCCTGGCCGTCGCCGCGTTCGCGTGGTCGTACCTGCTCGACCCGCAGATCGGCCTGCTGAACCACTGGCTGCAGCTCGTCGGCATCCGACTCGGCAACGTGCTGCAGGACCCGACGCTCGCGATGCCCACCGTGGTGCTCGTGGCCGTGTGGAAGAACTTCGGCTTCTACATGGTGATCTTCCTGGCCGGGCTGCAGGAGATCCCCACCAGCCTGTACGAGGCAGCACAGCTCGACGGGGCGAACGGCCGCCAGCGGTTCGCGAACGTCACCTTCCCGATGCTGAGCAACACGATGGCGTTCGTCGTGATCGTCGCCCTCGTCGCCGCGCTGCAGGCGTTCGACCAGATCTACGTCCTGACCGGCGGTGGTCCGTACCGGTCGACCGAGACGATCGTCATGCAGATCTACCAGTCCGGCTTCAAGGACCTCGACCTCGGGTTCGCGAGCGCCCTGGCGTACGTGCTCCTCATCGCGACCCTGCTGCTCAGCCTCGTGCAGTTCCTGTTCTTCGGGAAGCGCGGAGAGGACACCGCATCATGACCGCGCTCCCCCGTCCCACGACCGTCGTCCGACGCAGCGCGGTGGCCCGTCGACAGCCGTCGATGCGCTGGCTCGGCTTCGCAGCCGTGGCCGTCGTGACCCTGGCGGTGCTGCTTCCCGTGCTCGTGATCGTGTTCACCGCGTTCAAGCCGGCGAGCGAGGTCAACGCCTACCCGCCGACGCTGTTCCCGCACACCTGGACGCTCGACAACTTCCGGGCGATCTTCACGCAGCTGCCGTTCGGACGGCTCATCCTGAACAGCTTCGCCTTCGCCGGCGGTGTGACGGTGTTCGCGCTGGCGTTCGACGCGCTCGCCGCCTACGCCCTGGCACGGCTCGACTTCCGGGGCAGCAAGGTGCTGCTCATCGTGATCGTCGCCAGCCTGATGATCCCGTTCCAGGCGACGCTCATCCCGATCTACCAACTGGTGTCCGACCTCGGGTGGGTGAACACGTTCGCGGGGCTCATCGCTCCCCGGGCGGCCGACGCCTTCGGGATCTTCTTCCTGCGGCAGTTCTTCGTGTCGCTCCCCCGCGACCTGGACAACGCGGCGCGGATTGACGGGGCCTCGGAGTGGCGGATCTTCCGGAGCGTCGTCCTGCCGAACGCCGTCCCCGCCCTGCTCACCCTCGGCATCTTCACCTTCGTCAACAACTGGAACGACCTGCTCTGGCCGCTGGTGTTCACCACCGACCAGGACATGGGGACCATCACGTCCGGCCTCACCCTGCTGACCGGACCCGGCGGGATCATCCCGCAGGGCGTGATGATGGCCGGCGCCCTGATCGCCGTGCTGCCCCTCGCCGTCATGTTCCTGCTCGTGCAACGCCGCTTCATCGAGAGCGTCGCCAGCACCGGGCTCAAGTGACGACGACACCGCACGAGCCCGGAGCGGCCGTGCCCACCACGAAACGAGACACCATGCACTGGTCCGACGACGGCAGGCTGCACTTCGCCCTGGGCATCGAGGACACCTTCGTCCCGCAGGCCCGACCGGGTGAACGGCCCATCGACGAGTACGAGCTCACCGACCACTACCGGCAGTACGCCGCCGACCTCGGGCTGGCGGTCGACGTCGGCGCCGAACTCCTGCGATGGGGCGTCCCCTGGTACCGGGTCGCCCCCGAGCCCGGCGTCTGGGACTGGTCGTGGGTCGACGGCGTCATGGCGCGGTTCCGCGAGACCGGCCTGCGGCCCGTGGTCGACCTGCTGCACTACGGCACACCGCTGTGGCTCGACGGGCAGTTCGCCCACCCCGACTACCCCGCGCACGTCACCGAGTACGCCGCCCGGTTCGCGGCGCGGTACGGCGACGTCGCCACCGACTACACGCCCGTCAACGAGCCCGTCATCCACGCCCTGTTCTCGGGTGAGTACGGGTACTGGCCCCCGTACCTGACCGGCGCCGAGGGGTCGGCCCGGATCGCGTCCGCCCTGGCCAAGGGGTTCGTCTCGACGCAGCACGCGATCACCCGCGAACTCGGCGACGCCGCCACCTTCGTGCACGTGGACGCCGGCATCCGGTACGTGGGCGACGTCGACGCCCCGGAACACCGGGACACGGTCGCCCGCCTGCGCGCCCAGACGTTCCTGGTCGAGGACCTGGTCACCGGGGGCGTCGACGACGCGCACCCCCTGGTCGGTCGGCTCCGGTCGGGGGGCGTCACCGACGCCGACCTCGACTGGTTCCGGCAGCACGCGGTCCGGCCCGACGTGATGGGCGTCAACTACTACCCGCTGCACTCCACCGAGGTGTTCGAGGCGGGGGTGCACCACGGCGGCGGGTTCGCCGACCCGCGGCCCTACCAGGACACCGGGGTCGAGGGGCTCCGCGACGTGCTCACCACCTACGCCGAGCGCTACGGTGCCCCGGTCATGCTCACGGAGACGTGCGTCACCGGTTCGGTCGAGGAGCGCATCGGCTGGCTGGACGCGTCGGTCACGGCCGTGCGGGAGCTCCGCGACGAGGGGGTGCCGGTCGTCGGCTACACCTGGTGGCCGCTGTTCGACATGTACGAGTGGACCTGGCGGCACACGGACGCGCCTCGCCAGGAGCACCTGCTCACGATGGGCCTCTTCGACCTCGTCGAGGACGGCGCCGGCGGCCTCGACCGTCGTCGCAACCCGGTCGCCGACGCGTTCGCCGCGCAGACGCGACAGGAACGGGCCGTGGCAGCGGCCCTGTCCGCGACCCCGTGACGGTCTGGAGGCGCGGGTCGGGTCGGTCCCGCGCCTCCAGTCCGCCTCCGCGCACCACCACTGCACCACCAACCGAACGGAGCACCATGTCCCTCCGCCTCGGCGCCGCTCCGGCGCCTCGTCGACGCCGAACGCTCGCGCTCGTCGTCACCGCTGCCGCCGCCGCGGCAGCCCTCGTCGCCGGCGTCGCCGGCCCCCTCCCCGCCCAGGCGGTCACGACCGGCAACGGAGCCCTCGTGTACTCGCCGGCAGCGGGTTCCTCGTTCAACCCCGAGGGCGGCCGCGCTGCCGGCACCACCTACGCGAAGAACATCGTCCTGAAGAACAGCGGATCGGCCAACGGCCAGCAGTTCGTCACCTTCGACCAGCTCGTGCTCGAGAACGGCGTGCAGGTCTACCCGATCTACCGGAGCACGGACAACGGCACCTCGTGGAGCCGCGTCGCCACGGTCAAGCCGAGCACGCAGTTCCCGACGCTCACCCGCACCGCGCAGCCGTCGCTGTACGAGACCCCGGTCCAGCTCGGCACGATGCCGGCCGGCACGCTGCTGCTGAGCGGCATGATCATGCCCACCGACCGTTCGAGCAGCCGACTGGTGATGTACAAGAGCCTCGACCACGGGCTGACCTGGTCCTTCGTGAGCACCGTCGACACCGGCGGTCCGGCCACCTACGACCCGAGTCCGACCTCGACGACATCGACGGTGTGGGAGCCGTCCGTCGCCGTCGATGCGAACGGCGGGCTGGTCACCTACTTCTCGGACGAGCGGCAGAAGGCGAACAACGTCCTACAGGCCGTCAGCTACCGGCGCTCGACGGACGGCGGCCTGACCTGGGGCGGCCTGGTCAACGTGTCCGCACCGACCAACAAGAGCGACCGTCCGGGCATGATCACGGTGACGCGGATCCCGAACGGCAACTACGTGGCGACGTTCGAGGTCGTCAACCGGCCGAGCCAGACGAACAACACGGCGCCGGTGTACTTCAAGACCTCACCGGACGGCCTGAACTGGAGCCCCGAGACGAGCATCGGCACCAAGATCGCGCTGCCGGACGGCCGTGGCGTCGGGTCGTCGCCCGAAGTGCGCTGGGTCCCGACCGCGGGCAACGCCAACGGCATGATCGTCGTCTCGTCCAAGTGGTCCCTCGACAGTGCGGGCAACATCGACGGTGGCCAGAACTTCGTCGTGAACCGCAACCAGGGCACGGGTTCGTGGGAGCAGCTCCCGTACGCGGTGACGTACGACGCGCGGGACGCCGAGGGCGGGACGTTCAGCGGCTTCGCCCAGGGCTTCGACTCGAGCGCCGACGGCAAGACGCTGTACCAGGCGACGAACGTCGAGAACCTCACCACCACGTACAACGACGTGCGGGTCGGGTCGATCCCGATCAACGCGCAGCGGTACGAGGCCGAGTCCGCGGTCCGGAACGACACGAGCACCGTCACCCAGGCCGACGCCGTCGGTGGCGCGAAGGTCGGGAACATCAACAACGCGACGAGTTCCGTGCAGTTCACGGTGCAGGCCGCGACCGCGGGGACGTACACGGTGAACGTCCGGTACGACAACGGCACGGGTGCGACGAGCACGCACGCACTCGCGGTCAACGGGACCTCGGCCGGTCCGGTCAGCTACGCGCCGACCGTCAACTGGGGCCGGTTCGGATGGGCGCAGAAGACGGTCACCCTGAAGGCCGGCGCGAACACGCTCACCTTCACCAAGGGGACCGGGTTCGCGGAGCTGGACCAGATCCAGGTGTTCCAGCCCTGACGCCGCGCCCGCGGTCCTGGTCGTGACCGGGATGCGGACTGGAGGCCCGTGGCGGACCCGCCACGGGCCTCCCGTCCGTCCCGGGGCCGCGTCTCAGGCCGCGACCGGCTCCGCAGGCCGGTCACGCAGCGCCGGGCAGTGCTCGGCGGTGGGGTGCTCGGTGATCGCGATGACCTGGTCGAGCCGCCCCCGGACCGCCTCGAGCTCGGCCAGCTGCGCGGTGATCCGGTCCCGCTCCGCGATGAGCAGCGCGAACGACTCCGGCGTCGACTCCCCACGGTCGACGCAGGGCAGCAGCTGCACGATCGTGCGGCTCGCGAGCCCGGCGGCGAACAGCTGCTGCACGAGCTGGACCCGCTCGACGGCTGCGTCCGTGTAGATCCGCTGCCCGCTCGCGGTGCGCGACGCGGTGAGCAGTCCCTGCTCCTCGTAGTACCGCAGCGAGCGGACGCTGACGCCGGTCTCGGCCGCGAG
The DNA here is from genome assembly GCF_013205045.1 of Curtobacterium sp. VKM Ac-2852. Taxonomy (NCBI): domain Bacteria; kingdom Bacillati; phylum Actinomycetota; class Actinomycetes; order Micrococcales; family Microbacteriaceae; genus Curtobacterium; species Curtobacterium sp. VKM Ac-2852. Next base: position 849,140 of record NZ_JABMLI010000001.1, read on the forward strand.
GTCGCCGATGCGCATGTGTGCTCCGATCCGGGCTTGCCCCTGACATGGATGTGAGGTCTTAGCGTAGCCGAGCCGCTGCGGGAGACACCCGCGCGGCAGGAGGAGACACCATGGACATCGCTGGATCGGTCGCACTCGTCACAGGCTCGAACCGCGGCATCGGACGCCGCTTCGCCCTGGAGCTGCTGGAGCGCGGGGCGTCGAAGGTCTACGCGACCGCACGCCGTCCCGAACTCGTCGACGTCGAGGGCGTCGTCGCGCTGCCCCTCGACATCATCGACCAGGCCTCGGTCGACGCGGTGGCCGCAGCCGCGGGCGACGTGACGCTGCTCGTGAACAACGCCGGCATCTCGACGCAGGGCTCCCTGGTGACCGACGACCTGACCATCGTCCGGAAGGCCATGGACACGCACTTCTGGGGCAGCCTGTCGATGATCCGTGCCTTCGCGCCGGTGATCGAGCGGAACGGCGGCGGCGCGATCGTCAACGTGCTGTCGGCACTGTCCTGGTTCGCGGCGCCAGGCGCCGGTGGCTACGCCGCGGCGAAGGCGGCCGAGTGGAACATGACGAACGCCGTCCGCCTGGAGCTCGCCGACCGGGGCATCAGCGTGCAGGGACTCCACCTCGGTGCGGCCGACACCGACATGATGGGCGACTACGACGGCCCGAAGACGGACCCGACGGACGTGGCCCGTGCGGCACTCGACGGTGTGGAGCGCGGCGCGGCCGAGGTGCTGGTCGACGACTGGAGCCGGATGGTGAAGGCGTCGCTCGCCGAGGCACCGGAGCGCTTCTACGCGCAGATGGTCTGAGCGCCGCGGCGACGCGACGGACAGCTCGGGGTCGCGGCGGGAGGACCGTCGCGACCCCGTCCGTCCGTGGTCTGCCGGTCCTGGTCAGACCGCGTCGGCGCGCAGGAACTCCGCCACCGGGGTCGACCCCGTGTTGAACCGGAAGGTGTTGCCGGCCGTGCCGGGGTTCTCGACCACGTCGGCGACCACGTGCGCCACGTCACCGCGCGGCACCTGGGTGGACGAGCCGTCCCAGTCGACGGAGCCGGTCGGCTCGTCGTCGGTCAGGGTGCTCGGGGCGACGATCGTCCACTGCAGCCCCGAGTCGCGGAGCACGGCGTCGGCGATCATCTTCGACTGCGCGTACGCGAAGAAGTCCTGGTCCTGCGGGATGCCGTGGTCGAGCTGCGAGCCGGACCACGACACCATCACGTACCGGTCGACGCCGGCCTGCTTCGCCCCCTGGATCGACAGCACCGCAGCGTCGCGGTCGATGGCCCAGGTCCGGTCGACGGAACCGCCACCGGCACCGGCCGACCACACCACGGCGTCGTGCCCGCGGACCAGTTCGGCGAAGTCGTTCAGGGACTGCTGCTGGATGTCCGCGACGTGCGGTTCGCCGCCGTGCGCCCGGATCTCGTCGGACTGGTCGGCGTTCCGGATGACGGAGGTGACCGTGTGTCCGCGCTCGGACAGGATGCGGGTGGCGAGGAGTGCGACCTTGCCGTGGCCGCCGAGGACGATGACGTTGCTCATGCGCCGGACGCTACTCGGGGAGGCTCCGTACCCGGGGAACGCCGGACGTCCGCCCGGCGATCGCTCGCGATGCTCGGAACACCCGAGGTCACCGTGCGTACCGTCGGGGGCAACACGACAGGAGTCACGATGAGCAAGCAGCACGAGCAGCACACCCTGGTCCGCACCCTGGTCCTCGGCATCATGAGCGGCGGCCGGAGCGCCACCCCGCTCGCCGTCCTCGCACTGAACCACGACCGGTCCTCGCTGAAGGGTTCGTGGCAGCAGTGGAAGGTCTTCAGCACCCCGGTCGGCCGTGGGCTGCTCGTCGCCTCCGCCGTCGGTGAGCTCATCGGTGACAAGCTGCCGAAGACCCCGAACCGCATCGCCCCCTCGGCGCTGCTCGGACGTGTCGCGTCCGGTGCCCTCGCCGGTGCCGCACTGGGCACCACGGGCAAGCGCGACCTGCGGATCGAGGGCGCGATCCTCGGTGGCGTCGGTGCCCTCGTCGGCAGCTTCGTCGGCTGGGGTGTGCGCAAGGCCCTCGGGGGCGCGGGCTTGCCCGACCCCGTCGTCGCGCTCGCCGAGGACGCCGCGACCATCGCCGGCTCCGTGAAGGTCATCACCGCCGACTGAGCGCCGCGGGCGCGCTGCGGGCGCGCTGCGGGCGCTTCGTGAGCAGGAACGGTCGGGTCGCACCGCCGCACCCGACCGTTCCTGCTCACGATCCGCACGCCTCGGCCTACGGTGGCCCTCATGCACATCGTCGTCATCGGAGCCACCGGCCACATCGGCTCGTTCCTCGTCCCCCGTCTCGTCCGCTCGGGGCACCGCGTCGTCGCCGTCACGCGCGGCACGAGCACCCCGTACGCCGACGCCCCGGAGTGGCAGCAGGTCGAGCGGATCACCGCCGACCGCGAGCAGGAGGACCGTGACGGTACCTTCGGCAGCCGCATCGCCGCGCTCGGTGCCGACGCCGTCGTCGACCTCGTCTGCTTCACCGAGTCCTCGGCCGCAGCGCTGGTCGACGCGCTCCGCGGCACCGGCACGCACCTGGTGCACTGCGGTTCGATCTGGCGCGCCGGTGTCTCGCACGTGCTGCCGATCACCGAGCAGAACGCCACTCCACCGTTCGGTGACTACGGCGTCCAGAAGGACGCCATCGCCCGGATGCTGGGGGAAGAAACCGCATCAGGCGGTTTGGTCACGACGTCGCTGCACCCCGGTCACATCAGCGGTCCGGGCTGGACGCCGATCGGTCCGCTCGGCAACCTCGACACCTCGGTGCTGACGAAGCTGTCCGCCGGCGAACCGCTCGAGGTCCCCGGTCTCGGCGCCGAGACGATGGCCCACGTGCACGCCGACGACGTCGCGCAGGCGTTCCAGCTCGCGGTCGAGCACCGCGACGCGGCGGCGGGCGAGGACTTCTTCGTCACGGCTCCGACGGCGCTCACCGTGCGCGGGTACGCCCACCTGGCAGCGTCGTGGTTCGGCCAGGAGGCCCGGCTCGACTCCGTCACCTGGGACCGGTTCCGCGAGACCACGGCTCCGGAACACGCTGACGCCAGCTGGGAGCACCTGTCCCGCAGCCAGGTCTTCAGCACCGAGAAGGCGAGTCGTCTGCTCGGCTACGCGCCGGCGTTCACCGCCGAGGAGACCGTGCTGGACGCCGTGCGCTGGCTCGTCGACCACGGCGAGCTCGAGGTCACGAACCCCCTGGTCCGCTGAGCTCCACGGTCAGGCCCGCTCCGGCTCGACCACGAGCCCACGGTTCCGGTGCACGACCCAGACCGTCGCGGCGAACCCCGCGAGCACCGCGGCGCCGATCGTGACCGCCGTCCAGCCCCCGGCGTTCCACAGCACCGACGCCAGGGCCGAACCGATCGCGCCGCCGATGAAGTTCGAGGTGACGAACGCCGTGTTGAGCCGGCTCCGCGCGGCCGGGTCGACCGAGAAGAGCCGGGTCTGGTTGAGCACGTTCGCGGCCTGCACGGCGACGTCGAGCAGCAGCACGGCGAGCAGCACCACGACGATCGAGTGCGCACCGATCCCGGCGACGACCAGGGAGACGAGCAGGAGCACGATCGCTCCCCCGGTGACGGGTACCGACAGCCCGCGGTCGTGCAGTCGTCCGACCCGCTGCGCCGCCACGGCACCCGCGAGCCCCACCAAGCCGACCAACCCGATGCTGCTGGTGGAGAAGTCGTAGGGGTCGCTGCTCAGCAGGAACGTCAGGGCGGTCCAGAACATCGTGAACACGGCGAACACCGCGGAGCTGATCACCAGCGTGACCTGGACCGTCCGGTGGGTCCGGACGGCACGGAACACCGACAGGATGAGCTGCGGGTACGCCACTTCGCCGCGGGCGTCGAGCTCGGGGATGGCCCGCCGCAGCAACACGGCGAGGACGACGGCGACGACGGCGGCGAGCACGTAGATCGCGCGCCACCCGAACGCGTCCGCGACCAGGCCGCTGATCGTCCGCGACACGAGGATGCCGGTGAGCACCCCGGACGCGATCGTGCCGACGACGCGTCCGCGCTGCGCGGGGTCGGCGAGGTCCCCGGCCAGCGGGATGAGGAGCTGCCCCGCGACCGTCGTCAGCCCGACCAGCGCCAGGGCGACCAGGAGCGTCGCGAAGGTCGGTGCGATCGCGGCGAGCAGCAGCGCGACGGCGGAGGCGACGAGCACCCAGGGGATGAGGCGTCGGCGGTCGAGGACGTCCCCGAGCGGCACCACGAGCAGGATGCCGAGGGCGTAGCCGACCTGGGTCAGCGTGACGAGCAGCCCGGCGAGCGACGCCGAGGTGCCGAGCGACGATGCGATGTCGTCGAGCAGCGGCTGCGACCAGTACAGGTTGCCGACCGCTGCTCCCCCGGCGACGGCGAAGAGCAGGGTCCGGCCCGTCGACATCGAGTGGTCCGTGCTCATGCTGCGGGTGCTCCCTCGTTCACGTCGGCCAGGGCGTTCAACGTGCGCGGGTAGCCGATGAGCGGGACGAGCACGGTCAGGACGTCCAGCATCTGCTGGCGGGTGTTCCCGACGTTCAGGTTGCCGGCGACGTGCCCCTGCACCTGCGCGTCGGCCCCGCCGAGCGCCGCGAGCAGCGCGAAGGTCAGGAGTTCACGGGTGGGCAGCGACAGACCGTCCCGGCCGACGGTGTCCCCGAAGCAGTTGCCGGACAGGAACCGCTGGAAGTGCACGGCGTCCGCGGGGGCGTTCTCGTACATGGCGTCGACGCGGGCCGCACCGACGACGGAACCCTGCACCGCTCGGCCGCGCTCGAGCCGGTCCGCCGGGGTCGTCGTCGACTGCCCGGGCAACGGCAGAGCGACCCCGCGGGCGACGAGCACGGCGTTGGTGATCGACAGGAAGTCACCGACGCGTGCGGAGCCGACGTAGGCCACCGCCTGGTAGACGATCTCCTTCGCTTCGGTGGGCGAGAGCGGGCCGTCGAGCGCCGCCTCCAGCAGGTCGCGGAACGCCGTCGGTGCCCCGGCCGCGATCGTCGCACCGAGCTGGACGACCACACGGTCGTGCTCGCTGAGTGAGGCGTTCCGCAGGGTCTCGTCCACGAAGTCGGCGTGGTACCGGGCGAACTCGGGGTCGGTGTCGGCGAAGGTCATGTCCTCGACGCTAGGGCCGACCGCGGGGCCGTGACAGGTGCTGTCCTCCCCCCTCAGCCGTCACCGCCGACGGAACAGCTCCCCCAGGTGCCACGGCCCGGGCGCGAGCCGCACGGCTGCCTCGGCTCGAACCCGTTCCTCGAGCTCGCGGTCACGGGTGAGCTCGTGGATCTCCTGCTCGGCGCGCAGCCGGAACCGCAGTCGGCTGACGAACCCGGTCGACGGAGCCGTGATGACGGTCTCGACGGACTCGGTCTCGTTCACGCGTCCTCCGCCGCCGCAGTGGCAGTGGAAGTGGCAGCCGACGCAGCCGCCGCACCGGTCGCACCGGTCGCGCTCGTCGCCGCGAGGTTCGCCAGCAGCTGCAGCCGTTCCTCGGACGCCGACCCGGGTTCCGTGCCGTACACGACCATGGTCAGCCCCGAGTCCGTGACGAGCTCCATCGTCTCGTAGCTCATGTCGAGATCGCCCACGTCCGGGTGGTGCACGCGCTTGACACCGCTCCGGTGCCGCATCACGTCGTGTGCGGCCCAGTGCCGCCGGAACTCGTCACTGCGGGTGGAGAGTTCCCCGATCAGGTCGGTCAGTCCCTTGTCGTACGGAGAGCGGGCCGCCTCGGCGCGCAGGGCGGCGACCACGTCGCCGGCGACCGCGTCCCAGTCACGCCAGAACTGCTGGCCGCGCGGGTCGAGGAACGCGAAGCGCGCGGTGTTCGGGGTGCCGGCGGGCGAGAGGAACAGCGGCGAGTACACCGCGCGGGCGAGTGCGTTCCCGGCGAGGAAGTCGAACCGGCCGTTGCGGACCCAGGCGGGGGCGCTGATCGAGTCGAGCACCCGCTGCACGTTCGGTCGGACCTTCGACGTCGGGATCGTCCGGCGCGAGCCACCCGAAGCGTTCTGCAGACGGGCCAGGTCGAACAGGTGCGCGTGCTCGGCATCGTCGAGACGCAGCGCACGGGACAGCGACTCGAGGACGCTCTCGGAGACCCCGGTCAGGTTCCCGCGCTCGAGGCGGACGTAGTAGTCGACGCTCATCCCCGCGACCAGTGCGAGCTCTTCGCGCCGGAGTCCCTTGACGCGGCGGACCCCACCGAAGTCGGGCAGACCGACCTGCTGCGGCGTGACCCGCTCGCGGCGTGTGCGGAGGAAGTCACGCACTTCGCTTCTGGTGTCCATGCGTCAACGGTACGGCCGGCCGGGTGCCGCAAGCAGGGGTTGCTGGTACCCGTCAGCAGGGAACGGCCCGGACCCGGACGGGTGGTCGCCACCACCGCCTCAGGCGAGCTGGCGCGCCCGCTCCGCGATGCCCTCGGTCGCCGCCCACGAGGCCAGCACCCGCAGGGCGTCGGCCGTCGGGCTGCCCGGGGTCGCCGGGTAGATGGTGAGCGCGAGCCCCGGGTCCTCGGCGAGTTCGAGCGTCTGGAAGTGGAGTTCGAGCGGCCCCACGACGCTGTGCCGGAACGACTTCACGCCGGCGTAGTGGCGTCGGACGTCATGCGCTGCCCAGAGGCCGCGGAAGTCGTCGCTCCGCATCGACAGCTCGCCGATCAGCGCAGCGAGGTCCTTGTCGTTCGGCGTCCGGCCCGCTTCGCGGCGAAGGATCGCGACGTTCGTGTGCGCGGCCCGCTGCCAGTCCTGGTAGAAGTTCCGCGCCTGCGGGTCCAGGAAGATGAAGCGCGAGAAGTTCATCGGCCGCGCCGGTGCCGCGACCAGGTCCGAGTGCATCGCGAAGCCGAGCGCGTTCGCGGCGACGATGTCCTGCCGGTTGTTGATGATCATCGCCGGGGCGTCCGTGACCACGTCGAGCAGGTACTGCAGCTCCGGTCGGACGGCAGCGACGGGCACGACACGACCGGCGCGACGCGGGGTCTCGTTCTGGTGCCGCGACAGGTCGCGCAGGTGCTCCTGCTCGGCGGGGTCGAGCTGCAGGGCCCGGCCGATGGCGTCGAGCACGCTGTCCGAGACCCCCTGCAGGTTGCCGCGCTCGAGCCGCGTGTAGTAGTCGATGCTGACGCCGGCCAGGCGTGCGACCTCTTCGCGACGCAGCCCGGTGACGCGACGCCGCGTGCCGAAGGTCTCGACGCCGGCCTGCTCGGGGGTGATGCGGGCGCGACGGCTGGAGAGGAAGTCGCGCGCTTCGTCGCGGTGGTTCATGCCGTCACGGTACTTCGCCCCGTCCGGCGCGAGCGAGGGGCTGCGGGAACCCCTTTCACGTGCGCGTGAACGGGACGGAGACGATCCGGTCGTCCCCGCTCGACGGCGTCCCGCGGCCGTCGGTGTTGTTCGTGACGAACCACAGGGTGTCCGACGGGCCCTCGAGCACCGTGCGGATGCGCCCGAAGTCACCCGCGAAGTACTCGGTCGCGGTGCCGGGGTCGTCGGCCGGGACCGCCCGGAGCACCTCGCCCCGCAGGTTCGCGACGAACACCGTGTCGTCGACGACGGCGAGGCCGCTGGGGGACGCCTCGTCGGTGGACCACTGCTGCACGGGGTCGACGAAGCCCTGGTCCTCGCCACCGGTGCCCTCGACCTCGGGCCAGCCGTAGTTCGACCCGGGCTCGATCACGTTGAGCTCGTCGTGGGTGTTCTCACCGAACTCCGATGCGAACATCGTGCCGTCCGACGACCACCCCATGCCCTGCACGTTGCGGTGCCCGAGGCTCCACACCGGCGACCCGTCGATCGGGTTGTCGGCGGGGACGTCGCCGTCCGGGGTGAGCCGCAGGATCTTGCCCGCGAGCGAGTCCTCGTCCTGCGCGTCCGTGCTCGCACCGGCGTCCCCGACGCTCGCGTAGAGCATGTCGTCGGGCCCGAACGCGATCCGGCCGCCGTCGTGGAACGTGTTCTTCGGCAGCCCGTCGATGATCGTCGTCGCGTCCCCGAGCCCCCACGACCCGGTGTCACCGGTCAGCTCGTACCGCTGGATCCGGTTGCCGTCGTCGGCCGTGGAGTACACGAACAGGTCGTCGTCGTGCAGCGCGAGCCCGAGCAGTCCGCCCTCGCCGCCGTGGCTGACACCGTCGACGGTGCCGACCTGGCGGGTGGTGCCGTCGGACCGCAGCTCGAGCACCCGGGCCGAGTCGCGCTCGCTGACCAGCGCGTCGCCGTCGTCACCCGTCAGGACCACCGACCAGGGGGCCTCCAGGCCGGTGACCACGTCGGTGGTGTCACCGTCGAGCGCTACCTGACCGGCCGACAGGTCGGCGGGCGCGGTCGCGCGCGCCGACGGCGAACCGCCCCGGTCGGACCCGTCCTGCTCCGTTCCGTCACCGCTAGTGCAGGCGGTGAGGGCCAGTGCGGCGACGGCGGTGAGGCCGGCCACCGACCAGAGGCGGCGGTTGCGGGGCGTTCGGGCGGGTGTGTCCACGATGATCCTCCCGGGGTCGTGGGTCGATCACACACGCTGCGTTCGGGAAACCCCTGAGGGGGTCTGTCGGCACCTCCCGACGGTGCGCACGGCGGCCTACCGTCGTCCGCATGCAGATCGAACCGAAGCAGCCGACCGTCAAGAACCCGCCCGAGCAGTTCACGGGCGACGTGTACCTCGACGCCATCGCCTCGCCGAAGGAGCCCGGTCAGACGATGACCGTCGCCAAGGTCCGGTTCCTGCCCGGCGCCCGCACCGCGTGGCACTCGCACGCCAAGGGCCAGACCCTGCACGTCACCGAGGGCGTCGCGCGGATGGGCACCCGGGACGGCCGCGTCATCGAGGTGCAGGCTGGACAGACCGTCTACACCCCCGCCGGCGAGGAGCACTGGCACGGCGCGACCCCCACCGACTACATGGAACACCTCGCGATGCTCGAGGCCGCCGACGACCCGGCGACGACCACCACCTGGCTCGAGCACGTGAGCGACGAGGAGTACACCGCATGACCACCATCGCCATCGTCGGGGCCGGCAAGGGCCTCGGCCTCGCCGTCGCCGAGCGCTTCGCCCGTGAGGGCTTCGCCGTCGCCCTGATCTCCCGCAACCAGGACCGGCTGGACGGCCTCGCCGCCGAACTGCGTGAGCGCGGCCACACCGCCGCCGGGTTCGCCGCGAACGTCCGTGACGGGGACTCCCTGCGCACGGCACTCGAGCGCGCCACCGAGCAGCTCGGCCCCATCGAGGTGCTGCAGTACAGCCCGCTCCCCGCCAAGGAGTACATGCGCCCGGTGCTCGAGACCACGGCGGACGACCTGGTCGGCCCGATCGAGTTCTCGGTCTACGGCTCGGTCAACGCCGTCCGCCAGGTGCTGCCCGGCATGCGCGCGATCGGCCACGGCACGATCCTGTTCGTGAACGGCGGCAGCGCGGTCCGACCGGGCGCCCGCGTCACCGGAACGTCCGTCGCCTTCGCGGCCGAGAGCGCCTACGCGCAGCTGCTGCACGACGCCGTCCGCGACGAGGACGTCCACGTCGGCCAGCTCATCATCCCGTTCGGCATCGACGACGGGCAGCCCGAGCACTCCGGGGAGTCCATCGCCGACCGCCTGTGGGCGATCCACACGGAGCGTGGCGACTTCCGCACCTACGCGGAGGCGCTGCCCGAGCTCGCGTGAGCGCGGCGCTCGCCGCTTCGTGAGCAGGAATGGTCGGGTCCGGCACAGCGACCCGACCATTCCTGCTCACCATGTGACGGACTGGAGGCCCGTGGCGACGCCGCCACGGGCCTCCCGTCGCGTCAGTGCGCCCGTCGCACCGTCACCCGCCGCCGACCCCGCGAGGTCAGCCAGGCCCCGGCCGTCACCACGAGGGGCAGGCCGACCGCGAGCAGGGCCAGCACCGGCCAGTCCGGCACGAACGGCATGTGGTTCACCCCGACCGGACTCTCGGTGAACCGCAGGGTCAGGGCGCGGATCGGCAGGAGCCCGAGGAGCGTCCCGATCACCGAGCCGACCGTGGCCAGGATCGCCGCCTGCCAGGTCGACACCCCTCGACGCAGGCGTGGTGCCGCACCGACGGCGTCGAGCACCTCGTCGTCCCGCCGGCCGTCGGACCGTGCGAGTCCGATCGCCACCGCCGTCGCACCGATGGTGACGGCCGCCGCCAGTGCGAGCACGATCGCCCGGATGATCGCCTCGTTGTCGACCGGACCGGCTTCGTAGGTGAACGACGGGCCGCTCCACCGTGCACGGTCGTCGCCGCCGAAGCTCTGCCACGCCGAGCTCAGCTCGTCTGCCTGCGCCGGGTAGAGGTCGTGCGGCAGCGTCGTGACGAGCATGCCGTCGACCACCGGGACGCCGTACCGTTCGGCGGTCGCCTTCGTCATGAAGACGCCGACCTGGATCCGCGGGGTCTGCACGTCGAGCACGGCGGGGATCGAGACGCTCGCCGCCGGTCGGCTCCGCTCGGTGATGGGCTCGCTCTCCCACGTCCGGTCGTGGAAGGTGTCGACGCGGACCGCGCCGTCGTGGGCGTACTCCGGCCAGAGCGACACCGCGCGACCGCCTTCGAGCGCGCTCCGGACGGCGGCGGACGGCCGGTGCCCGGTGAGCACGGCGTAGTCGTCGACGGTCCCGGCCCAGATGTGCGGACTCGACGCGCTCGCCGTGTCCAGGTAGTACGAGCAGCTCGTCGTGTCGTTCGCGGGGCAGTCGTACGCGCTCCAGCGGTGCGGGATCGTGACGGTCGAGGGGGTGTCGCCCGGCTGCTCCTGCGCGACACCGAGCACCCGGATGCGGTCCTGGTCGAAGACCCCGGACACGACCTTCGCCGCGTGCGCAGTCAGCTCCGCGTCGTGGCGACCGGTGTTGCCGCCCTCCTTCGTCTCGGTCTGCACCTCGGCCCTCGCGACCCCGACCGCCGTGGAGTACTCGTAGCCACGGACGTACTGGGCGTGGCTCGACGCACTCCACGTGATCACGACCGACGCAACGAACACGACGCTCATCACGCTCGCCAGCACCGGCACCGTGCGGACCGGGTTGCGGCGGGCGTCGCGGGCGGCGAGCCGTGCGGACAGCCCCGCGCGGGCGGTGAGCCGGGTGACCAGGGCGAGCAGCCACGGTGAGCAGATGGCGATGCCGAGCTGCATCAGGCACGGCCCGATCGCGACGCCGGCACCGACGACGTACGCCCACCGGTCCTGCTGAACCGCACGGTCGTTGAGCATGAGCACCCCGACACCGCATGCCAGCGTCATCACGGCGCCGAGGACCACGAGCAGCGGCCCCCAGATGCGCCGACGACGGCGGGCCGGACGGCTGACGGGCACCGGACGGAGCGAGCCCCGCAGCGCCGCGAGCACGTTGATCCGGGTCGCCGACCGTGCGGCGACGAGCGCGGAGACGAGTCCGGCGAGCACCCCGGCGGCGGCGATGGACAGCAGCAGGAGCGGCGGCACGTGCAACCCGGGGAACGACGCCACGTTGCCGTTGTCGATCAGTCGGTAGGCGAGCACGCCGATCCCGGTGCCGGCGGCGACCCCGAGGACCGCGCCGACGAGGCCGAGCACCAGGCCCGACCCGGCGACGATCGTGCGGACGAACCGCTTGTCGCCGCCGACGCTCGTGACGATGGCGTACGAGCGGGTGTCCGCCCGGGTGCCGACCAAGAACGCGGCCCCGGCGAGCAGGGCGACCTCGAACATCGCGAAGACGCCGAGCAACCCCATCGCCCCGAGGTACCAGCCGAGCGTCGAGCTCAGCTGCCCACCGGGGAGCCGGGCGTCCGGCGGGTCGAGCACGACCGGACGCGACTCCACGATGATGCCGTGCGCGTTGAGCTGCCGGATCTCCGACCACGTCGGGGCGTCCGACGGCAGGTACACGGTGACGTCGTCGAGCCCGACGTCGTCGGTGGTGTCGGTCGTCGAGAGCGTCGTGCCCCAGGGCAGGAACACCCCCTGCGTCCCCGGGTCCGTCCCCAGGTCGGTCATGGTCCCGGTGATCGTGAAGCGCCTGGTGACCGGGTCGGTCAGGTCCACGGTGTCGCCGATCCGCGCCCCGAGCCGGTCGAGCGTCGCGGGCGTGACCATGAGCTCACTGCGGGTGGTCGGCCTGGAGCCGTCGAGCACGTGCCAGTGTCCCTCGAGCGACGGGTCCCAGACACTGCCCTCCACAGCGGTCAGTCCGACGGGGCCGCGCGCACCCTGCACCACGACGGGCGTGCCGCCGACCGGGATCGCCAGCGCGCCGTCGGGCACGTGGGCCAGGACGTTCGTGAACGGTGAGTCCTCGTCCGACTTCGTGACGGGGCTGTTCCGTTTCGAGTCGGTGAACTGCCACTGCACCGGGTCCTGCACCATGCCGGGCAGGTCCGGGCCGGACACCCGCATCTGCGCCGATGCCTGGCCGAGGTCGTAGTCGAGCCGCTCGGTCGCGGTGGCCTGCGTGGACTGCACCACGACGGCGACGGCGGCGAACCCGGCGGTGGGGATCCCGATGAGCGCGATGATCAGTGCCGCACGGCCCGCCTTCGCGAACGCCAGACGACGCCCCAGACGGAGCGCCGGTCGGAGGGCGAACGGCGTCCGGCCGGTCCCGGCACGCCGACCCCGGCTCACGAGGCGGTCCGGTCCGTCAGCGCCGCCTCGACGCCCGAGTACACGGTCTCGTCGACGACCCGACCGTCGCGCAGGAACACGATCCGGTCCGCCCAGGCTGCGTGCCGGGCGTCGTGGGTCACCAGGAGGGCGCCGGCCCCGGCGTCGACGTGCCGACGGAGCATGCGGAGCACGACCTCGCCGGTCTGCGAGTCGAGGGCTCCGGTCGGCTCGTCGGCGAGCACGAGTCGACGCTCCCCGACCACGCCGCGGGCGATCGCGACGCGCTGCTGCTGGCCACCGGAGAGGTCGTCCGGGTAGGCGTTGGCGCGGTGCGACAGCTCGACGTTGTCCAGCGCGAGTTCCGCGGCGCGGCGGGCCTGCGAGGCCTTCCACCCGTCGAGCTCGAGCGGCAGTGCCACGTTCTCGACCGCGGTCAGCGAGGGGATCAGGTTGAAGTCCTGGAACACGAACCCGATGAGACGGCGGCGCAGCGCTGCGAGCTCCTTGGCGGGACGGTCGGACACGAAGGCGCCGTCGATCAGCACCTCACCGCTCGTCGGCGGCAGCAGGGTGCCGGCGCAGGCGAGCAGCGTCGACTTGCCCGACCCCGAGGTGCCCATCACGGCCACCATCTCGCCACGCTCGACCCGCAGGTCGATGCCGGCCAGGGCCGTGACGGCCTTCGCGCCGGAGCCGTAGTGCACGCTCACGGCGTCGAGCTGCAGGAGCGGCGAGGCGGTCACCGTGCGCTCCGCGAAGCGGAAGCGGAAGCGGCAGCACCGGCAGCCCCGGTGGCGTCGGGCGCCGCTGGGTGTTCGTCCGGTCGGTACCGCGCCACGCTCGACTCCACGTGGTCGAGCCAGCGCACCTCGGCCTCGGCCTGGAACACCATCGACTCGAGCACGAGCGACCACGCCAGGTCCGTCGACGGGTCGGTCGTCCGCTTCAGCCGCGTCAGGTCCTGCAGGTTCCGGATCGCGGCGCCGCGCTGCACCTGCACCAGCCGGGCGACGTCGACCCCGGGCACGGTCACGGCGAGGGCGAACTTGATCGCCAGCTCGTCGCGGCCGCGCTTGGCCGGAACGGGCTCGCTGAACCAGCGCGCCACCTCGGCGCGACCCGCGTCCGTCGCCGTGTAGACGACGTGTCCGTCGTCGTCGGCGTCACCGCGGGCCACGAGGCCGTCGCGTTCCAGGCGGTCCAGGGTCGTGTAGACCTGGCCGATGTTCAGCGGCCAGCTCCCGCCGGTGCGGTGCTCGAACTCCCCCCGGAGCTGGTAGCCGTAACCGGGTCCCCCCACCAGCAGCGCGAGTACGCCCATCCGAACGCTCATGACACTTCCCCCGTCTCGGGCCACCGTGGCCATACTGAGTATGCACATACCCGGTATGCCTGCGCAAGCACGGATCTGGACCGGGCAGAAACACGGACGGGAGGCGCGGTGCCAGCTGGCACCGCGCCTCCCGTCCGACCGGGGGTCGCGTTCGCGACCCGCGGTCGCGTCCTCAGGGTCAGTGACCCAGCTTCGCCAGCTCCTCGAACTCGTCGTCGGTCAGCTCGACGGTGGCACCCGCGAGGTTGTCCTCCAGGTGCGCGACGCTCGACGTGCCGGGGATCGGCAGCATCACCGGGGAGCGCTTGAGCAGCCAGGCGAGCGCGAGCTGCGCCGGGGTGGCACCCTTGCGCTCGGCGATCTCGGTGAGCGGCGAGTCCTCGCCGGTCAGGCCACCCGTGGCCAGGGGGAACCACGGGATGAAGCCGATGCCCTGCTCCTCGGACCAGTCGAGCAGCTCCTCGGCGTCACGCTTCTGCAGGTTGTAGAGGTTCTGCACGGAGACGATCGTGGCGATCTCCTGCGCGGCCTTGACCTCGTCGACGGAGACCTCGGACAGGCCGATGTGGCGGATCTTGCCCTCGTCCTGCAGCTTCTTCAGCTCGCCGACCTGGTCCTCGAGCGGGACCTTCGGGTCGATGCGGTGCAGCTGGAACAGGTCGATGCGCTCCAGGCCCAGGCGGCGGAGGCTCATCTCCGCCTCTTGCCGGAGGTACTCCGGGCGGCCGACGGGCGGCCAGACGTTCGGGCCGGTGCGGGTGAGGCCGGCCTTCGTGGCGATGACGACGTCGTCGCCGTAGGGGTGCAGGGCCTCCTTGAGGAGCTCCTCGGCGACGTAGGGGCCGTACGAGTCGGCGGTGTCGAAGAAGTTCACGCCGAGCTCGACGGCGCGCTTGAGGACGCGGATCGCCTCGTCGTGGTCCTTCGGCGGTCCCCAGACGCCGGGGCCGGTGAGCTGCATGGTGCCGTAGCCGAGCCGGTTGACCTCGAGGTCGCCGCCGATGCGGAAGGTGCCGGAGGACGCGGCCGGACGGTTCGTGGTGTCAGTGCCTGTGGTCATGTCCCCGGTCTACGCCCGGTGCGTTGCCGGTCCCTGAGTCGGTGTCCCCCGACCGCTTTCCGGGTTCGCAGGGTCTACGGACGGGTGGGCCGCGGGTACGGGGTCTCGCCGCGTTCGAGTCCGCCGACGAGCTTGGTGAGCCGGTTCGTCCGCACCGTCGCGTTCGGGGCGGTGGTGATGCGGTGCAGCACGGCGTACCGGTTCGTGGCGTCGAGCTCGGCGAACAGTGCGGCGGCTTCCGGGGCGGCGTCGAGCGCGGCTTGCAGGTCCTCGGGCACCGTGGCCGTGGCGGAACCGGCGTAGGCGCGGTCCCACCGGCCGTCACCCTTCGCGCGCTCGATCTCGGCGTGCCCGCGCTCCCGCATCCGTCCCTCGGCGATGAGTGCCGCGACCAGGCCGAGGTTCCGCTGCGACCACAGCGAGGCCTTCCGGCGCGGGGTGAACCGCTGGCGGTAGGTGGTGTCGTCGCGCCCGCGCCGCTGCCCGTCGATCCACCCGGAGCAGAGCGCCTCGTCGAGGGCCGTGTCGTACGTCAGCGTCGTCGGTTCCGTGACGCCCTTCTTGGCGAGGACGAGCCACACCCCGTCGGGTTCGTGCTCGTGGTCGTCGAGCCAGGCACGCCACGCGGCGACGTCCGGCAGCACCAGGTCGACGATGTCCATGCGGTCATCGTAGGACCGGCCGGCCGTGGGCCGGGGGCCGGTCGAGTTTCGCGCTGAGCGACAGTTCACGGGGTGCGGGACGCGTGAAGAGTCGTTGGGGCCGAAACCCGGACCGCGCGGACCGTGCCCGGGCCGACGTCAGACCCAGTGCGGCTGCGCGAGCACGCCCGCGGGGTCGGCCTGCTCGGCGATGCGGTGCAGACGCGTGGTGTTGTCGCCGAAGTACGCGGACGGGTCGGTGATCGATGCATCGCAGTAGTTCGCGTACGCGGCGTCGCCCCACGCCGGTCGCATCGCCTTCCGGAACCCCCGCACGTACGCATCGAACGGCGCGGGATCCGCCCCGTCCGCGAACACCGCCGTGTACTGCACGGTCATCAGCGCCGACCGCCAGGGGAAGGCCGAGTCCCCTGCACCGACGTCCGCCACGGCGCCGCCGAGCGCATCGAGCGCCACCCCGCCCTCGAGGTTGCCCGTCACGTCACCCGCCGCGGCCGCCTGGGCGACGAGCACGTCGATCTGCGGGTCGGTGAGCTTCGCCGATCCGATCGACGACGTCGCCGCCTCGGACACCCGCTGCGGCTTCCCCGCCAACGCGGACATCGCGGCGCCGTAGGTGAGCACCCGCCCGTCGTGGGCGAGCGGCTTCGCGCCGGTGGCAGCGATGAAACCGTCGACGGAGGTGTCGGCGCCGGTCTTCGATCCGGTCCACACGCCGGTCACGGTGACCGTCGGGGCGGAGTGACGACTGCCGTTCAGCAGCTTGAGCGTCGACCACAGCTCCCGGTCGGCGGTCGGCGCCCAGTCCTGCCAGGCACGCACCACGGCAGCGGCGGCCGACCACGCGAACGTGATCGTGAAGAGCAGGACGGGAGGCGCGGCGTGCGTCCGGAACGTCAGTGCCGTCACGACGCCGACGGTTCCACCGCCCCCACCGCGGCAGGCCCAGAACAGGTCGGGTTCGCGGGACGTCGACACCCGGTGCACGGCCCCGTCCGGGGTGACGAGGGTGGCCCCGGTGAGCTGGTCGCAGGTCAGACCGAAGGACCGGACGAGGACGCCGACTCCACCACCCAGGGTCAGTCCGCCGATGCCGACCGTCGGGCACGAACCGGCGCCGATCGCCCGTCCGGCCTTCGCGAGCTCGGCGTACACGTCGCCGAGCCGGGCACCCGGGCCGATCGTGACGGTCCCGTCGTCGTGCAGGTGGATGCCGTCCAGGTCCTGCGTGCTGATGACCAGCGATCGCGGCACACCGGTGCCGGGCGCTCCGCCGGCCGACCACCCCGTGTAGGAGTGCCCGCCGGCCCGGAGCGCCACCGGCGTCGAGGTGGTCCGGGCGAAGGCGAGGCCAGCCTGCACGTCCGCTGTGTCCGCCGCCCGGAGGATCCCCCGCGGGTCGGCGTCGTCGAAGCGCGGGTTCTCGAGCACGCGGGCGTCATCCCACCCCGCGGCGCCCGACCGCAGCACGGTGCCGGACACCGCGGCGGCCAGGGCATCCCACGAGTCCGGGCCGCGGTCCGGGGAGTCGCTCGGTGCAGGGTCCGGGGTCTGCGAGCGCGTCGGAGCGGCGCTCGGTGACCGGCTGGGCTCGGGCCCCGGCCTGCTGCAGGCGGCGAGGATGCCGGCGACACCGAGACCGACCCCGCCGGCGATGAGCGCGCGGCGCGAGGTGGCGGTCGTCCGGTGGGAGCCTGCTGGTTCGGTCACCGGACCTGTCTACGCCGCGCCACTGCTGATCCGGGTCACACTCGCCCAGTCGTGCACCCAGTCGGGCACGGTCAGGTCGCGGTCCGCGCCACCCGCGGCCTGGAGCAGGTCCGCGGTCGGCACCGTCCCGCCGGAACGCCGCAGGAACCGGGCCTGCACCACGGCGCGGGCCATCACGGCACCCTGTCGCACGAACGTCTGCTCCAGGTACACGGCACGGTCGTCGACCCCGAGCACGTGGGTGCGGAGCTCGAACCGCTGCCCGAGCGTCAGCGACCGCTTGTACGTGATCGTCTGCGCCGAGACGACGGGGTACCAGCCGTGCTCGGACAGCGCGGCCCAGTACCCGGAGCGGAGCATCAGGTCGAGCCGACCGAGGTCGAGCATCGACAGGTACTTGCCGTTGTTGACGTGGCGCAGCGGGTCGAGGTCGGTCGGGACCACCCGGAACGGTGTCCGCACCTCGTCCCAGAGCGACGCCCGGCGGCGTCCACCGACCCGAGCGCGCAGACGTGTGCGCAGCTGCAGCAGGAGCAGTCGGAAGTACAGGTTCACGGGACGATCACACCAGTGCGCGGAGCAATCTTGCGAGCACCTTGGAGGAACCTCACGAAGCGCGGGCAGCTCGGGTCACCGCGATCCGCTGCTTCGCACAACCGCCGGAGCGGCCGGGTGGGTCAGCCGGAGAACATCCCGCTGGAGGCGCTGCCACCCGGGTGCGCGGTCCTCGACACCCCTTCGGCCGTCGATCGAGCGGCGTCGGCCTCGACCATGGCACGTGACCCGGCGGTGGGGTCGGAGAAGTCCTCGAGGTCCTCGAGCGCTCGCCGCCGACGGCGGTTCTGCACCTCGAGCACGACGAGCAGGGCGCCGAGCACGACGACCACGGCGATGACGATCCAGATGACGACCATGACACTCCCCCGAGCCCGGGGCGTCTGCCCCGTCCCTCGCAGCGTAGCGGTGCGGAGGCGGGTACAGCCAGTGCCTCCCGCCGTCAGGGGGACCGGGAGTAGACCTGCAGCATGCAGACACGCAAGCTCGCAGACCTCGAGGTCGGCCCGATCGGCCTCGGAACCATGGGCATGAGCGCCTTCTACACGGGCGCCGGCACCGACGACGACGAGTCGATCCGCACCATCCACCGCGCGATCGACCTCGGCGTCACCCTGTTCGACACCGCCGAGGCGTACGGCCCCTACACGAACGAGGAACTCCTGCGCCGTGCGCTCGAGGGCCGACGCGACGACGTCGTCATCGCGACCAAGTTCGGCCTGTACCACCACGAGGCCGGTGAGGAGACGCCGACGCAGCAGCGCGGGATCTCCAGCAAGCCCGAGTCCGTGCGCGAGGCCCTCGAGGGCTCCCTCCGTCGCCTGGGCACGGACCACATCGACCTCTACTACCAGCACCGCGTCGACCCGGCCGTCCCGATCGAGGACGTCATCGGCCAGCTCGCCGGCTTCGTGCAGGAGGGCAAGATCCGGCACATCGGACTGTCCGAGGCCGGTGCCGAGACCATCCGCAAGGCCCACGCTGTCCACCCGATCACCGCGCTGCAGAGCGAGTACTCGCTGTGGACGCGGGACCCCGAGGGCGACGTGCTCGACACCCTGCGCGAGCTCGGCATCGGCCTGGTGCCGTACTCGCCGCTCGGCCGCGGGTTCCTGACGGGTGCCATCACGAAGCCGTCCGACCTGGACTCCGACGACTTCCGCCTGGCGAACCCGCGCTTCCAGCAGGAGGCGTTCGAGCAGAACATGCGCATCGTCGACGCGGTCAAGGAGATCGCCACCGAGGCCGGCGCCACCCCGGCGCAGGTGTCGCTCGCCTGGCTGCTGGCCCAGGGCGACGACATCGTCCCGATCCCCGGCACGAAGCGGGTCTCCCGCCTCGAGGAGAACGTCGGCGCAGCCGACCTGACCCTCACGGCGGACCAGCTGTCGCGCCTGTCGGCGCTGCCGGTCCCGACCGGTGACCGCTACCCCGACATGTCGACCATCGGTCGGTAGACGCGACCGGATGACGGCCTGGAGGCCCGTGGCGGATCCGTCACGGGCCTCCAGTCCGTCGTCAGTCGCGTTTGCGGACGCGAGACGCCGGCGTCAGCGCGAGACGCCTCCGAATCCGGCGGCGTTTCGCTGACTCGGCGGCGTCTTCCGAGGACGCCGGCGTCTCAGACCTCGGCGGCGAAGGACGCGGCCCGGACCTGCAGGTCCTCGATGCGCCGGAGGCGCGCGGCCTCGACGTCGTAGCCCTCGTAGGCGGGCGGCGGCAGCTTCCGGACGTTCCGCGAGCACTGGAAGTCCTGGCACACCAGGGTGCCGACGGTGTTGCCGTTCCGTCCGGCCGGCCCGGACCGTTTCGCGCTGTAGAACGCGACGTCGTTCGGCAGCTTGACGTCCTGGCACCACGAGCACTGGGCACGGGAGCGGGGCGAGGCCTCGGCCTGCCGGAACAGGATGCCGATCAGGTCGCCGTCCAGGGTCGGCACGACGGCGTACGCACGCCGCCCGATCTTCGGGTCGCGCCAGCCGAGGTAGTCGAGGGCGTCCCAGTCGAGCGTCTCGAAGTCGGCGGGCAGCGTGAGGTCGGACACCTCCTTGCGCGAGGCGTTGACGAAGGACGTGCGGAGGGTCTTCTCCACGATGGGGAGCATGGGTGATCGCTTTCGTGCGGGCCCGGGGCGTGCGGACGCACACCGCACCGGGCGGAGGAGGTCAGGGTTCGACGAGGTCGGCCGCACCCGAGGGCACGACCGAGGGCCTCACGCCCTGATGCCGGCGATACGGGCGCCGACCACCTCCTGGAAGCTCACCCGACCAGCCTACGACCGGGTGTCAAGCCCGGCCCGGTCCGCCTGCGGTCGGTTCGGCGTCGCCGTGACCAGGACGACCGAGCCCTCGTACGTCGGGCGGATCCGGAGCGACCCGTGCCGCCGATCCCACTCCCCCGACTCCAGCGCGGTCCGGAGCGCTGCCACCGACCGCCGGACGGTGAACTCGTCGACCAGTCCCCACGCCGGGTCCGCCTGGCGCACGCCGGGGTCGAGCAGTCGCTCGGGGCGGGCGTAGTACGCCTCGGCGAACCCGTCGACGCACGTGAACGGGATCGGCAACTGGGTGCTCGTCACGGTGTCGTCGCCCAGCGCGTCGGCGATCCGCGGCAGTGCCGGATGGCGACGGGCGTCGGCCGACAGCACCTCGGGCGCGTACTCGGCGAGCCAGGAGCGCTCGATGCGGTCGGGGTCGAACGTCAGGACCACGACGGGGCCCCGGGTCACGCGACGCACCTCGGCGAGCACGCGTTCGACGTCGTGCCACTCGGGCAGCGAGAAGGTCGTCATCGCGGCGTCGAAGGTGTCGTCGGCGAAGGGCAGGTCTCCGGCGGGCTCCACGGCGGTCACGTCGCGATCGGTCGGCGCGTACGAACGGGCAGCGGCACCGGTACCGATGTCGAGCACGGTCCGGGCGTCTCCGAGTGCCTTCGCAACCGCGCGGGCGAACGCGGGTTCGGGCCGGCGGTGCTGCCGGTGGTCCGCGTCCCCTGCTAAGCCGTCCGTGGTCCTCGTCACGTCCCCACCCTACGAACCCGCGGGCGCCGGGTCAGTCGACCGACTCGGACTCGGACTCCGACTCGCGCAGGGCCGCGTACTGCTCGGCCCGCTCCGTCGCGGCCCAGCTGCCGAGCAGCGCGAGCGACCGCTCGGACTCGCTGCCCGGTTCGGCCGAGTACGAGAACAGCGTCAGGCCGGGGTCGGCGACCAGGTCGAGCGCCTCGTAGGACAGCCGCAGCTCCCCCACGATCGGGTGGTCGATGCGCTTCTTGCCGGTGCGCTGCATCCGGACGTCGTGGGCGGCCCACCAGCCGCGGAACTCCTCGCTCCGGGTGGAGAGCTCACCGACGAGCGTGATGAGCCCCGGCTCGCAGGGGTTCGACACCGCGGCGGTCCGGAGCACGGCCACGGCGTCCTTCGCGGTCTGCGCCCAGTCCGGGAAGAAGTCGCGGGCGGCCGGGTCGAGGAACGTGAAGCGTGCGGTGTTCACCGGGCGTCCGGGGCCGGCGAAGAGCGGTGCGTACAGGGCACGGCCGAGTTCGTTCGTCGCGACGACGTCCCCGCGCTCGTTCCGCACCCAGGCCGGTGCGCCGGTGATGGCGTCGAGCAGCCGCTGCACGCCGGGGCGCACGCGGGTCGGCACGTTCCGGTGCATGACCTTCGCGCCGGAGTTCGCCAGGCGCGTGAGGTCCCACAGGTGCGCGCGCTCGTCCTCGTCGAGCTGCAGGGCGCTCGCCAGGCCCTCGAGCACGCTGTCCGAGACGCCCTTGAGCGAGCCGCGCTCGAGCCGCGTGTAGTAGTCGACGCTGACGCCGGCGAGCATGGCGACCTCGTGCCGACGCAGCCCGGGCACGCGTCGGACCCCGCCGCCGAACGACGGCATGCCGACCTGTTCGGGTGTGAGCCGCGCCCGCCTGGAGGACAGGAAGTCGCGGATCTCGTTGCGCACGTCGATACCCATGCGACGAGCGTACGTGCCCGGGCCGTGCGTCACGCGGGCGGGAGGGCCGCGGCGGGGCCGCCGGCCGTCGCTGACTGGTCACGACACGTCGCGTGCCGCCCGCCGGGTGGTCGCGACCTGTCGGCTGGTGGCGCCGCAGGCGACGGCCTGTGACCGCTCGTCGGCGTCTGGCGGGGTGTTGCGACCGCCCGGAGCGGACGGGAGGCGCGGGGCGGCCCCGCCACGCGCCTCCCGTCCGCCGTCTGGTCGCGTTCCGTTGCGTGACCGGCCGTGCCCGACCGGTCGCGACACGTCGCGTGCCGCCCGCCGGGTGGTCGCGACCTGTCGGCTGGTGGCGCCGCAGGCGACGGCCTGTGACCGCTCGCCGGCGTCCCGCGGGGTGTTGCGACCGCCTGCGCCACGGGCTTCCCCCCCCGCTCTGTCCCGCGGTCAGGGCGCGGCGTCGGCCCCGATGCGCACGCGCGCGACGCGGTGACCGTCCATGGCGGTCACCTCGAGGCGGTGTCCGCCGGCCAGGACCACGTCACCGACCTCGGGTACGCGGTCCAGCTGCACCTGCACGAGCCCACCCACGGTCTCGTAGTCGCCGTCGGGAAGGACGGGGCCGCCGTCCGCGGCCAGGTCCTCGAGCACCGTGGCGCCGTCGACCCCGTCGTGCGCCAGCACGGACTCGTCGTACTCGGTGGAGTCCCACTCGTCGCGGATGCGGCCGACGAGGTCCTCGAGCAGCGCCTCGAGCGTGACCATGCCGGCGCTGCCGCCGTACTCGTCGACCACCAGGGCGATCTGGTGGCCGTCGGTGCGCATGTCCGCGATCGCACTCGACAGCGACTTGGTCTCGGGCAGGGCGAGCACCGGCCGGACGAGCGTGGCGACCGGGGCCGAGGGGTCGACCGGACGCAGCAGGTCACGGAGGTGCACGAAGCCCTGGACCTCGTCACGCCCGCCGGAGGTCACGAGGTACCGGGTGTGCCCGGCTGCGATGGCCTGGTCGGTGGCCTCGGCGACGGAGAGGCCGGCGTCCAGTGTCGACACGTCGTACCAGGGGCGCATCGACTCGCGCAGGGTGCGGTCACCGGCATCCAGGGCGCTGCGGGCGATCCGGCGTCCCTGCTCGTCGACACCGGTGTGCTCGTCGACCAGGCCGCGGAGCTCCTCGGTGCTCATCGACTCGCTGCGGGCGTCCGGGTCGCCACCGAGCAGTCGCACGACGGTGTCGGTGGACTTCGAGAGCAGCCAGATCACCGGCCGCATCAGCACCGCGAAGCGCTCCAGGGTCGGGGCGACGGCCATCGAGAAGCCCTCGGCACGCTGCAGGGCGAGGCGCTTCGGCACGAGCTCGCCGAACACGAGCGACAGGTACGCGATGACGAGGGTCATCAGCACGAGCGCGACGGCTTCGGCAGTGCCCTGCTCGAGGCCGAGTCCCCGGAACAGCGGTGCGACGTCGGGTGCGATCGAGGACGCACCGTACGCGGCGGAGAAGAACCCGGCGACGGTCACGCCGATCTGCACGGCGGACAGGAACCGGTTCGGGTCACGGCCGAGCTCGGCGACCCGCATCCCGCGGGGGCCGCGGCGTTCGAGCTGCTGCAGCTGGGACTCGCGGAGGGAGACGAGCGCGATCTCGGCTGCCGCGAAGACCCCGCCGACGAGCACGAAGAGGATGACGAGCCCGAAGGCGATCCAGGTGTCGGCGCCCATCAGCGGGCAGCCGCCTCGGATCGACGACGGGCGGGCGGTCTGTGGGGATCGTCCATGCCTGTGAGTCTGCACAGGCAGACTGGGACATCACCGTGCTGCCGCTCGACAGCGGCTGTGGATCCCGCGTCGTGACGGAGAACGGTCGCTACAGGGTGAGCGAGCGACCGATGCGGGCTTCGAGCCACGCCTCCGGGTCGATCGGCGTGACGCCGTCCATCAGGACCTCGAGGTGCAGGTGCGCACCGGTCGAGACGCCGGAGGACCCGACGAGCCCGATGAACTGCCCGGCAGCGACGGTGTCGCCGACCTTGAGCGGCGAGGAGCCGGGGATCATGTGGCCGTAGAGCGTGGAGACCTGACGGCCGTCGACCACGTGGTCGATGATGACCGCGTTGCCGTACGAGAAGTAGGTGCCCGAGACCCGGACCTTGCCCGCGGCGACGGCGCCGATCGGCGTGCCCATGCCCGGGGTGAAGTCGAGGCCCTGGTGCAGTGACGAGCAGGCGCCGCACGGTGCCGAGCGGTACCCGAAGCCGGAGCTCATCTGCACGGGGCCGGGGAACGGCGAGCGGACCGCGCCGCCGAACGACACGGCGCCTCCGGCGATCGCCGCGGTGTCGGCGGAACCAGCCGTCGTCGTGGTGACGGTCGAGCCACCGCCGACGGTGAACCCGTCACGGTCGAACCCGGCGGACGTGACCGCCTGGGTCACGGCGTAGTCCTGGGTGCGCACGATGGGCGCGATGGTCGAGGTGGCCATCGAGGTGCCGGCGCTCGCGTGTGCGGGCATCGCCGAGGCGGCGAACATCGCGATGGCTGCGGCGGCGCTGGTGAGGGTGATGCGTCCGGCACGGGCCGACCGGGAGGCCCGGGGTGCGCTGGCGACGCGGGTCACCCTGGGCGCGGGGCGGCGGACGACGCGCTGGATGCGGTCGTCGACGTGCTCGGTGGTGGCGCGTGCGGCGGCGGAGCGGCGGCCGGCCGGCTCGGTGGCCGAGGACTTGGTCGCGAGCACGACGGACTTCGCCGGCTTGGCGACCTTCGCGGCCTTCGGTGCCTTGGCCGGCTTTACGACCTTCGCCGGCTTGGCGACCTTCGCGGCCTTGGCCGGCTTCTCGGGCTTGGCGATCTTCGCGGCCGGGGCCGTCTTGCTGCGACGCTGTGGTCCGCGGGCGGCTGCGCGCTCGGCCTCGAGGGCGGCGCGTCGGGACAGGTGCACCACCGGGGTCTCCGGGTGCTGGTCTGGTTCGGGTGCAGTCGTCATGGCCGCCCACCATTCTGCACGACTCTGTCGCTTTGTACAGGCCCTTCCGTGATCTTTTCGTTACCGAGCGCGCTGGGAGGCGCCTGACCACCACGGGCGGAAGCGTCCCCCGGGCCCTCCGCATCGGTACGGTCGGGGGAAAGCGACGGAAGGACCCGCACCATGGCCCGATCGCCGCGTGAGCGGTACGGAACGGTCGACCTGGCGTCGGCCGACGTCGTGCTGGCCGGTACCCAGGAACTCCTGCCCGTGCTCCGGGCTGCGGCCGTGCGCGCCGGGATCGACGCCTCGCGGATGCGGGTCGTCGGGGTCGACGACCTGCCGGACCCCGACGAGACCTGGGACGCGGCGCTGGCCGTCATCGCCATCCGCCGCCCCGGTGACGACCCCGCGTTCCACCGGGCGCAGGCGGCGGCCGAACTCATCGCGCCGATGCTCG
Organism: Curtobacterium sp. VKM Ac-2852; assembly: GCF_013205045.1. Taxonomy (NCBI): domain Bacteria; kingdom Bacillati; phylum Actinomycetota; class Actinomycetes; order Micrococcales; family Microbacteriaceae; genus Curtobacterium; species Curtobacterium sp. VKM Ac-2852. The sequence goes on from NZ_JABMLI010000001.1 coordinate 874,451, forward strand.
CGCCGCACGCCGTCCGCATCGTCGTCACGGTGTCCGGGGTGACCCGGCTCGCGCCGAAGCTCGAACGCACCCTGACGTCCGAGGTCCTGCACCAGATCGATGCCGCGTCGGCGTCGTCCGGGTTCCGTCGGCCCTTCCGGCCCCTGCGCATGCGGCTCGGCCTCGCCGGGCTCCGTGCCGCCGGCGTCCGGGTGTTCCGCGTCTCGATCGGCGACTGAGGCTCAGGCTCCGTCGGGTCCGGAGCCCTGCGCGGCGCTCGCCTGCACCGACGGGTGTGGAGGAGCAGCGTGCGCGACGACGGAGACACTGCCGACGGCGAGCACGAGCGCCAGCGCTCCGGCGGTGCAGGCCGTCCCGATCTGCCGCAACCGCGATCGACTGCCACGCTGACGCGGTGCGAACCGCTTCGTGCTCCGCCGGGGTTCGGGGCCGACGAGCCAGGGACCGGAGCCGTCGGTGTCGTACGAGAACGGCCCGGAGCCGTCCGGCGCGTACCGGTAGGGGCCGCTGCCGTCCGAGGCGTAGGCGGACCGCAGGTCCTCCGCGCTCCAGCCGAAGTCGTCCGGGGTCTGCCGTGTGGTGGTCATGCGCGCTCTCCCTCGCTCTGGTGCTGCGGAAGACCAGTCCACGCACCGTTCCTATGTGTCGACAGTGCGCCTCCAGGGTGTCGGCCGAGCATCTGCCGCGCGGAGGCGGGGGCCATGTATCTTGATGTCGAGACATCCTGCGCCACGAGTACCGTGGACGTACCGACGGTCGAACAAGGGAGTACCCGCCAGCATGGCCAAGATCATCTACACCCTCACGGACGAGGCGCCGTTCCTCGCCACCCACTCCTTCCTCCCGGTCATCCAGGCCTTCGCCGGCACCGCGGGTGTCGACGTCGAGACCCGCGACATCTCGCTCGCCGGCCGGATCATCGCCCAGTTCCCGGAGCGGCTCACCGACGAGCAGCGCCTGGACGACGCCCTCGCCGAGCTCGGCGACCTGGCGAAGACCCCCGAGGCGAACATCATCAAGCTGCCGAACATCTCGGCGTCGATCCCCCAGCTCAAGGTCGCGATCAAGGAACTGCAGGCGCAGGGCTACGACCTGCCCGACTACCCGGACGAGGCCACGACCGACGAGCAGCGCGACGTCCGCGCCCGCTACGGCCGTGTCCAGGGCAGCGCCGTCAACCCGGTGCTGCGCGAGGGCAACTCCGACCGCCGCGCACCCCTGTCGGTCAAGAACTACGCCCGCAAGCACCCGCACCGCATGGGCGCCTGGTCGCGTGACTCGAAGACGAACGTCAGCACCATGGGCGTCGACGACTTCCGCTCGAACGAGAAGTCCTGGATCGCCCCCGCCGACGACGTCCTGACGATCACCTTCGTGGCCGAGGACGGCAGCGAGCAGGTCCTCAAGCAGTCGATCCCCGTCCTGCAGGGCGAGGTCGTCGACGGCACCGTGCTGCACGTGGCCGCACTCGAGTCGTTCCTGCGCGAGCAGATCGAGCGCGCCGCGGCCGAGGACGTCCTGTTCTCCGTGCACCTCAAGGCCACGATGATGAAGATCTCCGACCCGATCATCTTCGGGCACGTCATCAAGGCGTTCTTCCCGTCGGTGTTCGAGCGCTACGGCGCCGACCTCGCCGCCGCGGGCCTGACCCCGAACGACGGCCTCGGCTCGATCCTCGCCGGCCTCGCTGCGCTGCCGAACGGCGCCGAGATCGAGCGTGCCTTCAAGCAGGGCATCGCCGACGGCCCCGAGCTCGCCATGGTCGACTCGGACAAGGGCATCACGAACCTGCACGTGCCGAGCGACGTCATCGTCGACGCGTCGATGCCCGCGATGATCCGCACCTCGGGGCACATGTGGGGCCCGGACGGCGACGAGCACGACACCCTCGCCGTCATCCCCGACTCGAGCTACGCCGGCATCTACCAGGCCGTGCTCGACGACTGCCGCGCCCACGGCGCCTTCGACCCGTCGACGATGGGCTCCGTGCCCAACGTCGGCCTGATGGCGCAGAAGGCCGAGGAGTACGGCTCGCACGACAAGACGTTCGAGCTCCCCGGCGCCGGTGTCGTCCGCGTCACGACCGCCTCGGGTGACGTCGTCATCGAGCACGACGTCGAGCCCGGTGACATCTGGCGCGCCTGCCAGACGAAGGACGTCGCCATCCGCGACTGGGTGAAGCTCGCCGTCACCCGCGCCCGTGCCTCCGCGACGCCCGCCGTGTTCTGGCTCGACGAGACCCGTGCCCACGACGCGAACCTCATCGGGCTCGTCCGCCAGTACCTCGGCGAGCACGACACCGACGGCCTGCAGATCGAGATCCTCGCGCCCGAGGACGCCATGCGCTTCTCGCTCGAGCGCATCCGCCGCGGCGAGGACACCATCTCGGTCACCGGCAACGTCCTGCGCGACTACCTGACCGACCTGTTCCCGATCATGGAGCTCGGCACCTCGGCGAAGATGCTCTCCGTCGTCCCGCTGCTGGGCGGTGGCGGCCTGTTCGAGACCGGTGCCGGTGGTTCCGCGCCGAAGCACGTGCAGCAGCTCGTGCAGCAGAACTACCTGCGCTGGGACAGCCTGGGCGAGTTCCTCGCACTGGCGGTCAGCCTCGAGCACCTCGCCGGTGTGACGGGCAACGAGCGGGCGAAGATCCTGGGCGAGACCCTCGACCGGGCCACCGGGACGTTCCTCGAGCAGGACAAGTCCCCGGGTCGCAAGCTCGGCTCGATCGACAACCGCGGCAGCCACTTCTACCTGGCGAAGTACTGGGCCGAAGAGCTCGCGGCGCAGACCCAGGACACCGAGCTCGCGGCGTCGTTCGCGGACCTCGCGGCGAAGCTCGGTGAGCAGGAGCACACGATCGTCGACGAGCTCGTCTCGGTGCAGGGCCACCCGGCGGACATCGGCGGCTACTACCGCCCCGACGACGCCAAGACGAGCGCGGTCATGCGTCCGTCCGCCACGTTGAACGCGGCGCTGGCAGCGCTCTAGCGGCGACAGCCCACTGACGGGAGGCCCGGTGCCAGCTGGCACCGGGCCTCCCGTCCGTCCGTGGTCGCGACCACAGCCGCGCTTCGTGAGCAGCAATGGTCGCGTCCGCACCACCAACCCGACCATTCCTGCTCAGGAAGTGACAGGGGACGCGCGGGGCGTCAGTCGCGGGACGGCACGGGCGGGCCGGCGGCCAGCAGCCCGGTGAAGACCAGGGCGACGGCCACGACCCCGATGCCGGCGGCCACGGCGGGCCGACGCACCACGAAGAACAGCAGACGGTCCCAGAAGCCCGAGTGCGCGTCCGGCGAGCGGCGCCAGGAGCCCTCGAGCATGCCGCGGCGGGCGACCGCGACCTCGAACGGCACCGTGGCGTACGGCACGACGGCACTGGCCCAGCCGAGCACGAGCGCCCCGAACGACCACCGCTGGTTCACCGCCACGACCGTCGTGACCACCAGGTACGCCAGGAACACGAAGCCGTGCACCCCACCGCCGATGCGGACACCCCAGTCGCCGGCGTCCAGGCCGTACTTGAGCACCATCCCGAGGATGAGCAGGGTCCAGGTCACGAGTTCGGCGACCGCGGCGGCGCGGAACAGGGAGCGCGGAGTCATGGCCTCCATGGTGGCGGACCCGGTTGACAGACAGCAGGGCGCCCCGGGCCGATCGACCCGGGGCGCCCTCTGCTTGTCGGGTCAGCGCCGCACGACCACCGTCTGGCCCAGGCGGTTCACGCCGGCGCGCGCGTCCCACGTGCCGGTGTTCGCGGTCTGGATCGCGAAGGCAGGGTTCGACGCGACCGAGCGCTCGGGTGCCGGCAGGGCGAGGGCGACGTCCCAGCGGCCCTTCGGCAGGTGTGCGAGCGACGCCCGGACGGTCACGGTCCGTCCCGGCTGCCACGAGGACGCGTCGGCGCGCACCGGCACGGTGACCCTGCGGTGCCCGTCGGTCAGGACGAGCTGCACCGGGCGGCTGTTGTACGGCGCCGCCCAGCCGTCGTTCCGCACCGACACCGCGACCGACGGCGTGCGACCGGTGGTGACGGTGCTCGAGGTCATCGTGAAGCGGTAGCCGAGCTTCTTCGCGGCGTCCGTCATGCCGTCTGCGCCCCAGGTCGCCAGGACGTCCTTGTTGTAGTCGAGGTTGAGGTAGCTGTAGTGGTACTTCGCCATCTCGGCCGAGGCGGACGGGTACTCGGACCGCGGCGCGTTCACGGCGCAGGTCTCGCCACCGACGGGGACGTACCGCGACTCGGCGGCCAGGTAGTCCTGGTCGAGTGACAGCGGGTCGCTCAGGAACGTGCCGAAGTCGTCCGGCGAAGCGAGGAAGCAGTCGTTGTGGTGCCCGATCCGCGACGCTGCCGACCCGTCGTGCGCCTGCGCCGGGGTGAGCGCCCCCGCCGTGCCGGACGGCGTGCGGAGTGCGTCCTGCTTCATCTGCATCGTGCGGACCTGGACCGAGCGGCTGGAGGGCAGGGCGGCGAGTTCGGCCTGCAGGACCTGTCGTCGGGCGTCCTTGTCGGCCTCGGTCAGCACGCCCGGGTTCGCCGGGTCGCTGGCGAAGTGGTCGGTGTAGTAGCCCTCGCCCCACAGCCCGATGAACCCCTGCTGCAGGGTCGGGATGACGTCGGCGTTCCGGCGGAGCGTCGGGGTGAGCTGCTGGATGTGCGCGAGCACGGTCGGCAGGTCTGCGTCGCCGTAGGGCGCCGAGTACGGGTACGCGCCGCCCTGCACGTACGCGAACCGGGTGATCACACCCACCCCGGCCGCACGTGCGGTGTCGTAGTCGCGCTGCACGAGCCGCAGCCAGGCAGGGCTGAGTTGCCGCTGCTGGACGAACGCCTCCATGTAGAACACCCGGACGACCTGGGTGACCCCCTCGGCGCGGTAGCCGCGGAGCGTCGCGGCGTCGAGCGGCGTGTACCCGGTGCCGTCGGCGCGGTAGTGCGTCTCCGTGGTGTGGTCGAACCCGCGCGAGGGGTTCGGGATGACCGCGTCGCTCGCCGTGTAGGTCACGGTCGAGGTGGTCGCGGTCCGTGTCGGGTGGTGGCCGGTGGGCGACGACGCCCACGCGGTGGTCGGTACGGCGAGTGCGAGTGCCGCCGCGAGTGCGACGGTGGTGATGGTGCGGTGCTGCATCGGACGAGCCCCTGTCCTCGGCGCGGACGGTGATCGGCGCCCCCTGGCGCTGCCGTCCTGCGCGAATGTGATCTGAAGGTAGGCCAAACGATCAGAAAACGCCAGTGGATGCGCGAGCCGAGCACGGGTAGCGTTGCCTGCATGTCGCCGTCGACCGAGAACCGTCCCCTGAACATCGTCGTCTGGAACGAGAACGTGCACGAGACCCGCGGTGACGCGACGGTCATCGGGCACTACCCCGACGGCATGCACACCGTGATCGCCGAGGCGCTCCGGCAGCTGCAGCCCGGGGCCGACGTCTCCACCGCCACCCTGCAGGAACCCGACCACGGCATCACCGCCGAACGGCTCGCCACCACGGACGTGCTGTTCTGGTGGGGGCACGCCGCCCACGACGAGGTGAGCGACGCCGTCGTCGACCTGGTCGTCGACGCCGTGCACGCCGGCATGGGCCTGGTGGTGCTGCACTCCGGCCACTACTCCAAGCCGTTCAAGCGCCTGATGGGCACGACCTGCTCGCTGAAGTGGCGGAACGACGGCGAGCGCGAACTCGTCTGGACCGTCGCGCCCGAGCACCCGATCGCCGCGGGGGTCCCGCACCCGATCGTCATCGAACGGCAGGAGATGTACGGCGAGTACTTCGACATCCCGCGCCCCGACGAAGAGGTGTTCCTGTCGACTTTCGCGGGCGGCGAGGTCTTCCGCTCAGGCGTCGCGTACCGCCGGGGGCTCGGCAAGGTCTTCTACTTCTCGCCCGGCGACCAGGAGTACCCCGTGTACCACCACCCCGACATCCAGCGCGTGCTGTCGAACGCCGCCGTCTGGGCCGCCCCGGTGTCCGAGCGCCGCGAGCTGACCGCCGACCCCTACCCGCGGGACTGGTTCCTGTCGGACGATGGGGGTAGACAGGCCGGGTGACCAACCATCTCGACGGTGCGCACAGGCGCACCGCGGTGATCGAGGCGCTCGCCATCTTGGGATCAGGACCCGAGGAGCGCTTCGACCGCATCACCCGCATGGCCCACGAGGCGTTCGACGTCCCGTTGACCTTCCTCAACCTCGTCCACCACGACCTCGTCACCACGCAGTCGACCTTCGGCTGGCACCAGGGATCGAGCGTCCCCGCCAGCGAGCAGTTCTGCGCGTCGACGGTGCTCACCCGCGAACCGATGGTGATCCCGGACGCGTCGCTCGACGCCCGGTTCGCCAACACGGCGGCGGTGGCGGAGCACGGCATCCGGTTCTACGCGGGCGCACCGTTGACCATGGTCGACGGCACCCGGGTGGGCACGCTGTGCCTGATGGACGCGGTGCCGCGCACGTTCTCGCCGGACGACGTCGCCCTGCTGGGTGACCTGGCCCGGTGGGCGGAGCGCGAACTCGGCGTCGCCATCGACCGCGGACGGGTCCGTCGGGTGCTCGACGGCCTGGTGCCGGACCCGGTCGCGCTGCCGGGGTGGGACCTCGACGTCCTGGTGGCCCAGCACGACGACGGCGGGGGTGACGTCGCCGACTGGCGCGTCGCACCGGACGGTGCCCTGCACGTCACCGTCGGCCGGGTGAGCGCGGCCGGCCCGGCGTCGGGTCTGCTCGCCTCGGCGGTCCGCGGTGCCGTGGCGGCCCGGACCGGCACCGACATGCAGGACGCGATCGTCGGCCTGGAGGCGCAGGTCACCGCCGACCTGTCGGCTGCGGACGCCGTCGGCTCGCTCTTCCACCTGCGACTCGACCCGACGTCGGGTCACGTCGACTTCGTCGACGCGGGCCACGGCCTGGCGGTGCTCGTCCCCGCCGACGGTCCGGCTCGCGTCCTGCACCCGCTCGACCTGCCGCTCGGGCTGCAGCCGGAGTCGATCCCGCGGTCGCCCGGGGCGCTCGACCTGGAACCCGGAGACCGGCTGGCGATCTGCACCCAGGGCGTCCTGACGCTGGACGGGCTCCGGCACCTGGACGACCTCGCCGCGCTGGTGCGCTCGGCTCCGGACGGCGCCACGGCGGTCGAACGGGTGCGCACGGCGATCCCGACGGACGCCGCGGTCGACGTCACGCTGGTGGTGCTCACACGGCACTGAGCGAGATCCGCCGCCCGCGGTGGATCAGGAGCGGAAGCGGTCCGGCCGCGGCCGCGGGGTTCCGGTCAGCGCGACCACGAGCAGCGTCGCGAGCAGGGCGAACCCGGCGAGCTCGATGCCCAGGCCGGCGAGCTGCCAGTACGCACTGCCGACGTGCTGCGGCTGCGTGATCGACTCCGGCCACCACGACTCGATGAGCGGGAACGAGCCGGGGAACGGATCGAGGCCGAACACGACGAGGCCACCGAGCAGCAGGACGACCCCGAGGCCGGCCATCGCCCCACGGGACCGGCGGAGCATGTGCACCACGAGAGCGGCACCCATGCCGGCGAGCCCGACGACGGCGAGCAGGAACGCGAGCACCACGATGGTCTGCGGCGCGAGCGCGACCCAGTCCAGCACCGCGATCGGCAGCAGCAGCCACCGTCCCGTCCGTGCCCAGCGCGCAGGGTTCCGCCATCCGTCCATGGCGACCGACCGTAGGGCACCCGGCCGAACGCCTGCCGAATGCGGCCAGTGGACCCCGGCGGCAGTGTGCGCTGACTACGATCGGACCCCATGGCGCACGACCGACCGACCCGGCAACAGCGGTCGCTCGCGACCCGCACGGCGATCATCGAGGGCGCGGCCGCGGAGTTCGACGAACGCGGGTACGTCGGTGCCTCGATGGACGGCATCGCCGAACGCATCGGGATGACCAAGGGTGCGCTGTACTTCCACTTCACGTCGAAGGCCGACATGGCCGGGGCCGTCGTCGCCGAGCAGCACGCGATCTCCCGCCGGTACGGCGAGGCCGCGGTGGCCCGGGGCACCACCCCGCTCGAGTCGATCATGTGGCTGTGCCAGGGGCTCGCGGTCCAGATGACGTCCGAGGTCGTCGTGAGCGCGGGGGTGCGGCTGTCGACCGACGTGGCCGCGAGCGACGTCGCGCGGCAGGACCCGTACACCGACTGGACCGCGGTGGTCGCCGGGTTCGCGCGGCAGGCCGTCGAAGCCGGCGAGCTCGACCAGCGGTGGGACCCGGACCTGGTCGGCCGGGTCGTCGTCCGCGCCTACACCGGCGTGCAGACCGTCTCGGACGTCATGACCCGCCGGGCCGACCTGTTCGCGGGCCTGCGGGAACTCTGGACGGTCCTGCTGGACGCGTTCGTCACCGAACGGCTGCGTCCGGAGATCCCGCGGCTCGTCGCGCTCATCGCTCCGGAGTGACGCGGGTCCCCCCAGGGAAACACCCACGTCACCTCGCCTCTGAGACTAGCGAGAAGGGTGTCGCGCCACCGGCCCCAGTTCGCGGGCGTGTGTCCGGCGGCCCACTAGCCTGACGCCGTGCCCACACCCGCTGCCGAGGTCGCCGTCGACGTCCCGCTCGTCCGGGCCCTGCTGCGCGACCAGCACCCCGACCTGGCCGGGCTCGGGCTCCAGGTCGTCGCGAACGGCTGGGACAACGTGGTGCTGCGCCTGGGCGACGACCTGGCCGTCCGGGTCCCCCGTCGGGAGCTGGCCGCACGCCTCGTCGAGCACGAACAGCGCTGGTTGCCCGACATCGCCGCCCGGGTCGGATCGGTCGTCCCGGTGCCGGCCCCGGTGCGGACCGGCCGCCCCGCCCTCGGGTACCCGTGGTCGTGGAGCGTCGTGCCGTGGCTGCCCGGCACGGCGATCGGTGAACGGGCGGCCGGGGCCCCCGTCGCCGAGGCGCTCGCCGCGTTCGTCGGACTCCTGCACGTCCTGGCCCCGGACGACGCCCCGGCGAACCCGTTCCGTGCGGTGCCGCTCGCGTCGCGGAGCGAGGCCGTGCTGGCGCGACTCGACGACCACGGCGTGCACCGGGCCGGAGAGCTGGCCGCGCTGTGGCGGACCGCAGCGGCCGTGCCCGCGCACGCCGGGCCTCCCGTCTGGGTGCACGGCGACCTGCACCCCTTCAACCTGCTCGTCGACTCGTCGGACGGTGTCGACCGTCTGTCGGCCGTGATCGACTTCGGGGACGTCACCGCGGGCGACCCGGCCGTCGACCTGGCCACAGCCTGGCTGACGCTCGACCCACCGGGGCGGCGCGCGTTCCGCGCGCGCGTCGCGGCCCCGGAGGCCACTTGGCTGCGCGCACGCGGGTGGGTGATCGCGCTCGCGTCCGCGCTGGCGACCGCCGACGAACGCGCCTTCCGGAGCGTCGCGCGACGGAGCATCGACGCGGTGCTGGACGACTGAGTCCCCGCGGGGCTATCGTGACCGCACCATCCGTGCACAGCCGATCGGAGGGGCCGCCATGACCCTCGAGCTCCGCGTCCAGCACGACGTCGCCACCGACGCCTCCCCCGCCCCCGTCCGACCCGAGCGACGCGGTCTCCGCGGCCTGCTCGACCGTCTTTCCGACCGCCGCGCCGCGGCCCGCGCGCGACGGGTCGACGACCGGATGCGCGAACTCGGGGAACTCGTCCACCTGCTCTCCGACGCCCGCGCCGTCGTCGAACGCGGGTGGGTCCAGCACGCCTGGTTCGCCTACCTCGACGAGCACGGCCGCGAGCGCAAGGCCTCCAGTGCCGCCGCGATGGACGTGCAGGGCCGGCCGCTCGTCGGTGCCTGCCTGGTCGGCGCGGTCGTGTCCGCCGCCGGCGGGCCGCACGCGGTCCACGCGCCCCGGGTGCAGCACGCGCTCGACGTCGTGTGGCACGCCCTCGCCCGCGACGAGGGCGAGCCCGTGCTGTGGTGCCCCGCGCCGGACATCCGGATGGGGCGCGTGCGTGACCTGACGAGCTGGAACGACGCCCCGGCACGCACCGGCGCCGAGGTCGCCGGGCTGCTGCTGACCGCCGAACGGGTCGTCGTGCAGGAGTCGACGCGCCTGCAGGAGCTCCGGGTGGCACGATCGGGGGCATGAGCGACGTCGAAGCGGTCCCCGAGGTGCACCCCGCGAGCACCAGCACCCTGGCCGCGAGCGGCAACGCCCTGCTGTCGGACGAAGGGTCCACGCGGAACCCCGACGGCGCGACGGTCGCGGACGGCGCGGTCGCCGACGCCGCTGCCGCCGACGCCGCGGTGAAGCGGACGCTGCACCGGTACCTGCAGAAGCACCGCGCGGCCCTGCTGGCCAAGCTCGACGGGCTCGCGGAGCGGCAGGCCCGCTGGCCGGTGACGCCGACGGGCACGAACGTCCTCGGGTTGGTGAAGCATGTCGCCGGGGTGCAGGCCGGCTACTTCGGCGAGGTGTTCGGGCGGCCGTTGCCGGACCAGCCCGCCTGGCTCGAGTCGGAGGACGGTGAGGACATGTACGCGTCGCTCGACGAGACCATGGCCGACGTCGTGGCCTTCCACCACCGGAGTGCCGCCCACGCCGACGCCACGATCGAGGCACTCGACCTCACCGCCACCGGGACCGTGCCGTGGTGGCCGGAAGGGCACCGGGACGTCACCCTGCACCGGATCCTGGTGCACATGGCGTACGAGACCGCCCGGCACGCGGGTCACGCCGACATCGTGCGCGAGATGCTCGACGGCCTGGCCGGCGACGGCGACGGCAACCTGGCCGACAAGTCCCCGGAGGAATGGGTCCGGTGGCGTGAGCAGCTCGTCGACATCGCGGAGCGATCCGGGTTGCGTGACCTCGACGCATAGCCGAGAAGGCAGACCGATCGTTACCGTTCTCCCAGGCTCGCCCTGGTAAACCCCCGCTGACCAGGGGTTGTCCTCCTCGCAACTGCAAGGGAAACCGTCGTCTCGGCGGGGTTGCGTTGTACAACCGGTCCGGCTGTTGCATAGCTTTGGCCGAGCTCGTGCCCCGATCTGTGGGCAGTTCAGCCGACCGGAAGGGGAGCGCCCACCCGTGTTCCAGTACGTCGTGGAGCGATGGAACCAGATCTGGTTCGCATCGTGGCAGCACTTCTCACTGGTCGTCCAGTGCGTCGTCCTCGCCACGGTCATCGCCGTGGTGCTCGCCACACTCGTCTACCGCAGCCCGCGCCTGACCGCGTTCGCGAACGGGGTGTCGGCCATCGGCCTGACCCTGCCGTCGTTCGCCGTCATCGGCCTGCTCATCGTCCCGCTCGGCTTCGGCGTCCTGCCGTCGGTCGTGACGGTCGTCTTCTTCGCTGCGCTGCCGATCCTGCGCAACGCGGTCGTCGGTCTCGCCGAGATCCCGCCTTCAGTCGTCGAGTCGGCGCGCGGCATCGGCATGAGCCGGTTCCGCACCCTGCTGCAGGTCGAACTGCCGATGGCGTGGCCGATCATCCTGAGCGGCGTCCGCGTGGCCGCGCAGATGGTGATGGGCATCGCCGCCATCGCCGCGTACGCGCTCGGCCCCGGGCTCGGCGGCTTCATCTTCTCCGGGCTGTCCCGCCTCGGCGGCGCCAACGCCCTGTTCTCCGTCGTGGTCGGGGTGGTCGGCGTCGTCCTGCTCGCCCTGGTCCTCGACCTGCTCCTCATCGGCCTCGGCCGCCTGACCATCTCGAGAGGTATCCGTGTCCAGCACTGACTCCGCCACCACCACCGCGCCCGACGGGGACGTCACCGGGCGCAGCATCCTGCTCGACGAGGTCACCAAGCGGTACCCCGGGCAGTCGAAGCCCGCCGTCGACGGCATCACGCTCGAGATCCCGGCCGGCAAGATCGTCATGCTCGTCGGCCCGTCCGGCTGCGGCAAGACGACGACCCTCAAGATGATCAACCGCCTGATCGAGCCCACGCAGGGCCGGATCGTCGTCGGCGACGACGACGTCACGGGCATCGACGGTGACGAGCTCCGCCGCCGCATGGGCTACGTGATCCAGGCCGGCGGTCTCTTCCCGCACATGACGGTCGCGGCGAACATCGCGATCGTGCCGAAGATGCTCGGCTGGTCGAAGGAGAAGATCGCGGCGCGCGTCGACGAGCTGCTCGACCTGGTCTCGCTCGACCCCGACACCTACCGCGACCGGTTCCCCCGCGAACTCTCCGGTGGCCAGCAGCAGCGCGTCGGCGTGGCCCGTGCGCTCGCGGCGGACCCGCCCGTCCTGCTCATGGACGAGCCGTTCGGTGCGGTCGACCCGATCACCCGCCAGCGCCTGCAGGACGAGCTCCTGCGCATCCAGGAGGAACTGCACAAGACGATCGTCATTGTCACGCACGACTTCGACGAGGCCGTGAAGCTCGGCGACTGGATCGTCATCTTCACCGAGGGTGCGCACATCGTGCAGTACGACACCCCGGAGCGGATCCTGGCCGAGCCGGCGAACGAGTTCGTCGAGAACTTCATCGGTTCCGGTGCGGGCCTGAAGCAGCTCACGCTGAACCGCGTGCGCGACGTCGAGGTCGAGTCGGCCGTGACGTGCTCCCCCGGCGAAGAGGTCAAGGCCGTGCTGCAGCGGATGAACGAGGCCGGCGGGCACCAGCACGCCGTCGTCGTCGACCACCGCCAGCGCCCGATCGGGTGGCCGTCGCGCCGCCAGCTCGAGCGTCTCGACCGCATCCCCGACGGCGTCGAGCCCGGCCTGCCCGTCGTGGGCGAGGCAGCGACCCTCAACGACGCGCTCGACACCATGCTCGTCTCGAGCGCCGGAGCCGCACTCGTCACCGGTCGTCGTGACGCGTTCCGCGGCGTGATCACCGTCGAGACCGTGATGGAGGCGATCACCCGCTCCCGCGCGACCGCCGCCGGAGACCAGGCCTACACGCCGGTCGGCACCAACACGAACCCGATCGAGACCATGCCGTCGTCACCGGTGTCGGCGATGCCCACCGGAGAAGACCTGTGAGCGCAGTCGCCGTCGCCGGCCCCGCCACCGGTGCACGCACCTCGTGGAAGGGCCTGCTGTTCCAGCCGATCGCGATCCTGGTCGTCCTGGCCGGCTTCGCGGTGTGGCTCGCGACGGCGGACCTGACCCCGACGGAGCGCACGACGCTCAACCCGGCGGACATCCTGGCCCTGACCGGCCAGCACCTCGTGCTGACCCTGCAGTCGACGGTCCTGGTGCTCGTGATCGGCATCCCGCTGGGCGTCGTGCTCACCCGCGGGCCGCTGCGCCGGGCGAGCCCGTACGTGCTCGCCGTCGCGAACTTCGGGCAGGCGGCCCCGGCCGTCGGCCTCATCGTGCTGCTCGCCGCCTGGCTCGGCCTGAACAGCTCGTCCGCCGTCATCGCGCTCGTGCTCTACGCGATCCTGCCGGTGCTCCGGAACACCATGATCGGCGTGCAGAGCGTCGACGACCGCCTGGTCGAGGCCGGTCGCGGCATGGGCATGAGCGCCTTCAGCGTGCTGATGCGCGTCGAACTGCCGCTCGCGGTGCCCGTGATGCTCTCGGGTATCCGGACCGCCCTCGTGCTGCTCGTCGGCACGGCGAGCCTGGCCACCTTCGTCGGTGCGGGCGGACTCGGTCTGCTCATCACGACGGGCGTGACGCTGTTCCTGCCGAAGGTGCTCGTCGCCGGGGCCCTCCTCGTCGCCCTGCTCGCCCTCTCCATCGACTGGCTCGGCCGCGTGGTCGAGACGGTCGCACGACCGAAGGGACTCCGATGACCCGCCGCACACGCAGCACCCGCCGCACCCGCACCCGGGTCGGAGCCGCCGCGTTCGTCGCCGGTGCCACCGCCCTCGTCCTGACCGGGTGCGGCCTGCAGCCCGCGACGTCGTTCGTGCCCGAGGCCGGCGCCGGCTCCATCCAGCGCATCGACGACCTGCCGGCCGGCGCCCACATCACCGTGACGTCGAAGAACTTCACCGAGCAGCTCGTGCTCGGCAAGATCGCCGTGCTCGCCGCCAAGGCCGCCGGGTTCGACGTCACCGACGAGACGAACGTGCCCGGCAGCGTCGCGGTCCGTGAGCTGATGACCTCGCACGCGGCCGACTTCACGTACGAGTACACCGGTACCGCTTGGCTGACCTTCATGGGTCACACGAAGGGGATCCCGGACAAGACCGAGCAGTGGACGGCGGTCAAGAAGGAGGACGCCGGCAACGGACTGACCTGGCTCAAGCCGGCGCCGATGAACAACACCTACGCGTTCGCCGTCCGCAACGAGGCCGTCAAGGAGCTCGGGGACGTCAAGACGCTCTCCGACATCACCAAGCTGCCGGTCGACCAGCGCACGTTCTGTGTCGAGTCGGAGTTCAACTCCCGTGCCGACGGCTTCAAGCCGATGCTCAAGAAGTACGGCTTGGAGCTCGGCGGTTCGGGGTCGAACGGGGTGCCGAGCAGCAACGTGAGCATCCTCGACACCGGCACGGTCTACACGGCCACCGACCGCGGCAAGTGCAACTTCGGTGAGGTCTTCACCACCGACGGCCGCATCAAGTCGCTCGGGCTCACGGTGCTCGAGGACGACAAGGGGTTCTTCCCGGCGTACAACGTCGCGCCCGTCATCGAATCGAAGACGCTCAAGGAGTACCCGCAGCTCGAGGGGATCTACGACCAGATCTCGCCGAAGCTCACGGACGCCGTGCTGCAGGAACTCAACCGTCAGGTCGACGTCGAGGGGCGTGAGCCGGCCGACGTCGCCTTCGACTGGATGGTGAAGGAGGGCTTCATCACGAAGCCCTGACCGTTCTCGACGCACCCACCGACGGACGGGAGGCGCGGTGCCAGCCGGCACCGTCCCTCCAGGCACGGCCGTCACCCCGCTGGCGCGGTCTGCCGGTACCGGCTGGTGGGGCCCACCTCCAGGCACGGCCGTCACCCCGCTGGCGCGGTCTGCCGGTACCGGCTGGTGGGGCCCACCTCCAGGCACGGCCGT
>NZ_JABMLI010000001.1:889449-1305763 GCF_013205045.1 Curtobacterium sp. VKM Ac-2852
CGCCCCGCTGGCGCGGTGCGCCGGTACCGGCTGGTGGGGCCCCCTCCCGTCCGTTCGTGGTCGCGTCTCAGGCCGCGGCGATGCGCGCAGCCGTGTCGCGGATCGACGCGACCACCGCCGCCCGCACCTGCTCCGGGTCGGAACCCTCGTGCCGAGCGGCACTGCGGAGGCCCGTCATGCACATGCCGAGGAGCATCTCGGCCGCCTGCGGGGTGGCGGCCTCCGGGCCCCAGGCCGGGTCGCGTTCGAGGATCGTGCGCACGGCGCCGGTCATCGCCTCGGCAACGGTGGTCATCCGCGCGACCTGCCGACGCATCAGCTGCGGGAACCGCACGATCACGGCCTTGCGCTCGAGCCGCTCGTGCTCTTCGCCGAACGACGACCCGAACACCAGGAACGCCAGGTCCACGACGGCCTGCGCCGCCGGCTCCCCCGCGACGGCCGCCAGGTGCGCCTCGAGGGTGGCGGGCTCGAGGTCGAGCTCGGTGTGCCCGAGGACCGCGTCCTCCTTGCTCTCGAAGTAGTTGAAGAACGTCCGCGGGGAGACGTCGGCCCGCGCGGCGATCTGCTCGATCGTGGTGCCGTCGACGCCCTGCTCGAGGGCCAGGGACCGAGCCGCCTCGGCGATGCGGTTGCGGGTCTCGATGCGCTTGCGGTCACGGAGACCGAGTTCTGACGGCGTCGCGGAGTCGGGCATGGCCCGACTGTAACCGGAACGTCACATGATCTACAGCAAACGCAAACTTGCAGTCGTGCACCGGACACTACGGTGAACTCATGACCACTCCCGTGCTCGAGGCCCGTGACCTCGCCAGGACCTACGGCCGCGGCGCGACGCGGTTCGACGCGCTCAAGGGGGTGTCGCTGGCGGTGCACCAGGGCGAGAGCCTGGCGATCGTCGGCAAGTCCGGCTCCGGCAAGTCGACGCTGATGCACCTGCTCGCACTGCTCGACAAGCCGTCGGCCGGACAGGTGCTGCTCGACGGCACCGACGCGGCGACGCTCGGTGCGCGGCAGGTCAACCGAACCCGGAACAGCACCTTCGGGTTCGTGTTCCAGCAGTTCTTCCTCACGCCGAAGACCTCGGTGCTCGACAACGTCGTGCTCCCGCTCAAGATCGCCGGTGTCTCCGGAGCCGAGCGGAAGCGCCGGGGCATGGCGGCGCTCGATGCGCTCGGGCTGGCCGACAAGGCGAAGAACGACGCCAACGACCTGTCCGGCGGCCAGAAGCAACGCGTGGTCATCGCCCGGGCGCTGGTCGGCGAGCCGAGCGTGATCTTCGCCGACGAGCCGACCGGCAACCTCGACACGAACACCGGACAGGTGGTCGAGGACATGCTGTTCGGGCTGCAGCGCGAGCGGGGGATCACGCTCGTCGTGGTCACGCACGACGAAGAGCTCGCCGCGCGCTGCGACCGCAGCGTGAACGTCCGCGACGGCCTGATCGTCGGCGGACCCGACGACGTGGTCGACGCGTCTGCCACGCACGGAAGGCACTCCGCATGAACTTCCTCGACCTCCTGCGCACCGCGGTCTCGAACACCTTCCGCTCGAAGCTGCGCACGACCCTGACCGTCATCGCGATCTTCATCGGCGCCTTCACGATCACCCTCACGTCGGCGATCGGCACGGGCGTCAGCAACTACATCGACAGCCAGGTCTCCTCGATCGGCGACACCGGTTCGCTGACCATCACGAAGGCGGTCGACAGCACCTCGACCGACAGCGGCCCGGCGAAGTACGACCCGGACGAGTCCGGCCAGAGCGTCGACCGTGGCCCGGCGTCGTTCTCGTACCTGTCGCAGTCCGACGTCGACGCGATCAAGAAGACGGACGGCATCAAGAGCCTCCGCCCCGCGGTCGCCCTCGCACCGAAGTACGCCGAGTACGGGGACAAGGGCAAGTACGTCGTGTCGCTCACGGCCAACGCCGGCGAGCTCGACGCCGACCTGGCGAGCGGCAAGCAGCTCGACGACGAGACCGACGCCAACCAGGTGATGCTGCCGACGGACTACCTGAAGAACATGGGCCTCGGCAGCGCGTCGGCCGCCATCGGCAAGGAGCTCACGTTCGCCGTCGACGACTACCAGGGCAAGGCGCACACGCTCACCGCCACCGTCGTCGGGGTGCAGAACGAGTCGCTGTTCGGCAGCGGTGCGGGGGCGAACGCCGCGTTGACCGACGCCATGCAGGCCGCGCAGGAGATCGGCAAGCCCGACTCGATCGCGACGTCCTACGCCAGCGCCACCGCGACGCTCGACGCCGACGCCTCCGTCACCACGGTCAAGAAGTCCCTGGCCGACGACGGGTTCCTCGGTCAGACCATCCAGGACCAGCTCGGCCAGTTCCAGACCGTGATCAGCGGCATCGTCGGGGTCCTGAACGCCTTCGCCGTGATCGCGCTCGTCGCCGCCGGGTTCGGCATCATCAACACCCTGCTCATGAGCGTGCAGGAGCGCACCCGCGAGATCGGCCTGATGAAGGCGATGGGCATGGGTGGCGGCAAGGTCTACACGCTGTTCTCGCTCGAGGCGGTGTTCATCGGGTTCCTCGGCAGTGCCATCGGCGCCGGGGTCGCGATCCTGCTCGGCACCGGGATCTCGAACGTCCTGGCCGGCACGCTCCTCAAGGACCTGCCGGGGCTGCAGATCATGCAGTTCGCGCCGGGCTCCGTCGCCACGATCATCCTCGTCGTGATGTTCATCGCGTTCCTGGCGGGCACCCTGCCGGCACGACGAGCGGCACGGCAGAACCCGATCGAGGCGCTCCGGTACGAGTGACAGGCAGGGGTGCCTAGTGTCTGGACGGTGACGACGTTCGGACGCGACCTCGGTGACGGCTACACGCTGACGCTGCGCGACCTGACGACGGTCGACCCGGTGCTCGCACTCGTGCACGCCAACACCGATCGTCTGCGGGCCGCCGAGCCCTGGGCCTGGGACCCCCAGACCCGCGAGGCCATCGCCCTGCACACCGAGCGGCTGCTCGGTCAGTTCGCGATGGACCGCGCGCTGCCCTGCGTCATCCGGGCGGACGACCGCATCGTCGGGGTTGCCTCGCTGACGTTCGATCCGTACCTGGGCCAGGCATCGCTCGGCTACTGGGTGGACGCCGGACAGGAGGGCCGTGGTGTCGTCCGGCGGGCCGCCACCGTGCTGATCGGGGTCGCCCGGGCGCGCGGGTCCGCACGGATGGAGATCCGGACGGCGGTCGACAACGCGCGGAGCCGGGGGCTCGCCGAGCGGCTCGGCTTCGCGCACGAGGGCACCCTGCGCGGCGCGCTGCCCCTCGGGCCCGAGCGTGTCGACGTCGCGGTGTACGGCCTGCTGCTCTGACGCCCGTCGCCGTCGTGCAGGCCGCCGGCCGCGGCCGACGGCCGCTGGCCGCTGGCCGCTGGCCGCTGGCCGCGCTCCCGGTGTGCCGCAGCGCCGCACAACCAAAGCCCATCCGAACCGCGCCGACGGCCGGTTCGACGGCACTTCGGTTGTGCGCGGCGCGTCGGCACCGGGTGCCCGCGCGACAGTCGTGCAGACCGACCGACACCGGTCGCCGGTATCGTCGGAGCATGGCCTTGTTCGGACGACGCAACCCCGACGTGCGCGATCGACCCATCAGCCAGGTCGAACTGAAGCGGGCGGTCGACGAGGGCTTCCTCATCGCGAAGGCCGCCGTCACCATCGCGGTGGCCAACCGCATCATCACGAACGCCCTGCGTGACCAGGGGTACTTCGACCACGCGCTCATCGCCGAGGCCACGCGCGAGGAACTCCACCGCATGGCCGAGGAACAGCGGGGCGACGCCGCACGCATGCGGGAGATCCGCTCCACCTCGAGCAAGCAGAAGGGCCGTTCCCGCCACCAGCACGACTACCGGCGGGGCGACGACCTGAAGCTCCGGATGCGCGAGGCCACGTACGAGCAGCTCGCCACCATGCTCGACAAGCGGCGCGACGACCAGCACTTCGTCGACGGCATCGTGCTCGCCGCGCGGGCCCGCGCCTGGGACGACATCGGCACCACGGTCGTCGGACGCCTCGGTTGGGCGCAGCGCCCGGCGGACGACTACGAGATCGGCCGCGACGACCGGCTGCAGCAGATGCTCGACGAGGACTTCGCCGAGTTGCTCGCCGAGCACCCCGTCGGATCGACCCCGGTCGACGCCGACGAGCCCGACGACGCCGACGGTGACCAGGACGAGTCGGACCCGGCGGATCCCGACACCTCGCGCACCTGACCGACACCACACGCAGTCACGAGTCCCTAGGCTCGGTGCATGGTTGATGCGGTGGTCGTCGGAGCGGGACCGAACGGGCTCGCGGCAGCGGTGACGCTCGCACGCGCCGGACTGTCGGTCGAGGTCGTCGAACGGAACGACACGATCGGCGGCGGCGCCCGCACGGCCGAGCTCACCCTGCCCGGCTTCCTGCACGACGTCTGCTCCGCCGTGCACCCGATGGCCCTGCAGTCCGAGTTCTTCCGGCTCTTCCGGATGGAAGAGCGCATCGAACTCCGCCTGCCCGAGGTGCAGTACGGCCACCCGCTCGACGGCGGCCGCGCCGGCATCGCCTACCAGGACCTCGACCGCACCGCCGCCGAGCTCGGGGTCGACGGTCCGGCCTTCAAGCAGCTGATGGCCCCGCTGGCGGAGAACGCCGACCAGGTCGCCGACTTCGCGACCGACGCGCTGCTGCACGTGCCGCGGCACCCCCTGACCGTTCTGCGCTTCGGCCTGCGGGCGCTCGAGCAGGGCACCGCCGCGTGGAACCTGCGCTTCCGCGGTGAGACCGCCCCGGCGATGGTGTCCGGCGTCGCCGCGCACTCGATCCAGCACCTGCCGTCCCTGTCCACCGCGGCGGCGGCACTGTCGCTCGGCTCGTACGCGCACGCCCGCGGTTGGCCGGTGCCGATCGGCGGCAGCCAGGCGATCGTCGACGCGCTCGCCGCCGACCTCGTCGCGCACGGCGGCCGCATCGTCACCGGGCAGGAGGTCCGGTCGCTCGGTGACCTCACCCCGGCGAAGGCGGTGCTGTTCGACACGAGCGTGCCGGGCATGCTCCGGATCGCGGGCAAGCAGATCCCGACCCCGAAGCGCGGTGCGCTGCGTCGCTTCCGGTTCGGCAACGCGGCGGCGAAGGTCGACTTCGCGCTGTCCGACCCGGTGCCGTGGACCAACGAGCCGCTGCGGAAGGCCGGGACCGTCCACATCGGCGGGACCCGCCAGGAGATCGCGGCGGCGGAACGTGCGGTGGCGCACGGGCAGCACGCCGAGCGCCCGTACGTGCTCGGGGCGGAGCCGACCGTGGTGGACCCGACCCGGGCACCGGCGGGCAAGCACGTCTTCTGGGCCTACGCGCACGTCCCCGCGGGGTCGGACGTCGACCCGACCGAGGCCGTCACCCGCCAGATCGAGCGGTTCGCGCCGGGGTTCCGCGACACGATCCTGTCGTCGAGCTCCCGCACCGCCGTGCAGATGGGCGAGTACAACCCGAACTACGTTGGTGGCGACATCGCCGCCGGTGCCGCGAGCTTCTGGCAGCTCGTCAAGCGCCCCGTCCTGTCCAGCGACCCGTGGCGGATGGGCGGCGGCATGTACCTGTGCTCCGAGTCCTCCGCGCCCGGCCCCGGCGTGCACGGGATGGCCGGGTGGCACGCGGCGAAGAGCGCACTCCGGCACACCTTCGGCCTGCCGGAGGACGTCGACCTCACCCCGGAAGGCTGATCACATGGCGAAGAACGTCCGCATCCTGCACTGCCGTCCCGAAGCCGTCTTCGACGTGCTCGGCGACGGGTGGCTCTACACGACCTGGGTGGTCGGGGCCTCGCGCATGCGCCAGGAGGAGTCCGGCTGGCCGCAGGTCGGTACCCACCTGCACCACTCGTTCGGCGCGTGGCCGATCGTCATCAACGACGTCACGACGTCGCTGGTGTGGGAGCCGCCGCACCGCATGGTCATCCAGCCGAAGGGCTGGCCCATCGGCGAGGCCCGCGTCGAGCTGACGGTCGAACCGCACCGGCACGGCAGCAAGGTCACGATCACCGAGAACGCGGTGGCCGGGCCGGGTTCGTACGTGCCCGACTTCCTCATGCAGCCGCTCATCTGGATCCGCAACCGCGAGACGCTCCGCCGCCTCGAGTGGGTGGCCGTCGGGCGCGCGGCCAACGCCTGAGACGTCCCACGAGACGGACGGGAGGCCCGTGGCGGTGCCGCCACTGGCCTCCCGTCCGCCCTGTGGGTGCGTCGACTACTCGGCGCGCGAGAACTCGCTGGCGCGCGCCACCTGGTCGTCGGTCAGGGCGACGCCCGTGTACCGCTCGAACTGAAGGGCTGCCTGCAGGGCGATGACCTCGGCGCCGGTGATGACGTGCTTGCCGGCGTCGCGGCCCGCCCGCACGAGCGGGGTCTCCGACGGGAACGCGACCACGTCGAAGACGGTGTGCGCCGCCTCGATCCGTTCCGGCGCGAAGGCGAGTGCGTCCTGCTGGTCGCCGCGCATGCCGAGCGGGGTGACGTTGACGACCAGGTCGGTCTCCCCCGCCTCGTGCTCGTCGGCCACCCAGTCGTAGCCGTACTGCGATGCGAGGGCCGGGCCGGTCTGCTCGTTGCGGGCGACGACCGTCAACCGGTCGAAGCCGGCACCGCGGAACGCCGCCGTGACGGCCTTGGCCATGCCGCCCGAGCCGCGGAGCAGCACGCGCGAAGCCGGGTCGACCTCGTGGGACCCGAGCAGGGCGGCGATCGCCTCGTAGTCGGTGTTCGACGCGGTGAGCACGCCGTCGTCGTTCACGACCGTGTTGACCGACTGGATCGCGGCGGCGGAGTCCTCGATGTGGTCGACCAGCGGGATGATCGCCTCCTTGAAGGGCATCGACACGGAGCAACCGCGGATCCCGAGCGCACGGATGCCGGCGACGGCACCGGGCAGGTCGGTCGTGGTGAACGCCTTGTACAGGAAGTTGAGGCCGAGCTCGTCGTACAGGAAGTTGTGGAACCGGGTGCCGATGTTGCTCGGTCGCGCGGCCAGCGACATGCAGACCTGCATGTCCTTGTTCAGGATGGGCATGCCCCCAGTCTCGCACCCTCCCCCTTTCGCGTCCTCGCAGGGATGGAGCGGTCCACACAGACCGGGTGCCGCGCGCCGGGGTAGCGTCGGTGACGATGACTGAGATCCCGGAGACCATGCGCGCTGTCCGCTTCGACGAGTGGGGTGACCGATCGGTCCTGCACGTCGCCGAGGTGCCCGTTCCCGAGGTGACGCCCGGGCGGGTGCTCGTCCGCGTCCGCGCCGCGGGCATCAACCCCGGTGAGTCCGCCATCCGCCAGGGTGCGTTCGGCGGCGACCTGCCGTCCGGGCAGGGCACCGACTTCGCCGGCATCGTGGTGGCCGTCGGGGCCGAGGTCGACGGCGTCGACGAGGGCGAGGAGGTCATCGGCTGGTCGTGGGACCGCGCGAGCCAGGCCGAGTACGTCTCCGTGCCGGCCGTCCAGGTCGTCCAGAAGCCACGCCTGCTCGACTGGACCGTGGCGGGTGGCCTCGACGTCATCGCGACCACCGCGGCCGCGGCCGTCCGTGCGGTCGATCCGCGTCCGGGCGAGACCGTCGTGGTGTCCGGCGCCGCGGGCGGGGTCGGCGGCTTCGTCACCCAGCTGCTCGCGAACGAGGGCATCGACGTCATCGCCGTCGCGTCCGAGGCGAACCACGAGTGGCTCCGTTCCAAGCGTGCACGGCCGGTCGCGTACGGCGACGGGTTGCAGGAGCGCATCACCGAACTCGCGACGAACGGCGTCGACGCCGTGATCGACACCCACGGTGCCGAGTACGTCCGGCTCGGCATCGCCCTCGGGGTGCCGGTCGACCGGATCGAGACGATCATCGCGTTCGACGCGGCCGCCGAGGTCGGGGCGAAGGCCTCGGGCAGCGCGGACACCGCCGACCCGGAGATCCTCGGGGCGCTCGCCCTCGAGGTCGCGAACGGCGCGATCGAGGTGCCCGTCGCCGCGACCTACCCGCTCGACCGCGTGCAGGACGCCTTCGAGGAGCTCGAGCAGGGCCACACCCGCGGCAAGATCGTCCTCATCCCCTGACCGCTCAGGGCCGGCCCGGGGGTTTCCCCCACCACGCTCGGGGTGCGTCCCGGATGCGCTCGACCGGCGGCGTTGCGTAGCGTCGTCGGTATGAGCACACTCTCCCGTCCCCGCAACGGTCGTCTCCTGGCCGGCGTCTGCGCCGGTCTCGCCGACCGCTTCAACCTGTCCCGCACCCTGGTCCGGGTGGTCTGGGTCATCCTGAGCTTCTTCCCCGGGCCGCTGTGGATCGCGTACGTCGTGCTGTGGTTCGTGATGCCACCCGAGGGTGGTCGGCGGCGCTGAGCGGTCGGGGTCGCGGCGCTGAGCACCGGTCCGTCCGGACGGGTTAGTGTGGCGGCGTGCCGGTCTCCGTCTTCGATCTGTTCAGCGTCGGTGTCGGCCCCTCGAGCTCGCACACCGTCGGCCCGATGCGGGCCGGTGCCGAGTTCGCCACCCTCGTCCGTGGTCTGCCCGTCACGTCCGTGGTGGTCGACCTGTACGGGTCCCTCGCGTCGACCGGGCAGGGTCACGGCACCCTCGGTGCCGTCGTCGCCGGGCTCATGGGGTTACACCCGGAGACCGTCGACCCCGATGCCATGGTCCTCGCGCTCGAGGCCCTGGAACGCGACGGTGTCCTGCGGCTCGACGGCGGTGCGAGCGTGCCGTTCCGCCTCGCCGACATCGTCCTGCACCCCCTGACGATGCTGCCCCGGCACCCGAACGCCATGCGGCTGCGTGCCCGTGACGCCGACGGGACCGACCTGGCCGACGAGACCTACTACTCGATCGGTGGCGGGTTCATCGCGCGGGACGAGGCAGCCGAGCCCGCGGCGGACGCCTCGGCTGCCGTCGCCGGTGCCGCGATCCCGGTCGACGACGCCGTGCCCCACCCGTTCTCGAGCGGCGCCGAGCTGCTCGCCGCGTGTGCCGGTTCAGGCCTGCCGATCAGCGGCGTCGCCCTGGCGAACGAGGCCGTCACCCGGACCGACGCCGAGATCCGCTCGGGGTTGCTCGGGATCCACGGCGTGATGGAGTCGTGCGTCGACCGTTCCGTCCGTAGGGGCGGGTGCCTGCCCGGCGGGCTCGACGTCCGCCGTCGCGCGGCCACCTGGCACGAGCAGCTCACCCGCGAGGACCCCGACCACGACCCGCTCTTCGCGATGGAGTGGGTGAACCTCGTCGCCATGGCGGTCAACGAGGAGAACGCCACCGGAGGCCGCGTCGTCACCGCCCCGACGAACGGCGCAGCCGGCATCATCCCCGCGGTCCTGTACTACGCGCTCACCTACGTGCCCACGGTCGCCGACGCCCCCGCCGCCGAACGGGACGACGCCGTCGTGCGGTTCCTGCTCACCGCCGGGGCGATCGGGTCGATCTACAAGGAACGGGCGTCGATCTCGGGCGCCGAGGTCGGCTGCCAGGGCGAGGTCGGATCCGCGGCGTCGATGGCGGCTGCGGGGCTCGCCGAGGTCCTCGGGGGCACGCCGGAGCAGGTCGAGAACGCCGCCGAGATCGCGATGGAGCACAACCTCGGGCTGACCTGCGACCCGATCGGCGGTCTGGTGCAGATCCCGTGCATCGAGCGGAACGCGATCGCGGCGAACAAGGCGATCAACGCCGCCCGGATGGCCCTGCGCGGCGACGGGGTGCACCACGTGTCGCTCGACCAGGTCGTCGAGACGATGCGGCAGACCGGGGCGGACATGTCGTCGAAGTACAAGGAGACCGCGATGGGCGGGCTGGCGGTGAACGTCCCGCTCTGCTGAGCGTCCGCTCGCGCGTCAGGCGTGCAGGAGCGTCAGCAGTCGCGCCGTCTCGGTGGCGATGGCGTCCCGGCCCGCTGACACGTACTTGCGCGGGTCGACGACGTCCGGCCGCTCGTCGAGCACGGTGCGGAGCGCACGGGTGAAGAGGCCGTTCAGGTGCGTCGAGATGTTGATCTTCGTCATCCCCGCGTGCACGGCGCCGCGGAGTTCGTCGTCGGACAGGCCCGACGACCCGTGCAGCACGAGCGGCACCGGCACCGCGGTACGGAGGCGCTCGACCAGGTCGCGGTCCACCGAAGCCTCGCGGGTCTGCATCGCGTGCGAGGTCCCCACCGCGACCGCCAGCGCATCGACCCCGGTGTCGGCCACGAACGCGGCGGCGTCGGTCGGATCGGTGCGGACGCCGGGCGCGTGCACGCCGTCCTTACCGCCGACCTCGCCGAGCTCGGCCTCGATCGCGACACCCGCGGCGTGACACCGCACGGCGAGCTCGCGGGTCGCTGCCACGTTGGCGGCGAAGTCCAGGTGTGAACCGTCGTACATGACCGAGTCGACGCCCAGGTCGACGCCGGCCGCCACCAGCTCGGGGTCCTCGATGTGGTCGAGGTGCACGAGGACCTCGACGTCGGCGGCACGTGCGACCGCCTGGGTCGCGGTCGTGATCGGTGCGAGGCCGCCGTGGTAGCGGACGCAGTTCTCGCTGATCTGCAGGATCACCGGCAGACCGGCCAGCTCGGCGCCGGAGACGATCGCCTCGGCGTGCTCGAGCAGCACCACGTTGAACGCACCGACCCCGCGGTGTGCCGTGCGGGCGGTGTCGAGCAGGCCGGTGAGGGCGAGGTCGGTGATCATGCGGGGGTCCTCGTTCGGTCGTGGGCGGGAGCGGGCGGGGTGGACAGGAAGCGGTGGACGTCTGCCGGGTCGACCGCGCCGGCGACCGGCTGGAGGACGGCGGCGGCCCCGTGCGCGGCGGCGGACCGGAGGGCTCGGAGCAGGGTGGCGTCGTCGGGGGCCGGGACGCTGCCGTCGGGCGCGGGGAGACCGGCACCGACGAGCACCTCGACGAGGACACCGACGAGCCCGGCGGTGGCTGCGTCACCGGCACCGGTCGGGTTGCCCGAGACCCCGGGGACAGCCGGCACCTCGAGCACGTGCTCGGCGGTGTGGGCGGCGATGCCGTCGGATCCGCGAGAGACCACGACGACCGTCGCGCCGAGTTCGAGGAGCCGGAGCGCCCCAGAGCGCTCGTCTTCGGTGCCCGTGGCCTCGAGCAGTTCCTCGCGGTTGGGCTTGCAGACCGTCGCCCCGGCCGAGGCGGCCGCCAGCAGCGCGGTGCCCGAGCAGTCGACCACCGAGAGCACACCGCGGCGGCGAGCGGCGGTGACCCAGCGGGCGACGACCGCGGGATCGGAGTCGCGGGGCAGCGAGCCCGACACGACCAGGGCGGCTGCGAGCGGGGCATCGGCGGTACCGGCGGTACCGGCGCCACCGACGGCGCCGCCAGTACGGCCGACATCGCCGTCGAGCAGTGTCTCGACCGCGGCGGTGACCGTGTCCCACTCGTCGGGGCTGAGCACGGGTCCGGGCTCGCCGAACATCGTCGGGTGGGCGAGGTCGTCCACCACCGTCACGGTCGTGCGGGTCTCGCCACGGACGGCGACGTCGGTGTGGACGAGCCCGAGGTCGTCGAGGGCGTGGGCGATCCAGCGTCCGCCGTCGCCGCCGAGGGGCAGCACGGCGTGGGTCGGCATGCCGGTGGCGGCGAGGACCCGCCCGACGTTCAGCCCCTTGCCGCCGGGGCGCCGCTGGACCTCGAGCACGCGCTGGGTCTCGCCGATGCGCTGTTCGGCGACCCGGTAGGTCACGTCGACGGCCGGGTTCGGGGTGACGACGAGGATCATGCGACCACCGCCGTCGGCAGGGCTCGGACGCTGCCGCGCTCCGCGTCGAGCACGACCAGGTCGGCGGGGGCGCCCACGCTGAGCGGTGCCGGAGCCCCGAGCAGGCGTGCCGCACGCCCCGCGGACGCCGCGACGACCTCGGGCAGGGCGGTCCCGGCGTCGAGCAGGCGGCGGACGGCGTCGGCGACCGTGATCGTGCTGCCCGCCAGCGACGAACCGTCGGCGAGCACGGCGAGCCCGTCGCGGACGGTCACCGCCGATCCGGCCACCGTGTACGTGCCGTCGGGGCAGCCGGTCGCAGCCATGGCGTCGGAGACCAGGACCATCCGGCCCGGAGCACTGCGCTGCACGAGGGTGACCGTCACGGGATCGAGGTGGTGGCCGTCGACGATGCACTCGAGCAGCACGCGGTCGTCGGAGAGCGCGACCCCGACCGGCCCGGGCGCACGGTGGTGCAGCGGGGGCATCCCGTTGAACAGGTGGGTGACGAGCGAGGCTCCGGCGTCGACCGCGCCGCGGGTCTGCTCGGCGCTGGCGTCGGTGTGGCCGATGGCGACGACGACCCCGGCTTCGACGAAACGGGCGACGGCTTCGAGTGCACCCGGGAGCTCCGGCGCGAGCGTGACGATCCGCAGGGCGCCACCCGCGGCGTCGCAGTAGGCGTCGACCTCGGCGGGGTCCGGGGCGTGCAGCAGGTCCACGCGGTGCGCCCCGCGACGGGCGGGCGCGAGCCACGGCCCCTCCAGGTGCAGCCCGGCGAGCGTGCCGTCCGCGACGAGCGGACGGAGCCGGGTGAGGGCGGCCACGGTGTCCGCGCGCTCGCCCGTGGCGATGGACCCGACCAGGGTGGTCGTGCCCCGTGACCGGTGGTGCCCGGCGGCGACACGGGCGTCCTCGGCGGAGCACCCGGCGAAGTCGTGCCCGAGCGCCCCGTGGGCGTGCAGGTCGACGAACCCGGGCACGACCACACCGTCGACGGTGACGGCGGTGTCCGTGCCCATCGGGGAACCGGTGCCGGTCGCCAGAACGGTGTCGTCGTCACCGATGACGAGCCAGCCGTCGTGCAGGTCTGCCTGGGCCGTGACGATGCGATGGGCCCGGACGAGGGTGGTCACAGCAGGACCCCGGTCTCGGCCTCGAGCAGCGTGCGTGCGAGGAACCCCGCTCCGATGGCGCCGGCTGCGTCACCGTGCCGGGCGGGCACGATGACGGGGACACGGACGCCCTGCAGACGCTCCGAGACGGCGTCGCGCAGCGGGTCGAGCAGCAGCGGGCCCGACTCCGCGAGTCCCCCGCCGACGATGATGGTGTGGACCCCGGCGACCGCGGTGGTCCAGGCGAGTGCGTCGGCCAGGACCGCGACGCAGTCGTCCCAGACCGCACGGGCAGCGGGGTCGCCCTGGCGGACCAGGAGCATGGCGGCGTGAGCGGACGGCACACCGGAACGACGTGCGACTCCCCCGGCGGACGCGATCTCCTCGACGCGGTGGCCCGCGTGCGGGCCGGCCTGGATCCGGACCTGTCCGATCTCCCCCGCCCAGCCACCGCCGGACACGACGGCGCCGTCGACCACCAGGGCGCTCGCGAGCCCGGTGCCGACCGGCACGAACGAGACCGACCCCCGCGAGAGCGCCGGGTCGCCAGCCCGGACCTCGGCCAGGGCGCCGGCGCGGACGTCGTGGCCGAAGGCGATCGGGACGTCGATCCCCTGCCGCAGGAGCTCGGCGCGGACGAGGTCACGCACCGGGACGTCGCGCCACCCGAGGTTGACGGACAGGTCCACGGTGCCGCGGGTCTCGTCGACGACGCCGGGGGTCACCACCCCGATGGCTCCGAGCTGCGCCCGTCGCGTGGCCTGTGCGGCCAGTCCGGCGACGACGGCGGCGAGGCGCTCGGCGCCCGGGTCGTCGCGCGGCGTCGGTACCCGGGTCTCGTCGAGGACGAGTCCGTCGGCGGTCGTCAGCCGGGTCTTGATGCCCGTGCCGCCGACGTCGACCCCGAGCACCGCGCCTGCGCCACCCATCAGGTGAGGATGACCGACCGGGTGAGCGACCGGGGGTTGTCCGGGTCGAGCCCACGTCCCTCGGCCAGGGCGACGGCGAACCGGTGCACGACGACGAGTCCGGCGATCGGGTCGAGGTCGTGGTGGACGAAGCGGGCGCCGGTGGCGGCGACCTCGTCGGCCAGGCCGTCCGGCGCAGTACCGAGCGACCAGACGAGCCGTCCGGGCTGGGCGATCGCGATGGGACCGTGCCGGTAGTCCATCGCCGGGTAGGACTCGGCCCAGAACTGTGCGGCCTCACGCGTCTTGAGCGCGGCTTCGAACGTCAGGCCGACGGCGGACCCACGACCGACGAACGAGACCTGCTCGGCGTCGAGCAGGTCGTCGATGGGCACCGTCAGTGCGGTCTCGGCCTGGGCTGCGAGCGCGTCGACGTCGTCACCGATGGACGCCCGCAGCAGTGCGAGCGTCGTGGTGGCGAAGCGGGTCTGGACGACCGAGCGCTCGTCGGCGAACGGCAGGGCGACCACCTGGTCGGCGACGGCCGCGGCGGGGCTGTCGGCGACGGCCGTGATCAGGACGGTCCGCTGCGACGGCAGGGCCTGCAGCAGGTCGACGATCTCGGTCGTCGTGCCCGAGCGGCTGATCATGAGCACGCGGTCGTACTCGCGGGACGCGGGGTACTCGGACCCGGCGAAGGCATCGGTCACGCCGAGGCCCGCCTGCTCACGGGCGACGGCGTAGCTCATGGCGATGAACCAGCTCGTGCCGCAGCCGATCACGGCCACGCGTTCGCCCGGCTGAGGGAGCGCATCGGCGAAGGTCGGCAGGAGCGCGGCGGCTGCACGCCAGGTCTCCGGCTGCGAGGCCAGTTCAGCGCTCACGAAGGTGTCGGTCATGGGAGCCTTCCGGGTCCGGATCGATCCGGGTGATCGATGATCAGGAAGCGTAGCGAGCGATCGTGCGCAAGGGAAGGGCAAAACGTCATTTCCGATCACCGTGGGACGGTGGCGACGCCGTAGGATGACCGTCATGACCCCCCAACAGCGGCTGAACGCCCTGCTCGAACTGGTGAGTGAACGCGGCAACGTGTCGATCGCCGAGATCGGGGAGCTGCTCGGGATCTCCGCCGCGACGGCTCGCCGTGACCTCGCGACCCTCGCCGACCAGCGGCTCGTCACGCGCACGCACGGGGGAGCGGCAGCACTCGGGGCCGGGTACGAGCTCCCGCTGCAGTACAAGATCGCCCGGCAGGCCGAGGCGAAGACGGCGATCGCCCGCGCGGCCGCCCGGTTGGTGCAGCCGGGGGAGACCGTCGGGCTCAACGGCGGGACGACCACGACCGAGGTCGCGCGTGAACTCGGCAAGAGCGAGCGGTTCATCCGCGCCGACGGCGAGTTCGGCATCACGATCGTGACGAACGCCCTGAACGTCGGGTACGAGCTGTCCGTCCGCGCCAACGTGAAGATCGTGGTCACCGGTGGTGTGGCGCGGCGGCAGTCCTACGAGCTCGTCGGGCCGCTCGTCCGGGACACCCTCGACGAGTTCGCCCTCGACCTCGTGGTGCTCGGTGTCGACGGGCTCACCGGCCAGTACGGCGCGACGACCATGCACGAGGGCGAGGCCGAGGTCAGCCGCCACTTCGCCTCGGTCGGGCGACGGGTCGTCGTGGTCGCCGACTCGACCAAGATCGAGCGGTCGACCTTCGCCCGGATCTGCCCGCTCGACCGCATCGACGTCCTGGTCACCGACCAGCCGGTGCCGGCCTCGTTCGCCGCCGACCTGGCCAGCGCAGGCGTGGAGCTCGTCGTCGCCGACTGAGCGCCCCCTGCGGCCACCCCGGAACGGTCCGGACGTTTCGATCGTGTAAAACCCTCCCCGGCGTGGATGCGTGAGCGATCTGTGAGCGCCTATTGTGCATTCATGATCGATTCGGCATCATGGGCGTCACATTCACGCAAGGGAGCGATGAGCATGGGCGCTGACAACGCAGGATTCCGCGTCGCGGTGATCGGGATGGGCCAGCGGTCCGCCATCGCGCGCCACGTGGCCGAGGCAACGGCCGACGACCCGTCGCTGCAGGCCCGGGTCGTGGCCGTCGCGGACGTCACCGCGGCCGGCCGCGACCGCGGGCACGACGAGTACCCGGACGCCCTGGTGGTGGAACACCACCGTGACCTCACCGGCCACGTCGACGCGGCCATCGTCACCACGCCGGACTGGACCCACGCCGAGATCGCGATCGACCTGCTCCGCGCGGGCATCGCCGTCTACCTCGAGAAGCCGCTGGCCATCACGGTCGAGGACGCCGACGCCGTCCTGAACACCGCGGCGGAGACCGGCACGCCGCTGTACGTCGGGCACAACTTCCGGCACGCCGCCGTGGTCCGCCTGATGCGCGAGATCGTGGCCCGCGGCGAGATCGGCCAGGTCAAGGCCGTCTGGTGCCGGCACTTCGTCGGCAACGGCGGTGACTACTACTTCAAGGACTGGCACGCCGATCGCAGCAAGGTGAACTCCTTGCTGCTGCAGAAGGCGAGCCACGACCTCGACGTCATCCACGCGCTCGGCGGGGGTGACACCGCCCGGGTCGTCGGCATGGGGTCGCTGTCGGTCTACGGCGACGTCACCGACCGGCGCGACCGCAGCGGCGAGCTCATGGGGGACTGGTTCTCCCACGACAACTGGCCGCCGCTCGCCCAGACCGGGCTGAACCCCGTCGTCGACGTCGAGGACGTCTCGATGGTGATGATGACGCTCGACAACGGGGTGCAGGCCAGCTACGAGCAGTGCCACTTCACCCCGGACTACTGGCGGAACTACACGGTGATCGGCACCGAAGGACGCCTCGAGAACATCGGCGACACCGGTGGGGGCGTCGTGAAGGTCTGGACGCACCGCCGGGGTTGGGACACCGCGGGGGACCGCGAGTACCCGATCGACGGCGTCGAGGACGGGCACGCCGATGCCGACCTGCTCACCATGACCGAGTTCCTGCGGTCCGTCGCGTTCGGCGAACCGTCGGAGCTCTCCCCGATCGCGGCCCGTGCCGCGGTCGCCGCCGGCGCGCTGGCCACGCGCTCGCTCCGCAACGGGTCCGTCCCCATCGACGTCCCCCCACTGCCGGCCGACACCATCGCGCACTTCACCCCCTCCACCCCGCATCCCGCCCAGACCGTCGGCTCCTGACGGCCGTGCGAAAGGACACCCCGATGACCGCACACATCCCCACCCGAGGAACCGGCGTGCGCCGCGTCCTCCTCAGCGCCGTCGCCGCCCTCGGCGCGGCCGCACTCCTGGCCGGCTGCTCCTCGTCGTCCGGAGCGTCCGGCTCCGGCGGCGACTACGAAGCCGCGCCGAAGGACACCAAGGCGTCCCTGACCTACGCCGTCTGGGACGAGAACCAGGTCAAGGCCATCAAGGCCAACCTGAAGGGCTTCAACGAGGAGTACCCGGACATCAAGGTGAGCGTCGACGTCACGCCGTTCGCCAACTACTGGACGAAGCTGCAGACCCAGGGCTCGAGCAACACCCTGCCCGACCTGTTCTGGATGAACGGCCCGAACTTCCAGCTGTACGCGGCCAACGGCAAGCTCGCGCCGATCACCGGCGAGGTCGAGTCGGGTGACATCGACGCGTCGAAGTACTCGAGCGCACTCAACGACCTGTACACGTACGACGACACCCAGTACGGCGTACCGAAGGACTTCGACACCATCGGCGTCTGGGTGAACAAGTCGCTGTTCGAGCAGGCCGGCATGGACCTGCCCTCCAAGGACTGGACCTGGGACGACTTCCAGCGGACCGGCGCCGAGCTGTCCGAGAAGCTGCAGGCGAAGGGCGCCTACGGCGCAGCCGGTGGCATGGACGGCCAGACGACGTACTACAACACGATCCTGCAGGCCGGGGGATCGGTCGTGAACGCGGACGGCACCGAGTCCGAGTACGCCACGAAGGCCTCCGAGGACGGCCTGCAGTTCTGGACCGACCTGATCGACTCGGGGGCATCGCCCTCGATCAAGCAGCTCACCGACACCACGGCCGACCAGTGGTTCACCTCGGGCAAGCTCGCGATGTACCAGGGCGGCAGCTGGTTCCGCTCCGCGCTGACCGGCACCGAGCTCGAGAAGGACGTCGTCGCCTACCCGCTGCCCAAGGGCAAGGAGCAGGCGACCGTCATCCACGGGGTCTCGAACGTCGTGTCCGAGGCGAGCAAGGACAAAGCAGCCGCCCAGGCGCTGCAGGTCTACCTCGCGGGCAAGACGGCCCAGCAGCAGCAGGGCGACATGGGCGCGGTCATCCCGGCGTACGAGGGCACGCAGAGCGCCTTCACGAAGACGATGCCCGACGCCGACCTGCAGGTGTTCCTCGACGCGGTGGACTACGCGAAGCCGCTGCCGGTGTCGAAGAACACCGCCGCCTGGAACACCCTCGAGACCACCCTGCTGCCGAGCGCCTTCGACGGGTCGAAGCCCGTCGACCAGGTGGCAGAGGACCTCGCACAGAAGATGGACGCCGCCCTCGCCAAGGAAAAGTAGGACCCGCGCGTGACGATCAACACCGAGCGGCCCCCGGCCGCAGCCACCCCCGCCCGGACGACACGTTCGTCCGGGCGGGGCGCCCCCGCGCCGCGCGCCGACGGCGGCCGAGCGCCACGACGGACCGACGGCTGGTGGCCGTGGCTCTTCGTGCTCCCGTTGCTCGTCGGCGTCGGCACCTTCTACATCTGGCCGATCATCCAGACGTTCTGGTACTCGTTCACCAGCTGGGGCGTCTTCGGGGGCGCCACGTTCACCGGCGTCGCCAACTACGTCCGCCTCGTCGGTGACCCGCAGCTCTACCAGTCGCTGCTCAACACGGTGATCTACACCGTGATCGTCCTCGCCGGGATCCCGATCGCGGTGTGGCTCGCCAGTCTGCTGAACACCCCGGGGCTGCGGTTCGCCCAGTTCTACCGGGTGCTCTTCTTCCTGCCGTACGTCGCCATGCCCGCGGCGATCGCCCTGGTCTGGCGCATCATGTACAACGGCGACTACGGCATCGTGAACTGGTTCCTCGGGAACTTCGGCATCGACGGCCCGTACTGGATCTCGACCCCCGGCTTCGCGCTGATCGCGGTGAGCCTGGTCGGCCTCTGGTCGTCCCTCGGGTTCTCGATGATCATCCTCGGCGCCGGGCTCAAGGACATCCCGCCGGAGCTCTACGAGGCCGCGGAGCTCGACGGCGCGAGCCGGTGGCGGCAGTTCCGCTCGGTCACCGTGCCGTTGCTCAGCCCGAGCATCTTCTTCGTGGTGATCGTCACGACGATCTCGAGCTTCCAGCTCTTCGACCTGCTGTACGCGATCCTCGGCAGCACCAACCCGGTGATCCCGAAGACGATGTCGCTCGTCTTCTACTTCTACAGTGCCGGGTTCATCGACAACGACAAGGGCTTCGCGGCCGCGATCGCGATGGTGATCTTCCTGCTCATCGGCATCGTCACGCTCGTGCAGTTCCGCGTCCAACGGAAGTGGGTGCAGGGATGACCGCCACCGTCACACCGCCTCGGACCGCGCGTCGGCCCGGCCGACGCGGCGGCAGCCACTGGTGGATCCACGTCGTGCTCGGCATCGGCGGGTTCGCGATGGCGTTCCCGTTCCTGTGGCAGATCATCATGTCGCTCTCCACGAACGCGCAGGTGCAGTCCGTCACGCCGGTCTTCTGGCCGGGGGAGCTGCAGTGGCAGAACTACGCGCAGGTCTTCGAACGCCTGCCGTTCCTCAGCCAGCTCGGCACGTCCGTGTACGTCACGATCATCCGCACGCTCGCGCAGATCGTCCTGTGCACGCTCGCCGGGTACGCCTTCGCCCGGATGCGGTTCCGCGGTCGGGCAGCCCTGCTCGCGATCGTGCTGTCGATCCTGCTCGTGCCCTCGCAGGTCTACCTGATCTCGCAGTACCAGATCGTGCAGGGGCTCGGCTGGCTCGACACCCTGATGGGGATCGTCGCACCCGGGCTGTTCAGCGCCTTCGGCACGTTCCTGATGCGGACCGCGTTCCTGAACATGCCGCCCGAGCTCGAGGAGGCAGCGCGGATGGACGGCGCGAACCCGTTCCAGACGTTCTGGCGGATCATGCTGCCCCTGGCCCGACCCTCAATCAGCGTGCTCGCGATCACGACCGTGCTGTGGTCGTGGAACGAGCTGCTCTGGCCGCTCGTGGTCTCCACCCGCGCCGAGGACATGCCGCTCGCCGCCGGCCTCGCGACGCTGTCGAGCGACCGCACGATCGACTACCCGGTGCTGATGGCCGCCAGCCTGATGGCGATGGCGCCGGTGCTCATCATGTTCGTCGTGCTGCAGCGTCGGGTGATGGACGGGCTCGCGTCGTCCGGTCTGAAGTGACCACCGCGACCCCGGCCGGGAGGCCCGTCCCGCGTCCGTCGCGGTCCTCGCCGCCGCCGTGGGGTCACCGGACGACTCCGCGACGGTGGCGGCCGCACTGGCCGCCACCGTCGCCGACGCCGGGTCCGCCGAGCGGGACGCGCTGCTGGCGGCGGCGCTCCGCGCTGCGGTGCCGGACAGCGCCGACGCCCTCGCGGAGCGTGGGCTCCCGCGCGCGCTCGCCGAGGCATCCGTCGCCGACGTCGACCGCAAGCTCGCGCGCTACGGGCTGCACGGCACCGGGGTGGAGTGGCTCGTCGCCGTGGTGACCGGGCGTGTGGTGGCCGTGGGGCGCCTCCAGTTCGAACTCGGCGACCACCTGGCGGACGGCACGCCGGCCTGGGGTGTGCACGTGCCGGAGACCGGGCCGCTCGACCCGGTGGCCTGCGACCGCTCGTTCGCCCGCGCACCCGAGGTCCTGCGCGGCCTCGCGCCGCAGCTCGCTGCGGACCGGTGGCAGTGCCGCTCCTGGATGCTCGATCCGGGCCTGCCGGCCGCGCTCGGTCCCGATGCCAACCTCGTGCGCTTCGCCCGGCGCTTCCGTCTCGTCCCGCCGGGGGAGCACGATGCGACCGAGGGGGACGCCAGCGTCGCGAAGTTCGTCTTCGGGGTGCCGTTTGCCGCCGCACGGTCCGCGGCGCCGTCCGGTCGGTTGCGCGCGGCCGTGCTCGACCGGTGGGCGAGCGGTGGGCACTGGACCGAGCGGACCGGCACGGCACCGGTCGCGTGACCGCCCGCAGCCGCGGCCGCGTACCGTGCACGGCATGACGAAGCCCGACCACGACCACCTCGACGACGGCGTCGACATGACGTTCGAGGAACGCCGACAGGACACGTTCCGCCGCATGTCCGGATCCGACGAGCACGACGCCGACCCGCGGGTCGAGGTCTCCCGTGCCGAGGACGGCGACGTCCGCATCGACGTCGCCGACACCGCGGCGGTCCGACCCGGCGAGTGACACCCGTTCCGGCCCTGGTCCGCCGGGGTCGGTGGGGCACGGCATGATCGTGTCGTGCACCTCGTCCTCCGCCGCGTCGACGGCGGCGTCCTCGCGACGCCCCTGACCGACGCGGGGACCGCCGGAGGTGAGCCGATCCGCCTGGACGAGCCGGGCCTCCCGGCCTTCGTCGCAGCCCACGACGCACCGGGCGTGCGCTGGGTGTGGGACGACACCGCCCGCTGGTACCCGGCCGTGCTCGCCGCTGACGGGCGAGTCGGACGCTGCGTCGACCTGCGCCTCGGTCGTCGTGTCCTGCGGGCTGCGCTCGCGGCACGGGGATCCGCGCTCGCCGCTCGGCCGGCCGACGCCCTGGACGCCCCGGTCGCGGAACCCCGCGTGGTCCGGCCGACGCAGGCCCAGCTCTTCGACGACGCCCTGTTCACCGCCGCTGCGCCCGACGACGAGGTCGATCCAGTGGCGGAGTTCCGGGCGCAGCTCGCCGCGGTGGCGGGGTCGAGCGCTCCGGGTGCGCTCCGCCTGCTGCTCACCGCGGAGTCGGCCGGTGCGCTCGTGGCGGCCGAGATGCTGCACGCCGGGCTGCCGTGGCGTGCCGACGTGCACGAGCGGCTGCTCGAGGACGCCCTCGGGCCGCGCGTGCCCTACGGGGTGCGACCGCGACGCCTCGAGGAGATCGCCGCCGTCGTGCGCGAGCGCCTCGACGACCCCGGGCTCAACCCGGACTCACCCGCCGACGTCCTGAAGTCGCTGCGCCGGGCCGGCCTGATGGTCACGAGCACGCGGAAGTGGGAGCTGCAGGAGATCGAGCACCCCGTCATCGAGCCGCTGCTCGAGTACAAGCGCCTGGCGCGACTGCTCACCGCCAACGGCTGGACCTGGCTCGACGACTGGATCCGCGACGGACGGTTCCACCCGAAGTACGTCGTCGGTGGTGTCGTCACCGGGCGCTGGGCGGCCGACGGCGGGGGAGCGATGCAGTTGCCGAAGGGCATCCGCGGCGCGGTCATCGCCGACCCCGGGTGGAAGCTCGTCGTGGCGGACGCCGCGCAGCTGGAGCCCCGGGTGCTCGCCGCGATGTCCGGCGACCGGGCGATGGCCGCGGCCGGCGACGGGCGCGACCTGTACGACGGCGTGGTGGCGTCGGGGGCGGTCGAGACCCGGCAGCAGGCCAAGGTGGCGATGCTCGGTGCGATGTACGGGGCGACCCAGGGCGAGGGCGGTCGGCTCGTGCCACGCCTGGTCCGGGCGTTCCCGCAGGCGCTCGACATGGTGGAACGGGCCGCGCGTGCGGGGGAGCGCGGCGAGCCGGTGACGACGCTGCTCGGCCGGACGTCACCGGTGCCCGAGGACTCGTGGTTCGAGGCCCGGAACCAGGCGTACACGGTCGAGGGGACCCCGGCGATGCAGCGTGCCGTCGAGTCCCGCGCCCGGAGCTGGGGCCGGTTCACCCGGAACTTCGTGGTGCAGGGGACCGCGGCCGAGTGGGCGCTCGCGTGGATGGGATCCCTGCGCTCGCGGTTGCTCGCGCGGTTCCCCGGAGCCGTGACGGACGGGCCGCACCTGGTGTTCTTCGTGCACGACGAGATCGTGGTGCACGCCCCGGCGGAGCACGCGGAGTGGGTGGCAGAGCAGGTCCGGGAGGCCGCTGTCGATGCCGGACGGCTGTTGTTCCAGGACTTCCCGGTGACGTTCCCGCTGTCGGTCGGAGTGGTCGGGGCGTACTCGGAGGCGAAGGACTGAGGCGGCCGGGGCGGCTCCCGGCGGCTTCGGGCAGTGTGGACGGATGCACACCGAACACGGGGACGCCGCCGACCGCACCGTCGGCGAAGTCGACCTGACCCGTTGGCGCTCCCGTGCCGGCCGCAGCGTCGCCGGTGCGTGGACCGCGCTCGGCAAGCGCTTCGGCGCCATGCCCGTCCTGCTGCTGACCCTCGCCATCGGCCTGGGCGTCGCCGTCCTCGCCACGTGGATCGCCTCCGAGGTCTACGACGCCGTCCGTGAAGCCGACGACGTCGCGGTGCTCGACCGACCCGTCCTCGACTGGGCGCTCACACTCCGATCACCCACGGCGGACACGCTCGTCACCTGGTGGACCGACATCGCCGGCACGATCGGGATGCCGATCGTCGCGCTCGGGTTCCTGGTCGGCTTCACGATCCAGCGCCGTGCGTGGACGCCACTGGTGCTCCTGGTCGCCGCGAGCGGTGGTTCGCTGCTCATGACGATCGCGGGCAAGGACCTGATCGGTCGCGCCCGTCCGCCGCTGACCGACGCGGTGCCGCCGTACGAGACGTCGCCGTCGTTCCCGTCGGGCCACACGCTCAACTCCACGGTGATCGTGGGCACCATCGTGTACCTGCTGCTCCTGCGGCAGTCGCGGGTCGTCACCCGGGTGTGGACGATCGTCGTGGGCACCCTGTTCGTGCTGTCGGTCGGGGCGTCGCGGGTGTTCCTCGGGCACCACTGGCTGACCGACGTCCTGGCGGCGTGGGCGCTCGGACTCGCGTGGCTCGCCCTCGTGATCACGGCGCACCGGTTGTACCTGACGGCGCTCCACCACGGTGCCGAGCCCGCGCCGGACGTCGACCGCATCACTTCGTGAGCAGAAGACGTCGGGTCGCTCGCTCGCACCCGACATCTTCTGCTCACGAAGTCGCCGGGCGCCCCGAACGGCAGAGCGCCGTCAGCCGCGACCGGTAGGTTGCCGGGCATGGAAGAACGGGTCTTCGGCGGCAGGTACCGCGTCACGGGCACGCTCGGACACGGTGGCATGGCGTCCGTGTACCGGGCGGTCGACGAGCAACTCGGCCGCGAGGTCGCGGTCAAGGTGTTCCGCATCGGCCCCGTCGACCGCGGTGAGCGCGCCCGCGCCGAGGCGGAGATCCAGACCCTCGCGACGCTGCGGGCCCCCGAGCTCGTCACGCTCTACGACGCTGCACTCGACGACGTCGACGGCGACTCGTACCTCGTCATGGAACTCGTGCCGGGCAGTGACCTGGCGACCCGTCTGCGCGAGGGCCCGCTCGACCCCGCGACCGCCGCCCGCCTGGGCGCGCAGGTCGCCGACGGCCTGGCCGCCGTGCACGCGCAGGGGATCGTCCACCGTGACGTGAAGCCCGCGAACGTCCTGCTCGAGAGCGACGGCCGGCACGTCAAGCTCGCCGACTTCGGGATCGCCCTGCTCCGCGACGCCTCACGGGTGACGGGGACGGGGACCGTGATGGGGACGGCCGCGTACCTGGCCCCGGAGCAGGTCCTGGCGAAGGAGATCACCGGCAAGGCCGACGTCTACTCGCTCGGCCTCGTGCTGCTCGAGTGCATGACCGGCCGTCAGCCGTTCCCGGGCAGTGCGGTCGAGTCGGCCACCGCCCGGCTGACCCGTTCGCCCGAGATCGACCGGCAGCTGCCCACGGCCTGGCGCACCCTGCTGCACGTGATGACGGCGCAGGACCCGGCGGAGCGACCGACGGCAGCCGAGGCCGCCGAGCGCCTGCGCGCGCTGGGCCGCGACGAGCCGACGAACGCGACGCAGCTGCTGCCCGGCGCGCCCGGTGCGGTGACGGCCGCGGCTGCCGGCGCTGCGGGGGCCGCGGTCGGCGCCGGTGCCGCCGCAGCGGCGAACGCCGACGACCGGACGCAGGCGATGCCGGCGAGCGAACTGCCGAACGGCGGCGCGCGTCCGGGCGACGACGCCACCCGCGTCCTCGACACCCAGCGCCCGAACCCCGCCGACGACGTCTCGACGACCGTCCTCGGCGCCCAGGCGGCCGACCGCGGCGCATCGGACCCGAGCGGGCCGACCCCGCCACCGGTCACGCCCCGCCCGGTCCGGGACGACCAGCCGGAGGACCAGCCGGAGAAGAAGAAGCGCGGACCACTCATCGCCGCGATCATCGTGATCGTCCTGGTGGTCATCGGCATCGGGGTCGCGGTGTTCGCCCTCAACGGCGACGACGACGGCACCCCGGCCCCGACGGACACCACGTCGACCGCGCCGACCGAGCAGCAGCCGTCCGAGGACCCGGGCGAGGAACAGCAGCCGAGCGAACCGGCCGAGCAGCAGCCCTCACAGGAGCAGCAGCCGTCGCAGCCCGCCGAGGAACCCAGCGAGCAGCCGAGCGAACCGACCCAGCCGGAGCAGCCCACGCAGGACCCGCCCGTCGGCCCGGAGCCGAGCACCCCGGCCTCGAACCCCGTGCAGGAGCCGCAGGACGGCACGGGCGCCGCCGACACCGGCGCGGTCGACACCACGTCGGACACCGCTCCCGGCAAGTCCGGCAGTGCCCCCGGGCAGAACAAGGACTGACACGCCGGGTTTTCGTCCAGTCCCTGGAGCAAATAGGCTCGCCCCGTGCGAGAACTGCAACGGAGCGGTGGTCCGACGACGGCCGTGGCCGCTCGGAACGGTGTCGGGTTCGGTTCCGCGGAG
Organism: Curtobacterium sp. VKM Ac-2852; assembly: GCF_013205045.1. Taxonomy (NCBI): domain Bacteria; kingdom Bacillati; phylum Actinomycetota; class Actinomycetes; order Micrococcales; family Microbacteriaceae; genus Curtobacterium; species Curtobacterium sp. VKM Ac-2852. The sequence goes on from NZ_JABMLI010000001.1 coordinate 914,993, forward strand.
GGCTGGCTCGTCGAACGACCAGCGGGCGGGTCGGTGGCCGAGGCGATCGTCCCCGGCTTCACCGGACGCACCATCGCCACCGGCGACGAGCTCTCCTGGGTCTGGTTCCCCGAGCGGACCCTGCCCGACGGGGCGTCGGAACCGACGGAAGCAGACCTGCCGCACTTCTGGGACGCCACGGCCTTCGCCGTCGACGTCGTCTTCACCGACGGCTCGCGGCTGCGGGACCACGCCGGGGTCCGCGACCAGTACGGCGACGCGGTCACCCCGGACGCGCAGGACGCGGCCCGCAAGCAGTGGGTGGACCAGTGGAACCGTCGCGCGGTCGACCTCACGCCGTTCGCGGGGCTGGTCGTCGACCGCCTGGAGGCCCGGCTCGGCTCCGACGCACCGGCTGCGGCCGCCGACGGTGAGCGTCCCGCACTGCGCGGCTGGCTCGACGCCGTCCGGATCGGTCCCGCGCGTCCGACCCCGACGACCCCGCTCGGCCACGTCCGGACGACCCGGGGTACCCAGGCATCCTCCCGGTTCTCCCGCGGCAACAACGCCCCGCTGATCGGTGTCCCGCACGGCGGGGTGTTCGGCCTGCCGATGACGGACGCCTCGAGCAACCGCTGGCCGTACGCGTACCAGGAGCACGACCGGCTCGACGACCAGGGGCGGCTCCGCCCGGCGATCCAGGCCTTCGCGACGAGTCACATCCCGTCGCCGTGGATGGGCGACCGCGGGGTGTTCCAGGTGATGCCGTCGCCACTCGACACCCCCGACGTCGACCGGTCCGCCCGCGCGCTCGGGTTCGACCACGAGGACGAGCAGGACGGCCCGCACCGCTACCGGGTCGCCCTCGAGCACGGTGTGACGGCAGAGCTGACCGCGGGGGAGTTCGCCCTCGGGTTCCGGTTCACCGGCACCCGCAGCGTCGTGCTCGACCACCACGGCCGGGTGTCCGACGTCTCCGTGACGATCACCGACGGCACCGCCGTGGTCGAGGCCGTCCTCGACGACCGCCCCGGCACCCCGCCGCACCACGTGCACCTGCGGGTCGCCGGGGTCACCGCCGACCACACGACGATCGGCGAGCAGGAGCTGCGCGGCTGGCTGTCCGTGGGGGAACCCGGGGGCATCGACGGCCCGGTCGACGTCCTCCTCGGCATCTCGACCGTCTCGATCGAGGACGCCCGCGCGAACCTCGACGACGCCGGCTCGTTCGACGCCATGTGCTCCCGTGCCGAGGCGCTGTGGACCGAGAAGCTCGCGACGCTGTCCTTCGACGGCGCGAGCCCCGACCAGCTTACGAGCCTGTACTCCGGCCTGTACCGGCTGTTCCTCTACCCGAACCGTGCCGGGGAGACCGCCCTGACCGGCACCCCGCGGCACCGCTCCCCGTACGGCGACGTGCTGGCGGACCCGATCCGCGACGAGCCCGGGCCGGAGATCGTCGAGGGACCGTTCACCACCACGAACGGCTTCTGGGACACCTACCGCACGGCCTGGCCGCTCCTCGGACTCCTGACCCCCGAGACCGCGGGCGAACTCGCGCAGGGCTTCGTCGAGCACCACCACGACGGTGGGTGGACGCCCCGCTGGAGTGCCCCCGGTGCCGAGGACTGCATGACCGGCACCACGAGCGACACCGTCTTCGCCGACCTGGCCGTGAAGGGCGTGCGCGGCTTCGACCTGGCCGAGGCGTACCGGAGCGGGGTGCGGAACGCGACCGTCCCGCCGCGTGACGAGCGCGTCGGACGCAAGGGGAGCCTCCCGGGCGCCTTCCGCGGCCACGTCGACACGGCGACCCACGAGGGGATGTCGTGGACCCTGGACGCGGCCATCAACGACTGGGGTCTGGCCGTCATGGCGGGCCTGCTCGCGTCGCGGGCGCGGACGCCCGCCGACCTGTCCCGCTACGAGGCCGAGGCCGAGTGGTTCGCCCGCCGGTCGCTGCAGTACCGGCACGTCTTCGACTCCGAGCGCGGGTTCTTCATCGGCCGCGACCCGGACGGCTCGTGGCGGGTCGGCACCGAGTTCGACCCGCGCGACTGGGGCGACGACTACACGGAGACGAACGCGTGGGGCACCGCGTTCACGGCGCCGCACGACGGTGCCGGCATCGTCGACCTGCACGGCGGGCCGGAGCGCTTCGACGCCGCTCTCGACGCGTTCTTCGCGACCCCCGAGACCGGGGCCCTGGCGCGCTCCGGCTCCTACGGCTTCCCGATCCATGAGATGACCGAGGCCCGTGACGTCCGGATGGGCATGCTCGGGCTGTCGAACCAGCCCGCGCACCACATCCCCTTCTTCCCGATGTTCACCGGACGGCACGACGACGCGCACCGCATCGTCCGCGAATCGCTCGAGCGCCTGTTCGTCGGGTCCGACCTCGGCCAGGGCTACCCCGGCGACGAGGACAACGGGGAGATGAGCGCCTGGTACGTCTTCGCGACCATCGGCCTGTACCCGCTGGCGCCGTCGACCGGTACCTACGTGCTCGTGCCGCCGTCGGTCCGCAGGACGGTGCTGCGGCAGCCTGGAGGATCGCCCACCGTCATCGAGATCGCCGCCGGCTTCGCAGGCGGGTACGTGGCGTCGGTGACGGTCGACGGCTCGCCCTGGACCTCGGTCACCATCCCGCACGGCGTGGTCGTGGCCGCGTCGCGGATCGAGTTCACGCTGTCCGACGAACCGCGGGGATGGGCGTCGGACACCCGCCCCGTCTCGGCCTCCGACGTGCACGGCTACCGGGACGCCCCGGTGGACGTCCTGCCCGTCGGGGCCTCGGCGCTCACCGACGACACCGGCCGCACCGTCACCGCGCTCGCGGCGGGGGAGTCCGTGTGCTTCGACGTGGCGTGCGCCGCCGCCTCGCTGTACACCGTGACGGTGGCATCGCCGGGGTCGTACTCGTGGCAGGTCGGCCTCGACGACGCCGTCACCGCGGTCAACGGCGCGGAGTTCACGTGGGCCGGCCAGACCCGGGTGTTCCGGATCCTCGGTGGGGGTTCGTCGTTCAGGTTCACCGCCGGCACCGACCTGGCGCTGACGCAGCTCGAACTCATCGCGGCCGACGGACAGCGTTGACCCGGCGTTCACCGAGCGGGAGCATGCTCGCCCCATGTCGATGAGCGCACCGTTCGATCCCGAACAGCAGGGCCGGTCCATCCCCGTGGACGGCAGTGACGAGTCCGAGCTCGAGATGGAGGAGGACCGCGGCGCCGACGTCGGCGACGACTCCGCCGACCCGAGCGTCTCGCCCGTCAGCCACCACGACGAGGACGAGGCCGGCGGCGGCCCGGTGTTCCGGCGTCCGCACGCCGGTGAGCGGCTGCACCCGGACGACCTCGCCGGCTGAGCGGTCCGGGGGTCCTCAGGCGTTTCTTGGGCGATTGCCAAGCGGCTCGGGCATGCTCGTGCGCATGTCGATCGCGAACTCGTGGGACCCGTCCGGTGGCCGTGCGATCCCGGAGGACCAGGTCCGTCAGGACGGGCTCGAGCTCGACGAGGACCCGGCGATGCTCGGGATCTCGTTCGACGTCGTGGGTGGCGCCTCGGCCGATCCCGCCGGGGTTTCCCCGGTCGACGTGAACGTGCCGACGCCGAGGTCTGCTGGCGCCGACTCCGACGACTAGCGCGCGCCTGGTCGAATCGGGCGTACCTGGTCGAATCGGGCGTACCTGGTCGGAACTTCTGACCAGGTACGCCCGAAAGCACCTTGCATCGCACGCGTTCTGGGAAGGAACCTCAGCGCGCGGAAGGGTCGATGACCCGGTACTTGAACCCGACGTGCGAGCCGGTGAAGCCGAGGCGTTCGTAGAACCGGTGCGCATCGGTCCGTGCCGCGTCGGACGTGAGCTGCACGAGCGGGGTCCCGAGGGCCGGCGCCGCGACGTCGGTCACCCAGCGCATCAGGGCACTCCCGATGCCGCCGGAGCGTAGAGCACTGCTGACCCGCACCGCCTCGACGAGCAATCGAGTGGCTCCACGACGAGCCATGCCGGGGATCCGGGTGAGCTGCAGCGTCCCGACGAGCTGCCCGTCGGGGTCCTCGGCGACGAGCAGCGCGTTCGCCGGGTCGTCCACGATCGACCGGAGTGCCTCGGCGTACTGCGGGCGGTCCTCCGGTGCGGCGACGTCTCCACGCGCGGCACTGATCGGGTCGTCGGACAACAGCGTCATGAGTGCGTCGAGGTCCGCTTCCGTGGCGTTCCGCAGCGTCACCTCGCCGGAGCGTGTGGTCAGGCGGACGGGCAGAGCGAGGTCGTGGAGCACGACCCCACCCTGCCCGACCCGACCGGGGCGTTCCCGCTCAGGGAACGGTGTGTCCGGCCGCGGTGAAGATCCGGTACCACTCCTCGCGCGACAGCTCGACGTCCGAGCCGGCGGCCGAGTCCCGCACACGCTGCGGGTTCGTCGTGCCGAGGACGACCTGGAAGTGCGCGGGGTGGCGGGTGATCCACGCGACCGCGATGCCGGTCGGGGTGACACCGTGCGCCGCTGCGACCTCCTCGAGCAGGTCGTTCAGCTCGGCGTACTGCTCACGGTCGTCCAGGAAGACGCCGTCGAAGAAGCCTTTCTGGAACGGCGACCAGGCCTGGAGCGTGATGTCGTTGATGCGTGAGTAGTTGAGGATGTCGTTGTCGCGATCGATTGACTGCTCGAGGCCACCCATGTTCGCTGTCAGACCCTGCGAGATCACGTTGGCGTGCGTGATGCTGAGCTGCACCTGGTTGAACGCGAGCGGCTGGCGGACGTGCTTCTTGAGCAGGTCGACCTGGCCGGGGGTGTGGTTCGAGACGCCGAAGTGGTGCACCTTGCCGGCGGCGTGCAGCTCGTCGAAGGCCTTCGCGACCTCTTCCGGCTCGACCAGGGCGTCGGGGCGGTGCAGCAGCAGGACGTCGACGTACTCGGTCTGCAGCGCCTCGAGCGACTCGTGCACGGACTCGAGGATGTGCTCGTACGAGAAGTCGAAGTAGGCGCCCTTCGGCGTCGGTCGGATGCCGACCTTGGTCTGCAGCACGATCTCGGCGCGTTCCGCGGGCGACAGCGTGACCGCCGCGCCGAACCGCTGCTCGCAGCCGTGCCATTCGCCGTACACCGCGGCGTGGTCGAACATGTTCACGCCCGCATCGCGCGAGGCGCTGTAGAGCGAACGGATGTCCTCGTCGCTCATGTCGTTGATCCGCATCAGTCCGACGACGACGTCGGAAGCGGTGAGGTCTGTCTGTGGCAACTCCAGTGTCTTCACGCGCTCGATCCTGCCAGCCGGTCCCCGGTGCAGGCAGGCCCTGCCAGTACCTCAGGCGCGTTCGGGCAGCAGGGCGGCGAGCACCCCGGAGCCGTCGACCCACGTCCCTTCCAGCGTCTCGCCCTCGGGCAGTGCCGTGCCGACGACCCGAGCGATGATGATCGTGCCGTGGTCGGTTGCGATCGACGTCAGGGCGTCCGCAGTGGTCGCTCGCACCGAGGTGATCGTGGGGGAGTCGGATGCCGAGCCGCTCCCGCGGGCCCAGGCGTCCTTCGGCCGCTGTCCGGCACCGTTGGCCAACTCGAGCTCCGCTTCGTGCCGACCGGTGACGATCGCCCGGCGCAGGACGTCGGCATGGACCGGATCGCCCACGGCGTCGTACACCCACCGTCGCCCGAGCACGGAGTGGTCCATCTCGGTGACCAGGAACGCGTCGGCGCCGGGCAGTGCTGCATCCCGGTAGGTCAGTGGCGCCTGCAGGACCCGGCCGTCGTCGGTGCGGACGAGGAGCACCTCGATGCCGACCTCGCCAGCGGGGTCGTCGAACCGGAACTGCCCGACGACCTGGAGCGGCGATCCCGCGACGACGCCGCTCCACGCCTGGTCGGGGAGCCAGGCGGCGAGCGCCTCGGCCTTGGAGGGGCGGAGCGTTGCCTGCTCGATGACTGCCATGTCCTGACCGTACTGCCGCGCAGCACACTGCCGTCGGCACGCCTCGGGGTCAGTGGACGGAGAACCCGCCGTCCACCGCGATGGACTGCCCGGTGACGTAGGCCGACCCGGGTCCGGCGAGGAACACCGCCGCCGCGGCGAAGTCCGACGCCAGCCCGTTCCGGCCGACCAGCGTCCGTGCGGCGAGGGCCGCCACCGTCGCCGGGTCGGAACCGAGCCGCTCGTTGAGCGGGGTGCGTACGAAACCGGGGACGAGGACGTTGGAGGTGACCCCCTGCGCGGACCAGGCCTCTGCCTGGGACCGGGCCAGTGCCTCCAGACCGGCCTTGGAGACCCCGTACGCGCCGCTGGCGGCGAAGGGGCGGTGGGCCTGCTGCGAACTGATCGACACGATCCGCCCGTACCCGCGGGCCGCCATGCCGGGTGCGAGCCGCTGCCCGAGCACGAACGGCGCGTCGAGGTTGACGGCCATCGTGGCGTCCCAGGTGGCCTCGTCGAGTTCGGGCATCGGCGGCCGCAGGTTGATCCCGGCGGAGTTCACCAGGACGTCCACGTCGCCGACGGAGTCCGCGAGTGCGTGGGCTCCAGCGCGGGAGGAAAGGTCCGCGACGATGCCGTCGGCCGAGCGGCCCGCCTGGCGGATGCCGGCGACGGTGGCGTCGATGGTCGCGGGCGTCCGGGCGGCGACGAGGACGTGGGCACCCGCATCGGCGAGTGCGGTGGCGATCGCTCGGCCGATGCCGGAGCTGCCTCCCGTCACGAGCGCGGTGCGGCCGTCGAGGCCGAAGAGCTGCTGCAGCGACATCCGGTCAGGCTACCGAGGCCCGTACGCTGGGCCGGTGCGTGACGACCTGCTGCCGATGCTCGCCTGCCCCGTGTGCGCCGAGCCCCTCGGCCGCGTCGACGGCGGCCAGGTCGGCTGCCCGAACGGGCACCGGTTCGACGAGGCGAAGCAGGGTCACCTGACCCTCCTGCCCGCGAAGCGCCGCGCACTCACCGCGGACACCCCGGAGATGGTGGACGCGCGGCTGCGGTTCCTGGGGCGTGGGCACTACGCGCCCGTCGAGCGGGCGCTCGCCGCGATCGTCGCGGACGCCACCGCGCCCGGCATCGTGCTCGACGTCGGTTCCGGTCCGGGCACCTACCTGGCGCACGCGCTGGACGCGGCGCACGTTCCGGACGGGAGGCCCGTGGCCGCGCCGGACGCTTGTGCTCCGGCCGGCAGTCGGCCGGGTCCACGTCTCGGGGTCGCGTTGGACTTGTCGGCCGTCGCGATCCGGCGTGCGGCACGCGCCCACGAGCGCGCGGGGGCCGTCGTCGGGGACGTGACCGAGCGCCTCCCGGTCGTCGACGGCGCTGCCGCCGTCCTGCTCGACGTCTTCGCACCCCGCAACCAGACCGAGTACGCCCGCGTCCTGCACGCCGACGGCGTGCTCGCGGTGGTGACCCCGCGGGCCGGCCACCTGGCGGAACTCGCCGAGGCGACGATCAGCGTGGACCCGGAGAAGGAGCGCCGGCTGCACGACTCCCTGACGCCGTCGTTCGCGCTGCGGTCCTCCGAGGACCTGACGTGGACCATGGAGCTGTCGGCAGAGGACGTCCACGACGTCGTGCACATGGGGCCGAGCCACCACCACGTCGCGGCGGACACCGTGTTCGAGCCGGCGACGGTGACGGCCGCGGTCACCGTGTCGACGTGGACGCCGACGCGCTGACCGCGACCGTCAGGACCGACTAGTCGCCAGACGGGGCGACGTCGAGCTGCCAGACCACGCCGAAGCGGTCGCGCAGCTGCCCGGCCAACGGTGCCCAGGCCGAGGGTTCCAGGGGCTGCCGGATCTCGGCGCCGTCGGACAGCGCGGCCCAGTACCGCTGGATCTGGGCGGTGTCGTCGCCGTGCACGAACACGTAGAAGGCGTTCGATCCCTGGTCGTAGGGCTGTCCGGGCCAGACGTCGAAGGCCATGACGCGGAAGCCGGCGGCCGTGGAGACCTGACCGAACACGATCCGGTCCGCCCACGCCGGGTCGTCCAGGGCGCCCATCTGGCCGTAGGTGGCGGCGGTGACCTCGCCGCCGAAGACCGATGCGTAGAAGTCGAGCGCCGCGCGGGCGTCGCCGTCGAAGTTGAGGTGGGTTGTCGTCTCGATGCTCATGGGACGAGGATGTCGGGCAATGCGGTCAGATCGTGTCCGCTTCTCGGACGAAGATGGACGTCATGGCCGGACCCTCCGCACGGATGCTCGCGCTGCTCTCCCTGCTCCAGGTGCACCGCGACTGGCCGGGGGACGAGCTCGCCGGGCGGCTCGACGTCAGTCCCCGCACCGTCCGCCGCGACGTCGATAGGCTCCGCGGGCTCGGGTACCGGGTCGAGGCGCTCCGCGGACCGGCCGGCGGCTACCGGCTCGAGGCGGGATCCGACCTGCCCCCGCTGCTCTTCGACGACGACCAGGCGGTGGCGATCGCCCTGGCGCTCGCCGTGGCGCCGGCCTCGGGGGCGGACGTCGCCGAGTCGGCGGCTCGTGCCCTCGCGACCGTTCGGCAGGTGATGCCCGCGCGGCTGCGGTCCCGGGTCGACGCGGTGCAGGCCGTGACCGCGACGAGCCGGACCACCACCGACCCCGAGGTCCTGGTGGCTGTGAGCGAGGCCGTCCACCTGCAGGAGGTGTTCCGTTTCGGGTACGGCGACGACGAGACTCCGCACCGGGTGGAACCGCACGCCGTCGTCGCCCGGAAAGGTCGTTGGTACCTGCTCGACCGGGATGTCGACCGCGACGACTGGCGCACGCACCGCATCGACCGGATCACGCCCCGGATGCGCACCCGCGTCCCCTTCACGCCGCGACCGATCCCCGGTGGCGACGCGGCCGCGTTCGTGTCCGCGCGGTTCAAGGGGTCGGCGGTCGACGACGTGTGGCCGTGCACCGGGTCGGTGACCACGACGGCGGACGATGCGCGGCGGATCGCGCCGTACCTGCCCGAGGACGCCCTGGTCGAGCAGCTCGAGGACGACCGGGTCAGCGTCACCCTCGGATCGTGGTCGTGGGACGGCCTCGCCGGAGTCGTCGCCGGGCTGGCCGTGCCGATCCGGGTCGAGGGGCCGGACGCGCTGCGCCGAGCCGTCCGTGACCTGTCGACCCGACTCGCGACCGCGGCCGACTGAGCCACCTCGGTCACGCGCGTTAGGAGCGTGCATGCGTCCGCCAGGGCGGCGTCAGGGATCCGTTAGGAGCGGCCTGGAGGCGCGGCGCAGGACCCAGCATCGGTCTCGGCACCACACATGGTGCCGTCCGCGTCACCCGGCGCGGACACCGCAGATCTTCTGGAGTCCCTCGTGTTCGACGTGTTCGTCGTCGCCGGTGTCCTCGCCGTGTTCGGCGTGGTGGCACTGATCGCCAAGGGGGTGGAACGGCTGTGATCGGCATCACCATCGCGGCCGCCGTCCTCGGCATCGCCGCAGTCGTGTACCTCGTCTGGGCGCTCGTGCGTCCGGAGCGCTTCTAGTGGGCGCCGCGGACGTCTGGGCAGGCATCGCCCAGGTCGCCACCCTCGTCCTGCTGCTCGTCGTCGCGTACCGCCCGCTCGGTGACTGGATGGCGAAGGTCTTCACGCCCGTCCGGCACAACCGGGTCGAGCGCGGGGTCTACCGGCTGATCGGGGTCGACCCGGATGCCGAGCAGTCCTGGCCCGTCTACCTGCGCGGCGTGCTGCTGTTCAGCGTCGCCGGGCTCCTGCTCGTCTACCTGCTGCAGCGCATCCAGGTCGTCCTGCCCGGCGACCTCGGACTGCCCGCCGTCGGACCCTCGCTCGCGTTCAACACTGCGGCGTCGTTCGTCGCGAACACGAACTGGCAGTCCTACTCGCCCGAGGCCACCGTCGGCTACACGGTGCAGATGGCCGGCCTCGCGGTGCAGAACTTCCTGTCCGCGGCCGTCGGTCTCTCGGTCGCCGTGGCCCTGGTGCGCGGGTTCGCCCGCCGCAAGTCCGGCACGCTCGGCAACGTGTGGGTGGACATCGTCCGCGGCCTCGGCCGACTGTTGCTGCCCGGCGCGTTCGTCTTCGCGATCGTCCTCGTCGCCGGTGGGGTCGTCCAGTCGTGGGGGAGCGGTACCGACGTCACCACGCTCATCGGTGGCACGCAGCACATCCCCGACGGGTTCGTCGCCTCGCAGGAGGCGATCAAGGAACTCGGCACGAACGGTGGCGGCTACTTCAACGCCAACTCGGCGCACCCGTTCGAGAACCCGCAGGCGTGGACGAACCTCGTCGAGATCTTCCTGATGCTCGTCATCCCGTTCTCGCTCCCGCGCACGTTCGGGCGGCTGGTCGGCGACGACCGCCAGGGGTACGCGATCCTCGCCGTGATGGGCGCGATCTTCCTCGTGTCGCTGTCGGTCATGTCGATCGCCGAGCTCGGCGGCGGCGGTGTCGCCACACACGCTGCCGGGGCCGCGATGGAGGGCAAGGAGAGCCGCTTCGGCATCCTCGGTTCGACGCTCTTCTCGACCGCGACCACCTCGACGTCCACCGGTGCGGTCAACGCGATGCACGACAGCTACACCCCGATCGGCGGGATGATGGCGCTCGTCAACATGATGCTCGGCGAGGTCACCCCCGGCGGCGTCGGCTCCGGCCTGTACGGCATGCTCGTGCTCGCCGTCATCACGGTGTTCATCGGCGGCCTGCTCGTCGGTCGCACCCCGGAGTACCTCGGCAAGAAGATCCGCGCCAAGGAGATGACCTTCGCGGCGCTGTACATCCTCGTCACGCCGACGCTCGTGCTCCTGGCCAGCGGGCTCTCGCTCGTGATCCCCGGGGTCCGCGAACAGGTGCTCGGGACGTCGATCTTCAACCCCGGCAACCACGGGCTGACCGAGCTGCTCTACGCCTTCACCTCGGGTGCGAACAACAACGGCTCGGCCTTCGGCGGGCTCACCGCGAACACCACGTGGATGAACTCCTCGCTCGGCGTCGTGATGCTGCTCGGCCGCTTCGTGCCGATGGTGTTCGTCCTGGCGCTCGCCGGGTCCCTCGCCGCGCAGGACCGGGTGCCGGAGACCGCCGGCACGCTGCCCACCCACCGCCCGCTGTTCATCGGGCTGCTCGGCGGCGTCGCCGTCATCGTCACCGCACTCACCTACTTCCCGGTGCTCGCACTGGGTCCGCTCGCAGAAGGACTGTCATGACCACCCCCGTGACCACGGAGTCGGAACCACGCACCGCCGTGGAACCGGCCACCCGCTCGTCCGCATTCGGACCCCGCCAACTGGTGGCGGGCCTCCCGGGCGCCCTGCGGAAACTCGATCCGCGACTCATGTGGCGGAACCCCGTCATGTTCATCGTCGAGGTCGGCGCAGCGCTGACGACGGCGGCCGCCGTCGTCGAGCCGTCCGCGTTCACGATCGCCATCGCCGTCTGGCTCTGGCTCACCGTCGTCTTCGCCAACCTGGCGGAGTCGGTGGCCGAGGGTCGCGGCAAGGCGCAGGCCGACACCCTGCGGAAGACCCGTTCGACCACGAGCGCCCGCCGGGTGCTCGGGTACGCGACGACCGACGCGGCCGCGACCGGCAACCAGACCGAGGAGGTCGCGTCCGTCGACCTGGCCAAGGGCGACGTGGTCGTGGTCGTCGCCGGCGAGGTCATCCCGGGCGACGGGGACGTCATCGACGGCATCGCGTCGGTCGACGAGTCGGCCGTCACAGGTGAGTCCGCGCCGGTCATCCGCGAGTCCGGCGGTGACCGCAGTGCCGTCACCGGCGGTACCCGGGTGCTGTCGGACCGGATCGTGGTGCGCATCACCTCGACGCCGGGTGAGACCTTCATCGACCGCATGATCCGCCTGGTCGAGGGTGCGGCACGGCAGAAGACGCCGAACGAGATCGCGCTGAACATCCTGCTCGCCTCGTTGTCGATCGTCTTCGTGATCGTCTGCCTGACGATGCAGCCCATCGCGGGGCTCGTCGGTGCGACGGTCAGCGTGCCGGTGCTCATCGCCCTGCTCGTCTGCCTCATCCCGACCACCATCGGAGCCCTGCTCTCCGCGATCGGCATCGCCGGCATGGACCGGCTCGTGCAGCACAACGTGCTGGCGATGTCGGGCCGCGCGGTCGAGGCCGCCGGTGACATCACGACGCTGCTGCTCGACAAGACCGGCACGATCACCTACGGCAACCGTCGGGCATCCCGCGTGGTGCCGGTGCCCGGCGTGAGCGAGGCTTCGCTGATGGAAGCGGCAGCCCTGTCGAGTGCTGCGGACTCGACCCCTGAGGGGCGCTCGATCGTCGACCTGGCGCGCGAGGACGGCGCCGCCGTCGGCCTGCCGGACGGCGCCGTCGAGGTGCCGTTCACGGCGCAGACGCGCATGTCCGGTCTCGACCTGCCGGACGGGTCGCAGATCCGGAAGGGCGCTGCCGCGGCAGTGCTCGCCTGGGCAGACACCACCGAAGCCGGTGTCGTTTCGGCCATCGATGCGACCGTCGCGGAGATCTCCGACCAGGGCGGCACCCCGCTCGTCGTCGGTCGCCGCTCGTCGACGGGCGCGGTCACGCTGCTCGGTGTCGTGCACCTGAAGGACGTCGTCAAGGACGGCATGGCGTCGCGGTTCGCCGAGCTCCGGTCGATGGGCATCCGCACGGTGATGATCACGGGCGACAACCCGCGCACCGCGGCCGCCATCGCCCACGAGGCCGGCGTCGACGACTTCCTCGCCGAGGCCACCCCGGAGGACAAGCTCGCGTACATCAAGCGCGAGCAGGAGGGCGGCAACCTCGTCGCCATGACCGGTGACGGCACCAACGACGCCCCGGCCCTGGCGCAGGCGGACGTCGGCGTCGCGATGAACACCGGCACGACGGCGGCGAAGGAGGCGGGCAACATGGTCGACCTCGACTCCGACCCGACCAAGCTCATCGACGTCGTCCGCATCGGCAAGCAGCTGCTCATCACCCGCGGCGCCCTGACCACCTTCTCCATCGCCAACGACGTCGCGAAGTACTTCGCGATCATCCCGGCGATGTTCCAGGCGGCGTTCCCCGGGCTCGCGGCGCTCAACATCATGGGGCTGCACAGCCCGTCGTCCGCGATCCTGTCGGCGGTCGTCTTCAACGCGCTCGTCATCGTGGCGCTCATCCCGCTGTCCCTGCGTGGCGTCAAGTACCGCGCGGCCGCAGCGTCGTCGATCCTCGGCCGCAACCTGCTCGTCTACGGGCTGGGCGGCGTGGTCGTCCCCTTCATCGGCATCAAACTGATCGACCTCGTGGTCGGTCTCATCCCGGGGTTCTAGTCATGGCATCTGCACGTTCCACCTTCCGTTCCGCCGGTGTGGCCATCCGCCTCACCCTCGTCGCCACCGTCGTCCTGGGCGTCGGGTACCCGCTCGCCGTCTGGGGCGTCGGCCAGGCGGCGTTCCACGACCAGGCCAACGGCTCGATGGTCACGGACTCGTCCGGCAAGGTCGTCGGTTCCTCGTTGATCGGGCAGTCGTTCACGGGCAAGCAGGCCGACCGCTGGTTCCAGTCGCGGCCGTCCGCCGCCGGGGACGGCTACGACGCGGGGGCGTCGTCCGGCTCGAACCTCGGGCCGAACAACGCCGACCTGCTCAAGGCCGTCGAGGAGCGTCGTGCGGCGCTGGCGAAGGCCGACGGGGTCTCCGCCGCGCAGGTGCCCGCCGACGCCGTGACCGCTTCCGGTTCGGGGCTCGACCCGGACATCAGCCCCGCCTACGCGTCCCAGCAGGTGGCCCGTGTGGCCTCGGCGCGCGGCCTGTCAGTGGACACCGTGCAGCAGCTGGTGGCGTCGCACACCGAGTCGCGGCAGCTCGGGTTCCTCGGTGAGCCCGTGGTGAACGTGCTCGCGCTGAACCTGGCGCTGGCGAAGGCGTCCTGAGCGTGGGTGGCCCGGCGCGAGTGCGCTGCGCACAACCGAACTCGCGCGGAACCGCGGAATCGCGCGGCGCGAGGTCACTTTGGTTGTGCGCAGCCCCCGCGCCGACCCCCGCACGCGAGAGGATGAGCACGTGAAGCGCGGGAAGCTGCGGGTCCTGCTCGGTGCGGCGCCCGGTGTCGGCAAGACCTACACGATGCTCGAAGAGGGGCGTCGGTTGCTCGACGAGGGTCGCGACGTGGTCGTCGCCGTCGTCGAGACGCACGAGCGCGCCGCCACCGCAGCACTGGTGAACGGGCTCGAGGTCGTGCCCCGGCGCACCGTCTCGCACCGGGGTGTCGACCTCGACGACCTCGACCTCGACGCCGTCATCGCCCGGGCACCCGAGGTCGCGCTGGTCGACGAACTCGCGCACACGAACGCCCCGGGGAGTCCGAACGAGAAGCGCTGGCAGGACGTCGAAGCGCTGCGGGACGCCGGCATCGACGTCATCTCGACCGTCAACGTGCAGCACATGCAGTCCCTCGGCGACGTGGTCCGCGAGATCACCGGAACCGTGCAGCGCGAGACCGTCCCCGACGCCGTGGTGCGCGCGGCTGACCAGATCGAGGTCGTCGACCTGGCCCCGGCAGCGCTGCGCGAACGGCTCTCCGACGGGCTCGTCTACCCGGCGGCCCGGATCGACGCCGCGCTGTCGAACTACTTCCGCCTCGGCAACCTCACCGCACTGCGCGAGATCGCCCTGCTCTGGCTCGCCGACGAGGTCGACGACGCGCTCAAGGCCTACCGCGCCGAGCACGGCATCGAGCACCGGTGGGAGACCCGGGAGCGCGTGCTCGTCGCCCTGACCGGCGGCCCCGAGGGTGAGACCCTGCTGCGCCGCGGCGCCCGCATCGCCGCCCGCAGCGCCGGTGGGGAACTCGCCGCCGTGCACGTGACGACGAACGACGGCCTGCGCGTCCGGCACCCCGGCGCGCTCGGCAAGCAGCGGACCCTGCTCGAGCAGCTCGGTGGCACGTACCACCAGGTCGTCGGCGACGACGTGCCGAGCACGCTGGTGCGGTTCGCGCGGTCGATCGACGCCACCCAGATCGTGATCGGGGTCAGCCGCCGCAGCCGGCTCGCGGCCGCCATGACCGGTCCGGGGATCGGCAACACCGTGATCCGCGAGTCCGGCGACATCGACGTGCACGTCGTCACGCACGAGCGCGCCGGCGGCGGGATCACCCTGCCCAAGCTCGGCGGCAGCCTGTCCCGCGGCCGGGTGGTCGCCGCGTTCGTGCTGTCGGTCCTGGTCGGGCCGCTGCTCACCTGGGTGCTGTCGATCGGCAGCGACCCGGACGCCATCACGGTGGACGTACTGGCGTACCAGCTGCTCGTCCTGGTCGTGGCGCTCGTGGGCGGGATGTGGCCGGCGGTGTTCACGGCCGTGCTGTCCGGGCTGAGCCTCGACTACTTCTTCGTGCAACCCCTCTACATGGTCACCGTCCAGCAGCCGTGGCACCTGTTCGCCCTGGTCATGTACGTGATCAGTGCGGTGCTTGTCAGCTTCGTTGTCGACCGGTCCGCCCGGCGGTCGCGCGCCGCCCGTCGGGCCTCGGCCGAGTCCGGGCTCCTGATGGGCATCGCCGGCAGCGTGCTCCGCGGCGACGACGCCCTGCAGGCACTGCTCGACCGCACACGAGAGGCGTTCGGCTTCGCCGGCGTCCGGATCCGCCAGGGCGACGAGGTGCCGGCGACCTCCGGCGACTTCGGTGCGACGCCGGACGCGTCGACGACGCTGGCGTCGGGTGCCGTGCTCGAGTTCGCCGGTGCGCCCGACGACCCGACCCAGCGCCGGCTGCTGCGGGTCGTCGAGCAGCAGCTCGACGCCGCCGTCGAGCACCGCGAACTGACACGCACCGCCGTCGGCGCCGAGCGCATCGCCGCCGCCGACCGGGTCCGGAGCGCGCTGCTCGCGGCCGTCGGCCACGACGTGCGCCGCCCCATCGCCGCGGCCTCCGCCGCCGTGCAGACGCTGCGTGCGTCCGACATCGACCTGTCCGGGGCCGACCGGGAGGCGCTGCTCGCGACCGCCGACGAGAGCCTCGGTCAGCTGGCGGTGCTGTTGGCAGACCTGTTGGACGTCAGCCGGGTCCAGGCCGGTGTCCTCGCGGTCACCCCGGCGGCGATCGCGCTCGAAACGGTGGTCGCCCCCGCGCTCGACGAGCTGGAGCTCGGCCCGGACGACGTCGACCTCGACCTGCCCGCCGACCTGCCGCCGGTGCTCGCCGACCCGGTCCTGCTGCAGCGCGTCGTCGTGAACCTGCTCGCCAACGCGGCGCGGTACGCCCCGGACGGCACCCACGTCCGGGTCGCCGCGAGCGCGTTCGCCGGCGGGGTGGAACTCCGCGTCGCCGACCACGGCCCCGGCATCCCCGAGGACCGCCGCGACGAGGTGTTCCAGCCGTTCCAGCGACTCGGTGACACCGACAACGAGACCGGCCTCGGGCTCGGCCTGGCCCTGGCGCGCGGGTTCACCGAGGGCATGGGCGGCACGATCGAGGTCGACGACACCCCGGGCGGTGGGCTCACCGTCGTGGTGCGGCTGCCGATCGCCGGGCACGTGGGAGTGGAGATCCGATGAAGGTCCTGATCGCTGACGACGACGCACAGCTCGTCCGCGCCCTCTCGGTGACGCTCTCGGCGCGCGGGTACGACGTCGTCACGGCTCGGGACGGGCGCGAGGCGATCGACGCCGTCATCACCGAGCGCCCCGACCTGGTGCTGCTCGACCTCGGCATGCCCCGGCTCGACGGCATCGGCGTGCTCGAGGGCGTCCGGGCCTGGTCGCAGGTGCCGGTCCTCGTGCTCTCCGGGCGCACCGACTCGTCCGACAAGGTCGACGCGCTCGACGCCGGTGCCGACGACTACGTGACGAAGCCGTTCCAGATGGACGAGCTCCTCGCCCGGCTGCGGGCACTCGGACGGCGACGGGTGGTGGCGTCGGAGGAGACCCCGACGATCGCGATCGGACCGCTGCTCGTGGACCTCGTCGCGAAGCAGGTCACCCCGGCCGAGGGTCCGGCGATCCGCCTGACGCCCACCGAGTGGCGCCTGCTCGAGGTCCTGGTCACGAACCCCGACCGCCTGATGACCCGCGAGATGCTGTTGACCGAGGTCTGGGGGCCGACGCACGGTAACGACTCCGGGTACCTGCGGCTGTACATGGCGCAGCTGCGGCGGAAGCTCGAGCCCGACCCCGCGCACCCGCGCTACCTGGTGACGGAGTCCGGAATGGGCTACCGCTTCGCCCCCGGAGCGTAGGCGAGCGCCGCTGTCGGGGGACTGGCGGGAAGCTGTCGTGTCGGTGGCGGGTCCCTGTCGTGGTGCGCCGTTCCGCGGTTCCCTACTGTTCAAGACATGAACGAGATGCGGATCGGTGAACTCCGACGACTGCGGGGCTGGACCCAGGAACGACTGGCCGAGACGAGCGGCATCGCCGTGCGGACGGTGCAACGGATGGAGAGCGGCAACGACGCGAGCCTCGAGTCGCTGTCCGCGGTGGCCACGGCCCTCGAGGTCCCCGTGCGCGACCTGTTCGCCACCGAGGAGCCGGCGTCGCTCGACCCCGGGGTGCGCGGTCTCGACGAGCGCGCCGAGCGCGAGCAGGCGCAGCGCGACGCTGCTTCGCGCGGCTGGCAGTACCTGTACTCCGGTGTCGGCATCGTCGTGACGCTCGGCACCCTGGCGCTCATCGGTTCGCGCATCTGGCCGGGTGCCGCGATCTTCGTCATCCCCATCTACTGGGCGGGTGGGCGGCTGCTCTCCCAGTTCCTGATGGCGACCGTCGTCGAGCCCGCGCTCGACCGTCGGTACCCGTTGTCGCGGTCTCGTCGGGACGCCTCGTCGCGGTCCCGTCGGTTCACGCCCGGGAGCTGAACGCCGCGAGCTCGGCCCGGGTCCGGGCGCCGTGCTTCCGGAGCAGGTTCGCCACGTGGTACTTCACGGTGTTGACGCTGATGCCGAGTCCCTCGGCGATCTCCCGGTTGCCGACACCGGTCGCCACGAGCCGCAGGACGTCGCGCTCCCGCGGGGTCAGGTCGCCGTCGTCGGCCGCGTCCACCTCGGTCGGCCGCGGGTCGAGCGGCAGTGAGATGTCGAGCACGGACCCCCAGCCGGGCGTGCTCGCGACCTGCACCCGCCCGTCGAGCGTGACGACCCGCTCCGCGATCGGCCGCATGGCGTCGTCGTGCACGTCGAGCGTGCCGGAGCCGTCGTCGCGGAGCTGCATGAGCAGGTTCCGGCCGTCGCAGTCCCACTGGATGCGCACCCGCTTCGCCGCACCGTCGTCGACCAGGGCGAGCACCGCGGTCCGGACGATCGCCCGGGCCGCGTGGGCGACGTCACCCGGGAGCGCACGGCCGGTGGCCGGCGGCTCGACGAACTGCACGTCGAGGTCCCCGAAGCGCACGAGCGGCCGCAGGTCGGCGCGCAACCGCGAGAACGCGCCGGTGACGGGTTCGAGCAGGGTGCTCCGCTGCTGATCGGTCACGGTGCGCAGGTCGACGAGGGCGGCCGAGGCGATCTCGACGGCCTCGGCCCGGGCGGCCGCGTCGGTGACCCGCGACGACCGGAGCACGGCGAGGACGGACTCGAGGGTCAGCGCGTGCCGGTCCGCCTGCTCGGCGACCGTGCGGGCGTGCTCGGCGGCCGCGAGCCGGATGGCGGAGCCGCCCCGGGCCTCCAGGGTGTCGACCGATGCGTCCATGGACGCGACGGTACCCGTCCCACCCGAGCGGACGGGCCCACCCGATGGGATGGGGTCCCTGCCGGGGCGGGTAGCGGCGTGCCGAGGCGCGCGACGGAAGGATCGAGGGCATGGCAGCAACCACCGTCTCCGCAGCGCTCGACCTGGTCGTCCGCGAGGTCGGCGACCTGGCAGCCCGCCTCGACGACGCCCCGGCCCAGCGCGCACTCGACCTGATCGAGGGCGCCGACCGGGTGTTCGTCCACGGCGCCGGGCGCTCCGGACTCGCCCTCCGCATGACCGCGATGCGCCTCATGCACCTCGGCCTCGACGCGCACGTCGTCGGCGAGGTCACCACTCCGGCCATCCGTCCGGGTGACCTGCTCCTCGTCGCGAGCGGCTCCGGTACGACCACCGGCATCGTGCAGGCCGCGCGCACCGCGCACGAGGTCGGCGCCGCCGTCGTGGCGCTCTCGACCACCGACGACTCCCCGCTCTCCGAGCTGGCGGACGTCACGATCGTGCTGCCCGCCGCGACGAAGACCGACCGCTCCGGCACGGCTTCGGCCCAGTACGCCGGAAGCCTCTTCGAACAGGCCGTCGCCCTGGTGGGCGACGCCGTGTTCCACGCCCTGTGGGCCCGAGGCGGGCAGTCCGCCGACGACCTCTGGCCCCGTCACGCCAACCTCGAATGAAAGGCACACCCATGCAGCTCCAGTTCGCCATGGACACCCTGACCACCGAAGCCGCCCTCGAGCTCGCCGCCGCGGCCGCGCCGCACGTCGACGTCCTCGAGCTCGGCACGCCCCTGATCAAGAGCGCCGGCCTTTCCGCCGTCACCGCGATCAAGGAAGCACACCCCGACAAGATCGTGTTCGCCGACCTCAAGACCATGGACGCCGGTGAGCTCGAGGCCGACATCGCCTTCTCGGCCGGTGCCGACCTGGTCACCGTCCTCGGTGTCGCCGGCGACTCGACGATCGTCGGCGCCGTCAAGGCCGCGAAGAAGCACGGCAAGGGCATCGTCGTCGACCTGATCGGCGTCTCCGACAAGGCCGCCCGTGCCCGCGAGGTCGTCGCACTCGGCGCCGAGTTCGTCGAGGTCCACGCCGGGCTCGACGAGCAGGCCGAAGAGGGCTTCACGTTCTCGACGCTGCTCGACGCCGGCAAGGAGTCGGGCGTCCCGTTCTCGATCGCGGGCGGCGTGAACGCGTCCTCGGTCGCCTCGGTGCAGGAGGCCGGTGCCCGCATCGCCGTCGCCGGCAGCGCGATCTACAGCGCCTCGGACGTCGGCGCAGCAGCCGCCGAGATCCGCGCCGCCATCAAGTAGCGCGTCCCGGTCGCCCTTCCCGGGCGACATCGTGAGCAGGAATGGTCGGGTGTGCACGTCGCACCCGACCATTCCTGCTCACGAAGCGAACGCCGCCGTCCGGATGCGCCGTACGGTGGCCACATGAACCGAGCGCTGCGCTGGACCACCTGGATCGTCGCCGTCGTCGTGCTGATCGCGGTGGTGTTCCTCGTCTGGGCGCACATCGTCATGCAGGGCACCCGCAGCGCCGCCCTGCAGGTCTGGCGCGACGACCGGATCGCGGTCCGGGACGCCGGTGACTCGGTGGTGATGACCCCGACCGGCCAGGCCGACGGGGTCGGGATCGTCTTCATCCCCGGCGCGAAGGTCGATCCGTACGCCTACATGGCCACGTTCCGGCAGGTGGTCGCCAACGGCACGACGGTGGTCATCACGAAGCCGACGCTGAACCTTGCGTTCTTCGACACCCGGCCGCTCGCGACGTTCGAGGCCCACGCACCCTCGGTGACCCGCTGGGCGGTCGGCGGGCACTCCCTCGGCGGAGTCCGCGCGTGCCAGCTCGCCCAGGACGCCGACGGTCTGCTGTTGCTCGGCAGCTACTGCGCGAACGACATCAGCCGCTCCTACATCGACGTGCTGAGCGTCTCCGGTTCGCGTGACGGCCTGTCGACCCCGGCCAAGGTCGACGCCGCGCGGGACAAGCTGCCGTCGACCGCCACCATGACCGAGATCCAGGGGTCGAACCACGCCGACTTCGGCGCCTACGGCGACCAGCCGGGCGACCGCACGGCGACCATCAGCCGTGCTGATGCCCGCCAGCAGATCTCGGACGCGATCGAGGCCTGGGTGCGCGACCTGCGCTGACCACGCGGGCGGACCGGCGGACGCACCACGGGCCTCCAGACGGTCCGCCTGGAGGCCCGTGGGGCGTGCCGTCAGTGGATCACGCCCGCCTCGTGGTCGCGTCCGGAACGGCGCCCGGTGAACCGGGCGACGAAGTACAGGACCACGCCGACGGCGAGCAGGATCGCGGCGTAGAGCCAGACCTGACCGCTCTGCTGCGTCAGCAGCAGGATGCACGACAGCACCCCGAGCACCGGGACGAACGTCCAGACCCGGAAGTGGTCGTGCTCGACGTGGTCGCGGCGGAGCACCAGGACGGCGACGTTGGTGCTGATGAACACGAAGAGCAGCAGGAGCACGACGGTCTCGGCCAGCACGCCCACGTCACCCACCAGGGTCAGGAGCATCGCGACGATCGTGGTGGCGACGATGGCGGTCCACGGGGTCTTCCGGTTCGGCAGGACCTTCGCGAGCAGGGCGGGCAGGAGCCGCTGCTCGGCCATGCCGTAGGTCACGCGGCTCGACATGATCATCGTGAGCAGCGCGCCGTTCGCGACGGCGACCAGGGCGATGAGGCTGAAGACCCAGTCGGGGATCGGGACGCCGGTGGCGGAGACGACCGCGAGCAGTGGGCCGCTGGACTCGGACAGCTCCGAGGCGGGCAGGGCGATCGCGCTGGCGAGGGCGACGAGGACGTAGACGACGCCGGCGGTGGCGAGGGCGCCGAACAGGGCCTTGGGGTAGACGCGGCGGGGGTCGCGGACCTCCTCCGCGATGTTGGCGGACGTCTCGAAGCCGACGAACGAGTAGTAGGCGACGATCGCGGCGCTCAGGGTCGCCAGGGCCGGGTTCGCCTCGGACGGGAACGCGCCGATCCGGGAGACGTCACCGCCGCCACCGCCGAGCATCACGGCCACGACGACGATCACGATGACGAGACCGGAGACCTCGATGATCGTCATCACGACGTTGCTCTTGAGCGAATCGGAGATGCCGCGGGCGTTCAGGCAGGCGATCAGGGCGAGGAAGACGATCGCGGTGGGCACGGGCGGCAGGTCGACGAACGTGCCGAGGTAGTCGCCGGCGAAGGCGAGCGACAGGCCGGCGGCGCTCGTGACGCCGGCGGCGAGCATGCTGAACCCGACCAGGAACGAGACGATGGGCGCCTTGTAGGCGCGTTCGGCGAAGACCGCGGCACCGCCGGCCTTCGGGTACTTCGTCACGAGTTCGGCGTAGGAGCCCGCCGTGAGCAGTGCCAGCAGGAGCGCGAGCACCAGCGGTGCCCAGAGTGCACCGCCGACGTCCTTCGCCAGCGTCCCCATCAGGGCGTAGATGCCGGCGCCGAGCACGTCGCCGAGGATGAAGAGGAACAGCAGCGGGCCGGTGATCGCCTGGCGGAGCTTCGACTGCGTGCCGTCGTGGGGTGCGGCCGTGGTGTCGCTGGTCATGGTGGTGCCTTTCGTCCGGGTCAGCGTGCCGGGGTGTGTCTCAGAGGCCTCACAGGTGCGCCGTGGCGGGGGTCCTCCCTGCACAGCGGAGCGGCCGGTGAACTCTCTCCACAGGGTGCGGCGCGTCGGAACGTCCGGACTGGAGCGGTCCTAGACTCGTCGGGAGCCACACGTCCACCACCAGTCCCCGGAGGACCGCAGATGACGACGCAGGACCAGCGCACGCCCGCGCGACTCAGTGACCAGCGAGCGCTCCTGTTCGACCTCGACGGCGTGCTCACCCCGACCGCCGACGTCCACATGCGGGCCTGGAGCCGACTGTTCACGCCGTACCTCGAAGCGCACGGGGTCGCGCCGTACACCGAGCAGGACTACTTCACCTACATCGACGGCAAGCCCCGCTACGACGGCGTGCGCTCGCTGCTCGAGTCGCGCGGCATCGACCTGCCGCAGGGCACCCCCGACGACGCGCCCGACACCGACACGGTGTGCGGGCTCGGCAACCGGAAGAACGCGGAGTTCACCGCCGAGCTCGACGAGCACGGCGTCGAGCCCTACCCGGGTTCGCTGCGGTTCCTGACCGCCGCGATCGCCGCCGGACTGTCCGTCGCGGTCGTCTCAAGCTCGGCGAACGCCACCTCGGTGCTCCGGACGGCGGGCATCCTCGACCGGTTCCCGGTGGTCGTCGACGGGCTCGTCGCGCGCCAGGACGGCCTAACCGGCAAGCCCGCGCCCGACACCTACCTCGACGCGGCGACGCGGTTCGGGCTCACCGCCGCCGAGTGCGTCGTGGTCGAGGACGCCACCAGCGGGGTCGAAGCTGGCCGCAACGGCTCGTTCGGTCTCGTCGTCGGTGTCGACCGGGGCGCCGGGGCGGACGCCCTGCGCGAGCACGGTGCCGACGTCGTGGTGTCCGACCTCGCCGAACTCATCGACGAGCTGCCCGCACCGACCACCAGCACGACGTAGGCCCGGCCGGACACTCCCTGCCTGCCGGCCGCACCGACGTACCCATCTCCCTCCCTTCCCACGGAGCAGCATGAACCCCATCACCTCGGACCCCCTCGACCGCGTCCGCTACCCGATCGACGAGTGGGCCCTCGTCGAGACCGAGTACACCCCCGACGAGCAGGGCGTCGCCGAGACGAACTTCGCCGTCGGCAACGGGTACCTCGGCCTGCGCGGCAACCTCGACGAAGGCCGTGGCGGCGTGCAGTACGGCACGTACATCAACGGGTTCCACGAGACCTGGCCGATCCGGCACGCGGAAGACGCCTTCGGCTTCGCGAAGACCGGGCAGACGATCATCAACGCGCCCGACGCCAAGGTCATCCGCCTCTACGTCGACGACGAGCCGCTCGTGCTGGCCGAAGCCGACATCCTCCGGCACACGCGTCGGCTGGAGTTCCGCGGCGGCTACCTGTTCCGCGAGACCGAGTGGTCGACGCCGTCCGGCAAGCGGGTGCTCATTCGGGCACGTCGACTCGTGTCGTTCACCGACCGGCACCTCGCCGTCATCGACTACGAGGTCACCGTGCTCGACGCGGACGCCTCGATCCTGCTGTCCAGCCAGATCCTCAACCGCCAGGACGTGCAGGACGAGTACCACGCCGGCATGCGGGCTGCGGCGAACGCCTTCGACCCGCGCAAGGCCGAGTCGTTCACCGAGCGGGTGCTCGTGCCGAAGCTCAAGCGCAGCACCGGCGGCCGTTCGGTCCTGGGGTACCAGGCCTCCAGCTCCGGCATGACGATCTGCGTCGGCGTCGAGCACCACATCGAGACCGAGAACAGCTGGGACGAGTCCTCCTCGATCGAGGACGACCTGGCGAAGCACGTCTACCGGGTGCAGGCCCGCGCGGGGCAGCCCATCCGGCTCGTGAAGCACGTGGTCTACCACACCTCCCGCGGGGTACCCGTGCGCGAGCTGGCCGACCGGTGCGACCGCACGCTCGACCGCGCGCACGCCGAGAACGTCGACGAGACGTTCGCGAAGCAGCGCGACTGGCTCGACGACTACTGGGCCCGCAGCGACGTCGAGATCGCCGGTCAGCCCGCGATCCAGCAGGCCGTCCGCTGGAACCTCTTCCAGCTGGCGCAGGCCACCGCCCGCACCGACGGCCACGGCATCGCCGCGAAGGGCGTCACCGGCTCCGGCTACGGCGGCCACTACTTCTGGGACATGGAGATCTACGTCCTGCCGTTCCTGTCGTACACGGCGCCGATCGTCGCCCGGAACGCCCTGCGCTTCCGTTACAACATGCTCGACGCGGCACGGGCTCGGGCCCGCGAGCTGAACCAGCGCGGTGCCCTGTTCCCGTGGCGGACGATCAACGGTGAAGAGTCCAGCGCCTACTACGCCGCCGGCACCGCGCAGTACCACATCGACGCCGACATCTCGCATGCGCTCATGCAGTACGTCCGGGCCTCGGGGGACCGCGAGTTCCTGAAGCGCGGCGCCATCGACGTGCTCGTCGAGACCGCCCGGCTCTGGGCCGACCTCGGGTTCTGGCGGTCCAACGGCGACAAGAAGTTCCACATCGACGGCGTCACCGGGCCGGACGAGTACACGACCGTCGTCGACGACAACCTCTACACGAACGTGATGGCGCGGGCGAACCTGTGGTTCGCCGTCAACGCCTGCCGCGAGCTCGCCGCCGACGACGCCGAAGAGTACGACCGCATGGTGCGCCGGACCGGTCTGCAGCCGGACGAGCTCGTCGAGTGGGAGCACGCCGCCGAGTCGATGGAGATCCCGTTCGACCCGCACCGCGGCATCCACCCGCAGGACGCCCAGTTCCTCGACAAGGAACTCTGGGACCTCGAGAACACCCCGGAGTCCAAGCGCCCGCTGCTGCTCCACTACCACCCGCTGGTGATCTACCGGTTCCAGGTGCTCAAGCAGGCCGACGTCGTGCTCGCGCTGTTCCTGCAGGGACACGAGTTCACGGCGGCCGAGAAGCGTCGCGACTTCGACTACTACGACGCACTCACCACCGGTGACTCGACGCTGTCCGCGGTCGTCCAGTCGATCATGGCGGCCGAGGTCGGGTACCACGACCTCGCCGACCAGTACTTCCAGACCGCGCTCTACGTCGACCTGGCGGACCTGCACGGCAACACCTCGGATGGCGTGCACATCGCGTCGACCGGTGGCATCTGGGGTGCCCTCGTCAACGGGTTCGGTGGCATGCGTGACCACGGCGGTCGGATGACCTTCAACCCGCGGTTGCCGAAGCACTGGGACCGTCTGTCCTACCGTCTGACCGTGCGCGGGTCGCGGGTCCGGGTGGACCTCGAGCAGGAAGCCATGACCCTCACGGTCGAGACCGGTTCGGGCTTCACGGTGTGGGTGCACAACCAGCAGTGGGACATCGAGGCGGGGGAGCCCACCGTGGTGCCGCTGCCGCACCACGGACCGCGCATGTCCGGGCACGCCCCGACCACCAGCGACATCCAGGGCACGCTGCGGGCGGACGGCTCGGTCATCACGGCGTCGATCCCGACGATCTCCCTGGAGCGCGACTTCGACCTCGACGACTCGACCGGCTGACGCCAGTCGCTGCGCCGCAGTCGCACGTCGCCCCGGTTCCGCCTCGCGGTGCCGGGGCGACCTGCGTCCCCGCGGCGTTCGCGGCGCCTCCGAACGCGTCCAGCCGGTCCGGGGCACCGTGGTCGCTCGTGCCCCTCGGGTCGATGGCGTCTCCCCGGGCACGGTTCGTGCAACGAGAGGAGACATCATGGGCAACCGGTTCGAGGGCAAGGTCGCGATCGTCACGGGCGCTGGGTCCGGCATCGGCGAGGCGACGGTGCGGGCGTTCATCGACGAGGGCGCGTCGGTCGTGCTGACCGACAGCGTCGAGGAGAAGGTCCGCGCGGTGGGTGACTCCCTGCCGACGCACCGGGTCGTCGCCCTGCATGCCGACGTGGCGAGCCCGGACGACTGGGAGACCGTCGTCTCGGCGGCGATCGACCGCTTCGACCGGCTCGACGTCCTGGTGAACAACGCCGGGACCTTCAGCTCGGGCGACATCACCGACATCAGCACGGCCGAGTGGCGCCGGGTCATCGAGACCGACCTGTCCGGTGTGTTCTACGGCACCCGGGCGGCCCTGCCGTTCCTGCGCGAGACGAAGGGGTCGATCGTCAACACGTCGTCGGTCTCCGGTGAGGACGCCGATTGGCGGATGAGCCCCTACAACGCGGCGAAGGGTGGCGTGACGAACTTCACCAAGGCCGCTGCACTCGACAACGGGCAGTTCGGCGTGCGCGTGAACGCCGTCGCTCCGGGGCTCATCTGGACCGACCTGACCCAGGAGCAGGCGGAGGACGAGTCGCTGCAGTCGAAGTTCACCGAGCGCATCGCCCTCGGCCGCGGGGGTCGCTCTGCCGAGGTCGCCGAGGCGATCCTGTTCCTGGCCAGCGACGCGGCCTCGTTCATCACGGGTGCGGTCCTGCCCGTCGACGGCGGCACCATGGCGAGCAACGGGCAGCCGCCGCAGGCCTGAGCCACCCCGGCGTCGGCGGAGACTCGGCGCGGCGGACACTTCGGGCGGTCAGGAACGCCCGGATCGTCCGCGGGAGCGAGTCTCGGCCCGCTTCGAGTGCACGAGCGTCACAGGAGCTTCCGCAGGGTGTTCGTGTTGCGGGTCGTCGTCGTGCGCTTGAAGCGTGCGGCGCCGGCCCGCTTGGCGAACACGGTGTCGGTGCTCGAACCCTTCGGGCAGGACCAGTAGACGACCCCGTTCCCGCGGGCGACCCGCTCGACCGAGTCGTCGAGTTCGAGGTCCGTGACCAAGGCGTCGAGCGCACCGTCGTCGGACCCGAACACGACGTAGTCGTGCCGTTCGTCGGAACGCGCGAAGGGGAAACCGTCGACCACGGCCGCGAGGGCGTCGTGCCGGACGAGCACGATCCAGGCGTCGTACCCGAACCGGTCGCGCAGCCCCTGCTCGATCGACGTCTTGAGCTGCTCGGCGGGCACGTCGGCGGAGAACACGACGTTGCCCGAGGCGAGCACGGTGCGGACGTCGTCGAACCCGAGCCCTCGGAAGAGCTCCGCGAGCTCGGCGCTCCGGATCGTGATGCCGTTCACGTTGACGCCGCGCAGCAGCGCCACCCACCTGTCCATGTCCGGACGGTAGCGGTCCGGGCCGCTCACGTCCACGTCCGGGCCACGCCCCAGCCGGCACCCTGCGGCACGATGTCGACCACCAGGGCCTCGCCGTCGTCGTCGCTGGTCGCCTGGAACCGCCAGCCCACGGTGCGTTCGGGCGCATGGGTGATCGCGGTGGGCAGTTCAGCGCGCGTCACGGTCAGCCGGGTGGGGGTGTCGCTCACCCGCCAGCGCCGTCCGGCCCACACCAGCCGGGTCGGCGTGCCCTCGGCCCACCACACCGTGGCGGCCGTGTCGGTGATCATCATCGGGTCTCCTCGTTCGAACGTGTGTTCGAATGGTAGGTGTCGACCTACGACGTCGCAACCGACCGTTGCGTTCAGAACACGTTCTGAATAGGCTAGATCCATGACGCTCGGTGCTCCGCCCCGATCCCGGCGGTCGGTGCAGTCCTCAGACCTCTCCCGCCACGCCAAGCAGGTGTTCGCCGCCGCGGAAGAAGCCCCGCTCGAGGTCACCCGTCGCGACGGGAAGCCACTCGTCCTCACCACGAAGGAACGGTCCGACGACGACGACGCGGTCCTGGACATCGCGGCGCAGCTCATCGCCGCGGTGACGCTCAACGAGCAACTGCCACTCCACGATCGGCTGGCGATCCCGTACCCGTGGATCAAGCTCCTCAGCGCCGCAGACCAGCAGCGCTTCGCCCGGGAGATCGTCGACGTCGCCCGTGGCTCGTTCTCGCTCCGGCAGCCGCGCAGGCTCCTGCTCGAGATGCAGGCGTGGCGCAACAGTGCCGAGGCGATCGCAGCAGGCTGGGACACCGGAGAGCCGGAGATCCTCGCTGAGCCGATCCGCGTCGAGAAGCCCTGACGCGGTGGCGGGCCGGCGCGGCGGGGTCCCCCGGCCGATCCGTTCGACGGAGTACACGATCGTCTTCGGGACGCGCGGCGCGGAACAGGGGTGGCGCGACGTGGTGGCGGTGCAGCGGAACGCAGTCGCTGCCGCGTGGGATCGGCTGACCACGGATCCGTTGACCGAGGACCTGTCCTGCCACGCCCTGCGCGGGGAACTCGGTGTGGTTCGACACTCCGGCCGGGAGTGGACGCGTCGTCAGTTCGAGCTGAAGCGCGGCGCCCGGATCTGGTTCACGGTCGACGTGGATGACCGGGTGGTGTGCATCACCGACGTGCACACCCACCACCCCAACCAGACGAAGTGACTGCGCTCGGCCTCGGCAGTCGTCGTGTAGACGGGACCCATGACGAACGACGCACAGGGCCCCGACGCGCAGCACCAGGTTCCCGAGGGGGTGTCCGAGGCCACGGTCGAGGCGCTCGGCAGCCTGTCCGCCGCGGTCGAGGTCATCGAGCACGCCCGAGGCCTGCTCTACGGGTTCCACCGACTGACCGGCACCGCTGACCTGAACCTCGGTGAGGCGGTCGAGCAGCTGCGCAAGGCCGGGCACACCGAACTCGCCGAACGCATCGACACCGAACTCGTGGGCCGCAACGTCATCGCGGGCCGCTGGACGTTCCAGATCGTCGAGGACTACGACGACGGCTACTACGCCCTCGCCAAGGAGCTCGAGCGCACGGCGCGCGACGAGCTCGTGCAGGGCCGTCGCCACCTGTTCGAGGCCGGCATGAAGGAAGACCGTCGCACCCAGGACCAGCGCCACCACGAGGCCACGCCGAGCGACCTGCCGGACTGACCACGGGCCTCCAGGCCGACGCGGCCGGCCGCGTCCCTCGCCCGCCGTCGCACAACCAAAGACGGCTCGCGCCACGGGATCCCGTGGCGCGAGCCGTCTTTGGTTGTGCAGAATCGAACCGTGCCGAAGCAAGGTTGCTCGAAAGCCTCAGCCGACGCCGAGCAGCGCCTCCAACGGCCCCCGCGCGAAGTACAGCAGGAAGCCCGCGGCGACGACGTAGAGCAGCCACGAGACCTCACGGCCACGGCCGGACAGCAGCTTGATGAGCACCCAGCTGATGAAGCCGGCGCCGATGCCGTTCGCGATCGAGTAGGTCAGCGGCATGACGACGATCGTCAGGAACGCCGGCAGGGCCGAGCCGAAGTCCGACCACGAGATGTCCGCGACCTGCGCGACCATGAGCGCACCGACGACGACGAGCCCGGCGGCGGCGACCTCGAGCGGGACGACCTGGGTGAGCGGCGTGAGGAACATCGACGCCAGGAACAGCAGGCCGGTGACGACCGAGGCCATGCCCGTGCGGGCGCCCTCGCCGATGCCGGAGGCCGAGTCGATGAAGACGGTGTTCGACGACACCGATGCGCCACCACCGGCGATCGCGCCGACGCCCTCGACGACGAGCGCCGACTTCAGGCGGGGGAACGTGCCGTCGGGCTTCGCGACACCGGCGGCCTTGGCCAGACCGGTCATGGTGCCCATGGCGTCGAAGAAGTTCGTGAAGACGAGGGTGAAGACGAGCATCGACGCGGCGAGCGGGCCGATGCGGGTGAAGGCACCGAAGACGTCGGCGTGGCCGACGAGCGACAGGTCCGGCACGGCGAACAGCGCGCTCGGCAGGCCGGGGGCGTTGAGGTTCCAGCCGGTCTTCGAGTCGACCGACGTCGGTACCTGGAAGATCGCCTGCAGGATGATCGCGATGATCGTGGTCGCGACGATGCCGATGAGCAGCGCACCCTTGACCCGGCGGGCCATGAGCGTGCCGATGATGATCAGGCCGATCAGGAACACGATGGTCGGCAGGGCGCCGACGGAGCCGTCCTCACCGAGCTGCAGCGGCGGCGACGCGAGCCCGGAGGACCGCACGAAGCCGGAGTCGACGAGCCCGATGAACGCGATGAACAGGCCGATGCCGACCGTGATCGCGGCCTTCAGCTGTGCCGGGACGGCGGTGAAGATCATCGTCCGGATGCCGGTCAACGCGAGGATCACGATGATCACACCGTTGATGACGACCAGCCCCATCGCCTCGGCCCAGGTGACCTGGTGCACGACGCTGACGGCGAGGAACGAGTTGATCCCGAGCCCCGCGGCGATGCCGAACGGCAGGTTCGCGATGATGCCCATCGCGATGGTCATGACGCCGGCGACGAGGCCGGTCGCCGCGGCCACCTGAGCGTTCTCGAGCCATCCGCCGCTGACGTCCTTGGCGGCCTGGTCGGCGCTGAACCCGCCGAGGATGAGGGGGTTCAGGATGACGATGTACGCCATCGTCACGAACGAGACGAGGCCACCGCGGACCTCGCGGGGGATCGACGATCCGCGTTGCGTGATGGAGAAGAATCGATCGAGGCCGGTCGCGAAGCGGTTCCGGGGCGTGGTGTCGGTCTGCGGGGCGCTCACCACGAGAGTTTAAAGGACGCTGGGTTTCGGGCGTGTCACACCGGTCTCACAGGTTGTGACAGCCGGGAGGCCCGTTCCACGCGGATCGCGCACCTCGCGCTGGGCGTCTGCCCGCGTTCTCCGGCCACGGCTGGTGTTGGATGAGCGGGTGACGTCACCCATGGACCGCGCCCGTGTCGAGGCCGCCGTCCGCGAGCTGCTGCTCGCCATCGGCGA
This sequence comes from Curtobacterium sp. VKM Ac-2852, assembly GCF_013205045.1. NCBI lineage: Bacteria > Bacillati > Actinomycetota > Actinomycetes > Micrococcales > Microbacteriaceae > Curtobacterium > Curtobacterium sp. VKM Ac-2852. The sequence continues at coordinate 945,778 of NZ_JABMLI010000001.1, forward strand.
GGATCCCGACCGCCCGGAACTCACCCGCACCCCCGCCCGTGTCGCCGACTCGTACGCCGAGTTCTTCTCCGGGATCGGCACCGACGCGGTCGCCATCGCCCGGGAGGGCACCGTGCACGCCGAGGACGGCGAGCGCGGTCGGCTCGTCATCGTCCGGGACGTGAAGTTCCGCTCCGTCTGCGAGCACCACCTGCTGCCGTTCCTCGGGGTCGCGCACCTGGCGTACGCGCCGGGTGACCGCCTCATCGGGCTCGGCACGCTGGCGCGGGTGCTCGACGCGGTGGCCTCCCGTCCGCAGCTGCAGGAGCGGCTCGGCGAACAGGTCGCCGCGACCATCGCCGAGGGGCTCGGCGCCGAGGGCGTCCTGGTGGTCCTCGACGCGCAGCACCAGTGCGTCACGACGCGTGGGGAGCGTCAGACCGGTTCGACGACCGTGACGGTGGCGGCGACCGGTTCGCTGGCCGACACGGCGGGACGGGCCGAGGCGATCGCGCTCATCGGCGCGGGGCGTGCGACCGACGCCGGGCACGACGCGAGTGCCGGGGCGGACGCATGACGGGCCTCCCCGACGGCACGGCCGGACCCGGCTGGATCGTGCCGGACCTGCGCCACCCGGTCCGGACGTTCGGCCGCCGCACCATCGATTTCGACCACCGCATCGCCGTGATGGCGATCGTGAACCGCACCCCCGACTCGTTCCACGACCGGGGCGCCACCTTCGAGCTCGACCGGGCCGTCGCCGCCTCGGTGAGGGCCGCCGAGCAGGGCGCCGACTGGGTCGACATCGGCGGCGTGAAGTTCGCCCCCGGCCCGGAGCTGCCCGCCTCCGACGAGATCGACCGCGTCGTGCCCGTCGTCGAGCAGCTCGCCCAGCAGTCCGACGTCGTCATCAGCGTCGACACCTTCCGTCCCGAGGTCGCCGCGGCGGCGATCGCGGCCGGGGCGACCGTCGTCAACGACACCACCGGCCTGTCCGACCCGCGGATGGCCGCCGTGGTCGCCGACTCCGACGCCACCGTCGTCATCACGCACTCGCTCGCCGAACCCCGACGGCCCCTGCCGGTGCCGCCGCAGTACGGCGACATCGCGGGCGAGGTCGTCGTGTTCCTGCGCGAACGGGTCGACCGGGCACTCGCCGCGGGCATCCCCGAGTCGCGGATCATCGTCGACCCGGGTCACGACCTGCACAAGAACACCGTGCACACCCTCGAGCTCACCCGTCGACTGCCCGAGGTCGTCGCGCTCGGCTACCCGGTCCTCGCCGCGGTGTCCAACAAGGACTTCGTGGGGGAGTCGCTCGGCCGCCCCCGCGGTGAACGGCTCTCCGGATCGCTCGCCGTGGCGACCGTGAGCGCGATGCTCGGCGCCCGGATCGTCCGGATGCACGACGTCGCCGAGAGCGTCGACGCGATGCGCATGGTCGAGGCCACCCTCGGATGGCGCACCCCCGTGGAATCGAGGCACAACACGTGAACATCCTGCCCCCGTCGATCGCGGACCTGTCCGACGACGACCTGCTCGAGTTCTACACCGCCGACGCCGGGGCCCCCTGGCTCCGCGTGAACTTCGTCGCCACGCTGGACGGTTCGGCCTCGGCCGCCGGGGTGTCCGGGTCGCTCGGCGGCGACGACGACCTGCGCGTCTTCGACCTGCTCCGGCGGGTGGCCGACGTCGTGCTCGTCGCCGCCGGCACGGTCCGCGACGAGGGCTACGGGCCGATGGTCCTGCACGACACCGACGTCGCCTGGCGGCGGGCCCACGGCATGCCGGACCACCCCGTGTTCGCGATCGTCACCGGGTCGCTGTCGCTCGACCCGACGTCGCGGGTGTTCACCGAGGCGCCGGTGCGCCCGATCGTCCTGACGTCGGCGACGGCGGCTGCGTCGTCGAAGGCCCGGGCGCTCGCCGAGGTCGCCGACGTCGTCCCCTGCAGCGCGGACGACGACCCGGACTCGGTGGACGCCGGACGGATCCGTGGGCTGTTGGCGGGCCGTGGCCTCGGGATGATCCACTGCGAGGGCGGGCCGTCGTTCCTCGGGGCGCTCATCGCCGCGGACGCCGTCGACGAGCTGACCCTGACGATCGACCCGTCGCTCGAGGGCGGGGCGGGGCCGCGCATCGCCCGGGGGTCCTCGCCGGAACTCCGGCGGATGCGACCGGCGCACGTGCTGCTCGGCGCCGGCGGCGTGCTGCTCACCCGGTACGTCCGGGCGCGCTGACCCCGCCCGTGCGGGCGTCGGGGGCGCGCTGACGCCCGTGGGCTAGGGTCGGGCGCGTGATCGACATCGTGGCGTCCGGGGTCCTCTTCGACATGGACGGGACCCTCGTCGACTCGACCGCGGTGGTGGAGGCGACCTGGACCCGGTTCGGGACCGCGAACGGCATCGACCCCGACGAGATCCTCGCGTTCTCGCACGGGCGGCAGGCGATCGACACCCTGCGGCGCTTCCTGCCCGACCTGCCCCTGGCCGAGCAGCAGCGGATCGCGGCGGAACTCGTCGCCGAGGAGACCGCGAGCACCGAGGGCATCCTCGAGATCCCCGGAGCCGTCGCCTTCGTGCAGCGACTCGTCGAACTCGGTGTCCCGGTGGCCCTCGTGACGAGCGCCCCGCGTGACCTCGCCGCGGGCAGGATGGCGGCCGCCGGGTTCGCCGTGCCCGAGGCCTTCGTGCCCTCGGAGGACGTCGAGCACGGCAAGCCCCACCCCGACGGCTACCTGCGCGGAGCTGCCCTGCTCGGCGTCGACCCGACCGACTGTGTGGCGTTCGAGGACGCCCCCGCCGGACTCGAGTCCGCCATCGCCTCCGGCGCGACCACGGTCGTCGTCGGGTCCCTCGAGCACCCGGTGACGGCCGGCCTGCACCGGGTCCACGGGTACGACGGCCTGACCGTCGAGCGCGACGGCGACGCCTTCCGCATCCGCGGCTGAGCGCGGCGCCCGCCCTGCCCGGCGCGTCGGCCCGCCGGCCGGTCAGGACTCCCCGCCCGGCCTGCGCTGAGTGGTCAGGAACCGTCGGCTGCGCCGCCGCCAGCCGACGCTTCGTGACCGCTCGGCGGACGTGAGCGGGGGGTTGCGACCGGTCGGGTGGCGGCCTGGAGGCCCGTGGCGGGCTGGCACCGTGCCTCCAGGCCGGCTGTGGGCGCGTCCACGGCGCCTCGCCGGCCGGTCGGGCGTCCCCGCCCGGCCTGCGCTGAGTGGTCAGGAACCGTCGGCTGCGCCGCCGCCAGTCGACGGTTTGCGACCGTCCGGCGGACGTGAGCGGGGGGTTGCGACCGGTCGGGTGGCGGCCTGGAGACCCGTGGCGGGCCGGCACCGTGCCTCCAGGCCGACTGTGGGCGCGTCCACGGCGCCTCGCCCGTCGGTCAGGGCACCCCGCCCGGCCTGCGCCCAGTGGTCAGGAACCGTCGGCTGCGCCGCCGCCAGCCGACGTTTTGCGACCGTCCGGCGGACGTGAGCGGGGTGTTGCGACCGCCCGACCGCCCGACCGTCCGACCGTCCGACCGGACCCCGAGCCGCCCCTGCACGCCTGCCCAGCCGACGCCGACGACCCTCGGGTGTGCGGCCGGAACGACCGGGCCGCGGAAGGAGCGATCATGGCAACCCTCGACGGCAAGAAGATCCTCGTCATCACGACGAACTACGGCGTGGAGCAGGACGAGATCGTCGTCCCCACCGAGCAGCTGCGTGAGCGCGGTGCCTCGGTGACCGTGGCGGCGAAGGAGACCGGCACGATCCAGACGCTGGTCGGCGACAAGGACCCGGGGCAGACGCTCGAGCCGGACACCACCATCGCCGGTGTCGACGCGAAGGACTTCGACGCCCTCGTGATCCCCGGCGGCACCATCAACGCCGACACGCTGCGCCAGGAGTCCCGCGCCGCGACGCTCGTGCAGGCCTTCGCCGAGGCGAGCAAGCCGGTCGCGGCGATCTGCCACGGTCCGTGGACCCTCGTCGAGGCGGGCGTGCTGTCGGGCAAGACCGTCACGTCCTTCCCGTCGCTGCAGACCGACCTGCGCAACGCCGGAGCCGAGTGGGTCGACCAGGAGGTCCAGGTCGACGGCGGCTTCATCACCTCCCGCACCCCGGACGACCTGCCGGCGTTCGTCGACGCGATCGAGAGCGCCCTCACCGCCTGAGCACTGCGCCGACGAGCGTCTCGCCGCTCGGCGACCGCGTCAGCCGAGCGCCACGGAGCGGGCCGTGCGGAGCACCGCGGGTCCGAGGGTGAGCACACCGTCGGACTCCGGGTCGCACCGCACGCCGCCCCGGCCCCGCATCGCCCGGAACGCCCCGGGGGCCACCTCGTGGTCCATCCAGGCGCAGGGGTTCGCCGCACGGTAGCCACGGAACCGGACCGGTCCGTCACCCGCGTCCGGCGTCACGCTCTCCAGCGAGAACGGCTCGCCCCGAAGTGCCTCGACGTCGGCGCCCCGCAGGAACACATTCCGCCGGGTCGCAGCGGGGTCGACGGTGGCACCGATGGCCTGACCGACGGCTTCGAGCCCCTCCAGGCCGATCACCGTGACCGAGGCGTGCACGTGCGCCCGGGCCGCGAAGTACCGGTCACCGACGATGCCCAGCCCGGCCCGCAGCTCGATCCGGTCGCGTGACTCGTCCGGATCGTCCGCGCGCACCGGCAGCGCGCCGTCGGCCGGGCGCCCCTCGTACCGGTGCCGCGGCGAGACGAGCAGCAGCGCGACCTCGACCTCGGTCCGGAACGGCAGGTCGTCGAGACCGGCCACGTCGTCTGCGGGAGTCACGTGGCCAACGCTAGCCGGGCCTCCCGGCCGTGCGCTGCTCCGTCCGATTCCCGCCAGTCGACGTCGGCGGCGCATGTCAGGCTGAGCCCATGACCAGCCCGGACACCGACGCGCAGCCCGACGCGCTGCACGCCGAACGGCACCGCGCCGTCGCCTCGCGCGACGCGCGCTTCGACGGCCAGTTCGTCACCGCCGTGCACTCCACCGGCATCTACTGCCGGCCCAGCTGCCCGGCCCGCACGCCGAGGGTCTCGGGCGTCACCTTCTACCGCACGAGCGCCGCAGCGCACCTGGCCGGCTTCCGCGCCTGCAAGCGCTGCCTGCCCGAGGCGACCCCCGGCAGCCCCGAGTGGGACCTGCGCGAGGACGTCGCCGGCCGGGCGATGCGGCTCGTCCTCGATGGTGTCGTCGAGCGCGACGGCGTGCCCGGGCTCGCCGCGCGCGTGGGGTACTCGGAGCGGCAGCTCAACCGCATCATGACGGCCGAGCTGGGCGCCGGGCCGAAGGCGCTCAGCCGGGCGCACCGGGCGCAGACCGCGCGGACCCTGCTCACCTCGTCCGATCTGCCCGTCGCCGACGTCGCGTTCGCCGCGGGGTTCGCCAGCGTCCGACAGTTCAACGACACCGTGCGCGAGGTCTTCGCCGTCACCCCGACCGAGCTCCGCGCACGCCGGTCCGGGGGAGTCGACGGCGCCACGGACGGCGGCGACGGCGCACTCCGCGTCCACCTGCCGGCCCGGGCACCCTTCGACGCGCAGGGCCTGCTCGACTGGCACGCGCTGCACGCCCTGCCGGGCACGGAGCAGGTGGACACCGACCCCGCCGGTCGAGTCACGTCGTACGGGCGGCTGGTCGACCTGCCTGGAGGCCCGGGTTGGTTCAGCGCGTCGGCCGCCGTCCCCGACGTGGCCGGGCGGGGCACCGGGATCGACCTGCGTGTGCGGGTCACCGACCTCTCCGACCTGCCGGCCCTCGTGGCGCGTGTCCGGGCACTGTTCGACCTCGACGCCGACCCGGTCGCCGTCGACGCCGTCCTCGGGGCCGTGCCCGAGCTCGCCGGACCCGTCGCCCGCGTGCCCGGTCTCCGGCTCCCCGGCGCGGTGGACGCGCACGAGATCGTGTTCCGCACCCTGATCGGGCAGCAGGTCTCGGTGGCCGCGGCGCGCACCGCGCAGAGCCGGCTCGTGGCCGCACTCGGTGCGACGGTGCCGGACGCCATCCGGCCAGGCGGGCTGCTCTTCCCGTCGGCGGCGGTGATCGCCGAACGCGGGCGCGAGGTCCTGCGCGGTCCGGCCGCCCGCGTCGACACGATCCTGCGGGTGGCCGCCGCGCTCGCCGACGGGTCCCTGGTGGTGGACGGTGGGCAGTCCCTCGGTGACCTGCGCGACGGACTCCTCGCGGTGAAGGGCATCGGGCCGTGGACCGCCGACTACGTCGCGCTGCGGGTCCGGCACCACCCCGACATCTTCCTCCACAGCGACCTCGCCGTACGGAACGGTGCACAGGAACTCGGGCTGCCCGGAACGGCGCGCGAGCTCTCCCTATGGTCGGAGCAGGTGGCCCCCTGGCGGAGCTACCTCACGATGCACTGCTGGCGACCGATCATCGACCGCGCGATGACCGCGACCGCCGGCGCCCGTGCAGCCCGTGCCCCCGAGGACCCCCGGAAGGACGACCGATGACCGACGCAACCATCCAGACCCTGGACACCCCCGACGGGCCGTTCACCGTGCTCGAGGACGCCGAGGGCAGGGTCCTCGCCTCCGGGTGGACCGACTCCGTCGAGCGGATCCTCGCCCGCCTGGCCGATCGCCACCGCCCCGACCGCGTGCTCGACGGCGTGGTCGCCTCGGCCGACGCCGTTGACGCCTTCTACTCGGGCGAGGTCGAGCACGCCATGCAGGTACCGGTCCGGCAGTTCGGCACCGAGCTCTTCACCGAGGGGTGGCGCCAGCTTCGCCGGATCCCCGCCGGCGGCACCCTGACCTACACCGGGTTCGCGGCGGCGATGGGCCGGCCCGACGCGGTGCGGGCGGCGGCGAGCGTGTGCGCCCGGAACGCCCCCGCGCTCTTCGTCCCGTGCCACCGGGTGCTGCGCTCGGACGGCACGCTCGGGGGCTTCGCGTGGGGGCTCGACGTCAAGCGGTCCCTGCTCGAACGGGAGTCGGTCGGCACCACGGCACTCGTCTGATTTGTACAAAACGCTCTAGAATGTACAGGTGAGCGAAGTGTCGATCTCCGAAGCCCGTGGCCGTCTGGCGTCGATCATCGACGATGCCCGACACGAACCCGTCTACCTGACCCGGCGGAACAAGCGCGTCGCCGCCGTGGTCGACGCGGCCGTCCTCGACCGGTTGCTCGAGGCGGCGGAGGACCTGGACGACCTGGTCGCCTACGACGAAGCCGTCGCCGAGAGTGCCCGCATCGGTGGCGAGAACGTCAAGTGGGACGACCTCAAGCGCGAACTCGGCCTCGGGTGACGTACTCGGTCGAGGTCATCCCGGCCGCGCAACGCGTCATCCGCAAGCTCCCGCTCGACGGACGGCGGCGGATCGAGGGGCTCCTCGCGATCCTCGCCGAGCACCCCCGACCACCCGCCGCACGCAAGCTCGTGAACCGGCCCGGGTGGCGAGTCCGCTCGGGGGACTACCGACTGATCTACCGGATCGACGACGGCGAGCTCGTCGTGGTGGTCGTCGACGCTGGGCACCGGCGCGAGGTCTACCGGGACCGCTGAGCCGGCAGCCGTCAGTCGTCAGTCGTCAGCCGTCAGCCGATCGCGCCGCGCAGGCTGTCCACGTGCAGCTCGACGAGCGCCAGGACCCGCTCCGGCGCACGTGCCGTCGGGTCCCACGTGTGCTCGATCGCCAGCCCGTCGATCAGCGCGTGCAGCCGGTCCGCCTCATCGGTCAGGTCGCGATCGGCACCGAAGCTGCCGTCCTCGCGCAGGATCTCCAGCGCCCGGGTGCACACCCGGCTGACCCCGTCGTTCAGGCGTCGGGCGCTCGCGGCCAGGTGTTCGTCGGTGCGCGCGAGCACGCCGAGCTGCACCTGCGCCAGGATCTCGGTCGTGCGCTCGGCGTCGAGCGGCAGCACCTGGGCGAGGACGTCCAGTGCGAGCGCACGACCCGTCGAACGCAGGGCGGCGAGCCGAGCGGTGACCCGTTCCTCGATGATCGTCAGGCAGTGCTCGCGCAGGGCGTCCTGCGTCGGGAACACGCGGCGGAGTGACGCCGGGGCGATGCCGGCCTCGTCCGCGACGTTCCGCACGGACAGTGCGCTGAGGCCGTCCCGCTCCAGGATCCGCAGGCAGGCCGCGGCCACCAGGGATCCCCGTTCCTCGAGGTCGACACGGCGGGGCACCGGGTCAGCCTACGGCTGGCTCGACGCGCCGGCCGGGTCCGCGGCTGCGGTGGTGACTCGGCGTGGCCAGATCGTGTAACTGATCGCCCACAGCAGTTCGACGCCCAGGACCACCCCGAGCAGTGCGACCGTGCCCTGCAGTTCGTCCGTGCGCTCCGGGTCCCCGACGACGAGGACGAGTCCGCCGATGATCCCACCGGCGATCAGCACGGCGAGCCCGGTCCGCAGCACGTCGCCCCAGCACCGGGCCGTGTACCGCCGTCCACTCAGGCGTTCCGGTGCCGGACCGCCGGCGAACCGGTGCGTGAACCGGACGTCCGCCCACGCGATCATCCGGTGCCCGTACGCGACCGAGAAGCCGATGTAGATCGCCGCGAGTCCGTGGTGCCACGACGCGGTCCCACCGCCGAGCAGGTCGACCGTGACGACCGCGAGCAGCACCACGTCGATCACGGGTGCCGCGACGAGCATCGCCGCACCCGTCCGCGGCCGGCGCAGCAGGTACCGGGTGGTCAGGCCGCCGAGGATCGCGACCCAGAAGGCGATCTCGCAGGCGACGATGGCGATGAGTGTCATGGTTCCCCGTTGCAGTGGCGGTGATCGTGTGAGTACAGGTGTACTCAAACAGCATGGCACGGCGACCACCACGGTGTCGAGCGGTGGGGTTCTGCCCCTGGAAGCGGGGGGAGACACGGGCTCCCACGCCTGCGACACTCGGAGGACCGGTAATCCGCACGGTCCCCTCCGAGGCCCGACGCATCGCCGTCGACAGCTCGCAAAGGACCCCATGCTCCCTCCAGTCGACCGAACGGTCGTCTCCTCCGACGGCACCACCATCGCCGTCTCCGAGGCGGGGGACGGGCCGGCGGTCGTCGTCGTGGGCGGTGCCTTCGACCACCGGGGGACCCCGTACCTCGACCGCGTGGTCGCCGAGCTCGGCTCGACCCACCGCGTGGTGACCTACGACCGCCGTGGCCGTGGTGCCAGCGGTGACTCCGCGACGTGGGCGATCGAGCGCGAGGTCGACGACCTGCGCGCCGTCGTCGAGAGCATCGGTGCACCGACCACCGCCGTCGGCATCTGCGTCGGCGCCGGCGTCGTCCTGCACGGGCTCGCCACCGGACTGCCCGTCGACGGTGCCGTCCTGTGGGAACCGCCGTACCGCGCATCGGTCGACCCCCACGCCGACGACGTCGTGTTCGCCGACCTGCTCGACGAACACGTCGGTGCCGGCCGCCGGGCCCAGGCCGTCCGCGGGTTCCTGACCCAGGTGCTCGGGGTCCCGATGGGCCAGGTCACGGCACTGCGGCTCAAGGGCTCGCTCTGGCGCTCCCTGGTCGTCGACGCCCACGTGCTCAGCCGCGAGGTCCGTGTGCTGAACGGCCTCGCCGTGCCCGAGCGCGTTGCTGCCGCCGTGGGGGTGCCGGTGCTCGTCGGCGCCGGTGGCGACGGACTCGAGTGGATGCGTCGTGCGGCCCGCGCCCTCGTCGACGCGGTGCCCGGTTCGGAGTACACCGAGGTGCCCGGGCAGGGACACGTCCCCGCCCCGGCGGCCCTCGGAGCCCTGATCGACCGCGTCCGGAGCCGGATCGTCTCGCCCAGCAGCTGACTGCGAGAGGATGGGCGGGTGAACGCACCCCGCCTCGGTCTCCTGCTCGACGTCGACGGGCCCATCGCCAGCCCGGTCTCCCGCACCATCGCGATCCCGAGCATCGTCGCGGACCTCGTCGCGCTCGCCGCCGAGGGCATCCCGATCGTCTTCAACACCGGGCGCAGCGACGCGTTCATCCGCTCCGAGGTCGTCGGCCCGCTGCTCGCCGGTGGCCTCGCCGAAGGTGGCCGGGTCCACGCCGTCTGCGAGAAGGGCGCCGTGTGGTGCTCGATCGGTCCGCAGTACGACGGCGGCATGGGCGAACTGACGGTCGCCGAGGACCTCGCGCTGCCGCGGGACTACGCCGACGAGATGCGCGAGCTGGTCCGCGACGAGTACGCCGACCTGGTGTTCTTCGACGAGACGAAGCGCGCCATGGTGTCGATCGAGCAGCGCGTCGAGGTGCCGAACGCCACCTACCTGGCTCGCCAGCCGGAGTTCGACGCGAAGGCCGTGGCAGCGCTCGAGCGTCGCGGGCTCGGTGTCCGCCGACTCGACGACGTCCGACCCGACGCCGACGGCGCCGTGCAGTGGCGCATCGACCCCACGATCATCTCGACCGACGTCGAGTCCGACCGCAGTGGCAAGGACCTGGGGGCCGAGCGCTCGCTCGAGCTCCTCGGGCAGGACGGCGAGCTCCCGGTCACCTGGCGCACCGTGGGGGACTCCCGCAGCGACTACGCCATGGCGGACTGGCTGCACGCCCACGGCCACGAGGTCGCCCACGTCGACGTCCGTCCCGCCGACGGGGTGCCGGCCACGCCGTACCCGGTGCTCACCGCCCCCGAGGGCGTGATCCACGACGAGGCTGGCGCCCGGTTCCTGGCGGACTGGCGCGCGGGCCGCTGACGCGAGCACAACCGCACCCCGCGACCGCGGCCCTGGACGCATCCGTCGGCCGACCGAGCGGTGCGTGCCGGACCGGTGCCGGGCCTCCTGGCCGTCGCCGGACCCGGCCACCGTCCGGGCGGACGCTTTGCGTGACACAGTGGTACACCAGTACCCTTCCGAGGTCCGCCGCCAGCCGATGACGGGATCCACCCCATGGCAACGAAGCTCCGCATCAAGTCGATCGAGGCCTCCCTGGCCGACTCCGAGGAGCAGGGCAGGTCCCTGAAACGCTCCCTGAAGACGTTCGACATCGCCGCGATGGGGATCGCGGTCGCCGTCGGCGCCGGCATCTTCTCGGTCGGCGCGAACGCCGCCGCGAACTTCGCCGGGCCCGGCGTCATCATCTCCTTCCTGCTCGCCGCCGTCACCTGCGGCCTGGCGATCATGTGCTACGCCGAGTTCGCGTCGACGATCCCCGTCGCCGGCTCCGCGTACACGTTCACCTACGCCACGATGGGTGAGCTCCTCGCCTGGATCGTGGGCTGGGACCTCATCCTCGAGACCCTCACGGCCAGTGCCGTGATCGCGAAGTACTGGGGTATCTACCTCAGCGAAGCGTTCAAGGTGTTCGGTGTCGGCCTGCCGAGCACGATCCAGCTCGGTCCGATCCCGTTCACCTGGGGTCCGGTGCTCATCGTCGGGATCTTCACGGTGCTCCTCGCCTTCGGCACCCGCCTGTCCTCGCGGGTGTCGGCGGTCATCACCGTCATCAAGGTCGCCATCGTCGTGTTCGTCATCGTCGCCGGTGCGTTCTTCGTCAAGGCCGCGAACTTCACCCCGTTCATCCCGCCGGCCGAGCCCGCCAAGGGCGCCGAGGGCAGCGTCTGGACCCAGTCGCTCGTGTCCTGGTTCACCGGTGCCGAGCCCGCCCAGTACGGCGTCTTCGGCCTGCTCGCCGCGGCGTCCCTGGTGTTCTTCGCCTTCATCGGCTTCGACGTCGTCGCCACCAGTGCCGAGGAGACCGAGAACCCCCAGAAGACCCTGCCGCGCGGCATCTTCATCGGCCTCGGCATCGTGACCCTGCTCTACGTCGGCGTCAGCATCGTCATCACCGGCATGGTCTCGTACCAGCGCCTGGCGGAGGAGAAGACGCCGTCGCTGGCCTCGGCGTTCAACATCGTCGGACTGCCGTGGGCCGCCGGCATCATCGCCATCGGCTCGCTGATCGGTCTGACCACCGTCGTCATGGTGCTGCTGCTCGGCCTGTCCCGCATCGTCTTCTCGATGAGCCGCGACGGCCTGCTGCCCCGCTGGTTCTCCAAGACCAACCCGAAGACGCAGACGCCGGTGCGCGTGCAGGTCGTCGCCGGTGTCGTCGTGGCGCTGCTGGCCGGGTTCACCGCGGTCGACAAGCTCGAGGGCATGATCAACATCGGCACGCTGTCGGCGTTCGTCCTGGTGTCGATCGGCATCGTCGTGCTGCGTCGGTCGCGGCCCGACGCCCCGCGGGCCTTCCGGGTGCCGTGGTCGCCGGTGCTGCCGATCATCTCGGCGGTGCTGTGCTTCTGGCTGATGCTGAACCTCGAGGTCGAGACCTGGCTGCGGTTCGTCGTCTGGCTGGTCATCGGCTTCGTCATCTACTTCGGCTACAGCCGTCGCCACAGCCGCGTCGGCCAGCGCATGCAGTAGGGCGGTTCCGCAAGACACCGGTGTTCGCACGTTGCACACCCGCACAACGCGGTTCGGCGTGTGGACACCGGTGTTTTGCTGCCCGCCGCCGCCGCCGCCGCCGCCGCCGCCGCGGCGCGTCGCTACGCGCCGACGAGCAGGAGCACGCCGAACGCGAGCATCACGACGGCGACCAGGCCGTCGAACACCCGCCAGGTCAGCGGCTTCTCGAACAGCGGCCGCAGCAGGCGTCCGCCGAACCCGAGCGCACCGAACCACAGGCAGCTCGCCGTGACGGCACCGATCGTCCAGAGCCACCGGTCGTCCGCACCCTGCTGGTTCGCCACCGACCCGAGGAACACCAGCGTGTCCAGGTAGACGTGCGGGTTCGCCCACGTGAAGACGAGCATGGTCAGCACCGCCGTCCGCATGGTCACCACCTGGCCGGGAGGCGCGGTGCGCGTCCGCCCCGCCGCCACCGTCGTGCCGGTGGTCGCGCCGACCCCCGCGCCCGCGCTGGCGCCCACCGCGCCATCGTCGGCCGCCTCGTCGGCCACGCGCATCGCGTCCCCCGAGGGCCGCAGCGCACGCCGCGCCGCGAGCACCCCGTAGGTGAGCAGGAACGCGGCACCGACGAACCGGACCACCAGGAGCGCCACGGGGAACCGTTCGACCACGGCGCCGACCCCGAGCACCCCGGCGACGATGAGCAGCGCATCCGAAGCGGCGCACACCACGACGGCAGCGGCCACCACCCGGAGCCCGGCGCTCACGGCGAGGCGCAACAGGTAGGTGTTCTGCACACCGATCGCGACGATCAGTGCGAGGCCGGTGCCGAGGCCGGAGAGCAGGGGCAGGAGCGTGGTCACGGTCCGACGCTAAGGCCCGACCCGGGTGTAGTACAGCTCACATTCCTGCAGCGCCGTAAGCTCAACTGCATGAGCCGGTTCCAGCGCGAGCACCTCGAGACGCTGCTCGCCGCCGTCGACCACGGCACACTCGACGCGGCCGCCCGCGCGCTGGCGATCACCCCGTCGGCGGTCTCGCAGCGGATCAAGTCCATGGAGCAGCTGGTCGGTCGGGTCCTGCTCCAGCGCACCACCCCGGTGCGCCCGACCGCGGACGGTGCAGTGGTGCTCCGGCACGCACGGCAGGTCCGGCTGCTCGACGAGGAGACCTCCCGAGCACTCGGCGGCGGCTCCTCGGTGGTGCCGTCGATCCCGCTGGCCGTGAACGCCGACTCGCTCGGCACCTGGTTCCTCGACGCCCTCGCCCTCGTCCGGGCCGACACCGAGGTGGTCTTCGACCTGCACCGCGAGGACCAGGACCGCACCGCCGAACTGCTCCGCGCCGGCACGGTGATGGGTGCCGTGACGGCCGAGGCGGATCCGGTCCAGGGCTGCTCGTCGGTGCCGCTCGGCATCGACCGGTACCGGGCGGTGGCGTCCCCGGCGTTCGTCGCCCGCTACCTCGGCGACACCGGCACCGAGCGGCGGATGCTCCGGCGGCTCGACGAGGTCCCGCTCGTCGACTACGACCGCGACGACGACCTGCAGCAGGGGTACCTGCGGCAGATCCTCGGCCACGCTCCCGGAGGCCCGCGCCACTTCGTCCCGACCTCTGCCGACTTCGCCCGTGCGGTCACGCTCGGGTTCGGGTGGGGGCTGCTGCCCGAGGCGCAGTGCCTCGAGGCGATCGACCGCGGTGTCCTGGTCGAGCTGGCCCCGGGTCGGCACGCCGACGTGGCGCTGTGGTGGCAGCGCTGGAACCTGGCGTCACCGCTCCTCGAACGGGTCACCGACGCCGTCCGTGCGACCGCCTCGTCGCGCCTGCACCCCGCGCGTCAGGTCTGACAGCGCGGACACCAGTAGGTGTCGCGCAGGGTGAGTTCCGAGTCGCCGAGTTCGCCGTGCCGGATCGGGGTCCCGCACCGCAGACACGGCTTGCCGGCGCGACCGTAGACCCAGAAGCGTCGCCCCGGGCGGTCGACGCCGGTGGTGACGCGGGCACTGCGGTCACGGTTCGCCAGGATCAGTCGGCTCGCGAGCGTGATCGTCCGCGCCGGGTCCGGTACCTGCCCGACCGGACGCGTGGGCAGCACACCGCGCAGGAAGCAGAGTTCGTTCCGGTACACGTTGCCGAGCCCGGCGAGCACCCGCTGGTCGAGCAGTGCCAACCCGACCGGGCGCTCGGGGTCCTCGGTCAGGTTGGCGAGCGCCAGGTCGGCGTCCCAGTCCGGGCCGAGCAGATCGGGCCCCAGGTGTCCGACGACCTCGGACTCCTGGTCGCGCGGCACGACCTCGAGCACCCCGAGGGCGAAACCGACGGTGGAGACCCCCTCGGCGTCCAGGATCGCCCGGGCCTGGTGCGCCGGGCGTCGCCAGCGGTCACCGGGCGCGTAGACGTCCCACCGGCCCTCCATCTTCAGGTGCGAGTGCACGGTCAGGTCGCCGATGCGGTGCAGCAGGTGCTTGCCGCGGGGGACGACCTCGTCGACGGTGCGGCCGACCAGGTCGAGCGTCGCGAACGCGGGGACCCGGAAGTCGCTCTTCGTCAGGACCTTGCCCGCCAGCGCGGTGTGCAGGCGGCGGGCAGCCCGGTAGACGGTGTCGCCTTCAGGCACGGGTCACCTCCGGCACGCGGTCGCTGCACTGCCGGGAGGCGCGGGTCGCCTCACACACGGAGCCGCAGCCCCTGCGGGGTCGCCGTGAACCCCGCGGCGCGGAGCGCGCCACCGAGCGGCGTCTCGAGCACGAAGTCCCCGTCGACCCGCTCGACCGAGAGCTTCCGCAGCCCGGTCCGGACGATGCCGGCGATGGAGGAGGCGGCGGCAGCGAGGTCGGCGGCGTCGTCGGTGAAGGTGAGCACCGACTTGCCCCCGCGCTCCACGTACACGGTGAGCTTGCCGTCGACGGTCGTCACCAGTGCGCCCGCCTTCCGGCCCGGGCGGTGGCCCCGCGTGGTCTTCGAGGCGCTCGCAGCGCCGCTCGCGACACCGTTCGCGGCGGTGCTCGTCACGGTGCCCGCCGCGCCGGCGACCTCGGCGTCGTCGGCGGCGACACCGTGGTCTGCGTCGCCCGTCGGCCACGGCAGCGAGGCCCCGAACGGGTTCGCCGGGTCGGTCGCGGCGAGCGTGAGCGCCTCGCGCTTCCGGTCCGGATCGTCGCGCTCGTCGTCGCCGAGTTCGCGAGCGTAGGTCCGCAGCCGGTCGACGGTCGGGCCGGTGGCGAACTGGGCGGCACCGAGACCCTCGACGAAGTACCCGCGACGGGCCCGGCCGGACTCCTCGAAGCGCGAGAGCACCCGGTACACCCCGGCGAAACCACCCCGGACGCCCTCGACCTGCACGGCGCCGCGGGTGACGACGCCGTAGCGTTCGAGCAGCTGTTCGGCGGTCGCGGCGGCCCGCACCGTCGAGTCGGACTCGGCCAGCGGCAGGAGTGACCAGCGTCCCCCGACGGACGGCGGCCCGGACTGCGTCGGCATCGTCGGACGCCGACGGCCGCGGTAGGCCCGAGCCCGCGGAGCACTCGAGCTCTTCGCCTTGCCACCGAGCATCGAGCGCAGCGGGGCGAACGTGTCGTTCGTGATCTGCCCGGCCCAGACCAGGTCCCACAGCGCGGTGGTGAGTGCCTGGTCGTCGCTGCTGCCCACGGCCTGGCCCAGCTGCCGGAAGAAGTACGCGCCACCGCCGGCCAGGGCACCGAGCACGTCCCGCTGCAGCTCGGTCGTCTCGTCCCCGGAGGGCTCGGCGAGCGTCGTCGCCGCGGTGTCGGCCAGGTGCAGGCGCACCCAGCCGTCGTTGCCGGGCAGGGTCCCCCCGCCGGACCACAGGACCTCGCCGGTGGCGGTGAGTTCGTCGAGCATGCTCGTCGCGTAGTCCGTGACGCGCGACGGCAGCACCAGGGTCTCCCAGGCGCTGGCGGGCAGGGCGACCCCGGCGAGCTGGTCGATCACCTGCAGGACGCCGTCGACGCCACGGAGCCCGCCGCGGGTCCCGTGCGTCTGCACGTGCTGCCACGCGGGCAGGAACCGGGCGAGGGTGTCCGGCGAGACCGGTTCGACCTCGTGCCGCAGGGCTGCGAGGGACTTCGTGCGGATCCGTCGCAGGACCTCGGCGTCGCACCACTCGGCGCCCTGGTGGTCGGGGCGGAACTCGCCCTCCACCACCCGGCGGTCGGCGACGAGTCGGCGCAGGGTGTCCTGCACGACGGCGATGCCCAGCCCGAGGCGACCGGCGGCCTCCTGCGCGGAGAACGGCCCGTGCGACCGGGCGTAGCGGCCGATCAGGTCGCCGAGGGGGTCGGCCACGGGCTCGATGAACGCCGTGGGCACCCCGATCGGCAGCGGGACCCCGAGGGCGTCGCGCAGACGGGCGGCGTCCTCGATCACGGCCCAGCGCGTCGCGCCGGCGTGCGAGAACGAGAGCACCCGGCGGTCGCGCTCCAGGACCTGGAGCGTGCTCCGCAGTTCGGCGGTGGCCGCTGGACGGTCGGCGGTGTCGGCGAGCCAGCTCCGGTCGACCGCTTCGTCGAGGTCGAGCGCGCCGACGAGCCGCAGCACGTCCACGAGTCCTTCGGCGTCACGGGCACGGCGGTCCGGCGACAGCCGCTGCAGGTCGCGCTCCACCGCGGTGATGACCGCCGGGTCGAGCAGCTCGCGCAGCTCCGCGCGTCCGAGCAGTTCGCCGAGCAGGGTCGAGTCGAGCGACAGGGCCGCTGCCCGGCGTTCGGCGAGCGGGGTGTCGCCCTCGTACATGAAGGCCGCGACGTACCCGAACAGGATCGACCGGGCGAACGGCGACGGCTGCTCGGTCTCCGTCTCGACCAGGCGGATCCGGCGTCCGGCGATGTCGTCGGCGATCCCGAGCAGCGCGGGCACGTCGTAGACGTCCTGCAGCACCTCGCGCACGGTCTCGAGCACGATCGGGAACGTCGGGTACTTCTGCGCGACCTCGAGCAGCTGCGAGGCCCGCTGCCGCTGCTGCCAGAGCGGCGACCGCTGCCCGGGGTTCCGTCGGGGCAGCAGCAGGGCGCGCGCGGCGCACTCGCGGAACCGCGCGGCGAACAGCGCCGAGCCGCCGACCTCGTCGGTGACCAGGGCCTCGAGGTCGTCGCGCTCGAACACGAACAGGTCGGCGCCCGGTGGCTCGGCGTCGGTCTCCGGGATGCGGACGACGATGCCGTCGTCGGCGGCCATCGCGTCACCGTCGATGCCGTGCCGTTCGCGCAGCCGTGCGGCGACGGCCAGGGCCCACGGCGCGTGCACCTGCATGCCGTAGGGCGAGTGCAGGATGAGCCGCCAGTCCCCGAGCTCGTCGCGGAACCGCTCGATGACGAGCGTGGTGTCGTTCGGCACGTGACCGGTGGCCGCGCGCTGGTCGCGCAGGAAGGTCAGCAGGTTGGTGATCGCACGCTCGTCCAGTCCACCGGCGGCGACGCGGGCGCGGGCGTCGTCGTCCGAGGCACCCTCGACCTCGCGCACGAACGCACCGGTCGCCCGGCCGAGCTCGGCGGGCCGGCCGATGCCGTCGCCCTTCCAGAACGGCACGCGTCCGGGCTGCCCGAACGCCGGGCTCACGACGACGCGGTCGTGGGTGATCTCCTCGATCCGCCAGCTCGTCGCACCGAGGGCGAAGACGTCGCCCACGCGCGACTCGTAGACCATCTCCTCGTCGAGCTCGCCGACGCGGGACGCCTTCTCGCCGACCATGAAGACGCCGAACATGCCGCGGTCGGGGATCGTCCCGCCGCTCGTCACCGCGAGTCGCTGTGCACCGGGGCGCCCGGTCAGGGTGCCGTGCACGCGGTCCCAGACCAGCCGTGGCCGGAGTTCGGCGAACTCGTCGCTCGGGTACCTGCCCGTGACCAGGTCGAGCGTCGCCTCGAACGCCGATCGGGGCAGGCCGCTGAACGGGGCGCTCCGCCGCACGAGCTCGAACCAGTGCTCGACGTCGAGGGTGTCGATCGCCCCGGCGGCCACGGTGTGCTGCGCCAGGACGTCGAGCGGGTTCGCCGGCACCGAGATCGACTCGATCTGACCCGTGACCATCCGCTCGACCGTGACCGCGCTGTTGACCAGGTCGGCCCGGTGCTTCGGGAACAGCACGCCGCGGGAGATCTCACCCACCTGGTGGCCGGCGCGACCGACGCGCTGCAGGCCGCTCGCGACCGACGGCGGCGCCTCGACCTGGACGACCAGGTCGACCTCGCCCATGTCGATGCCGAGCTCGAGTGAACTCGTCGCGACGACGCACCGCAGCCGACCGGACTTCAGGTCGTCCTCGATGATCGCGCGCTGGTCCTTCGACACCGAGCCGTGGTGTGCGCGGGCGAGCACCGGGACGGAGGCGTCCGAGCCCCCGCCGCCCGTCTGCCCGGACCCGCCGATCAGCTGCGCCGGCGGTCGCTTGGCCCCCTGTGGTGCGACGGCGTGCGCCGAGGTGCGGGCCGGTGACTGTGGTCGGCCCCGCGCCACGGGGAGCCCGTCGTCGTCCGGGGACGCCCCCGCCGGCACCAGCACGCCGTCACCGGCGGCGGCGAGCACGCGTTCCTCGTGGATCTCGTTGAGCCGGGCCGTGAGTCGTTCGGCCAGCCGGCGCGAGTTCGCGAACACGATGGTCGAGCGGTGTTCCTCGATCAGGTCGACGACACGTTCTTCGACGTGCGGCCAGATCGACCCGTTCGTCGGCGACTCGGACGCGTCCGCGCCGACCGGCGGCGCCCCGAGCTCGGTCATGTCGTCGACGGGCACGACGACCCGCAGGTCGAAGGTCTTCTGCGCAGGCGGCGCGATGATCGTCACCGGTGCACGGCCGCCGAGGAACCGCGCGACCTCTTCCGGCGGGCGGACGGTCGCGGACAGCCCGATGCGCTGCACCGGCTTGTCGAGCAGGTCGTCGAGGCGCTCGAGCGACACGGCCAGGTGTGCACCGCGCTTGGTCGAGGCGACCGCGTGGACCTCGTCCACGATGACCGTGTCGACGTTCACCAGGGTCTCGCGCGCCTGCGAGGTGAGCATCAGGTAGAGCGACTCGGGCGTGGTGATGAGGATGTCCGGCGGCTGGCGCAGGAGCTTCTGGCGGTCGGACGACGGGGTGTCACCGCTGCGCACCCCGACCGTGACGTCCGGCGGTTCGGTGCCCAGGCGCCGAGCGGTCTGGGTGATGCCGACGAGCGGGCTCCGCAGGTTGCGCTCGACGTCGACGCCGAGGGCCTTGAGCGGCGAGACGTAGAGCACCCGCGTGCGCTGCTTCGCCGGCGGACGGTCCGTCGCGCTGATGAGCCGGTCGATCGACCACAGGAACGACGCCAGGGTCTTGCCGGAGCCGGTCGGGGCGATCACGAGTGCGTGCTGCCCGGTCGAGATGGCGTCCCACGCCCCGGCCTGCGCCGGCGTCGGTGCGTCGAAGGCGCCGCGGAACCACTCGGTGGTCGCGGGGGAGAAGCGCTCGAAGACGTCCGTCATGGTCCCTCCCATCCTGCCCGCCACCACCGACAGCAGGCCGAGCGCACGTACCCCTTGACAGAGCGATAGTTACCGATCTATCGTAAACACATCGCGATACGACGAAGACGATCAGGTCAGACCGGTCGCGAGCCGACTCAGCACGATGAAAGGACTCCTCATGCGCCCCTCGTACGACGACGACAGCAACACGTCCCCCCGCGACCAGCGCGGGTTCGGCCCGCGCGGCCCCCGCTTCGGCGGCGCGCGGCAGCACCACGGCGCCGGGTTCCCCGGCCGTGACCGCGGTGACCACGACCACGGCGGCCGCGGCTTCGGTGGCCGCGGGTTCGGCCCCGGCTTCGGCCCGGGCATGGGCTTCGGCCCCGGTTTCGGCGGGCCCGGCTTCGGTCGCGAACGCCGTCGCCGCGGTGACGTCCGCCTCGCGATCCTCGGTCTGCTGGCCGAGGGCCCGCAGAACGGGTACGCCGTGATCAAGACCATCGCCGAGCGCACCGGCGGCGCCTGGAAGCCGAGCCCCGGCTCGGTCTACCCGACGCTCCAGCAGCTCGTCGACGAAGACCTCGTGGTCTCGTCGGGCGACGGCCGCAAGACGCTCTTCGAGCTCACCGACGCCGGCAAGGCCGAGACCGAGGCCAAGGCCGACGAGATCGCTGCGGCACTCGACGGGGCCCCGGGCATCCCGGACGCCCAGCGCGAGTTCTTCGAGGCGCTGCGGAAGACCATGGGCGTCCTGCAGATGTACCGCAGCACCGCGACCGAGGAACAGGCCAAGGCCGCCACGGCCAAGGTGGACCAGCTCCGCAAGGACCTGCTCCAGATCCTCGCCGACTGACGGACGTCACCCATGACGGACAGGAGGCCCGGTGCCAGCTGGCACCGGGCCTCCTGTCCGTCGTCGTGCGCCTACACCGCGTCGACGAAGGCCGCCACGTCCGCCAGCTCCGCCGTCGACACGGCGTGCGGCAGGCCCGCGTAGGAACGGTCGGTCACGTCGGTGTGCGCTGCGGCCCACGCCTGCGTCCGGGCGGTGGCCTCGGGCGGGATCACCGGGTCGAGGTCACCGTGCCCGAGGAACACCCGTGGTCGCACGGCCGACACGGCCTCGTCGCGGGAGTCCGTGATGCCCGGCACGACGAACCCCGACAGCGACACCGCGAACGCGAACGCCGCGGGCCGGGCGCGCAGGAGCTGGAGCGCCATCGAGCCGCCCTGCGAGAACCCGAGCAGCCCGATCCGCGGGTGGTCGGCGGCGACGGAGTCGATCCAGTCGAGCACCTCGGCGGTCGCGGCGTCCACCGCCTCGGGCGCTGGGGAGCCGGGCGCGCCGAGCGGGTACCAGCTGAAGCCGGGCCCCCACGGCATCGGCGCGCGGAGCGACGCGACGGTCCACGCGGGCGGCAGCGCGGGGGCGAGCCCGAGCAGGTCGTGCTCGTTCGAGCCCACCCCGTGCATCGCCACGAGCAGGGGTGTGCCCCGCCGGTCCGAGGCACTCCGTGTCCACTGCACCAGGTCCGCATCGATCATGTGGACAACGCTAACCATCCCCAACTCCCGCGCCTTCCGCCGAACTCGCCGCCGTCCCTGGTAGACACGGTGCATGTCCTCGCTGCGCACCCCCGATCCCGACTCCGGCTGGCTGTCCGACGAGGAGCTCGCGAACGTCCGCCGTCGTCTGCCGATCTGCTACGTCGAGGCGGTCCCCGTCCGCACCGACGGCCTCGGCGTCGTGACCGAGGTCGGCGTGCTCCTGCGTGTCTCCCCGAGCGGTCTCATCGCCCGCACCCTGGTGTCCGGCCGCGTGATGTTCGGCGAGTCGATCCGCACCGCACTGTTCCGCCACCTCGAGAAGGACCTCGGACCGATGGCGTTCCCGCAGCTGCCCTCGAGCCCGACGCCGTTCACCGTGGCGGAGTACTTCCCGCTGCCCGGCGCCTCGGTGTACACCGACGAGCGGCAGCACGCGATCTCGCTGGCGTACGTCGTCCCCGTCACGGGAACGTGCGAGCCCCGGCAGGACGCCCTCGAGCTCACGTGGATGAGCCCGATGGAAGCCGCGTCCGACGCCGTCGCCGACGAGATGGAAGGTGGCCGCGGCGCACTGCTGCGGGCCGGCCTGGCATCGGTCGGCGCTCTGCACTAGCCCGATCGGGGCGTCCACGCCCGGCGCACGAGGAAGCCCGCGCACGACGAAGCCCCCGGATCCGATCGGATCCGGGGGCTTCGCAGCGCGGTCGCGAACCGGCTTAGTGCTTGTCGTCCTTGAAGCTGTCGGCGACGCCGTGCGCGGCGTCCTTGACGTCGGTGACGCCCTGCTTCGCCGAGGCCTTGCCCTGGTCGGTCTGGCCTTCGGCCTTCAGCCGGTCGTTACCGGTCGCGTTGCCGGCGGCTTCCTTGACCTTGCCTGCCGCCTTCTCAGCGGCGTTCTTGATGTCATCGATGCCAGCCATAGGCACTCCTTCCAGAAGCGGACGTGTTCCCCGTCAGCCGCTTGCGCGGCATCCGGTGAGTGAGACCGTACGCCCGGCGGAGTACCCCACCCCCAGCCCCCGCCAAGGTTCGTGCGAGCCCGGACGCAAAACACCGGTGTTCACGGAACACACCGCGGGATGCGGGGGTTCGAAACGTGAACACCGGTGTTTTGCGTGCACCGACGGGCTCAGGCCGAGCGGGTCAGGCCGCGTGGGTCAAGCGCGCAGGTCAGTGGCGGTCGGCAGCGCCGGCCGGACGGGAGGCGCGGCGCGAGCCACCACGACGGTTGCCGCCCGACTCGTTGCCGGACCGACCCGCGGCGTAGCCGCCCTCGGACGACCAGACGGCCGACGAGCCGCCGCGCACGACGTCGCTGCTGCCCGAGCGACGGTTGCCGCCGCTGCGGCGACCACCGGTCGAACCGGCGGCCGCGGCACCGGAGCGCCCGGCACCCTCGGTCCGTGCGCCACGGGCCGGACGGCCCTGACGGCCCCCGGCCGAACCGGCGGACTCGCCAGCCGAGCCGGAGCGCGCGGGCTGCGCCGCGCCTCCAGACCGACCGCCGCGACCACGGCGACGACCGCCGCCGTCACCGGCGGACTCGGCCGAGCGCTGCTTGGGCTGACGCTGCTGGGTGGGCTGCTCCTCGGCGACGTGGCGGATCGGAGCGACCTCGCCGACGAGCGCGGTGACGGCCGGGGAGGTCGCCGTGACGTGCTGCGGGGTGACCTTGATCGCGGCTGCACGCATCATCTGCGCGACGTCGCGACGCTCGGCGGGCATCGTCACCGTGACGACGTCACCGGACGAACCGGCACGCGCCGTGCGGCCCGAGCGGTGCAGGTACGCCTTGTGCTCGGTGGGCGGGTCGACGTGCACGACGAGCTCGACGTTGTCGACGTGCACACCGCGGGCGGCGACGTCGGTGGCGACGAGCACGAGGGCCTCACCGGAGGAGAACTTCGCGAGGTTGCGCTCACGGGCACCCTGCGACAGGTTGCCCTGCAGGTCGACGGCCGGGATCCCCTGGCTGCTGAGCTGCTTGGCCAGGCGCTTGGCGTGGTGCTTCGTGCGCATGAAGAGGATGCGGCGACCGTTGCCCGAGGCGAGGGCGCTCACGAGGTGCTTCTTCGCGTCTGCGTCGGCGACCTCGAACAGGTGGTGGGTCATCGCCTCGACGGGGCTGTTCGCCTCGTCGACGGAGTGCATCACGGGGTTGTGCAGGAACTTCTTGACGAGCTTGTCCACGCCGTTGTCGAGCGTGGCGGAGAACAGCAGTCGCTGCCCGTTCTCGGGCGTCGCCTGCATGATCTTGGTCACGCCGGGCAGGAAGCCCATGTCGGCCATGTGGTCGGCCTCGTCGAGGACGGTGACCTCGATGTCGCCCAGGTTCACGTGGCCCTGCTGCATGAGGTCGGCGAGGCGACCCGGGCAGGCGACCACGACGTCGACGCCGCCGCGCAGGGCGTCGACCTGGCGACCCTGACCGACGCCACCGAAGATGGTCGTGGTGTTCAGGCCCATGGCCTTGGCGAGCGGGGCGAGGGCGACGTCGATCTGCGTCGCGAGCTCACGGGTCGGCGCGAGCACCAGGGCGCGGGGGCGGCCGGCGCGGCGCTTGCGGCCGCTGGCGGCGAGGCGGGCGACGAGCGGGATCGCGAAGGCGATGGTCTTGCCGGAGCCGGTGCGGCCGCGGCCGAGGACGTCCTTGCCCTGCAGGGAGTCCGGGAGGGTGTCCGCCTGGATGGGGAACGCCATGTCCTTGCCCTGGTCGGCGAGGACGGAGACCATCGGCGCGGGGACGCCGAGGTCGGAGAAACGGATGTCTTCGGTGGTCATGGTGACCTTTCGAGCCGGAGCAGTCCGGCTGTGGGCGCGCTCTGAGGCAGCGCGCGGGCGGGATGCGCGCCAACGGATGTGGCTGGCGCAGTCGCCGCAGCAGAGAAGCCTGGGCACCTTCGTGAGGTGCTCGATCATCGACCGGAGTCTGGAGACAGCTGGTCGGGAGTTCGGGGCGTCCGTACGACGCACGAGGCGATCGGCGCCTCGAGTACGACCAGCATAGCGTGCACATCCCCGGAACGGCGAGGGCAGGGTCGTTCGCCCGTGGCGTGCGAGGATTCCGGGGTGCGCACGCCATCCGTCCTGTTGACCACCGCGATGGCCCTGGTGGCCGTCCTCGGCACCGCCGGCTGCGCCGAGGCCGCCACGACCAGCGCGGCCGGGAGCTACCGCAACCTGCCGACCTCGGGCCGCGTGGACTACCAGCTCGGCGGCGGGTACACCCCGCCCTCGGGCGTGACGATCGTCGAGCGCGACAGCACCGACCGCCCGGCGAAGGGCAAGTACAACATCTGCTACGTCAACGGGTTCCAGACGCAGCCCGAGGCCGCCAGCACGTGGAAGAAGTCGTACCCGTCGGCGATCCTCCGCGACCGTGCGGGCAAGCCGGTGTCCGACCCGGGGTGGCCGGACGAGATGCTCCTCGACACCCGGACCGCGGCGAAGCGTGCCCTGATCACGAAGGTGCTCGCGAAGACCGTCGCCCGCTGCGGTGACCGCGGGTTCGACGCGGTGGAGTTCGACAACCTCGACTCGTGGACCCGGAGCGGCAAGCGGCTCACCCGTGCCGGTAACCTGGCGCTGGCGAAGTCGCTCGTCGCCGAGGGACACCGGCACGGGCTGGCCGTCGGGCAGAAGAACACCCCGCAGCTCGGGGCGTCCGGCAGGAAGCAGACCGGGTTCGACTTCGTGGTCGCCGAGGAGTGCGTGCAGTACCGGGAGTGCGCCGCGTACACGAAGGCCTACGGCGGACGGGTCATCGACGTCGAGTACTCGGACACCCTCAAGGGCCCGTGGGCGTCGGTCTGCGGGCTGGGGAGCCGTCCGGCCATGACGATCCTGCGTGACCGTGACCTGGTGACCCCGACGGACGACGCGTACGTGTACGAGCACTGCTGAGCGCTCGGAACGGTCCTTCCCGGAACGACCAGGTACGCCCGGAAGCGCCAGCCAGCCACCCGCGCCCGCACGCCCGCCGGCGCTAGGCCGGCCAGGCCTCCCGCAACGCGGTCGCCGCCTGGTCCGCCGACAGCCCCGCCGAGCGGGCCGCAGCGGCCAGGGCACGAGCGGCCTCGGCCACGGCGTCCGGTACCGCTGCCGGCCGCACCACCCGGGTGCCGGCGCCCCGTGCGGTGTGCACGAGCCCGGCCTCCTCGAGCAGCTGGTAGGCCTTCGCGACGGTGCCGGCGGCGAGCCCGAGCTCGTCCGCCAGCCCACGCACGCTCGGCAGCCGTTCGCCGTCCACCAGGTACCCGGCGGTGATCTGCGCGGCGATCTGCGATCGGACCTGCTCGAACGGCGGCACGCGGCCACCGACGTCGAGGGCGACGAGTCCTGTCATGCGTTCCACCCTAGAAGTCGTACTGCTCGCCGACGGGGATCGGGACCGGCACGGTGTTGCCCGGAGGCGCGAGCGGGCACGCCCACGCCGGGTCGTACGCGCACGACGGGTTGTAGGCGAAGTTGAAGTCGAGCACGAGCGACCCGAGGTCGTCGCCGCCCAGGTCCGAGCCCTTGATGGTGTCGAGCAGGTAGCGTCCGCCGCCGTAGGTGCCGCGGGCCTTGCCGGCGCTGGCGTCCTTGACCGGGACGAACACCCCGCCCGCGTAGCCGCCGTGCTTCCAGACGTCGAGCGTGCCGACCCCGGGGACCCGCACGAGTCCGAGCCGGTCGAAGTGGACGACGCCGTCGGTGCCGGTCTCGAAGTCGAACTCGGCGGGCTCCGTGGCCTCGATGCGCACCTGGAACCGCCACGCGGGGTCGTAGTCCGGCACCGGCAGGGACTCGAAGTCGCGGGCGTCCTCGTCGAGCAGCGGCGACGCCGGGTGCTCCGCGAACATCGCGTCCCGGGTCTCGCGCCAGAGCGCGTGCGCCGTCTGGGGGTCCGGGGTGGCGCGGACGCGGCGGTACAGGTCGAACGTCATCCGCCGCCAATCCGTCGTCGCCAGCGTGCTGCGCACGCGGTCGTCGGTCGTCGGCTCCTGGGGGCGCGTCTGGCTCACGTGGTCGAGGCTACGCCCGCTCCGCGGTGGACGGGAGGCCCGACCCGCGTCACGTCACTCGCCGTCGGTCCGCCAGGTGGGCGCGAGGGCGCGCATCCGGAACGCCCGCCACTGCCAGATGACCCACATGCCGGGCCACAGGGCGAGCCCGAGGACGGCCGGTCGCATCCGGTAGGTCAGGCGGTCGAGCAGCAGGGTGCGGCCTCCCGGTGCGGGGACGACGGCCATCCGGTGCGACATCGTCATCCGCCCGAACAACCCGGACGTGCCGCCGCCGTTGTCACGCTGCACGGGGACTCCCCGGACCTCGTACAGGTCGAGGTCGACGTGCGTGTCGCCGCTCGGCACCAGCCCGAAGGCGTCCGCGGTGATCGGGTGCGGGTGCCCGGGCTCCCAGCGCTCCGGGAACCCCCGGGGGTCGCGCGAGCGGTACGCCAGGAACGGTTTCGTCACCGCCACCATCACGGACGGGGACAGCAGGGCATCGCGCACGGCGTCGACCGGCGCATCGAGGACGATCCGGAGGCCGACGTGCATGACGGTGACGCTACGCCCGCGGGCTGGACGGCGCGCCGTGGCCCGCTGGGCGAGACGATGCAGACGCGACGATGCCGGCGCGACGATGCCGGCGCGACGACGCAGACGCGACGCCTCAGGCGTGCCGGGCCGACCGACGGCGGGATCCCTCGGCGCGGTCGTGCCGCCGGAGCCGCTCGGCCAGCGAGAGGCGGACCGCCGGCCACTCCGACGCGATGACGGAGAACACCACGGTGTCGCGCAGGGTGCCGTCACGGCCGATCGCGTGGTTCCGGAGCACGCCGTCCTGCTTGGCGCCGAGGCCCGCGATGGCCGCTCGGGACTGCAGGTTGTGCCAGTGGGTGCGGAACTCGACCGCGATGCACTGCCACGCCTCGAACGCGTGGGACAGCATGAGCAGCTTCGACTCGGTGTTGATCCCCGATCGCTGCGCGGACCTGGCCAGGAACGTGCTGCCGATCTCGACACGGCGGTTGCCCGAGTCGATGTTCATGAAGGTCGTCGCACCCACCACCCGGCCGGTCGGGCGGTCCCGCACGGCGAAGGGCACCATGCGGCCGGCCTCGTGCTCGGCGAGCCGCCGGTCGATCTCGGCCTCGACCTGTGCCGGGGCGGGCACCGAGGTGTACCAGGTGCGCCACAGATCGCCGTCCGCGACCGCCGCCCGCAGGTCTTCCGCGTGCTCCTGCCCGAGGGGCTCGAGCGTCACACGGTCGCCGGTCAGGGTGGGTACGGGGGCGATCTCCATGACCATGCATCCTAGGGTCGACGACCCTGGCGGAACCCGGTCGGACGGCGACCCTGTGGAGAGGGACAGCATCGCCCGGGCGGCTATCGTGACGGACGTGGCAGAACGCACCCAGGAGAAGTACCAGGTCCGGTTCGCGTGGGGTCCCGGAGGTGCGGCTCGCATCGCCCACGGCACCCACCTGCTCGTCTGGGTCGACGCCCTGCCGCCGACTCCCGACGCCGCTGCACAGCGTCGCGCGCTGCGGAACGTGACCGCCCAGCTGCCGCAGGGTCCGGAGGTCGTGCTCGGCCACCTCGGCAACGCGGCGGCGGTCGCGGAACGGGTGACGGGCCTCCAGGCCGCACGCGGTGACCGGTGCGTCGTCGCGATCGTGGCCGCCGGGCTGCACCACACCGCTGCCCTCGACGACGCGGCCGAGGCGGCGGGGGAGTCCGTCGACGTCGCCGACGCACCCGACTTCGCCGTCGAGGACCTGCTCGCCGCCGGAGCCGTCGTCGACGCGCTCACCGAGGTCGGCATCGACCACACCTCACCCGAGGCCGCCGCGGCCTGCGCGGCGTACACGGGGCTGCGCCGCGCAGTGCGGCACCTGGTCAGCGCGTCCGAGGGAGCCGCCGTCCTGAGCCGTGACGACGTGCACGCGGCGCTCGCCGCGGGCCCCGGCCTGACCGTCCTGCGGGAATCGGGGGAGCGCGCGTAGCGTTCGCCCCGTCACGGAACCAGCGAGCGAAGGAGCAACGCCATGAAGGCAGTCGTCGGCGACACGGTGATCGCGGAGGCCCCCGAAGAGGACCTCATCAAGATCGAGGGCAACTGGTACTTCCCGCCGTCGAGCGTGAAGACCGAGCTCTTCACCGAGAGCCCCACCCAGTACCACTGCCCGTGGAAGGGCGACACCCAGTACTTCACGGTGAACGTCGACGGACAGGCGCTGCAGGACCGCGCGTGGTCGTACCCGACGCCGATCCCGTCGTCGTTCGACCGCGTCGGCAAGGACTACTCGGGCTACGTCGCGTTCTGGAAGGACGTCCAGGTCGTCGAGTGACGACCGCCCGTCACCCTGACCGGTCGTGCCTCAGCCGGTCAGGGTGAGCACGACCAGTGCGACGTTGAGCGCCACGATGACCGCCGCGATCACCCACGCCACCACGCGGGTGGGCGCGGCGTTCACGTCGGTCCCCATCACGCTCCGTCGCGACGTGTAGACCACCAGGGGCACGATCGCGAAGGCGATCCCGAAGCTCAGCACCACCTGGCTGACGACGAGCAGCATCGTCGCGTCGGCGTTCAGCGCGAGCAGCACGATGGCGGGCACCAGGGTGATCGCGCGCCGGGCCACGAGCGGGATCCGCACGTGCAGCAGGCCCTTCATGATCTCCGCGCCGGCCATGCAGCCCACCGAGGTCGAGGCCAGGCCGGACGCGAGCAGGCCCACGGCGAAGAGCACCCCGACGACCGGGCCGACGTTCTCGGCGATGGCGCGCTGCGCACCGGGGATGGAGTCGGTGCCCGCGACTCCGGGCAGGGTGGCCGCGGCGAGGACGAGCATCGCGATGTTCACCCCACCCGCGACGATCAGCGCGAGCCCGACGTCCCACCGGGTCGCGACGAGCACCCGGCGACGCTCCGGCCCGGCGGGGACGTCCCCGTGGCGGTCCCGGGCGAGCGCCGAGTGCAGGTACACCGCGTGCGGCATCACGGTCGCACCGAGCATCGAGGCCGCGAGCAGCACGGACCCGGCGCCCTCGAACCGCGGCACGAGCCCGGCGACCAGGTC
Source organism: Curtobacterium sp. VKM Ac-2852 (assembly GCF_013205045.1). Taxonomy (NCBI): domain Bacteria; kingdom Bacillati; phylum Actinomycetota; class Actinomycetes; order Micrococcales; family Microbacteriaceae; genus Curtobacterium; species Curtobacterium sp. VKM Ac-2852. Next base: position 975,120 of record NZ_JABMLI010000001.1, read on the forward strand.
GGCCGGTGTGACCCTGGCGAACAGCAGCCCGGCGCAGAAGCCCACGGTCAGGATCGCGAGCATCGCCGTCACCACGGTCTCGAACAGGCGCGTGCCCCGGCGGCTGTGCAGGGTCAGCAGGAGCATCGAGACGAGCCCGGTGATGATCCCGCCGACCACGAGCGGCAGGTCGAAGAGCAGGTAGAGCGCCAGGGCGCCGCCGATGACCTCGGCGATGTCGGTCGCGGCGGCGACGATCTCGGCCTGGCCCCAGAACAGCAGGCGCGGGGTTCGGCGCATCCGCAGGCCGAGGTGTTCGGGCAGCGACTTGCCCGTCACCACCCCGAGCTTGGCGGACAGGTACTGCACCACCACGGCGCTGGCGTTCGCGGCGACGAGCACCCAGAGCAGCAGGTACCCGTACTCGGCTCCGGCCGTCAGGTTGGCGGCGACGTTGCCCGGGTCGACGTACGCGATGGCCGCCACGAAGGCCGGTCCGAGCAGGGTGAGCCCGGCTGCGCGACGACGCGGGGCACCGGATGGGTGCTCGTCGAGCCGGGGGCTGGCAGTGTCGGTCATGCACCGATCCTGCCAGAGAATTCGGTTAACCGAATCTTTTTCTTCGTCATGTCGTGGTGTTGGCCGGTCGCCGCTCGCGCGTGCGTGTGTCGGATGGTCAGGACTCGTCGGCTGGGACGCCGCCAGCAGACGGTCGGTGACCGCTCGGCCGAGGTGCGCGGGGTGTCGTGACCGCTCGCGGAATGCGGACAGGAGGCCCGTGGCGGCGCCGCCACGCGCCTCCCGGCCGGTGGCTGGTCACGACTCGTCGCTTGCTTCGCGTCGGATGGTCGCAACCTGACGGTTGCGACGCCGTCGGGCGACGGTTGGTGACCGCTCGGCAGAGGCGAGCGGGGTGTCGCGAACGCCCCGGGCTCGACAACGAGAGGAAGGTGTCAGCTCGGGCTCACTCCGCGGCGCGGCGAGCGCGGTGCGCCCGGACCTTCGCCCGGTTGCCGCACCGCTGCATCGAGCACCAGCGACGGGTCCCACCGCGCGACGAGTCGTAGAACACCAGGCCGCAGTCCTCGGCCGAGCACCGGCTCAGGCGCGTCGGCCGGCCGTCGGCCTCGACGTCGTCGAAGCCGACCTCGGTGAAGAGCGCGACGGCGTCGCGCGCGACGCTCGACAGGGCCTGCGCCAGGCGGACCCGGTTCGCTCCGGCGCGGCGTCGGCCACCCGGGAGGCTCGGGGGCACGTCCGGCAGGGCGGCGAACAGGTTGACGGTGTCGATGTCGTCGGGCGCGGGGCGCGTGCGGCCGGCTCCGGCGCGCAGGCCCGCCGCCACGGCGGTGCGCTCCGCGGCGGTGCTCGCCGGCGCGGGGGCGGCGGCCACGGCGAGCCGGGCGATCGCGGCACGCAGGGCACGGGCGTCCTGCAGCTCGCGGGCGCTGGCGCCGACGTCGATGGGCTCGGTGTGCTCGCTGAGCCACTCGTCCAGGTCGGCCGGACTCGCGAGCAGCTCCCCGAGCTGCGACCGCGGTCGGCGTCCGGTGGGGTCGTCGGCGAAGCCACCCGTGTGCGCGAAGTCGAGCGCGATCCGTCCGGCGTCGAAGAACCAGGAGGAACCGGCGTCCGTGCGGATGTGCTGCCCCGTGTGCATCCGCCCAGGCTAACGGGTTACCGGCGCGCCTCCGTGCGTCGGGCACCTCATGCGGTAGTCGACGCCATCGTGGCCGCGTCGTCGTCCGCGGTCCGACGCCGCCACGTGATGACGTTCCGGGCGTCGAACCGCCGGGAACAGCGGGCGCAGGCCAGGGGACGGGTGGGCGTGCGGTACCGGAAGTGCTCGTGTCCCGCGGGGCAGGTGCCGATCCAGGGGGCGAGCTCGCTGGCGATCGGCCCGTCGTGCAGCCGGGAACCGGTGTACCCGATCGACGCGGCCGTGCGCTTCCACTTCGCTCCGTGTGCCGCCCGGGCGCCGGCGAGGGCGTGCGCGACCTCGTGCAGCAGGACCTGTTCGACGTCGTCGTCGGAGAACCGGGTGGCCAGGTGGCGGCTCACCGTGATCCGCTTCCGCGCGAAGTCGCACTGGCCCGCGCGGGTCTTGGCGTGGTCGAACCCGAACGCCCACGTCCCGGTGCCGAGGTGTTCGGCGATGAGCGCTTCGGCGCGGAGCCGGACGGCCTCGAGCGCGGTCACTGCTCGGAACGCGGGTCGGCCTGGCCCTTCTTCGCTGCCCGGGCCGCGATCCGGCCCCAGATGTCGTCGGCCTCGGTCCGGGCGGCGTCGGGCGCACCGAGCACGCGCCGGCGGATCGGCGGGACCTGCTTCACCGGCTCGGCGACGCGGGTCGTGGGTTCGTCGTCCTCGGCGCGGCGGGCGGCGACCTCGCGGGCAGTCCGGGGCCGGTCGGACGGTTCCGCCGGGTTCGTGATCGAGGCCCGCATGGCGGCCTCGACCGCGGTGCGCAGCGCGTCGGTGCGCTCGGACGGCGCGCCGGCCTGTCGGAAGGCATGGTACGCCCGCGAGAGTGCGGCGCGGGCCTCGTCGAAGCGGTCGTTCTCGAACAGCGACCAGCCCTCGATCTCAGCCGCGGCGCCCTCGAGCTCGGGCCACTCCTCGGTGGCGGCGGTGTCGCGGGCCATGGCGGCCTCGGCGGCGGCGCGGTCGTGCCGGCCGAGGTCGTGCAGGACGTGCGCACGACGGATCCGCGCGGCGACCTTGTCCTGGCGCTCCCCGGTGAACATCGCGAGGCGGAACACCTCTTCGGCGATGACGAGCGACTCGTCCAGACGGCCGAGCAGGCGGAGGAGCTCGGCCCGTTCGGCGAGTGCGTCGGTGCTGCGGCTCTGACCGAGGTCACGGAGCCGCTGGTGCACGGCGTCGACGTCGACCGCGGGTCGCAGGCTGATGGGCGCGAAGGTGCTGCCCGGGCTGACTCCGGCCGTCACGGGAGCCGCGTGGCGCGGTTCACGGGAACGGTCGGACAGGTCGGGCTGCTGGCGGTCGTCGGGCGGGAGGGACATCGGTTCGAGGGTAGCCGCGGTCTCCCGGGAGCGGTCGGTGCGACGCGCTCAGGTTGCGCGGGTGCAGCCGTCCGCGCGTACCCCCGGGACGACGAACGGCCCGCCGTGCCGGAGCGCGACGGGCCGTTCGGTCGAGGGGTCGATCAGGAGTTGGCGCCCACCGCGCCGGCAGCGGCCACGCCGGCGTAGGTGACGAACGTCGCGATGGTCGCGACGACCGCCAGGACGATCGCCAGGACGCCCCAGACACGACCGCGCTTGGCGACGGCCGCGATGATGCCCTGCACGAGTGCCCAGAGTCCGAGGAACGCGGCGATGCCGATCACGGCGATGCCGCCCACGAGCTGCGAGCGGACCTCCGGGTCGCTCATGACCTCGCTCTGCATCTGCTCGGGCGTGAGGTTCGTCGAACCGTTCTGCGTGATCTGGTCGATCACACCGCTGTTGCTGATGGCCGAACCCATGATGTAGCCGCCGACGACGCCGAGCACGAGCGCGAGCAGGCCGAGCACGAAGGCGATGATGCCGACGGTCTTCTTCTTCTTCTTGGGCTTCGGCTCGTCGTGGCTCTGCCAGGCCGGGGCACCGGAGTGCGCGGGCGCGGCGGCGTACGGCTGCTGGTCGTGGTGCTGGCCCTGGTCGTGGCGCTGCTGGTCGTTCCAGCTCGGCGTGCTCGACGGCTGGCCGTACTGCTGCTGGCCGTACTGCTGCTCGCCCTGCCCGTACTGCTCGCCGTACTGCGGGGTCGAGGTCGGCGCCGGGTCCACCCGCTCGCCGTACCGCGGGGCATCGGCGTCGGGCTGCTGCTGCTGCGGGGCGTCGCCCCAGCGCGGCGCCTGGCCGTCGCCCGTCCGGTCCTGGTCGTTCCGGTCGTCGTTCGTCATCAGGGTTCCCATCGCTCGGTCGCGCAGCTGCGCGGTCGTCCAGACCATCCTGACAGCCGGACCCGTCGAGTGCCCGAAGTCCGTCCCCGGCGACGCCGCGGGCGGGCGTCAGCCCCCGAACACGCTCCGGTTCGGCTCCGGCGACGCGACCGCCGTCTGGTCCGTGACGATCGGCGCCCCGGCGATGAACGACCGGAGCTCCGCACCGTGCACGACCTTGGCCGGCATCGGGTCGGACGAGTACCGTCGCGGCATGTCCGCCACCGGCAGGTCGGTCGGCGACCCGAGCAGCACGATGTTGCCGAACCGCCGGCCCTTGAGCATCCCGGTGTCCGCCACCGCCGCGACCGACGGCAGCACCGACTGCAGCGTCGACGCCTGCCCGCGGGCGAAGGCCAACCCGGCGCCGTCGGCCACGTTCACCGCGACGATTCCCGTCGGCGACAGGAACGCGGCGACCTCGCGGTAGAACTCGACGCTCGTCACGTGTGCGGGGATCTGCGAACCGCCGAAGACGTCCACCACCGCCAGGTCCACGGTGCCGCGGAGCCCGGCGGGCAGCTTGCCGAGGACCTCCCGGGCATCGCCGTACCGCACCCGGATCGACGCGCCACGGGGGAACGGCAGGGCCTCGCGCACGTGCTCGACCAGGTCACGCTCGAGCTCGATCACCTGCTGCCGCGAACCCGGGCGGGTCACCGCGACGTAGCGGGGCAGGGTGAGGGCTCCGGCGCCCAGGTGCAGTGCCGTGATCGGGCCGTCCGGCAGCAGGTCGATCGCGTGCCCGATCCGCCGGATGTACTCGAACGCAAGGTGGGTCGGGTCCTCGAGGTCCACGTGCGACTGCGGGGTGCCGTCCACCACCAGGGTGAAGGACCCCGGTCGGTGCCGGTCCGGCTCCACCACCGAGTACCCCGCACCGATCCGGAACCCGTCGAACGCATCAGCCATGCCGTCAATGGAACACCACCGCGATCACCACCCGCGCCCCCACCCCTGGTTGGTGTGCGCGCGGGCCGCCCGGAACGAGGCTGATCACACCGGTCGGGAACGCCCCGCCGGACCACCTCGAAAGGCACACCATGTCGGTCCAGCTCCTCGCGAACGTGCTCATCGGCCTCGCCCTCGTCGGCCTCCTGGCGTACCGGCAGGCGACCTGGCGGTTCCTCGACCCGGCGCGCATCTGGCGGGGTCCGCTCGTGATGGCGATCGTCGGCGTGGTCGTCCTCGCGCAGACCACGACGACCGTCACCACCACCGACGTCGTGTTCCTCGGCCTCGAGGCCCTGCTCACCGTCGGTGTCGGCCTGGCGATGGGGGCCATGACCCGGTTCCGCACCGTCACGACACCGGACGCCAAGGGCCGCACCCTGCAGTCCCGCACGGGCTGGCTCGGCGCCGCGCTCTGGCTCGTCCTGATCGCCGCCCGCATCGGGCTCGACGTCCTCGGCGGCCACCTCGGCGCGCACCTGCTCACCTCGACCGGCACGATCCTGCTCGTGCTCGCCCTGAACCGCGCCGCCCGTGCCCTGGTCGTCGACCAGCGCATCCCCCGCGGCGGCGACCGGTCGGAGGCCGCCCGCCGCGGCATGATGGTCCGGTGAGCCTGCCCACCGACCCGGACCAGACCGACCCCGCCGGGGTCCGGTCCCGCTCGGTGCTCACCTGGGGACTCAACGCCGTCGGGATCGCCGTGGTCTCCTTCTGGTTCGTCCGGAACGGCCTCCTGCTCCACCACCCCGCGTGGGTCTGGGTCCTCGGGGCCGTGGCGCTCGCCGCCTGGGCCGTCCGCGAAGGAGCACGGACGCCCCGCGTGCTCGTCGCCGCAGCCGGCGTGATGACCGCCGCCGGATCCTGCGTCGTGGTGCCGACCGACTCGCTCCTGGTCGTCCCGGTGATCGTCGGGCTCGTCGTCCTCGGCGCCGACCTCCGCCTGCCGGTCTGGACGGCCGCGGTCGCCGCGCTCGCCGCCGTCGTGGTGGTCGCCGTCACCGCGACGCTCGAGCAGGCGTCGGTGCAGCTCGTCCTCGGCGTGAGCGGCGGGCTGCTGCTCGGCGTGCTCGTCGGATTCAGCCGTCGGCAGGTCCGGATCACGACGGCGCAGGCCCGCGAGACCGAGCGGGAGCAGCAGCGCGCACGGCTCCTCGCCGACCGGTCGCGAGCGTCCCGGGACATCCACGACGTCCTCGCCCACTCGCTCGGCGGCCTGGTGCTGCAGCTCGACGCGGTCGAGGCCCTGCTCGAGGCCGGCCGCGTCGACGAGGCCACCCGCCGAGCCGGCGATGCCCGCGCGCTGGCCGCGGACGGCCTGGCTGAGGCGCGGCGTGCGGTGCACGCGCTCCGCGACGAACCGCAGCCCGACCAGCCGGAGCCGACCCGTGCCTCCAGCCCGTCCGCCGATCAGGCGTCGGGCCTGACGGCCCTGCTCGACGCGCACCGCTCGTTCGGCGGCGAGGTCGTCGTGCAGGGCGACGCGGCCCTCGCGGTCCTCGACGACGCCCACCGGGCCGCCGTGGTCCAGGTCGTCCGGGAGGCCCTCAGCAACGCCCGCAGGCACGCTCCCGGCCGCCCCGTGTCCCTGTCGGTGATCCGGGACGGCGACGCCGTGGACGTCGTCGTGGCCAACCCGCTGCCGAGCGGTGGACAGGGGTTGCTCGGGATGCGCGAGCGGTTCGCGGAACTCGGCAGCGAGGCCACGGTGGAGGCCGAGCGTTCCGACGACGAGTTCGTCGTCGCCATGCACCTGCCCGTCGACTGTTCGGTCGATGCAGAGACCGCGGACGCTGCGGGCGCCGCCGAGGACGACCGCTCGTGACGATCCGGGTGCTCGTGGTCGACGACCAGGCCATCGTCCGCGACGGCCTGGTGACGGTGCTGTCGCTCGTGCCCGACCTGCAGGTCGTCGGGCAGGCGGCGGACGGTGGCGAGGCGATCGCCGCGGTCGACCGGTACGTGCCCGACGTCGTCCTGATGGACCTGCGGATGCCGGGGGTCGACGGGCCGACCGCCACCGCGCGGATCGTCGCCGAGCACCCCGGGGTGGCGGTCCTGGTGCTGACGACCTACGCCGACGACGACTCCATCGTCACCGCGCTGCGGGCGGGAGCGCGCGGCTACCTGACGAAGGACGCCGGACGGGCGGAGATCGCGACCGCGGTGCGGGCGGTGGCCGCCGGGCAGTCGACCTTCGACGCGACCGTGGGGGCGCGGCTGGTGGCGCGCCTCGCCAGTGTTGCTGGTGCCGATGCCGGCGCCGCTGCTGGTTCCGCTGCTGGTTCCGCTGCGCCGGCGGGAGCTGATCCGGGCCGGTCCCTCGGTGCCCGGTTCCCGGACCTCACCCCGCGCGAACTGGACGTCCTCGAGCGGATCGCGGACGGCCGGACGAACCCGCAGATCGCCGCCGAGCTGTTCCTGACGGTCCCCACCGTGAAGTCGTACGTGAACCAGGTGTTCGCGAAGCTCGGGGTCCGGACCCGCGCCGAGGCCGTCACCCGCGTCCTGCGCTGACCGTCAGCAGCACCCCGTCGTCCCCAGGCGACGCACCGCGGACACGTGAATGCGTACACATGGACAACCAGCGGACGCCAAGACTCGTTGCGTACCGTTGACGACTGTCGTCACGACGCCAGAGCGTCGATGCGTGTGTGCCCCACACACCACGCGTCCGCCCGGACACCGTGACCACGACGTGCCCGTGAGCGCCCCCACCGCTCGAGCGTGCGCATCGTCGGCGTGATGCTGCGCGCCACCCCTCCGGCCACCCGCGCGCGCTGGCCGTCGAACGCACCGCACCCGATGACGAGTGCACCACTGCTGATCCGCCGCAGGAGACCTCCGTCATGACCGCCGACACCATGAGCGTGCCCACCGCTCGTTCCACCACCCCGGACACCCGCCGCGCCGGCACCCGACCCACCCGGGTGATCCGGGCCTCCCGACCGACCCGCGCTTCCCGGCCGTCGCGCGCTCCGCGTGCCTCCCTGTCGTTCCACGCCGACCGCGAGACGGCGCCCACCTGGATGCGGGTCGTCGGCACGGCGCTGCTCGTCGCCGGCGCCGGCCTGTCCGCCGCCGTCCTCGGCTGGCCCGGGGACGCGCCGGAGGTCGCCCTGCTGGTGCCGGCCCTGCTCGCCGTCACCCTCGGGGCGCTGCTCCTGCTCGCCCGTGCCGGGTTCACCGTCACCGAGCGGCACGTGACCCTGCACTTCCGTCCACTCCCGCCGCGGCGCATCCCGCGCCGGCGGATCACCGACGTCCGCCTGGTCGAGGCGGACGCGGCTACCTACGGCGGTGTCGGCCTGCGGATCCGTCGCGGCGTGCGCGCGCTCATCCTCACGCCGGGGCTCGGGATCGAGCTCACGGACGACCGGGGCCGGGTCACGTTCGTCCGCACGCGTCGACCGGAGGACGCGTTCCGTGCGCTGGCAGGACTGCCGGGCGGGCCGGGAGGCGCGGATCACGTCGAGCGCGAGCGTCTCGGTTGATCAGGGGCTCGGCTGAGCACGGGAATGGAAGCGGTGTGTGGCGGCTTATACACGCCACTGCCGAATCCGGTCAAGCCGGGACTGGACAGCGCGCCACGGAGCGAACTATGATGACAGTTCGCGCTCCCTGGCATCCGTGTCGTCATATTGCGGTCGACGCAGAGTTCTGAGACAGAAACTCATCTCGCCCTGGTGCAGCCGGACCCGTATATGGCGGCGGGTACCGCTCACGGAGATCATCCCACACGTGCACCGACGTTCCGCGTCAGGCACGCGTCGGCGTGGTCGCAGGGCTTGCATCTCAGGGTTCGCCGAGCGATCAATCCACTCACCTACACACTGCTCGTCAGTGTCGGCCCGACGGGGCCTACCGGAGGTCACACCCTTGGCTGCTGCGCCCAACGCATCCACCAACCCCAAGAACGGTCGCAACCACTCGCGACTCTCGTTCGCCAAGATCACGGACACCCTCACGGTTCCTGATCTGCTCGCACTCCAGACGGAGAGCTTCGACTGGCTCGTCGGCAACGACGTCTGGAAGGCCCGCCTCGCCGAAGGGCAGGAGCAGGGTCGTACCGACCTCGCGCTGCACTCGGGGCTCGAGGAGATCTTCGAGGAGATCTCCCCGATCGAGGACCTCGGCGAGACCATGCAGCTCTCGTTCACCGCGCCGGAGCTCGAAGACCCGAAGTACTCGATCGACGACTGCAAGGAGCGCGGCAAGACCTACGCCGCTCCGCTGTACGTCAACGCCGAGTTCATGAACCACATGACGGGTGAGATCAAGACGCAGACGGTCTTCATGGGCGACTTCCCGCTCATGACCGAACGCGGCACGTTCATCATCAACGGCACCGAGCGCGTCGTCGTGTCGCAGCTCGTCCGTTCGCCCGGCGTGTACTTCGAGCGCCAGCAGGAGAAGACCTCCGACAAGGACATCTACTCGGCGCGGATCATCCCGTCGCGTGGTGCCTGGCTCGAGTTCGAGATCGACAAGCGCGACCAGGTGGGCGTGCGCATCGACCGCAAGCGCAAGCAGTCCGTGACCGTCTTCCTCAAGGCCCTCGGCCTGACGAGCGAAGAGATCATGGACGAGTTCCAGGGCTTCGCGTCGATCGAGTCGACCCTCGAGAAGGACGCCGTCCTCACGAAGGAAGAGGCGCTCAAGGACATCTACCGCAAGCTCCGTCCGGGCGAGCAGGTCGCTGCCGAGGCCGCGCGTGCGCTCCTCGACAACTTCTACTTCAACCCGAAGCGTTACGACCTGGCGAAGGTCGGCCGCTACAAGGTCAACCGCAAGCTCGGCATGGACGCCCCGCTGTCCGACTCGGTGCTCACCGTCAAGGACATCGTCGCGACGATCAAGTACCTGGTGTCGCTGCACGCTGAGCGCACCACGATCGACGGCGTCCGTGACGGCGAACCGGTGCAGCTGCGCCTCGACGTGGACGACATCGACCACTTCGGCAACCGTCGCATCCGCGCCGTCGGCGAGCTCATCCAGAACCAGGTCCGCACGGGTCTGTCCCGCATGGAGCGCGTCGTCCGCGAGCGCATGACCACGCAGGACATCGAGGCGATCACGCCCCAGACGCTCATCAACGTGCGTCCGGTCGTCGCCGCGATCAAGGAGTTCTTCGGAACGTCCCAGCTGTCGCAGTTCATGGACCAGAACAACCCGCTCGCGGGCCTGACGCACAAGCGTCGTCTCTCGGCCCTCGGCCCGGGTGGTCTGTCCCGTGAGCGTGCCGGCGTCGAGGTCCGTGACGTCCACCCGTCGCACTACGGCCGCATGTGCCCGATCGAGACCCCGGAAGGCCCGAACATCGGCCTGATCGGTTCGCTCGCGTCGTTCGGTCGGATCAACTCCTTCGGCTTCATCGAGACCCCGTACCGTCGCGTCGTCGACGGCGAGGTCACGAAGACCATCGACTACCTCACCGCTTCGGAAGAGGACGACTTCGTCGTCGCGCAGGCCAACGCCCCGCTGACGAACGACTTCCACTTCGCCGACGACAAGGTGCTCGTCCGCAAGAAGGGTGGCGAGGTCGAACTCGTCGCCAAGGACGAGGTCGACTACATGGACGTCTCCCCGCGCCAGATGGTGTCGGTCGCGACGTCGCTCATCCCGTTCCTCGAGCACGACGACGCGAACCGCGCCCTCATGGGTGCGAACATGCAGCGTCAGGCCGTCCCGCTGCTCCGTTCGGAGTCGCCGCTCGTCGGCACCGGCATGGAGGGCTACACGGCCATCGACGCCGGCGACGTCGTCACCGCCGACAAGGCCGGTGTCGTCTCCGAGGTCTCGGCCGACGCCGTCACCCTGCAGCTCGACGAGGGCGGCACGCAGACCTACTACCTGCGCAAGTTCGACCGCTCCAACCAGGGCACGAGCTACAACCACCGCGTCATCGTCTCCGCAGGCGAGCGCGTGGAGCAGGGCGAGGTCATCGCCGACGGTCCCGCAACGGAGAACGGCGAGCTCGCGCTCGGCAAGAACCTCCTCGTCGCGTTCATGCCGTGGGAGGGCTACAACTACGAGGACGCGATGATCCTGTCGCAGAACCTCATCAAGGACGACACGCTCTCCTCGATCCACATCGAGGAGTACGAGGTCGACGCCCGCGACACCAAGCTCGGCAAGGAGGAGATCACCCGTGACCTCCCCAACGTCAGCCCGGACCTGCTGGCCGACCTCGACGAGCGCGGCATCATCCGCATCGGTGCCGAGGTCCGCCCCGGCGACATCCTCGTCGGCAAGGTCACGCCGAAGGGCGAGACCGAGCTGAGCGCCGAGGAGCGTCTGCTCCGTGCCATCTTCAACGAGAAGTCGCGCGAAGTCCGCGACACCTCGCTCAAGGTGCCCCACGGTGAAGAGGGCACGATCATCGGCGTCAAGGTGTTCGACTCGCAGGACGGCGACGACGAGCTCGGCTCGGGCGTCAACCAGCGCGTGGTCGTCTACATCGCCCAGAAGCGCAAGATCACCGCGGGTGACAAGCTCGCCGGTCGTCACGGCAACAAGGGCGTCATCTCGACCATCCTCCCGGTCGAGGACATGCCGTTCCTCGCCGACGGCACCCCCGTCGACATCGTCCTCAACCCGCTCGGCGTCCCCGGCCGCATGAACTTCGGCCAGGTGCTCGAGATCCACCTCGGGTGGCTCGCCAAGCAGGGCTGGAACGTCGAGGGCATCCAGGACTGGGCCGAGAACCTGCCGGAGGCAGCGCACAGCGCCGAGCCCGGCACCAAGGTCGCCACCCCGGTGTTCGACGGTGCGTACGAGCGCGAGATCGAGGGCCTCCTCGACTCGACCCTCCCGAACCGCGACGGCGAGCGCCTGATCGGCTCGTCCGGCAAGGCGCAGCTCTTCGACGGCCGCTCCGGCGAGCCGTTCCCGGAGCCCGTCTCGGTCGGCTACATGTACATCCTCAAGCTGCACCACCTGGTCGACGACAAGATCCACGCGCGTTCGACCGGTCCGTACTCGATGATCACGCAGCAGCCGCTGGGTGGTAAGGCGCAGTTCGGTGGACAGCGATTCGGTGAGATGGAGGTGTGGGCGCTCGAAGCGTACGGCGCCGCCTACGCCCTCCAGGAGCTCCTGACGATCAAGTCCGACGACATCCTCGGCCGCGTGAAGGTCTACGAGGCGATCGTCAAGGGCGAGAACATCCAGGAACCCGGCATCCCCGAGTCCTTCAAGGTCCTCATGAAGGAGATGCAGTCGCTCTGCCTGAACGTCGAGGTCCTCTCGGCCGACGGCCAGGCGGTCAGCCTGCGCGACAACGATGACGAGGTCTTCCGCGCTGCGGAGGAGCTGGGCATCAACATCTCCTCGCGGTTCGAGTCGTCCTCTGTCGACGACATCTGATCCCGCCCGTACATCGAAGCCTGAATCAGCAAGAGAGAAGAACATTGCTCGAAGCAACTTCCTTTGACGCCATTCGGATCGGCCTCGCGACCGCCGAGGACATCCGTCAGTGGTCGTACGGCGAGGTCAAGAAGCCGGAGACCATCAACTACCGCACCCTGAAGCCCGAGAAGGACGGTCTGTTCGGCGAGCAGATCTTCGGACCTTCCCGCGACTGGGAGTGCGCCTGCGGCAAGTACAAGCGTGTCCGGTTCAAGGGCATCGTCTGCGAGCGCTGCGGCGTCGAGGTCACCAAGTCCTCGGTCCGTCGTGAGCGCATGGGCCACATCGAGCTCGCTGCCCCCGTCACGCACATCTGGTACTTCAAGGGCGTCCCGTCGCGCCTCGGGTACCTCCTCGACATGGCGCCGAAGGACCTCGAGAAGGTCATCTACTTCGCGGCGTACATGATCATCGACATCGATGAAGAGGGCCGTCACGCGGACATGCCGGGTCTCGAGAACGAGATGCGTCTCGAGATCAAGACCCTCGAGGGCCAGCGCGACTCGATCATCGCCGACCGCCTCAAGAAGCTCGAGGACGACCTCGCAGCCCTTGAGGAAGAGGGTGCGAAGGCCGACGTCAAGCGCCGCACCAAGGACACCGCCGAGAAGGAGATGTCCCAGGTCCGCAAGTCGTTCGACGAGGACATCACCCGTCTCGAGCGTGTGTGGGAGGACTTCCGCAACCTGAAGGTGGGCGACCTCAAGCCCGAGGACGCCGTCTTCCACGAGCTCCAGGACCGGTTCGGGATCTACTTCGACGCCTACATGGGCGCCGAGGCGATCAAGCTCCGGCTCGAGGCGTTCGACCTGGCCGCCGAGGCCGAGGCGCTGCGTCTGCAGATCGCCGAGGGCAAGGGCCAGAAGAAGATCCGCGCGATCAAGCGTCTGCGCGTCGTCAGCTCCTTCCTCGCCACCGGCAACTCGCCGGCCGCGATGGTGCTCGGCGTCGTGCCGGTCATCCCGCCGGAGCTGCGCCCGATGGTGCAGCTCGACGGTGGCCGTTTCGCCACGTCGGACCTCAACGACCTCTACCGTCGTGTGATCAACCGCAACAACCGTCTCCGCCGCCTGCTCGACCTCGGTGCCCCCGAGATCATCGTGAACAACGAGAAGCGCATGCTGCAGGAAGCGGTCGACGCGCTGTTCGACAACGGTCGTCGTGGACGTCCGGTCACGGGTACCGGCAACCGCGCCCTGAAGTCCCTGAGCGACATGCTCAAGGGCAAGCAGGGTCGTTTCCGCCAGAACCTGCTCGGCAAGCGCGTCGACTACTCGGGCCGTTCGGTCATCATCGTCGGCCCGCAGCTGAAGCTGCACCAGTGCGGTCTGCCCAAGCAGATGGCGCTCGAGCTCTTCAAGCCGTTCGTGATCAAGCGCCTCATCGACCTGTCGCACGCGCAGAACATCAAGTCGGCCAAGCGCATGGTCGAGCGTTCGCGTCCGCAGGTGTGGGACGTACTCGAGGAGATCATCCGCGAGCGCCCCGTCCTGCTGAACCGTGCGCCGACGCTGCACCGTCTGGGCATCCAGGCGTTCGAGCCGCAGCTCGTCGAGGGCAAGGCCATCCAGCTCCACCCGCTCGTCTGTGCTGCGTTCAACGCGGACTTCGACGGCGACCAGATGGCCGTGCACCTGCCGCTGTCGGTCGAGGCCCAGGCCGAGGCCCGCATCCTGATGCTCGCCTCGAACAACATCCTGAAGCCGTCCGACGGCCGCCCGGTGACCCTGCCCGCACAGGACATGATCATCGGTCTGCACCACCTCACGACCGTCCGCGAGGGCGCCGTGGGCGAGGGCCGTGCGTTCTCGTCGGTGGCCGAGGCGATCCTGGCGAACGACCAGCACACGCTGCACCTCAACGCGATGGTGAAGATCCGCATGACGGGTGTCCACTTCGCCGAGGGTGAAGCACCCGAGGGCTACGAGCAGGGCGACACCGTGCTGCTCGAGACGACCCTGGGCCGTGCGCTCTTCAACGAGACCCTGCCGGCGAACTACCCGTTCGTCCAGAAGGTCACGGACAAGGGCGTGCTCTCCGCGATCGTCAACGACCTGGCCGAGCGCTACTCCAAGACCGAGACGGCCGCTGCGCTGGACCGGATCAAGGACGCCGGCTTCTACTGGGGCACCCGCTCCGGTGTGACCGTCGCCCTGTCGGACGTCGTGACGCCTCCTCGCAAGAAGGAGATCATCGCGGGCTACGAGATCCAGGCCGCCAAGGTGCAGGGTGAGTTCGACAAGGGTCTGATCACCGACTCCGAGCGTCGCGCCGACCTGATCAAGATCTGGACCGAGGCCACGAACGAGATCGCGCAGGAGATGCGCGACAACTTCCCGGTCGACAACACCATCAACCGCATGGTGTCGTCCGGTGCTCGTGGTAACTGGCTCCAGGTCCGCAACATCGCCGGTATGCGTGGTCTGGTGAACAACCCGAAGGGCGAGATCATCGCCCGCCCGATCATCAACTCGTACCGCGAGGGCCTGACCGTGGCGGAGTACTTCATCGCCACCCACGGTGCTCGTAAGGGTCTTGCCGACACCGCGCTCCGTACCGCGGACTCCGGGTACCTCACCCGTCGTCTCGTGGACGTGTCGCAGGACGTCATCATCCGCGAGGACGACTGCGGCACGACGCGTGGCCTCGAGCTGCCGATCGCGACCGTGGACGCCGACGGCAAGCTCGTCCGCGACCCGCGCGTCGAGAACACCGTGTACTCCCGCACCCTGGCCACCGAGGCCGTGGACGCACAGGGCACGGTCGTGGCAGAGGCCGGTGAGGACGTCGGTGACGTGCTCCTCGAGAAGCTGCTGGCAGCCGGTGTCGAGAGCATCAAGGTGCGCTCGGTCCTGACCTGCGAGTCGGCCGTCGGCGTCTGCGCGAAGTGCTACGGCCGTTCGCTCGCCACCGGCAACCTGGTCGACATCGGCGAGGCGGTCGGCATCATCGCCGCGCAGTCCATCGGTGAGCCCGGTACCCAGCTGACGATGCGTACCTTCCACACGGGTGGTTCGGCCTCGGCCGACGACATCACCCAGGGTCTGCCGCGTGTCACGGAGCTCTTCGAGGCGCGTACCCCCAAGGGCGCGTCCCCGATCGCCGAGGCCCCCGGCCGCGTCGTGGTCGAGGACACGGACAAGGGTCGTCGGATCATCCTCACGCCGGACAACGGCGACGAGCCGTTCATCTACCCGGTGCTCAAGCGTGCGACGCTCCTCATCGAGGACAACCAGCACGTCGAGCTCGGCGAGCAGTTCATCGCCGGCACCGTCGACCCGAAGGAAGTCCTCCGGGTCAAGGGTGTCCGAGAGGTCCAGAAGCACCTGGTCAATGGTGTGCAGGACGTCTACGGCTCGCAGGGTGTGCCGATCCACGACAAGCACATCGAGGTCATCGTCCGCCAGATGCTCCGCAAGGTCACCGTCGTCGACCACGGCGACACCGACCTGCTGCCGGGTGAGCTCGTCGACCGGTCGCGCTACAACGCGCTGAACCGTGCGGCGCTGCAGGAGGGTCGCAAGACCGCCTCGGCTCGCCAGGAGGTCATGGGCATCACGAAGGCGTCCCTCGCGACCGAGTCGTGGCTGTCCGCCGCTTCCTTCCAGGAGACCACCCGCGTGCTCACGCAGGCGGCCATGGAGGGCAAGCAGGACCACCTCGTCGGCCTCAAGGAGAACGTCATCATCGGTAAGCTCATCCCCGCCGGGACGGGCCTCAGCCGGTACCGTGACGTGGACGTGAACGCGACCGAAGAGGCGAAGGCGGAGCGGTACCCCAACCGCATCTTCGCTGACGACTCGTCGTTCTCGGACGCCGACCTGAGCTTCGTCGACTTCGACAGCTTCTCGTCGGACGACTTCACGCCGGGCACGTACAACTGAGCCTGATGTGATCCCACGAAGGCCCCGTCTCCGCAAGGAGGCGGGGCCTTCGTCGTGTCGTCACCACGTGACGGCCTGGAGGCGCGGTGCGGGCCCGCCACGGGCCTCCCGTCCGCCGTGGGGTCGCGGCTAGAGCGCGCGGCCCGCGCCGTTGTCGCGGCCGGAACCGCGACCGGTCTCGTCGACCAGCGAGAACAGGCTCAGCACGTTGCCGTCGGGGTCGCGGACGTCGAACCAGTCGACCGCCCCGTCGACGCACTCGACGGGGCCGATGTCGATGCCGAGCGCGCCGATGCGTGCGTGCTGCGCGGCGACGTCGTCGACGCCGAAGCGGACGCTGACCGGGTTCTCCTCGGCCTGTTCGTCGACGTAGAGCTGGATCCAGATGCCGCCGACCTCGTACTCGGCGACGCCGTCCTCGGGCTCGAGGTCCGGCTCGGTGCGCTCGAAGACCGCGCCGTACCAGAGGCAGGACGCCTCGATGTCGCTGACGGGCAACCCCACGGTCACGCTCGTGATGTCCATGACTCATCATGTGCCCGGGTGGGGGCGCGCGTCGAGAGGGATTCCGCGGTGCCGCGCTGTCCGGCCCGCGGCGGACGGTGACCTTGTTCCTCCACACCCCCGTGTGACGCCGACGTTCTCCACGGACCGCTCGCCAGGACTCCGGGAACGGTGCGGGGTCCGGGAGGCTGGCGGACATGCACCCTGCGACGACCACCGCGAACCGGCCGAGGCGTCCCCCGGACCGGGGCCGAACCGGTCGTGGACCCCAGTTCTGGGTGCAGCCGGACCCCCTCCGCCCCCTCTTTCTGGGACTGCGGTCGGCGAGGGCCCCAGAAGTAGCGTGGTCGGGCGCCACATCCCTGGTGGCGCATCACCCGACGACGTCTCGCCGTGCGCGAGTCCAAGGAGGCACGGGACTCATGGCGACCCTGTCCGAGATCCTCATCCTGAACGGCGCCCTGCCGATCGAGCACCTCGATGCGATGACGGGTGACGAGGACCTCGACGAGCGCGCCATCCGCGGCCTGGTCGACCAGGGCGTCGTGAGCGAGGCCCAGTTCATCACCGCCCGGGCCGCGTCGAACAACTCCCGCACCGTCCCGCTGAGCGACTACCCGGTCGACGGCACCGCGGTGTCGATCCTGCCGGCGGCACTGTGCCGTCGCCACGGCGTGCTCGGTGTCGGGTTCGAGGGCGACCTGCTCATCCTCGCGATGGTGAACCCCACGAACGTGCTCGCCATCGACGACGCCCGGACGGCGTCCGGCCGGGCGATCAAGCCGCTGCAGGTCGAGGAGCGTGACCTCGTCGCTGCCCTCGACCGGTACCTGCGCGCCGACGACGAGCTGAACGACCTGACGTCGTCGCTCGAAGAAGAAGCGTCGACGACCTCGAAGGCGCAGGTCGACATCGCCGACGGCGCCCTCGACGACGTGCCGATCGTCCGCTTCGTGAACCTGCTCGTGTCGCAGGCCATCCAGGACCACGCATCCGACATCCACATCGAGCCCGGCGAGCACGAGGTCCGGATCCGGTACCGCATCGACGGCGTGCTGCACGAGATGGCGCCGGCGCCGAAGAACATCCAGAACGGCGTGATCAGCCGCCTGAAGATCATGAGCGACATCGACATCGCCGAGCGTCGCAAGCCGCAGGACGGCCGCATGTCCGTGCGGCACGGCGGCCGGCAGATCGACCTCCGCGTCGCGACGCTGCCCACCGTGTGGGGCGAGAAGGTCGTCATGCGGATCCTCGACAACACGAACACCTCGTTGACCCTCAAGGACCTCAACCTCCTCGAGCAGAACTTCCAGGCGTACCAGCGGTCCTACTCGAAGCCGTACGGCATGATCCTGGTCACCGGTCCCACCGGTTCGGGCAAGTCGACGACGCTGTACACGACCCTCAACGCCGTGGCGAAGCCCGAGATCAACGTCATCACGGTGGAGGACCCGGTCGAGTACCGGATGGCCGGCATCAACCAGGTGCAGGTCAACCCGAAGGCCGGCCTGACGTTCGCGTCCGCGCTCCGCTCGATCCTCCGATCCGACCCCGACGTCGTGCTGCTCGGTGAGATCCGCGACCACGAGACCGCGCAGATCGCGATCGAGGCGTCGCTCACCGGGCACCTCGTGCTCTCGACCCTGCACACCAACGACGCTCCGTCGGCCGTGACCCGCCTGACCGAGATGGACATCGAACCGTTCCTGGTCGGATCCGCCCTCGACTCCGTCGTCGCCCAGCGGCTCGCCCGCCGACTGTGCGACCGGTGCAAGGCGCCCGCCGTGTACGAGATCGAGCAGCTCCGGGCACTCGGGTTCCTGGCGCCCGGCGACGAGATGCCCGCGTTCTTCGCCCCGGTCGGCTGCGCGGTGTGCTCGAACACCGGCTACCGCGGCCGCATCGCCCTGCACGAGGTCATGACCGTCACCGAGGAGATCGAGCGGCTCGCCGTCGGTCGTGCCTCGAGCGCGGAGATCAGTCGCGTCGCCCAGCAGCAGGGCATGCTCACGCTCCGCCAGGACGGCTTCGAGAAGGTCAAGCTCGGCATGACGAGCGTCGACGAGATCCTGCGCGTCGTCGCGTGACCGGGGAACAGGACGAGCAGATGACCGACTCCGTGTACGACATCACCATGCCCGGCGACGAGCCCGTCGCCGGATGGCACCCCGGCACCCCCGGCGCCGAGGTCGGCTCCCGCCGTGCCGCGCGTCTGGCCGCTGCCGCTGCCGCCCCGCCCGAGCAGGTCTACGACCTGACGGACGACTCGGCGGTGTGGCCCGCGCCCACCGGCACGCCCGTGGCCAGCCCGATCGCCGGGTCCGTGGGCGGTCCGGTCGCTGCGCCCGTGGGGCAGTCCGCCACCGCCCCGGCGACGCCGCCCGCCGCGGTGCCGTCCTCGACCGCCACCTACGGGTACGCCGAGCCAGCGACCCAGCAGCTGCCGGCCATCGCCTACAGCGGCGCCCACCACGCCGCACCGGCGGCACCCGCTCCGGTTCCCGCCCCCGCCGCGGCATCGGCCGGCGACATCGACTTCGCCCGGCACGCGCGTGAGGTCGCCGACCCCGACCTCATCACCGCACTGGCGCAGGTCGTCTACCAGGGGGCCTCCGACCTGCACGTCACGGCCGACGCCCCGCCCACCGTCCGCGTCGACGGCTCGCTCCGGCCGGCCGTACCCGGAGGCGCGTGGTCGCGTGGCAAGGTCATCGCGGCACTCAAGACGCTGCTGTCCGCCGAACAGGCCGGGCAGTTCGACCACGACCAGGAACTCGACTTCGCGTACTCGCTGTCGCCGGAGTACCGCTTCCGCGTGAACTACTACCAGCAGCGCGGCAACTGGGGTGCGGCGTTCCGCATCATCCCCACCAGGATCAAGACGCTCAAGCAGCTCGGCATCCCCGCGCACGTCGGCGACTTCGCCGGCCTGCCCCGTGGCCTGGTCCTCGTCACCGGCCCGACCGGCTCGGGCAAGTCGACCACCCTCGCCGCGCTCATCGACCTGGTCAACGAGAGCCGTGCCGACCACATCGTGACGGTCGAGGACCCGATCGAGTTCATGCACGACCACAAGCGGTCGATCATCAACCAGCGCGAGGTCGGCGCCGACACCCACTCCTTCGCCTCGGCGCTCAAGCACGTGCTGCGGCAGGACCCCGACGTCATCCTGATCGGTGAGCTCCGCGACCTCGAGACCATCTCCGTCGCGCTCACCGCCGCCGAGACCGGGCACCTGGTGTTCGCCACCCTGCACACGCAGAGCGCACCCGGCACGATCGACCGCGTCATCGACGTCTTCCCGCCGCACCAGCAGGGGCAGATCCGCACCCAGCTCGCGGCCACCCTGCAGGGCGTCGTCTGCCAGACCCTCGTCCCGAAGGCCAACGGCGTCGGTCGGGTCGTCGCCACCGAGATCATGACGATCACCCCGGCCATCGGCAACCTCATCCGCGAGGGCAAGACGTACCAGATCACCTCGGCCATGCAGGCCGGCCGTGACCTCGGCATGCACACCATGGACCAGGACCTCGCCGAACTGGTCAACGTCGGCACCATCTCGCGCAAGGCCGCGATGGAGAAGGTCCACGACGAAGAGGGCTTCGACCGGCTCGTCCAGCGCGTCGAGTCCCCGTCCGACTCCTCGGCCGCCGCGATCGCCGCCAGCGGCATCGACTTCGGCGACAAGTTCTCCGGAGGCTACTGATGTCACTCGCGTTCGACTACCGCGGGCGCGACGGCGCCGGCAAGCTCGTGAAGGGCCGCCTCGACGCCGCGTCCGAAGGGGCCGTCGTCCAGCGCCTCCGGGGGATGGGCGTCTCGCCGATCGCCATCACCGAGGCGAAGGCCGGCACCGGGCTGCAGACCGAGATCAAGATCCCCGGGTTCGAGAAGGGCGTCGGGCTCAAGGACCTCGCGATCATGTCGCGGCAGGCCTCGACGATGCTCACCTCGGGCCTCTCGCTGCTGCGGACCCTCACGATCCTGTCCGACCAGACCGAGAACAAGAAGCTCAAGGACATCCTCGGCAAGGTCCGTGACGACGTCGAGCGCGGCGTCTCGTTCTCCGACGCCGTCGCGAAGTACCCGGTCGACTTCCCGCCGATCATGATCAACATGATCCGTGCGGGGGAGACCGGCGGCTTCCTCGACCAGGCGATGGACTCCATCGCGACGAACTTCGAGAAGGAGCACAAGCTCCGCTCGACGATCAAGTCGGCGATGACCTACCCGGTGGTCGTGCTCGTGATGTCACTGGTGGCGGTCGCCATCATGCTCATCTTCATCGTCCCGATCTTCCAGGACATGTTCTCGTCGCTCGGCGGAACGCTCCCGCTGCCGACGCAGATCCTCGTCTCCCTCTCGCACGCCATGCGGTACGTCGCGATCCCGCTCGCGATCGTCGTCGTGCTGGCGTGGCTCTGGTGGCGGGCGAACAAGAACACCGAACGCGTCCGGGCGTTCATCGATCCGATCACCTTGAAACTGCCGGTCTTCGGCCCGCTGCAGAAGAAGATCGTCATCGCTCGGTTCGCGCGCAACTTCTCGAACATGATCGGCGCGGGTGTTCCCATTCTGCAGGCATTGCGGATCGTCGGGGAAGTGTCGAACAACTTCGTCGTGAAGCGTGCGCTCGACAATGTCGCCGAAGCCGTGCGGAAAGGCGAATCGATTGCGGTGCCGCTCGCCGCACAATCTGTTTTCCCGCCGATGGTGACGCAAATGGTCGCGGTCGGTGAAGACGCCGGTTCCCTCGAGGTCATGCTCGAGAAGATCGCGGTGTTCTACGACGCCGAAGTCGAGGCGACCACCGACGCCCTGACCTCGCTGATCGAGCCCCTGCTCATCGCCTTCCTGGGGGTGGTGGTGGGCGGGATGATCATCGCGCTCTACATGCCGATCTTCCAGATCACCAACGTCGTGCAGAACGCTTCCTAGTCATTCCACCCCCATGCGGGGGCATTGTCGATATCGACCCTCCCCCGCACTGGGGGTGTTTTGCGCCCAGCATGGCCCCCGTTCTCGGGATTGGCCACTGGATGCGCCCCCAATACGCTGATCTGCGGCGGCCGAGCAAGCCCCGAACCCATTTCCCCGACATTCCCCGCAGAATGGAAAAACCATGTACTTCGCTCTCATGGGCAAGCTCGACGCTCGCCGCAAGGGTCTCCTGAAGGACGGCGAGAAGGGCTTCACGCTCATCGAGCTCCTCGTCGTCGTCATCATCATCGGCATCCTCGCCGCGATCGCCATCCCGGTGTACATCGGCGTGCAGAACAACGCGAAGGACTCGGCCGTCAAGTCGGACGTCACGAGTGCGAAGACCGCCGTGGTGAGCATCGCGACGAACGGTGACGCCACGTACCCCGCTGACAAGACGGACATCACCACCGCTGAGTACAAGAAGGCGGGCGCAACCGTCGGAGCAGACACGACGCTGACCTACACGGCCAGCACCGACAAGACCCTCTTCTGCATCCAGGGCACGAGCAAGGCGACCGGCAAGACCTTCGGCGCTACGGACGCTGCCGGTGTTGTCGAGGGCACCTGCGCTGCGGGCGTCTTCACAAAGAAGTAGACCCCGTAAAACGACAGTCGGGGCGGACGTTGACCTGTGGGTCACCGTCCGCCCTGACCTACTTCCACTCCGGCCAGAAGGGACGACATGATCTCGCGCATCGCCGAGCGACTGCGTTCCGCCCGTGAGGCCGACGACGGCTTCACGATCATCGAGGTGATGGTCGCCATGACGATCTTCGCCCTGATCGCAGCCGGCATCGCCGCCGGCATCACCGCTTCTCTCGTGCTCTCGAAGGACACCCGTGCTCGAGAGGTCGCCTCGACGATCGCGATGGAGGACATCGACGGCCTCCGCGACCTCCCGAGCATCTTCGACATCAAGAGCGGTACCGATTCGCCGAAGGTCGGTAACCAGACGTTCGCCCTCACGCGCAAGGTGTCGTGGACCCGGTCCTCGGGAAGCGCGACGGCCTGCGGCACCGGCGAAGGCGTGCTGTCCTACAAAGCCGTCACCGTCACGGTCGGCTGGAAGACGAGTGCATCGTCGTCCGGCTCGCAGCAGGTCACCATGTCGAGCGCCATCGCTCCGCTGACGAACATCAACTCGGACAGCACGGGTTCGATCCTGATCGGGGTCACGAACGCGAACGGCGTCGGGGTTGCCGGGATCATCCCGACGGTCACCGGCCCCGACGGGGTCACCATGCCCGCAACCGATGCTGAGGGGTGCACCTACGTCTCCGGAGTCGCTCCCGGCACGTACTCGGTGAAGATCGCTCGGAGTGGCTACGTCGACTCGAACCAGCAGGTCAGCCCGTCATCGCAGACGATCACCGTCGCTGCGGGCGCCTCCGGGGCTGCCGCGTTCAGCTTCGACGTGGCAGCGAAGTACACGTTCACGTACGCCTCCACCCCGGACGTGGGCGCGATGCTCCCCACCAACATGCCGACGACGCTCATCAACCCGACCTCCGGCACCACCCAACTGACGAACACCGCCGGGTCGGCGTCGCTGTTCCCGTACGGAAGCTACCGGGTGGTCGCCGGGTCGTACGTCGTCGACGCGTCGGGTACCTCGTCGTCGACCTGTCTCAGCCCGGAGCCGGGGTCCTGGACGACCCCGAATGCGAAGTCGAAGGTCGGGACACCCTCCGAACCGTTGAACAACAAGGCGACGATCACCGTGCAGATGGGGGCGGTCAAGCTCTCGGGCTTGACGGCGGGCAAGTTCCTGACCGCGAAGACGACGACGCCCGTGAACGGCGACCCGGGCTGCGCCGCAGGGATGACCCTGCAGTTCCCGAAGCTCGCAGCGGGAACTGCGTCGATCGCGTTGCCGTGGGGGACCTGGAAGCTCTACTCCGGGGACACGGCCGGATCCACCACGAACGCGCTCGCCCTGACGAACGAGAACGCCGCGATGGTCACGAACGGCGCCGTCCGGAGTGGTGCCGTGATGGTCGATCCCAGGCCGGTCAGCTGATGCGGGCGATCATCCATCGTCTCCACTCGGAGCAACGGGGCATCACGCTCGTCGAGCTCCTCGTGGCGATGCTCGTCACGTCACTGCTGCTCACGTTGGTCGGGAGCTTCTTCGTCTCGATGATCAAGGCCCAGCGGACGGTCTCGTCGGTCAACGACAGCACGCGGCAGGGCACGACCTCCATGACGCAGGTGAGCCGGTACCTGCGCGAAGCGTCCCGCGTGCAGTTGACGAAGACGACGAACCTGGCGGCGTTCGAGAGTGCGACGGCGACGAGCATGCGGTTCTACTCCGGCGTCGACCTCTCCACCTCCCGGGCCGGGCTCACCAAGGTCACGATCGACACCCAGGGCACGAAGCTCCGCATGCAGCTCCAGCGCGGCGACTGCCCGGCGAACGGGTACTGCACGTTCACCGGTACGACGAAGACCATCGTGCTGGCCGACGTCATCCGGACGAGCGCCGGCAGCAGCCCGCTGTTCAGCTACCGGAACGCCGCCGATGGCATCGTCACCCCGACAGCCGCAACCCTCGACTCGATCCGATCGGTCGACGTGACGCTCACGGTCGGATCCGTGACGGGGACGACCGCGAACGACACCACCTTCCAAGCGAACATCAACCTGCGCAACCTCGACTACGGCGCAGCGACGGAGTCATGATGCTCATCCGACTTGTCCGTGCCCTCCGCAGCCGTGACGACGAACGTGGCGTGGCGCTCGCGGCCGTCATCGGCCTCGGCGCGGTGCTCATGATCGTGCTCTCGCTGGTGGTCGCGACCGCGACGAGCGGCGCGACGAAGGCGTCGAACGACGACGACTACAACAAGGCGATGGCTGCGGCGTACGCCGGCCTGTCTGACTACCAGGGACGTCTCGCGGCGGACAACGCGTACGTGAAGTACGGGGTGCGGACCCCGTTCTCGGGTGAGAGCACGTACTCCACCGACACCGCGAACAAGGCCTTCGGAACGACCGTGGGCGGAACCTGGGCACCGGTCGTGGGGAGCACCGATCAGTTCTACCGGTACGAGGTCGACAACTCCGCCTACGCGAACACCGGCAAGGTCCGTCTCCGTGTCACCGGCAAGGCGGACGACGCGACCCGGACGCTCGTCGTCGACCTGCGCGGTGACGGCTTCGTGAACTACCTCTGGTTCACGAACTACGAGTCGCAGGACCCCGGCCTCACCGGTGAGACCACCACGACGACGAGTGGCGCTCCGACGACGACGCGGTGTACTTCCGCACACCGCAACGACAGCAACTGGAACTACTACACCAGCTGCGACGCGGTGCAGTTCGGTGCGGGTGACACGCTCGACGGCCCCGTCCGGACGAACGACGTCATCACCGCATGCGGTGCGACGTTCAACCAGGCCGTGTACGACACCGGAGCAGCCGACTTCTTCTACACGAGCAAGGAGACGAAGGTCGACTCGTCGTGCCGGACCTCGACGAAGTTCAACGGCGGTCTGATCCAGACCAGGGGCACCCTCCCGATGCCGAGCACGAACGCGAACATGAAGCAGGAGGCACGGACGGACATCCCCGACAAGGTCGCGAAGCCCGGCTGCATCTACACCGGGCCGACGTCGATCACCTTCCTGTCGGGTGGCAAGATGCGCGTCGTCTCACCGTGGACGAAGAAGACGCAGCTCTCCGGCGCCGCGAACGGCACGATCACCAGCGGCAGCACGAACGACGCACTCTGTGGATCGGTCTCGGCGCTGACCGGAGCGGGAGCGGTCATCCCGACCCTGCCGTCGAACCTGGTCTTCGTGCAGACGGTCCCCAGCGCCAGCGGAGATCCCAACTACTGGGCGCCCAACACGACACCGCCCCCGGGCGGAACCGTGAACGGGACCGTGAACGCCGGTTCGCCGGTCTACTGCCAGCAGAACGTGAAGGACGCCAGCGGCAAGACCACCTCTGACTACGGGAACGGACTCGGCTACCCGAAGAGCAACGAGTTCACCGGCAGCCTCGGTGACTCCGGGTACTACGGATGCCGGAACGGCGACGTCTTCGTGTCGGGTTCGTTCGGAGGGCAGATGACCCTGGCCGCCGAGAACTTCGTCTACGTGACCGGGAGCATCGTCTACCAGAACGGGCGTGGCTCGGACGACATGCTCGGCCTCGTGGGGCAGCGAGCAGTGTCCGTCTACAACCCCATCTCGTGCTCCTCCGGGACGAGCAGCACGTGCTCCACTTCGTCGGGTTCGTCCGCCAACCTCGCCCCGACCCGGAACATCGAGATCGATGCCGCCATCGCGAGCAACCTCGGCACCTTCAACGTGCAGAACAGCGCGTTCGGGTCGAACCTCGGCGTCCTGACGATCTACGGTTCGATCGCGCAGCAGTTCCGCGGCTCGGTGCGGACCTCGTACGGTTCGTACCTCACCGGCTACGCGAAGGCGTACGCCTACGACACCAGGCTGAAGACCTCGGCCCCGCCGAAGTTCCTCCAGCCCGTGTCGACGACGTACGGCGTGACGACCGAGACCGAGTCGGCCACGGCGTTCCGCGCCGACGGCACCCCGACGGGGAAGTGACCGTGACTTCCCTCGCCGGTGTGGCGCCCCTCGTCGCCGTGCTGGTCGGTGTGCTCGGCCTCGCGATCGGGTCGTTCCTGAACGTCGTCGTGTACCGGGTGCCCGCGGGCATGTCCGTCGTCGCGCCCGCCAGCTCCTGCCCCGGGTGCGGTCACGAGATTCGAAACCGTGACAACGTGCCCGTGGTCTCCTGGCTCGTCCTGCGGGCCCGGTGCCGCGACTGCGGCGCGCCCATCTCGGCCCGGTACCCGCTCGTCGAAGCCGCAACGGGCCTCCTCTTCGTCGCGGTGACGCTACTTTCGGTACTCGCACCGTGGTCGCCGCTGGTGGCACCGGACGGCGTCCCCGGAACGATCCGCGCTGCGATCCTGCTCGTCGCACTCCTGTACCTGATGGCGATCAGCATCTCGTTGACGCTCATCGACCTCGACACCCACACGTTGCCGAACCGGATCGTGCTGCCGGCCTACATCGTGCTGCCCGTGCTCCTGCTGGCGGCGTCGGCGGTGTCCGGCGACTGGGGTGCCGCGCTCCGGGGGCTCATCGGCCTGGTCGTCCTCGGTGGCACCTACCTCGCGCTCGCGCTGGCCGTGCCCGGCGGGATGGGGCTCGGGGACGTCAAGCTCGCCGGCGTGCTTGGCCTCGTGCTCGCGTACCTCGGATGGGGACCCCTCGCAGTGGGTTCTTTCGCGGCGTTCCTGCTCGGAGGTACCTTCGCAGTCGTCCTCCTGGTCGTGCGCCGGGCGGGCCGTCGCAGCGGGATCCCGTTCGGCCCCTGGATGCTCGCGGGTGCCTGGCTCGGCATCGCCGTCGGTGCCCCCGCCTGGGACGGCTACCTGCGCCTCCTCGGACTCGCCTGACGCCTCGTCGCGCGCTGACCCACCAGACCGACCCGAAGACGGTCACGGAAGGACCACCCATGTCGAAGAGCATCGTGGGCGTCGACATCGGCGCCGCCGCGATCCGTGCTGTCGAGGTCCAGGACGCCGACAAGCCGAGGCCGACGATCCTGCGGTTCGCCGAGGTCCCCGTGCCCCCGGGCGCGACGAAGCAGGGGGAGGTGCTCGAGCCGAACACCGTCGCGGGCGCGCTCCGACAGCTCTGGTCACTCGGGCGCTTCCGTTCGAAGGACGTCGTGCTCGGCATGGGCAACCAGCGGGTGCTGTCGCGCGACCTGACGGTCCCGAAGGCCCCCATCGCGCAGATCCGCGAATCGTTGCCCTTCCAGGTGCAGGACATGCTCCCGGTGCCCGTGGGCGACGCCATCCTCGACTTCTACCCGACGAGCGAGGAGACGGGCGAGAACGGCCCCACAGTGAGCGGTCTCCTCGTCGCCGCGGTGAAGGACGCCGTGCTCGCCAACATCCGCGCGGTGCAGAACGCGGGCCTCAAGCCGGTCGGCGTCGACCTCATCCCGTTCGCCCTGGCACGCGTGCTGGCGCCGGCGAACCGGTCTGGCACGGTCGCCATCGTCGAGTGCGGCGGCAACACGACGACCGTCGTCATCGTCACCGACGGCGTCCCGAAGTTCGTCCGCATCGTGCCGACCGGCGGTGACGACATCACGCGGCTCCTCGCCGGTCGGCTGACGATCGACGAGGGAGCGGCCGAAGCCGTCAAGCGCCACCTCGGCATGGATCCGGAGCGGGCGCGGACGGGCGACGACGCGCTCGCGGTGGCGGCGGTCCGCGAGACGATGGGCGAACTGCTCTCCAGCCTCCGCAACACCGTCAACTACTTCGTCAACACACACCCCGCCGAACCCGTCGGCGAGATCCTGCTCTGCGGTGGTGCAGCTGCGTTGCCCGGCTTCGCCGCAGCGCTCTCGGAGTTCACCCGGACGCCCGTCCGGTTCGGGGCACCGTTCGCCAACGTCGCGCTCGCGAAGTCCATCCGGGTCGAAGACCTGCACGCACACGGGGCATCGATCGCGGTCGCATGGGGACTCGCCGCGGGAGGGAAGGCAGCATGAGCCAGACGACCAGGTCGAAGCCCTCGCGTGCTGGACGGAGTCGCCGCCGAGGAGCGGCGCCCGACCCCGCCCTGCGTGTCGCCGCGGAGACTGCCGAGCGCGTCAAGCGCCAGCGTCGCACCGCCCCCAACGAGATCGTCGTCGGGGGCCGCCCCAGCGTCGACCTCCTGCCCACCGAGGTCCTCGCCGACCGACGCAGTCGCCGTGTCGTCCGTCGGATGTGGGCCGGCGTCGTCCTCGTGGCGATCGTGGTCGGGATCGCGACCGCCGGCGCCAGCCTCCTGTCCAGCCAGGCCCACGACGACCTGACCCACGCGCAGGAGGAGACCCTGTCGCTCCTGCAGCAGCAGGCGAGCTACCGCGAGGTCCGGGACACGGAGGCAGGTACCGCGCTGCGTGAAGCCGCGCAGTCGGTCGGTGGGGCCACGGAGATCGCCTGGCAGCCGTACCTCGCTTCGCTGAAGGCGTCGCTCCCCGCGGGCGTCGAGATCACCGGCGTCGCGATCGACTCCGCCACGCCGCTGGAGACCTACGCGCAGGCCGACACCCCGCTCCAGGGGCAGCGTGTCGCGACCCTGACCATCGACGCGCAGAGTCCGACGCTGCCGTCCGTTCCGTCGTGGCTCGATGCCGTCAAGGGGCTCAAGGGCTTCGTCGACGCGACCGCGAACTCGGTCACGCTCGACCCGACGACCGGTACCTACACCGTGAACATGACGATCCACGTCGACCAGGCCGCCTTCGACGGCAAGTACCAGGACAAGGGCGAGTGAGATGACCCGCAACCGACTCAACATGCTCCTCGCCGTCGTGGCGATGGTCGTGGTGGCGCTCGCGGGGTTCTTCCTCGGTGTGCAGCCACATCTCGCACAGGCCGCGAGCGACCGCACCGACCAGGTGACGGTGGACGCGACGAACCGGACGACGGCGGCGGAGCTCGCACGGCTCAAGGAACGGGCAGAGTCCCTCCCGAAGCTCAAGGCGGAGCTCGCCGCACTCACCGCCTCGGTGCCCTCGAGCGCGAGCATGTCGTCCTTCTACGGCGCGGTCGACAGCGTGGCCGCGAAGGCGGGCGTGAAGGTGTCGGCGATCACGACCTCGGACGCCGTTGCCTACACCGCGCCTGCCGCCGCCACCGACGCGGCGGCCGAAGCCACCGATGGCGCGACCGCCGAACCGACCACCGGTGCGACCGACGGAGCGACGGCACCGCTGACCGATCCCGCGATCTCGGCCGCCAACTTCTCGGCCATCCCCGTCTCGGTGTCGGTCGACGGGTCGTTCGACCAGGCCCTGTCCTTCGTCGGGGGCCTGCAGGACGGCGCTCGACTCTTCCTCGTCACCACGGTGTCCTCCTCCGTCTCGCAGGACTCCACCGACCCAGCCGCGGCGGCTGCGACGACGACGTGGACGTTCGGTGGCTACGTGTACGTCCTGACCGCCGAGTCGGACACCGCCGCGAAGGGCTGACCCCGCCCCCACGGACCGGGGTCGGCCACGCCACGCCGACCCCACTTCCGCGACACCCGTCGTTGTGATTACGATGCACCAGACGCCGTGATCGCGGCTGTTCATCCCCGCTCGAACGGTCGGCTCGAACCGGCCGTTCCTCGTCGTGCCCGGAGTCGCGCGTGTTGGTCGGAATCGTGGAATTCCTCGGTTGGTTCGGTGCCGTAACCGTTCTAGCCGGTTACATCTTGTTCTCGACCGGCAAGATCCCGAACGGCCCGCTCTACCAGCTGTTCAACCTGGTCGGTGGCCTCGCGGTGGCGATCAACGTCGCCGCACACCACGCCGTGCCCTCGACGATCGTCAACGGGATCTGGGCGATCGTCGCCGTCGTCGTCCTGGTGAAGATGGGCCGAGCGCGTCGCGCGGCGAAGCGCGACGGATACGTGCCCACCGAGCCGCCGGTCCTGCACGCTGAACCGGCCGCGACCACCGGGGTCCTGCCGGTCATCGGCCCGGCGCTGCGTGACCACGAGCCGGAGGACACCGCCGAGGCGGACGCCGCCACGGGCCTCCAGTCCGACGACGCGACGGACGCGACGGACGAGAAGACGCCGGATGCTGCGCCCGCCCCCATGACGGAGACCGTCCCGATCATCACGGCGACGATCGCGCTCGCCCTGGTCGCCGCCGCGCAGGAGCAGTCCGACCGGGCGGACCGTCGCGAGCACGCAGACGACACGGGCCACGCCGAACCCGCTCGCTGACCAGCCGGACGGCGATACGATCGGCGCATGTCCCGGTGGTTGATCGCGACGATGACGTCCGTCCTCTTCATCGCGCTCGTGATCGCCGTCACGGGCTTCGAAGCCCTGCTCGCCGACGTCGAGGTCATCTCGCAGCCCGACGCCACCCCGTACCTCGGGCCCGCGATGGTGGTCGGCGCCGCGGTGGTGGTCTTCCTCGCGACCATGGCGGGTGCGCGTGACGGCAACCCCGGCGTGACGGCCCTGGTGGCCGCTGCGACGGTCTACCTGGTCATGCTCGGCGTCGGGGCCGTGGGCTACGCGCTCATCCGCTCGGACGCGACGGAGCTCCTCGTCTTCCCCGCGGGGTACGCCCTCGGGCCGTTCGTGGTCGGGTCCGTTGTGGTAGCGCTCCTGTCGGTGCTCGGCGGGATCACGATGGCCCGACACCAGGCGCGGACCGCCGGCGGCTCGGGCGGTGCAGCGACGCGTCCGGACGGCCCCGACGAGCGCTCCGGGCGCGACCGGACGAACGCGGGCGAGGAACCCGCCGGACGGTAGTGTTCGCAGGGCACGACGCACACGCAACGGGGGAACGATGAGCGACCAGCACGCGCAGGATCCGGACCAGCAGGGCGGCTGGGGCGCCGTCCCGCCGGTGGACTCGATCCGCGGCACCGACGGAACGCCCGCCGCAGGAGCCCCCGGGTTCCCCGGGATGTCCGGGCCGGTGTCGCAGCGTCCTCGCCGGAAGCTCCGCCGCGGTCAGCTCATCGGCATCGTCTCGGGCGGCACGGCGGTCGTCCTGCTGCTCGTCGCCGGGATCGTCGGGTACTCGATCGGTTCCTCCTCGCACTCTGCTGACCGTCCGGTGCGGGCGTTCCTCGACGACCTGACGGCCGGACGCGTGGCCGACGCCCTCGACGACGCGGGCATCGAGCGCGAGAAGACCGACGTGCTGCTCGGCGAAGCCGCCTACGCGAAGGCATCGGACAAGGTCACCGGCTACCGCGTCGCCGCGACGCGGACAGAGGGCGACACCGCGACGGTCCGCGCGTACCTGCGCCAGGGCGGGCAGGACGTCGCCGCGACCTTCACGCTGGACAAGACCGGGACGGACTGGGGCGTGTTCCCGGTCTGGGAGCTGCAGGCCCCGGAGCTCGGATCGGTCGACGTCGCCGTGCGGGGTCCGTCCGGTGCTGGGGTCACGGTCGCCGGCCGGGACGTGAAGACCGCGAAGGACGGCACGGTGAGCCTCCGCGCGCTGCCCGGGACCTACGACGTCGCCTTCGACGGTGACAAGTGGACCACGGCCAGCGGGGGATCGGCGAGCGTCAGCGGGTTCGGACGGTCGACCTCGAGCCCGGTGCAGATGACCACGACCCTGACCACCGCCGGGCAGCAGGCCGCCAAGCGAGCGGTGGACGCCTGGGTGGACGGCTGCATCGCCTCCACCGACGCCGCCCCCGCCGGGTGCAGCTTCTACGCGTACGGGCAGAACCCCGCTTACACGTACTCGAACCAGAAGTGGACACTCGAGACGCGGCCCACCGTCCGGGTCGGCAGCTGGACGACGAACGGCTGGTTGATCACGACGACGACGTTCGGACGGGCGAAGTACACGGCCGACATCTCGGGTGCCGGCGGCACCGGAACGGCGTCCGCGGGGCCGCTCAACGTGAACGCGAGCGGGTACGTCACCGGCTTCTCGAGCGACGGTGCCACGTTCCGCTCGGCGGTGGGCAACGGGTCTTCCGACACCGGCTCATGACGGTGTCGGTTCCCGGGGTGACCCGGATTGATTTCGTCCCGTTACGCGGGTAGTCTCTACCGGGTGTGCGCCCTCGGGCGCGCCCGAAAAGTCCGGCGAGCGGGATCGCCCAGCCGGACCACTCCGTCCCCCACTCGAACACCCGCCGTCCGGCGGTGCTCAGCGTGGGACGAGGAAGCCGGCGGAACGCGCCGGCCAGAGAGCACGAGCGAAGAACCAGGAGAACAGTTGCCTACTATTCAGCAGCTGGTTCGCAAGGGTCGTACGCCGAAGGTCACCAAGACCAAGGCGCCCGCCCTGAAGGCGAACCCCCAGCAGCGTGGTGTGTGCACCCGCGTCTACACCACCACCCCCAAGAAGCCGAACTCGGCACTGCGCAAGGTCGCTCGTGTCAAGCTCTCGAACGGCACCGAGGTCACGGCCTACATCCCCGGTGAGGGCCACAACCTCCAGGAGCACTCGATGGTGCTCGTCCGTGGCGGTCGTGTGAAGGACCTCCCGGGTGTGCGGTACAAGATCATCCGTGGCGCCCTGGACACCCAGGCAGTCAAGAACCGTAAGCAGGCTCGTAGCCGCTACGGCGCGAAGAAGGGTTGAGTTAGATGCCTCGTAAGGGTCCCGCCCCCAAGCGTCCCGTCGTCGCCGACCCGGTCTACGGTGCGCCGATCGTCAGCCAGCTCGTCAACAAGATCCTGCTCGACGGCAAGAAGGGCCTCGCCGAGCGCATCGTCTACGGTGCACTCGAGGGCGTTTCCGCCAAGAACCAGCAGGACGCCGTCGTGACGCTGAAGAAGGCGCTCGACAACGTCCGTCCGACCCTCGAGGTCCGCAGCCGCCGCGTCGGTGGCTCGACCTACCAGGTCCCGGTCGAGGTCAAGCCGCACCGCGCGAACACCCTCGCGCTCCGTTGGCTCACCTCGTACGCCAAGGCCCGTCGCGAGAAGACGATGACCGAGCGTCTCATGAACGAGATCCTCGACGCGTCGAACGGTCTCGGTGCCGCGGTCAAGCGCCGCGAGGACACGCACAAGATGGCCGAGTCGAACAAGGCCTTCGCCCACTACCGCTGGTAGTCCCGGCACCGTCCGGGCGCCGGTGGTCAAGAACCCCGGCGCCCGGACGGCCGCCAACCTCTCCTACAACTCTTCCGGAGGAACCCTGTGGCACAGGACGTGCTCACCGACCTGAACAAGGTCCGCAACATCGGCATCATGGCGCACATCGATGCCGGCAAGACCACGACGACCGAGCGCATCCTGTTCTACACGGGCATCACGCACAAGATCGGTGAGGTCCACGACGGCGCTGCCACGATGGACTGGATGGCGCAGGAGCAGGAGCGCGGCATCACGATCACGTCGGCCGCGACGACCTGCTTCTGGGACAACAACCAGATCAACATCATCGACACCCCCGGTCACGTGGACTTCACGGTCGAGGTGGAGCGCTCGCTCCGCGTCCTCGACGGTGCGGTCGCCGTCTTCGACGGCAAGGAGGGCGTCGAGCCCCAGTCCGAGACCGTCTGGCGTCAGGCCG
The DNA here is from genome assembly GCF_013205045.1 of Curtobacterium sp. VKM Ac-2852. NCBI lineage: Bacteria > Bacillati > Actinomycetota > Actinomycetes > Micrococcales > Microbacteriaceae > Curtobacterium > Curtobacterium sp. VKM Ac-2852. Next base: position 1,008,831 of record NZ_JABMLI010000001.1, read on the forward strand.
ACAAGTACGACGTCCCGCGCATCTGCTTCGTCAACAAGATGGACAAGCTGGGCGCCGACTTCTACTACACCGTCGACACCATCGTGAACCGCCTCGGCGCGGAACCCCTCGTGCTCCAGCTGCCGATCGGTTCCGAGAGCTCGTTCGAAGGCGTCGTCGACCTCGTCCAGATGCGTGCACTCACCTGGCGCGGCGACGCCAAGGGTGACGTCGCGATGGGCGCGAAGTACGAGATCGAAGAGATCCCGGCCGACCTGCAGGACCGTGCCGCCGAGTACCGCGAGAAGCTCATCGAGCGCGTGGCCGAGGCGGACGACGTCCTCATGGAGCGCTACCTCGAGGGCGACACCGACTTCTCGGTCGCCGAGATCAAGGCAGCCATCCGTGCCCTCACGGTGAGCAGCACGCTCTACCCGGTCCTCTGCGGTTCCGCGTTCAAGAACCGTGGTGTCCAGCCGATGCTCGACGCCGTCATCGACTACCTCCCGTCCCCGCTCGACGTGCCGCCGATGATCGGCCACGACGTCAAGGACGAGGAGAAGGAGATCATCCGCAAGCCCGACGCGTCCGAGCCGTTCTCGGCCCTCGCGTTCAAGGTCGCGGTGCACCCGTTCTTCGGTCGTCTGACCTACGTGCGCGTCTACTCCGGCTCGATCGAGTCCGGTGCCCAGGTCATCAACTCGACCAAGGGCAAGAAGGAGCGCATCGGCAAGATCTTCCAGATGCACTCCAACAAGGAGAACCCGGTCGCCAACGTGACCGCTGGCCACATCTACGCGGTCATCGGCCTCAAGGACACCACCACCGGTGACACCCTGTGCGACCCGACCAACCAGGTCGTCCTCGAGTCGATGACGTTCCCGGAGCCGGTCATCGAGGTCGCCATCGAGCCGAACACGAAGGCTGACCAGGAGAAGCTCTCCACGGCCATCCAGAAGCTCGCCGAAGAGGACCCGACGTTCCGCGTCGAGCTCAACGCCGAGACCGGTCAGACGACGATCAAGGGCATGGGCGAGCTCCACCTCGACATCCTCGTCGACCGCATGAAGCGTGAGTTCCACGTCGAGGCGAGCGTCGGCAAGCCCCAGGTGGCCTACCGCGAGACGCTCACCAAGATCGTCGAGCGCTACGACTACACCCACAAGAAGCAGACCGGTGGTTCCGGCCAGTTCGCGAAGGTGCAGATCGCGCTCGAGCCGATGGAGGTCACGAGCGAGAAGGTCTACGAGTTCGTCAACGCGACCTCCGGTGGCCGTGTCCCGCGCGAGTACATCCCGTCGGTCGACGCCGGTATCCAGGACGCCATGCAGGTCGGCATCCTGGCGGGCTACCCGACGGTCGGCGTGAAGGCCATCCTCAAGGACGGCGCGGCGCACGACGTCGACTCGTCCGAGATGGCGTTCAAGATCGCCGGCTCGATCGCCTACAAGGAAGCGGCTCGCAAGGCCGGTCCGGCGATCCTCGAGCCGATCATGGCCGTCGAGGTCCGTACTCCTGAGGAGTACATGGGCGACGTCATCGGTGACCTGAACTCCCGTCGTGGCCAGATCGCCTCGATGGAGGACGCCTCGGGCGTCAAGGTGGTCCGCGCGAGCGTGCCGCTGTCCGAGATGTTCGGCTACGTCGGCGACCTGCGGTCGAAGACCTCTGGTCGTGCGGTCTACTCGATGACCTTCGAGACCTACAGCCAGGTCCCGGCCAAGGTCGCCGAGGAGATCATCGCGAAGAACGCGGGGGAGTAGCGCTCAGCGCTTCTCCACAGGCGGGGGCGCCCGGCGACGGGCCCCTCGCCACCAAGTAAAGTACAGACACACACCGCGCACCAACGGTTCCGAGCCCATCCAGGGCCGGCCGGGGGTGACGCTCCCGAGTCCTGAGGAGGACCCACAGTGGCCAAGGCCAAGTTCGAGCGCACCAAGCCGCACGTCAACATCGGAACCATCGGTCACGTCGACCACGGCAAGACCACGCTCACGGCGGCGATCACCAAGGTTCTGCACGACCAGTACCCGGACCTCAACGAGGCCCGCGACTTCGCGCAGATCGACAACGCTCCCGAGGAGCGCCAGCGCGGCATCACGATCAACATCTCGCACGTCGAGTACCAGACCGAGAAGCGTCACTACGCGCACGTCGACGCCCCCGGTCACGCCGACTACGTGAAGAACATGATCACGGGTGCGGCACAGATGGACGGCGCGATCCTCGTGGTCGCCGCCACCGACGGCCCGATGCCCCAGACGCGTGAGCACGTGCTGCTCGCCCGCCAGGTCGGCGTCCCCTACATCGTCGTCGCACTGAACAAGTCCGACATGGTGGACGACGAGGAGATCCTGGAGCTCGTCGAGCTCGAGGTCCGCGAGCTCCTCGGCTCGCAGCAGTTCGACGAGGACGCCCCCGTCGTGCAGGTCTCGGCGCTCAAGGCGCTCGAGGGCGACGAGAAGTGGGTCAAGTCGGTCCAGGACCTCATGGCCCAGGTCGACGAGCACGTGCCGGACCCGGTGCGCGCCACCGACCAGCCGTTCCTGATGCCGATCGAGGACGTCTTCACGATCACCGGTCGTGGCACGGTCGTCACCGGTCGCGTCGAGCGTGGCACGCTCAACCTGAACGCCGAGGTCGAGATCGTCGGCATCCGCGCGACGCAGAAGACCACCGTCACGGGCATCGAGATGTTCCGCAAGCTGCTCGACCAGGCGGTCGCCGGTGACAACACCGGTCTGCTGATCCGTGGCCTCAAGCGCGAGGACGTGGAGCGCGGCCAGGTCGTCGTGAAGCCGGGTTCGGTCACGCCGCACACCGAGTTCCAGGCGAACGCGTACATCCTGACCAAGGACGAGGGTGGGCGTCACAACCCGTTCTACGCGAACTACCGCCCGCAGTTCTACTTCCGCACCACGGACGTCACCGGCGTCATCACGCTGCCCGAGGGCACCGAGATGGTCATGCCCGGTGACACCGTCGCCATGACGGTCGAGCTGATCCAGCCGATCGCCATGGAAGAGGGCCTCCGTTTCGCCATCCGTGAGGGTGGTCGTACGGTCGGTGCCGGTACGGTCGAGAAGATCATCAAGTAACTCCGGTTCCTTGCGACAGCGGGGTCGGGCCTTCGGGCCCGGCCCCGCTTCGTCGTGTCCGGCCCCTGGCGCGCGTACGGGGCGCCGGACAGGAGGACCGGGGCGGGGCCCGCCACGGGCCTCCAGTCCGCCCCGTGACCCGTCACAGGCGTCACGGAGTTGGCTCGACGTCGTGACACGCCTCCGCAGATCCGCGACCTCTGGTCGCGGCTACCACCGCGTCCGTTCCGGAAGCGGTTTCTCGTTCCGCGACCCCGACGGCAACACCGTGACGGACCCGGACGAACGCCGTCGGCTCGAGGAGTTCGTGATCCCGCCGGCGTGGGACGACGTCTGGATCTCCCCGTACGAGAACGGCCACATCCTGGCGACGGGCATGGACGGCGCGGGACGCCGCCAGTACATGTACCACCCGTCCTGGCGCGAACGGATGGACCGGATCAAGTACGACCGTGCGCTGGCACTGGCCGAGTCGTTGCCGGTCGCCCGCCGCGGGGTCACGCAGGACCTCCGTCGCCCCGAACCGGACCGCCGCCGTGCGCTGGCAGCAGCGTTCCGGATGCTCGACCAGGGGTCCCTCCGGGTCGGGTCCGAGCGGTACGCCACCGAGCACGGCAGTCGGGGACTGTCCACGCTGCTCTGTGCGCACGCACACGTGTCCGGCGACGACATCGAGCTCGACTTCCCCGGCAAGAGCGGGCAGGAGTGGTCGTCGTCGATCCACGACCACGACCTGGCGCGGGTGATCGCGGGCATGAAGCGTCGCGGGCCCAACGCGCGGTTGCTCTCGTTCCGTGAGCGCCGCGGAGCGGAGTGGGAGCCGCTCTCCGCCGAGGACATCAACGCCTACGTGAAGGAACGTGCGGGCGACGAGTTCACCGCGAAGGACTTCCGGACCCTGCACGGGACGGTCGCAGCCGCCGTCGACCTGGCGAAGACCGGACCGCAGTCGTCCCAGGCGAAGCGGAAGAAGGCCGTCTCGCACGCGGTGAAGGCCGCCAGCGACGAGCTCGGCAACACCCCGACGGTGTGCCGACAGAGCTACATCGACCCCCGGTTGCTCGACGCGTACGACCACGGGGAGACCATCGACCCGAACCGCCTGGCGTCCGCCGAGGCCGAGGTCCGGGCACTGCTCTACCGACAATGACCCGGGGGCCGTCCGGATGACGTAGCGTTGGTCGACGTGCCGGACCACCCCCACACGGCACGGAAGGACCCACAACAGTCGTGACCGACGAGTGCATCCACGGATTCCCCACCGAGCTCTGCGACATCTGCGCACCCCGGCAGCGCGAGGCGTCGGAGATCCCAGCCACCCCGGCCCCCCGCCGGACCCGCATCACCACCAACCTGCGCGTCGACCCGCCGGCCTCCGGCCCCGGGACGTCGCTCCGGTCGCCGACGTCGCTCCGTTCGTCGTCCGCCGACCTGCCCGAGGCACGTGAGTTCGCAGCGCTCCGCGCCCACCACGTGACCCACATCGACAACCTCGACGGCATCGTCGGTGCCGGGGCGATCCTGGCGTCCGACCAGGCCGAGCCGGTCGTGGACGTCAGTTCCGCCGAGACCCGTGCCGCCCGCGCCGAGGCCGAGGCCCCCGACGGCTCCTCGATCGCCGGCCACGTGCCGTTCACGCTGTCGCCCGACGCCACCCGCTGGGACGAGCTCCGCACGGGCGCCGACGGTGAGCGCTGGTCGGACGCCGCCCGCCGTACCAGGGCGATCGACTACGTCGTGCTCGTCGTGCCGGTATCGGCGTTCGGTGCCTCGGTGATCGTCGCCGACCAGGACGCCGACGCCGACGACGTCCGGTTCGCCGTCGGCCCGGACGCCGGCACGAACCTGATCCGCCGCACCGACTTCACCGACCCCGAGATGCACGGCCTCGAGCTGCTCGCCGGTCCGAGTGTGCCGTTCACGTCGGTCGCGGTCATCGGCGTGCCGAACGACAAGGCCCGGCAGACCGTCCGCGCCGTGCTCGCCGACCACGGCGGACACGCTCCGCGAGTGGCCGTCTTCCCGCCGTGGTTCGTGCCCCCGGTGACCGCCGAGTGACGGTCTCCTGACCCGTTTCGACGCACCCTCCGGACCCCGTCCGGAGGGTGCGTCGCGTTGCGGGGCCGAGCCGGGCCTCCAGGCCGTTCGATCCGCGTGGATCCGCGGAAGCGAGCCGGCGGGACACGCCCGGCAATTCGCGACACGCCCGGGTTGCACGTGGGGCGGGGCTATGCGAGACTTGTCCGGTTCCGAATTCCCCGTGGGTGTACGCCCACAGGATCACTGCTCTGGCAGTGCACAACCCCCTTGTTCAGCAGGGCTGGGTTGGGCCGCAGGCAGCAGAACACGACTCCCCGAGATGTGACGGACGCGGTGTACCACTGCTGCGCCCGGAGCGCGAGGCAGTCGATTGCCCACGCTGGACGGCCACGGTCGCCCGCGAGGTTGACAGGTGAACAGCGGTCATCCCCAGTGGATGCGGCCGGTTGGTTCAGGAAAACAGCACGGTCCGCAGGAATGCGGAACCGAGCGGCGTCAGGCGGCCAGAGGGTGCGCGGCGCAGAGAGGACAAGAGACACATGGCGGGACAGAAGATCCGCATCCGGCTCAAGTCGTATGACCACGAGGTCATCGACACGTCGGCCCGGAAGATCGTCGACACGGTGACCCGTGCCGGTGCAACCGTGGTCGGCCCGGTGCCGCTCCCCACCGAGAAGAACGTGATCGCAGTGATCCGTTCCCCTCACAAGTACAAGGACTCGCGCGAGCACTTCGAGAAGCGCACGCACAAGCGGGTCATCGACATCGTCGACCCGACGCCGAAGGCCGTGGACTCGCTCATGCGACTCGACCTGCCGGCAGACGTCAACATCGAGATCAAGCTGTAAGGGGGCTGACCAATGGCGAACTCAACCAAGACCGTCAAGGGCCTCCTCGGCAAGAAGCTCGGCATGACGCAGGTGTGGGACGAGAACAACAAGTTCATCCCCGTCACCGTGATCGAGGTCGGCCCGAACGTGGTCACCCAGATCCGCAACGCTGAGCGCGACGGCTACGAGGCGATCCAGATCGCCGCCGGCGCCATCGACCCGCGCAAGGTCAACAAGCCGGCCGCTGGCCACTTCGAGGCCGCTGGCGTGACCCCGCGTCGCACCCTCACCGAGATCCGTACCAACGACTCCGCTGAGTACACGCTCGGCCAGGAGCTCACCGTGGACGGCACGTTCACGGCGGGCCAGAAGGTCGACGTCGTCGGTACCTCCAAGGGCAAGGGCTTCGCCGGTGTCATGAAGCGTCACGGCTTCCACGGCGTCGGTGCCTCGCACGGTGCGCACCGCAACCACCGCAAGCCCGGCTCGATCGGTGCTTCCTCGACCCCGTCGCGCGTCTTCAAGGGCATGCGCATGGCTGGTCGTATGGGTGGCGACCGCGTGACCGTCCTCAACCTCACGGTGCACGCCGTCGACGCCGAGAAGGGTCTGCTGCTCGTCAAGGGCGCCGTCCCCGGTGCTCGTGGCCGCTCCGTCTTCGTCCGCACCGCCGTGAAGGGTAAGTGATCATGGCCACCACGACCGCAACCACGATCGACGTCCTCGACGCATCGGGTGCCAAGTCCGGCACCGTCGAGCTGCCCGCAGCTCTCTTCGACGTCGAGACCAACGTCCCGCTGATCCACCAGGTCGTCACCGCGCAGCTCGCAGCCGCGCGTCAGGGCACCCACAAGACCAAGAACCGCGGCGAAGTCCGCGGTGCCGGTCGCAAGCCGTTCAAGCAGAAGGGCACCGGCCGCGCCCGTCAGGGTTCCGTCCGTGCTCCGGAGCACACCGGCGGTGGCGTCGTCCACGGACCGACCCCGCGCGACTACTCGCAGCGCACCCCGAAGAAGATGATCGCCGCTGCTCTGCTCGGCTCGCTCTCGGACCGCGCCCGCGGTGGCCGCATCTCCGCTGTGGAGGGCTTCGTCGCGGCTGAACTGCCGTCGACCAAGACCGCCCGCACGCTCCTCGAGAAGGTCGCGCCCGTCAAGAACGTGCTCGTCGTGCTCGAGACGGACGACGAGCTGACGCTCAAGTCGATCCGCAACCTGTCGAACGTCCACGCGCTCTCGTACGGCCAGCTCAACGCCTACGACGTGCTGCGTTCGGACGCCGTCGTCTTCAGCAAGAGCGCCCTCGACGCCTTCATCGCGTCGAAGACCGCGAAGGAGATCACCGCATGAGCGGCTTCAACAAGGACCCGCGCGACGTCATCATCTCGCCGGTCGTCTCGGAGAAGAGCTACGCGCTCATCGACCAGGGCAAGTACACGTTCATCGTGGACCCCCGCTCGAACAAGACCGAGATCAAGCTCGCCATCGAGAAGATCTTCGACGTCAAGGTCGCGAGCATCAACACGCTGAACCGCCCGGGCAAGACCCGTCGCACCAAGTTCGGTCTCGGCAAGCGCAAGGACACCAAGCGCGCCATCGTGACGCTCAAGTCCGGTTCGATCGACATCTTCACGGCTGTCGGCTGAGGACCAGAGGGATAAATCATGGCTATTCGTAACTACAAGCCGACGACCCCCGGTCGTCGCGGCTCGTCGGTCGCAGACTTCGCTGAGATCACCCGTTCGACTCCGGAGAAGTCCCTGCTTCGTCCGCTGCCGAAGACCGGTGGTCGCAACAGCTCCGGCCGTATCACCACGCGTCACATCGGTGGTGGCCACAAGCGCCAGTACCGCGTGATCGACTTCCGTCGCTCCGACAAGGACGGCGTCGACGCCAAGGTCGCTCACATCGAGTACGACCCCAACCGCACTGCGCGCATCGCGCTCCTGCACTACGTGGACGGCACGAAGCGGTACATCATCGCGCCGAACAAGCTGAAGCAGGGCGACGTCATCGAGCAGGGCCCCGGCGCCGACATCAAGCCCGGCAACAACCTGCCGCTGCGCAACATCCCCGTGGGTACCGTCGTGCACGCCATCGAGCTCCGCCCCGGTGGCGGCGCCAAGATGGCCCGCTCCGCCGGCGCCTCGGTGCGTCTCGTCGCCAAGGACGGCCCCTACGCGCAGCTCCGTCTGCCGTCGGGCGAGGTCCGCAACGTCGACGCACGCTGCCGCGCCACCATCGGCGAGGTCGGCAACGCCGAGCAGTCGAACATCAACTGGGGCAAGGCCGGCCGCATGCGCTGGAAGGGCGTCCGCCCGACCGTCCGTGGTGTCGCCATGAACCCGGTCGACCACCCGCACGGTGGTGGTGAGGGCAAGACGTCCGGTGGTCGTCACCCGGTCAGCCCCTGGGGTCAGTCCGAGGGCCGTACGCGCAAGCCGAACAAGCCGAGCGACAAGCTCATCGTCCGTCGCCGTAACGCCGGCAAGAAGCGCAAGTAGGAGTTCAGAAGATGCCACGCAGTCTGAAGAAGGGCCCCTTCGTCGACGAGCACCTGCTCCGCAAGGTCGTCACGCAGAACGAGGCCAACACCAAGAACGTGATCCGTACGTGGTCGCGTCGGTCGATGATCGTCCCGAACATGCTCGGGCACACGATCGCCGTCCACGACGGCCGCAAGCACATCCCGGTGTTCGTCACCGAGTCGATGGTCGGTCACAAGCTCGGCGAGTTCGCGCCGACCCGCACCTTCCGTGGTCACGTGAAGGACGACAAGAAGGGCCGTCGCCGCTGAGGCGGCGACGCAGAGGAGGAACGAAATGGTGGAGTCGATCGCACGCGTGCGACACATCCGCGTCACGCCTCAGAAGGCCCGTCGCGTCATCGAGCTGATCCGCGGCAAGCAGGCCCACGAGGCCCTCGCCATCCTGAAGTTCGCCCCCCAGGGCGCTTCGGAGCCCGTGTACAAGCTGGTCGCCTCGGCGATCGCGAACGCACGGGTCAAGGCGGACTCGACGAACAGCTTCCTCGACGAGCGCGACCTCTACGTGAGCCGCGTCTTCGTCGACGAGGGCACGACCCTGAAGCGGTTCCAGCCGCGCGCCCAGGGCCGCGCCTTCCGCATCAACAAGCGCACCAGCCACATCACGGTCGTCCTCGCGACGCCCGACGAGGCCGAGGTTGCCGCGACGAGCAAGAAGGCGAGCAAGTAATGGGCCAGAAGGTCAACCCGTACGGCTTCCGTCTCGGGATCACGACGGACCACGTCTCGCACTGGTTCACCGACAGCAAGAAGGCCGGTCAGCGCTACGCCGACTACGTGGCCGAGGACATCAAGGTGCGCGAGTACCTGAAGAAGACCCTCGACCGCGCCGGTGTTGCACGCATCGAGCTCGAGCGCACCCGTGACCGTGTCCGCGTGGACATCCACACGGCTCGTCCGGGCATCGTCATCGGCCGCCGCGGCGCCGAGGCGGAGCGCGTTCGCGGTGAGCTCGAGAAGCTCACCAAGAAGCAGATCCAGCTGAACATCCTCGAGGTCAAGAACCCCGAGACCGAGGCCCAGCTCGTCGCGCAGGGCATCGCCGAGCAGCTCTCCGCTCGTGTCGCGTTCCGTCGCGCCATGCGCAAGGGCCTGCAGGGTGCACAGCGCGCCGGCGCCAAGGGTGTCCGCATCCAGGTGTCGGGCCGTCTCGGCGGCGCCGAGATGTCCCGTTCGGAGTTCTACCGCGAAGGCCGTGTGCCGCTGCACACCCTCCGCGCGAACATCGACTACGGCTTCTACGAGGCCCGGACCACGTTCGGCCGCATCGGCGTGAAGGTCTGGATCTACAAGGGCGACATCACGAACAAGGAGCTCGCTCGCGAGCAGGCGAACCAGCGTTCGTCGCGCCCCGAGCGTCGTGGCGGCCCGCGCGGTGAGCGCGGCGACCGTGGCGGCGACCGTCGTGGCGGCGACCGCGGTGACCGTCGCCCGCAGCAGGCCCCGCAGGACGCGCCGGCCGGCGCAGGAGTTGAGGCGTAACCATGCTTATTCCCCGTCGAGTCAAGCACCGCAAGCAGCACCACCCGAAGCGTTCGGGTCAGGCCACCGGTGGTACCAAGGTCAGCTTCGGCGACTACGGCATCCAGGCCCTCACCCCGGCGTACGTGACCAACCGTCAGATCGAGTCCGCTCGTATCGCCATGACGCGTCACATCAAGCGTGGTGGCAAGGTCTGGATCAACATCTACCCGGACCGTCCGCTGACCAAGAAGCCCGCCGAGACCCGCATGGGTTCCGGTAAGGGTTCGCCCGAGTGGTGGGTCGCGAACGTGAAGCCGGGCCGGGTGCTCTTCGAGCTCTCCGGCGTCAGCGAGGAGATCGCCCGTGAGGCGTTGACTCGTGCAATCCACAAGCTGCCCCTCAAGGCACGCATCATCAAGCGCGAGGAGGGCGACGCATAATGGCGATCGGTTCCAAGGAGCTCCGTCCGACGGAGCTCGACACGTTCGAGAACGAGCGTCTCGCTGACGAGCTGAAGAAGGCCAAGGAGGAACTCTTCAACCTCCGCTTCCAGTCGGCCACCGGCCAGCTGGAGAGCCACGGTCGTCTCCGTGCCGTCAAGCGCGACATCGCCCGCATCTACACCGTCCTCCGCGAGCGCGAGCTCGGCATCCGTGCCACTCCCGCGCCCGTCGAGACCGCCCCCAAGGCCAAGAAGACGACGAAGAAGGCTGACAAGCCGGCCGAGTCGACCGAGGCCGAGACCGCCGAGGAGAAGTAATGGCGAACGAAGAGAAGAACTCCGCCGCCCTCACTCGCGGCTACCGCAAGACGCGTCGCGGCTACGTGACGAGCGACAAGATGGACAAGACCATCGTGGTCGAGGTCGAGGACCGCGTGAAGCACGCGCTCTACGGCAAGATCATCCGTCGCACGTCCAAGGTGAAGGCCCACGACGAGCTCGGCACCGCTGGTGTCGGCGACCTCGTCGTGATCAGCGAGACCCGTCCCCTCAGCGCGTCCAAGCGCTGGCGCCTGGTCGAGATCCTCGAGAAGGCCAAGTAGGCCTCGGCCTGCTTCGGAATAGGAGACAGCAGTGATTCAGCAGGAATCCCGCCTGAAGGTCGCCGACAACACGGGTGCCAAGGAGATCTTGACCATCCGCGTGCTCGGTGGCTCGGGTCGTCGCTACGCCGGCCTCGGTGACGTCATCGTCGCCACGGTGAAGGACGCCATCCCCGGCGGCAACGTGAAGAAGGGTGACGTCGTCAAGGCGGTCATCGTTCGCACCAAGAAGGAGACCCGTCGTCAGGACGGCTCCTACATCAAGTTCGACGAGAACGCGGCAGTGATCCTCAAGGCCGACGGCGACCCGCGCGGTACGCGCATCTTCGGTCCGGTCGGTCGCGAGCTCCGTGACAAGAAGTTCATGAAGATCATCTCGCTCGCGCCGGAGGTGCTGTAAGCCATGGCGAACATCAAGAAGGGTGACCTCGTCCAGGTCATCACGGGCGCGACGCAGGAGCGTGGCGGCGACCGTGGCAAGCAGGGCAAGGTCATCGAGGTCCTCAAGGACAAGAACCGCGTCGTCGTCGAGGGCGTGAACTTCGTCACGAAGCACGTCCGCGTCGGTCAGACGCAGCGTGGTTCGAAGACCGGTGGCATCGAGCAGCACGAAGCCTCGATCCACGTCTCGAACGTCGCACTCGTCGACCCGAAGACGAAGAAGCCGACGCGTGTCGGTTTCCGCACCGAAGAGGTGGAGAAGGACGGCGTCAAGAAGACCGTCCGTGTCCGCTACGCGAAGAAGTCTGGTGAGAAGCTCTGATGACTGACACGACTGCTGCGCCCGCTGGCAAGATCCAGCCGCGCCTCAAGCAGAAGTACCTGGCCGAGATCAAGACGGCCCTCACCGAGCAGTTCGGTTACGCGAACGTCAACCAGGTCCCCGGCCTGGTCAAGGTCGTCGTGAACACCGGTGTCGGCGAGGCCGCTCGTGACTCGAAGATCATCGAGGGGGCCATCAAGGACCTCACGGCGATCACGGGTCAGAAGCCCCAGGTCAACATCGCCCGCAAGTCCATCGCACAGTTCAAGCTGCGCGAGGGTCAGGCCATCGGCGCGCACGTCACCCTCCGCGGTGACCGCGCGTGGGAGTTCCTCGACCGCCTGGTGACGCTCGCACTGCCCCGCATCCGCGACTTCCGCGGCCTCAGCGACAAGCAGTTCGACGGCAACGGCAACTACACGTTCGGTCTCACGGAGCAGTCCGTGTTCCACGAGATCGACCAGGACCGCATCGACCGTGTCCGCGGCTTCGACATCACTGTTGTGACCACCGCGAAGACGGACGACGAGGGACGCGCGCTGCTCCGCCAGCTCGGCTTCCCGTTCCGCTCCAACGAGCAGACGGTCTAAACTACTTCGGGCGGTGCGGGCCGGAGGATTCACGTCCTCCGGCCCGCACGCACGAACACACCGATCTCGGGGAACCGCCCCGGGATCACTCGATCGCTCAGGTCGGCATTCGTGGAACGGGTGTCGAAACCAGGTGAGAAATGGACGAACATCATGACGATGACCGATCCGGTCGCAGACATGCTGACCAGATTGCGGAACGCGAACTCCGCGCACCACGACGCAGTCGCGCTCCCGAGCTCCAAGCTCAAGAAGAACATCGCCGACATCCTCAAGCGTGAGGGCTACATCAGCGAGTGGAAGGTGGAGGACGCCCGAGTCGGGCAGACCCTCACCATCGACCTGAAGTACGGCCCCGAGCGCGAGCGTTCGATCGCCGGCATCAAGCGCGTCTCGAAGCCGGGCCTCCGGGTCTACGCGAAGTCGACGGAGATCCCCCAGGTCCTCGGTGGCCTCGGCGTGGCGATCCTCTCGACCTCCTCCGGCCTCCTGACCGACCGCGAAGCCGAGCAGAAGGGCGTGGGTGGGGAAGTCCTCGCCTACGTGTGGTGATCGACAATGTCACGAATCGGACGTCTCCCCATCGACATCCCCGCCGGCGTCACCGTCTCCGTTGACGGTCAGAACGTGGCGGTCAAGGGCCCGAAGGGCGAGCTCGCGCTCGTCATCGCGGAGCCCATCCAGGCCAAGGTCGAGGAGAACCAGGTCCTCGTCACCCGTCCGGACGACGAGCGCGAGTCGCGTTCGCTCCACGGACTGACCCGGACCCTCATCGCCAACAACATCATCGGCGTGACCCAGGGCTACACCAAGGGCCTCGAGGTCGTCGGCACCGGTTACCGTGTCGCGGCCAAGGGCTCGAACCTCGAGTTCGCGCTCGGGTACTCCCACTCGATCACGGTCGAGCCGCCGGCGGGCATCAGCTTCGCGGTGGAGGGCAACAACAAGGTCACCGTCGCCGGTATCGACAAGCAGGCTGTCGGCGAGGTCGCCGCGAACATCCGGAAGCTCCGGAAGCCCGAGCCCTACAAGGGCAAGGGTGTCCGTTACGCCGGCGAGAACGTGCGCCGCAAGGCCGGAAAGTCAGGTAAGTGATCATGGGACTCCTCAAGACACGAGGCAAGAGCAAGGCGGCCGCCAAGGCGCGTCGTCACAACCGTCTCCGCAAGAAGATCACCGGCACCGAGGCTCGTCCCCGTCTCGCCGTCACCCGCTCGTCGCGTCACGTGTTCGTGCAGGTCATCGACGACTCGAAGGGTCACACCCTCGCCAGCGCCTCAACGATGGAGGCAGACCTCCGCTCGTTCGACGGCGACAAGACCGCCAAGGCCCGTCGCGTCGGTGAGCTCCTCGCCGAGCGCGCGAAGTCGGCTGGCGTCGAGGCCGTGGTCTTCGACCGCGGTGGCAGCAAGTACGCCGGTCGCGTCGCCGCGATCGCCGATGGTGCCCGTGAAGGAGGGCTGAACCTGTGAGCGACAACGCGAACACCAACGAAGACGCCAAGACCGAGGCCGTCGAGGCCACGGAGACCGAGGCAGTCGAGACCACGGAGACCACCGAGGCGAGCACGGAGGCCACGGCCCCCGAGGCGACCACGGAGGGCGCCAAGACCGGCAAGGAGGCGGAGGCACCTGCCGTCGCCGAGCGTCCGGTCGAGACCGCCGCGGGCTCCGCGTCCAACAACCGCGACTCCGCTGACAACCGTGGCCGTCGTGGTGGCGGTCGTGACCGTCAGCAGGGCCGCGACCGCAACAACCGCGGTGGCGACAGCCAGTTCCTCGAGCGCGTGGTGACCATCAACCGCGTCTCGAAGGTCGTCAAGGGTGGTCGTCGCTTCAGCTTCACGGCGCTCGTCGTCGTCGGTGACGGCAACGGCCTCGTGGGCGTCGGCTACGGCAAGGCCAAGGAGGTCCCCACGGCGATCTCCAAGGGTGTCGAAGAGGCGAAGAAGAACTTCTTCCGCGTCCCCCGCGTCGGCAACACGATCCCGCACCCGGTGCAGGGTGAAGCCGCCGCTGGCGTCGTCCTCCTGCGTCCGGCCGGCCCCGGTACCGGTGTCATCGCCGGTGGTCCGGTCCGCGCCGTGCTCGAGTGCGCCGGCATCCACGACGTCCTGAGCAAGTCGCTCGGCTCGTCGAACACCATCAACATCGTGCACGCGACCGTCGAGGCTCTGAAGCAGCTCGAGGAGCCCCGCGCCGTCGCGAGCCGTCGTGGCCTCGACGTCGAGCGGGTCGTCCCGGCCCGTCTGCTCCAGGCCGAGGCCGCAGCCCTGCGTGCCGCGACCGAGAAGGCAGGTGCGTGATGGCGATGCTGAAGATCACGCAGATCAAGTCCGTTATCAGCGAGAAGCAGTACCAGCGCGACACCCTGCGCAGCCTGGGCCTCAAGCGCATCGGCCGTTCGGTCGAGCGTGAGGACAACTCCCAGAACCGCGGGTACATCGCGACGGTGGCGCACCTCGTGAAGGTCGAGGAGGTCGACGCATGAGCGACGAGAAGAACGAGCGCGTGCAGGTGCTGAAGCTGCACCACCTCCGTCCCGCAGAGGGCGCCAAGAAGGACCGCACCCGCGTGGGTCGCGGTGAGGGCTCGAAGGGCAAGACCGCTGGGCGTGGTACCAAGGGCACGAAGGCCCGTTACCAGGTCCGGGTCGGCTTCGAGGGTGGGCAGATGCCGCTGCACATGCGCACCCCGAAGCTCCGCGGGTTCAAGAACCCGTTCCGGGTCGAGTACCAGGTCGTGAACCTGGACAAGATCTCGGAGCTCTACCCCGATGGTGGCGACGTCACCGTTGCGGGCCTGGTCGCCAAGGGCGCCGTCCGTAAGAACGAGAAGGTCAAGGTTCTCGGTCAGGGTGACATCACCGTGAAGATCACGGTCACGGTCGACAAGGTCTCGGCGTCCGCCGCCGAGAAGATCGTGGCTGCTGGCGGCACCGTCTCCCAGTAACCCCCGTCGGCGGCCCGTGCGTTTGCGCACGGGCCGCCGTTACGGTTTCCTTGACAGTGGCCGGCATCCGTCGGCCAGGTCGGCCCTGCCGACCGAAACCGGTCCGGCCGCGATCGACGGCCCCGGTCCCACAAGTTCGGAGTCATCGTGTTCAGAGCGGTCGCGCGCATCATGCGCACCCCTGATCTTCGCAAGAAGATCGGCTTCACCCTCGCGATCATCGCGCTGTTCCGTCTCGGGTCGTACATCCCGGCACCGTTCGTCGACTACGCCGCCGTGCAGAGCTGTCTCGCCAGCGCGTCGTCCTCCGGCGGTCTCTACGACCTCATCAACCTCTTCTCCGGCGGCGCGCTGCTGAAGCTCTCGGTCTTCGCGCTCGGCATCATGCCGTACATCACGTCGTCGATCATCGTGCAGCTCCTGCGTGTGGTCATCCCGCACTTCGACACCCTCTACAAGGAGGGCCAGTCGGGCCAGGCGAAGCTGACGCAGTACACGCGCTACCTCACGATCGCACTCGGTGTCCTGCAGTCCACGACGCTGATCACGGTCGCTCGCTCCGGCGCCCTGTTCGGCACCAACGCCTCCGCGTCCTGCACCTCGATCATCTCGAACGACAGCTGGTACGCCATCATGCTGATGGTCGTCACGCTGACCGCCGGCACCGGCCTCATCATGTGGATGGGCGAGCTCGTCACCGAGCGCGGCATCGGCAACGGCATGTCGCTCCTGATCTTCACGTCGATCGCGGCGCAGTTCCCGTCGGCGCTCTGGGCGATCGAGCAGTCGCAGTCGTTCGAGCTCTTCCTGTTCGTGATCCTGGTCGGACTCGTGATCATGATGGCCGTCGTGTTCGTCGAGCAGTCACAGCGGCGGATCCCCGTGCAGTACGCCAAGCGCATGGTCGGGCGGCGGACGTACGGCGGCAACAACACCTACATCCCGATCAAGGTCAACATGGCCGGCGTCGTGCCCGTCATCTTCGCCTCGTCGCTGCTGTACCTGCCGGCCCTGATCGCGCAGTTCAACCAGCCCTCGGACGGCTCCGAGCCGGCCGCGTGGGTGACCTGGATCCAGAACAACCTGACCTCGGGTGACAACTGGTTCTACATGGTCCTGTACTTCCTGCTCATCGTCGGGTTCACGTACTTCTACGTGGCGATCACCTTCAACCCCGAAGAGGTCGCCGACAACATGAAGAAGTACGGCGGGTTCATCCCGGGCATCCGTGCCGGTCGTCCGACCGCCGAGTACCTCGACTACGTCCTCACCCGGGTGACGCTGCCCGGCTCGCTCTACCTCGGTCTCATCGCGCTCATCCCGCTGGCAGCACTGGCGCTGTTCGGCGCGAACCAGAACTTCCCGTTCGGTGGCGCGAGCATCCTCATCATCGTGGGTGTCGGTCTCGAGACCGTGAAGCAGATCGACTCGCAGCTGCAGCAGCGTCACTACGAAGGGCTTCTCCGTTGAGCGCACGTCTCATCATCGTCGGACCTCCCGGAGCCGGGAAGGGCACCCAGGCCGGCCGCATCGCTGACTCCCTCGGGATCCCCGCGATCTCGACCGGGGACATCTTCCGCAAGAACGTGGCAGAGGGCACCCCACTCGGCGTGCAGGCGAAGGCGATCATGGACGCCGGCGACTACGTGCCGGACTCCCTGACGAACGAGCTCGTGAAGTCCCGGCTGCAGGAGCCCGACGCCGAGCACGGGTTCCTGCTGGACGGGTACCCGCGCACGGTCGGTCAGGTCGAGTACCTCGACGCGCTGCTCGCTGAGCAGGGCACCCCGATCGACGCCGTCGTGCAGCTCGTCGCCGACCAGGACGAGCTCGTCGGCCGCCTGCTCAAGCGTGCCGAGGACCAGGGTCGCAGCGACGACAACGAGGAGACGATCCGTCGCCGTCAGCAGGTGTACGCCGAGCAGACGGCGCCCATCGTGGCGGCGTACGGCGAGCGTGGCCTGGTGGTCGACGTCGACGGCCTCGGCGCGATCGACGAGGTCGGCGACCGCATCCAGACGGCACTGGCGGGCCGCGGGCTCTCCGCGACCGTCTGACCAGCGTGGTGCGGTTCAAGAAGCCCTCGATCTACAAGACCCCGGACGAGCTCCGGGCGATGGTCCGGTCGGGCCTGCTGACCGCCGAGGCGCTCGACGCCGTCCGTGCAGCGATCCGCCCGGGCATCACGACCGGCGAACTCGACGCGATCGCCGAGCGCACCATCCGTGAGGGCGGCGGGATCCCGAACTTCCAGCTCGTGCCCGGCTACCGCCACACGCTGTGCGTGTCCGTGAACGACGAGATCGTGCACGGGATCCCCGGTGAGCGCGTGCTCGCGCCCGGCGACATCGTGTCGGTGGACGCCGGCGCCGAGGTCGACGGCTGGAACGGCGACAGCGCGTTCACGACGGTCGTGCCCGGTGGCGACGCCACGGTCACCGCAGCGCGGCAGACGCTCTGCGACACGACCGAGCGGTCGCTCTGGCACGGCATCGCCGCGCTCGCCCACGCGAAGAACCTGCACGAGGTGGGCTCCGCGGTGGAAGACGCGATCGACGAGACCGGCGCGTGGGGCATCGTCGAGGACTACACCGGTCACGGCATCGGCCGGTCGATGCACGAGGACCCGCCGGTCTTCAACTACCGCGTCCGTGGCGTCGGCCCTGCCGTCAAGCCGGGGCTGGTGGTCGCCATCGAACCGATGGTCACGGCCGGCACGATCGACAGCTCGACGGACGACGACGACTGGACCGTCCGCACGCTCGACGGCTCCGACGCCGCCCACTGGGAGCACAGCGTCGCGGTGCACGCGGCTGGGATCTGGGTGCTCACGGCCGCCGACGGCGGCGCTCGGGGCCTGGCCCCGCTGGGTGTGACGCCCGTCCCGATCCCGTAGGACGGGCCTCCAGTCCGGATCCGGTGCCGACGACCGGCGCACCTGCGCGACGCGCGCATCTGCGCGACGCGACGGCCGGGAGGCCCGGCTGACGTCCGACGCGTCGCCCACCTCGCGCGGACCCGCCCGACCAGTGCCGGACGGACCCCGTGGCGACGGGTCAGTTGCCGACGGAGCAGGTCTCCTCGGAGGCGCTCTGCCCGGTGATCGACGAGGGCAGCGGCGTCGCCGACGCGGTCGGCGTCCGAGTGGCGGTCGCGCTCGGCGTCGCTGACGGCGTGCCGGCGGTCGACGGGGTCCCGGACGAACCCGTGGTGCCGGACGACCCGGTGCCGGTCGAGGTCCCGCCGCCCGACGGCGACTCCTCGGACGCGCGACCGGTGCTCGAGTCGCTCAGCGAGGACCGGACGTCGTTCTGCAGCGCCACGTTCAGGGTGTGGGCCGTCTCCTGGTCGACGATCACCCGGGCGCTGTCGTCGGGGTCGTCGGCCACCGGGTACTGCACGAAGAGCATGTTGGCCGTGCTCATCCCCCGCAGCGCCGCGGCGAGCTTGACCAGGGTGCCGGTCTGGGCCAGGCCGTCGGACAGCGTCATGTTGGACAGGGCGGCACCGGCCAGCTTGTAGAGCGTGATCGGGTTCGAGAGCGTGCCGTCCGAGGTGACCTTGCGGAGGAGCGCCGACAGGAACACCTGCTGCGAGCTGATGCGGGCGAGGTCGCTGCCGTCGCCGACCCCGTGGCGGGTGCGCAGGAAGGCGAGGGCGTCCGAGCCCTCGAGGGAGTGCGAGCCCGTCGTGAGGTGCAGGCCGGTGAACGTGTCGTCGATCGGCTCGGCGACGCACACGTCCACGCCGCCGAGGGCGTTCGACATCTCGATCACGCCGTCGAAGGTGATGAGCCCGGCGTAGGGGATGCTCAGGCCGGTCAGGTTCTCGACCGTGTCCACGACGCAGGAGACACCGCCGTTGCCGAGCGCGGTGTTGAACATCGCCGAGGTGGACGCGGGGTAGGTCGTGCCGGTCGCGGGGTTGGTGCAGGCCGGGATCGGGACCATCAGGTCACGGGGGAAGCTGACCGCGGTGAGCTGCTGGTGGTCCGCCGAGATGTGGATGAGCATCGTGACGTCGTTGCGGGCGCCCTCGACGTCCTCGTCGGAGTCGAACTGGCCGACCCGGGTGTCGCTGCCGATGAGCAGGATGTTCGCCCCGCCCTTGATCGCCGAGATGTCCGCGGTCTTGGCGGTGTTCTGGTCGTCGGTGCTCAGTGCGACGGTCTGCGGGGCGGTGGCGAGCTGCGCCCCGGCGATCGCGGCGACGCTGGTGCCGCTGACGAGCAGGACGGCGACGGTGGCCGCGACGACGGTGACGAGCGTGCCCCAACCCCGACGACGGGCCTGCTTGCCGTGGCTGGCGAAGGGGCGTCGGGTGGCGTCGGGCACGTGTTCTCCGTTCGGTGGTCCGGCGCGAACTGCTGGTGCGGCGGACGTGGCTGCGGAGCCAAACTACGGTTCGCGCGCTGGTGCGCGCCCTGAGCGCGCCGTCAAACCACTGTGGAACGCTCAGCCACGGTTCCGGAAGCCCCAGACGTGGGGTGTTCCGCGTCCGCACTTGGCAATTGCGGGTTTACCACATAAGATCGATCTTTGGTGTGTCATGCCCTCTCGGGTGTGGCGACCGACCCGCAGACCGGTTCGGGGATCACACCTGTTCCACAACCAAGCGACAGTGAGGCTATGGCCAAGAAAGACGGCGTCATCGAGATCGAAGGCTCGGTGCTCGAAGCTCTGCCCAACGCGATGTTCCGCGTTGAGCTGACGAACGGACACAAGGTCCTCGCGCACATCTCCGGGAAGATGCGCCAGCACTACATCCGCATCCTCCCCGAGGACCGCGTGATCGTGGAGCTGAGCCCGTACGACCTGACCCGCGGCCGGATCGTCTACCGCTACAAGTGATCCGCGAGCTGGAAAGGAACGGCACGGCAATCCTGCCGAGCACGAAGCCAGCGAGCACGAGGAAAGAACCATGAAGGTCAACCCCAGCGTCAAGCCCATCTGCGAACACTGCCGTGTGATTCGCCGCAAGGGCCGCGTCATGGTGATCTGCAAGAGCAACCCGCGTCACAAGCAGCGCCAGGGCTAGTCCCGGGCGCGTGACCGGCACCGGTGTCCCTCGGACACCAGGCTGCTCGAGCACGACCCACAACTGAAGATCGACAACGCAGTACCAGAACCCGGTCGCACGACGGCTGGGGGACACCTCGGGGCGGAGGCCCGAGCACCGGTACTGCGCCACACCTCCATCGACAACAGGAGCAGCCATCACATGGCACGTCTAGCAGGCGTCGACATCCCGCGCGAGAAGCGCGTGGAGATCGCACTCACGTACATCTACGGCGTCGGCCGTACCCGCGCCGTCCAGGCACTGACGGAGACCGGTATCTCCGGTGACATCCGCGTCAAGGACCTGACCGACGACCAGCTCGTCGCCCTCCGTGACTTCATCGAGGGCAACTTCAAGGTCGAGGGTGACCTCCGCCGTGAGGTCGCCGCCGACATCCGCCGCAAGGTCGAGATCGGCAGCTACGAGGGTCTCCGCCACCGTCGTGGTCTCCCGGTGCGCGGTCAGCGCACCAAGACCAACGCTCGTACCCGCAAGGGCCCGAAGCGCACCGTGGCAGGCAAGAAGAAGGCTCGATAGGAGACCCCGATGGCTACCCCCAAGACTGCCGCGCGCAAGCCGCGCCGCAAGGAGAAGAAGAACGTCGCTGTGGGCCAGGCCCACATCAAGAGCACGTTCAACAACACGATCGTCAGCATCACCGACCCGTCGGGCGCCGTCCTCAGCTGGGCGTCCTCGGGTGCCGTGGGCTTCAAGGGTTCGCGCAAGTCGACGCCGTTCGCGGCGCAGCTCGCCGCCGAGTCCGCTGCACGTCAGGCGCAGGAGCACGGCGTCAAGAAGGTCGACGTCTTCGTGAAGGGCCCGGGTTCGGGTCGCGAGACCGCGATCCGCTCCCTCCAGGCCGCTGGCCTCGAGGTCGGCTCGATCAACGACGTCACGCCGCAGGCGCACAACGGGTGCCGCCCGCCCAAGCGCCGTCGCGTCTGACGCGAGGAGCAACCGGCCGCGCCCTGCTCGTCCCCTGACCGGATCCGTTCCGGCGAGGGCGGGCAGGGCCCGCGGCCATTCCTGGTCGTTCGATCGCGCACGTGTGTGCGCGTGATCACAACTCAACAGACCCGTCGGGGCCCATGCGGCCCCGTCGTACCGCCAAGTGTCATATAGCGGACACTTCGCCGAAAGGAATCCCACAGTGCTCATTGCACAGCGCCCCACCCTGACCGAGGAGCCGATCTCCGAGCACCGCTCGCGCTTCGTCATCGAGCCGCTCGAGCCGGGCTTCGGTTACACCCTCGGCAACTCGCTGCGCCGCACGCTCCTCTCCTCGATCCCCGGCGCGGCTGTCACCAGCATCCGCATCGACGGCGTCCTCCACGAGTTCAGCACCGTTCCCGGTGTCAAGGAAGACGTCACCGAGATCATCCTCAACATCAAGAGCCTGGTCGTCTCCAGCGAGCACGACGAGCCCATCACGGCGTACCTGCGCAAGCAGGGTGCCGGTCAGGTCACCGCAGCGGACATCTCCGCTCCGGCCGGCGTCGAGATCCACAACCCGGAACTCGTCATCGCGACCCTGAACGACACCGCGCGCTTCGAGCTCGAGCTCACGATCGAGCGTGGCCGTGGCTACGTCTCGGCGACGCAGAACCGTTCCGAGTTCAGCGAAGCCGGTCAGATCCCGATCGACTCGATCTACTCGCCGGTCCTCAAGGTCACCTACCGCGTCGAGGCGACGCGTGCCGGTGAGCGCACGGACTTCGACCGTCTGGTCGTCGACGTCGAGGCGAAGCCGGCCATCACGCCGCGCGACGCCATCGCGTCGGCTGGTCGCACGCTGGTCGAGCTGTTCGGGCTCGCTCGCGAGCTCAACACGGCGGCCGAGGGCATCGAGATCGGCCCCGCGCCGGTCGACGCCGTGCTCTCGAACGAACTGCAGACCCCGATCGAGGACCTCGACCTGTCGGTCCGCAGCTACAACTGCCTGAAGCGGGAGGGCATCAACACGGTGTCCGAGCTCGTCGCCCTGTCGGAGACGCAGCTCATGAACATCCGCAACTTCGGTCAGAAGTCGGTGGACGAGGTCAAGGACAAGCTCACCGAGCTCGGCCTGTCCCTCAAGGACACCGTCCCCGGATTCGACGGCGCCCACTTCTACAGCGGGTACGACGAGGACGAGTCCAACAACTGACCTCGCGCTCACGCGCAAGCGCGCTGACACCGCGCGCACCACTTTCACCACTGGAGAACTGACATGCCGAAGCCCACCAAGGGCCCCCGCCTCGGTGGCGGTCCCGCCCACGAGCGCCTGCTCCTGAGCAACCTCGCCAACGCCCTCTTCACGCACGGTCGCATCACGACCACCGAGACGAAGGCCAAGCGCCTCCGTCCGGTCGCCGAGCGTCTCATCACGTTCGCGAAGCGCGGCGACCTGCACGCGCGTCGTCGTGTGATCAGCATCCTGCGCGACAAGTCCGTCGTGCACACGCTGTTCACCGAGATCGCTCCCCAGGTCGAGGACCGCCAGGGCGGTTACACCCGCATCACGAAGCTCGGCTTCCGCAAGGGCGACAACGCCCCGCTGGCGTCGATCGAGCTCGTCCTCGAGCCCGTCTCGAGCACGCCCGCTCCGGTCAAGCGCAACTCGGCTCCGGCCGCTGCTGCCGCCCCGGTCGACGAGCCCGCCGCTGACGAGACCACCGAGGAGGCCCCGGTCGAGGAGACCGAGACCACCGAGGAGTCCGCACCGGTCGAGACCGAGTCCGAGACCGAGGCTGCTGCCGAGGTCGAGGCCGACGCCGCCGAGAAGTCGGACGACGCCGACACCAAGTAGTCCGGTGCCCTCCGGGGCGCTGCACCACCACGAGGAAGCCCCCGCGACCCAGGTCGCGGGGGCTTCCTCGCGTTCGAGGCTGGTCACGGGCACGGACGGCTCGGCGTAACGTCCCCGGCCGGGTGCGAGGGAAGGAAGTCATGGCGTTCCAGCACGTTGCGGGTCTGGGGACGAGGGTCTGGCGGTGGAGCCGGACCTCGGGCACGCAGCCGCGCCTGCTGCACGCCGGCAAGGCCGCCGCCGCTGCGGTGATCGCCTGGTTCGTGGCGCAGCACATCCCGGGCGTCGCGGCCGAGTACCCGTACTACGCACCGCTCGGCGCCGTCGTCGCGATGCAGACCACGGTGTTCGCGGGCATCCGGAGTGGCGTGCAGACCCTGGTCGGGATCGCGCTCGGCATCCTCATCGCCGCGTTCACGATGTGGGTCGGCGACCCCGGCTTCCTCGCGATCGCGCTCGCGGTCGGCGTCGGGGTGCTGGTCGGCGGGTTCCGCGTGCTGGGGGAGGGCAGCTCGTGGGTGTCCACCGCGGCGCTCTTCGTCCTGCTCGTCGGCGGCGCGCACGCCGAGGGCTACTCGCTCGGGTACCTCGTGCAGATGGCCGTGGGGGTCGTCGTCGGCCTGCTGGTCAACTTCCTGGTGTTCCCGCCGCTGCACTTCTGGGACGCCGAACACCGCATCGATGCGGTGAACGGCGTGCTGGCGGACCACCTCGACGGGCTGGCAGCCGTGCTCGAGGAGGGCAAGCGCGACGAGAAGGCGTGGGACCACCAGCAGGACCGCCTCGACCGCGCGATCGCGGACGTGCGGTCGCGGGTGGCGATCGCGCACGAGAGCCGCCGGCTCAACCCCCGTGGTGCACTACGCGGGTCGCGAGCGCGGCTCCAGAAGGACGGCGGACGCTTCCGGGCCCTGGAGCGGGTCGCCTGGTACACGACCGACCTCACCGAGCTCGTGGCACGCTCCGGCCCGGTGTCCGAGGGCGTCGGGCGTCCCGACCCGGCGTTCGCCACCCCGATCGCCGAGGCCCTGCGGAAGATCGCCAGCACGATCCGCGGGGACTCCCCGGAGGACCAGGCCGAAGAAGCCATCGCTCGACTCGTGGCAGCGCTCGACGCCTCGCGTGAGAACCCCTCCCACGTCGCGGTCACCTCGGCCGCGCTCGTCGCCCTGCGCGGGATCGTCGAGTCCGAGCGACGCGCCACCGACGACCTCGACACCCGGACGGGTCCGTCGGCGTTCGGTCGTCCGCGGGGCTGAGCGGGCGCGGGCGGTCGCCGTCCGGCAGATCCAGCGCGGGCCGGGAGGCACGGATCACCCCCGGTACGGTGGTCACGTGGACGAGACGGTCGGCTTCCAGGACCCCGACAGCACGGGCGACGTGCGGCTGCGGTTGGACATCGCCTACGACGGGGCGGCGTTCTCCGGGTGGGCCCGGCAGCCGGGGCTCCGGACCGTGCAGGGCGCGCTCGAGACCGCACTCGCCACCGTCTTCACCCGCTGGGGCGAACCGCCGCTGCTCACCGTCGCCGGACGCACCGACGCCGGGGTGCACGCCACGGGGCAGGTCGCACACCTGGACCTGTCGGCGGAGCAGTGGGCAGCGCTCACCGCCAAGCGCGGGACGGGCCGCTCACCGCTCGACGGGCTGCTCAAGCGGGTCAACGGCATCGCGGCACCCGAGGGGGACGTCGTCGTCACCGGTGCCTCGGTGGCGCCCGCCGGGTTCGACGCGCGGTTCTCCCCGCTCTGGCGCCGGTACGAGTACCGGATCGCGGACGCGGACGCCCCGCGCGATCCACGTCGTCGTGGGCACACGGTCTGGCACGCGGCGCGGCTCGATCCGGCAGCGATGGAGCGCGGTGCGCTGACGTTGCTCGGGCTGCACGACTTCGCGACGTTCTGCAAGCCGCGCGAGGGGGCGACGACCATCCGGACGTTACAGCAGTTCCGCTGGGACCGCGAGCCGGACGGTGTGCTGGTGGCGCGCCTCCAGGCTGACGCCTTCTGCCACTCGATGGTGCGGGCGATGGTCGGCGCGACCATCGCCGTGGGCGAGGGCCGTTTCGGCCCGGACCGCCTCGAGGAACTGCGCGTCGCCGAGGAGCGCACGAGCGCCTTCAAGACGGCGCCGGCGAAGGGACTGACGCTGACCGAGGTGGGGTACCCGGCGGACGCGGAGCTCGCGGAGCGGGCGGAGCAGACCCGGGCCCGACGGTCGGTGGACGGTACCGTCGAGGGATGAGCCCGCGCGAACCCCGTTCCGTCGTGTCCGTCGCCCCCGGAGTCGTCTTCGTCGAGGGCCCGGTGTCCAACTGGGTGGTGCTGGCGGAGGAGGACGGCGTCGCGCTGATCGACGCCGGGTACCCGGCCGACACCGACCTCGTGCTCGACACCGTGCGCGCCGCCGGACACGACCCCGCCGACCTGCGTCGCGTCTACGTGACGCACGGACACGTCGACCACGTCGGCGGCATCCCCGGGATCCTCGAGCGGCACCCCGACGTCGAGGTGCTCGCCCACGCCGACGAGCTCGCCAACGTGCGCGGACCGGAACGGCAGCAGGTCACGCCGGCGGAGATCGGCGGCCGGCTCGCCAGCCCCCGCGTGCTCGCCTGGCTGGCGCGGGCCATCCGATCCGACGCCCTGCGACCCACCACCGTGCCGTCCGCTCGCGCGTTCACCGGTGCGGACTTCGCAGGTCGGGCGATCTCGCCGTTCCCGGCCGTCGGCCACACCGACGGCTCGACCGCGTACCTGCTGCCCGCGGCGGATGCGATCGTCACCGGCGACGCGGTCGTCAGCCGACACGACACCCAGCCGGGGTCGTGGGCCCCGCGCCCGCGGATGATCACACCGTTCTTCACCGCCGACCAGGACCGCGCGCTCGAGTCGGCACGGGCGCTGCCGTTCCCGGCCCTCGTGCTGCCGGGACACGGACCGGCCGTCCGACGGGTGGGCGGGACCTGGATGCCGATCGGCTGATGCCGCGCGATCGGCTGATGTTGCCGAACGCAATCATTTACCTCGACGCAACCTGAATGTCCCCGCAGGTCGGTAGCGTGCGGGCATGGCCAACACCCTCGGGCGCACTCTGCTGTGCGCCACGGCGGCCGCGACGCTCCTCGCGGCCCCACTCGTCACCGTCACCGCAGCGACCGCGAACCCCGAGGGGACCGGCCTCGTCATCGAGGAGGCCTACCTGAAGGCGGGGAGCAGGGGCGCGTTCTACAACGAGAAGTTCGTCGAGATCGGCAACCCGACCGACGCCGCCGTGTCGCTCGACGGGTGGTCGTTGCAGTACCGGTCCGCCACGGGCACCGGCACGTTCTCGGCCAGTGCGCTCCAGGGCACCGTGCCGGCGAAGGGCACCTTCCTGGTGTCGATGGCGGGCAACGGCGGGGCCAGCCCGGCTGGCGAGGACCTGCCCGCAGCCGACGACACCGCGACGCTCAACCCGTCGGGCACCACCGGCACGCTCGTGCTGTCCGACGCCACCGCACCCCTGGCGCTCGCCGCCGGACCCGTCGCCACCGGCGCCGACGGCGTGGTCGACCTGCTCGGCTACGGCGCTTCGAACACGTTCGAGTCGACCGTGCGCACCGTGACCGGAGACAACTCCGTGCCGAACGGCCTGGTCCGCCAGGGCACCACGGACACCGACGTCAACGGTGCGGACTTCTCGGTCACGACCACGCTCACCCCGCGGAACGCCGCGGGCGAGACGACGGCACCGACCGAGCCCACGGAACCGACCGACCCGGGTGACGGCGGGACCCCCACGCCCGGCACCCCCGCCGAGACGGTGACCATCGCCCAGCTGCAGGGCACCACGGACACCTCGCCGTACGCCGGCAAGAACGTCACGACCGACGGCGTCGTCACCGCGGTCTACGGCACCGGCGGCTTCAACGGCTACACGATCCAGACCCCGGGCACCGGCGGCGCGATCGACCTCGGCGCACACACCGCGTCCGACGCCGTGTTCGTCTTCTCGTCCGCCACCGCCGGGCTGGTGCACGAGGGCGACCACGTGCGGGTCACCGGCGCCGTGTCCGAGTACTTCGGCCTGACCGAGCTCACGGTGTCCGGGGCCTCGTCGCTGCAGCAGCTCGACGACAGCGTCGCGGCACCGCAGCCGGCCGCGATCGCGTTCCCGTCGTCCGACGTCCAGCGCGAGTCGCTCGAGAGCATGCTCGTCGCTCCTCAGGGGGCGTACACGGTCGCCGACAACTACACGACGAACCAGTACGGCGAGGTCGTGCTCGCCAGCGGCACGAAGCGTCTGATCCAGCCGACCGAGGTCGGCCGCCCGGGCAGCGCCGCGGCGAAGGCCGTCGAGGCCGACAACGCGGCGCGCAAGGTCACGCTCGACGACGGTGCGAGCACCAACTTCCTGACCCAGGCGAACCAGGGCATCCCGGTGTCGTGGCTCACCCAGGGCCCGGTCACCGTCGGGGCCGCCGCCACCTTCACCGAGCCGGTCGTCCTGGACTACCGCAACAACGGGTGGAAGTTCCAGCCGACCGCGCCGATCACGGGTGCGACCCCGGCCGCCGAGCTGCCTGCGTCGTTCTCGAAGGTGCGCCAGCCGGCACCGCAGGACGTCGGCGGTGACCTGAAGCTCGCCGGCTTCAACGTCCTCAACTACTTCCCGACCACGGGCGACGAGCTCACCGGCTGCAAGTACTACACGGACCGTGCCGGGGACCCCGTCACGGTGAACTCGGGCTGCGACGCCCGCGGTGCCGCCGAGCAGGAGGACTTCCTGCGTCAGCAGGTCAAGATCGTCAAGGCGATCAACGGCCTGGACGCCGACGTCGTCTCGCTCGAGGAGATCGAGAACTCCGTCCGCTTCGGTCAGGACCGTGACGCCGCCGTGGCCACCCTGGTCGATGCGCTCAACGCCGCCACCGGCCAGGACACCTGGGCCTACGCGAAGTCCCCGGCTGTCGTGCCTGCGAGCGAGGACGTCATCCGCCTCGCCCTGATCTACAAGAAGGACCGCGTCGAGCCCGTCGGCGAGTCGACGATCCTGCTCGACGACGCGTTCACGAACGCCCGCCAGCCCGTCGCGGACGCGTTCCGCCCGGTCGGCGGCACCGCGGACGACGACTTCCTGGTGATCGCGAACCACTTCAAGTCCAAGGGCTCCGGCACCGGCGAGAACGCCGACCAGGGCGACGGGCAGGGTGCGTCGAACGCCGACCGCGTCGAGCAGGCGAAGGCCCTGGTGACGTTCTCCACCGACATGCAGGAGCAGTACGGCACCGACAAGGTGTTCATGCTCGGCGACTTCAACGCCTACAGCAAGGAGGACCCGGTGGTGGTCCTCGACGAGGCCGGATACACCGACCTCGGCCCGGCGCTCGACAGCAGCGAGTACTCGTACGTGTTCTCCGGCCTGAGCGGCTCGCTCGACCACGTGTTCGCGTCGGAGGCCGCGCTCGAGACGGTCACCGGCGTGGACATCTGGAACATCAACTCGGTCGAGTCGGTGGGTCTGGAGTACAGCCGTTACAACTACAACGCCACGAACCTGTACAACGACGACGTGTACCGGGCGAGCGACCACGACCCGATCCTGGTCGGGTTCGACCTCGACGCCGCGGGCGCCGACCCGGGCACGGACCCGACGCCGGTGCCGGTGCCGACGCCGACCCCGACCCCGACGCCGGTGCCGACCCCGGTGCCGCCGGTCGACGGGATCACCCCGCCGGTTGCTCCGGTGGCGCCGTCGGAGTCGCTGCTGACGGAGGCGAACCGTGGTGGGGTGTCGGCTCCGGCGTCGGCTCGTGCGGGGGAGACGATCACGGTGACGGTCGGCACGCAGTCCGCGGGGCAGAGCGTCAACGTGTGGTTGTTCTCGGAGCCGACGTTGATCGGGACCGCGGTGGTGGCTGCTGACGGGACGGTTCGGGTGACGATCCCGTCGGACACGGTGGCTGGTGTGCACCGGTTGGCGGTGACGGCTGCGGACGGGTCATTGATCGGGTGGACCCCGATCACGATCACCACGGACGGGCAGCTCGCGTTCACGGGTGCCGCGGGGCTCGGTGCCGGTGCGTTGGTGGCGTTCCTGCTGCTCGCGGCGGGTGCGGGTGTGCTGGTCGTGCGTCGCCGACGTCGGGCGGTGGCTGCGGAGTAGTCCCCACGCCCCACGGGGGCACTTCGTGAGCAGGAGTGGTCGGGTTCGCACAGCGGACCCGACCGTTTCTGCTCACCATGCGCGGTGGGCGCGACCGCGCGACGGACGGGAGGCGCGGTGCGGGGCCGCCCCGCGCCTCCAGGCCGGCAGCGGGACGCGTTTGACCGACGTACCCCGCGTCGGCTAGGCTCTCACCTTGGTCTGTGCGCCCCGCGCGCGGACAGTCAGATGAGCCCTCCAACCGAGGTGTTCCCCGTGCTTCTGCTCGCGGAACTCCCGACCGGAGTGGGATTCACGGACTCCTCACCTCGACACGAAAGCAGCACTCCTGTGACTCGCACGTTTTCACCGAAGCCGGCAGACGTCCAGCACGACTGGATCGTCATCGACGCCACCGACGTCGTCCTCGGCCGTCTCGCCACCCACGCCGCGGCGCTCCTGCGCGGCAAGCACAAGGCCACCTTCGCCCAGCACATGGACATGGGTGACTTCGTCATCATCGTGAACGCCGACAAGGTCGCCCTGACCGGTTCGAAGCTCGCGAAGAAGGTCTACTACCGTCACTCGGGTTACCCGGGCGGCCTGACGGCGACCTCCTACCCGGAGATGCTCGAGAAGCACCCCACCCGCGCCGTCGAGAAGGCGATCCGCGGCATGCTGCCGAAGAACACCCTCGGCCGCGAGCAGCTCAAGAAGCTGAAGGTCTACGCCGGCGCGGAGCACCCGCACGCCGCGCAGCAGCCCAAGCCGTACATCTTCGACCAGGTCGCACAGTAGTTCCGGCCACGACGACTTCAAGGACACAGAAAACTCATGGCTCAGATCGCTGATTCCCTCGACCAGACCCCGGAGAGCTTCACCACGGAGAGCGCACCCGCCGCTGCCGAGGCTGCTCCCCGTCAGATCCTCAACGTCTCCGGCGGTGCCGTCGGGCGCCGCAAGGAGGCCATCGCGCGCGTCCGGCTCGTCCCGGGCTCCGGCACGTTCGTCGTGAACGGCCGCACGCTCGAGGACTACTTCCCGAACAAGCTGCACCAGCAGCTCATCAACGACCCCTTCAAGGTGCTCGAGCTCCTCGGCTCGTACGACGTCGTCGCCCGCATCACCGGTGGCGGCCCCTCGGGTCAGGCCGGCGCGCTCCGCCTCGCCATCGCCCGCACCCTGAACGAGATCGACCGCGAGAACAACCGCGCGACCCTCAAGAAGGCCGGCTTCCTCACCCGTGACGCCCGCGTCATCGAGCGCAAGAAGGCCGGTCTCAAGAAGGCCCGCAAGGCGTCGCAGTTCTCGAAGCGCTAGTCGTCACCGGCTGAAGATCGCCATGCCGCGTCTGTTCGGTACCGACGGGGTTCGTGGTCTCGCCAACGGCGAGCTGACGGCCGCGCTCGCACTGGGTCTTGCCCAGGCGAGCGCGGCCGTCCTCACACACGGACACCATGCCGACGCCCGCCGGGCGTCGGGTCGACCGCGCCCGCGCGCGGTCCTCGCGCGTGACCCGCGCGTCTCCGGCGAGTTCCTCGGTGCCGCCGTCGCGGCCGGGCTCGCCTCGGCCGGCGTCGACGTGCTCGACGCCGGGGTCATCCCCACCCCCGCCGCGGCGTTCCTCGTCGCGGACATCGACGCCGACTTCGGCGTGATGATCTCCGCATCGCACAACCCCGCTCCCGACAACGGGATCAAGTTCTTCGCCACGGGTGGCCGCAAGCTGCCGGACGAGGTCGAGGACCGCATCGAAGCGGCCATGCACGACCACTCCGCACCCACCCCCACCGGCATCGACGT
Source organism: Curtobacterium sp. VKM Ac-2852 (assembly GCF_013205045.1). NCBI lineage: Bacteria > Bacillati > Actinomycetota > Actinomycetes > Micrococcales > Microbacteriaceae > Curtobacterium > Curtobacterium sp. VKM Ac-2852. Next base: position 1,039,909 of record NZ_JABMLI010000001.1, read on the forward strand.
CGGGCGCATCTCGCGGTTCGCCGACGCCGAGGACCGCTACGTGGTGCACCTGCTCGGCACGTTGCCGCACCGGCTCGACGGCATCCACGTGGTGCTCGACTGCGCCAACGGTGCCGCCGCCGGTGTCTCGCCCGAGGTCTTCGTCAACGCGGGGGCCCGTGTGACGCTCATCGGCGCCGATCCCGACGGCTGGAACATCAACGACGGCGTCGGTTCGACGCACATCGACAACCTCGCCCGCGCGGTGCTCGAGCACGGTGCCGACGTCGGCATCGCGCACGACGGTGACGCGGACCGTTGCCTGGCGGTCGACGCCGCGGGCAACGCGATCGACGGTGACCAGATCATGGCGATCCTCGCGCTGTCCCTGCAGGAGCGCGGCCGCCTGAAGGACGACACCCTCGTCGCGACGGTCATGTCGAACCTCGGGCTGAAGCGCGCCATGGCCGACGCGGGCATCACCGTGATCGAGGCCGGAGTGGGCGACCGCTACGTGCTCGAGAAGATGACCGAGGGCGACTACTCCATCGGTGGCGAGCAGTCCGGCCACATCATCTTCAACGAGTTCGCCACCACGGGCGACGGCATCCTGACCGGGCTGCACCTGGTGGCCGAGATGGCGCGGACGGGGAAGTCGCTGCAGGAGCTCGCGTCGTGCATGACCGTGTTCCCGCAGGTGCTGCTCAACGTGCGGGGCGTCGATCGTCACGGGCTCGCCGACCAGGGCGTGCAGGACGCCATCGCCGCCGCGAGCGAGGCGCTCGGGGACAGCGGCCGTGTGCTGCTCCGTCCGTCGGGCACCGAGCCGGTCGTGCGCGTCATGGTCGAGGCTGCCTCGCAGGACGATGCCCAGCGCATCGCCGAGGAGCTCGCCGCCGTCGTGCAGGACCGCCTGGCGCTCGACGCCGCGTAGGGGTTCCCTCCGCAAGACACCGGTGTTCGCCGGTTGAACACGCGCAGACCGCGGTTCAGCTCGGGAACACCGGTGTTTTGCGCTGCCCGCCGCCTGCGCTTAGATCTTGCGGAGCAGGACCGAGTTCACCTTGTGGTTCGCGCCCTTCTTCAACACCAGGGTGGCGCGGGAGCGCGTGGGCAGCACGTTCTCGATCAGGTTCGGCTCGTTGATCGCCCGCCAGACCTCGGTCGCCGTCCGTACCGCGTCCTCACGCGAGAGCGAGGCGAACCGGTGGAAGAACGAGTCGGGGCTCGAGAACGCCTCTTCCTGCAGCGCGAGGAACCGGTCGACGTACCAGGACTCGATGTCCTTCGTCTTCGCGTCCACGTAGATCGTGAAGTCGAACAGGTCGGACAGCGCGAGCCGCCCGTGCACCGGGGGCGCCAGCACGTTGAGGCCCTCGACGATGAGCACGTCGGGCTGCCGGACGACGATCTCGGCATCGGGCACGATGTCGTAGACCAGGTGCGAGTAGTACGGCGCGCGGACCTCGGTCGCCCCGCTCTTCACCTGGCTCACGAAGCGCAGCAGGGAGCGGCGGTCGTACGACTCCGGGAAGCCCTTCCGGTCCATGATCCCGCGTCGCTCCAGCTCGGCGTTCGGGTACAGGAAGCCGTCGGTCGTCACGAGCTCGACCCGAGGGGTGTCCGGCCAGCGCTTCGTCAGCTCCCGCAGCAGACGGGCGACCGTGGACTTGCCGACCGCGACGGAGCCCGCGACGCCGATGACGAACGGCGTGCGTCCGGCGCGCTCCCCGAGGAACCGGCTCGTCTCGGCGTGCAGGTTGCGCGCACCGGCGGCGTAGAGCGTGAGCAGGCGGGACAGGGGCAGGTAGACCTCCTGCACCTCCTGCATGTCCAGCCGGTCGCCGAGACCGCGCAGCTGCACGATCTCGGTCTCGGTGAGCGACAGGTGCTCCTTCGGGGCGAGCTGGGACCACTCGTCACGCGGGATCTCCACGAACGGGGTCGGGTGCGCGACGGCGGTCTCCGAGAACGGCATGGGATCGAGCGTACAGACGGGAGGCCCGGGGCACGTGAGCCGACCGGCTCACGTGCCCCGGGCCTCCCGTCCAGTGCTCGGTGCGCGCCCGCAGGACGCGACGCGTCAGGCGGGCAGGGCCGCCTCGATGGCGGCGACGACCTCGGGGGCGTCCGGCTTCGTGGTGGGACGGAAGCGCGTGACGGTGCCGTCGGGGGCGACGAGGAACTTCTCGAAGTTCCACGCGACCCGGCCGGCCTTGCCGTCGGCGTCCGGGGTCTCCTTGAGGGCCTGGTAGAGCGGGTGCGCGCTCTTGCCGTTGACCTTGACCTTCTCGGACATCGGGAACGTCACACCCCACGTGGTGGAGCAGTACTCGTCGATCGCCTCGGACGAGCCGAGTTCCTGCAGGAACTGGTTGCTCGGGAAGCCCAGCACCGTGAACCCGCGGGGGCCGTACTGCTTCTGCAGGGCCTCGAGCTGCTCGTACTGCGGGGCGAGGCCGCACCGGGAGGCGACGTTCACGACCAGTACGGCCTTGTCGGCGTATGCGCCGAACGTGGTGTCCTCGCCGTGCAGCGTGGTGATGGCGATGTCGTCGAAGCGTCCCATGGCCGAAACGTTATCCCCACCCCCGGGACTTCGCAGGGTGGGCGTCCAGGCAGACCGTAGGATCGGTTCCATGTGTGGAATCGTCGGCTACGTCGGCAGCAACAGCAGCCAGGACGTCCTCCTCGGTGGCCTCCGTCGCCTCGAGTACCGCGGCTACGACTCGGCGGGCATCGCCGTCGTCGACCCAGCCGGAGACCTCGTGTCGGCCAAGAAGGCCGGCAAGCTCCAGGCCCTGGTCGACGAGCTCGAGTCGTCGCCGATCCCGGACGGCGCGACCGGCATCGGGCACACCCGCTGGGCGACCCACGGTGGCCCGACCGACGGCAACGCCCACCCGCACCTGGCCGACGGCGACAAGCTCGCCCTCATCCACAACGGCATCATCGAGAACTTCTCCGAGCTCCGCGCCGAACTGCAGGCCGAGGGCATCGAGTTCCGCAGCGAGACCGACTCCGAGGTCGCCGCGCACCTGGTCGGACGCGCCTTCCGCGAGACCGGTGACCTGACGGCCGCCATGCAGCAGGCCGTGCAGCGACTCGAGGGGGCCTTCACGCTCCTCGTCGTGCACGCCGACCAGCCCGGCGTCGTCGTCGGTGCCCGTCGCAACTCGCCCCTGGTGGTCGGGCTCGGTGACGGCGAGAACTTCATGGGCTCGGACGTCGCCGCGTTCGTCGCCTACACGCAGCGCGCGCTGTCGATCGGGCAGGACGAGATCGCCACGATCCGCCCCGACGGCGTCGACGTCATCCACTTCGACGGCACCCCGGCCACGCCGAGCGAGTTCGAGGTCAACTGGGACGCCTCAGCCGCCGACAAGGGCGGCTGGAGCTCGTTCATGGCGAAGGAGATCAGCGAGGAGCCCGAGGCCGTCGCGAAGACGATCCTCGGTCGCGTCCACGACGGCGCCGTCACCCTGACCGACCTCGACCCGATCGCCGACCGCCTGGCGACCGTCGACCGCGTCATCGTGATCGCCTGCGGCACCGCCGCCTACGCCGGCATCCTCGGCAAGTACGCCATCGAGCAGTGGGCGCGTGTGCCGGTCGAGGTCGAGCTCGCGCACGAGTTCCGGTACCGCGACCCGGTGCTGAACGAGCGCACCCTGGTCGTCTCGATCAGCCAGTCCGGCGAGACCATGGACACGCTGATGGCCGTCAAGTACGCCCGCGAGCAGGGCGCGCAGGTCCTGTCGATCTGCAACACCCAGGGCGCCACGATCCCGCGTGAGTCCGACGCCGTGATCTACACGCACGCCGGACCCGAGGTCGCCGTGGCGTCGACCAAGGCCTTCATCGCCCAGGGCGTCGCGCTCTACCTGCTCGGGCTGCACCTGGCGACGCTGCGCGGCACGCTCACCACCGAGCAGATCGCCGAGCAGGTCGCCGAGCTCGAGGGGCTCGCGCCGAAGCTGCAGCAGACCATCGAGGACGCCGCCGGCATCAAGGACCTGGCCCGCTGGATGGCGGACACCCGGAGCGTGCTGTTCCTCGGTCGCCACGTCGGCTACCCGATCGCACTCGAGGGCGCCCTCAAGCTCAAGGAGCTCGCGTACATCCACGCCGAGGGCTTCGCCGCCGGTGAGCTCAAGCACGGCCCGATCGCGCTGATCGAGCCGGGCCAGATCGTCTTCGTCATCGTGCCGTCGCCGCGCGACCCCCGATCGCTGCACCCGAAGGTCGTCTCGAACATCCAGGAGATCCGCGCCCGCGGCGCCCGGGTGATCGCGATCGCCGAAGAAGGCGACGCCGCGGTGCTGCCCTTCGCCGACGAGGTCCTGCGGATCCCGCTCGCGACCCCGCTGTTCGAGCCGCTGCTCGCCGTGGCACCGCTGCACATGTTCGGCATGGAGCTCGCCGCCGCCAAGGGCCTCGACGTCGACCAGCCACGCAACCTCGCGAAGTCGGTCACCGTCGAGTAGTCGCGACGGTGATCATCGGGATCGGGGTCGACGTGGTCGACCTGGAGCGGTTCGAACGGGTGCTGGAGCGCACACCGGCGATGCGGGCGCGGCTGTTCACGCCGTCCGAGCAGGTCCGTGACGGCGAACCCCGGCCGATCGCGTCCCTCGCCGCACGGTTCGCGGCGAAGGAAGCCCTGATCAAGGCCTTCGGGTCGAGTGCCGGGCTGAGCTGGCAGGACCTCGAAGTCGTGTCCGACGACCAGCGGAACCCGTCGCTCACCCTGCACAAGGGCGCCCGGCAGGTGGCGCACGCGCGTGGCGTGACGAGCGTGCACCTGTCGCTCTCGCATGATGGAGGGATCGCGACCGCGTTCGTGGTCCTGGAAGGAACAGACGTGGTCCTGGAAGGAACGGTCCCGTGAGCGCGTTCACCGGCATCACGGTCGATCGCGGAGCCCTGATCGAGAACTACGCGACCATCGCCGACCGGGTCGCCCCGGCCGGGGTCATCGCGGTGGTCAAGGCGAACGCGTACGGCCACGGGGCCCTCGACGCCGCGCAGGCCTTCGTGGACGCCGGTGCCGAGTGGCTCGGGGTCGCCGACATCGACGAGGCCGTCGCGCTCCGTCAGGGCGGCATCGACGAGGGGGTCCGGATCCTCGCGTGGCTGCACGCCCCCGACGAGGACTTCCGCCGCGCGGCGCAGTTCGACGTCACGCCAGCGGTGTCGAGCGTCGAGCAGCTCTCCGCAGCAGCCGACTCCGACGTCCGCGCCGTGCACCTGTGCGTCGACACCGGCCTGAGCCGCAACGGTGCGGTCGAGTCCGAGTGGGCCGAGCTCTTCGCGACCGCCGGCGCCCTGGCCCGCGGCGGCAACCGCACCCGGGTCGAGGGGCTCATGTCCCACCTGTCGAACGCGTCGCGCACCGACGACCTCGACCAGGACGCCGCGCTGCAGCGGGCGCTGGACGGCCTCGCCGCGAACGGCATCGTGCCGGACGTGGTGCACCTCGCCGCGAGTGCCGCGAGCATCGCCGTGCCGGAGACCCGCCACGACCTGTCCCGCGTCGGACTCGCCCTGTACGGGCTGAGCCCCTTCGACGGTCGTACCTCGGCCGACCTGGGGCTGCGCCCGGCGATGCGGGTCACCGCCGCCGTGCTCCGCACCGTGCCGGTCGCCGCGGGCGACGGCGTCTCCTACGGCTACACCTGGCGCGCCGAGACGGACACCCGTCTCGCCGTGATCGGCCTCGGCTACGCGGACGGCTTCGACCGCGACTTCGGCAACCGGGTCTCGGTGCGGATCGGCGACCGGACGTTCCCGGTGGTCGGACGCGTCGCGATGAACGCCATGCACGTCGACATCGGCGACGCCGACGTGCAGGTCGGCGACGAGGCGGTGCTGTGGGGCGACCCCGCGAACGGCGACCCCGCCGTCGAGGACTGGGCCGACGCCATCGGCACGATCAACTACGAGGTGGTCGCCCGGATCGGCCGCAGCGTGGAACGGAGGACGACGTGAGCTCCGCACCGCTGCGTCAGGCGCGCATCGACCTCGACGCCTACCGTGCCAACCTCGACCGTGTCCGTGAGTGGATGGACCCGGTCGCCGTGATGGCGATCATGAAGGCCGACGCGTACGGGCACGGCCTCGAGCCGATCGCGCTCGCCGCCGTCGACGCCGGCATCCGCTGGATCGGTGTGCTGACGGTGCCCGCGGCCCTGCGCCTGCGCTCGATCGGCGTCGGCGAGGACGTCCACCTGTTCACCTGGCAGCACGACCCCGATCTGGACTTCCGTGACGCCATCGACTCGGCCGTCGACCTCGGCGTCTCGAACGTCGCCGAGCTGCAGCGCATCGTCGACGCCGTCGACCAGCGACCGGCCCGGGTGCACCTCGGCGTCGACTCCGGCCTGCACCGCGACGGCGCGACCCCGGCGGACTGGCCGGCGCTCGTCGAGCTCGCCCGGGACGCCCAGCGGAACGGCCGCATCGAGGTGGTCGCCGCGTACACGCACCTGGCCGAGGCGTCCGACCACGAGGACAGCGCCGCGGTCGCCGTGTTCGACGCCGCGATCGAGATCGCCGAGGACCTGGGGCTCGACGTCCCGATGGAGCACGTCGCCGCGTCGCTCGCGGGGTTGGAGCGCAAGGAGTTCCGCAAGGACATGGTCCGGATGGGCGCGAACCTGTTCGGCATCCCCGGAGCCGACGGCGTCTCGGCGGCCGACCTCGGACTCGAGCCGGTGATGACCCTGACCGCGTCGGTCGCGAAGACGAAGCGCGTCCCCGTCGACACCGGCGTCTCCTACGACTACACGTACCGCACCGCGACCGAGACGACCCTGGCCCTCGTGCCCGTCGGCTACGCCGACGGGGTCCCGCGTCTGGCGCAGGGGCGCATCGAGGTCGCGATCCGCGGCAAGCGCTACCCGATCGCCGGCCGCGTCGCGATGGACCAGTTCCTGGTGGACGTCGGCGAGGACGACGTGCAGACCGGCGACACCGTCGTGCTGTTCGGCACCGGCGAGCACGACGAGATGACCGTGCTCGAGTGGGGCGCGGCGCTCGAGACCATCGGCGAGGAGATCGTCTGCCGGATCGGCAGCCGTGTGCCCCGGTTCTACGAGGGCCACGACATCGAGGGACGGGTCGGGGAGTACCTGCGGGGCGAGCGGCCGTGACCGGGTCGCCGCACGTCCTGCTCGACACCTCCGTCGACGCCACCGAGGCGATGGGGGAGCTCGGGGCCCGGTTGGCCGCGGTGCTGCGCGCCGGGGACCTCGTCGTGCTGACCGGACCACTCGGTGCCGGCAAGACGACCCTGACGCGCGGGCTCGGCGCCGCACTCGGTGCACGCGGCCAGGTGTCCAGCCCGACCTTCGTCCTCGCCCGGACGCACCCGACGACCGCCGGACCCGACCTGGTGCACGTCGACGCCTACCGCCTGTCCGACCCGGTCGAGCTCGACGACCTCGACCTCGACTGGGACGCCGCGATCGTCGTCGTCGAGTGGGGCCGCGGCATGGTCGACGGCATCAGCGACAGCGTGCTCGACGTCGAGATCACGCGTGCCACCGGTGCCGATGACGCGGCCGCTCACGACACGGACCCGGACGACGTCCCCGACGAGCCCCGTCGTGTCGTCGTCACCGCCACCGGCCCGCGCTGGGCCGACGCCGTCCTCTGACCAAGGCACTCCGCGCTTGAGCGGCGCCGAGCCCATCTCGCAGAGATCAGCCGAGCGCGGGTGCTTGAGTGCTCACAGACTCGAAACTCTTCGGCCTGCACTGGTTATGGAGCGCGATCACACAGTTCGACTCTACGTCTCCACTCGGCGCCAGAGCATGGTGCGAACTTGCAGGCGTTGCTCGGCAAATGCGTTAGCCTCGACAGCAGCCGCCAGCGCGCGGCGAGGGGAGATTCTGGGGTGTCAGCGTCATCGAGTGCTAGTGGTTCTCCTGCTGTGCAGGGACCGCCCAGCGATGATCTCCTCTTCTCCGTTCCCGGACTGCAAGTGTTGCCGGCTGCTGCGCGAGAGACGTTTGACGCTGCAATTCAAAGCTATGCGACGCAGCTTTTTGACGAAGCTAGCCGAAATGAAACCCAGTACCGCTCAGCTACATCTGCTGTGCCGCAATACACCAGTATCCACATTTCTGACGCCGAGCGAGTTGTGCGTTCCCGAGGAGCTGCAACTCGCAATCGATCGAAGTGGTGGGTCGTGATCCGGCTATTACAATACGTGGCTGCATTCTTTGTCGGTCAAGAGCTCAGCGCAGCGGCGGCCGGACAGGGCTGGGGTCACTGGGTTGCTTTCGGAGTCCTGCTCACAGCGGGAATATCGCTAACGCTTCTTTCGGAAATCATTGATTACTTGGAGCGCAAAAGGTGACCGTCGAGCCTAACACTGACTCCCGCGAATTGACGCCGTCGGCCGAGAAAGAGCTTAATGCCTACCTGCAGGAAGCACGGGAGGCTATAGTTCGAAGGGCATGGGAGCAAAGCGCTGAGGGTGTGATCGGAGCGCGAGGCATCCGGGATGCGCGCAGATGGCATGAGGCGCAAGTAGCTGACATGGTTGTATTCCAGCCACGTGAACGACGCCCGAGTAGACGCTCGCGCGCGATCAATTGGTTCCGAATCCAAGCGCTCGGATTCGCCATCGCGGTGCTTGGTCTAATTCTTGCGGGATTTGCGCTCTGGTGGGAGCTTTATGGAGGTGGCCGTGGCGAAGCCGGCCGAAGTGTCTTTGTTTCTCTTTCGGCATCCGCTGGCACTCTTTTTGTGTTTGGCTTGAGTGTCGCCCTAATATCTCGCCTGGGTGACTCTGATGTTGAGCGGCGGACCATCTCGATCGCGCGCTTTATCGATGAATGGCAGGCAATTGAGCGGCTAGTTCTCGCATTGGCGATTGATACTTCCCAAGATCCAAATGCTGAGCGGATGACCCTAGGTGCGAATCTGCTGGCACTGCAGAATGATGGTGTGATTGACGCACCCGTGGCCGCCGAACTTCGTGCCCTGATCGGTGTCCGAAACGACGCAGTGCACGGGAGATCTAATTCGGTGAGTACTTTATCGATCAAACGCGCCAAAGCGGCACGTAAGCTCCTCGAGGATCTTGATCAAAAGGCAAGGCGCTGAGGGGGAGCTTGTCCGACTGAATACACCCAGTGCGTGATCAACTCACTTGCATGCGCCTACGATGGACGGGTGCTGCTCGCGATCGACACCTCCGCCGGGACCTCCGTCGCCGTCGTCGACCCGGCCACCGGCCAGGCCCTCGCGACCCGCGACACCGAGGACAGCCGCCGGCATGCCGAGGTGATCGGCCCGTTCCTCGCCGAGACCCTCGCCGAGGCCGGCATCACCGGTGCCGACGTCACCGGCGTCGTCGCCGGCATGGGCCCCGGCCCCTTCACCGGCCTGCGCGTCGGCATTGCCGCCGCCCGCACCTTCGCCGCAGCCCGCGGCGTCCCCGTCCTGCCCCTCGTCAGCCACGACGCCGTCGCCCTCGACCAGCGCGACTCGGGGATCGCCGGGCCGTTCGTCGTCCTCACGGACGCCCGCCGCCGCGAGGTCTACTGGAGCGCCTACGACGCCGACGGCGTCCGCGTGGCCGGCCCCGGACTCGCCAAGCCCGCCGATCTCGACGACGCGATCCGCGCCTCCCGGCCCGAAGCGGTGGGCTGGGACCGCGTGACGGTCGCGTCCATCCCGGCCTGGAGGCTCGGCTCGCTCGCCGCGGACCGGCTCGCGTCCGGTGCGGCGTTCGACCAGGACACGCCCCTGTACCTGCGCGACCCCGACGTCACGGTGCCGGGTGCGCCGAAGCGGGTGAAGCAGTGACCCTGCCGGACGGGCTCCGCCTGCGGCGAGCACACCCGCAGGACCTCGACGACATCATGTGGCTCGAGCACGTCTCGTTCCCGACGGACGCCTGGTCGGCGTCGCAGATGTCCGGCGAGCTGTACTCACCGCACGGGTACTACGTCGTGATCGAGACGGTCGACGACACCTCTGCCCCGCTGGTCGTCGGGTACGCCGGGCTCTCGTCGCTCGCGGGGAACCCGGTGGCCGACGTGCAGACCATCGCCGTCGCCGCGGACCAGCGCGGCAAGGGGCTCGGGAGGGTCCTGTTCACGGAGCTGCTCGACGAGGCGCGGCGCCGCGGTGTGCGCGAGGTGTTCCTCGAGGTGCGCGCGGACAACCCCGTGGCGCAGGCGATGTACACGGCGTTCGGGTTCGAGCACATCGCGACCCGACCGCGCTACTACCAACCGGACGGCGTCGACGCGTGGGTGATGCGGGCAGAGCTGCCCGCCCCGGACGCCGAGCGGTCGTCGGGCGTCGGACCCATCGGACAGGAGGCCCTCGGTGAGCGCGACTGAACCACTGGTGCTCGGCATCGAGACGAGTTGCGACGAGACCGGCATCGGCATCGTGCGGGGGAGCACCCTGCTCGCGAACGTGATCGCCTCGAGCATGGACGAGCACGCGCGCTACGGCGGGGTCGTGCCCGAGGTCGCCGCACGGGCCCACCTGGAGGCGATGACCCCGACGCTGCACGAGGCGCTCGACCGTGCCGGCGTCACCCTCGACGAACTCGACGCCGTCGCGGTGACCGCCGGGCCGGGCCTGGCGGGAGCGCTCATGGTCGGAGTGGGGGCCGCGAAGGCGCTCGCCGTGGCCACCGGCAAGCCCCTGTACGGCGTGAACCACCTGGTCGGGCACGTCGGCGCCGACGTGCTGCGCGAGGACGGCAGCGAGATCGAGCTGCCGACGATCGCGCTGCTGGTCTCCGGCGGTCACACGTCACTGCTGCTGGTCCGGGACCTCGTCGGCGACGTCGAACTGCTCGGCGAGACGATCGACGACGCGGCGGGCGAGGCGTTCGACAAGGTCGCGCGGCTGCTCGGACTGCCCTACCCCGGCGGCCCGCAGATCGACCGAGCCGCGGCCGACGGCGACCCCACTGCCATCCGGTTCCCCCGGGGACTGACGCTGCCGAAGGACATGGCCGCGCACCGGTACGACTTCTCGTTCTCGGGGCTCAAGACCGCCGTCGCACGGTGGGTCGAGCGCTGCCGCGACGAGGGCCGCGAGGTACCGGTGGCCGACGTCGCCGCGAGCTTCCGCGAGGCCGTCGTCGACGTCCTGCTGACCAAGGCCCTGAACGCGTGCCGCGACACCGGGGTCGACCGGCTGCTGCTCGGCGGTGGGGTCGTCGCGAACGCCCGACTGCGACAGGTCGCCGAGGAGCGCTGCGCGGCCGCTGGCGTGCGGCTCCGGATCCCGCCGTTCGACCTGTGCACCGACAACGGCGCGATGATCGCCGCCGTCGGCGCCCGACTCGTGGCCGAGGGGCATGCGCCGAGCGACCTCGGCATCGCTGCGGACTCGACCCTGCCAGTGACGACGGTCCAGGTCTGACCAGCTCTGATCACGTCCGACCTGCCGCAACCGGTCGGTCGTCGGGAGCCTGTGGGAGGATTCACACGGGCGTCGGAGAGACCGGACGCCCGAGAGGGGTGGACGGTGTCCGATCAGAACGAGTGGCCGAAGCCGGGCGAGACGCCGAACGGCCCGGCGAACGGACAGCCCGACGGGTCGCCGGCCCCGGACGCCCCGCAGGCCCCTGACGCCCCGCAGGCGCCGTCGGCCCCGGAAGCGCCCCAGAACCCGTACGGCCAGCAGCAGGACCCGTACGCGGCCCCGCAGCAGCAGAGCCCGTACGGTCATCCGCGGCAGCAGAACCCGTACGGCCAGCCGCAGCAGCCCCAGAACCCCTACGGCCAGCAGCAGCAGTCGAACCCGTACGGCCAGCCGCAGAACCCGTACTCGGCCCCGCAGCCCCAGTCGAACCCGTACGCGCAGCAGCAGGACCCGTACGCGGCCCCGCAGCAGCAGAACGCCTACGGTGCCCCGCAGAACCCGTACGGCCAGCAGCAGAACCCGTACGCGCAGCCGCAGCAGCAGCCCTACGCGTCGAACCCGTACGCGTACCAGCCCTACGCGCAGCGCCCGAAGACGAACGTCCTGTCGATCCTGTCGATCGTCTTCGCCTTCGGCGGCATCATCATCTGGCCGATCATCATCCTGACGAGCCCGGCGGGCGCGATCATGGGCCACATCGCCCTCGGCAAGATCAAGCAGACCGGCGAGGGTGGCCGCGGCCTCGCGCTCGCCGGCATCATCGGTGGCTGGATCCTGACGGGCCTGTTCATCCTGATCGTCGCCCTGGTGTGGATCTCGATCGCGAACGCGTCAGACTACTCGGACTACTCCGACTACAGCTCGAACTCCGGCGCCTTCGTCAGCTGACGCAACCCCCGCGCAACGGGCAGCACGATCGGCCCCCGGCCGTCAGCCGACCGTGTCGGTGAGCCGCTCGCACAGGATCGCCGCGTGGCGTCCCTCCAGGCGGGTCAGCACGAGCGTGACGCGACCCGATCCGCGCAACCGCAGCCGTTTGCGGAACTGCGCCGGGTCGACGTCGACGCCGCGCTTCTTGATCTCGACGGTGCCGATGCCGTCGGCGGCGAGCCGCGCGGCCAGTCGCTTGACGTCGAGCGGCATCGTGTCGAGCACCCGGAAGCCCTGCGCGAAGGGGGTCGAGGCAGCGCGGTCGGACGTGACGTAGGCGATGCCGTCGGACAGCATGTGCCCGTCGAGGCCCCGTGCCAGGTCACCGATCAGCCGTGCGCGGATCACGGCACCGTCGGGCTCGTAGAGGTAGGCGCCGAGCGGTCCGACCTCGGCGTCGTCGGCGTCGGCCGCTCCGGTCATCTCGGCGATGCCGTGTGCGCCGATGACGGTGGCGGCGCGCCGGATCCCTGGGCGGGCGAGGGGGCCGAACCACAGGGCGAGCTCCACGACCTCGCGGTCGACGGAGGTCCACTGCGCCTCGGCGGTGTCCGGGATCAGGTCGCGGTCGATGCCCGGTCCGAGCTTCACGCCGGTCGGCGTCGTCGTCGCCGCAGCGAACACGGTGTCGAGCGAGGGCGACCAGTCGTCGGGGTCGGCGAGCCGGCGGGTGTCCGAGTGGCCGGAGGTGCGTCGTGCGGGGTCCATCCACACGCCGTCCACCGACGACAAGTCGAAGGACGCGGCATCACCGAGCTCCACCCGCGCGTTCGGCCAGACCGCCAGGTTGTGGGTCGCGACGGCCGCGGTCACCTCGTCGCGATCGACGGCGGTGACGTCGAGGTCGAGCGCCGCCATCGCCATCGCGTCCCCGCCGATGCCGCAGCCGAGGTCGGCGACACGGGTCAGCCCGGCCGCGGTGAACCGCCCGGCGTGCTGGGCCGCGACCTGCAGCCGGGTGGCCTGCTCGAGTCCCGCCTCGGTGAAGAGCATGCGGGAGGCGAAGTCGCCGAACTTGCCGCGGGCCTTCAGCCGCAGCTTCGCCTGGGTCAGCACCGCGGCGACCAGTCGGGGATCGTGGCCCTCGGCGCGCAGCCGGGACACCACGCGGACGATCTCGCCGCCGTCGGAGACGCCCGGGGTACGGTCGAGCAGGGCCATCCCGTCGGGGGTCAGCAGTGCGGTGAGTTCGGCGGCGTCCATGCGTCGATCCTCGCAGGTGCTGCGTGTTCTCCGGATGTGCTGGCACTCGGATTGACCGAGTGCCAGAGGCCCCCTAGAGTTGGCGTTGGCACTCTCCTGTGCGAAGTGCCAACCCGGTTTTCATCTGTACCGAGTCCGTACCGAGAAAGAAGAGGTCACCGTGGCCGTCAGCATCAAGCCGCTCGAGGATCGCATCGTCATCCGCCAGGTCGAGGCGGAGCAGACCACCGCTTCCGGTCTGGTCATCCCCGACACCGCGAAGGAGAAGCCCCAGGAGGGCGAGGTCGTCGCCGTGGGTCCGGGTCGCATCGACGACAACGGCAACCGCGTCCCGCTCGACGTCGCCGTGGGTGACAAGGTCATCTACTCCAAGTACGGCGGAACCGAGGTCAAGTACTCGGGCGAGGACCTGCTGGTCCTGTCGGCCCGCGACGTCCTCGCGGTCATCGTTCACTGAGTCGAGTACTCACCTCGGACGCCCCGTCCGGCCTTCGGGCCGACGGGGCGTCCGTGCGTCCGGGGGCGGTCACCCCGGTGCTCCGGTCCTGACCAGCCCGTCATCAGCCCGCCTGGAGGCCCGGTGCGCGTCCCACGGGTCGGCGGTCGTTCCTAGGATGGTTCCGTGAGTGAACCGAGTCCGGCGCGACCCGTCCGCAGCGAGGCATCCGTCGGCGTGGTGCAGGCCATCGTGGCCTACGGGCTCTGGGGGCTGATGCCCCTGCTCTTCGCGGCCATGGCCCCCGCGGCGGCGTTCGAGATCGTGTCGTGGCGGATCGTCTTCGGCCTGGTGTTCTGCGCGGTGGCGATCGCGGTGACCCGGTCGTGGCTCCGCACCCGCACCCTGATGGCCCAGCGCCGTGTGATGCTCGTGATGGGACTCGCCGCCGTCCTGATCCTGGTCAACTGGACCGTCTACGTCCTCGCGACGACCACCGGCCACACCGTCGAGGCGGCGCTCGGCTACTTCATCAACCCGCTCGTCACGATCGCGCTCGGCGTCGTGGTCCTGCGCGAACGCCTGCGTCCGGCGCAGTGGGCAGCCGTCGGGCTGAGCGTCGTGGCGGTCGTCGTCATCGCGATCGGCTACGGGCAGATGCCGTGGATCTCGCTGGCCCTGGCGTTCTCGTTCGGACTGTACGGCCTGGTGAAGAAGCGGGTCGGCGGCACCGTGGACGCCCTGAGCGGCCTGACGATCGAGACCGTGTGGCTGCTGCCGATCGCGGTCGTGGCGCTGGCGGTGCTCGGTGTGACCGGGCTCGGTGGCGGCGTGACGTTCACGAGCGAGGGCTGGGGGCACGCGGTCATCACCGTGCTGACCGGGCCGGCGACGGCGGTGCCGCTGCTGCTCTTCGCGTCGTCGGCACGGCGGGTGAGCCTGTCGACGCTCGGGCTGACCCAGTACCTGGCGCCCGTGATGCAGCTGCTCGTCGGGGTGCTGGTGCAGCACGAGGAGATGTCCGCCGGGCGCTGGTTCGGCTTCGGCATCGTGTGGCTCGCGCTCGTGGTGCTGACGGCGGACTCGTTCGCCGCCGCGCGGGCGTCCCGTCGCCGGGCGCTCGCACCCACCCAGGTCGAGCCGGTCTGACGGACGCACCACGGGCCTCCAGTCCGCCGACGCGAAAGCGACAGTCCCCCACGGAAGTTCCGTGGGGGACTGTCGCTTTCGCGAGCGGTGCTGGGCTGAGCCCTACTTCTTCACCGCACCCTGGATGGCGCTCTGGTAGACGGGCTTGTTGTCGGCGTCGAACTTGTAGATGCCGATGTAGGCGGCCGACGGGTCGTTGTTCTCGTCGAACGGACCGATGCCGGACGGGCCGGTGTAGTGGATGTCCTTGCCGTCGTCCAGGAGCGTCTTGCACTCCTTGAAGGTCGCGCACTCGGTGCCGCCGTCAGCACCCGACACCGCAGCCATGTTGGCCTGGATCGTGCCGGAGTCGGTGCCCTTGCCCTTCACCGCGGCGAGGGCTGCGAGGACGGTGGCGTCGTAGGACTCCGCCGCGTACGAGTAGTCGGCGAGCGTCTTGCCCGACGAGTCCTTGTAGAACGCAGCGAGCTGCTTCTTGAAGTCGTCCTTCGGCGAGGCGCCCGGGATGGTGCCCTGGGCGCCGGTCAGGGTGCCCTTGTCGAAGTCCTTCGAGTAGTCCGCCGTGTTGCCGTCGGACATGTAGATCTTCGCCTCGTTGCCCTGCGAGACGAGCTCCGGGATGATCGACTTCGTCTCGTCGAAGGCGAGGACGACGATCGCGTCGGGCTTCGCGGCCAGCGCCGCGGTCACCTCGGACGAGAACGTGGTCTGGCCGGGCGGGAACTCCTGGCCCTCACCCTTGCCGCCGTAGACGACCTGGCCGCCCGACGCCTCGACCGCAGCCTGCACCGAGTTGCGGAGGCCGGTGCCGTACGTGTCGTTGAAGACCAGGAAGGCGACCTTCGCGTTGCCGTCACCGGTCACGAGCTGGCCGAGCGCGGAACCCTGCACCGAGTCCGGCGGTGCGGTCCGGTAGTAGTACGACGAGTAGCCGGAGAGGTCGGTCGCGGTGTTCGCGGGCGAGATCTCGACGATGCAGTTGCTCGTCAGCTGGTCGATGACGTTCAGCGTGACGGACGAGGACTCGGCGCCGATCGCGACCGGGACCTTCGCGTTGACGAGCTTGGTCGCGGCGGAGCTCGACACGGTCATGTCGTTGCTGTCACCGGAGTCGGTCGCCGGGTCGATCGTGACGTCCTTGTCGAGGACACCGCCCGCGGCGTTGATGTCCTTGACGGCCAGGCCGACACCGGACTCGGCCGGCGGGTTGAGGTAGGCCAGCGAACCGGTCAGGGGCAGGATCGTGCCGATCTTCAGCGCGTCCGTACCGGGGGTGTCCGGGGCCTTGCAGCTGGCGGCGGGATCCTTCTTCGCATCGCTCGACGCCGAGCTCGAGGGGGAAGCACTGCCGGTGGTGGAACACGCGGCGAGGAGGACGGCTGCTGCGCCCGCCAACGCCAGTGCCGCGGTGGCACGGGTGGTTCTGATCATCCGTGGAGCCCTTTCTCTGCGCGGAGGCTGTGCCGCTTCGGGTGAATGCGACGCCTCCACTGGATGTCGAGAAACGTAGGGTCCATGTGTTTCGCCCGTGTGACGGGGCGGTACGCAAAGGTGTTTCGTTACCGAGCCGTGACGTTCCTGTGCGCAGGGACAGGGATCGGCGCAGGAGCGTCGGTGCCGGGTGGTGACCCGACCTGCGCCAGGCGGATGGTCCGGCAGGGCGCCCGGGAGGCCCGGCGTACGTTCCGCCGCATGAGCGACTTCCATCCCACCAAAGCCATCGTCACCGGCTCCGAATCCGGGATCGGCCGTGCGACCGCCGTCGCGCTCGCCGAAGCCGGCATGGACGTCGGCATCACCTACCTGTCCGAACCCGACCGTGCCGAGGAGACCGCGGAGGAGGTCCGGAAGACCGGCCGTCAGGCCTTCGTCGAGCAGATCGACGTCTCCGACCTCGCCGGCGCGGCCGCCGTCGTCGACCGCCTCGTCTCGCAGCTGGGCGGCGTCGACGTCTTCGTGGCCGACGCCGGCACCGGCGACAACGCCCCGTTCCTCGAGATGACCCTCGACCAGTGGCGCCACACGGTGTCGACCGACCTCGACGGTGCCTTCGTCACGATGCAGGCCGCCGCGAAGCACATGGTGCAGGCCGGCACCGGCGGCCGGATCATCGGCATCACGAGCGTGCACGAACACCAGCCCCGCTACGGCTCGAGCGCCTACGACGCTGCCAAGCACGGGCTCGGCGGCCTGCTGAAGACCATGGCGATCGAGCTCGCCGAGCACGGCATCACCGTGAACGCCGTCGCCCCCGGCGAGATCGCCACCCGGATGACCGGCGCCGAGGACGAGGACCCGCAGACCATCGACCGCCCCGGTGTCCCGCTCGGCCGTCCGGGCAACGCGTGGGAGATCGCGGCAGCCGTGGCGTTCCTGGCCTCGCGAGCGTCGTCCTACATCACCGGGGTGTCCCTGCCGGTGGACGGCGGGATGCTGCAGATGGGCCCGCACGGCGGCTCGCACATCACGTCGAACGACTGGCGTTCGGCGTAGGAGCTCGGCCGGCGGTCCGGCGCGCTTGCGGTCCGGCCGGTCCGGCGGTCCGGTCAGCAGGCCGGTCGCCGGGCTGCTCAGCTCGGCTGGCCGGCTTCCTCGTCGAGTTCGGCCTGGGACCGCAGGACGCAGAACTCGTTGCCCTCCGGGTCGGCGAAGACCACCCATCCGCCGTCCGGGTGGCGCAGGTCGGCGAGCTCCACGGCACCGATGCCGCGGAGCCGCTCGACCTCTTCGTCGCGGGTGCGGTCGGTGGGGCGCAGGTCGAAGTGGATCCGGTTCTTCACGCTCTTCGCCTCGGGCACCTGGATGAAGAGCACGGTGTGCGATCGGTCCGGTGCCGTGATCTCGCACTCCTCGTGTCCGGGAGCGTTCGGGTCGTCGGGAAGGTCGACGTACCCGAGCACCTGCTTCCACCACTCCGACTGGGCGTAGGCGTCGCGGGAGTCGATCGTGGTGTGTGAGACGGCGCTGACCATGCGGTGACACTACCGCCGGGCAACGCAGCACGCCCCCGCTCCACAGGGGAACGGAGGCGTGCTGTCGAACGCTGTCTAGCTGCGGTAGTTCGGCGCCTCGACGACCATCTGGACGTCGTGCGGGTGGGACTCCTTGAGCCCCGCCGCCGTGATGCGGACGAACTTGCCACGGGCCTTCAGCTCGGGGATCGTGCGACCGCCGACGTAGAACATCGACTGGCGTAGCCCGCCGGTGAGCTGGTAGACGACGTTGCCGACCGAACCGCGGTAGGGCACCTGCCCCTCGATGCCCTCGGGGATGAGCTTGTCGTCGTTCGGCACGTCCGCCTGGAAGTAACGGTCCTTCGAGTACGAGGTCTTCTTGCCACGGGTCTGCAGGGCCCCGAGGGACCCCATGCCGCGGTAGGCCTTGAACTGCTTGCCGTTCACGAACACCAGGTCACCGGGGGACTCGTCGGTGCCGGCCAGCAGCGAGCCGAGCATGACGGTGTCGGCACCGGCCACCAGGGCCTTCGCGATGTCGCCCGAGTACTGCAGGCCACCGTCGGCGATGATCGGCACACCGGCTTCGCGTGCGGCGAGGGAGGCCTCGTACACGGCGGTCACCTGCGGCACACCCACACCGGCGACGACGCGCGTGGTGCAGATGGAGCCCGGGCCGACACCGACCTTGACGGCGTCCACACCGGCGTCGATGAGCGCCTGGGCGCCCGGGCGGGTGGCGACGTTGCCGCCGATGACGTCGATCGCGTCGAACGTCGGGTCGGCCTTGAGGCGGCGGACCATGTCGAGCACGCCTTCGCTCTCACCGTTGGCGGTGTCGACGACGAGTACGTCGACGCCGGCGTCACGCAGGGCCTCGGCACGCTGCCACGCGTCGCCGAAGAAGCCGATCGCGGCACCGACGCGGAGCCGGCCCTCGTCGTCCTTCGTGGCGTCCGGGTACTGCTCGCTCTTGTCGAAGTCCTTGACGGTGATGAGGCCGCGGAGCTTGCCCTCGGCGTCGACCAGCGGCAGCTTCTCGATCTTGTGCTGCGCGAAGATGGCGATCGCCTCTTCGGGGTCGATGCCCTCCATCGCGGTGATCAGCGGGGCCTTCGTCATGACGTCGCGCACGTACGTGGTGGCCTGCTCGAACGTGGCCACGAAGCGCATGTCGCGGTTCGTGATGATGCCGACGAGGGTGCCGTCCTGCTCGACGACCGGCAGGCCGGAGACGCGGAACTGGCCGCAGAGCGCGTCGACCTCGGCCACGGTTGCGTCCGGGGTGGTGGTCACCGGGTTGGTGATCATGCCCGACTCGGAGCGCTTGACCTTGTCGACGTAGGCAGCCTGGTCCTCGATGGACAGGTTGCGGTGCAGGATCCCGATGCCGCCCTGGCGCGCCATGGCGATGGCCATGCGGGCTTCGGTGACGGTGTCCATCGCGGCGGAGAGCAGCGGGACGTTGACGGAGATCCGCTTGGTGAGCCGGGACGCCGTGGACGCCTCGCTCGGGATGACGTCGGTGTGCCCGGGCAGCAGCATGACGTCGTCGTACGTGAGTCCGATGAATCCGAACGGATCCGGCTGGTCCATGGGTCCCCTTCGTGGGCGAGTGAAGTGTCGAGACACCGGGAACACGACGACGGGTTCCGGATAGGACATGGTAACGCGAGCGGCTGTCGCCGCATTCCGCCTGGAGGCACGGATCGCGCCCGCCTCGGAGCATTCCTCCACAACGTCACAGTTCGGGTACGAATCACACAGGGAACGTGTTGGAAACACGGGTGTCACAAAATCCCCATAGGTTCCTCGTCATCCGAACGAGAGGCTCTTCCGTGGGATCCATCACTCCTCCGGGACGGGCGCAGCCGCGCCTGTTCCGCCTCCGCCACGCACGACGACGACCGGTCCTGGCGGCCGTGCTCGTCGCCGCGTTCCTGGCGACCTTCCTGATCGACTGGGCGGTCACCCTGCCGGCCTTCAGTGCCACCTCGGCACCGGCCACCAGCCAGGCGTGCACCGTCAGCCCCGACAACGGGTGCATCCAGGGCACCATCACCGACTCCGAGCGTGAACCGGCCGAGGGCGTCGACGTCGACGTGACCGGCCCGAGCGGCTTCGACCAGACGGCCACGACCAACGGCGACGGCCGCTGGTCGGTCAGCGTCGACACGGCCGGCGAGTACACGGTGAGCGTCGACCAGGGCACCCTGCCGAAGGGCCAGTACCTGACGAACGCCGCCGACGCCGAGCGCAAGGTGCAGGCCACCCTGAACGCCAACGTCGGGCAGATCTTCCAGCTGTCCGACCAGAAGGGCGCCACGACCTCGACGGACTCGTCGGGTGTGAGCATCCAGCGGGCCTGGCAGCAGTTCGCCTCCGGGCTCCGGCTCGGGCTCCTCATCGCCCTGGCGTCCATCGGGCTCTCGCTCATCTACGGCACGACGGGGCTGTCGAGCTTCTCGCACGGTGAGCAGGTCACCCTCGGCGGTCTGCTGGCGTACGTGTTCGCCAACCAGCTCGGCTGGAACATCTGGGTCACCGGCATCGTCGTCACGCTGTTGTGCGCCGCGACCGGGTACCTGCAGGACGCCGCGATCTGGCGGCCGCTCCGGCGACGGCGCATCAGCCTCACGCAGCTCATGATCGTGACGATCGGTCTGTCGATCGCCGCCCAGTACGCGTTCCAGTACTTCTTCGGAGCCTCGACGGTCCGCATCCAGCAGGGCAACCCGGAGACCGTGCGGTTCGCCGGCGTCACCCTGACGGTGCAGTCCTACGTCGCCATGGGGATCGCCCTCGTGGTCCTGGTCGCGACCGGGCTCTTCCTGGCGAAGACGCGCTTCGGCCGGGCGACCCGCGCCGTGTCCGACAACCCGGCGCTCGCCGCGGCCTCCGGCATCGACGTCGACCGGGTGATCCGCTTCGTGTGGACGCTCGCCGCCGGCCTCGCGGGGCTCTCCGGCGTGATGCTCGGACTCGTCCTGAACGGCGTGAACTGGCAGACCGGGCTCCAGCTGCTCCTGCTCATGTTCGCCTCCGTCACGCTCGGTGGCCTCGGCACCGCGTACGGCGCCCTGGTCGGCTCGATGATCATCGGCGTCGTCGTGGAGCTCACGAACCTGGTGCTCCCCGGTGACTTCAAGTACGCCACCGCCCTCGTCATCCTCATCCTCATCCTGCTGTTCCGGCCGCAGGGCATCTTCGGCCGCGCCGAGCGGATCGGCTAAGGGAGCACGCGCATGGACTACATCCTCAACCTGCTGTCCTCGCTCACCCAGGAGGCACTCGCCCCGACGACGGCCGCGTTCGCCCTGGCCGCGATCGGCCTGAACGTGCACTTCGGGCTCACCGGCCTCGTGAACATGGGCCAGGCGGCGTTCCTGCTGCTCGGCGCCTACGGCTTCGCGATCTCGATCACGAACGGGCTGCCGTTCGTGATGGCGGTCCTCATCGCCCTGCTCGTCGCGATCGTGTTCGCGATCATCCTCGGCATCCCCACCCTGCGGTTGCGCGGCGACTACCTGGCGATCGTCACGATCTCCGGCGCCGAGATCATCCGCATGGTGGGCCGCTCGAGCCTGCTCACCTCGACCACGGGCGGCTCGAACGGCATCACCGGGTCGAGCTACCGCGACCCGTTCACCGCCCTCAGCCCGCTGCCCGACGGCACCACCACGATCCTGTGGTTCACGTACGCGAACAACGGCGTCAACGGCTGGTGGATCCGCATCGCGGCGTGGGCCATGGTCGCCCTGTTCACCCTGGTGCTCTTCCTGCTCATGCGCAGCCCGTGGGGCCGCGTGGTGAAGGCCATCCGCGAGGACGAGGACGCCGTCCGCTCGCTCGGCAAGAACGTCTACTCGTACAAGATGCAGGCGCTCGTGTTCGGTGGGGCGCTCGGTGCGATCGCGGGCATCATCTACGTGCTGCCGAGTTCGGTGCAACCGGACGCCATGGGCCGATCGATGACGTTCTTCATCTGGACGGCGCTCATCCTCGGTGGTGCGGCGACGGTGTTCGGACCGGTGCTCGGAGCCGTGCTCTTCTTCGTCGTCCGGCTCTTCATCCGCACGCTGGCCGGCGACTTCATCCCCGACTCGATCATGAACGCGCAGCAGGCCGAGCAGTTCTCGTACGTGCTCGTCGGCGTCGCGCTCATGCTGCTCATCGTGTTCCGTCCACAGGGGTTGCTCGGCAACAAGAAGGAGCTGACGTTCAGTGTCTGAGACCTACGGCCACCCCAAGGCCGACCCGATCCTCACCGTCGACGACGTCACCCGCCGCTTCGGGGGCATGATCGCCGTGGACGTCGACCACCTCGAGGTCCAGCGCGGTTCCATCACGGCCCTGATCGGCCCGAACGGCGCCGGCAAGACCACGTTCTTCAACCTGCTCACCGGGTTCGACAAGCCGAGCCCGGGTGCGAAGACGCAGTTCAACGGCGCCACGCTGCAGAAGACGAGCGCGACGCACATCGCGAACAAGGGCATGGTCCGCACCTTCCAGCTGACCAAGGCGCTGTCCCGGCTCACCGTGATGCAGAACATGCTGCTCGGTGCGCGCGACCAGCCCGGCGAGAACTTCTTCGCCGCCCTGGTCAAGCCGGTGTGGGCGAAGCGGGAGCGCGAGATCACGGCCAAGGCCGAGGACCTCCTCGCCCGGTTCAAGCTCGACACGAAGGCGGACGACTACGCCGGTTCGCTGTCCGGCGGCCAGCGCAAGCTGCTCGAGATGGCCCGGGCGCTGATGTCCGACCCGACGATGATCATGCTCGACGAGCCGATGGCCGGTGTGAACCCCGCGCTCACCCAGTCGCTCCTCGGGCACATCCAGTCCCTGCGCGACGACGGCATGACCGTGCTCTTCGTCGAGCACGACATGCACATGGTCCGGCACATCTCGGACTGGGTGGTCGTGATGGCCGAGGGCAAGGTCGTCGCCGAGGGCCCGGCGGACACGGTGATGGACGACCAGGCCGTGATCGACGCCTACCTCGGTGCGCACCACGACACCGACCTGGGTGACGACTCGCTCCTCACCGAGGAGACCTTCGAGGAACTGGCGGAGGAAGTCGCCGAAGAGGACGCAGCAGAGGAGACGACCCGATGACGGACGCAACGGACCCCACGAACGCGAGCAGTGCCTCCAGTCCGTCCCCGGCGGCCACGCTGGAACGCGAGCCGGTGCTCAGCGCGAAGAACCTCGTCGCCGGCTACCTGCCGGGCGTGAACATCCTGAACGGCTGCGACCTGGACTGCTACCCGGGCGAGCTCATCGGCATCATCGGGCCGAACGGTGCGGGCAAGTCGACGCTCCTCAAGGCCCTGTTCGGGCTGGTGTCCATCCGCGAGGGTTCGGTGGCCCTGCAGGGGGACGACATCACGAACCTCAAGGCGAACAAGCTCGTGCAGGCCGGTGTCGGCTTCGTGCCGCAGACGAACAACGTGTTCCCCTCGCTGTCGATCGAGGAGAACCTGCAGATGGGGCTGTACCTGCGGCCCCGGAAGTTCGCCGAACGGCTCGAGGTCATCTACGACCTGTTCCCCGTCCTCGCGCAGCGGCGCAACCAGCGGGCCGGATCGCTCTCGGGTGGTGAGCGGCAGTCCGTCGCGATGGCCCGTGCGCTGATGATGGACCCGAAGGTGCTGCTGCTCGACGAGCCGAGCGCCGGACTGTCCCCCGTGCGCCAGGACGAGACGTTCCTGCGGACCCGCCGGATCAACAAGGCCGGTGTGTCGATCATCATGGTGGAGCAGAACGCGCGACGCTGTCTGCAGATCTGCGATCGTGGGTACGTGCTCGACCAGGGGAAGAACGCGTACTCGGGCACCGGGAAGGAACTCGCTGACGACCCCAAGGTCATCGAGCTCTACCTGGGGACGCTCGCCAAGGACGTCGACGCACAGCGCTAGCGCTGTCGTCGACTACGGGTACCGCTGTGGGGGTGGTATCCGTGACGGGTGGGGCCGTGCGTGGTCGCTTCGCGCCGCACGGCCCCGCTCCTGTACCCGGCCCGGAGGCGCGGCTCGCCCCGCGTCGCATGACTGTGGTCGCATGACGCCGTCGTGTTCCGTTGACGCCGCGGTCCCGTCGAGACGCCTCGAAATTCGGCGGCGTCTCGTGGGCGTGGCGGTGTCCTGCGCGGACGACGGCGTCTTCCGTTGACGACGGCGTCGCCCGTCGTACCCGGCCAGGAGGCGCGGCTCGCCCCGCGCGGGTCGGTATCGTTCCGCGGGTGCGCACCTCCGGACCCCTCGTGCTCGACGCCCTCGTCTGGCTCGTGTTCATCGCGCTCTTCGTCGGGGCGGCGTTGCTCGTCAAGGTCGCGGCCGTGCTGCTCGTCGTCCTCGTGGTGCTCGCGCTCCTGCTCGGCTTCGTGCTGCGGGCGCTCCGGAAGCGCCGACGGGCGCCGCGGCGTCCGCGCTGACGGCTGCGTGGTGACGGCTCCGCGCTGTCGGCTGCGGGGTGACGGCTGCGTGGTGCGAGGTTCCGCACGTCGTGCGACCCTCGCGACCTCGCACCGGAAACGGAACCTCGCACCGTACGCGGCAGGCCTCGCACGGTGCGAGGGCGCCCGGCACCGCACCGTCCGGCCCGTGCACGCCGCAGAGCCCGCCCGGTAGGCTGTCCGAGTGAGCGAAGTCGAGATCGGTGCAGGCAAGCGCGGACGTCGGGCGTACGCGTTCGACGACATCGCAGTGGTCCCCTCCAGGCGGACGCGTGACCCGCGCGACGTCAGCGTGCAGTGGTCGATCGACGCGTTCACGTTCGCGTCGCCGATCCTGTCGGCGCCGATGGACTCCGTGTCCTCGCCGGCGACGGTCATCCAGATGGGCAAGCTCGGCATCCTCGGTGTGCTCGACCTCGAGGGCCTGTGGACCCGATACGAGGACCCGACCCCGTACTACGACGAGATCAAGTCGCTCACCGACGGCAACGTCACGAAGCGCATGCAGGAGATCTACTCCGAGCCGATCAAGGCCGAGCTGATCACCGCACGCCTGGCCGAGATCCGCGCAGCCGGGGTGCCGGTCGCCGGTTCGCTCAGCCCGCAGCGCACCCAGGAGTTCTCGAAGACGGTCGTCGACGCCGGTGTCGACCTGTTCGTCATCCGCGGCACCACGGTCTCGGCCGAGCACGTCTCCCAGACCGAGGAACCCCTCAACCTCAAGAAGTTCATCTACGAGCTCGACGTCCCGGTGATCGTGGGCGGTGCCTCGACCTACACGTCGGCGCTGCACCTCATGCGCACCGGTGCCGCTGGCGTGCTCGTCGGCTTCGGTGGCGGCGCTGCGTCGACCACCCGCGCCGCGCTCGGCATCCATGCCCCGATGGCCACTGCCGTCGCGGACGTCGCCGGGGCCCGTCGTGACTACCTCGACGAGTCGGGCGGCCGCTACGTGCACGTCATCGCCGACGGCGGGCTCGACACCGCGGGCGACATCGTCAAGGCCATCGCCGTGGGCGCCGACGCCGTCATGCTCGGCACCGCACTGGCCCGTGCGACCGAGGCTCCGGGTGGTGGCTACCACTGGGGTGCCGAGGCGCACCACCCCGAGCTGCCCCGCGGCCGCCGGGTCGAGGTGGGCACGATCGCCCCGCTCGAGAACGTCCTGAACGGCCCGACGCCGACCCACGACGGCCGCGCGAACCTCGTCGGTGCCCTGCGCCGCTCGATGGCGACGACCGGATACTCCGACGCCAAGGAGTTCCAGCGAGTAGAAGTGGTCGTGGCGCCGTACCACCAGTGACGGTGGCACCCGGGCACTGCTCCGGGTGACGCCACGGCGCCGACCGTGACCCGGAGGCGACGATGGCCAAGTCCAGCACGACGAAGCAGACCAGCACGGCCGGACGTCCGCGTGACGTCGCGCCCGGCGTGGGGTTCGACCCCGCGGCGAAGCTCGGCGCGGACGAACGTGCGGCGGCGATCGAGACGCTGAAGACCAGGGAGCTCGACGTCCTGGTCGTCGGCGGCGGGATCGTCGGTGCGGGCAGTGCGCTCGACGCCGTGACCCGCGGCCTGAGCGTCGGCATCGTCGAGGCCCGCGACTGGGGCTCGGGGACGTCGAGCCGCTCGTCCAAGCTCGTGCACGGCGGCATCCGCTACCTCGAGCAGCTCAACTTCGCGCTCGTCCGCGAGGCCCTCATCGAACGCGGCCTGCTGCTCCAGCGCATCGCCCCGCACCTGGTGAAGCCCGTGCGCTTCCTCTACCCGCTCAACCACCGGGTGTGGGAGCGCTTCTACATCGGCATCGGCATGGCGATGTACGACGTGTTCAGCTGGTCCGGCGGCCGTCCGCCCGGCGTCCCGCACCACCGGCACCTGAGCCGGAAGCAGGTGCTCAGGAACATGCCCGGGCTCAAGAAGGACGCCTTCGTCGGCGGCATGACGTACTACGACGCCCAGGTCGACGACGCCCGCTACGTCGCGTCGCTCGTGCGCACCGCGGCCTCGTACGGTGCCGAGGCAGCGAGCCGCGTCCGCATCGAGGGGTTCATCAAGGTCGGAGAGCGCGTGGTCGGCGCGCAGGCCCACGACATCCAGACCGGCGAACGGTTCGAGATCCGCGCGAAGCAGGTCGTCAACGCCACCGGTGTCTGGACCGACGACACCCAGGCGATGATCGGCACCCGTGGCCAGTTCAAGGTGCGGGCGTCGAAGGGCGTCCACCTCGTGATCCCCCGGGACCGGTTCCAGTCGAACACGGGCATGATCCTGCGCACTGAGAAGAGCGTGCTCTTCGTCATCCCGTGGGGCCGGCACTGGCTCGTCGGCACGACGGACACCGACTGGTACCTCGACAAGGCGCACCCGGCAGCGACCGCGGCGGACATCGACTACATCCTCGAGCACGTCAACAAGGTGCTCGCCGTCCCGCTCACCCGCGAGGACGTCGAGG
The DNA here is from genome assembly GCF_013205045.1 of Curtobacterium sp. VKM Ac-2852. Taxonomy (NCBI): domain Bacteria; kingdom Bacillati; phylum Actinomycetota; class Actinomycetes; order Micrococcales; family Microbacteriaceae; genus Curtobacterium; species Curtobacterium sp. VKM Ac-2852. The sequence continues at coordinate 1,066,878 of NZ_JABMLI010000001.1, forward strand.
GCGTCTACGCCGGACTCCGCCCGCTCCTGGCGGGGGAGTCCGACCAGACCTCGCAGCTCAGCCGGGAGCACGTCGTCGCGCACACCGTCCCGGGCCTCGTCGTGGTCGCCGGCGGCAAGTGGACCACCTACCGGGTGATGGGCAAGGACGCCATCGACGAGGCCGTCGCGGCCATGGACGGCAGGATCCCGGAGTCGACGACCGAGGACATCCCGCTCCTCGGCGCCGAGGGGTACCCCGCCGCGTGGAACCGACGCGCCCGCACCGCACGGAGCTTCAACGTGCACAAGGTCCGCATCGAGCACCTGCTCAACCGGTACGGCACCCTCGCGACCGAGGTGCTGCAGCTCGTCGAGCAGGACCCGGCACTCGCCGAGCCGCTGCCGGGGGCCGACGACTACATCGGCGCCGAGGTCGTCTACGCCGCCTCGCACGAGGGTGCCCTGCACCTGGAGGACGTCCTCGCCCGTCGTACCCGCATCTCCATCGAGGCCTGGGACCGCGGCGAGTCAGCAGCGCCCGTCGCGGCGAAGCTCATGGCGGACGTGCTCGGGTGGGACCAGGAGACGACCGAGCACGAGGTCGCGAACTACCTGAAGCGCGTCGCCGCCGAACGGGAGTCGCAGCTGCAGCCCGACGACGAGAGCGCGGACCGCGTGCGGCTCGAGGCCCCGGACATCGCGTTCGGCTTCGACGAGGACGACGTGGTCGTGGGCGGCGGCCGCTCGGACGGCGCCGAGGGCGCGAAGGCGTCCGACGAGCAGGTCGTCGGCGAGAAGACGAGCGAGCCGGAGTAGCGAGGCCAGCAGACGCCGTCGTGTCACCGGAAAGCCGGCGTCTGCGGGTCGGACAAGACGCCGTCGTGTCGTGTTGACGCCGTCTGGTCGTCGAGACGCCGCCGGATCCGGCGGCGTCTCGGTGTCGACGAGGCGTCTCGACAAGACGACGGCGTCTTGCGGAGTCCACCCGCGCCTCCAGACCGGAAGGACGGAAGACCGGACTGGAGGCCCGTGGTGCGTCCGTCAGACGGCGCGCGCCCGCAGGGCGGCGCGGCGCACGTGCACCGACTGGCCGACCACGAGCACCACCGGGATCGCGATGAGCGCGACGAGGCTCGTCACGTACAGCACGCCCGACCAGATCGTGTGGTCACCGCCGCCGACCCCGTAGGCGTCCGCGACGTCCATGCCGAGGGCGATCGCCGCCACGAACGACATCGGCGTCCCCATCACCACGACGGCGAGCAGCACCGCCGCGATGACGTGCGCCGGTGCCCGGGTGATGAGCAGCAGCACCGACAGCCCCGCGGCGAACAGGACGCCGACGACGGCGATCCCGACGACGGTCGCGACGTCCGCCCCGACCGGGAAGCCCTGCTGCGTGAGCTCGGCGTGGATCTCGGCCAGGGTCGCACCGGGGACCGCGGCGAGCGGGTCCAGCACCAGTGCGTCCACCGCCAGCAGCGCTGCGTACAGCGCGACGACCAGCACCCCGACGACGGCCACGACGATCCGTGTTCTCCCCATCCACAGAACAGTAGTGCGCGGAATGCGCGGGACCACCGGGTGGTTAGCATGGGGGTACTCGAAGAGGGAGCCATCATGGTCGACGTCCATCGCGTCAAACTCCCCGGAGTCGGCGTGCTGCACAGCTTCTACACCGACGACGGTGGCAAGTGCGGTGTCATCACGCACCGGTCGGGGCACTCCGACCTCATCTCGTTCGCCGACGTCTCCGACGGCGCGGACAAGTCCGAGAAGGTCTCGCTGCGTCTCAGCGAGGACGAAGCGCACACGCTCGCCGAGCTGCTCGGCGGCACCCGGATCACCGAGGGCCTCGACAAGCTCGACGAGATCCCGGGGCTGTCCATCGACTGGTTCTCCGTCGACTACGACGACGCCATCGCGGGCAAGCCCCTCGGCGACCTGCACGACTCGGGCTTCATCGGCCTGACCGTCGTCGCCGTGGTCCGTGGCGACAGCGCCAACCCGGCGCCCTCGTCGGACTTCGTCGTCTTCCCCGGAGACACGATCGTCGTCGCCGGTTCCCCCGAGAAGGTCGCCAAGGCGTTCTCCTTCTACCGCAGCGGAGAGCTTGCGGCCGCCTCGGCCGAGGCCCCGCGGAAGAGCTAGCGCATGCACCTGGGTGGTGAGCTGCTCACCATCGGTGTGCTCTTCGTCATCGCCTACGTCCTGGGCCGGCTCGGCAAGACCATCGGTCTGCCGGCCATCCCGATCTACATGGTGGTCGGACTCGTCGCGAGTCCGAACACGCCGTGGTTCGGGCTGAGCGTCGAGTCCCACACGATCGAGCTCATCGCGACGTTCGGGCTCATCCTGCTGCTGTTCAACCTCGGGCTCGAGTTCGACCAAGAGGAGTTCTACGGCAACGCCGGCAAGCTCCTGGTGTCGGGCGGCACCTACGTCGTCATCAACATGGGCGTCGGGTTCGCCTTCGGGTTCTCGCTCGGCTGGGGCACCCGAGAAGCCCTGATCATCGCGGGCATGACGGCGACGTCCTCGAGCGCCATCGTGACGAAGCTCCTCATCGAGCTCCGGCGCCTGGCGAACGACGAGACCCCGATGATCCTCGGCGTCACCGTGATCGAGGACGTCTTCATCGCCGTCTACCTGGCGATCGTCTCCGTCGTGCTGTCCGGCGACACCAACGTCTGGGCCGTCGTCGGCAAGCTGGCACTCGCGTTCGGGTTCCTCATCGTGATGTTCACGCTCGCGCGCTTCGCGGGCAAGTGGGTCTCGAAGATCTTCGCCACCCGTGACGACGAACTGTTCACGGTGCTGTTCTTCGGACTCGCGGTCATGTTCGGCGGCATCGGCGACCTGCTCGGCGTGACCGACGCCATCGGTGCCTTCGTCATCGGCTTGCTCTGCGGAGCGACCCGGTACCGCGACCGCATCGAACAGCTCGCCCTGCCGATGCGCGACGTCTTCGCTGCGTTCTTCTTCGTCAACTTCGGGCTCGGCCTCGACCTGTCGACCTTCGGCGAGGTGCTCTGGCCCGTCCTCGGCGCGATCGGCATGACGGTCGTGCTCAACGCGGTCGCCGGCCAGATCGTCGCGCGGATGAACGGCTTCAACGTCCAGCAGGGCATCAACACCGCCGTCATCCTGGTGAACCGTGGCGAGTTCGCACTGATCCTCGCGACGCTGTCGGCTGCCGCCGGGCTGGAGGCGCGGATCACCGCCTTCGCGGGACTCTACGTCCTCTGCATGGCCGTCCTCGGGCCGCTGCTCGCGGTGAACTCGGACCGGATCGGCCGCCTCGTGGTGCGTCCGGGCCGGCTCATTCGCCTGCGCGGACGCCTGGGCGGCCGACGTGCCGTCGCCGCGGCAGCCGCCGCCGAGAGCGCCGAAGCGGCCGAGGCCGAGGCGGACGCCACCGCCGCGGCGCGGAAGGCCGAGCGGGACCGCCAGTTCGCCGAGGAGTTCGCGCTCGTCGAGGCTGCTGGCAGGGACGAGCGAGACAATGAGGGGTCCGAGCCGACGTCCGCACCCGTGACGTCGCCGGTCGAGATCCCCGCCGAGCGCCCCGAGCGCCCGGTCCGACAGCGCGATCCGGAGTACTGATACAGATGTGGGCCGTTGCCCGACGACCGAGGTGGATCGCGCTGCTGTTGCTGGCGCTCGTGCTGGCGGCGGTGTTCGCCGGGCTGGGCAAGTGGCAGCTCGAGCGGTCGATCGCCAACGGCAAGCCCCTGCCGGCGACCACCGAGACCCGCCGCACGCTCGAGGCGGTCACCACCCCCGAGCGCCCCGTCAGCGAGAGTCTCGCCGGGCAGAAGGTCACCGTCACCGGGACCTTCGTCGCCGACGACACCACCGTCCTGACCGGCCGCACCGGGGGTGGGAAGTACCAGACCGTCGGACACCTGGTGGACTCGGACGGTGGGGCGAGCCTCCCGGTCGTCATCGGGTGGTCCGACCAGCGCGGGGCCGCCGTCGCCGGGGGCGAGCGCCTGGCGGACGGGCAGACGCTCACGATCCAGGGTCGCTACTACCCGGCCGAGTCGCCCGACCAGGACGCCTACAAGAAGGGCGAGTACTCCGCGGTCGCCCCCGCCCGGTTCGTGAACACGTGGCAGGCCTTCGACGACCGCATGTACCTCGGGTACGTCGTCGCCGACGGCACCACCGCGAAGGCCGCCGACCTCGGCACCATCGCCGATCGTGCACCGTCGCGCGAGGTCCAGTTCGACTGGCTCAACCTGTTCTACGCGATCGAGTGGGTCGTCTTCGCCGGCTTCGCCGTGTTCCTCTGGTACCGGTTCGTGAAGGACGCCTGGGAGCGCGAGCAGGAAGAGGAGCGCGAGGCAGCGCTCGCCACCGAAGCCGACGCGCTCCGACGGTAGGATTGCCGGCATGGCCCTGACCGTCCGAACCCGTGACATCCCCAAGATCCCGGGGGCGGTGAAGTGGTACCGCGTCTCGGCGTACATCACCGGTGTGCTGCTGCTCGCCCTAGTGGTCGAGGTCATCATCAAGTACACGCCGCTGCAGCTCGAGATGCAGCTCGGCAACGGTCCGTTCTTCGTGCCCAACGGCACGGCGGGCGAGACCCCGGGCACGTTCAACCTGTCGATCGCGATCCTCATCGCCCACGGCTGGCTGTACGTGCTCTACCTCTTCACGGACTTCCGTCTGTGGAGCATCATGCGCTGGAGGCCGTCGCGCTTCCTGCTCATCGCCCTCGGGGGCATCATCCCGTTCATGTCCTTCGTGGTCGAACACCGCATGCAGCAGCAGGCCATGGACACCTACCACGAGCTGATCGCTGCCCAGCAGCGTGAGAAGGAGGCCGCTCGGTGAGCGAGACCGAACAGCGTCCCGTCCTCGTCGTCGACTTCGGGGCCCAGTACGCGCAGCTCATCGCGCGTCGGGTCCGTGAAGCGAACGTCTACAGCGAGATCGTGCCGCACTCCATCACCGCGGACGAGATCCGCGCCAAGGACCCGGCGGCCATCGTGCTGTCCGGTGGTCCGTCGTCCGTGTACGAAGAAGGCGCGCCGTCCCTCGACGGTGACATCCTCGACCTCGGCATCCCCGTGCTCGGCATCTGCTACGGCTTCCAGGCCATGGCGACCGCCCTCGGTGGCGAGGTCGCGAACACCGGTCTGCGCGAGTACGGCGCCACCGACGTGACCCTCGCCCCCGGCACCAGCACCCTGCTCGGCGACCAGCCGGCGGACCAGGTGACGTGGATGTCGCACGGCGACTCCGTGGCCAAGGCACCGGCCGGCTTCGAAGTGCTCGCCTCGAGCGCATCGACGCCCGTCGCGGCGTTCGCGTCCGACGAGCGCAAGCTCTACGGCGTGCAGTGGCACCCCGAGGTCAAGCACTCCGTGTACGGCCAGGCCGTGCTCGAGAACTTCCTGCACCGTGCCGCGGGCCTGCCCGGCGACTGGAACTCCAGCAACGTCATCGAGGAGCAGGTCGCCCGCATCCGCGAGCAGGTCGGTTCCGCACGGGTCATCGCCGGGCTCTCCGGTGGTGTCGACTCCGCCGTCGCCGCAGCCCTGGTGCACAAGGCCGTCGGCGACCAGCTGACCTGCGTCTTCGTCGACCACGGACTCCTCCGGGCCGACGAGCGCAAGCAGGTCGAAGAGGACTACGTCGCTTCCACCGGCGTCCGGCTCATCACGATCGACGCCGAGCAGCAGTTCCTCGACGCCCTCGCCGGCGTGAGCGACCCCGAGCAGAAGCGCAAGATCATCGGGCGCGAGTTCATCCGCACGTTCGAGGGCGCGGCCGAGGCACTCGTGCTCGAGGCGCAGGCTTCCGACTCTGATGCCGAGGTCAAGTTCCTCGTGCAGGGCACGCTCTACCCCGACGTCGTCGAGTCCGGCGGCGGAGCGGGCACCGCGAACATCAAGTCGCACCACAACGTCGGCGGCCTGCCCGAGGACATGACGTTCGAGCTCGTCGAGCCGCTGCGCACCCTGTTCAAGGACGAGGTCCGAGCGGTCGGCCGCGAGCTCGGGCTGCCCGAGGTCATCGTCGGTCGCCAGCCGTTCCCCGGCCCGGGCCTCGGCATCCGCATCGTCGGCGAGGTCACGAAGGAGCGGCTCGAACTGCTCCGCGCGGCCGACAAGATCGCCCGTGAAGAGCTCACCGCGGCCGGCCTCGACCAGGAGATCTGGCAGTGCCCGGTCGTGCTGCTCGCCGACGTCCGCTCCGTGGGCGTGCAGGGAGACGGCCGGACCTACGGGCACCCGATCGTGCTCCGTCCGGTCTCGTCCGAGGACGCCATGACCGCCGACTGGACGCGTCTGCCGTACGACACCCTCGCGAAGATCTCGAACCGCATCACGAACGAGGTGCCCGACGTCAACCGGGTCGTGCTCGACGTCACGTCGAAGCCGCCGGGGACGATCGAGTGGGAGTAGGGCTCCCCTGAGCAACGGAAGGCCCGGTACGCGTCACGCGTGCCGGGCCTTCGTGCGTTCGCGGGTGGCGCTACCGGGGTCGTGAGCGGGGGTTTTGCTGCCGCGGGCGGTGCCGGCGCGGTTCGCGGGCGCTGCCGGGTCCGTCGAGTGGTCACAACACCCCGCGGGCCCGGTGCCGAGTGGTCACGAAGTGTCGGCTGGCCCCGGCCCGGACGACACTTCGTGACCACTCGGCGGGCGACCGGCGGGGTGTTGTGACCGCTGGGACCGACGCCGGGACCGCCACTCGGGCCGCCACCGCCCCGCACCGCCCCGCCCCGCACCGCCCCCACTGCCGCCGACCACCGGCCCGGGAACGACGAAAGGCCCCGGCAGCGCCGGGGCCCTTCGCGTGTGCGGTGGTACTAGTTGCGCGAGCTGCTCGCGATGATGGCGAGGATGCGCAGGATCTCGAGGTACAGCCAGACGAGCGTCACGATGAGGCCGAACGCCGCGGTCCAGGCGTAGATGCGGGGTGCGCCGCGCTCGACACCGGTCTTGATCTGGTCGAAGTCGAGGATCAGCGAGTACGCGGCCATCAGTACGACGAACACGCCGATGAGGACCCCGAGCGGGATGCCGAAGAGCGTCACGCCCATCAGGCCGAACGCGCTCTGGGTGACGCCGGTCCACATCAGGACCAGGTTCACGAGGGAGAACGCCATGTACCCGACCATCGCGATCAAGAAGAAGCGCGTGGCCTTCGGGGTCGCGCGGACCTTGCCCGAGCGGAACAGGAGCAGGGTGACGAAGAACACACCGAGCGTGCCGAACACGGCCTGCGCGACGATGCCGTCGGCCTGGGGGAACGCGGTCTGGAAGTAGTTCGAGATACCGCCGACGAACAGCCCCTCGAAGAACGCGTACGTCAGGATCAGACCCGGCGACGGCTTCTTCTTGAAGGTGTTGACGAGCGCCAGGACGAACCCGACGAGCGCGCCGACGATCCAGACGACCGGCGGCAGGTTCCAACCGGCCACCGCGCCGACGACGAGCACGCCGAAGGCGAGGAGCGTCTTGACGATGGTGTCCTCGTACGACATGCGGTCGGTGTCCACCGGGGACGCAGTCGGGCGGTCGTACATGTACTGCAGCTGCTCGGGGGTCATGCCGCCCTGGGCCTGCTGCGGGGTCTGTCCCCAGCCGGCCTGCTGCTGACCAGCACCGCGCCCGCCCCAGGTGTTTGCCCCCTGTGCGTTGAAGGCGGGGGACTGGTCGAAACCGGGCTTGAAGGCCATGGTGTCCTCTTCCTAGGAGATTCGAGTCCTCTCAGCCTAGGGGCGCTCGGTCGCGGAAGGCTGAGGATTCGCGGCGAGCGGACGCGGGCCCAGCGGGCCCCGACGGGGGAAGCCTAGGGTCGCCCGCTGCACGCGCGCCCCGAGGACGTCGAGAGTCCGCCGTCGAGCCCACCCGTCCGGACGGCAGCGCCGGGTAGAGCCAGGTGACGAGCGCGACCGAGATCGTCATGAGCAGGAACCACGCCACGATCTTCGCCGGTGCCACCGGCTGCCACACCGCGAGCTGCGCCGGGTAGCTCCACGCCCCGGCCCAGGTCGCGACGTTCTCCGCCGCCCAGATGAACACCGCGACGAGTCCCATCGCGACGAGCACGGGCATCCGCAGCGTCGCCCGGTGGATCCGGACGTGCATGGTCGTGCGGGCGAAGAGCAGCAGCACGAGCGCGAGCAGCAGGTACCGGGCGTCGGCGACGAAGTGGTGGCCGAAGAAGTTCAGGTAGATCCCGCCCGCCACGACCGCCAGCAGCCACTGCCGCGGGTACCGGTCGAACCGCAGGTCGAACAGTCGGTAGACCCTGACCATGTACGACCCGACGGCGCCGTACATGAACCCCGAGAACAGCGGCACCCCGGCGAGGACGAACAGCCCTCCGGGTTCGTAGGTCCACGAGCCCATGTGGGTCTTGAACACCTCCATCGCGGTGCCGACGACGTGGAACAGCAGCACGACCCGGAGTTCGCGCACGGTCTCGAGCCCGAACACGAGCATCCCGACCTGCAGCAGCACGGCCGCGATCGTCAGGACGTCGTTCCGCATCGCCGCCGGCACGGCCAGGTGCACCACGGCCATGGTCGTGAGCAGCAGCGCCCCGAACGCGCACGCCCAAGCCTGCTTCGCGCCGAACACCAGGAACTCGCTGACGAACACCCGGACGGGCCGGTGCGGTTGGTGCCCGGCGTCGAGCAGACGGCGTGCGGCCCGGTCGATCCGGGCCTCGACGGCGGTGGAGAGCGAACGGACGGTCATGCGGTGATGCTCGGTGCCGTCCCTGGGAACGACGGCCCCCGGAGCCACGGGTGTGTCCTGCGACACAGGCGCCCCGCTGGTCACCCGCGGCAAGTAGGGTCGCGCCATGACCCTCGTGATCGCCCACCGTGGTGCGTCCGGCTACCGTCCCGAGCACTCGCGGAGCGCGTACGAACTCGCGATCGAGCTCGGTGCCGACGCGATCGAACCGGACCTGGTGCCCACGAGGGACGGCGTGCTGGTGCTCCGGCACGAGAACGAGGTCTCGGGCACCACGGACGTCGTCGACCACCCGGAGTTCCGGCACCTGCGCACGACGAAGACCGTCGACGGCCAGACCCTGACGGGCTGGTTCACCGAGGACTTCACGTGGGCCGAGCTGCAGACGCTCCGTACCCGCGAGCGCCTGCCGGTGCTGCGCCCGGGATCCGCCGAGCACGACGGTGCGCAGCCGATCCTGCGGCTCGTCGACCTGCTCGCGATCCTCGACGCCGCACCCCGCCCGGTCGGGCTCGTCGCCGAGGTCAAGCACGCCGCGTACTTCGACAGCGCCGGGTTCCCGATGGGTGGACTCGTCGACGCCGCGCTCGGCGAGGCCGGGTGGCGGCAGGACGAGCGGCTCACGGTGGAGAGCTTCGAGAAGGGCGTGCTGCGCGACCTGCGCGAGCGGGGGACCGGTGGTCGGCTCGTGTACCTCCAGGAGGCCCGTGGCAGCGCCGCGGACGAGGTCGCGTCCCACGGATCGCTCGCCCCCACCTACGCCGCCGAGCGTTCCGAGGACGCGCTCGCGTCGTTCGCGACCGAGTTCCACGGCATCAGCGTCGACCTCGGCACCCTGATGGCCGGCGTCGACAGCGTCGCGCTCGACGACCCGACGCCGGTGCGCAGCGCGATCGTCGACCGCGCTCACGCCGCCGGGCTCGCGGTGTACACGTGGACGCTCCGGCCGGAGAACCGGTTCCTGCCGTCGCCGCTGCGTCGTGGTGGCGACGTCGCGGCGTTCGGCGACTGGGAGCGGTGGTTCACGTCCGTGATCCGCACCGGACTCGACGGGGTGTTCGCCGACCACCCGGACCTGGCGGTGCTCGCCCGGTCCGCTGTCGGGGGTCCCGCCTAGACTGTCCCGGACATGACGATCGTGCTCGACCCCTTCGAATCGACGCCCGAACCGGGCGCCGGTGCCCGCGCGTACGAAGACCCGTTCACCGCGGGTCTGAACCCCCAGCAGAAGGAAGCCGTCGAGTACCGCGGCGAGTCCCTGCTGATCGTGGCCGGTGCCGGTTCCGGCAAGACGAGCGTGCTCACCCGCCGCATCGCACTGCTGCTCGCCAACCGCGAAGCCTGGCCGTCGCAGATCCTGGCGATCACGTTCACGAACAAGGCCGCGGCCGAGATGCGCGAGCGTGTCCGGGCCCTGGTCGGTGGCGAGGCCGAGGGGATGTGGATCTCCACGTTCCACTCGGCGTGCGTGCGCATCCTGCGGCGCGAAGCCGAGCGGTTCGGGTTCCCGCAGTCGTTCACGATCTACGACTCCGCCGACTCCAAGGCGCTGCTGAAGCGGATCATCAAGGAGCTCGAGGCCGACTCCCTCGGGCTGACCGTCGGTGCCGCGGCGTCGAAGATCTCGAAGCTCAAGAACGAGCTGCAGGACATCGACACCTACGCGCGCAACATCAACGTGAACGACCCGCAAGAGGTCATGTTCACCGAGGTGTTCCGGCGCTACACGAACGAACTCCGCCGGGCGAACGCGTTCGACTTCGACGACCTCATCGGCCAGACGGTGTTCCTGTTCCGGGCCTTCCCGGACGTCGCCGCCCTGTACCAGCGCCGCTTCCGGTACATCCTGGTCGACGAGTACCAGGACACGAACCACGCCCAGTACGCCCTGATCCGTGAGCTCACCCGCCCGGTGCCGGTCGAACAGGTCGACAAGCTCGAGGACTCCGGCCAGCACGTCGCCCGGATGCGGGAGACCGACGGGTCGATCGCCCCCGCGTCCCTGACGGTGGTCGGCGACTCCGACCAGTCGATCTACGCGTTCCGCGGGGCGGACATCCGCAACATCGTCGAGTTCGAGCGGGACTTCCCGAACTCCAAGACGATCCTGCTCGAGCAGAACTACCGCTCGACGCAGAACATCCTCGACGCGGCGAACGCCGTCATCGCGAACAACTTCGACCGCCAGGCGAAGAGCCTGTTCACCGACGTCGGTGCCGGCGAGAAGATCGTCGGCTTCACCGGGTACACCGGCCACGACGAGGCGCAGTTCGTCGCCGACGAGATCCAGCGCCTGCGTGAAGACGGCATGGACTACCGCGACATGGCGGTGTTCTACCGGACCAACTCGCAGACCCGTGCGCTGGAGGAGATCTTCATCCGTGCGGCGATCCCGTACCGGGTGCTCGGCGGCACGAAGTTCTACGAGCGCGCCGAGATCAAGGACGCCATGGCGTACCTGATCACCGTCGCCAACCCGGCCGACCCGATGGCCCTGCGCCGCATCCTCAACGTGCCCAAGCGCGGCATCGGCTCGGTCACCGAGACCACGCTCCAGCGCTACGCCGACGAGCACGAGACCACGATGCGCGACGCCCTGCGGCACGCGGGTGAGCTCGGGTTCGGGCCGAAGGTGCGGAACGCCATCACCGAGTTCGCGGCGCTGCTCGACTCCGTGTCCGAGAAGGCCCCGACGCAGCCGGTGGTCGACACCCTGACGCAGCTGCTCGACGGTTCCGGCCTGCTCGACAACCTGCGGAAGTCGCCCGACGCGCAGGACGCCGCCCGTGCCGACAACATCGACGAGCTCGTGGCCGTGACGCGTGAGTTCCAGAAGAACAACCCCGACGGCACGCTGTCGGACTTCCTGACCGAGGTCTCGCTGGTCGCCGCGGCGGACGAGCTCGACGACTCGTCGGGCACGGTGTCGCTCATGACGCTGCACACCGCGAAGGGCTTGGAGTACGACGCGGTGTTCCTGACCGGCGTCGAGGAAGACCTACTCCCGCACCGGATGTCCGCCAACGAGCCCGGCGGGCCGTCGGAAGAGCGCCGGCTGTTCTACGTGGGCATCACCCGCGCCAAGAAGGTCCTGTTCCTGTCCCTCGCGATGACCCGTGCCCAGTTCGGCGACGTGAACGTGGCGATGCCCTCGCGCTTCCTGCAGGAGATCCCCGAGGGGCTCATTGAGTGGAAGCAGTCCCCGGGCATGGCGAACAGCCGTGGTGGCACGCAGCCCCGCGCCCTGAACGCCAAGCGCGACGGCGGCTTCGGCGGCGGTGGCGGCGGCGGGGGCTACCGCGGTGGTGGTGGCTGGGGCGGCGGCTCGTACGACCGCGCAGCGGCAGCGTCCAAGACCCGCCCGAAGACCGAGTGGGCGAACCGGGTGTCCGGGCAGGTGCGCGACAACGGCGACATGGAACTCGTCGCCGGCGACCGCATCAAGCACGTCGACTTCGGCGAGGGCACGGTGTCCGCGGTGACGGGTCAGGGAGCCAAGCGCATCGCTGAGATCGCGTTCGACTCCGCGGGCCGCAAGAAGCTCCTCATCAAGATCGCCCCGATCGAGAAGCTGTAGGAGCCCTCACCGGTCCACACCGAACCGGCAGCCGCAGCCGGTCTGGAGTTCACGGGACGGACCCGGGGCGTTCCCCCGCGGTCCGTACGGTGCGGTGCTGTGCAGAACAGCCCTGACGATCGCGACGACGCCCACGACCACGCCGGAGACCGCAGCAAGCGCATCCCGGTCTCCCGCCGGGGCTTCCTGGTCGGGTCCGGACTCGCCGGTGCCGCCGGTCTCGTGGCGTCGAACGGCTTCGGCGGCGCCCCGGCCGTCGCCGATGCGCTGACCGCGGCACCCGTTGTCGCCCCGGCGGCGCTCGGCGGATCGGCCGAGGCCGCTCAGGTGGCGGTGGCGCGCGGGCACACCGGACGGTGGCGCCCCGACACGACCTCGCCACGCTTCACCGTCGCCGTGATGCCGGACACGCAGTACATGTTCGACGGCGCCGCGGTCGACCCGGCGCCGATGCGCGCCTCGCTCGAGTACGTCGTCCGCGAGCAGGCCCGGCACAACACGGTGTTCCTCGTCCACCTCGGCGACCTGACGCAGAACGGTGCGGCGTCCGAGATGCGTGCGTCCGGCGCGGTCTTCGACGTGCTCGACCGTGCCGGCGCGCCCTACAGCGTGCTCGCCGGCAACCACGACGTCGACTCCTCGACCGACGACCAGCGTGGCCGAACCCCGTACCTCGACGTGTTCGGCCCGCAGCGGTTCCGGAGGGCCCCGGGCTGGATCGGTTCGAGCCCGGACGGCTACAACACCGCTCACCGGTTCACCGCGGCCGGCCGCGAGTGGGTCGTCCTGGCGCTCGACTGGCGGACGAGCGCGAGCGGGCTCGCCTGGGCCAGCTCCGTGCTCGCGGCCCGGCCGCACGCCCCGGTCATCCTCACGACGCACGCCCTCGTCGACTCGGACGCCAGCGGTGGAGCGGCGTTCGACCCCTACGGCCAGCAGCTCTGGGACTCCTTCATCTCGAAGCACGACCAGGTGTTCCTGACGCTCAACGGGCACTACTGGGGTCCGGGCCGCACGACGGCGAAGAACGCCGTCGGGCACGACGTCGCCCTGCACCTGACCAACTACCAGAACCGTTACTACGGCGGAGCGGCCATGATCCGGCTGTACCACGTCGACCTCGAGCGGAACGTCATCGACGTCGAGACACTGTCGCCGTTCCTGCTCGCCGGTGGGCTCGGCGAGACGAACGAGCTCGCGGCCCAGGAGACCGCCCTCAGCGGTGACGTCGACCGCTTCACCATGGCGGTGGACTTCGACGCACGCTTCGCGGGGTTCGCGCCGGTCGCACCACGGGCCTCCCGGCAGGCGGCACGCATGCTGGTGCCGGGGACGCTGGCGTACTGGCGGTTCGACGGCAACCCGGACGGGGCGGCGCTCGCGCCGACGACGCGGGTGCGCGACCAGAGCGGGCGGGGGAACGACCTGGTGGTCGCTCGCCGGACCGGTGCCGTCGCGGGGGCGCTGCGCTGGACGGCGGCGCACCATCCCGACCAGCCGGGCGCCGGCGGCCTCGCGCTGCAGGGCGGCAAGACCGGTGGGGACCACCTGCAGACCGTCGACGCGGCTCCGCTCAACCGGACCCGGTTCCCCCACGGCTACACGGTCGAGGCGTTCTTCGCGCTGCCGACCACGTTCGACCCGAGCGCGAACGGGTTCAGCGCCCTGCTGTCGCAGTACTCGAGCGCCGGTCAGGTGGGGAAGGCGACCGGAGCCGACGGTGACCCGGACGAACCTGCCGTGACCCTGAGCCTGTCGGGGGACCGCGAACTGCAGTGGTGCGTGTACCCGGCGAGCCAGGACGGATCACTGACGAACTGGGGGCACGAGTTGCCGCTCGGGGCCTGGTGGCACGTGGCCGTGGTGAACGACGGGACGCACACCGTGCTGTACGTCGACGGGTGCCCGGTCGTGCGGAACCCGTCCACCCCGAACCGCGGTCTGAGCACGCTCGGCAAGCCGTGGCTGCTCGGTGGCTACCGCTACGGCGGCAAGCTCGACAACGTCTTCGTCGGGTCGATCGGCGACGTGCGCATCGTCGGCCGGGCGCTGCAGCCGAACGAGTTCATGAACGCCTGACGCCCCGCCGGCAGACGGGCGTCTGACACGCCCGGCCGTTCGGTGCGCCCCTCGTTCGGGTGGCACGATCACACTTTGTGAGGTTAGCCTTACCTAACGTGACACCTCCCATCGAACTCCTGACCACCGCCACCGCCGAGCGCTACCGCTCCGCCGTGACGTCCACGGTGGACCGTCTGGCCGACCGCTTCGCCGCCGCCGACCGTCCGACGACCGACACCGCTCCCGAGGTCCTCCGGGCCCGGGTGCAGGACGTCGACCTCGACGCCGAACCCCTCGGGACGGACCGCGCGCTCGCCGAACTCGACGAGCTGTTCGTCCGTGAGGCCGTCTGGTTCCACGACCCGGCGTACCTCGCGCACCTGAACTGTCCGGTCGCGCTGCCCGCGGTCGCCGCCGAGTCGGTCCTGGCCGCCGTGAACCCGTCGGTCGACACCTGGGACCAGTCCCGGATCGGCACCGAGATCGAGCGGCACGTCGTCGCCTGGCTCGCCGGTCGGATCGGGTTCGCCGCGGGTGACGGCATCTTCACCTCGGGCGGCTCGCAGTCGAACCTGCAGGCCCTGCTGCTGGCGCGCGAAGCCCTGGGCACCAGCGGCACCGTGTTCACGACCGCGGAGACCCATTTCAGCATCGCGAAGTCGGCGCGGCTGCTCGGGCTCGAGGCCGTGGTCGCCGTCGCCACCGACCACGCCGGCCGGATGGTGCCCGCCGCCCTCGCCGAGGCGATCGCCGCCGCCCGCGCATCCGGGCAGACGCCGATGGCCGTCGTCGCCACCGCCGGCACCACCGACCGCGGGGTGATCGACCCGCTCGAGCCGATCGCGGACGTCTGTGATCTCGAGGGAGTCTGGCTGCACGTCGACGCCGCGTACGGCTGCGGGCTGCTCGTGTCCCCGACCCGCCGGCACCTGCTCGACGGCGTCGAACGGGCCCGGAGCGTGACCGCCGACCTGCACAAGTCGTTCTTCCAGCCGGTGTCGTCGAGCGCCCTGCTCGTGCAGTGCCCGGAGGACCTGCGCCGCACCGCCTGGTACGCCGACTACCTGAACCCCGAGGACGCCGCCGAGCCGAACCAGGTCGACAAGTCGCTGCAGACCACCCGCCGGTTCGACGCCCTGAAGCTCTGGGCCACCCTGCGGGCGACGGGTGCCGACGCGATCGGGGCCGCGTTCGACGCCGTCATCGACCTCGCCGTGGTCACCCACCGGATCGTCGAGGAGCACCCCGACCTGGTGCTCGTCGCGCCGACGCAGCTCAGCACGGTGCTGTTCCGCTGGCAGCCCGCCGGCATGACGGACGAGGCCGCCGACGCGCTGGTCGCCCCGATCCGCTCGGCCCTGCTCGCCGAGGGCCGGGTGCTCATCGCCAAGACGGTCATCGACGGCCGGCCGTGCAACAAGCTCACGCTGCTCAACCCCGAGACCACCCCGGAGCAGATGCGCGCGTCGCTGGAGCACGTCGTCGCGACGGCCGCCCGGGTGCGCGCAGCCACCACCGAGACCGAGGGAGCGAACCGATGACCGCCGACCGCACCGCCGCCGACCGCACCGCCGCCGACCCCACCACTGCCGACCGCACCGCTGCCGACCCCACCGTGCACGACGTCGTCGGCATCGGCATCGGCCCGTTCAACCTCGGCCTCGCCTGCCTGACCGACCCGATCGCCGACGTCGACGCGGTGTTCCTCGACGCCGCCGACCGCTTCGCCTGGCACCACGGCATGATGCTCGACGACGCCACGATCCAGGTGCCGTTCCTCGCCGACCTGGTGACGATGGCCGACCCGACCTCGCCGTTCTCGTTCCTCGCCTGGCTCAAGGAGACCGGGCGCCTGTACCCGTTCTACATCCGCGAGGACTTCCACCCCCTGCGCAGCGAGTACGACGCCTACTGCCGCTGGGCCGCCGACCGGCTCGACACCCTGCGGTGGGGCCGCCGGGTGACCGCCGTCGAGCACGACCCGGTCACCGACACGTTCACGGTGCACGCCGAGACCGATCAGGGTCCCGAGACGTACCGCGCACACCACGTCGTCGTGGGCATCGGCACCGAGCCGTCCGTCCCCGCCCCGTTGCACGGGATCGGCGGACCGGCAGTCCACTCCGCCGAGTTCCTGCCGAACCGCGACGCCCTGCGCGACGCCGGGTCCATCGCCGTCGTCGGCAGCGGGCAGTCCGCCGCCGAGGTCTACCGCGAACTGCTCGAGGACATCCGGCAGGACGGCTACCGCCTCGACTGGATCACACGCTCGCCCCGGTTCTTCCCGATGGAGGACACCAAGCTCACCCTCGAGATGACGAGCCCGGAGTACACGGACCACTTCCACGGGCTGCCCGAAGCCGTCCGCGATCGCCTGGGGCGGGAACAGCGTGGCCTGTACAAGGGCATCAGCGCCGACCTGGTCGACGACCTGTACGACCAGCTCTACCGGATCAGTGCGCGCGGCCCCGTCCCGACGACGCTCCGGACCGAGACGAGCGTCGTCGACGCCGCCTGGCTCGCCGACCGCGGCACGTACCGCCTGACGCTCCGCCACGAGCAGCTCGACCAGACGTACGAGCACGAGGTCGAGCAGCTGGTGCTGGCCACCGGGTACACCCCGCGGGTCCCGCGGTTCCTCGACCCGGTCGAGCACCTCGTCGCCCGCGACTCCCGCGGTCGCCTGGCGGTCGCCCGCGATCACCACGTCGACACCCTGGGCGGGCGCATCTGGGTGCAGAACGCCGAGGAGCACACGCACGGCCTGACCGCGCCCGACCTCGGCATGGGTGCGTGGCGGAACGCGTCGATCATCCGGTCCGTCACGGGTCGCCCCGTGTACGGCCTGGAGGCCCGGATCGCCTTCCAGGAGTTCGGCCTGCCCGCCTCGGGGCAGTCAGCAGCAGTGCCGTCCACCGCCCACCCGGGCGCCGCGGAGCGCGCGCCGGCCCGCCCCGCGACCGAGCCCGCGGAGGTCTCCGCATGAGCACGACCGTGACCACCACGGCGCCGGACGCGACCGCGCCCGGGGGAGCCGAGCCGGGCCTCCTGACCGTCGAGCCCGTGGACCCGGAACGCGACGCCGCCGTCGTGCAGTCGTGGCTCGCCGACCCGGCGTCGTCGTGGTGGGAGATGGGCGACCTCGACGTGGACCGGGTGCGCGCCTACCTGGTCGGCGTGCAGGCGGACCCCGCGCAGGCAGCGTGGCTCGGCCGCCGGAACGGTGAGCCGTGCTTCCTGGCGGAGACCTACGACCCCTCCGCCGTCCTGCTCACCGACGTGTGGGCGGCCGAACCCGGCGACGTCGGCATGCACCTGCTCGTCGCGCCGGTGCCCGCCGAGGGTCGTGTCCACGGACTGACCAGCGCGGTGATGCGTGCCGTCGTCGAGCACTGCCGGGACGCCCTCGGCGCGCGCCGGGTCGTCGTCGAACCCGACGTGCGGAACACCGCGGTGCAGGTGAAGAACGCCGAGGTCGGGTTCCGCGCCCTGCGACAGGTGGACGTCGCCGGCAAGCGGGCCCTGCTGTCGGTGCTCGACACCGACCGGATCGGCGTCCCCGACGACGACGGGCCGGCCGCACACCTGCGGCCCGAGCACCTGGAACCCGCCGAACGGCACCTCGTCGCGAAGACGATCGTGGAGTTCACCCACGAACGGCTGATCGCACCCGTGCCGGACGGGGACGGGTGGCGGCTCGACGCGGGGGAGTCGACCTACCGGTTCAGGGCGCGGCAGCACGTGCTCGAGCACTGGTCGATGGACGAGGCCTCGCTGACGCGGACCCGTGCGGGGGTGCCGGCGCCGCTCAGCGCGCAGGAGCTCGTGCTCGAGCTGCGCGCGGTGCTCGGGATCCCCGACGAGTTGCTCGGCACGTACCTGGAGGAGATCGCGTCGACGCTGGCGAGTGCCGCGGCGAAGCACCGGCGGGGCGGACCGTCGGCCGGGCAGCTGGCACGGGGGCGAGGCGGGGCCGGGGCGTTGGGGTCGGCCGGATCGGCCGGATCGGCCGGGTCCGTCGAGGACGTCGTCGCGTCGTTCCAGGACGTCGAGGCGGCGATGACCGAGGGGCACCCGGCGTTCGTCGCCGCCAACGGCCGGATCGGGTTCGGGCTCGACGAGTACCGGGCGTTCGCGCCGGAGTCCGGCGGCCGGTTCCGGTACCGGTGGCTCGCCGCCCGACGCGAGCACACGCACCTGGCGCTCGCCGCCGACCGGACCGAGCAGGCGCACTGGGAGGCAGAGCTGTCGCCGGTGGCCGCGGCCGGGTTCCGTGCCACGCTGGAGCGTCGCGGGCTCGACCCCGACGACTACGTCTGGCTGCCCGTGCACCCGTGGCAGTGGCAGCACCGGATCGCCGTGACCTTCGCGCCCGACCTGGGCCGACAGGACCTGGTCGACCTGGGCGAGGGACCCGACGAGTACCAGCCGCAGCAGTCCATCCGCACCGCGTTCAACCGCACCGAGCCGGCACGCTCGTACGTGAAGACGGCGCTCGCCGTGCAGAACATGGGGTTCCTGCGGGGGATGTCGCCCGCGTACATGCGGAACACCCCGGCCGTGAACGACTGGGTCGAGTCGATCGTCTCCGCCGACCCCACGCTCGCCGCCGCCGGGTTCTCGGTGCTCCGGGAGCACGCCGCCATCGGCTACACGGGGGACGCCTACCACCGGGTCGACGTGTCCTCGCCGCAGCGCAAGATGCTCGCGGCCCTGTGGCGGGAGAGCCCGCTGCCGCGGGTGACGGACGGCGAGCGGCTGCTGACGATGGCGGCGCTGCTGCACCGGGACGCCGCGGGGAACGCCGTGGTCTCGGCGCTGATCGAGGCCTCTGGTCTGCCCGCCGACGTCTGGGTCCGGCGCTGGCTCGACGCCTACCTGCTGCCCGTCGTGCACTGCCTGACCGTGCACGACCTGGTGTTCATGCCGCACGGCGAGAACCTGATGCTCGTCGTGCGCGACGGCGTCGTGGTCCGGGCCGTGATGAAGGACATCGGCGAGGAGGCCGCGGTGCTCGGTCGGCACGACGACCGCCCGGTCCCCGCCGACATCGACCGGATCGTGCACCCGGTGTCCGACGACGAGGCCGCGCTCGCGGTCTTCACCGACGTGTTCGACGGGGTGCTGCGGTTCGTCGCCGCGATCCTCGACGACGACGCGGTGCTGCCGGAGTCCCGCTTCTGGCAGGTCGTGGGGGAGTGCATCGACGCCCACGCCGCCACGCACCCGGACCGCCGTCGTCCCCTGGACCTGCGGGTGCCGACGTTCGAGCACTCGTGTCTGAACCGGTTGCAGCTGCGGAACACCCTGTCGATGGTGGACCTGGCGGACCAGTCGGCGTCGCTCATCCGGGCGGGGGCGATGGCGAACCCGATCGGGCGGTAGAGGGGCGGGGGCTCTCGGTGCGGGAGCCGCGCCGACTACGGCTGCAGGCGGGTGGCCGTCCAGGTCCCCTCGGCGAGTGCGTACTGCAGTCGTCGGTGCATCCGGTCGCGGCTGCCGTGCCAGAACTCCACGATGTCGGGCTCGAGACGCCAGGCAACCCA
Source organism: Curtobacterium sp. VKM Ac-2852 (assembly GCF_013205045.1). Classification (NCBI taxonomy): domain Bacteria; kingdom Bacillati; phylum Actinomycetota; class Actinomycetes; order Micrococcales; family Microbacteriaceae; genus Curtobacterium; species Curtobacterium sp. VKM Ac-2852. The sequence continues at coordinate 1,086,769 of NZ_JABMLI010000001.1, forward strand.
CCGTGCAGGCCGGGGGACGTCGTCGCCGGAGTCGTCGAGCAGGTCGTTCGCGTCGTCGATCAGGTCCTGCAGCGTCCGCGGCTCGAGCACGGCCGACTGGTCCGCGATGGCCGTCGCCGCGCGTGACTTCGGGGAGCGGTCCGCGAACAGGGCGTCGGACTCGGCGTCCGACAGCCGGACGACGTGGCCCTCGAACCGGAGCTGCTGCATCGTCTCGCGCCAGTACGCCTGCAGGGCCGCGTGCGGGTTCTCGGCGAGCTGCCGCCCCTTCGGGCTGTCCTCCGACGTGCCGAAGACCAGTCCGTCCGCCTCGATGCGCTTCACGTCGACGGTGCGAGCGGACACACGGCCGTCGGCCCCGGCCGTGGCGAGGGTCATCGACAACGGCTCGGAGACCTGTCGGTCCTGCGCCGCGGACAGCCAGTCGCGAGCGAGGTCGAGCGGAGACGCCGGCGGGCTGTTGAACTCGGGCAGGTGCAGGGAGTCGTCACCGGATAGCGGGGCAGAGGACATGTACCCACCCAACCGTGCCCGAGGGCTCGGTGTTCGAAAGGGGTCGTCCGCCGGGGTCGACCTCGGCCTCGTCAGGACGTCACGGACGGCAGCGTCCGGGTGATGCGGAGATGTCCGACCGCACTGACGAGGACGCTCCAGACGGATCCGTCCGCCAGGCCCGAGAACGTGACGGTTCGACCCTGGTCGGCGTCGCTGCCGGTCGGGACACGTCCGTGGTCCGGCCAGAACATGACGGACAGCGCCTCGTCCGGGATCAGCGCGAGCCGACGGAGGTGCTGCCAGAGCGCGGCCACCTGGTCCTGACGCGTGGACGTCTCGAGTCCGCTCGGGCGGAACTCCGTCGGTGGCTGGTCGTCCACGCGGGTGTCGTGCACCACCTCGAACGGTGCTCCGGGACGCTCGACGTACCGCCTGTGGAACACCCGGATGCCGATCGTGCCGTTCGGTTCGAACGCGACGTCGATGAGGTCGGCCCACCGGGTGTCCTCGTCGTCCCAACCCACCGCTCGGGTGATCCGGTGCGTGCTCGGTTGGCGCCTGCCGGTCAGTACCGTGCCGGCGAGCACTTCCGCTTCCGCCCACTCGGCCGGAGTCAGGGCGTCACCGAGCGTCGCCCGCACGGCGGTCCACCGTTGCGGTGCCGACCACGAGGCCGGCTGCGCGCGACCGAGGAGGCGATCGATCAGGGAAGGCCGTCCGTCGATGGAGGGGCTCGGAGCAAGCGTCGTCGAGGTGGCGATCGTCTCGGTGTCGTCGACGGCCTCTGGTCGCGCGACCAGCGGCTTCACTCCGACGAACGCCCGCTGTGCCTCCACCGTGCCGAGGCGTCCGTCGGCCGGGGCGAACACGTCGACCAGGTCGTCGAGGCGTGGACGACGACCGCGGCGGTGTCGGTACGCACGCAGGCCACCACCCTGCTGGCGTGCCATCCCGCTCGGCCACACGTCGACGCGAGCCCCCTGCACACCCAGGAGCCAGCCGTCGCGGTCGAGTGCCGCGCGCACCAGGCTCAGCGCCTCGAAGGCGTCGTCGGCCGTGGCCGAGTGCTCGACGCCCAGCAGCGACACGGTCACGGTGGAGTGCGCCTGGCGGTCTGGGTTCGTCAGGTCCATCTCCACCGTGACGGTCGCCGGGGCGCTGGTGCCGTTCCGGTACGCGATCCGGTCGTACGTCGTCATCGCCGCCCGCCGTGTCCACGTGTCACGGCGTCGGGACCTGCACCGACACGAGCTCGGAGAACCGGAGCTGCTGCATCGTCTCGCGCCAGGACGCCTGCAGGGCCGCGTGCGGGTCGTCGAACTCGGGCAGGTGCAGGGAGTCGTCACCGGAGAGCGGGGCAGAGGACATGCACCCACCCAACCGTGCGCCGGCGGTCAGCGCTCGGGGAGTCCGGCGCGACGTACCGAGCTGGGTCACGTGACGTGTCGCCCGGCGGTCCGCCGCATCGCCCGCAGCAGCAACGGACCCGGCAGCCGCAGCAGCGCGCTCGGCACCAGCGCCCGCACCCCGGCCACCACCCGGACGGTGTGCCGGAAACGCCGTTCCTCCCGCGGCCCCCACGCGAAGCCGTACGCCGTGCGCACCCGTTCCGGCAGCATCCCCACGGTCACGATGCGGACGAGGGGCATCGCCGCCCGCACCCACAGCGGCGCGAACCGCGGGTGCAGCAGGTCGCGGACGACCCCGCGGGCGTCGTCGGTGACCTCGAGCCCCTCCAGCGTCCGCTGCCAGTACCGGTCGAACGCCGCTACCGAGGTCGGCCAACGCTCCGGCGGCACCCGCAGCGCGGTCGCGATCGGGGCGTAGGCGGCGAGGACCTGCTCGGCGCGGGCCGCGGAGACGCGTGTGCCGAACAGGTCGTGCGCCCGCCGGGCGGAGTCGAACAGGGTGGCGGCCACCCAGAGCTGCCGGTCGACGTCGTCGGCGCCGACGACGGGCCGGTGCGCACGGTTGACGAAGCCGGCCGCGGTCGCCGAGTCGGTCTCCGTGCCGATGACCACGGCGTAGACGAACATCAGGGTGTGGGCGAGCCGCTGCTGGGGTCGCCGGGCGAAGTCCGAGTGCCGTCGGACACCGGCCGCGACGACCGGGTCGGCGATCTGCAGCAGGATGGCGCGGCCGCCCGCGGCCACGGGGGTGCTGTCGGCGAGGAACCGACGCAGGTGACGGTCGTGGACGCGCCCAGCAGGCGGACGGGAGGCACGGTGCGGGTCGTGTGTCGCGCCTCCAGGCCGTGGGGTGGTCACGCCGCACCCCGTCGGCGTCGCGCCCGCAGGACGGGCCACAGGTCCACGGCGCTCGCCGCCAGGAGCGCCACGGCGCCGACGACCAGGGCGACCAGTGCACACGAGGCATCGACCGGTACGTCACCGGTCAGGGCGAGGAGCGTCGCGACGAGCCAGATCGCGGGGAGCGGCCAGAGACGGGCCGGTGACCCGGTGACGACCGCACCGAGAACGCCGACGACGAGGAGCGGGACCCAGCGGCCACCGGGTTCCGAGCGGGCGGCGAGGTGCGCCGAGGCGGCGACCAGGAGCATCGCCGCGACCGCCAGCAGCCGCGCTGCCGAGGGCATGCTGCGGACGCTGGCACGGAGTCGTCGGAACACGGCCCGATGCTACCGAGCCGTGTTCCGGGGGAGCCTGATCAGCTCAGAGCGGCTTCGTGCCGAGGTCGTTGCCGAGGTCGGCGCGGTCCTCGTCCTGCTCGTTCTCGTGCTCCCACAGGTCGGGCGAGCCCTCGCGTGGGGAGCCACCGGTCGGACCGTCGTCGGAGCCGTCACCGGGCTGCGGCTCGACCGTCTCGCCGGCGACCGCGTCGTTCGTCACCGTCTCGAGGGACTCCTCGGCCTCGTCCACCTCGTACGGGCCGACGTGCTCACGGTCGATGTCGTCGTCGCGACGCTGCTGGGACTCGAAGTCGTCGACGGGGCTGATGCCGGGGTCGCTCATGGTGGTTCCTTTCCGTTGCGGGCTTCCTGCCTACCCGCCGGCGCTTGGCGGCCGTCCGGTTTCGTGTCGTGTTCACCCGGGCGTCACCTGCCGGTCACACCGCCACGGCAGCATCGCCGATGCTCGGGGGAGTGGAGCGCGGTCGCCGACGGGTGGTCGAGCGACCGCGCCTTCCCCGCCCGGGTCGTCCGGGCCGGTGCGCTTCGTGCGTGATCCGTCCTGGTTTCGGTCAGACGCGTTCGAGCAGGTCGCGTTGCTCGACGTCGGCGAGGGCGAGGGTGCGGTAGCCGGCAGACTCGAAGAACACCGTGATGCGGTCCTCTTCCGTGCTCATCACCACGCCCGTTCCCCACTCGGCGTGCTCGACGCGCGCATCCGGCGGCCACGCTTCGTCGTTCGCACCGTCGGCGACGTGGGCGGAGGCCTCGCGAGCCGTGCCGGACGAGCAGGTGTCGCAGTTCCCGCACGGCTCCGGCAGCTCGTCGCCGAAGTAGCCGAGCAGGAACTGCCGGCGGCACCCGGTCGTCTCAGCGAGCTGGCGCATCATCGCGATACGGGACTCCTCGACCCGTTCCCGTTCGGCGGCACGGTCGGCGGTCGCACGTGCCGCACGGTCGGCGTCCTGCGGGCCGTCCGGCACCCGGGAGACACCGTCGACGTCGTCGCGCAGGGCGCTGGCGTCGAGCAGGGCGTTGAGTGCTCGACCGGCGGTACGGGCCGACAGGCCAGCGGCCTCCACCAGTGCGGAGCGGGCGATCGAACCCATCGCCGGGACGGCGTCGAACACGGCCCGGACCGAGGCGGGTCGCGGCGAGCCGGACGCGAAGAACGTGCGCAGGCCGAAGTCCTCGGCGCGGTAGTGCAGGGTGGCGCCGGCCGGTTCGGCGTCCCGCCCGGCCCGCCCGATCTCCTGGTAGTAGGCGTCGATCGACTCGGGGACGTCGGCGTGCACGACGTACCGGACGTCGGGCTTGTCGATGCCCATGCCGAAGGCGCTCGTCGCGACCACCACGTCGACGTCGCCGTCCAGGAACCCGGTGTGCACGGCCTCGCGCTCCGCCACCCGCATGCCGGCGTGGTACGGCTGTGCGCGGCGACCACGGGCGGCGAGGGCGTCGGCGTACTCCGTGGTCGCGGCGCGGGTGGCGACGTAGACGACCGTGGGTCCGTCGAGCTCGGCGACCTGGTCGACCACGGCCTGGCGCTTCTCGGCGTCCTCGGCGTGCCGGACCACCTCGAGCCGGATGCCGGGACGGTCGAACCCCGAGGCGAGCACGAACGGGTCGCGCATGCCGAGCCGCTCGACGATGTCGTCCCGCACCGGAGCGGAACCCGTCGCGGTCAGGGCGAGCACCGGCGGGCGGCCCAGGCGCTCCGCGACCTCGCCGAGCGCCAGGTAGTCCGGTCGGAAGTCGTGACCCCACGACGAGATGCAGTGCGCCTCGTCGACGGCGACCAGCGCGACCCCGGCATCGCGGAGTCGCTCGAGCACGTCGTCCTTCACCAGCTGTTCGGGGGCGAGGAACACGTAGCCGACCTCGCCCGAGGCGACGGCGTCCCACGCATCGGCGACGTCCCGTGCCTTCTTCGTGGCGTTCAGGGCGACGGCTCGGGGTGCGTCGGAGTGGTGCTCGAGCCCGACCACCTGGTCCTCCTGCAGCGCCACGAGCGGGGAGACGATCACGACGAGGCCGTCCAGCCCGAGGCCGGCGACCTGGTAGATCGCGGACTTCCCCGATCCGGTGGGCATGACCGCCAGGGCGTCGCGGCGTTCGAGCACCGCGTCGATGACGGACTCCTGGTCGGGGCGGAGCGTCCAGCCGAAGACCTCGGTGGCGCGGGTACGGAGTTCGGGTTGCACCGATCCACACTGCCGAGCTCGAGCTCGGGCCGGTCCCAGCGGTGCGCGCAGCGGCTCATGCGCTTCCGGTGCGCGGTCCTGATCGGCGGGTACTCGGCTGTGCCCGACGTGCACCGGCCGTCCACCGAGCAGCGCTAGGCTGCGTGGCGGCCGTTGTCTCGACATCGAGCGACCCTCGATGTGGAGAGCGCGACCGGGAAACCGATGCCGATCGCACGAACCGTGCGGGAAGAAGAACAGCGTGGATCTTTTCGAGTATCAGGCCAGGGACCTCTTCGAGTCCTACGGCGTCCCCGTGTTGCAGGGGATCATCGCCGACACCCCCGAGCAGGCGAAGGCGGCGGCCGAGAAGATCGGTGGCGTCGTGGTCGTCAAGGCGCAGGTGAAGGTCGGCGGTCGCGGCAAGGCCGGCGGCGTGAAGGTCGCGAAGACCCCGGACGAGGCGTTCGAGCACGCGCAGGCCATCGTCGGCCTCGACATCAAGGGCCACACCGTCCAGCGCGTCATGGTCGCCCAGGGTGCCGACATCGCCGAGGAGTTCTACTTCTCCGTGCTGCTCGACCGGGCCAACCGCTCCTACCTCTCGCTCACCAGCGTCGAGGGCGGCATGGAGATCGAGCAGCTCGCCGTCGAGAAGCCCGAGGCGCTCGCCCGGGTCGAGGTCGACCCGCTGACGGGCATCGACAAGGCCGCCGCGCTCGAGATCGCCGCGCAGGCGAACTTCCCGGAGTCGCTCCGCGATCAGGTCGCCGACGTCTTCGTGAAGCTCTACGACGTCTACAAGGGCGAGGACGCGACCCTCGTCGAGGTGAACCCCCTCGTCCGCACCGGCGACGGCCAGATCCTGGCACTCGACGGCAAGGTCTCGCTCGACGAGAACGCCGACTTCCGCCACGAGGGCCACAAGGACCTCGAGGACACCGCCAGCGAGGACCCGCTCGAGGCCAAGGCGAAGGCCCACGGGCTGAACTACGTCAAGCTCGACGGCCAGGTCGGCGTCATCGGCAACGGCGCGGGGCTCGTCATGTCGACGCTCGACGTCGTCGCCTACGCCGGTGAGCGCCACGGCGGCGTGAAGCCCGCCAACTTCCTCGACATCGGCGGCGGCGCCTCGGCCGAGGTCATGGCCAACGGCCTCGACGTCATCCTCGGCGACCCGCAGGTGAAGAGCGTGTTCGTGAACGTCTTCGGCGGCATCACCGCCTGCGACGCCGTCGCGAACGGCATCGTCGCCGCGCTCGGCATCCTCGGCGACGCGGCCACCAAGCCGCTCGTCGTGCGCCTCGACGGCAACAACGTGGAAGAGGGTCGTCGGATCCTGGCGGAGGCAGCGCACCCGCTCGTCACCGTCGCCGCGACCATGGACGATGCGGCCGAGAAGGCCGCCGAACTCGCCGCCTCAGCGGCCTGAAGGGACTGACCATGTCGATCTTCCTCAACAAGGACTCCAAGGTCATCGTCCAGGGCATCACCGGTGGCGAGGGCACGAAGCACACCGCCCTGATGCTCAAGGCCGGCACGAACGTCGTCGGCGGCGTGAACGCCCGCAAGGCCGGCACCACCGTCACCCACGGCGACGTGTCGCTGCCGGTCTTCGGTTCGGTGCGCGAGGCCATCGACACCACCGGTGCCGACGTCTCGATCGTCTTCGTCCCGCCGGCCTTCGCGAAGGACGCCGTGACCGAGGCCATCGACGCCGAGATCCCGCTCGTCGTCGTCATCACCGAGGGCATCCCCGTGCAGGACTCGGCCGAGTTCTGGGCGCACGCCAAGGCGAAGGGCGGCACGACCCGGATCATCGGGCCGAACTGCCCCGGCATCATCACCCCGGGGGAGTCCCTCGTCGGCATCACCCCGGCGACGATCACCGGCAAGGGCCCGATCGGGCTCGTCTCGAAGTCCGGCACCCTGACCTACCAGATGATGTACGAGCTCCGGGACCTCGGCTTCTCGACCGCCATCGGCATCGGCGGCGACCCGGTCATCGGCACCACGCACATCGACGCGCTCGCCGCGTTCGAGGCCGACCCCGAGACCGAGGCCATCGTGATGATCGGCGAGATCGGTGGCGACGCGGAGGAGCGTGCCGCCGAGTTCATCAAGGCGCACGTCACCAAGCCGGTCGTCGGCTACGTCGCGGGTTTCACCGCTCCCGAGGGCAAGACGATGGGCCACGCCGGCGCGATCGTGTCCGGTTCGGCCGGTACCGCCGAGGCGAAGAAGCAGGCGCTCGAGGCCGCCGGCGTCAAGGTCGGCAAGACGCCGTCCGAGACCGCCGCGCTGCTGCGTGAGGTCGTCGCCGCTCGCTAGCGGTTCGTTTGTTCCGCACAACACCGGTGTTCGTCGGTTGAACCGCGTCCTGCGCGTGTTCGTCCTGCGAACACCGGTGTTTTGCGTCGGCAGCCGCGCGGCTCCGGGGTGGCCGCGCGAGGGGCACGTATCCTCGCTGCGATGAACCGCCTGGGAACCGCTCTGCTCGCCGCGATCGAGGCGGTCGTGACGGTCGGCGTCGGCATCGGGATCGCCCTCGTGCCCCTGACGCTGCTCTGGGGGTTCGAGTACGGCCTGCAGGTCGACTGGGACGTGTTCTGGAAGGCCACCGGCAGCGTGTGGCTCGTCGGACACGGCGTCGACGTCTCGTTCCTGCTCGGGTCCGCACTCGCCAAGAGCACCGGGGTCAGCGGCGCCGCCGACCCCATCCACGTCACCCTGGCGGCCCTCGGGTTCGCGGTCGTGACGGCGTGGCTCGGCGCCCGCGCCGGACGGCGGTTCGCGGAGACCGAGCACCGCACCACCGGGCTGCTGGTCGGGACCGCCGTCGTCGCGCTCCTCGGTCTGGCCGTCGCGCTGTCGGCGACCTCCGCCGCCACCCGCCCCACGCTCTGGCAGGCCGTGGTGCTGCCGGCGCTCTGGTTCGGGATGCCCGCACTCGCCGCCTCCGAGGTCTGCCGTCGTCGCCGTGACCTGCCCGCCGACGCCGGCACCCGGCGGGTCATCGACCTGGTCGAGCGCATCCCCGCCGTGTGGCGGTCCGTCGCCGGGTTCGGCCTGCGCGCCGGGACCGCGGCGACCGCCGTGGTCGTCGGCGTGGCCGCGGTGCTCGTCGGCCTGCTCCTCTTCACCTCGTTCGCCGAGGTCATCACCCTGTACGAGCAGTCGCACGCCGGGGTCATCGGCGGCGTCGCGCTCACCGTCGGGCAGCTCGCGTTCCTGCCGGACTTCGTCGGGTGGGCGACCTCGTGGCTGATCGGCCCCGGGTTCGCCATCGGCACCGGGTCGAGCGTGTCCCCGATCGCCACGACCCTGGGCCCGATCCCCGGTCTGCCGGTCTTCGGCGCCTTGCCGACCTCCGGTCACACCTTCGGGCTCGTCTGGGTCCTCGTGCCGGTCATCGCCGGGTTCGCGATCGGTGGCTCGATGCGACCACGGTTGGTGCGGGCCCTGGGCGCCGCCGACTCCGCGCTGCACCGTGCGCTCGGCGGCGTCGTCGCAGGACTCGTGGCCGGTGTGCTCACGGGGCTCATCGCCTGGGTGTCGTCCGGCTCGTTCGGCCCCGGGCGCCTGGCCGACGTCGGCCCGAACGCCCTGGCCGTCGGTGGGTTCGCCGCACTCGAGGTCGGCCTGCCGGCGATCATCGCCCTCGCCGCGGGCAGCGACCTGGTCCGGCTGCCGGAGGGCGGATGGACGCGGGAGCGCTGGACCGAGGCCGACGAATCCGACGATGACCACGACACGGCGCGCGCCGGGGTCGACCTCGGTGAGGGTTCCCTGCTCGCCGCACTCGACCAGGCCGGTGCCGGGCGCACCACCGACGTGCACCGCTTCGTGGTCGAGGAGTCCCACGACGGGTCGACCGCTGCGCGGCCCCGCGCGACGACCGAGCACGCGACCGAGCCGGTCAGCAGCGAGCCGATCCGCAGCGAGCCCGCCGATGCGGCACCCGCACGGCCCGCCTCCGCACCCGCGCCCGTCTCACCGCGCGCCGGTGGCACCGACCACGACGTCGAGCTCCCCGACTGGGCGAAGACCGACGCGGTGGCCGCCGACCGCCTGGCCGCCGAGCCCGGACCGGAGCGCCGCAGTGCCGGACGAGCAGCCCTGGGCGGCCTCCGCGACCGCCTGGCCGGCGCGGCCGAGGGTGTCCGCGGACGAGCCGGTGCACTCCGCGACCGCGTGACCGGCTCCGACGCCGAGCCCCAGCGCCCCGGTACCGAGCGGCCCGCAGCGCCCGCCCCGGCAGCTGCACCCACCCCGGTGCCCACCGACGCCCAGCCCGCGTTCCCGTGGAACACCGAGGAGTTCGTCGCCGGACGCGACGACGTGGACGAGACGGCCGAGGCGGACCGCGTGGACGTCGCGCCGGACACCCGTGGGCCCGCCTCGAGGCCGGCGGAGCAGCCCCGCCCGACGAAGTGGGACGTCACCGACCAGATCCCCGAGGACGAACTGCCCTGGTGGAGGCAGCCGAAGGACGACCGGTAACAGCGCCCGTCGAGTGCGTGCCTGCCGGTAGGGTTGGTGCCGTGCTCGAACTGGTCGTCCTGATCTCCGGTACCGGGTCGAACCTCCGAGCCCTGCTCGAAGCGACCTTCGACGCCGAGTACCCCGCCCGTGTCGTCGCCATCGGTGCCGATCGTGACGCCGAGGGCCTCGGCCTGGGGGAGGAGTTCTCGATCCCGACCTTCACGGTGCCGTTCACCCGCTACGACTCGCGCGCCGAGTGGGGCCAGGCCCTGGCGGAGCAGATCCGCCCGTGGTCGCCCGACCTGCTCGTGCTCTCCGGCCTGATGCGCCTGCTGCCCCCGGCCGTGGTGTCCGAGTTCGCCCCGGGGATCATCAACACCCACCCGGCGTACCTGCCCGAGTTCCCCGGCGCCCACGGCGTACGGGATGCCCTGGCCGCCGGGGTCACCGAGACCGGCGCGAGCGTCATCGCGGTCGACGACGGCGTCGACACCGGTCCGATCCTCGCCCAGGAGCGCATCCCGGTGCTGCCGGGCGACACCGAGTCAACGCTGCACGACCGCATCAAGCCGGTCGAGCGCCGCCTGCTCATCCAGACCATCCTCGACATCGCCAACGGCACCACCGACCTGAAGGGCACCCCGAGCGCATGAGCGTGCACGCAGCCGACCCCAGCCTCTACCGCGACCGTGACGTGGTCCCGGTCCGCCGTGCACTGATCTCGGTGAGCGACAAGTCAGGCCTGCTCGAGCTCGCCGGCGCCCTGGCCGACTCCGGGGTCGAGATCGTGTCGACCGGCTCCACCGCGCAGACCATCCGTGACGCCGGTTACGCCGTCACCGACGTCGCGAGCGTCACCGGGTTCCCGGAGTCGCTCGACGGCCGGGTGAAGACCCTGCACCCGTCGGTGCACGCCGGCCTGCTCGCCGACCTGCGGCTCGAGTCGCACGAGCAGCAGCTCGCCGACCTCGACATCGCGCCGTTCGAGCTCGTCGTCGTGAACCTGTACCCGTTCGTCGAGACCGTGGCGTCGGGTGCCGACACCGCGACCGTGGTCGAGAACGTCGACATCGGCGGCCCCGCGATGGTCCGCGCCTCGGCGAAGAACCACCCGAACGTGGCGATCGTCGTGTCCCCGGCGTCCTACCCCGAGGTCGTCGAGGCCGTCCGTGCCGGCGGCACCACGCTCGAGCTCCGGAAGCGCCTCGCAGCCCAGGCCTTCGCGCACACCGCCGCCTACGACACCGCGGTGGCGTCCTACTTCGCGAGCGACGTCGTCACCGCCGCTGCAGCCCCGACGACCGCCGGTGACATCCGGACCCCCGGTGCGTTCGACGAGCACCTGGCGGTCGAGGCCGAGCTGTCGGCGACCCTGCGCTACGGCGAGAACGCCCACCAGGCCGCGGCGCTCTACACGACGTCGGACGGCACCGGCATCGCACAGGCGACGCAGCTGCACGGCAAGGAGATGTCGTACAACAACTACGTCGACGCCGACGCAGCGGTCCGTGCGGCCTTCGACTTCGACGAGCCCGCCGTCGCGATCATCAAGCACGCCAATCCGTGCGGCATCGCGATCGCTCCGGCCGACTCCGCCGACCCGATCGCCTCGGCCCATGCCGCCGCGCACGCCTGCGACCCGCTCTCGGCGTTCGGCGGGGTCATCGCCGCGAACCGCCCGGTCACCGTGGCCATGGCCGAGACCGTGAAGGACATCTTCACCGAGGTCGTCGTCGCCCCCGGGTTCGACCCCGAGGCGCTCGAGATCCTGTCGCGCAAGAAGAACATCCGCCTGCTCACGCTGCCGGCCGACTTCGCGCTCGCCGACCGCGAGGTCAAGCAGATCTCCGGCGGGTTCCTGGTGCAGGACGCCGACCGCTTCACGGGCTTCGACCAGGCCACCTGGACCCTCGTCGCCGGCGAGCCCGCCGACGAGCAGACCCTCTCCGACCTGGCCTTCGCGTGGAAGGCGAGCCGTTCGGTGAAGTCGAACGCCATCCTACTGGCGAACCAGGGCGCGAGCGTCGGCGTCGGCATGGGCCAGGTCAACCGGGTCGACTCCTGCCACCTCGCGGTGAACCGGGCCGGTGACCGCGCGACCGGCAGCGTGGCGGCGTCGGACGCGTTCTTCCCGTTCGCCGACGGCCTGCAGGTGCTGCTCGACGCCGGTGTCCGTGCGGTGGCGCAGCCCGGCGGCAGTGTCCGCGACGACGAGGTCATCGCCGCGGCGAAGGCCGCCGGCGTCACGATGTACTTCACGAGCGAGCGCCACTTCTTCCACTGATGTGAACAATCGGTGGCGAACCATTGCGCGCCGTGAGTCACTGTGAATAGTCTGTAAGGCTCCGCGGCAGGCAGCCGACGATCCCTCGGGATCGGCGGCACCGCGGACACAACGGTGACGAAGACGACGACTGGAGTGACGATGGACAACATGACCGGAACCGTGGCGACGGCCGCCCGTGCAGGTCTCGTGTCCGTCGTGGGGACCACTCCCGCACGGCGATCCCTGATCGCACCGCGGCCCCGCGCCGCGGCCGCCGTCTAGTCGGGCCGTTCCCACGGCCCCGCGGCGCAGCACCACCGGCGTCCGCGAACCACCCGCCTGAACCCGGGGGACGACGCTCCCTCGGTGCCTCCGGCCCGACCGACGTCACGCGAGTGACGGCGGAGACGCGACCACGCGCCCGGCCGATGATCACCACGCAACGCCACACCGAGCCTCCAGGCCGAAGCCGCGCAACGCGAGCAAGCAGCAAGCAAGCAAGCAAGCAGCAAGCAGCAAGCAAGCAAGCAAGCAAGCAAGCAGCAAGCAGCAAGCAAGCACCGCGCAGCGCGACCCGGGGACCCGGCAGACGCATGAGGACGCAACGCATGTCCAAGTCGCCCACCACGGCGCGCCCGTCCACCTTCCGCGCGATCGCGCGGATCTACCCCTACGTGAAGCCCTACCAGGGGCGCCTCATCGGCGGCATGGCCGCAGCGATGGGAGCCTCCCTGGTGGCGCTCGCAATCCCCTACGTGCTGCAGTGGCTCGTCGACGGTCCGCTGTCGTCGCGCGACTCCGCACAGATCTGGCCCGCCGGGCTCGGGGTGCTCGCCCTCGGAGTGCTCGAGGCGTTCTTCATCGCCTCGCGCCGCCGGCTGGTGATGCGCCCCTCGACCCGCATCGAGACCAGCATGCGCAACTCGCTCTACGCGAAGCTGCAGGACCTGCCGGTCGCGTTCCACGACCGCTGGGAGTCCGGGCAGCTGCTGTCCCGTTCCGTGTCGGACCTGTCGCTGATCCGGCGCTGGTTGGCCTTCGGGGTCGTCCTGCTCGTCGTGAACATCGTCACGATCGTCGTCGGCTTCGTCGTGCTGTTCACCTTCGGGTGGATCCTCGGGCTCATCTTCCTGATCGCGTCGATCCCGCTGTGGATCAACGGCCTGCTGTTCGAGCGCCGGTACTCCGCCGTCGCACGCCGCAGCCAGGACCAGGTCGGTGACCTCGCCACGAGCGTCGAGCAGTCGGTGCACGGCATCCGTGTGCTCAAGGCGTTCGGTCGCGGCGGCGCGAAGCTCGAGGAGTTCAGCGAGCAGGCCGAGGCCCTGCGCGGCACCGAGATCAAGAAGGCGAAGGCCATCGCGGGCATCTGGCTGTGGCTGCTGCTCGTGCCCGACGTCGCGTTCGCCCTGTGCCTGCTCGCCGGCATCTGGCTCGCGTCGCAGGGGCAGCTCAGCGTCGGCCAGCTGTTCGCGTTCTTCGCGACGGCGACGGTGCTGCGGTTCCCGATCGAGTCGATCGGCTTCCTGCTCTCGATGACGTTCGACACCCGCACGGCGGTCGACCGCTTCTTCGAGGTCATGGACTCCGAGAACACCATCACGGACCCGGAGCACCCGAAGACGATCGCCGAGCCGCACGGTGCCCTGTCGTTCAACGGCGTGCACTTCCGGTACCAGGACTCCGCGCCGCAGTACCCGGACCTGATCAACGGCGTCGAACTGCAGCTGCAGCCGGGCGAGACCATGGCGCTCGTCGGCCTCACCGGCTGCGGCAAGACGACGCTGCTCTCGCTCGTGCCGCGTCTGTACGACGTGACCGGCGGTTCGGTGACGATCGACGGGGTCGACATCCGCGACCTCACCCGCGAGGAACTGCGCCGGCACGTCGGCGTCGCCTTCGAGGACGCCACCCTGTTCTCGTCGACCGTGCGTGAGAACGTGCTGCTCGGTCGACCGGACGTGCAGGGTGCCGAGGCCGAAGCGCTCATGCGCGAGGCGCTCGACATCGCGCAGGCGTCCTTCGTGGACGACCTGCCCGACGGCGTCGACACCCGGGTCGGTGAAGAGGGGCTGTCGCTGTCCGGTGGCCAGCGCCAGCGCCTGGCACTCGCCCGAGCGATCGCCGCGCGGCCGTCGGTGCTCGTGCTCGACGACCCGCTGTCGGCGCTCGACGTCGACACCGAGGCGCGGGTCGAGGCAGGCCTGCGTCGCGTGCTCGCCGACACCACGTCGCTCATCGTGGCGCACCGTCCGTCGACGGTGACGCTGGCCGACCGGGTCGCCCTGATGGAGAACGGCGTCGTCACGGCCGTCGGGACCCACCACGACCTGATGGCCACCAACGAGCACTACCGCTACGTCATCTCGTCGCTCGACGACGACGACGCGACCGCACGACAGGAGGCGATGGCATGAGCCAGCAGACCGACCAGAACCTGCCGGGAGGCACGGCGTCCGTCCCGCAGGAAGCTCCGGACGAGCAGGCTGCCGCCCCCGTCACCGCCTCGATCACCACCATGGGCGTGCGCGGCGAGGAGCGTGAGGACTTCACGAAGGCCGAGAGCAAGCGCCTTCGGCGCCGGTCCCTCGCCCTGCTCGGGTCCCTCGCCGCACCGCTGAAGCTCCGGCTGGTGCTGCTCGGCATCGTGGTCGTGGTCTCGACCGCCGGCACCGTCGCGGGTCCGGCGCTCATCGCGTGGGGCATCGATAACGCCCTGCCCGCGGTGATGGACCAGAACGACTGGGTGCCGGCGTTCGGCGTCGTCGCGACGTACATCGTCGTGGCCGTCCTCGGTGCGGTGCTCACGGCCTGGTACACGGTGCTCGCGGCACGGATCAGCCAGGCGATCCTGTTCGACCTGCGCAAGCGGGTGTTCCTGCACACGCAGCGGCTCTCGCTCGAGTTCCACGAGACCTACACGTCGGGCCGGATTATCTCGCGCCAGACGAGTGACCTCGACTCGATCCGCGAGCTGCTCGACTCCGGACTGAACCAGCTCATCCAGGGCGTGCTGTACATGGCGTTCACCGCCGTGGCCCTGGTGCTGCTCGACCCGACGTCCGGGCTCGTGCTCGCGGTGTCGCTCGTGCCGCTCTGGTTCCTGATCCGCTGGTTCCAGACGAACTCGCAGACGCTGTTCCGCTCGACCCGTGTCACCTCGGCGCGCGTCATCGTGCACTTCGTCGAGACGATGACGGGCATCCGCGCGGTGCAGGCGTTCCGCAAGGAGTCCCGCAACCGTGACGAGTACGGCGGCTACGTCGAGGACTACCGGGTGGCGAACACGAAGGTGTTCAACCTGTTCGGGACCTTCGACCCGGTGCTCGTGCTCATCGGCAACGCGACGCTCGCAGCGGTCGTCATCGTCGGTGGTTTCCGGATCGTCGGCGGGACGCTCGAGGTCGGTGCGCTGCTCGCGGTCGCGCTGTACGCCAAGCGCTTCTTCGACCCGGCGCAGGAACTCGCGATGTTCTACAACGGGTACCAGTCGGCCTCGGCGGCGATGGAGAAGATCTCCGGTGTCCTCGAGGAACGGCCGAGCGTGCCGGACCCCGTGAAGCCCACCCGTCTGGCGGACGCCACCGGGAAGATGGACTTCGACGAGGTCGTCTTCGCCTACAACAAGGGCAAGGTCGTGCTGCCGGAGTTCGACCTGCACATCCCGTCGGGGCAGACCATCGCCCTCGTCGGGTCCACCGGTGCCGGCAAGTCGACGCTCGCCAAGCTCATGGCGCGCTTCTACGACCCGACCCAGGGCTCGGTGAAACTCGACGGCGTGGACCTGCGCGACCTCGACACGAAGGACATGCGCCGCGCGATCGTCATGGTCACGCAGGAGGCGTACCTGTTCTCCGGCACCGTCGCGGACAACATCGCGCTCGGCAAGCCCGGTGCGTCGCGTGAGGAGATCGAGGCGAGCGCCAAGGCCGTCGGCGCGCACGAGTTCATCATGGCGCTGCCCGACGGGTACGACACCGACGTGAACAAGCGCGGCGGTCGTGTCTCGGCGGGTCAGCGGCAGCTGCTCTCGTTCGCGCGGGCGTTCATCGCGGACCCGAAGGTGCTCATCCTCGACGAGGCCACGGCGTCGCTCGACATCCCCTCGGAGCGACTCGTGCAAGAGGGCCTGGAGACCCTGCTCGCCGACCGCACCGCGGTGATCATCGCGCACCGGCTGTCCACCGTCGCGATCGCCCACCGGGTGCTCGTGATGGAACACGGCCGGATCGTCGAGGACGGCACCCCCGCCGACCTCATCGCCGGCACCGGGCGGTTCGCCCAGCTGCACGCGGCCTGGCGCGACTCGCTCGTGTGACGAGTTGTGATGCCGGCGATGACACTCCGCAGAGTGTCATCGCCGACATCACGAGGGGTCGGCTAACTGGTGGCGGAGAAGTGCCGCGGCTTCCTGCATCTCGTAGCGGCTCTCCAGGACATCGACGATCTGGGTCGGCGACAGCTTCGGGCCGTGCTGTCCAGTCCTGGACGCGAGTTCGAGTACCGCCCGGGCCGCAGCCGCCGGGCGGAGCGAGACCTGATCGTGGACGAACGAGGCCGGGCCGAGGATATCGATTCCGCTCGGGATCTTGTCGTCAGGAAAGTCCTTGAAGTTGAGTGTGACGATGGCGCCCGCTCCGCCAAGCTCTGCAGCGGCGACCACGTGTTCGTCGTCAGGATCCGGGAGGCCGTAGGAACCATCGAGGCGCTCCCATCCTGTGACGACCGCATCGTCGAACTTCAGGCGCATTGTCTCGACCAACCGGTGTGCTCGCTCCTCGGCAGCCGCCTCGTCCGCACCGCGACGCACTAGCTTCTTCGCCTCGTGGTACTCGAGTTCCTCGAGGATCGCCGTGCTCCAGATTGGGCGGTACACGCCTTCGATGGCGAGCGACAGGAGGAGATCCCGCTGAAGGCTGGGCCAGAGCACGCAGGTGTCGAGGAGCGCCGTGAACACTCTAGGAGTATCTCATGTGTCGCGAGTTATTCTCGTTGACCTGCTCGGAGTTGCTTCCGTGTGAGCCGAAGGTCTGCCAGTGTCGTGTCGACGTCATCACCTTCGTCGTACTCGGTGGAGTACAACGCCGACAGTGCTTCGTACTGCTCATCTCGGCGTCGCGTCCGGTATGCAAGAGCATCCGCGAGCTTAATCCGTCGATGCGTGTTGACCTTCTCGAACGGGATGTCTCCCCGGTCGAGCATCTTCACGACCGTTGGTCGACTCACGTTGAGCAGCTCAGCAACTTGCTGGGTCGTCAGCGTGCGGGACTGCGGTGAGATCGTGACGGCCAAGCCGCGCTGCATCGCTTCGATCACCTGTAGGAGAACTCGATGGACCTCGGCCGGTAGTTCGACGTGATCGCCTGCCTCGGCTCCAGCGAGGAAGTAGCGGGCTTCGATCTCATCCCGGCCCGCTTCAGCATGGGCGGCGAGGAAGTCATGAACTTGCGCGACCGCTCCGGCGTCGGAAGCCTCATATGTTTCCTGCTGCAAAGCGTGTACCTGTGCTGGCATCTTTATCTCCTTCGCAACAACCGTAACAGGTTTCGTTTATTTCGACTCAGGATGGGCCAGATGTCATCGATGCACCACGTGGTTGGCTTGCTCCATGAGCAACGACAGCGTGGTGCAGCCCGGCGGCGTCGCCCTGCACGACCCCTTCTACGGTGCCCCCTTCACCGAGGCCGTCCGACGGTTCTGGCGGAAGTACACCGTGTTCACCGGACGGGCATCGCGCGCCGAGTTCTGGTGGTGGTGGCTGACGTCGTTCGCGATCGGGCTCGTGCTGCAGCTCGTGCCGCAGGTGTTCACGCCGGACACCCCGGCGCTCGAGAACCCCGTCGGCTCGTACCTGTTCATGCTGTGGGTGCTCGCGACGCTCATCGGGTCGCTCGCGCTCGGCGCCCGACGGCTGCACGACGCGAACCTGTCCGGCTTCTGGCAGTTCCTGCACGTGCTGCCTGGCCTCGGCTCGCTCATCGTGTACGTGCTGTGCCTGCTGCCCGCGAACCCGAAGGGTGCGCGCTTCGACCGCTGACGGCCGATCCAGGGCGGACCCCGTCGGGCCGACCTGTGCGGACCGGGGATCAGAACGGGTCGTCGGCGTCCGTTGCTGGTGACCAGCGCGCACGACGCATGTCGAGCCTCCAGGTCGACGTCCCCTGCACGAGCGGCGTCCCCTCGACGCGGTAGTGCTCGAGTGCGCGGGCCTCGTGGTGCAGCGGCGGGTGCCCACCTGCGCGCACCACGCGCCACCACGGCAGGTCGGCGCCCTCGTGCGCCATCACCTTGCCGACGGCTCGCGACGCCCGCGACCCGAGGGCTGCGGCGACGTCGCCGTACGTCATGACGTGACCCGGCGGGATCATCCGCACCACCTCGGCGACGGCGGCGCCGAAGTCGCCGGCGGCGTCTTCGAAGGGCACAGTGTCGGACGGCACGGTGTCGGATGCCACGGCGTCGGAGCGTACGTCGTCGGGGCGTGCTAGAGCGTCAGGACCGCGAAGTGGTCGCCGTACTGGGTCTCGCGAACGACCTCGAAGCCCACGGCGCGGAAGAACGCCTCGGGGCTGTCGTCGCCGCCCGGCTCGTACACGACCGTCAGTCGCTCGAACCCACGGCTGCGTGCCTCGTCCGCCAGGCCGTGCACGGCGAAGCGACCGACGCCCCGGCCCTGTGCGCTCGCCGCCACGTTGACGCGCCAGATGCAGCTGCGCAGCTCTTCCTGCGCGTTGTCGGCGTCGAACGAACCGATGATCAGGCCGAGGACCTCGTCGTCGTCGAGGACGACACGGGTCCACGCGGAGCTCGGCTTGACGTCGGACTCGGCGACCCCGTAGGTGGTCGGCTGCACGAACTGTTCCTGGCCCGGCTTGAGCGTCAGGGAGTTGGCCGCGGCAGCGGTCTTCGCGGAGAGTTCTTCCAGGCGCAGGTCGGACATGCGGCCAGGCTAACGGTGCAGACCCTGCGGAAGCCAGAGACCGGGGCAGACCGAGACCGCACCGTTGCCGCGGTATGGTCGCGGCATGGCAGAGCATCGACGCGGAGCGAACCTCCCGTCGATCGGCGGGTTCAACCGCACCGTGGTCCTCGACGCGGTCCGCCGCTCACCCGACGGCCTGAGCCGCGTCGAACTCGCAGCCCGCACCGGACTGAGCGCGCAGACCGTGTCGAACGTCACCCGGTTCCTGATCGAGGCCGGCATGATCGTCGAGTCCGGCACCGTCGTGTCCGGCCGCGGCAAGCCCCGCACCATCCTGCGGCTCGAACCGGGCAGCCGGTACGCGGTCGGCGTGCACGTCGACCCGGCCGTCGTCACCTACGTGCTGCTCGACCTCGCAGGCACCGTCGTCGCCGCGTCCACCACCTCGACCCCCACGGCCGACGACCCGTCCGAGGTGGTGCGCACCATCGCCTCGGCCGTCGACGGGCTCGTCGCCGACGCCGGGGTGGCCGTCGACAGCGTGCTCGGTGTCGGGATCGCGAGCCCCGGACCCATCGACGTCGAGGCGGGCATCGTGGTCGACCCGCCGTTCCTGCCCCGGTGGCGGGACGTGCCGCTGCGCGATGCGCTCGCCGAGGCCACCGGCTACCCGGTCCTGCTCGAGAAGGACGTCACGGCCGCCGCGGTCGGCGAGATGTTCCTGGCGGGGGAGTCCTCGGCCCGGAACTTCGCGTTCGTGTACTTCGGCACCGGGTTCGGCGTCGGGCTCGTCGTCGACCACGAACCCGTGCGCGGGGTGGGGTCCAACGCGGGCGACGCCGGGCACATCATGGTCGACCAGGGGTCCCTCGCGGGCACCCCGGACGGATCGGGCACGCGCGGAGAGGTCGGTGCAGCCGTCGCGCCGGACCGGCTGGTGCGGATCGCGCGATCGCGGGGGCTCGCGCTGTCGGGCGGAGCGGTCACGGAAGCAGGTGCAGACGCCGACGCCGCGGATGCCGACTCGGTCGACGCCGTGAACGCCGCGTGGGACGAGCTCGCCGTGGCGATCGCCGACGGGGACGACACCGCCGTGACGCTCGCGGCCGAGGCCGGCACCGTCATGGGCAACGCGGTCGTCCTCATCGTGAACCTGCTCGACATCGACCGCGTGGTGTTCGGCGGCCCGTTCTGGTCGCGCATCGCGAGTGCTGCCCTGCCGGCTGCGCGGACCGCCATCGTCGGGTCACCGTTGCTCGTGCCGAAGCACGCCGTGCAGGTGGTGGAGAGCGACCGCGGTGCCGACGTCGCCGCCGTGGGTGCCGCCTGCCTGGTGCTCGACGCCGCGCTCTCGCCGCGGGCCAGCACCCTGCTGATCCGGCGCTGACGGCGCGCGCTCACCTTCTGCTCACCGGAGGCGGTGAGCGCGACCGCAGGGCGGACGGGAGGCGCGGTGCGGACCCGACCCGCGCCTCCCGTCCGCACGCGCGCGTCCAGGGCACCGGTCGCGACCCGGGACACCGCCCGTTCACCCGGCGGCCACCGGCCGGTCGCGTGGATGCTGAACAGTCGTGCAGGTCTCCGCCCGCTCTCTCCCCCGAGAAGGACCCTGCATGCGTGCTCCTGCCCTGCGCCCACCCACGATGCGGATCGGCGCAGTCGTCGCGACCGCCCTGGTCGTCGCGGCCGGTGTCGTCACCGCCAGCCCGGCCCTCGCCGCCGTCGGTGACGACGACCCGGCCGTCGGCGCCGTCGCGGCGAACGGCCTCGTCGTCAACGAGGTCGAGTCGAACGCCGACGACACCGACTGGGTCGAGCTCGAGAACACCTCGGGTGCAGCGATCGACCTGACCGGGTACGCGTTCCTCGACTCCGACAGCTCGCACGACGCCTACGTCCTGCCCGCCGGCTCGACGATCGCCGCCGGCGGGTACTTCGTCGTCGACCAGCTGTCCGCGACCGCCCCCGGCTTCGACTTCGGGCTCGGTGGCGCCGACACCGTGCGTCTCTACGACCCCGCCGGCGACCTGGTGCTCCGGTACGCCTGGACGACCCACGCGGGTGTCACCTACGGTCGCTGCGCCGACGGTGTCGGTCCGCTCGTGGACACCACGTCCTCGACCAAGGGTGCCGCGAACGACTGCTCCTCGCCCGTGCGGATCAACGAGGTCGAGTCGCAGGACGGCACCCCCGGCGACTGGGTGGAGCTGACCAACACCGGCAGCACCACCGTCGACCTGGGCGGCTACGTGCTGCGCGACAGCGCGGACGACCACACGTACACGATCCCCGCGGGCACGACCGTCGCGGCCGGGGGCTTCACCGTCCTCGACGAGGCGGCGTTCGGCTTCGGACTCGGCAAGGCGGACTCCGTGCGGCTCTTCGACGCCCGCGGTGCGGTCGTCGACTCGACCTCGTGGACGGCGCACGCGAGCACGACGTACGGCCGCAACCCCGACGGCACCGGGGACTTCGCCGAGACGGCAGTCCCCACGAAGGGCGCGGCGAACCGGTTCGCCGGTGTCGTCACCGCCGAGGCCTGGCCCGGCGGCCCGGACGAGACCGTGCTCGACGACGAGGACACCTTCACCGGTGACCTGAGCGGCCTCGACTGGACGACCTCGGGGACCTCGCGGGACGGGCAGCTCTGGGCCGTGCAGAACGGCGACGGCCTGCTCTACCACCTGACCTCGGACGGCGCGGGTGGCTGGGCACCGTCGAACGCCGCGGGCACCGACCTGCGCTACGCCGACGGCACGGGCACACCGGACGCCGAGGGCGTGACGGTCACGAGTGACGACCCCGGCGCCGTCTACGTGTCGACCGAGCGGAACAACGACGTGTCGAGCACGAGCCGCCCGTCGGTCCTGCGCTACGCCACGACCGACGGCTCCCAGGGCACCCTGCGGGCCACCGACGAGTGGAACCTCGCCGCGGACTTCCCCGGGCTCGGCGCGAACGCCGGCCTCGAGGGCGTCACCTGGATCCCGGACACCTGGCTCACCGAGCACGGCTTCACCGACGAGCGCACCGGCACCGCCTACGCACCCTCGAGCTACGCCGGACACGGCGAGGGCCTGTTCTTCGTCGGGGTCGAGGGCACCGCGAGCGTGTACGCCTACGCCCTGATGGACGACGGGTCGTCGGCGCGGATCGCCACGATCGCGACCTCGCTCGCCGTCGTCGCCGACGTGCAGTTCGACCCGACGCTCGACGCGCTCTGGGTGGTCTGCGACGAGGTGTGCTCGGGTCGGACCGCGCTGTACGAGGTGACCGACGGGGCCTTCGCCGCATCGACGCTGTACGAGGCGCCGTCGGCCGCCGACCGCACGCTCGCCAACGAGGGCTTCGCGATCTCGGGCGTCTGCACCGACGGGGAGCGCGCGACCTTCTACGCCGACGACAACGACACGGACGGGTTCTCGCTCCGCACGGGGACGTACCCGTGCGAGGGCGGCGACACGGACCCGGGCACGACGCCGACGCCGACGCCGACTCCGACCCCGGGCGACGATGGCACGACGCCGACGCCGGCTCCGACCCCGGGTGGGACGCCCACCGCGGGTCCGACACCGGGTCCCTCGGCCGCCCCGGTTGGTCCGGTGGCGCCGTCGGAGTCGCTGTTGACGGAGGCGAGTCGTGGTGGGGTGTCGGCTCCGGCGACCGCTCGTGCGGGGGAGACGATCACGGTGACGGTCGGCACGGCGTCGGCGGGTGACACGGTCAACGTGTGGTTGTTCTCGGAGCCGACGTTGATCGGGACCGCGGTGGTGGCTGCTGATGGGATGGTTCGGGTGACGATCCCGGCGGACACGGTGGCTGGTGTGCACCGGTTGGCGGTGACGGCGGCGGACGGGTCGTTGATCGGGTGGACGCCCATCACGATCACCACGGACGGGCAGCTCGCGTTCACGGGTGCTTCCGGGCTCGGTGCCGGAGCGTTCGTGGCGTTCCTGCTGCTCGCGGCGGGTGCGGGTGTGCTGGTCGTGCGTCGCCGACGTCGGGCTCTGGCTGCGGAGTAGTCCCCACGCGCCACGGGGGCGGATGGTGTGCAGGAATGGTCGGGTCCGCAGTGGGGACCCGACCGTTTCTGCTCACCGTGCGCGGTGGGCGCGACCGCGTGACGGACGGGAGGCGCGGTGCGGGGCCGCCCCGCGCCTCCAGGCCGGTGGGTGCGTGCGTTCAGTGCGCCGCCCCGTGCATGGTCTGGGTGTCGTCCTGACCGGGGATGGCGTCCTTCGTGGTCCAGCCGTACCAGCGGCCGTCGATCTCGGTGACCGCGCGACCGTCGCCGCAAGTGACCAGGCCCTTGGTCGGGAGCTCCTCGGGCAGGAAGTCGGCGGTCATCGCCGTGCCGCCGTACGACTCGTCGAGCGGGGTGCAGTCGTCCACGTCGACGCCGTCCTTCGAGGCGAACCCGATGACGTACCCGGGCTGGGAGACGTGGAGGCGGACGTCGATGTCCTTCGCGTCCTCCGGCACCCACTTCGGCATGAAGAACGCCAGGTCCTCGGACTCCCCGGAGCGCGGGGCGTCGGAGTACGCGTCGAAGTGCTTCTGCGGGGTCTTGTTCGGCAAGATGTCCTGGATCGCGCTGCAGCCGGCGGTCAGCAGCAGGGCGGACACCGCGGCGGTGGAGGCGAGGGCGATCCGGAGGGTGCGGCGGGCGGTGGTGGGGCGCGTGTCGGTGCTCATGGATCCAGTCTCGCGACGGACGCGGCGCTGAAACATCACGTGCGCACCCGGAAGCGGTCGGGGGTTAGCCCCACCTGGGCACCGCAGCACGCCGTGCCACCCGACGGGGAGCGCGACGCCGATCTCCTGACGCACGTTCCTTCCCAGAACGCACGCGATGGGAAGTGAAATCGGGCGTACCTGGTCGCAACTCCCGACCGGGTACGCCCGATTTCACCCGGTACGCCCGATTCCACCGGCGGCCTCCCCCAGAAACTCCTTGACACGGTTAAGTCAATACGGTGGACTAATCCTGCGCGCGGGCGATGGTGCCCGCGGACATCACCCGTGCAAAGGAGCACCGATGAAACGCACCCGCATCATCGCCGGACTCGCAGCTGTGGCCGTGGCCGCAGTCGGTCTGGCTGGCTGCTCGAGCTCGGGGTCCGCCTCGAGCGACACGATCAAGATCGCGTACCAGAAGTTCGGCGCCTTCCAGCAGCTCGACGCCCAGATGAAGGTCGTCAAGAAGCAGTACGAGAAGGACAACCCCGGCAAGAAGGTCACCCTCGTGCCCATCCAGGCGCAGGGCAACGACTACTACACGAAGCTCGCGCTCATGAACAAGGCGCCGGCCACCGCCCCGGACGTCATGTACGAGGACACGTTCCTCGTCAAGGCCGATGCCGAGGCGGGCTACCTGCTGCCACTCGACAAGTACACGGACAAGTGGGACGAGTGGGACCAGTTCTTCGACAACGCCAAGCAGGCCGGGCAGGGTGACGACGGCAAGATCTACGGCGTCCCGATGGGCACCGACACCCGAGCCCTCTGGTACAACAAGGACATCTTCAAGAAGGCCGGGCTCGAGGTCCCGTGGAAGCCGAAGACATGGGACGACGTGCTCGCGGCGGCGAAGACCATCAAGGACAAGCAGCCCGACGTCATCCCGTTCAACATCTACTCGGGCAAGGCGCAGGGCGAGGCCTCGACCATGCAGGGCTTCGAGATGCTCCTGTACGGCGCCGACGGCTCCGGCAACACCCTGTACAAGGACAAGAAGTGGGTCACCGGCTCGAAGCAGTTCGAGGACTCGCTCAAGTTCGTGAAGGACGTCTACCAGGGCGGCCTCGGCCCGACACCGCAGCAGGCGCTCGACACGAACGTCGGCACGACGATCGCCCAGACGTGGCTGCCGAAGGGCAAGCTCGCGATCGACCTGGACGGTTCGTGGCAGTCCGGCACGTGGCTGAAGTCCGGCACCGCGCCGTGGCCCGAGTGGAACGACGTGATGGGCCAGGCGCCCATGCCGACCCAGAACGGGCAGGCTCCCGGCTACAACTCGATGTCCGGCGGCTGGACCCTGGCGGTCGGCGCGAAGTCGAAGAACCCGCAGGCGGCGTTCGACTTCATCACGAGCTTCCTCGACAAGGACGGTTCGCTGAAGTACGACACCGAGAACAGTCAGATCGCCGTCCGCAAGGACGTCGCGGACGACCCGGCCTACACGGCGGCGAACCCGACGTTCAAGTTCTTCTCGGGGCTGGTGGAGAACACCAACTTCCGCCCGGCGACGAGTGACTACTCGCAGGTCTCCAACGCGATCCAGGTCGCGATGGAAGCGGTCATGACGGGTCAGCAGTCGCCGAAGGACGCGGCTGCCGCCTACGACAAGGCCGTCACGCAGGTGGTCGGCAAGGAGAACACCGTCTCCGCTGGTTGACGGACGTCACCCACTGACGGACTGGAGGCGCGGGGCGGTCCCGCACCGCGCCTCCCGTCCGCTCTTCCCCACCTTCGGAACCCCTCCGCACCCGGAAGGCACCCATCGTGTCCAGCACCCCCCTCGCGCCGACGCTGTCGGCGCCCGGTGCGCCGAAGCGCACCGATCCACCCGTGCCGCGCAAGCGGCGACCACTGCGGAACGTCGGACGAGCGGTTCCGCTCGTCCCCGCCCTGGTCCTCCTCGTCATCTTCCTGCTCGGCCCCGTCATCTCGTCGTTCTACGGGTCGTTCACCAACTCGGCGCTGACCGGCGCCAGTGCGGCCGACCAGCAGTTCGTCGGGTTCCAGAACTACGTCGAGCTGTTCCAGGACCCGGACTTCCCGAAGTCCGTCATCCTGACCGTCGTCTTCCTGCTGGCCTCGGCCGTGGTGGGACAGAACGTGCTCGGCCTCGGACTGGCCCTGCTGATGCGCTCGGCGAACAAGGCCGTCCGGGCGATCGTCGGCACCTTCGTGGTCGCCGCGTGGGTCCTGCCGGAGATCGTGGCGTCCTTCGCGGCGTACGCGTTCTTCAACGACGAGGGGACGCTCAACACGTTCCTCGCGTCGATCGGGATCACCGGCGCGAACTGGCTCTACACGTACCCGATGCTCGCCGTGATCCTGGCGAACATCTGGCGCGGCACCGCGTTCTCGATGCTCGTCTACTCGGCCGCCGTGCAGGAGGTCCCCGAGGAGATCACCGAGTCCGCCGAGGTCGACGGAGCCACCGGCTGGCAGCGGCTCGTCTACATCACGCTCCCGGTGATCCGCCGGAGCATCTCGACGAACCTCATGCTCACGACGCTGCAGACCCTGTCGGTCTTCACGCTGATCTTCGTGATGACCGGCGGCGGTCCGGGCACGAACTCGTCGACCCTGCCGATCCTGGCGTACCAGGAGGCGTTCAAGTTCTCGCAGCTCGGCTTCGGGACCGCGATCGCGACCATCCTGCTCGTGGTGGGGGCGGTCTTCTCGATCATCTACATCCGGGCCCTCAAGCCGGAGGTGGACTGATGGCCATGACAGCCCCGTCCCTCGACCAGACCACGACCCGCTCGGTGACCGCACCGGGGTCGATGCACATGACGTCACCGCGCGGCCGCACGATGCGGTGGGTGTCGAACACGGTGTTGCTCGTCATCGCGGTGTGCTTCGCGGTGCCGCTGCTCTGGCTCGTGCTCGCGTCGTTCGACACCCAGGCGTCGCTGTCGGTGAAGCTGCCCTCGCAGTTCACCCTCGACAACTTCGCGAAGGTGCTCACCCCCGAGCTGTCGTTCATCCCGCTCGCGAACAGCCTGCTGCTCTCCGGCGGCACGGCGGTCGTCACCGTGGTGTTCGCCCTGCTCGCCGCGTACCCGCTGTCCCGGTACAAGATGCGGGTCAACAAGCCGTTCCTGTACAGCATCCTGTTCGGCACCGGTCTGCCGATCACCGCGATGATGGTGCCCGTCTACGCGCTGTTCGTGTCGCTCAACCTGATCGACAACGTGTGGGGCTGCATCTTCTTCCTCGCCGCCACGTCGCTGCCGATGGCGATCTGGATGGCGAAGAACTTCATGGACTCGGTGCCGATCTCGCTGGAAGAGGCGGCGTGGACCGACGGCGCCTCGATGCTCACCACCCTGACCCGCATCGTGATCCCGCTCATGCGTCCGGGCATCGCGGTCGTCTTCATCTTCGTGTTCATCCAGGCGTGGGGGAACTTCTTCGTCCCGTTCGTCCTGCTGCTCTCGCCCGAGAAGGTGCCCGCCGCGGTGAGCATCTTCAACTTCTTCGGGCAGAACGGGGCGGTGGCGTACGGCCAGCTCGCCGCCTTCTCGATCGTCTACTCCGTGCCCGTCATCGCCCTCTACGTGATCGTGTCCCGAGGCCTCGGCGGCGGCAACGCCCTCGCCGGCGGCATCAAGGGCTGACGCCGGCCCCCACCCCCGCAAGACACCGGTGTTCGCGCGTCGAACACCCGCGAACCGCGGTTCGATCCGCGAACACCGGTGTTCCGCGAACCAGAAAGGAAGCACATGCACCAGGACGAACCGCTCGTCGAGGCCCGGATCGCCCGCCTCGTGCGCGACCGCGTCGACCCCGCCGTCCTCCGTCGCTCGGCGCCGGTGACGATCGAGGCGTGGGAGGTGCCGGGCGAACCGGTGCCGTTCGACGCCGCCGTGGGCGAGACGTACACACCGTTCACGGTGGGGTCGCACTGGGGCGGACGCCCGTGGGGCACGACGTGGTTCCGGGTGACCGGGACCGTGCCGGCGGACTTCGGCACCGCGCCGGGGACCACCGCCGAGCTCCTCGTCGACCTCGGGTTCACCAAGCGGCAGCCCGGGTTCCAGGCCGAGGGACTCGCGTTCCGCGCCGACGGCTCCACGATCAAGGCGATCGAGCCGCGGAACGACACCGTGCCGCTCGAGGTCGGCCCGGGGGAGTCCTTCGAGCTCTGGATCGAGGCCGGTGCGAACCCGGACATCGGCGGCGACTCGTTCCAGGGTGCGACGCCGCTCGGCTCGCGCTCCACCGCCGGCGACGACCCGATCTACCGCCTGAAGGCCCTCGAGGTCGTCGAGCGCGACGACACCGTGTGGGAACTGCAGCAGGACCTCTGGGTGCTGCGCGGGCTGATGGCCGAGCTCCCCACCGACGGCACCCGCGGCGCCGACATCCTGCGGGCACTCGAACGCGCCGCCGACGCCCTGGACCCGGACGACGTCGCCGGCACCGCCGCGGACGCCCGTCAGGTCCTGGCGCCCGTGCTCGCCGTCCCCGCCAGCCCCGCCGCCCACCGCGCGATCGCCGTCGGGCACGCCCACATCGACTCCGCCTGGCTGTGGCCCGTGCGCGAGACGAAGCGCAAGTGCGCGCGGACGTTCTCGAACGTGCTCGACCTGATGGACCGCGACCCCGACTTCACCTTCGCCTGCTCGTCCGCGCAGCAGTACGCGTGGATCCGTGACGAGTACCCGTCCATCTGGACCCGCATCAAGCAGCGCGTCGCCGAGGGCCGGTGGATCCCGGTCGGCGGCATGTGGGTCGAGTCGGACACCAACCTGCCCGGCGGCGAGGCCCTGGCCCGCCAGTTCGTCGCCGGCAAGCGCTTCTTCCTCGAGGAGTTCGGCATCGACACCCCCGAGGCCTGGCTCCCCGACTCGTTCGGCTACTCGGGCGCCCTGCCGCAGATCGTCCGCGCCGCCGGATCGAAGTGGTTCGTCACCCAGAAGCCGTCGTGGAACGAGACGAACGTCATCCCGCACACCTCGTTCCACTGGGAGGGCATCGACGGCTCGCGCGTCCTGACGCACCTGCCCCCGGCCGACACCTACAACTCCGACGTCTCGCCCGCCGACCTGCGCCGCGGCGAACGGAACAACAAGGAACGCGGCACCGCGAACACCTCGATGCTCCTGTACGGCTTCGGCGACGGCGGCGGCGGTCCCACCCGCGAGATGGTCGGCGCCGCACACCGCCAGCACGACCTCGACGGGTCGCCCCACGTCACACTCGGCACGCCGGCGCAGGTGTTCGAGCAGCTCGAAGCCGAGCTGCCGACGCCGGGGGTCTGGTCGGGGGAGATGTACCTCGAGTTCCACCGCGGCACCTACACGTCGCAGATCCGCACGAAGCAGGGCAACCGCCGCTCCGAGCACCTGCTCCGCGAAGCCGAGCTGTGGGCAGCGACGGCGGCGGTCCGGCTCGGCAGCGAGTACCCGTACGCCGAGCTCGAGGACGCCTGGCACACCGTCCTGCTGCAGCAGTTCCACGACATCCTGCCCGGGTCCTCGATCGCGTGGGTGTACGAGAACGCCGAGGAGCAGTACGCCCGGGTCGCCGAGGTGCTCGAGGGGCTGATCGGCAGCGTGACGACGGCGCTCGCGGGCAGCGCGACGACGGCGCTCGCCGGCGCCGACGACGCCGCGTCGGTCGTGCGCTTCAACGCCTCGCCGGTCGCGGCAGGGGACGTGACCGCCCTGGCAGGTTCGGTCGCCCACGCACCGCGACCCGTGCCTCCCGTCCGGAGCGGCGACCGCTTCGTCTTCGACACCGGCATCGTGACGGCGACCATCGACGCCACCGGCCACGTCGTCTCGTTCGTCGACCACGCCACCGGACGCGACGCGATCGCGCACGGCGCCGCGGCGGCGGAGTACACGGTGTTCCGTGACACCCCGAACCAGTGGGAGGCGTGGGACATCGACCGCGCGTACCAGCGCAACGGCACGGTGCTGTCGGCGTCGTCCGTCTCGGTCGACGGCTCCTCGCTCGTGGTGGAACGGTCCTTCGGATCGTCGACGCTCACCACGCGCTACTCCGCCGTGCAGGGCGAACCGGAGCTGACCGTCGAGACCGAGGTCGACTGGCACGAGCACCAGAAGCTGCTGAAGCTCGCGTTCCCCATCGACGTGCTCGCGTCGTCGGCCTCGAGCGAGATCCAGTTCGGGCACATCGACCGGCCGACGCACCAGAACACCTCGTGGGACCACGCCCGGTTCGAGACCTCGGCACACCGCTGGGTGCACGTCGCGGAGCCCGGGTTCGGCGTCGCCGTGGCGAACGACTCGACCTACGGCCACGACATCACGCGCGAGACCCGGCCGGACGGCGGGATCACCACGCTCGTGCGGGAGTCGCTGCTGCGCGGGCCGACGTTCCCGGACCCGAACGCCGACCAGGGGCACCACGTGTTCCGGACGGTGCTGCGGATCGGGGCCTCGGTGCTCGACGCCGCCGACTCCGGGTACCGGCTGAACCTGCCGGTGCGGAGCGTTCCCGGGTCGGCCGAGGTCGCGCCGCTCGTCACGGTGTCGTCGCCGCAGGTGTTCGTCGAGGCCGTCAAGCTCGCCGAGGACCGCTCCGGAGACGTCGTCGTGCGACTGTACGAGGGACTCGGGGGCCGGGCGTCGGACGTCGAGGTCTCCTTCGGGTTCGACGTCGAGTCGGTGTCGCAGGTCGACCTGCTCGAGCGGCCGCTGGAGCGCTCGTGGTCGGGCGGGGAGCCGGTCGTGCTGACCGTGCGGCCGTTCGAGATCGTGACGCTGCGCGTGCGTCGGGCCTGAGGCAGCGGGCCCGGCGTTCGGTCGGGGAGAGACCGCGGCGCCGGACGGGACACGGGTGCGTTCCGTTCGGCGTCGTGTTGCGTGTGGGTGCGGGCGCGTGCGGGCGGGCGGGGTGGGTGGGGCGGGTGGCCTGGTCGAATCGGGCGTAGCTGGTCGAATCGGGCGTACCTGGTCGGAACTTCCGGCCAGGTACGCCCGGTTCCGCTTGGCATCGCGGCCGTTCTGGGAAGGAACGTCTCCCCTCCACAACCACCCAGGCCTGGAGGCCCGTCCACAGTTCCCGACATCGGCCCTAGGAGCGGGTGGCTGAGCGGGCATCGTCACGTGCATGAACGAGTCGCTGCCCATCCTCCGAGCCTCCGCCATGCACGAGGCCGGCCTCGATGCCACCACCCTGCGCCGCCGAACCCGGACCCAGGGTGTCGGCCGCCTGGTCCGGGTCGGACCGAACGCCTTCGTCGACGGCGCCGCGTGGGACGCCGCCGGGCCTCGTCAGCGGTACGTCACCCGGGTCTTCGCGCGGCTCGGACGGCTCGGCACGCGGGCGACGGCCTCGCACTTGTCCGCGGCGGCCCTGCACGGCCTCCCGGCGCTCGCCGGGTGGGACGTCCCGGTGCACGCGACGGTGCCGGAGTCGATGTACCGGGGCAGGAGCGCCGAGCTGGTCCTGCACACGAGACCCGTCGGCCGGGCCGAACGGATCACGGTCGGTGCGATCGCCGTCACCTCCGTGCCCCGGACCGTCGTCGACATCGCGATGTCCGGAGACCTGCGGGCCGGCGTCGTCATCGCGGACGCCGCGCTGCGACGTGGGTTCGACGACGCCGACCTCCGACGAGCGGTTCCTCCGAAGGCCCGCGCCCGAGCCCTGGCGCAGCAGGTGCTCGACCTGGCCGACGGTCGGTCCGGGTCGCCGGCCGAGTCGCTCGCTCGGGTCGTGTTCCGGGAGCTCGGACTGCCCGCGCCGGTGCTGCAGCAGGAGTTCGTCGTGGACGGCCGTCGGTCCGCGGTCGACTTCTGGTTCCCGGACCACGGGGTCATCGTCGAGATCGACGGACGGGCCAAGTACTCGCAGGAGCGCTACCTCGGCGGCCGGAGCCCGACCGAGGTGTTCCTCGACGAGAAGCGGCGGCACGGTCGGTTGCTCACCGTGCCGGGTGTTCGGACGATCATCCGGCTCGAGTGGCGAGACCTCTTCGACCTCGAAGCGCTGGCACTGCGACTCCGGGCGGCGGGGCTCCCGTGCGCGGTCCGCCCGGTCCGGAGCGCTCGACGCCGCGCGGGGTGACCGTTCGACGCCGCGCGGGTGACCCTCCGGCACCGCACGGGGTGACCGTTCGGCGCCGGTGAACCGGCACAGCGCACTCTGGCTAGCGTGGCGGCATGGCAGTGCAGGAGATCTGGCTCGTCCGTCACGGCGAATCGGTCGCGAACATCGCGGCGGCTCGGGCCGAAGCAGCGGGCGACGACGTCATCGACGTCGAGTTCCGGGACGCCGACGTCCCGCTCAGCCCGCTCGGCACCGATCAGTCCCGGGCCCTCGGGCAGGAGCTCGCCGACCGCGGGATCGACGACGTCCCCGTCGCGCTGTGGGTGTCGCCGTACCTCCGCGCACAACAGACCATCGCGATCGCGCTCGAGGCAGCCGGCCTCGCCGAACCCGAGAAGCGGGTGGACGAGCGGCTGCGCGACCGCGAACTCGGCGTCCTCGACCTGCTGACCCTGCAGGGCGTCCGCAACCGGTACCCGGACGAGGAACGCCGCCGGCAGTGGCTCGGCAAGTACTACCACCGGCCGGCGGGCGGGGAGTCGTGGGCCGATGTGATGCTCCGGCTCCGGTCGCTCCTCGGCGACGTCGAGCGGGTCGACGGCGCCGAGCGCCTGGTGATCGCCGCGCACGACGCCGTGGTGATGCTCGCCGTCGCGGTGTGCCTCGACCTCGACGAGCCGGCGCTCATGGAGTTCGCCCGGACCCACGCCGTTGCCAACGCCTCCCTCACCCGACTCCGTCGCGACGACGCCGGATCGCCGTGGGTGCTCGAGGAGTTCTCCTCCGTCGGACACCTGGACGACGACGAGGTCACCCAGCACACCGGCCGGAAGGACGACGAACATGTCCACTGAACCCGTCACCCCGAACTTCCTGCGGGACTGGCCACTGCCCGAACCCGGCGCCGGCAAGTACGGCCGCGGGCAGGTGCTCATCGTCGGCGGCGCCGCTCGGACCCCGGGCGCAGCGATGCTCTCCGCGCTCGCCGCACTCCGGGTGGGCGCCGGTCGTCTCACCCTGGCGGTCGGCCGGAGCGTGGCGAACGAGGTCGCGGTCGCGGTGCCCGAGTCCGGGGTCGAACCCCTCGACGAGGACCAGGACGGACACATCGCCGTCGGCGCGATCGAGGGCATCGCGGACAGCGCGTCGAGTGCCGACGCCGTGTTGGTCGGGCCGGGGCTCGACGAGCCGGATGGTTCGCGTGACCTCGTGGCCGGACTCGCCGACGTCGTCGGTCCGCACACCACCGTCGTGCTCGACGCCTTCGCCCTCGGGGTGGCCGCCGACGTGCGGGACCGCCTGGAGCCGCTGCGTGGACGGCTCGTGATGACGCCGAACTCCGGCGAGGCCGAACGCCTGCTCGGGCGGGAGTGCAGCGACGACGACGTGGCCGACGCCGTGGCGATCGCGAACCGCTTCGGTGCGGTCGTGGCCCTCGGCGATGCCATCGCCACACCGCAGGGTCGGGCGTGGCTCAAGGGCACCGGCTCCGGCGGTCTCGGCACGAGCGGCAGTGGGGACGTGCTGTCCGGTGCGGTCACGGGCCTGCTCGCCCGCGGCGCCGATCCGGCACAAGCCGTGGCGTGGGCGTCCTACGTGCACGCTGCCGCAGGCGACCGACTCGCGGTGCAGGTCGGGCCGCTCGGGTACCTGGCGAGCGAACTCGTGACCGAGATCCCGCGGGTCCTGGTCGAGCTCGGGGCCTGAGCCCGCCCGTTCTTTCCCAGAACGCCCGCGATACCTGGTGCTTCCGGGCATACCTGGCGAGAACTTCCGACCAGGTACGCCCGAAACGACCAGGTACGCCCGAAACGACCTGGCCGCCCAACCCCGCCGCCCGACCCCGCCCCGCAGCACTACCCCCGCAGGGAC
The DNA here is from genome assembly GCF_013205045.1 of Curtobacterium sp. VKM Ac-2852. Classification (NCBI taxonomy): domain Bacteria; kingdom Bacillati; phylum Actinomycetota; class Actinomycetes; order Micrococcales; family Microbacteriaceae; genus Curtobacterium; species Curtobacterium sp. VKM Ac-2852. The sequence continues at coordinate 1,120,383 of NZ_JABMLI010000001.1, forward strand.
TCCACGGCCTTCTCGATCCGCCGGGCCCGGGTCTCCGGGGCCTTCGCCTGCGTGACCGGGTCGGCGAGTGCCCGCTGCCGCGAGTTCGACAGGGCGTCGAATGTCGCACGCACGCCGGCCTCCTGCAGCGCGGCGGCCAGGTCCTCCGGCAGGTCGACGGTCCGGGGCAGGGTGTCGACCTCGAGTGCGACCTCGACGGTGTCCCCTGCGGCGATCCCGGCGGCCTCACGGTGTGCGGCCGACAGCGGCACCAGGAACTGCTCGTCCATGACCCCGACGGTGGAGCGGTAGGTGTAGCCCCGGTTGATCGTGACGACCACCGCGGGGCGCTTGCCGGATCCGAGCGCCTCGATGACGGACTCCGGGACGGGGAGTCCGGTCGCCGTCTTCCGTGCTTGCAGGACCGTCGTCGTGAACCGCATCCGTGCCTCCAGGCCTGATGTGGGCGCGACCATGCGCCCAGATCGAGCAAAGCGTACAGCCGCACCCGCTGTTCCGCCGCCGTTCACCACCGGAGCACGGGCCGGAAACCGGCCGCGTCCACGATCGACCAGAACCCGGACCCCCGGTCACCTCAGCACCTTCCCCCACCCGAAAGGCCCACCCGTGCAGCACAAGCGCACCCTGGCCGGCATCGCCCTGGCCGCCGCAGCGATCGTCACCCTCGCCGGATGCTCGGCGACGAGCTCCGCGAGCGCCGGCTCCGACGGCGACGCCGACTGGAAGACCGCCACCAGCGCCCAGTCCGCCGGCGGCATGGACGCCCTCGTCAAGGCCGCCAAGGCCGAGGGCCAGCTGAACGTCATCGCGCTGCCGCCGTCGTGGGCCAACTACGGCAAGATCATCGACGGCTTCACCAAGAAGTACGGCATCAAGATCAACTCCGCGAACCCGAACGGCTCGAGCGCCGACGAGGTCGCCGCCGTGAAGTCGCAGAAGGGCCAGTCCACCGCGCCCGACGTGCTCGACCTCGGCAACGCGGTGCTGCAGGAGAACCTCGACCTGCTCACCGACTACAAGGTCGCGAACTGGGACGACATCCCCACCGACCTGAAGGAGAAGGACGGCGCGTGGACGCGTGACTACACCGGCCTGATGTCGATCGGGTACGACTCGTCGAAGATCTCCGACGCCCCGAAGGACCTGCAGGACCTGCTCGGCAGCGAGTACAAGGGCAAGGTCTCGATCGCGGGTGACCCGACGCAGGCCAACCAGGCAGCATCGGCCGTCTACCTGGCGGCGCTCGAGAACGGTGGCTCGGCCGACGACATCACGAAGGGCGTCGACTACTTCGGCGACCTGAAGAAGGCCGGCAACTTCCAGAACGTGCTGCCGACGCAGGCCACGGTCGCCTCGGGTGAGACCCCCGTGGTCATCCAGTGGTCGTACAACAACCTGGCGTGGGGACCGGCAGCGGGCGCGAGTGGCAACAAGGACTGGAAGACCGTCGTCCCGAAGGGACAGGCGCTCGGCTCGTACTACTCGCAGGCCATCACCAAGGACGCCCCGCACCCCGCGGCCGCCCGCCTGTGGCAGGAGTACATCGCCAGCCCGGAGGCCCAGAACCTGTACCTGCAGGCCGGTGCGTTCCCCGCCACCCTGTCGGCGATGGAGAAGTCCGGCAAGGTCGACCAGGACGCCCTCGACGCCGCCGGTGGCGCGCCGAAGGACTACGTCGAGCTGACCGACGCGCAGGTCGCCGACGCCGCGACGGTGCTCAAGGCCAAGTGGTCCTCGACGATGGGGTCCTGAGCAGCATGACCACCGCATCGGCAGACGCGCCCGCGACGAGCGCTCCGAGCACCGTGCGCCCGGCGTCCGCGCCCGCCGATGCCGTCCGTCGCGGCGCCGGACCCCGTGTCCGGCGCCGCGTCGGCCTCGCCTGGCTGGGGCTGACCCCCTTCGCCGCCTACGTCCTGCTGTTCCTCGCCGTCCCCGCCGTGATCGCGATCGGCAGCGGCTTCTTCGACGGCTCCGGAGCGTTCACGTTCGCGAACCTCGCGGCCTTCGCCGACCCGTCCGTGCTGCGGGCGTTCGGCGGGTCGTTCGGCCTGTCCGCCGCCTCCGCGGTCATCGGAGCCGTGCTCGGCGCGGTCGTCTGCTGGGCGCTCTCGGCACTGCGGCCGGACGGACTGGTCCGGTCGATGATCGACTCGGCGGCGAGCGTCCTCGCCCAGTTCGGCGGCGTCATGCTCGCGTTCGCGTTCATCGCCACGATCGGCGTGCAGGGACTCGTCACGACGTGGTTGGTCACGGTCTTCCACGTCGACCTCAACGCTGACGGCGCCTTCCTGTACACCGTGCCCGGGCTCGTCATCCCCTACGTCTACTTCCAGGTGCCGCTCATGGTCCTCACGTTCATGCCCGCACTCGAGGGCGTCAAGGCCCAGTGGGGCGAGGCCGCCGCGACCCTCGGCGCCTCGCGCCTGACGTACTGGCGCCGCATCGCGTTGCCGGTCCTGGCGCCGGCGTTCTGGGGGTCGCTCCTGCTGCTCTTCGCGAACGGCTTCTCGTCGTTCGCCACCGCCGCGGCCCTCATCTCGCAGGGCGGCATCGTGCCGCTCACGATCCGCACGCAGCTCACCAGCGAGACGCTCGTCGGCCTGCAGAACGTCGCCGGGGTGCTCGCGTTCGGCATGGTCGTCGTGATGGCGGTCGTGATGGGCGCCTACTCGCTGCTGCAGCGCCGAGCCGCCAGGTGGCAGCGATGAGCGCGGCGGCACCGGTCCGCCCGGTGCGTCCGGCGCAGCCGGTTCGGCTCGGAGGCCCGTCCCGCGTCCGCCGCTTCGGCACGGCCCCGTCCCGTGGTGCGGCAGTGACCGTGCTCACCGTGATCGGGCTGCTGTTCGCCGTCCCGCTGGTCGCCCTGCTGCAGTTCACGTTCCGGCAGGGCACCGACGGCGGCCTGACCTTCGCGCACTGGGCAGCGATCGGCGACCCGGCCAACGCGTTCACCTACCAGCCCGTGTTCGACGGGCTCGGGGCGTCGCTGCTCATCGCCGTGATCACCGTCGGGATCGTGCTGCTCGTGCTGCTGCCCGCCCAGATCATCACCGCGCTCCGCTACCCGAGGCTCCGACGCGTCCTGGAGTTCGTCTGCATCGTGCCGATCACCGTGCCGGTCGTGGTGCTCGTCGTCGGGTTCATCCCCGTGTACCAGGTCGTCTCGCAGGTCTTCGGCTCCGGTGCCTGGACGCTGGCGTTCGCGATCGGCATCGTCACACTGCCGTTCGCGTTCCGCCCGATCGCCGCCGCCATCACCGCGATGGACCTGATCGTCCTGTCCGAGGCCGCCCGCTCACTCGGTGCCTCGTGGTGGACCGTCACCTGGCGCGTGCTCCTGCCGAACCTGCGCCGGGGCATCACCGCCGCGTGCTTCCTCACGATCACCGTGGTCCTCGGCGAGTACACCCTCGCCGCGTTCCTCTCCCGCAGCACGTTCCAGACCGGGCTCGTGCTCGTGCAGGGGACCGACCCGTACGTCGCCGCGATCTTCTCGGTCGCCGCGCTCGTGTTCGGCTTCGTGCTGCTCGTCGTCATCGGCCGCATCGGGACCCGTCGCACGGGCCGGGTCCGCCGCACCCGCACCCGCACCACCCGTCGTCCCCGCACCCAGGAGTCCGCATGACCGTCACCGCTCCGGCAGCCCCGGCGTCCCTCGCCACCACCGGTGCCGTCGTCGAACTCCACGCCGTCGAGAAGCACTACGGCGCACACCGGGCGCTCGCGGGACTGTCGCTCCGTGTCGAGCCGGGGGAGTTCGTGTCGCTGCTCGGCCCGTCCGGTTGCGGCAAGACGACGGCGCTCCGGGCGCTCGCGGGCCTCGAGGCGATCGACGCCGGCTCCATCCGCATCGACGGCCAGGACGTCGCCGACACCCCGGTCAACAAACGCGACATCGGCATGGTGTTCCAGCAGTACTCGCTGTTCCCGCACATGACGGTCCGGCAGAACGTCGCCTTCGGCCTCGAGATGCGCCGGGTCCCCGCCGCCGAACGCAGGAGCCGCGTGGTCGAGGCCCTCGACATGGTCCACCTCGGCGAGTTCGCCGAGCGCTACCCGCACCAGCTCTCCGGCGGGCAGCAGCAGCGCGTCGCCCTGGCCCGTGCCCTGGTCACCCGCCCCCGGGTGCTCCTGCTCGACGAGCCGCTGTCGGCCCTGGACGCGAAGGTCCGGGTCTCGCTGCGCGACGAGATCCGACGGATCCAGAGCGACCTCGGCATCACCACGGTGTTCGTGACGCACGACCAGGAGGAAGCGCTCGCCGTCTCCGACCGGATCGCGGTGATGCAGGCGGGCGACATCGAGCAGATCGGCACGCCCGAGGAGCTCTACCGCACCCCGTCGTCGGCCTTCACGGCGGACTTCGTCGGTCAGTCGAACCGGCTGCAGGGCGACCTGCGCGGGGGCGACGTCTTCGTGTACGGGTTCCGGGTGCCGGCGCTCGACTCCTCGGCTCCGGACGGACCGGTGCTCGCCTACGTCCGGCCGGAGGACATCGCCTTCGCCCCCGAGGGCATCACCGGCACCGTCGTCACCTCGAGCTTCCTCGGGTCGATCCGCCGCACCACCGTCCGCCTGGACGACGACACCGTCGTGACCGTCCAGCACGAGGTCGGCGACCGCCGGGCCACCGGCGACCCCGTCGCCGTGCGCCTGCTCGGCGCACCCGTGGCGGTCGCGCCGCTCGCGTAGTCGCGACGAGGTTTCGCGCTGAGCGACAGTCCACGCGCGAGCAGATGCGCGGACTGTCGCTGCGCCCGAAACGTCGGGGGACGCGGACGGGAGGCCCGTGGCGGCCTGGCACCGCGCCTCCAGGCCGGTGGGGTCAGCGCTGGAAGCGCGCCTCGCGCTCGTCCGCCAGCCCGGCCTCGACGCGTGCCCGCATGTTCTCGGACATGTCGGGCAGGGCGTCGAGCCGAGCCCAGAACGCCTCGGTGTTCTCGCCGTCGGCGGGGTTCGGCGTCCCGGAGACGTACCGGCAGGCGAAGACCAGGTCGAGGTACTGCGACCGGTCGCCGTTCGGGTAGGTCATCTCGGGCAGCACCTGCACCCAGGCCAGGCGTTCGGCGACGGCGACGACGTCGGCTTCCTCGAGGACCTCGCGTTCGGCGGCGACGGCGGGTTCCTCGCCCGGGTCGACGATCCCGGTGACCGGCGTGTACGCGCCCGTGTCGGCCCGTCGCACCACGAGCAGTTCGCGCTCGGCGCCGGAGCCGCGCGTCACGATGGCGCTCACGCCCGACAGCCAGAGCGGCGCCGTGCCGATCTTCTCGCGCAGGGACAGGACGAAGTCGGGGGTCGGCATGCCTCCACGCTACCCACACGACCCCTGTCGCAGACTGGTCATGACCAGTAGGCTTGGTGTGTGGAGATCATCATCCTGCCCACGCCGGACGAGGTCGGTCGCGTCGCCGCGGCCAAGATCGCGTCCGTCGTCGCCAAGAAGCCGTCCGCCGTCATCGGTCTCGCCACCGGATCCAGCCCGCAGGGCATCTACACCGACCTGCAGCGCCGGGTGCAGGCGGGCGAGATCTCGTTCGCCGAGGCCCGTGGGTTCGCCCTCGACGAGTACGTCGGCATCCCGCTCGAGCACCCCGAGTCGTACGCGGCCGTGATCGCCCGCGACGTCGTGGCACCCCTCGGCTTCGACGCGTCGCGCGTGCGGGTGCCGGACGGCCGTGCCGCCGACCTCGAGTTCGCGGCCAAGGAGTACGACGCCGCGATCCGTGCGGCGGGCGGGATCGACGTGCAGATCCTCGGCATCGGGGCCAACGGCCACATCGGGTTCAACGAACCGACGTCGTCGTTCGCCTCGCGCACCCGCATCAAGACCCTCGCGCCGTCGACCCGAGACGCCAACGCGCGCTTCTTCGACTCGCCCGAGCAGGTCCCGACGCACTGCATGACGCAGGGTCTCGGCACCATCCTCGAAGCCCGCGAGCTCGTCCTCGTCGCCCAGGGCCCGTCGAAGGCGGCGGCCGTCGCCGCTGCGGTCGAGGGGCCGCTCAGCTCCTTCGTGCCCGGTTCGGCCCTGCAGCTGCACGAGCACGCGACCGTCGTCGTCGACGAGGAAGCCGCCGCCGGGCTGCAGCTCGCCGACTACTACCGCTACACGTACGCGAACAAGCCGGCCTGGCAGCGGTTCGAGTAGCGCGCCGCTGGCGTCTTGCTGCGGTAGACGCCGGCGGCTTGCTCAGACGCCGCCCGAGCGCCGACACGCCGCCGAATTCGGGGGCGTGTCGACGATTGCGGGGCGTCGCACGCGCACGCCGGCGTCTTCCGGCCCGATCCAGGTCCGGTGTCAGGCGCGCGCGGCTGCGGCGAGGCGGCTCAGCCCCTCGTCGAGGGTCTCCGCCGAGCACCCGAAGTTCAGCCGCGCGAAGCCCCGGCCCTGCCGTCCGAACGCCGGGCCGGAGCCGAGCGCCACCTTCGCCCGGTCGACGAGCTCCGCCGCGGGGTCGTCGCCCCACGGCAGCGCCCGCAGGTCGAGCCACGCCAGGTACGACGCCTGCGGCTGCCGGTACTCGGCGCCGGGCAGCACGTCGCCGATCCGCTCGGCCAGGGTGCGCCGGTTCGCCGCGAGCTCGGTGAGCAGTGATGCCAGCCACGGCTCGCCCTCGCTGAAGGCCGCGACGCTCGCGGTGTAGCCGAGGATGCCGGTGCGCTCGACGACCTCGGTCGGCAGGCCGTCGAACCAGGCGCGGGCCCGCTCCGAGGCGCCGATCATCATCGCGCACTTCGTGCCGGCGAGGTTCCAGGCCTTGCTCGCACTCGTCAGGGCGACACCGAGCGATGCGGCCTCGGGGCAGGACTCCAGGAACGGCGTGAACACCGCGTCGGCGTGCACGAGCGGCGCGTGGATCTCGTCGGACACCACGACGGCGTCCCACTCGGCGGCCAGCTTCGCGAGTGCGACGAGCGACTCGCGGTCGTGCACCAGACCGAGGGGGTTGTGCGGGTTGCAGAGCAGCACCGTGCGGGCTCCGTCGGCGAACGCCTGCGCGATGCCGTCGAGGTCCATCCGCCAGCCGGCCGTCGTGTCGAACGGGTCGGCCGGGCCCGCGGGGGCGAGCAGCGGGACCTCGGTGACGGTGCCGCCCGCCTCGGACACGTACTCCCAGAACGGCGGGTACACGGGCGGCATGATGACCACCTGGTCACCCGGCTCGATGACCCGGCGCAGCACCTCGACCGCCGCGACCGACACGTCCGTGGTGGTGCGGACCAGATCGGGGTCGACCCGCCACGCCCACCGGCTCTCGGCGAAGTCGGCGAACGCCTCGGGCAGGGCCCGCCCGTGCCCGACGTACCCGGTGTCGCCGTTCGTCACCGCCGTGACCAGGGCGTCGCGGATCGGCTCGGCGAGCATGCTGTCCATCTCGGCGACGAACATGGGGAGCACGTCCGGCGGGTAGGCCGTGTACTTCTCGCTCGTGCGGGACCGGTACGCATCGAAGACGGACACCATGACGCTCATGCGCCCATCCTGACAGCGAGGCACGCGGGGCGCGAGGGTGGTGGTCAGGCCGGGCGGAGGCCCGCCAGCAGCACCTCGACGTAGCGCTCGGGGTCGTGCACCCGGGAGCCACCGGCAACGGCGGCCGCCCGCATCCCGCACAGCAGCCGTCGCAGGTCGTCCGCGTCGACGTCGGCACGCGCGAGCCCCTCGGCCCGTGCCCGAGCGAGCAGTGCGTCGACGGACACCACCAGGTCTCCTGCGAGCGCAGCGGTGTCGGCGCACGAGAACCCGCCGTTCGTCAGCAGGTCGCCCAGGGCGGCATCGTCGACCATGCTCCGGAAGGCAGCCGTCACGACCCCGCGGAGCGCGTCCCCTGTGTCGGGCAGCGCGACGGCGACACGGACGAGGTCGAGCATGTCCTCGAGCGCGTCGATCGCGAGCGCCTCGAGCAGGTGCTGCTGCGACGGGAAGTGCCGGTAGGCGGTCCCGACACCCACACCGGCCTCGTGTGCGACGGCGTTCAGGAGCGGCTGCTCGCCGCGCTCGAGGAACGACCGGGCGACGTCGAGCAGCGCGGTCCGGTTGCGCTGCGCATCGGAACGCAGCGCTTCGGGGCGGGCCATGGCGATGGTCATGCGGACACTCTATCCGCTTGTGCTAGCGTTCCGGATGGATCATCCGATTCGAGACGGAGTGCGGACAGGAGACGACGATGGAACCCTTCACGTGGGAGCCCGGACAGATGGCGGACCAGCACGGGCGGACGGTCGTGGTCACCGGTGCGACCGGCGGACTCGGTCTGGTGGTCGCGACCCGACTGGCCGCCGCTGGAGCGCGCGTCATCGCGGCGGTCCGCAACCCGGACAAGGCGGCTCGCGTCCTCCCCGCGGGTCTGGAGGCGCGGGTCGTCGACACCGCGTCGGTCGCCTCGGTCACGGCGTTCGCCCGGCAGCTCGCCGCGGACGGCATCGTCGTGGACGCCCTCGTCAACAACGCCGGCGCGACGCTCGGCGCGTTCGGGCTGACCGACGAGGGCATCGAACGCACCTGGGCCACCAACGTCGTCGGCCCGGCCGTGCTCGCCGACGCGATGCTCCCGGTGCTCGGTGGACCGTCACCCCGGGTCGTGCTCGTCGGGTCGAACCTGTCGCAGCGCACCCGCCGCGTGCCTGCACCGGGCGGGGTCGACGATGCGAGCGGCTACTCCCAGTTCGCCGTGTACACCGACTCGAAGACGGCGGCGACGGCGCTCGCGGTCGACCTCGGTGAGCGGCTCCGCGCTGCCGGCTCGGACGTCCGCTCGGTCATCGCACACCCCGGCATCGCAGCGACGGGGATGAACGACCAGGCCGAGACCCTCACGCAGCGCCTCGGTGGCCTGGTCGCCCGCAGCATGGCCCGGACCGCGGAGGACGGCGCTCGCTCGACGCTCTGGTCGGCCACCGCACCGGACGTCGCCGAGGGGGTGTTCGTCGGGCCGGCGCTGCGTCGGGGTGACCGGCGGCTGCACGTCGTCCCCGTCCGCGGGGCAGCCGCCGACCCGGGGTTCCGGCAGCGGGTCCGCACCTTCGTCGACGAGGTCGCAGCGCGCACGACGGCCTGATCACGTACCGGTCGGCACCGTTCCGTGCGACACTCACCCGATGGTGGGGGTGGACGACGCAGCGACGGACGACCCGGTGGGCGCGGAGTACGCGCGGCTCGAGCGGGAGCGCCGGAAGGGCCGCGGCGTCCGGGTCGAGCGCCGCGTCGCGCTCGCCGCGGTGCTGGTGCTCTGCGTCGTTCCCGTCGCGATGTTCGCCACGATCGTCTCGACACTGCGCCTGTTCGGGGACAACGTCGAGAGTCCCGGTGCGGTCCACACCTACGAGTTCCTGCTCGTCCTGGGACCCGTGGCCTGCTTCGTCGCCGTGCTCCTCGGCGTCCGGACGGGGCGCACCGGCGTCGTGGTGACCGCCGTCGTCATGGTGCCGATCGTGCTCGTGGCCGCCTACGTCCTCGCCGTCCCGCAGGGGCGCTGGAACCAGACGGAGCAGGACACGTGGCGTGATCGCGAGGCGCCGGCCTGTTACAGCGGCACCGACAGCTGCGCGGAGCACGGCGGCTGACCCCGAGCCGGCAGCGGAGGGTGCCGGGGCCCGTCGCCGAACCCGACGTGAACAGCGGGAGAGCGCTCGGTGACGAGAGCGGACGTCCCCCGTCCGAGGGGGCTAGCGTCACGAACGTGAACCGATCTCGCGTGCACCGTCGCCCGCTCGTCCGTCCGCTCCCGCTCGCCGCGGTGGCCACGATCGCCGTACTGCTGGGCACGGGGATCGTCGCCGCGCCGGCGGCGGGCTCGCCGTCGACGCAGGCCGGGCGGACCGTGAGCGATCCGGCCCGGTACGTCGACCCCTTCGTCGGCACGAGCAACAACGGCAACACCTGGCCCGGGGCCACCGCACCGTTCGGCATGGTGCAGTGGAGTCCCACCGGGACCGCGGGCGACCAGACGTCGACCCCGGTGGCGAACGGCTACTCGTACGACGTGAACCGGCTGCGCGGCTTCAGCCTGACGCACCTGAACGGGGCCGGGTGTGCTCCGGGTGCTGCGGGAGACGTGCCGATCATGCCGGTCACGACCCCGGTCACGACCTCGCCGTCGGCCGACTCGAAGGACGCTGTCTACGCCGCCGGGTACTCCCACGACCAGGAGTCCGCGAGCCCCGGACGCTACGGCGTCACGCTCGACAACGGCGTCCGCACCGACCTCGCCGTCACCACGCGCGCCGGCGTCGGCGCGTTCACGTTCCCGGCCGGCAAGGACGCGAACCTGCTGTTCCGCACGTCGAACTCGATCAACGGCAGCGAGGCCGCGATCACCCGCGTCGACCCCCGCACCCGCACGGTCAGCGGCAGCGTCCTGACGGGCGGCTTCTGCAGCCGCCGCGCGAACGGCGGCGGCGCCACCAACCCGGACCGCCGCAGCTACTACCGCCTGTACTTCACCGCGACCTTCGACACGGCGTTCGCGAGCACCGGCACCTGGAAGGACGGCACGGTCCAGCCTGGAGGCACGTCCTCCTCCGGTGGGGAGGGCTACCTGACCGGGGCCGACCGCGCCGGACGCGGTTCCGGCGCGTGGGTCGGGTTCGACGCCCGTCGCGGAGCGACGGTGCAGGCGAAGATCGGCATCTCGTACGTGAGCGCGGCCGGGGCGGTCGCCAACCGTGACGGCGAGGTGACCAAGCGCTCGACCGTAGCCAGCGTGGCGGCCGGCACACGGGCCTCCTGGAACCGTGAACTGTCGCGCCTGCGCGTCGGCGGCGGCACGGCGGACCGGACCACCCAGCTCTACACGTCGGTCTACCACGCACTCATGCAGCCGAACACGCTGAACGACCGCGACGGGCGCTACCTCGGCCCGGACCTGCGGGTGCACCGGATGGACCGCGGACACCGTGCCGTCTACGGCACGTACTCCGGGTGGGACCAGTACCGGGCGCAGATCCAGCTGCTGGCCTTGCTGCGGCCGGACGTCGCCGGGGACATGGCGCAGTCGATGCTGCGGTTCGCCGAGCAGAACGGCGGGGTGTGGGACCGCTGGCTGCACCTCGGCGCGCCGACGCACGTGATGACCGGCGACCCCTCGGCCGCGACGCTCGCCACCTGGTACGCCATGGGCGTCCGGAACTTCGACGTCCGGGCCGCCTACGCCTCGCTGAAACGCCAGGCGACGGTCGAGAACGCGGACGCCGAGAGCGACATCGGGTGCCCGGGGCAGTGCCTGGCGCAGCGGCCCGCACTCGACGAGTACCTGGAGCGGCAGTACGCGGCGAACGACGACTGCTCCTGCTGGGGCGGTGCTGCCGAGACCCTCGAGGACTCGATCTCCGACAGCGCGCTCGGGTACTGGGCGGGTTCCCTCGGACTTCGTTCCGACGCCCGGATGTTCGCCGAGCGGGGGACCTCCTGGAAGAACACCTTCAACGCCGCCGTCGGGTACCAGGCCGCGCGCCAGGCCGACGGCTCGTGGACGCCGGGCTGGTCGCCGTCGACGGGGACCGGGTTCGCGCAGGGCACCAGCGCGCAGTACACCTGGCTCGTGCCGCAGGACGTGCAGGGGCTGTCCAGCGCGCTCGGCGGTGACGACGCCGCGGTCGCACGGCTCGACGACTTCTTCCACGACGCCTCGGGCAACTGGGTGGTCACCGGTGGCGACGCCACGAAGTTCGACCCCACGAACGAGCCCGACATCCACACGCCGTGGATGTACAACGCCCTCGGCAAGCCCTGGAAGACGCAGGAGACCGTGCGGCAGGTCGTGGACGACGCCTACTCGACCGGCCCCGGCGGCCTGCCCGGCAACGACGACCTCGGCACGATGAGCGCCTGGTACGTCTTCGCCTCGATCGGCCTGTTCCCGCAGACGCCCGGGCGAGCGGAGGTGCTCATCGGCAGCCCGACGTTCAGCACGGTCGACATCCGGCGCTCGAGCGGGGAGCGGATCGTCATCCGGTCGACCGGGACCGAGCCGTACGTGCAGGGAGCCCGGTTGAACGGGCGGACGCTGGAGCAGTCGTGGGTGCCGGCGTCGTTCGTCACCCGGGGCGGCACGCTCTCGCTCCGGGTCGGGGAGACGGCGGACACGTCGTGGGCGAGCGGCGAGCGAGGGCGCCCGGTCGACCGCTGAACACGCGCTGCGCGCCTCAGCGCAGCTGGCGCCCGCCGCCCCACACGCGCTGCACCTCGAGCGACGGCGACAGCGCCACGAGGTCCGCGGCGAACCCCGGAGCCAGCCGACCCAGGCGGTCGCCGAGCCCGAGTGCTGCGGCCGGCGCACTCGTCAGCGCCGCCACGGCCTCGGGCAGGGTCCGCCCGGCGAGCGAGACCGCGTTGCGGAGCGCCACGTCCTGCGTCAGCGTCGATCCCGCGATGGTGTCGGTCCCCGCGACGTGCGCGACCCCGTCGGTCACCGTGACGTCGAGCGATCCGAGCCGGTACGAGCCGTCGGCCGCACCCGCAGCGCCCATCGCGTCGGTGATCAGCGCCACACGACCCGGCGTCGCCCGGAAGAGCGTCTCCGCGACGACCGGGTGCACGTGCACGGCGTCCAGGATGAGCTCGAGCGTCACGCGGTCGTCCGCCACGGCAGCGCCGATCGGCCCCGGTGCGCGGTGGTGCAGCCCGGGCATCGCGTTGCAGGCGTGGGTCAGGATCGTCGCCCCGGCGTCGAAGGCGGCACGGGCCTGGTCGTACGTGCCGACCGTGTGGCCGACGGCGACCGTGACGCCGGCCTCGACGAACCGGCGGACGGCGTCGAGGGCTCCGGGCAGCTCGGGCGCGATCGTGACCTGGCGGATGACGCCCTCGCCCGCTCCGAGCAGCGCGTCGACCGCGGCGGGCGTCGGGTCGATCAGGAACGACTCGTTGTGCGCACCCTTGTTGTGCGGGGACAGGAACGGTCCCTCCAGGTGCACCCCGACCACGAGCGGGTCGGTCGCCATCACGGCGCGGACGCGGGCCAGCGACGCCGCGAGGGCGGGGACCGGGTTCGCGACGAGCGACAGGACGGATCGGGTCGTGCCGTGCGAACGGTGCATCGCGAGCGAACGGTCGAACGAGTCGTCCTCGTACGCCTCGGTCGCCCCACCGTGCCCGTGCAGGTCCACGAAACCGGGCGTCAGGACCGCGTCGCCCAGGTCGACGACCCGGTCTGCCGCGGGGGCCTCGGGGCCGGAACCGGTCGCGTGGATCGTGTCGCCGACGACCAGGACCCAGCCGTCGGCCGTGGTGCCGGCCACGTCGACGACGCGGGCTGCGCGGACCAGCGTGCGCTGGGCCTCCTGGCCGGTCTGGAGGCCCGTGGTGCTCATGCGGTCTCCTTGCGGAACGCGATCAGGCCGCTCAGGGCGGCGATCACGATGAAGACGACCCCGACGACCGGGTGGCCGATGGAGATCCAGGTCGCGCCTGCGGCGACGACCAGGGCGACCTCGACGATGGTCTTGCCGACGACGTCGGTCTCGATCGGGGACCGCGGCGACCGGAAGAAGTACCAGACGACCGCGGCGAACAGCGGGGCACCGACCATGAACAGGTAGCCGGGGAGCGGGAGCTGCCACGACCAGTAGCCCCAGAAGGCCAGGGACAGCAGGCCGAACACCATCACGGCGATCCGCAGGACCATCCAGGCCTCGAACCGCCGTCGTGGCTGCCGGACGGCGGCCGGGTCGGGAACCGATTCCCAGTCGACGGGGGACTGCGGGGCGTTGGTCATGGTGCTGCCTACTTGAAGATGATGGTGCGGGCGCCGTCGAGCAGGACGCGGTCCTCCGCGATCCAGCGCACCGCCTGGGTGAGCGTGCGGGACTCCTCGTCCTGCCCGATGGACACCAGCTCGGCCGGTTCCTTGGTGTGGTCGACGCGGACGACGTTCTGCTCGATGATCGGGCCCTCGTCGAGGTCGCTCGTCACGAAGTGCGCGGTCGCACCGATGAGCTTCACCCCGCGGGCGTGCGCTTGCCGGTACGGGTTCGCGCCCTTGAAGCCGGGCAGGAACGAGTGGTGGATGTTCACGGCACGGCCCTCGAGCGCGGCGCAGAGCTCGGGCGACAGGATCTGCATGTAGCGGGCGAGGACGACGAGCTCGATGTCGTGCTCCTCCACCGCCTGCAGCACGCGCCGCTCCATCTGCTCCTTCGAATCGGCGTCGGTGACCGGGCGGTGCTCGAACGGCACGGAGTAGAACGCGGCGAGCTCGGACAGGTCCGCGTGGTTCGACAGCACGAGGGGGACCTCGATCGGCAGCTGTCCGCCGCGCTGCCGGTAGAGCAGGTCGTTCAGGCAGTGGCCCGCCTTCGACACCAGCACGAGGGTGCGCAGCGGACGACCGACGAGGTCGAGCTGGACCCGGGCGTCGTAGCGGGCGGCGACGGGGGCGAGCGCTGCTTCGAAGGCGGCGCGGTCCACCGGCGCCATCACCTGCAGGCGCATGAAGAACGTGTTCGTGTCGGCGCTGGAGAACTGCTGCGACTCGGTGATGTTGCCCTGGGCGGCGACGATCGCTCCGGAGACGGCGTGCACGATCCCGGGCTGGTCGTCGCAGACGAGCGTCAGGGTCCAGTGCGTGGGGGTCGGGTCGGTCACCGGATCAGGGTACCGGCCGCGGGGGATGTGCTTCGTGAGCAGGAACGGTCGAGTGGGCAGCGGTCACTCGACCGTTCCTGCTCACGAAGCGTCAGGCTCAGCGGCGGTGGCGTCGGGCGCGGGCGCGGGCGCACGCGCAGGGGCCGGTGCGTCGGCGTCACGCAGGCGACGGTCGGCCAGGGTCAGCACGGTCAGGAGCACCGCGACGCCGAGGATCACCCACGCCAGCACGTGCAGGTCCGGCGTCGTCGGGGCCTGGCCGAACACGCCGCCGATCAGCGAGGACGCCGCGATCGCCCCGATGTACACCGCGGTGCGGGACAGCCCGGCTGCGGTGCCGATGTACTCCGCGGGGACGAGCCGGTACAGCGCCGCCTGGTTCGACACCGACGCCAGGGCCTGCGGCACCCCGAACAGCGCCGGAGTCAGGGCGAGCAGGACGACGGGCGACCCGGTGTGCAGGAAGAGCAGGAGCACACCGCCGAGGATCGGCACCAGCGCGGCGACGACGAGCGGCCCGCGGATCGCGGTCTTCCGTGCGACGACGAACGAGGCCACCCCGGCGACGATCGCGGCCGGCAGCTGGATGTACCCGGCGACGTCGCTCGGGTAGCCCGCGACGTCCTGCACCCACTGCGAGAACCCGTAGGTCATCGTGTAGGCGAGCAGGTACGTCAGGAACAGGCGGCCGTACGTGCGGGACAACGCGCCGTTCCGGGCGAGCAGCCGCACGTCGCCGAACGGTCGCACGGCCCGGAGCTCCCACGCCACCAGGGCGCCGAGCAACACGACGGCCACCGCGAGCAGCCACCACAGCCCGGCGGACAGGTCGAGCAGGAAGACGAGCAGCGCCGAGACGGTCCCGGTCATCAGCACCATGCCGAGCGGGTCGAGCGCCTGCAGCACCGGCAGGTCGGCGTCGTCGCGCGGACGCAGCCGGTCGGACGGCAGCCAGAGCGTCGCCACGACGATGCCGAACACCGCGAGCGGCACGTTCACCAGGAAGATCGCGTGCCAGCCGAACGCGGCGATGAGCGCCCCGCCGAGCGGTGGGCCGGCGGCGGCGGACACGAGCGACGTGATCGACAGCGCCCCGAGCACGAGCGGCGGCGTCGGCTTCCCGATCCGGGCGGAGTGCTGCCGGAGCGTGGTGAGCGCCGCCGGGTAGGCCGACGACGTCCCGATGCCGATGAGCACCCGGGCGAACACGGCGCCGCCGAACCCGGTCAGGACCTCGGGCACCACCCCGGCGATCCCGACGATGACGAGCCCGGTCAGGAACACCTTCTTCGGGCCGAACCGGTCGGCGAGCTTGCCCATCGTGGGCTGCGCGATCGCACTCGCCAGGTACAGGGCCGCGACGAGCCAGATCGCCTGCGCCGCACCGATGCCCAGGTCGCGGGAGATCGGGGTGAGGGCGACCGACACCATCGTGGTGTTGATCGGGTTGAGCAGGGGCCCGACGAGCACCGGGATGAGGAGCTTCGGGCCGAAGCCGCTGCCCGTGGTCGTGTCGGGGGTCGTGGTGGTGGTGGTGGTGGACGTGAGAGCGCTTCTTCCGGTTGCAGGACTGGGCGAGGGGTGCGGGTCAGGGATCGACGATCGGCCCGAGCAGGTCCATCGCCCGCGCGACGACGCGGCGGTCCGCTTCGGGCAGGGTCGCGAGCCGCTCGGCGAGCTCGTGGTTCCGCGCGGCCCAGGCGGTCTGGCGCGCGTCCCGGCCGGCCGCCGTCGCGCTGACGATCGACCGCCGGCCGTCCGTCGGGTCGGCCTGCCGCTCGGCCAGGCCGAGGTCGACCAGGGCCTGGACGGTCGCGCCCATCGACTGCGGTCGGACACCCTCGGCTCGCGCCAGGTCGGCGATGGTGGCCGGCCCGTGCCGCAGCAGGCGTCCGAGGGCGGCGGTCTGCGACGCCGTGACGTCGTCCGACTTCGAGGCCAGCAACGACCGCCGCAGTCGCCCGTGCATCGTCAGCACGGCGTCGGCCAGGTCGGTCGGGTCGGTCTCCGGTGCGTCGGTCACGCCCCGGAGGCTAGTCCGTCACCAGCCCGCCTTGCAAGTTTGCCTTCCGATACGGGTCAGGGAACGGCGGAGCCGTCATCGCCCGCGTCCGGCTCGAGCAGCGGGAGCAGGGTCGCCGAGATCGGCTCCGCACCGTCGCCGAACCACGCGTTGCTCGCCCGGACGATCGGGTGGGCGCGTGCCAGCAGCGCCTCGCCCTGGTCGGTCAGTCGCATCCGGGAGGCCCGTCCCCGGCCCGGTGCAGCACCCCGCTCCACGAGTCCCCGCGTCGAGAGCCCCCCGACGAGCGTCGTCATGCTCTGCGGTCGGACGCCGACCGCCCGCGCCAGGTCGGCCTGGCTGAGCTCGCCGGCCGCTGCGAGCTGGATGAGCGCCCCGAACTCGACGGGTGTCAACCCGAGCGGCGCCAGCTCGGCCGCGAGTCGGCGGGAGAGCGTCCGTGCGGCCCGGATGACCGTCCACGCCACGATGCCGTCGACGTCGTCACGCGGGGCTGGGAGTTCCTGGGGCACGGGGTGATCGTACCGGCGTACGTTCTGGTATCAGGAAACTGATACCAGAACGGGTCAGTGGGACGGGAGCAGACATGGGCGAGATCGTGGCGGTCACCGGCGTGACCGGGGACGTCGGGGGCAAGACGGCGGAGCTGCTGCGGGCGGCAGGGGTGACGGTGCGAGCCGTGGTCCGACGACCGGAGCAGGTCGACGCGCTCCGGGCGCGGGGCATCGACGGCCGCCTGGCCGACCTGGACGACGAGGACGCGCTCACCGCGGCGCTCGACGGGGTCGACCGGTTCTTCCTCGTGACGCCGGTGAGCCAGCGGCAGCGTGAGCAGGGGACCACCGGGGTCCGTGCGGCGCAGCGGGCCGGGGTCGGCCGGATCGTGCAGCTGTCGGGCGGGGACGCCGCCGAGCACTCCCCGATGTCGTGGGCGAGCGCCGCCTGGCACATCGACCGGCTGGTGCGCGAGAGCGGGCTGGCGTGGACGATCCTGCACCCCTCGTCGTTCATGACGAACGTGCAGCCCTCGGCGCCCGCGATCCGACGGGGGTGGTTCCCGCACACCACGGGCCGCGGGGTGATCGGCTGGATCGACACCGAGGACATCGCCCGGACCGCCGCCCGGGTGCTGACGGAGGACGGCCACGACGGCACCGAACCGGTGCTCACCGGGCCGGACCTGCTCGATGCGCGGGGTGTCGCCGCCGCGCTCACCGCAGGGCTCGGCCGACCCGTGCGCGCCCTGCACCTGGCGAGCCGGGTCTACGCCGGTGTGCTCCGCCTGAGCGGGGTGCCCGCCTGGCAGGCCGAGGGGCTCCGGCAGCAGTTCGGCCGGGTCGTCCGACGCGGCCTCGACGGCGTCGACGTGATGAGCGACGACGTCCGGCGCATCACCGGCACCGCACCCCGGAGCCTGACCGACTGGGCGCGAGCCCACCGCGACGACCTGCTGGGGTGACGCGTCGAGCCGGAGGTGATCCGGGCCTCCAGGCCGTGGGCCGTCAGCGCGACGTGAGCGTGACGACCAGGTGCTCCTGCACGTAGCCGAGCCAGTCGTAGACGTCGCGCAGGCGGACGCCCGCGTCGGCCTCGACGGAGCGCTCCTCGTCGTCGGCGTCCTCGATGCCCAGCCGGTCGGCGATCGTCAGCCGCAGGTCGGTGAGGGTGCGGAGCCACGCCTGCTCGTCCTCGGCGTCGAGCGAACCGTCGCGGGTGCCCGTCAGCCAGTCGTGCACGATCGAGGCGTTCGTCGTCTTCTGCGTGAGCAGGTCGGACTGCGTGTACTTCCGGAACTCCGCGCTCGCCTCGTCGTCACCGGGGTAGGCGTCCGGGAACATCCGCTCGCTGATCGGGTCCGTGGACAGGTCGCCGCCGAGCACCTGCCGCAGCTGTTCGGTGAGCGAGGCGAGCAGGTCGCGCTCGCCGGAGGACAGGCCGAGGTGGACGCCGTCGGCGCGGCGGACGAACGGGATCACGCTTCGGGGGCCTTGTCGACGGTCGCCTGCAGCCCGTAGCCGTGCATGGACTGCACGTGGGCCTCCATCGATTCGCGCGGACCCGACGCCACGATCGCCCGACCGTCGTCGTTCACCTGGTGCATGAGTCGCTCGGCCTGCTCGCGCGAGAACCCGAAGTGCCGCTGGAAGACGTAGGTGACGTACGACATCAGGTTCACCGGGTCGTCCCACACCACCGTGACCCACGGGGTGTCCGCCCGCGCACTGGTCCGTTCGTCCGTGGTGGTCCGTTCGTCCACGTCGGGCGAGAGCAGCGTCATGCATCCAGGGTGACACAGGGCGGGGTCCCTCGGTACGATCGTCAGGTCGCGACTGGCGTTGGATGGGTCACCATCGGGGAGCGACAAAGACACGGTGCGCGGCCGTACGCCTGGGCTGCACCGACCGACCGTCCGAGTGCGACCAGCTGGTCGTCCGCACACCGTAGGAGTCCCGTGTCCATTGCCGATCTGCCCCCGTTCGTCTCCGACTCGGCCGAGGTGGCCGAGCAGGCCGCCGCCCGCGCCGCGTTCAACGCCCCGCTCACCGAGGTCGACCCCGAGATCGCCGCCGTCCTGCAGCAGGAGCTCGGCCGCCAGCGCGACACCCTCGAGATGATCGCGTCCGAGAACTTCGTGCCGCGCGCCGTGCTCGAGTCACAGGGCTCCGTGCTCACCAACAAGTACGCCGAGGGCTACCCGGGCAAGCGCTACTACGGCGGCTGCGAGTACGTCGACGTCGCCGAGCAGCTCGCCATCGACCGTGCCAAGGCGCTCTTCGGTGCTGAGTACGCCAACGTCCAGCCGCACTCCGGTGCCACGGCCAACGCCGCTGTCCTGCACGCCATCGCCTCGGCCGGCGACACCATCCTCGGCCTCGAGCTCGCGCACGGCGGGCACCTGACCCACGGCATGAAGCTCAACTTCTCCGGCCGCATCTACAACGCCGTGGCGTACGGCGTCGACCCCGAGACGTTCGAGGTCGACTACGACGACATCCGCGCGAAGGCCATCGAGCACCAGCCGAAGGTCCTGATCGCCGGTTGGTCCGCGTACCCCCGCCAGCTCGACTTCGCGAAGTTCCGCGAGATCGCGGACGAGGTCGGCGCGAAGCTCTGGGTCGACATGGCGCACTTCGCCGGCCTCGTCGCCGCCGGTCTGCACCCGTCGCCGGTCCCGCACGCCCACGTCGTCTCGTCGACGGTCCACAAGACCCTGGGTGGCCCCCGCTCGGGCATCATCCTGTCGAACGACGAGACCCTGTTCAAGAAGCTGAACTCCGCGGTCTTCCCGGGCCAGCAGGGCGGCCCGCTCATGCACGTGATCGCCGCGAAGGCCACCGCGTTCCTGCTCGCCGGCACCCCGGAGTTCAAGGACCGTCAGGAGCGGACGATCCGTGGCGCCCAGGCCCTCGCCGCCCGCCTGACCGCCGACGACGCCAAGGCCGCGGGCATCGACGTGCTCACCGGCGGCACCGACGTGCACCTGGTGCTCGTCGACCTGCGCGCGTCCGAGGTCGACGGCAAGCAGGCCGAAGACCTGCTGCACGAGGTCGGCATCACCGTGAACCGCAACTCCGTGCCGTTCGACCCGCGCCCGCCGATGGTCACCTCGGGTGTCCGCATCGGCACCTCGGCGCTGGCGACCCGCGGCTTCGGCGACGCCGAGTTCACCGAGGTGGCCGACATCATCGCGCTGACCCTCATGCCGAACCCGGACGTCGCAGCGCTCTCGGCCCGCGTGAAGGTCCTGACCGACGCGTTCCCGCTCTACGCGTGAGCGGTTCGGCCAGCGCGGCGCTCCCGCGCGAGCTCTGGGCCGGTGAGGGCAGTGCCGTCCGCATCGACGGCACGGCCCTCGCCGCCCGGACGCTCGACGAACTCCGGGGCCGGATCGACCGCCTGCACGAGCACGGCATCCGTCCGGGCCTCGGCACGATCATGGTCGGCTCGAACCCCGGCTCGATGTCCTACGTCGCGGGCAAGCACCGCGACTCGGCGTCGATCGGGCTCGACTCACACCGCATCGACCTGCCCGAGACGGCGTCCGCTGCCGACATCCGGGCCGCGATCCTGCAGATGAACGACGACCCCCGGGTCACCGCGTTCATCGTGCAGCTCCCGCTGCCGCAGGGCATCGACCCGACGCCGATGCTCGAGCTGATGGACCCGGCGAAGGACGCCGACGGCCTGCACCCGACGAACCTCGGCGAGCTGGTGCTCGCCGTGCCCGGTGGTGCCGGCACGATCGACGCACCGCTGCCGTGCACCCCTCGCGGCATCGTCGCGATGCTCGACGCGTACGAGATCCCGATCCGTGGTGCGCACGTCACGATCATCGGGCAGGGGCTGACCGTCGGACGGCCGCTCGGTCTGCTGCTCACGCGGCTCGAGGCGACCGCGACCCTGACGCACTCGCTGACCGCCGACGTCGCCGCGGAGTGCCGTCGTGCCGACATCATCGTCGCCGCGGCCGGGGTCGCCGGGCTCGTCAAGCCCGACTGGGTGCAGCCCGGTGCCGCCGTCATCGACGTGGGGATCACCCGCGTGGTCAACGAGGAGACCGGCAAGGCGAAGCTGCACGGCGACGTCGACCCCGCGGTCGCATCGGTCGCGGGCTTCCTGTCGCCGACTCCCGGCGGCGTTGGGCCGATGACCCGCGCGATGCTCATGAAGAACGTCGTCGAGGCCGCCGAGCGCCAGCTGTCGTAGCGCGCGGGGCGTCGCGCGCTGGTCGCGCGTCGATGGTGTGCAGCAATGGTCGGGTGGCGTCATCGCACCCGACCATTGCTGCTCACGAAGTGCACTCCGCCGGTGCTACGGTCGCGGCATGGGGGACGAACGACTGCAGACGGCGCCGGTGATGCGACCCCGGCCCGAGCCATCGCAACTGACCAAGGACGCCCGGTGGCTGATCGTCATCGTGGCGCTCTGCGTGCTGTTCCAGGCTCCGGGGTCGACCTGGTCGATGACACTCGCGCACGCCGGCCAGGAGTACACGTTCACGTCGGGCCCCTGGTTCGGCTGGACGCTCGCGACGGTGGGGTTCGCGGTCGCCGGGTTCGTCGTCGCGATCGCACGCCGTGGTGCAGCCCGCTTCGACGAGCACACCGTGATGGGCCTGACCCTGGCCGCCGTGCTCGGGACGACCGTCGTGGTGTGGCTGCTCATGCCGGCGCAGACCGCGTGGGTGGAGTGGGCCGTGGAGCACGGTCGGACGCACCCGTTCGTGCTCGGGAACGTGGTGGAGCACGTCCGGTACGCGGACTACCTCGGCTGAGCAGGGGGTCGCGCGCGGTCGCGGCGGTCGGGGCTGTCGGGGTGCTGCCGTTCTTTCGCGCTGAGCGACAGTCCACGGGCTGATCGCCGCGTGACCTGTCGCTCAGCGCGAAACGTCGAGCGCGCGCGCCGTCAGTCCCGCCGGGCGCCCTGCGCGGCGTGCACCGTGAACACGTTCGGCTCGCGGTACCCGGCGTCGGCGAAGGCAGCGGTGACGGCGGCGGTGATCGCACCGCGCGACTCCTGGTCGACCAACGCGATCGCCGCGCCGCCGAATCCACCCCCGGTCATGCGGGCACCGACGGCACCGTGCTCGACCGCCGTCGCCACGGCCAGGTCGAGTTCCGGCACGGAGATCTCGAAGTCGTCGCGCATCGACTCGTGCGACGCGACGAGCAGGGCACCGATCGCCCGGGGGCCCTGTTCGCGCAGGGTGCGGACGGTGTCGAGGACGCGCTGGTCCTCGGTCACGATGTGCCGAACGCGGCGGAAGGTCTCGTCGTCCAGGAGCTCCTGGGCACGAGGGAGGTCCTCGACGCTGACGTCACGCAGGGCCTCGACACCGAGCACCCGCGCACCCTTCTCGCACGAGGCCCGACGAGCCGCGTAGCCACCGGTCGCGTGGGCGTGCTCGACGCGGGTGTCGATGACCAGGACCTCGAGCCCGTTCGCCTCGAGCGCCAGGTCGACGACGGCGGTGTCGAGCGTGCGGCAGTCGAGGAACACGACGGCGTCCTGCTCGCCGAGCAGCGAGGCGGACTGGTCCATGATCCCGGTGGGGGCACCGACGGCGTGGTTCTCCGAGTACTGCCCGACGCGCGCCAGGGTCTTCCGGTCGAGGCCGAGTTCCCACAGGTCGTTGAACGCCAGCGCGACACCGCACTCGATCGCCGCACTGGACGACAGGCCCGCACCGACCGGGACGTCGGACTCGATGAAGACGTCGAACCCGGTCTTGTCGCCCAGATCGGCACCGGCCTGCTCGCGCAGGGCCCAGGCGATGCCGAGGACGTAGGCCGACCAGCCGCTCATGGCCTCGGGCGACAGGTCGTCGAGGGACAGCGCCACCGGGTCGCTCGTGGCGTCGAAGGCGGAGGCGACGCGGATCGTCCGGTCGTCGCGCTGCGCGATGGAGGCGGTGGTGCGACGGTCGATCGCGAAGGGCAGCACGTAACCGTCGTTGTAGTCGGTGTGCTCACCGATCAGGTTGACGCGACCCGGGGCGGAGTACCGCACCGTCGGCTCGTACCCGTAGACCTGCTGGAACGTCATGCGCGCTCGACTCCCTGTCGGATGAACTCGGCCGCCTTCTCGGGCACGAGGTCCCCGATCCAGGCGCCCATGGCGGCTTCGCTGCCGGCCAGGAACTTCAACTTGTCCGCCGCGCGTCGCGGCGAGGTGATCTGCAGCATCAGCCGCACGGTGTCGCGAGCGGTGTGCACCGGTGCCTGGTGCCACGCGGCGATGTAGGGCGTCGGGTCGCCGTAGAGCGCGTCGAGCCCACGGGTGAGCCGGAGGTGCATGTGCGCCAGCTCGTCCTTCTCGGCGTCGGTCAGGCCGGCGAAGTCGGGGACGTGACGGTGCGGCAGCATGTGGATCTCGATGGGCCAGCGCGCGGCGAACGGGACGAAGGCGGTGAAGTGCTCGCCGGCGAGGACGACCCGCTCGGAACCCCGCTCGTTCGCCAGGTGCTGCTCGAACAGGTCCGGGCCGAACCGTTCGATGCTCGCGAGCAGTCGCTGGGTGCGCGGGGTGATGTACGGGTACGAGTAGATCTGTCCGTGCGGGTGGTGCAGCGTGACGCCGATCGCCTCGCCCCGGTTCTCGAAGGGGAACACCTGCTGGATGCCCGGCATCGCGGAGAGTGCGGCGGTGCGGTCGGCCCAGGCTTCGACGACGGTGCGGGCACGCGACTCGGAGATGGAGGCGAAGGACCCGGATGTCTCGGGCGAGAAGCACACGACCTCGCACCGGCCGACCGAGCGGAGCTGGCGGTTCAGGCCGACGTCGCTCAGGGACTCGAGCGACTCGGGAGCGTCGTCGGCTTCGAGCAGCGGGCCGAACGACGGCGAGCGGTTCTCGAACACGGCGACGTCGTAGCGGCTCGGGATCTCGGACGGGTTGGCCGCGCTCTGGGGCGCGAGCGGGTCCTGGTCGGCCGGCGGCAGGAACACCCGGTTCTGCCGGGACGCCGCGATCGACACCCACTCGCCCGTCAGGACGTCCTGCCGCATCCGCGCCGTCTCGGGCCGCGGGTCGAGCACGCGCTCGTCGATGCTGCGTTCTGCGGGCAGCGTCGAGTCGGCGTCGTCGAAGTAGAAGAGGTCGCGGCCGTCCGCGAGCTTCGTCACGCGCTTGGTGATCACCGGAACAGCCTAGCGCCGATCCGAAGCGTTGCGAAGGACATCGGAAGCAAGCGAAACTGTCCACATGACGGACGCCGACCTCTCCTTCCTCGCCGGCGCGCTGCCCGCGCCCCTGCGGCAGGACCGCATCGTCGCGATCGTCGACGGCGCCCCGGGCATGGTCCGGACGGCCGCGTTGGCCGCGTCCCTCGGCACCAGCGAGGTGACGGTCCGCCAGGACCTCGCCGTCCTCGACCAGGAGGCCCGGATCCGCCGGGTGCACGGGGGTGCGGTCCGCCTCGGGGCCGGGTCCACCGAGCGCCCCTTCGAGGAGACCGCCGTCGAGCACCAGGTGGCCAAGGCGGCCATCGGCCGTGCGGCGGCGGCGCTGGTGCGCCCGGGGGAGTGCGTCGTCCTCGACGTCGGCACCACGCCCGCCGCCGTCGCCGAGGCGCTCGTGGCGCGCACCGAACTCACCGGCGTCACCGTCGTCACGAACTCCCTCACCACGGCGCTCGCGCTCGAGCGAGCCGTCCCGCGCTTCACCGTGATCGTCACCGGCGGCACCCTCCGACCCCTGCAGCACTCACTCGTCGCGCCCTTCAACGGTGCGGTCCTGCCGATGATCGCCGCCGACCTCGTGTTCCTCGGTGGCACCGGCCTCGACGTCGACCACGGCCTGACGAACGTGAACCTGCCCGAGACCGAGGCCAAGCGGATGCTCGCGGGGACGGCCCGGCGTACCGTCGTGGTCGCGGACGGGTCGAAGTTCGGCCGGGCCCACATCGGGGTCGTCCGCGCGCTCGAGGACATCGACGTCGTCGTCACCGCTGAGGCCGACGCCGCCGCGGTCGCCACGATCCGGGCGGCCGGCGCCCAGGTGATCGTCGCCGACGGCGAGCAGCACACCGAACCAGCCGGAAGGAAGAACACCCCATGACCGCAGCACCCACGGGTGGCCAGTACCGCCTCCACCACGCCGGGCCCGACGGGGTCGTCGAAGCCGTGGTCACCGAGGTCGCCGCGGGCATCCGCGAACTCCGCGTCGCCGGCTTCGACATCACCGAGCCGTTCCCCGTGACCGAGCAGCCGCCGGGGGCGAACGGGATCGTCCTGGCACCCTGGCCGAACCGCGTCGCCGGGGGTGTGTGGGAGCTCGACGGCAAGCGGCAGCAACTCGACGTCTCGGAGCCGAAGTACGGCAACGCGTCGCACGGACTGCTCCGGTTCGCCCCGTACCGGGTGGTCTCGCAGACCGAGACGTCGATCCAGCAAGAGGCGACGATCCACCCGCAGCACGGGTGGCCCTTCACCCTCGAGACGCGCGTGCTGCACGAACTCGTCGACGACGGCATCCGCGTCACGCACGAGGTCACGAACCGTTCGGGCGTCCGTGCACCCTTCGCGGTCGGTGCGCACCCGTACCTGCGCGCCGGTGACACCCCCGCCGACGACCTGGTCGTCACGCTCGACGCCGCGACCGCGTTCACCGTCGACGAGCAGAAGGTGCCGAACGGTTCGGTGCCGGTCGAGGGCACGCCGTACGACCTGCGCCAGGGGCGGCGGGCCGGGGACTCGGACCTCGACACCGCGTACAAGGACGTCACCCCGGACGCCGAGGGGATCCGCTGGACGACGATGCACGGGCCCGAGGGCGACGGGGTCGAGCTCTGGCAGGACGCCTCGTTCCCCTACGTGCAGGTCTTCACGTCGCGCGAGTACCCGCGCGGCGACGGGAAGGGCCTGGCCGTCGCGGTCGAACCGATGACGGCACCCGCCAACGCCCTGAACTCGGGCGAGGGCCTGCGCTGGCTCGAGCCGGACGAGACCTGGACCGGTTCGTGGGGGATCCGCCGCGTCTGGTCCTGAGGACTCCGGTCGGCGCGCACTGCTGACACGACGAAGGCCCCGCCGGGTGTCCGGCGGGGCCTTCGTCGTTCGTGTCGGGAGCCGGGCGTCAGCCGCGGCGCATCCGGAGCGCCTCGACCGCGAGGGACTCGGTCGCGTACCGGCCGACCTCGTGCGCCCATGCCGGGTCGTCGCCGCGGAGCGCGATGAAGTCCTTGCGCTGCCGGCAGACGTAGCCGAGCACGGCGGTGGCCGTGGCGACCTCGATGAAGTCCTTGCGGATGTGGCGGGTCGTGACCTGGGCGTTGCGGCGGAGCGTGTCGAGCAGGAGCTCGTTGCTCATCGTCGTGTTGGTCGCTGCTGCGAGCTCGACGATGCGGCGCGCGTCACCGGTGGTGCTGGTCTGCGTGGCTTCGATGGGCTCGATCACGGTGTACCCCGTTCGTTCGTGGTGGTGCTGTGTTGCAGGATCCGTCGATCGGATCCGGGAACGACACTATCGGCGCTATGCCAACAATCCGCTGAGGGCGGGCTGGGCTGTGCAGGGGATCCGCCATGAGCCAGCTGAGGAGGACTTGTACCCCGGTGCCGCGGCCCCCGGCGCCCGGCCGCGTCGTCAGGAGCAGCGTTCGCTCGGCGCGGCCCTGGTGAGTTCCTCGAGCGCCCCGTCGATCTTGTCGGCCAGGTAGCGGTACCCGTCGTCGTTGAGGTGCTGCCCGTCGCCCGCCGCGTAGCTCGCGCTGTTGGCCGACGTGAACCACTGCCGGTCGATCGCGTCGATGAACGGCACCCGGGCGTCTCGTGCGCCGGCGGCGACCGCCGCCGAGATGGCGACGGTGGTCTTCGCGCGGGGCTGCGGTGCCGAGGGGCCGATCGCCACCACGACCGCGTCCGGCCACTGTCGCTCCGCGGTCCGCAGGGTCTGCTCGACGCGGGACTCGAGCGTCGCGGCGTCGACGAGCCAGTCGTTCTGGCTGCCCTGCACGATGACCAGCTCGGGATCGAGGGACGCGTGCCGTTCGATCCGCGCGATGTAGGTCCGTGCGGAGGAGTGCGACCTTCCGGTGTTCACGTAGCCGCTCCCGGGCACGCCGTCGATGGTGGCGTCCCAGCCGCGTTCCGCGACGAGGTCCTGCGCCCAACCGTGCATGCCGTCGTACGAGCCTCGCCCGGTCGTGTACGAGTCGCCGACGATGAGCACGTCCGAGCCGGCGGCGATCGCCGATGCCGCCTCGCTCGCCGACACGGTCGGCGCTCCCGGATCCGGCTGGCACGCGTCCGACACCGTCGGGAGCAGGACGAGGAGCCCGGCGACGCCGAGGCTCATCGCGCCGAGGGCGACAGCCGGTACCAGGCGTCGCCTCCGGCGTCGTCGTCTGAGCAGCAGCGAACGGGGACCGTCCGGCCATCCGCCGTCGGTTCGTCGGGCCACGGCCGGGATTCTACGCGGCCCGATCCGCACCTCGGCTGACCGGTGAGGAGTGTCCGCGAACACCGCTGGCGGCACGCGGAGCGCTGTCCTGGGCGTGGTTGGCTGGACACCCGCGACCGAAACCGACCCTGGGAGCTCCCGTGGCGACCGTCACCTACGCCGGCGACAGCATCACCAACCCCGAGAACTCGTTCTCCTGGACCCGGTTCCTGACCGGGACCGATCTGCGGCTCGTCAGCGGTGTCGGCATCAGCGGCGCGACGTCGTCGGCGGTGCGGAACGCCGTGGCCCCCGTGGATGCCGACGTCCTCGTCGTCATGGTGGGCACCAACGACATCCGCCTCGGCGTGGGTCGGTCGACCATCCGCGACAACATCGCGGCGATCGTCGAGGTCGTCGGTGCCGGCCACGTCGTCATCGGGCAGGTCGCACCGTCCAACCTGACCGACTACGGCGCCGACCACATCGACCGTGCCGCCGGCGGGTTCGCCCACAACCGCGACCTCGCGCGGTTCACGGCCGATCGAGGGTGGCTGCTCGTCGACCCCTGGTTCCCGGTCCGTCGCCTCGACGGCACCTACGCCTCCGGTGCGGCCGACGTCGACGGCGTCCACCCGACGGTCGCGACCGGCACCACGGCCGGGGCGATCCTGTCCACCGCCATCCGCATCGCCGCCGGTGGGGCGTCTGCCTGACACAGCGGCGTTCGGGGGTGTGGGCCCCGTGGGGCTCGAACCCGCGACCCTCGGATGAAAAGCCGGCGTTCGGGAGGGTGTGGGCCCCGTGGGGCTCGAACCCACGACCCTCGGATGAAAAGCCGGCGTTCGGGAGGGTGTGGGCCCCGTGGGGCTCGAACCCACGACCCTCGGATTAAAAGTCCGGTGCTCTACCAACTGAGCTAGAGGCCCTCACCCGCAAGGCTAGCGGGTGAGGGCCTCCAGGAAGGAACCGTCGGTCCGGGTCAGCCCCGACGTCCGGTGAGCGAGCGCAGCAGCCACGCGATGACCGCGATGACGAGCAGCACGATGCCCACCCAGAGCAGGAACTTCAGGCTCGCGGCGAACCCGCCGACGAACAGCAGGATGACTGCGATCACAGCCAGGATGATGAGCAGGGCGTTCATGGAAGATCCTCTCCTTCACGTGCAGGGAGGAGCGCCTCCCTGCCGCAACACGGTACGCGTGGCGCAGCCGTTGCGTTCTGGGCGAACGGGACGCGGGCGTGTCACCGGCCGCGCCTACACTGCTGCGGTGCCTCGCGATCACCACCGTCCCGTCCACTTCACCGACGCCGAGTTCGCCGCCATCCAGGGCGGTGAGGACCCGGCGCTGGTGAACCGTGTCGCGCACGAGACCGCGAACGCACTGCTGCACCGGGTCCGCGAAGACCCGGACCCCGCCGTGGTCGAGCGGCTCGTCACCTACACCGACGTGCACGGCATCGACGCCATCGCGGAGCTGTGGGCACGGGTCGGGGCACACACCCTGCCGGGGGCGCTCTGGCGGGTGTACCTGGTGCGCATCGTCATCCGGCAGAACCCGGAGGAGATCGCGTACCTGTTCGAGCGGGGTACGGCGCAGATCGGCACGATCGACCAGGCGGTCGCCGGTGCCGAGGAACCGACGGGCCCGGCCGAGATCCTGACGCTCGCCGACCGCATCCTGCACGGCCTGTACACGGGCGACCTCGCGGTGGCGCTCGACCGCGGGGCGTCGTTCTGTCGTCTGACCGCCGCCGGCGCGACGGCCGTGGCGGACGAGTCGGACCTGGTCGCGTCCGAGCGCGCGAGCGAACTCACGACGCGGGCACTCCGCCTGACGGAGCTGGCGGCCGACCTGACCGAGGCGGCGGCGCTCTGGCGCCGCGACAGCCTGGACTGAGCGCGCGGCGGGACGGACCCGCACCGGGCCTCCAGGCCCGCGCAGCAGTCGGAACGCATCCGGGCATGACGGAACGCATCCGGGCATGAAAAGACCGGGCCGCAGAAGCGCCTCTCGGCGCGAGGCCGCTCGAAGCGGCGAATTTTGGAGCCCGGGGCTTGCTGCGGCCCGGCGAGACCAAGTCTACGAGACGCTGGCTGATCACTCGACCCTGTTCACTCATGGTGGACAGAACCGGCCCCGGGCGTGCCCGCGGGAACCCCTTCGAAGGCCCGCCGCGCCCATCCTGCCGAGAAATCCCGACCCCCATCCAATCCACAGCGGGGACCGCGCCGAATCATCTGCGTGACGGTCGGAATGCCCGTCACGAAGCGAGAGGCCCGGTGTGACCCGGACCGGCACCGCCGGTCAATTCCCTGTGGGTCACGCCGGCCCCTCGTCTCGACCGCCCATGCGGAGGCTTCGTGCTACCCGCCTGGTCAACGAAAGCAACCGAGAGGAGGGAAACCTGCAATGCTTGCCCTCGTGGATAGCGACACCGAACGCTGGAGCTCGTCAGAGCCAGCTC
The DNA here is from genome assembly GCF_013205045.1 of Curtobacterium sp. VKM Ac-2852. Lineage (NCBI taxonomy): Bacteria > Bacillati > Actinomycetota > Actinomycetes > Micrococcales > Microbacteriaceae > Curtobacterium > Curtobacterium sp. VKM Ac-2852. The sequence goes on from NZ_JABMLI010000001.1 coordinate 1,150,343, forward strand.
AGGCATCGCCGGACGACCTCCTCGCCCGGGTCGCCGCCGGTGACCAAGCCGCCTTCGCGGACCTCTACGACGCACTCTCCGGTCGGGTCCTCGGTCTGATCACGCGCCTCCTCCGGGACCGCGCGCAGTCGGAAGAGGTCACGCAGGAGGTCTTCCTGGAGGTCTGGCAGCAGGCCACCCGCTTCGACCGGAAGCGCGGTACCGCGGCCAGCTGGGTCCTCACCATGGCCCACCGCCGAGCGGTCGACCGGGTCCGTGCCTCGCAGTCGTCGCACGACCGCGACACCAAGATCGGCATCCGCGACCTCGAGGCCGGTTTCGACCAGGTCTCCGAGTCCGTCGAGATCCGCATCGAGCACGAGCGCGTCGGCCGAGCGCTGGCGAAGCTCACCGAGTTCCAGCGGCAGGCCGTGCAACTCGCGTACTACGGCGGCTACTCGCACAGCGAGATGGCCGAACACCTCGGTGTCCCCATCGGCACCGTCAAGACCCGTCTCCGTGACGGGATGATCCGACTCCGAGACGAGATGGGGGTGACCTCATGACCGAACGCCACGACGACCCCGCACTGATGACGGGTTCCCACGCCCTCGACGCGCTGTCCGACGACGAGCGCGCGCTCCTCGAGGACGCCCTCCGGACGTCCCCCGAGCTGCAGGCCGAGAACGACTCGCTGCGCGAGACCGCGCTGCAGCTCGCCTACGCCGTCGCACCGATCGAGCCCCCCGCGTCGCTCAAGGCGTCGCTGCTGGCCCAGATCGCCACGACCCCCCAGGCCGCACCCCTCGCCGACACGGCGGTCGACCGGACCCCGGTCGCCGAGACCACCTCCGTCCAGGAGGCCCGTCCCGAGCCCGCCAGGCACGTCGCCTCGATCGCCGACGGCCCCACCGCCGGTGGCCGGGCTTCCTCCGAGGCTCGCCGCCGCTGGTTCCAGCGTCCGGCGGTCATGCTGACGGCCGCAGCTGCCGTCGCCGCGGTCTTCTTCGGCGGACTCGGCGTCGGATCGATCTTCGACCCGAACGGCTCCGGCACCGGCACCACGCAGGCCTCGAGCGGCCTCGACCGCATCTACGCCGCCTCCGACTTCCAGCGCACCACGACCAAGGTCGCGGGCGGCGGTTCGGCGACGGTCGTGTGGTCGAACGACCTCGGCAAGTCCGCGGTGATCCTCGACGGTGTCGAGCAGGCGCCGAAGGGCAAGACGTACGAGCTCTGGTACATCGGCTCCGAGGAGCAGGGCGGCACCATCAAGTCGGCCGGCCTGGTCGACGGTGCGGCCGACGGCGTGTACTCCGCCGTGCTCAAGGGCGCGATGTCCGAGGGCGACACGATCGGCATGACGGTCGAGCCCGAGGGCGGTTCCGAGCAGCCGACCACCTCGCCGATCATGGCGGTCCCCACCACCACGGCCTGACGCCTCGGGCGGTCCTGCTGGGCCGTCACCGACGCACAACGACGAAGCCGCTGTCACACGACAGCGGCTTCGTCGTTCTGCGTCAGCGTCGTGATCGCACCGCGGCGCCGGGCGCAACCACGAACGCCGTCGCAACCACGAAGGCCCGGTGCGCGTCCGTGGCGGACGTGCACCGGGCCTCCAGGCAGTCCGTCAGCGCGACGGACGGATGCCGATCAACCGAAGCGGCCCGAGACGTAGTCCTCGGTGGCCTGCACGGACGGGTTCGAGAACATCGTCGCGGTGTCGTCGAACTCGATGAGCTTGCCGGGTGCACCGGTGCCGGCGATGTTGAAGAACGCCGTCTTGTCGCTGACGCGCGACGCCTGCTGCATGTTGTGGGTCACGATCACGATCGTGAACTCCTTCTTGAGCTCCTCGATCAGGTCCTCGATGGCGAGGGTCGAGATCGGGTCGAGGGCCGAGCAGGGCTCGTCCATCAGGAGCACGTCCGGCTCGACCGCGATCGCGCGGGCGATGCAGAGACGCTGCTGCTGCCCACCGGACAAGCCCATGCCGGGCTTGTCGAGGCGGTCCTTGACCTCGTTCCACAGGTTCGCGCCCTGCAGCGAGCGCTCGACGATGTCGTCGGCCTCGGAGCGGGAAACGCGCTTGTTGTTGAGCTTCACGCCCGCCAGCACGTTGTCGCGGATCGACATCGTGGGGAACGGGTTCGGACGCTGGAAGACCATGCCGACCTGCCGACGGACGAGCACGGGGTCGACGCCGGCGCCGTACAGGTCGTCGCCGTCGATCTTGACCGAGCCCTCGACCCATGCGCCGGGGATGACCTCGTGCATGCGGTTCAGCGTGCGGAGGAAGGTGGACTTGCCGCAGCCCGACGGGCCGATGAAGGCCGTGACGGTGCGGGGCTCGATGGTGATGTCGACACCCTCGACCGCCTTGAACTTCGAGTAGTAGACGTTGAGGCCGTCGACCTCGATGCGCTTGGACACGTTGATCCTTCTGGGTGGGTGGTGTCGCTGGTTCCGCGGGGGCGGAGGGTCAGCGGCTGAGCTTGGGGGCGAAGAGACGGGTGATGAACCTGGCGAGCAGGTTGAGCAGCATCACGATCAGGATGAGCACGAGGGCCGCGGTCCAGGCCCGGTCGACGAACGGCACCGGGTTGGCGCCCTGCTGCGAGTACTGCGTGTACGCGTACACCGGCAGGGTCATCATCGGGTCACGGAACAGGTTGTAGTTCATGCTCGCGGTGAAGCCGGCCGTGACGAGCAGCGGGGCGGTCTCACCGATGACGCGGGCGATCGAGAGCATGACGCCGGTGGTGATGCCGGCGAGGCTGGTGGGGAGCACGACCTTGAGGATCGTGAGGTACTTCGGCACCCCGAGGGCGTACGAGGCCTCGCGGAGTTCCATCGGGACGATCTTCAGCACCTCTTCGGTGGAGCGCACGACGATCGGGATCATCAGCACCGACAGGGCGACGGAGCCGACCAGGCCGAAGCGGGCACCCGGGCCGAGGAACAGCGCGAAGAGCGCGTAGGCGAACAGGCCGGCGACGATCGACGGGATGCCCGTCATGACGTCGACGAAGAAGGTGATGCCCTTCGCCAGGGCGCCGCGACCGTACTCGACCAAGTAGATCGAGGTGAGCAGGCCGATCGGCACCGAGATGAGCGCCGCGAACAGCGTGATCTCGAGCGTGCCGATGAGGGCGTGGACCGCGCCGCCGCCCTCGGAGATGACCCCGCGCATCGAGTACGAGAAGAAGTTCGCGTCGAAGCGGGCGATGCCCTTGGCGATGACCGTCCAGAGCAGCGACACCAGCGGCAGGACCGCGATGACGAACGCCGTGATGACGAGCGAGGTGACCAGGCGGTCGACCGCCTTGCGGCCGCCCTCGACGATGCGCGAGATGACGACGATGAGGACGTCGAACAGGACCGTGCCGAGGAAGATCGCGGCGACGACGTTGAAGTCCTTGACGGCGCCACCCGCGTTGAGCAGGGCGAAGACCAGGACGAGGGCGACCCAGCTGCCGACCAGCAGCAGCCACGGGACGGAGGCGTGCAGCTTGCCGTTGGCGTAGACGTTGCCGGCGGTGCCGGTCTGACGGAGCGCGAGGGACATCGGGTGCGACCTCTCAGCTGACTCGGCTGCGGACGATGTACCGCGCGAGCATGTTGATGACCAGGGTGATGACGAAGAGGATCAGACCCGACGCGATGAGCGCGTTGAGTGCGGTGCCCGAGGCCTCGGCGAACTGCAGGGCGATGTTCGCGGCGATCGTCGAGGGGTTCTGCGACGTCAGCATCTGGAACGTGACGTTCGTCGAGACCGACAGCACCAGCGCGATCGCCATCGTCTCGCCGAGTGCACGGCCGAGGCCGAGCATGATCGCGGAGACGATGCCGGACTTCGCGAACGGCAGGACCGACAGGCGGATCATCTCCCAGCGGGTCGCGCCGAGGGCCAGGGCCGCTTCCTCGTTGAGGGTCGGGGCCTGCAGGAAGATCTCACGCATGACCGCGGTCATGATCGGGATCGCCATGACGGCGAGGACGATCGACGCCGTCAGGATCGTGCGGCCGGTGCCGGACACCTGGCCGGAGAACAGCGGGAACCAGCCGAGGTACTCGTTCAGGAACACGTAGAACGGCTTCACCAGGGGCGCCAGCACGGCGATGCCCCAGAGGCCGTAGACGACCGACGGCACCGCGGCCAGCAGGTCGATCACGTAGCCGAGGACCGGCGCGAGTCGACGCGGCGCGAAGTGCGAGATAAAGAGGGCGATGCCGAGGGACAGCGGCACGGCGATCACGAGCGCGATGAGCGCGGACCAGACGGTGCCGAAGACCAGGGGGCCGACGAAGTCCCAGAAGTTCGTGGCCTTGCCCGGCAGCTCGCCGACCTTGGCGGAGAAGGCCGGGATGCTCTGCCACACGAGGAACGCGGCGACGAGCACGAGCACGAAGAGGATGAGGCCGCCGGCGATGACCGACGCGGCGGAGAAGACGCGGTCGCCGACACGGACGACGGCCTTCGGCTTGATCGGGGTGACGGTGGCCCCTGGCTGGGCCGGTGCGGTCGTCATGGGGTACTCCTGTCGGAGGAACGCCGGGGGAGGCGACGGGTTCTGGGGTGGTGGTGCGGTGTCCGGGCCGGGGGCCTGGACGGGTGCGCGTCCGGGTGGTGTCCTGGACGGCTGAGTGCCCGGACGCCGGTCGTGTGGGTGGGACCGGCGTCCGGGCGCTCAAGGGGCCTTACTTGATGGACGCGACCGCGTCCTTGGCCTTCGACGCGAGGTCGGAGGAGAGGGCGGCCGACTTGGCCTCCTTGGCAGCGGCGTCCTGAGCGGCGCTCGAGACGACGTAGTCGAGGTAGCCCTTCACGAGCTCGGCCTTGTCGGCGTCCTTGTACTCCTGGCACGCGATGGCGTAGGAGACGAGGACCAGCGGCCAGGCACCGTCAGCGGTGTCCTTGCGGTCGATGTCGATCGCGAGGTCGTTGTCCTCGCGGCCGGTCGCGATCTTCGAGTCGGCGACGACCTGCGCGGCACCGTCGGCCGAGATCTCGGTCGCCTTGTCGCCGACCATCAGCTTCGCGCGGTCGAGGTCGCCCGCACCGGAGTCGTCGATGTAGGTGATGGCGTTGGTGGCGTTGCCCATCGCGGAGGCGACACCGGAGGTGCCCTTCGCGCTGTCACCGACCGAGTACGGGAAGGTCTGGCTGGGCTTTTCGGTCCAGACGTCAGAAGCGTTCGCGGAGACGTACTCCGAGAAGTTCTGCGTGGTGCCCGAGTCGTCCGAGCGGTGCACGACCGTGATGTTCGCGTCCGGAAGCTTCGCGTCCTTGTTCAGGCCGGCGATCTCCGAGTCGTTCCACTTGGTGATCTTGCCCGAGAAGATGCCCGCGATGGCCTTCGCGTCGAGGGTCAGGTCGCTGACGCCGTCGACCTTGTACGCGATCGCGATGGGGGAGATGTAGACGGGGATGTCGATGCCCTTGGTGTCCGCCTTGCAGGACTCGAACTTGCCCGAGAGCTCCTCGTCCTTCAGCGCGGCGTCGGAGCCGGCGAAGTCCGCGGCACCCGACATGAAGTTCTCGCGGCCGGCGCCGGAGCCGTCCGGCGTGTAGTTGACGGTGACGCCCGAGGCTTCGTTCTGGAAACCGGCGGCCCAGGTGGCCTGCGCAGTCTGCTGTGCGGACGAGCCCGAGCCGGTCAGGGTGCCGGAGAGCTTCGAGTAGTCGCTGCCGCTGGTGGAAGAGGAGGACTCGGTGCTGCCCGCGTCCTCGTTTGCCGCGCACGAGGAGAGCACGACTGCGCCGGCGATCGCGATTGCTGCGATCGAACCGATTCGCTTGATGTTCACAGGGGTCCCTTCGGGAATGGAATGCAGTGGGACCACTGCGGTCCCTGGGCCGGTGCCGACCCGGGAGCGACTGTAGGGACGCGAGGTGACCGCAATCACCCCCGCTGGTGAACGGGAGGTGAACGAGGGGTTGTCCACGTCGGGGCGGCGTGCGCCGCACCCGCGCAGGGAGCAGGATCGGGGGCACTGTGCGCTCGTTTGGAAGATGCGCACGCATGATCGCGGACGAGCGGTCGGGAGGCCCGGATCGCGTTCCCGGGCGCGGCGCGGCCCCGTCGTGTGGCCGGGTGCCGGGCGCGTCGGCAGCCGTGCGGCGGCGCTGCGGTCCGCCGACGCTGCCGTCCGCCGGCGCTGCGGTCGGGCGGCGCTGCGGGCAGCCGGACCGCTGCGGTCCGCCGGTGGCGGGCTACGCCGGGATCGTGTTGCGGTGCGTCTCGACCGCGACGAGCGTGTCCCCGGCGATGTGCATGACGGAGAAGTCCCCGACCGACAGCATCGCGGCGCGGCGCAGGTCGAAGCGGCCGGACTCGTCGGCGGTCGCGGTGGCGATCCGGGCGATGATGTCGGGCAGTACCGGGCCGTGCGAGCACAACACGGCGGTCTTGCCCTTGTCGAGCCGGCGTCGGACGACGCCCTTGACGTCGGCGGCTCCGCGGTCGTGGGCGTCCTGGCTGAGGTCCGGGGTGCTCGAGACGCCGAGCTTCGTCGCGGCGGACAGTGGTTCGACGGTCGCGAGGCACCGCGCCGCCGTGCTGCTCACGATCTTCTTCGGGCCGAAGGCTGCGACCGGTGCCGCGGCGGCCTTGGCCTGCGAGCGGCCGACGGGCAGCAGCGGACGGGTGGCGTCGGGGCCGTCCCAGTCCGAGCCGGGCACCGTCTTCGCGTGGCGCAAGGTGATCAGGGCGAACGTGCGGTGCTGTCCCGCGGCGGCGCGTTCGGCGAACCGGTCGAGGATCGCGACGTCCCGCTCGTACGTCAGGCGGTTGCGGGCGTCGTCGATGGTCACCCACTCGAGCGCCGCGACCTCGTGGTTCGGCACGAAGGCGCCCGCGCGGGCGTACTCCTTCGCCGAGACCCGGGCCGCCCAGTAGTGCACGAGCTTGTCGCGGCCGTTCGGCAGCACGTACTCGGCGGTGCCGAGCGGTGCGCCGAGGTGGACGCGGTACCCGGTCTCCTCGTCGATCTCGCGCACGGCGGTCGTCGGGACGGCCTCGCCCGGGTCCACCTTGCCCTTGGGCAGGGAGACGTCCTTGTGGTGGTCGCGGTGGATGAGCAGCACGAGGGGCGTGCCGTCCTGTTCGCGCCAGACGACCGCACCCGCAGCGACGACGGGGCCCGAGGGACCGCCGCTCACCGAGTCGAGCGCTTCCGGGCCGAGATCTTCCGCATGGTCACATTCTGCACGTCCTCGAGCGGACGGCCCGCATCGTCGGTGGAGTGCCGCGTCCACTCGCCGTCGGACTCCAGGTGCCACGAGCTGGCGGTGTCGGCCATCGCCAGGTCGAACATCTCCTGGACCTCGTTGATGTGGTCCGGGGCGACCAGTCGCACGAGCGCCTCGACGCGTCGGTCGAGGTTGCGGTGCATCATGTCGGCACTGCCGATGAACACCGCCGGGTCGCCGTCGTTGTGGAATGCGAACGCGCGGGAGTGCTCGAGGTAGCGCCCGACGATGCTCCGCACGCGGATGGTGTCGCTGACGCCTTCCATGCCCGGCTTGAGCGAGCAGATGCCGCGCACCCACACGTCGATCGGCACCCCGGCCTGGCTCGCCAGGTACAGCGCGTCGATGATCTGCTCGTCGACCATCGAGTTGACCTTGATCCGGATGCCCGAGGGCTTGCCGGCGCGGGCGTTGGCGGCCTCGGTCTGGATGCGCTTGAGCAGGCCCTTCCGCAGGTGCAGCGGTGCGACGAGCAGGCGCTTGAACTTCTTCTCGATGGCGTAGCCGGACAGCTCGTTGAACAGGCGGGTCAGGTCCTTGCCCACCGTGTCGTCCGAGGTGAAGAGCCCCATGTCCTCGTAGATGCGCGAGGTCTTCGGGTTGTAGTTGCCCGTGCCGATGTGGCTGTAGTGCTTGAGCGTCCCGCCCTCTTGCCGGATGACGAGCACCAGCTTCGAGTGCGTCTTCAGCCCCACCAGGCCGTAGACGACGTGCACGCCGGCCTTCTCGAGCTTCCGGGCCCAGGTGATGTTGTTCTGCTCGTCGAAGCGAGCTTTGATCTCGACCAGGGCGAGGACCTGCTTGCCGGCGGCCGCAGCGTCGATCAACGCCTCGACGATGGGGCTGTCGCCGGAGGTGCGGTACAGGGTCTGCTTGATCGCCAGGACGTTCGGGTCGGCCGCGGCCTGCTCGAGGAACGCCTGCACGCTCGTGGCGAAGGACTCGTAGGGGTGGTGGACCAGGACGTCGTTCGCCTTGATCGCGCGGAACAGGTCGGGCTTCGTGTTCGGCTCACCCGGCTGGAACTGCACCGGGGTGGTCGGCACGTGCTTGGGGTAGTGCAGGTCGGGGCGGTTGATCTTCGAGATCTCGAACAGTCCGCCGAGGTCGAGCGGCGACGGCAGCCGGAAGACCTCTTCCTCGGTGATGTCGAGTTCACGCACGAGCAGGTCGAGGGTCACCGGGTCCATGTCCTCGGTGATCTCGAGGCGGATCGGCGGACCGAACCGGCGGCGCAGGAGCTCGCGCTCGAGGGCCTGGATGAGGTTCTCGGCCTCGTCCTCCTCGATCTCGACGTCCTCGTTGCGGGTGACCCGGAACACGTGGTGCTCGAGGACTTCCATCCCTGGGAACAGGTCGTCGAGGTGGTTCGCGATGAGGTCTTCGAGCGGGATGAAGCGCATCCGGCCGGAGTTGTCGTCGGGGAGCTTGATGAAGCGGGAGAAGTTCTGCGGCACCTTGAGGCGCGCGAACTCCTGGCGCTGCGACTTCGGGTTGCGGACCCGCACCGCCAGGTTGAGCGAGAGCCCGGAGATGTAGGGGAACGGGTGCGCCGGGTCGACGGCCAGGGGCATGAGCACCGGGAAGATCTGCTCGTTGAAGTACTCCCGCATGCGCTGCCGGTCGGCTTCGTCGAGGTCGGACCAGTGCTCGATGTGGATGCCCGCGGCGTCGAGGTCGGGCTTGAGCGACCCGATGAAGGCCTGGGCGTGCCGGTCCTGCAGCTCGTGGGCCTTCTTCGCGATGTCCCGCAGGACGTCGCTGGGGGCACGGCCGACGTTGGTCGGGACGGCGATGCCGGTGTCGATGCGGCGCTTCAGGCCGGCGACGCGGACCATGAAGAACTCGTCGAGGTTGGACGCGAAGATCGCCAGGAAGTTCGCCCGCTCCAGCAGGGGCTGCGTGCGGTCTTCACCCAGCTCGAGCACGCGCTGGTTGAACCGGAGCCAGCTGAGCTCGCGGTCGAAGTAGCGGTCCGTCGGCAGTGACTCGTGCTCGATCTCGATGACTTCGTCGAAGTCGTCGAGGTCGGGTGCGACGGATTCGCCGTCGAGCTGCGGTTCGGTGTCCATCCCCACATCCTGCCACCCGGCCCCTGCCACCGGAGGGGCCTCGGTGGACGCTGTGGAAACCGGCGGTGAACCGTTCGGATGTGGAGGAAGGATCACGATATACCGACGGTGACATCTGCCTGGGTTTGTGGGTATGGTGGGCCGTGTCAGAGCCTCCGGGGGGATTCCACTGCGCGGGGGTGCAGCTACGAATGAAAGAGGTTCATCATGTCGCGTGTCCTTTCGACCGAGCAGGCCAAGACCGCCATCCGTCAGGTCCAGTCGATCATCAACGGTGGTTTCACCGACCAGATCTCGCAGCTCGACGCTCAGGGCCGGATCCTTTCCGACTCGAACGTCTGGGACGGCCCGCTCGCGGCGACGTTCCGCGGGTCCACCTGGCCGGAGACCAAGGCTGCTCTGGACAAGGCGAAGACCGAGCTCGAGCAGCTCCGCACGCAGCTCGACAAGATCTCGCAGGACATCTTCACCGCAGGTGGCGGCGCGTAAGCACCGGCCTGTTCCCGCCCGGACCGTCGCACTCGCGGCGGTCCGGGCGTTCGCGGTCGGTGGGGCCGCTTCACCAGCACGATCAGCACGACTTCGGGGGATGAACCATGGTTGACCTGCACGGCAATGAGCCAGTCAAGTTCGACAACGGCACGGCCGATGCACTCAGCACGGCGCTGAACGGCGCGGCCGAGTCGATCGAGGGCCAGGCCGGCTCGCGGCAGTCCTACGTCAACACCGCGTCCCAGGAGTTCCGCGGGCACTTCTCGGAGCTCTTCGCGCAGAACGCCGGTACCGCGAAGAGCGACGCCGAGGACATCGCCACGAACCTGCGCACCGTCGCGGGCTGGGTCGACCAGATGAAGGCGGCCGCCGAGCGCGAGAACGCCCGGCGCAAGAAAGCCCGCGACTGGTACACCGAGTACGGTGACCGGAACTTCTTCGAGTGGATGCACGACAAGGTCGCCGGCGCACCGGAGCCGCCCAAGGTCGAGCACGAAGACCCTCCGACCTTCGCGCCCGCGAGTGCCAAGTCGACCACGCGCCAGACCCCGAACCCGGGCGCGGGTGGGAGTGGTGGTGGCGGGACCTCGTCCGCCAAGCCGGAGGACCTGCGTTCCTTCGCCGCCGGATCGACCTCGCTCAACAGCGACCTCACCGGGAAGCCCGCGGGGCTCCGCGGCAAGCTCGACGACTTCGCGACGAAGTGCTCGTGGGGAACGATCAACGCCGACGGGCTCGTGTCGGCGTTCGACAAGTGGCTTGCTGCCAACGACCAGGACGTCACGTGGGCGAACACGATCGCCGATGCATTCGCGGCCGCTGGCGGCGAGGGCGCCGTGTCCACCGTCTCGGACGCCGCGCTCGCCGCAGCCCTGGCTGCCGCCGGGGTCTCGCAGTCCCGCACCGACCTGCAGTTCGATCCACCATCGGCCTACGGCGCCCAGCCCACCACCGGCTTCTCGATGGACCCGGTGAACACCACGACGGGCAACTTCCTCGAGCCGGAGCTCGACCTGGCGTTCACCGGTGCATCTGCGGCGCTGCAGGTGACCCGCATGTACAACTCCCTCGATCAGCACGTCGGCCTCTTCGGTCCGGGGTGGGCGTCGATCCTCGAGACCCGCCTGCTCCTCGACGACGAAGGCGCGTCGTTCGTCGGCGCCGACGGTCGTCAGGTCCGATTCCCGCGCGACGGCGAGGGGTGGGCGCGCGGTGTCGGCGAGAACCGCTGGCTCGCGGCCGAGGGTGACCGGCTCGTCGTCCGCGACAACCAGGGCGAGCGCATCGACTTCTCGCCGTCCGGGCTGTGGCTCGGGCAGCGCGGTGGAGCCGGCACCGCGGTCCGCGTCGAGCGGGATGCCGACGACGTCGTCGTGCGCCTGCTGCACGAGCGCGGTCGCTCGATCGACATCGACCACGTCGACGGCCGGGTGGCGGTGCTCCGCGCCTCCGACGGTCGTCGGGTCGAGTACGGGTACGACGATCGCGGCCGACTCGTCTCGGTGACCGACGCCGTCGGCACCCGGACCTACGGCTGGAACGACGACGACCTCATCACGACGGTCACGAGTGCGGCCGGTGTCGTCGAGGTCGACAACACCTACGACGACCAGCGCCGCGTGGTCGAACAGATCAGCCCGCACGGCCGCTCCGTGCGCTTCGCGTACCTGCCCGGCCGCGTCACGGTGGTGTCCGACCACGACGGCTCGCGGTCGAACTCCTACATCGCCGACGCCAAGGGACGACTCGTCGGGGTCATCGACTCCGACGACCGACGCCAGTCCATGAGCTACGACCGGCACGGCAACCTGCTGTCGGCGACCGAGCGCGACGGGTCGGTGACCGTCCACGCGTACGACGACCGCGGCCGGAAGACCCGGACCGTCACGCCGTCCGGCGGCGACCTGACCTACGGGTACGACGACCAGGACCGCGTGACGACGGTCGTCACCGAGGCCGGTGCCGTCGTGAGCTACGAGTACGTGGGCGACGACCGCGACCCGTCGGTCATCGTCGACCCGGTCGGCGGCCGGACGGAGCTGACCTGGCAGGACGGCTCCCTCACCCATGTCGTCGACCCGACCGGCGTGGTCCTGACGCTCTCCTACGACGCGTTCGGTGAGCTCGTCTCGACCACCAACGCCGTCGGCGACACCGCTCGGATCGAGCGCGACGCCGCCGGTCACCCGGTCGCCGCGATCAGCCCCTCCGGCGCACGGAGCGAGTACCGCTACGACGCCGCCGGGCTCCTCGTCGAACGGCGTGACGCCGACGGAGCCGTCTGGCGTTTCGAGTACGCCGCCGGAGCACGGATCGCTGCGATCACGGACCCGCTCGGAGCACGGACGACGCTCGACTACGCTCCGAACGGCGAACTCGCGACCACGACCGACCCACTGGGTCGGCGGGTCTCACGGACGTTCGACGACCAGGGGAACCTGGCGGAGCTCGCGTTGCCGGGCGGCGCGGTCTGGACGTTCGCGCACGACGCCTTGTCGCGCCTCCAGGCCGTCACCGACCCCGCCGGCGCGACCTGGCGTCGTGAGTACGACGTCGTCGGCGAGCTGACGGCGACCGTCGACCCGACGGGTGTCCGCCAGGAGTTCACGGACGACGTCGCGACCGGTGTCGCGACGCTGCGCGACGCCTTCGACACCGCGACCGTTCGGTTCGACGAGTACGGCCGACCCGTCGAGTCCACGTCTGACGAGACCGGTTCCGAACTCATCACCTACGACTCCGCCGGTCGCCCCGTCGAACTCGTCGACGGCGAAGGCGGACTGACCCGACTCGAGCGCGACCTCGCCGGCCGCGTCGTCGCGTTGGTCGCCCCCTCGGGCGCGCGGTCCACGTACGAGTACGACGCCTGCGGGCGTCCCGCCGCAGCCACCGACGCCGCGGGGGCGCGGACGACGCTCACCTACGACGCGGACTCCCGTGTCGTGGCCCGGACCCTGCCCACCGGCGAGGTCGAGGAGATCACGTACGACGCAGTCGGGCGCGTGGTCACGCAGACGACTCCGGGTTCCGGCACCGCGCGGTTCCGCTACGACCAGGCCGGGAGGCTCGTCTCCAGCCACGACGCACGCTTCGGCCGTCGTCGGTTCCGCTACGACGCCGCCGGGCAGCTGATCCAGGTCGTCAACGGTCTCGACGGGGTCACCTCGTTCGAGTACGACGAGCGCGGGCGCCTGGTGACGATCACCGACCCTGCCGGCGGGACCACTCGACGAGAGTACGACGCCGCCGACCACGTGGTCGCCGTCACCGATCCGCTCGGACGGACGACCACGGCGGCCTACGACCCGGCCGGGCGCCAGATCCGGCAGACGGATCCCGACGGCCGCACCACCGAGTGGACGTACGACGCAGCCGGCCGCCAGCAGGCCGTGCTCGTCGACGGTGCGGTGCAGTCGGAGATCACCCGCGACGCCGTCCACCGAATTGTCGTCGTGTCGGACCACACCCGTGGTGCAGGCCGGACGATCGAGCACGAGCTCCAGCACGACCGCCGCGGCCTGCTCGTCCGCCGAGCCCGAGGCGACCAGTCCGTCGCGTGGGAGTACGACGCCGACGGCAACCGCACTGCTCGGGTCGACCCGAACGGCACCCGCACCACCTACCGTCGCGATGCCGTCGGCCGTGTCGTCGGGGTGGACCGTGACGGCACCGCTGCCGGCGCGTTCTCCTACGACGCCTCGGGTCGTATCGTCCAGGCGGCCACGGGCGACCTGGTGCAGTCGTGGTCGTACGAGGGAGGCGCCCTCGTCGCGCACACCTCGACCACGCTCGACGGTGCCACCAGCACGCGGATCGAGCGCGATGCCGACGCGCGGATCACCGCGGTCGACGGACCGTCCGGGGCGGTGTCGTACGAGTACGACGCCGCCGGGCAGCTCGTGCGCGCCGGGGACTCGACGTGGGCCTACGACGATGGTGGGCGACTCGTCGCCGAGTCCGTCGGCGGTGTCGAGACGCGTCACGAGTACGACGCTGCCGGACAGCTGGTCGCGACGACCGCCGAGTCCGGCCGCATCGAGTACGTCCACGACGGTCTCGGCCGCCGCATCCGGCGGACCGCCGCCGACGGTTCGACGACCGAGTACGCGTGGTCCGACCTGGGGTACCTCGCTGCCGTCGTCGACCGCGACGCTTCGTACGCCGAGACCGGTCGGCTCGACGTCTGGGTCGACGCGCTCGGTGAGCTCGCCGAGGTGGGTGGGGTCGCCACGTGGTGGGACTCCGCCGCGGTCGTGCCGTCGCTCATCAGCATCGCCGACACGTCGCTGCTCGACCTGCCGGGGGGTGTCACCGCGATCGGCGATGCCGTGACGCCGCCCGCCTGGCGCAGTGCTCGCGCGACCGATGCTGCGGACCCGTGGGCTGCGCTCGCTGCCGTCACCGACGTCGGGCTGCCCGCGGGGGTGTCCCTGACCGGCTCGGGTGGGGTGTCCGTCGCAGGGCTGGAGTGGCTCGGGGCCCGTGTGTACGACCCTGCGGCGCGGGGCTTCCTGTCGGTTGATCCGCTCGCGCCGATCCTGGGTGCCGCGTGGTCGGGGAACCCGTACTCGTACGCGGGCAACGATCCGTTGCAGGCCGTCGACCCGCTCGGGTTGCGGCCGGCGACTGACAAGGACTTGCAGGCGTACCGGGATGCGAATCAGGGTGCAATCGCCAACGTGCGTGACTGGGCTGACGAGCACTCGGAGCTGATCTCGAACATCGCCATCGGCCTCGGCGTCGCAGCGACAGTCCTCGCGATGTGCACACCGATCGGCCCGGTAGTCGCGATTGCCGTGATGGCAGGCGGCGGAGCTGCTTTGGCCGGGGGGCTATCGATCAAGGAAAACAGGGGGGAGAACGGCAAGGTCGATTGGGGAAAGGTCGGCCTGGACACTCTCGTTGGTGGTGTGTCGGGAGCTGCCGGAGGGGGAAGCGCGCTGGGTCTCTCGAAACTCGGGACGGCGGCTGCTCGCGCAGGTGCTCCAGTGCTCCAGCGGATCGGCACGCAGGCCTTGACATCGACTACTCGCTCGGCGATCTCGTCAGGAGTGTCAGGTGCCACGCAGAACGTCGGCGGGTACATGTTCGACGAAGACGTCTCGCACACTGCCGGCGGTTACGCGGCGTCTGCGGCGTCCGGCTTCGGTCTGGGGGCGGGCTTCAGCCTGGGATCCGGGGCGCTCGGAGCTAAGATCGTCAAGAACTTGGACCTCAGTTCTCCATCAGCGACCGCTTTGATCGGTGGTGCGGTGAACCACAGTGCAGGCGGCTTTGGTGCCGTGGCAAATGAGCTGGTCCGCCCGGGCGGGGATCAGAGTCGCGCAAACCTTGTCCAGACCTTTGGAACAGGGTTCCTTGCAGGGGCGCGGGGTCCTACCGTCACTTCACATCGTGCGCCATGAGTGGCGGGCGACGAGAGAAAGAGAGCGTAACCGTGCCGAATACGGAGACCCGGCTTGGGACCGACGTCGCCCGGCGGCGTGTATTTCGGAACCGCACCATCGCCGTGCTCTTGCTCTTCCTCGTCGTTGTCTTCCCGATCTTGGCATTCTTCGTAGCGCCGATCGCTTTGGGCGTGTACGACGATTCTCACCCAATGTCCGTCACTTGCACTGTTGAATCCGCAAAAGCGGGGAGTACTTCGAGTCGTTCCTTGAAGGGCGTCGGGAGTTCGGGCAGTCAAGTTGTCATCGAGACAAAAGGCTGTGGGCGGTTGCTGATCGACTCAGGTATCAACAAGGACAATGTCGATCGGGTGGCCGACGAACTCAAGGCGGGGCAGCGCTACCGATTCATAGTTGGAGAGGGGACCTACCGGTTGCGCTCGGTTCTTCAGCTGGTCAAGGTCGCACCTGATGTGCGCGACTTCAAGGCAACCCAGGAGTAGCGTGCGACGCGGTCTCGACGTTCACGCATGGTCTCTAGGGGTTGGGCCCGCGCACGCGGGTGGCGTCGAGCAGCATCGCGGCGTCCTCATGGCTGCGGCGACGATCGGTGCACTCGGAATCGCCTTGCCCCTCGTGCTCGCTGGTGATCATGCTTTCGCAGCGACGCCGTACTCGGTCCTCGGCGGTCCGTGCCCTCGATGGCGGTGGCCGGACGTGCAAGGCGATGATTTCGGCAGGACCTTACTGAGCGGGGCCATAGGCGGCGCTGAAGAGCCGATGTGCGGGTCCCAGCCGCGCACAGAGGCCAGGGTCGGCTGGTGAAGTCCACCGAAGACGATCGGGTTGCGTCGAAGCTGCTCCGAAAGAGGAAAAGCAGGGCACCCGTCTGGGGGAATCGAGTGATTGCAGTAGCAATCGTGCTAGGCGTCATCGTGATTCCTCTCCTGGCATTAACGGTCGGACCGACCTGGCTCGGGCGATACGATGATTCTCATCGAATCAAAGTAACCTGCAAAGTTGATTCCGCCGAAGCAAACATTGCGTCTTCACGGTCTGCGAAAGGCGCGGGAGGCTCGCGACCGCAGGTGACCTTCCATACAGACTGCGGGAATCTCATCTACGCAGACGGGGTCGATCGATCGAGTATGAAACGAATAGCCGGCTCGGTTGAATCGAACGCGCCGTATCGGTTCGAAGTTGGTGCTGGCTCGTTCAATCTGCGGAAGGGTCTCAAGTTTGTCAAAGTAGCTCCGACGGTTTACGGCTATAGCCAAGTCCGCAAGTAGGGGCGAAAGAGTTCAGTGAAGCACCTAGCTGCTAGCCTCTACGGGATTTCGAACAGGTTTGTGTGGAAGATGAGCTATCGACCGAAGCCAGTAACCTCGCTTTTTCTACTATCCACCTCGACCCCGGACTTCCCAGCGGAGCGGACGCGATGCGGGGATCCATGGCACGTGGAGACACCGAATGTCCGGTTGGCGAAGAAGGCGGCTGGAGGCGATCATTTACTGGTGAGTGCTGCTTCTGATGGCACGTTTCGTCCTGCTCATAAGAGCCCTGCACGTGTCTTTCTTGAGCGGTTGCAGGCCGTCGGACTGTTGTTCTTGATCATCGGGCTCCCGGTGGCCACGTTCGGTTTCGGCCCGTCGATTCTCGGGCGGTACGACGATGGGCACCGCATGAACGTCGTGTGTCGGGTCGATTCGGCAGAGGCGAACATGTCGTCTTCCCGGTCCGCGAAGGGAGCCGGCGGTGCACAACCCCAGGTCACCTTCCACACGAATTGCGGGAATCTCCTCTACCTGGAAGGCGTCGATCGGTCCAGCATGCAGCGGATAGCGTCCGCGGTGGAACCAGGCGAGCGCTACCGATTCACGGTCGGTGCGGGCTCGTTCCGGCTGCGTGCCGGGCTCAAGATCCTGAAGGTAGCGCCGGAGATCTACAGCTACACCGCAGTGGCCGCCCCGGAGGCGCCCCTGCGTGGATCGCGGGACAGCCCAAACGACGAGTGAGCCGGAGCGGTGATGTTGAGACGAAGGAGCACACGGGACGAGGTCGTCGTGCTGTGCAACGAGGTGGCCGGATTCCTCTGCCGGATGGGGGCTCGTGAGGCGGAGGGCTTTTACCTCCGCCAGGCCGAGGCGCTCCGCGTCGAGGAGGCGTGGCTTGCTCGGCGGCGGATCTACCGAAGGATCTACTCCGCGTCGAACACGGGGGCAGGGGGCATGGGCGACATGTTCGTGGTCACGCCTGACGGCGCGGGCGATGTCCCTGCGACCGAAGCTTTCCAGCGGTCACTCTCAGCGCTGCTTCGGGCGACGCGCACATTCCCGTGATGGACTCGCTGTTCCAGCGCTGAAGGGGCACGGCAGAACATGACCTTGTCGGAATTGCTCAAGCAACTCGACGATCACGCCGTCGAGGACGCCGCGTCGGCTGTGCAGATAGCCGCCGTACGATCTGCCCTCATTGCCGCATTCGAGCAGGCGCCCGGTCATCCGGCGTACCGCAGCGGGATACAGGGCGCCGCCCGCCTTGTTGCCGACACCTGGCCCTACGAGAGCGAGCTGGGGGCGCTGGTGCTGGCCTTTTCCGAAGCGGTGCGACGCGACATTGCCCCGCACCGCACGACGGACACTGGGGCTGCAGTCGAGTGATCCAGGACTGAACGACTCGCACCGTCAGCTCCGCGCACAGCACTGCGGGCTCGCTTCACTCCCTGACGGCCATCGGCTCGTCGACGTCGCAGGTCGTGTTCGAGACGTCCGACTGCGGGGCGCTTGTGCTGTCTGGGTTGCGGATCGTGACAAGAGGCTGAGCTGGCCGAGAGGGAGCGCTACCGGTTCGACGTCGGCGAGGGTTCCTTCACGATGCTGGCATTCCTGAACACGATCCGCCAGGCCGTGTACGTGAAGAGCTTCGAGCCCGTGCGAACACGGTAGGTCCGTCGGCCAAGTGCAGCAGCAGCGCGCCGCTCAGCGCCCGAAGGCCCCGACGAACTCACCCCACTGCGCGGGCGCCCGCTGTTCGAGCCACGCACAGAGCTCGGGGTAGGCGGCGTCGATCGACAGGACGCTGATCACGCCGCGCTGGCCGTTCACCTTGATGTCGAGGCCACCGAACCGGTTGGTGGTGGGCCGGATGCGCTTGATCGCCGCCGGGTCGACGGTCCGCGCGGCACGGAACATCGGCGTCACGACCAGCTGCGAGTCGTACGCCTCGACGCGACGGCGCTTCTGCCCGACGCCGAGGTAGACGAACAGGAGCCCGAACAGCACCATGCCGACACCGGCGATGAGCATCCCGATCGCGTCGGGGTCGTCGAGCAGGCTGAGTGTGACAAGGAAGAAGAACCCGCCGACGACGAGGACGACGATCCCGATGATCCGGAGCAGCAGGTAGCTGAACCGGCGAGCACGGACGGTGAAGAGCACGCCGTGCGCCTCGTCGCCCACGACGATGGACGGTGGCCGCTTCCGGTCGTTCTGACGGACGAGCGCGCTGACGGCGGCCGGGATGGCGATCATGGCGATCAGCGCGATGAGCACCGGCGACAGGTTGATGTTCACCGGCCCGCCCCTGTTCGTGCGTTCGTGCGCCGACGTTCAAAGGGTGTGATGCCCTGGTCCCCCTGGATCATGCGGGCAGAGTATCAGTGCCCTGTGGACAGGTCCGAGCACCCTCACGGATGCTCTATGTTGGATTTCAGTAGCGAGCTGTGGCCCGAACGGGGGTGGCTCCGGGGGAGGCCAGCCCGGACCTGACGCCGTTCAGCAACTAGCATCGATGTGCTCGACGATTCTCTTGGGGGGAAGACCGTGATGAACCAGCGTGCCGGGAACACCGGAGCACGACGGACCGGACGACGGATCGCGGGGACGGTCGCCGTCACGGGGATCGCTGCGCTGGTGCTCGCCGGCTGCACCTCCGACGACAAGCCTGTTGCCGACCCTTCGAGGGTCCTGCAGACCGTCGACACGCGCCTCGCCGCGGACGGCTCGATCACGTCGATCTCGGACACCGCGATCTCCGTCGCAGGCAAGGACTCCTCGTCCGCGACGACCGAGCACGACCCCGCGAAGGCGGCGAGTGACCTGCCACTGCGCATCACGACGCAGTACTCGACCAAGAAGAAGACCGGCACGGACCTGGCCGACCTCGACGGGTACTCGGGTCGAGTATCGATCGACCTGACGATCGAGAACCTGACGGTCACGTCGAAGAACCTGACCTACGACGTCGCCGGCACGTCGCGTTCGACCCCGGCACTCGTGGGCGCGCCCTTCAGCATCGCGGCGTCGACCGTGCTGACGGGGACCGCCGCCGACCGCGTCGTCACGGACTCGGCCGACTCCGGCTCGTCGACCGACGGTGTCGTGAGCACCAACGAGGACGGCGACGCGGTCGTCCAGTGGGGCCGGTTGCTCGCTCCGCCGACCTCCGGTGCGAGCAGCACGCTGCACCTCGTCGCCGACGTCGAGGACTTCACCGCGCCGACCATCGACGTCGCCGCGCAGCCCGGGCTGTCCACGGACCTGTCCTCCACGGGCGTCGTCAACGCGGCATTCGGGTCCGACATTGACTCCGAACTCGCGCTCCAGCGCCGCACGATCGACCTGATCTCGCAGGTGAACGAGGTGTTGGCGCGTGCCGGTGGCACCATCACCGAAGTCCGGTCGAACCTCGAGACGACGTCGGAGACCCTCGGCGTCAGCACGGCCGAGCGCCTCAAGGAGAGCAGCTCCTCCCTGGCCAGCACGATGCAGTCCCTCTCCGGACAGCTCGGCTCCCTGAACAGCGACCTCGGCAGCACGGTCAAGGCCACGCAGTCGACGGTGTTGCAGCAGCTCCAGCAGACCACCACGAGCCTCGACAGCCTGCTCGGCGACACGTCCGCGACCGCGCCGGCAACGGTGCTCGACGGCAACGGGTGCGCGGCCACGCCGAAGACCCCGTCCACCGGAGGCAGTGTCTACGGCAACCTCCTCCGCGTCTCGGCGCAGCTCACCGGCTACGCCGATGCGAGCGAGGCGTGCAAGCAGCAGGTGAGTGCGCAGCTCACCGCTGCCGTCGGCCCGAAGGACCCGGACGCGACGACCTGCGCCGCGACGGACGCGCGAGACTCGCTGACCTGCACGCTCTACGAATCGTCCACCGCGATCAACGGTTCGCTGATCGGGCTGGTGAGCACCGGGCAGGCACTCGCCGCGCGGCTGCAGCCCGAGACGGTGGACGCCGCGATCGCGAGCGCTGCCGGCCTCGACGCGCAGCTCACCAGCATCTCCGATGCCCTCGACGAGTACGAGAACGGTGGCGACGGCGGCACCGGTGACGCCCTGCGCGCGCTGTCGGCGAGCGCGGACCAGATCGGCACGCGAATCGACGCACTGGCGACGGCCGTGCAGACCACGCACGACCGTGCCGAGGCGGCACGTGACCTGGTCGACGGCGCAGGGTTCCCGCTCTCGATGCAGCGCCAGAACTCGGCGGTCGCGGACCAGCTCTGCACCCTCGCGACGCTCGGACAACTCGACCAGGCCGACGCCGATCGCCTCCGCGGCTACTTGACGGCCGAGCCCTGCGCCGGTGCGCCCGAGGGCACCGTGCTCCAGCCCGGCCTCGGGTTCACCGACCCGATGGACGAACGACTGGACGACCAGACGGCGCGCTGGCAGGAAGTCGTCGACTCGACCAGTGCCGACGCGACGGCTGAGGGGTCCATCGGCAGCGCGATCGCCGGCCTGCGGACTGACCTGACCGCGCTCGACGACAGCATCCGCGCTGTCCGAGATGCCGTCCGTGGTGGCAGCGACGACGTGGGTTCGACGATCGAACGACTTCGCGCAGCGGTTTCGGACGCCGACAGGTCGCAGACGGTCATCGCGACGCAGCTCGGGACCGTCCGCCAGACGCAGATCGACCTCGCTGCCGAGGTCGAGAAGACGTTCAAGGACGCCTCCGACCAGTCGTCGGAGACCTTCAAGAAGGCCATCGACGCACAGGTGCGGAAGGTCTCGACCACGGCGTCCGCGAGCAACCAGGCCGTCCGCGACGCCTTCGACAAATCGATTGCCGGGCTCCGGTCCACCTCGGGCGAGGTCACGAAGGACTCGAAGGGCACGATCGACGAGCAGAAGGGCACGCTCGAGCAGGAAGGCTCCGAGCTGGCATCCGCCGTCGACCGTCAGACGGCCTCGAGTCTCGAGCAGATCGCCGCGAGCACGAGCGCCTCGACGCGCGACGTGCAGGGAGCCTCCACGCTGCTGACCGGCGACCTCAACCGGGTGATGCTCGACCTGGGCGACCGCAAGGTCAACGGATCCGGCATCCTCGGCGCGATGGCCACGAGCGCGGCGAAGTCCGACTCCGCCGACTACCAGCTCGCCCTGGCATCGCAGAACGCCGCGGGCTACGCGAACGTCCGCGCCGAGGACGTCGCCGGGATCCTGCTCCAGCAGGAGCAGTTCCGAGCCTCCCTCGACGCCGCCACGACGCTGCCCGCCTTCCAGCTCAAGGTGCCGGCCAGCGCGACCTCGACCACGCTGTACACCTTCCGGATCGGGGCGGACCGATGAGCGACCAGACGATCGACGAGTCCGATGGCACCGAGGCGGAACGTCCGCGCAATCGCCGTCCGCTGGTCATCGCCGCCATCGCGGTGCTCCTGGTCGCTGCGGTGGTCGCCGCCGTCCTGACCTTCCGGGCGATCGGCAGCAGCACGCCGGCCGAGGCCGTCTCGGCCACCGTGCCGGTGGAGATCACCGTCAAGCACGTCCCCGACACCACGAAGATCGGCGTCGTCGTCACCCTGGGCGACGGCGAGGGCTCTGAGTGGAACGAGGCGGCACAGGGTGCCCTGGTCGCCGAGCGACGACTGGCACTCGGCGGGACCGACATCACGCTCGTCACGAAGAACGACGGCGGGACGTCCGCGGGGGCGAAGACCGCGGTGGAGTCCCTGGCGAAGAGCGGCGTCGCGGGCATCGTCGTCGCGTCGTCCGGCAAGCACGTCTCCGGAGCGCTGACGACGGCGGCCGAGAAGCACATCCCGGTGGTGGTGCCCTACGCCTCGGCCGAGAAGGACTCGTGGTCGACCGCGCCGACCGCCGAGTCGATCGGCGCCGCGATGACGACGGCGCTCGGCGACGCGAAGTCGCCGCTCCTGGTGGACCTCGGCGGTGGTGCGCCCGCAGACCTCCGAGTGACGCACGTCCTCGACGGGGACGACACCGCCGACACTGCGGAGCTCGCCGCGACCATCGCCTCGCGGACCGGTGCGACCGACGCAGACGAGGGCACCGCCGAGGCCTCGGACGCCGACCCGAAGGCCGCGCCGGACTCGGACGCTGTCGTCGTCAGCGGGTCCGCGCAACGACAGGGTGCCCTGGTGGCAGCACTGCAGGCCGCAGACGTCACCGTGCCGGTCGTCCTCACCCCGGACGCGACGAGTCCGGCCTTCGGCGCCGCACTCATCGATGCCGGCGGCAGCCTGAGCGGCTCCTTCCGCACCGTCGGGGTGGCCACCGACGACGCACGGGCGCTCTCCTCGGACGCCGAAGGTCGGGCGATGTCCGCGTTCCTCGGTGGGGTCCGGGTGCTCGCCGACGATGCCGACGCCCAGAACCTGACGGGTGACCGGCCGTTCTCGGCGGTGGCCGTGGCAGCGGACGCTCGCAGCCACGATGCCGTCGTCGCCCTGGTCCGCGCGGTCGGCAAGGCCGGCAGCACGGAGCCCTCCGACGTGACCGATGCCCTCGCCGCGCTCGACCTCGACTCCGCGGCGGGCATCGCCGGTCCGGCGCTCGACTTCACGCGGCAGCAGGCGCTCGGTGCGTCCGCGACGGTCTTGGCGGCCTCGGCACAGCCACTCGGACTCCGACCCGACAACGCCGCCGCTGCTGGCTCCGAAGACGCATCCGGCGACGACGCGGCTCAGGCCACCTCGCTGGTGTGGTTCGAGGACTCCACCGCACACTGACCCACCCACGCACTACCCGAGAAGGACACCGCGAGCATGCGCCTGCTGATCGAGCTCGACGACCGACGTGAAGCGGTCGAGGTCGACGGGTGGTCCGGCGCGTCCTCGCTGGGGGAGCTCATCTCGGCGGCGATCGGCGTCGAACTCGATGCCGAGACGACCCTCGCGGTCGACGCTCACCGCACCAGTGCGGCGACCCCGCTGCGCGACCTCGTCCTGCTCGAGGGGTCCCGCATCGGCCGCGCACCGCAGGAGCGGCCGCAGGTGATCGACGGGTGGAGCGTCACCCTCGCCGGGGGACTCGACGCGGGTCTCGTCGTACCGGTCCCGAGCAGCCGGAAGCTCGTCGTGGGCCGGGCGCCCCAAGCCGACGTCGTGCTGCCCACCGAGAGCGCTTCGTGGGAGCACTGCACGATCGAGCGCGAGGACGACGGGGTCCGGGTGCGTGACGCCGGGTCGACGAACGGCACCGTGATCGCGGGCGAGCGCATCGATGCCGAGGGAGTCCTGCTCACCGGGACCACGAGCGTCATCGTGGGCGGCGCCGTGCTGCTGGTCCGGCCAGCGCTGGACGAGGTCCCCGTGCCGGCCGCGGGCTCCCTGGCCAACCTGACGCCCGCGGCGACCGCGCCGTTCAACCGCCCGCCCCGAGCCGGGCGGAACACCGAGACCGAGACCGTCGACCCGCCGGCCAAGCGCGAGGTCCCGCAGGCATCGAAGTTCAGCTGGATCACCGTCGCAGCGCCTCTGGTCCTCGCCGGTGCGATGGTCCTCCTGCTCGGCGACGCCCGGTTCGCCCTGTTCGCGCTGCTGTCGCCGGTCACCGCGATCGGCATGTGGTTCGAGCAGAAGCACCGTCGGGCGAAGAACCTGAAGGAGGAGGACACCCGCTTCGCCGAGGCCGTGGAGTCCTTCCGGGGTGAGATCGCCGAGGCCGCAGCGGTCGAGGCGGCCCGTCGGCAGGAACTCGTCCCCGACCCGGCCACCGTCGTCCGCCGGGCCGAGCTCCCCACCACCCTGCTGTGGCAGCGACGCTCCGAGGACGCTGACTTCCTGAGCCTGCACGCCGGCACCGGTGACGCACCGTGGCGCCCCGAACTCGATCAGCGAGCGGCGTCGTCCAAGCTCGAGGACGAGGCGAAAGCCGCCATCGCCGACAGTCGCCTCACCGCTGCGCCGGTCGTGGCGGACCTGTCCGACGCCGGCGTCGTCGGGATCGTCGGCGACCGCGAGGGCGCGCTCGCGCTGGCGCGCAGTCTGCTCACGCAGGCCACCGTGCACTGCGGGCCCGCCGATCTGACGGTGGGCATCTTCTGCGACGCCGGCCGCGCGGACGACTGGGGGTGGGCCTCCTGGCTGCCGCACGCGCGCGTGGCGGGGAGCAGCACCGGTGCCCGCTGGATGTCGGCGCAGCGCGACCAGAGCGCCGCGATGCTCCGGGGGCTGCGGGAGTCGCTCGACGAACTCCCGACCCCGAACCTGCTCGTCGTGGTCGACTCGGAAGTGCTCACCGAGGGCCGCGACGCACCCGCCCGGAACCTGCTCGGCGAAGGGCGCACCGTGCCCGGACAGTCGCTCCGTCCCGGCGAGCAGCCCCGACGGGCGAGCGGGATCGTCATCGCGACCAACGAGCAGCAGCTCCCCGCAGCCTGCACGACGATCATCACGGTCGGGGCCGACGCCGCAGCGACGGTCTACCGGCCGGAGGACCGGACCCGCGTCGAGGACGTCGTGCTCGCCGGCCTCAGCGCCGAGACCGCCGAACGGAGCGCCCGCAGCGTGGCGCACTTCGACGATCCCGAACTGCTGGTGCCGGGTGCGTCGTTGCCGTCGCTCGTCCGCCTGCCGGAGCTGCTCGCGGGTGACGACACGGTCGCGCGAACCCCGACGGGCACGAGCCCAGCCGATGCGATCCGCACGGCCTGGGACGCCCGCACCGGCTTCTCGACCCCGATCGGGTCGTCGGAGAGCGGCGTCCTCGAGATCGACCTCGTCCGCGACGGACCACACGGCCTGGTCGGTGGCACGACGGGATCGGGCAAGAGCGAGTTCCTGCGGTCGCTCGTCGCCGGGCTCGCCGCGCGGAACGACCCCACGCGCCTGAACTTCCTGCTCGTCGACTTCAAGGGCGGAGCCGCGTTCGCCGCCTGCGAGCGGCTGCCGCACACCATCGGCACGATCAGCAACCTCGACGAGCAGCTCGCCGACCGGGCGATCCGTGCGCTCGAGGCCGAGCTCGAGCGACGGCAGCGGGTGTTCGCCGCGGCCGGGGCGGACATCGACAACCTCGACGCCTACCTGGCGACGAAGCCGGACGAGCCGATGCCGCGCCTGCTCCTCGTCGTGGACGAGTTCGCGATGCTGGCGAAGGACTTCCCCGACGTCCTGACCTCGCTCGTCGCCGTCGCGGCGGTCGGGCGCACACTCGGCGTCCACATGATCCTGGCCACCCAGCGGCCGGCCGGCGTGGTGAGCGAGGACATCCTGGCGAACACCAACATGCGTGTCGCGCTGCGGGTGCAGAGCCGCGAGGACTCCACGAACGTGATCGGCGTCCCCGCGGCCGCCGGCATCGGTCGCCAGCAGACCGGTCGTGCCTACGTGAAGCTCGGCCAGGACGACATCACCCCGGTGCAGACAGCCCTCGTCACCGGCCGAGCCCGTGACGAACGTGCCGAACAGCCGGTGTCCGTCCGTCCGACGGACGTCTTCGGCGTTCCGGCGCCGATGCCCGCCCCGGCTCCGACGGCGTCCGACGTGACCGACCTCGACCAGCTCATCGAGTCGATCGGGCAGGCGAACGCCGCCGCCGGCTACGCTCCGCCGCGCCCGATCTGGCCCGAGGCACTCGGCGACCGCGTCGAGCTGGGTGCGCTGGGGGCAGCCGACGCCGCTGACACGTCGCGGACGGTGCCCGTTGCCCTGGCGGACGACCCCGACCACCAGCGCCAGGTCACCACAGGATGGGACCTCGACGAGGGCAACCTCATGCTCATGGGCATCCCCGGCAGCGGGACGAGCACCGCGCTCGCCACCCTCGCCCTGCAGCTCGCCGCCGCGACGAGCCCGGACGACCTCGACCTGCTGGTGCTCGACATGGGTCCAGGCGACCTGGCTCCGCTCGCCCGGCTGCCGCACACCACGGCCTACGTCGGCTCCGGTGCCGGCGCGGGGGAGTTGCAGGCGCGGTTCCTCCGCCACCTGCGCGTCGAGCTCGAGCGCCGTCGTGCCACTCCGGGCGGCCGCCGTGCCGTCGTGCTGATCGACGGTCTCGCGGCACTGCGCGACGAGTACCAGGACTTCGAGGGCCAGCTGCTGCTCGACGCCCTGTACCGCGTCTACGCCGAGGGGCCCGCGCTGGGCATCTCGTTCGCCGTGTCGACGACACGGGCCAAGGCCGTGCCGTCCGCGATGGACGAAGTGACCACCCAGAAGTGGATGTTCCGCCTCGCGGACCCGTACGACTACGCCTCGATCGGCGTCCGCCCCAAGGACGTCCCGCCACCGGTGCCGGGCCGCTTCATCGACTCGGTCCTGCGGTTGCAGTCACACGTGGCGACACCCGACGTCCCGCTCGCGCAGGCGGTCGAGCGCCTCGCGGAGCGCTGGTCCGGCACCGCTCCGAAGGCGAGTGCGGTCGGGCGGCTGCCCGACGCCGTCCTGGTCGACGAGCTCGGTGCCGGTGCGGTCTTTTCCAGCGAGCCGTGGCGGCTGCCGGTCGGGATCGCCGAGGACGACCTCGCTCCGGCCACGCTCGAGGTGTACGACGGCGAACACGTGCTCGTCGCGGGGCCGGCGCGCTCCGGCAAGTCGACCGTCCTGCTGGCGCTGGCGGCACTGGCACGCGCTGCAGAGGGCGTCCGCCCGGCCGTCTGGGCGATCTGTGACCGTCGGTCACCGCTCGCCTCGGGATCGTTCGACCGCATC
Source organism: Curtobacterium sp. VKM Ac-2852 (assembly GCF_013205045.1). Taxonomy (NCBI): domain Bacteria; kingdom Bacillati; phylum Actinomycetota; class Actinomycetes; order Micrococcales; family Microbacteriaceae; genus Curtobacterium; species Curtobacterium sp. VKM Ac-2852. The sequence continues at coordinate 1,177,436 of NZ_JABMLI010000001.1, forward strand.
GCCGTCGGATCCGACGAGGTCCCCGCACTGCTGGCCGGGCTGCGGCTCGAGCGCGGTCCGGTCCTGCTGCTCATCGACGACGCCGAACGCTTCGACGACGGCGACCAGGCGATCGCCACCCTGCTTGCGACGGAGCGTCCCGGTCTGTGCGTGGTCGCCGCCGGTCGGTCCGCCGACCTCCGGTCGCTCTACAGCCACTGGACCCGCGCCGTCCGCAAGTCGCGGTGCGGCGTGCTCCTGCAGCCGGACGTCGACTACGACGGCGAGCTGCTCGGCGTCACGCTCCCGCGCCGTGCACCGGTCGCGCTGACCGTGGGGCGCGGCTACGCGTCGTCCGGCGGCGCCGTCCGCCTGGTACAGACCGCGTCCGCAGGCAGCTGACCCGACCGACTGACGGACTGGAGGCCCGTGCGACGCCGCCACGGGCCTCCAGTCAGTCTGCTGGTCGCGCTCAGTCGTGCGATGGACGCGCGTGGCAGACGCGCTCAGTCGCGCGTCGTGATCCCGAAGGGCGAGCTCTCGAGGTTCGTGAAGTTCCCCACCGTCGCCCGGACGGTGCACGACGGGGCGACGGAGAGTGCGGTGACCACGAGCCCGTCGGACGACACGGCCAACGCGCCCGAGCAGCCGTCGGCGAACCGTACGCCGGACTCCCCGCCGGCCACGTCGACGAGCATCTGCGACGGGCGCCCGCTGCTCGGACTGCGGTACAGCGGGTTGAGCTCGTCGGCACCGTTCGGCCAGACCGGCACCAGGGTCACCGGCAGCGCCGTCTGGCTGACCGTCCGGTCGGGCGTCCGGACCTCGACACCCTGCAGCCGCTGGACGGGGTAGGCCGTCCCGCGCACGGCGTCGTCGGTCACGGCTGCGGTCGTCGCCTCGCCGACGCCGTCGAGCCAGGTCTGCAGGGCTGCACCGTCCTTGACAGTGAGTGGCACCGAGGCCTCTACGGTGACGTCTCCGCCGGCGGGGACCTCGACGCCGGACAGGCTCCACGCGCACGCGGTGTCCACGCCGGTCAGTGACGGCTGGTTGCGCTTCGCGGTGATGCCCTCGCCGGACCAGGTGACCGCGGGGCAGGAGGCTCCCGAGCGGGCACCGGGCAGCACCTCGAGGAACGGTCCGCTGAGGGTGGCCGCCTGCGCCGCGTACGTGACGCGCAGGTCCACAGTGCCCTTCGCCGGGTCGATGGTGGCGCGCCGTGTGGTCGCCAGCCCGGTGGGCAGTGGCCGGTCCTGCTGGTAGGCGTTGGCGGCCTGTGCGGTCGCGGTACCGGCGCCCGGCGTCTTCCGGAGGGCCCCTGGCAGCCACACGACGCCGCCGACGACCAGCGCGGCGACGAGCACGACGCCGATGCCGCCGAACAGGAGTGCACGGTCGGTCAGCCACTCGGGGCGGGCGAACCGACGCGTCGGTTCGGGCTCGGCGGCCGGTGCGGCGGGCAGCGGCTGCCGCGCCATCGGCCGGATGACGGTCTGCGACCCGGCGGGGCCGAGCTCCGGGGCCGGCCCGACGACCGCGGCGTCGTCCCCGGTGGCGGTGGTCCGGGATCCCGTCGCGTCGTCGGGACGGACCCCACGGACGACGGTCGCCGGACGCTCGACCTCGTCGAACGAGTCCGGGTCGCTGGAGGCGACCAGTGCGGGTGCCGAGGCGAGGGACCGTGCAAGCCGACGGAGGGTCCCCGCCGCGTCCGCCGCCGACGGACGGGCGTTCGGGTCCTTCGCGAGCAGGGCGGACACCGCGGCCCACAGGGCGTCGGGCACGTCGAGCGGGGGCGGGTTCGAGGTGACGTGACGGTAGGCCACGGCGAAGTCCGTGCCCGGTCCGGCGAACGGTGTGCGACCGGACAGCAGCTCGTAGAGCATGACCCCGGCACCGTAGACATCGGCGGCCGGACCCGAGCGTCCGTGGCTGATCGACTCGGGTGCCATGTACTGCGGCGTGCCGAGGAGCCCGGTGGTCGTGCGTTCGCGTTCGGCCACGACCGACGCGATCCCGAAGTCGGTGACCCGGACGGCACCGGTGGCACCGGGGACCCACGCGGTCTGGAGCAGGACGTTGTCGGGCTTCACGTCACGGTGGGTGACGTCCTGCTCGTGCGCCGCGGTGAGTGCGTCGAGGGTCTCGGCGGTGATCGTCAGCGCGTCCCGCGGGAGGAGCGGACCGTTCGACGCGAGCAGCTCGCGGGCGGACCCACCCGGCACCAGGTCCATGACGATCGCGAGCCGGTCGCCCTCGACGACCAGGTCGCGGACGCGCACGATGGACGGGTGCTGCAGGGCGAGGAGCACCGAGCGTTCGCGCACGAAGCGCTCGACGATCTGCGGGTCGGCGGCGAGTTCGGCACGCAGGAGCTTGGCCGCGAAAGCCTCGCCGGTCGCGGAGTGCTCGACCCGCCAGACCTCTCCGCTGGCGCCGGTCCCGAGCAGTTCGACCAGTCGGTAGGACGCACCGAGCGGTTCGCCCTGGCCGTACTGCCCTTGACGGTCCTGCGCCACGCGTTCCCCGATCCCCCCGATGGCCGACCCCTCGCCGACCACGCAATGTTACCGGCCGGCGGCCTGCTCCGGCGCCGCGTACTGCACGTCGATCGCGTGCTGCGTGAACCCCGAGCGCCGGTACAGCGCCAGCGCCGGCTCGTTGTCCCCCTCGACGTAGAGTGCGGCGGCGGTCAGGCCACGGCCGCGCAGCCGAGCGGTGCCCGCACGCATGAGCACACCGCCGAGTCGCTGCCCCTGCAGGTCGGGCCGCACGGCGACGGCGTAGAACTCGCCGATGCCGTCCTCGACCTTGAGCCAGCACGAGCCGGCGAGCTGCCCGGAGGCGTCGCGGAGCAGCAGCAGATCCTCGCCTGCGAACCAGTCGTCGGCCTCGCGTGCGTGCAGGTCGTCGAGCGTCATCCGACCCTGCTCGGGGTGGTGGGCGAAGGCGGCGGCGTTCAGCGCGAGCCAGTCGGTCTCGTCGTCGGTGCCGGGGCGGAACGCCGACAGCGAGTAACCGTCGGGCAGCTCGACGTCGGCGGCGACGCCGACATCGGACTCGGCGACGGGTGCCCGGAGCTGCAGCAGCGTGCGGACCGCGCGCCAGCCGAACCGGTCGGCCAGCGCCCGTGCTGCCGGGTGGTCCCCGTGGGCCCACGCGAGCCGGGGAGCGGCCCCGCCGCCCAGCGCGAGTGCCTGCGACACCAGGGCCGTGCCGATGCCCCGGCCACGGGCCTCCTGGGCGACGACGAGTTCCAGCTCGCCGTCACGGACCACCGCGACCCCGCGGTCGACGGTCAGGACGGCCGCGCGCCCCGCGCGGACGTCGACCAGGGTCTGGTCGGAGAACGGGGGAGCCTCGCCGGGGGCGACGAAGGAGCCGAGGTCGGGCAGCACTACTGCCCCATCAGGCGCTCGGCCTCGTCGTCGTAGACGTTGAAGCGGTACCCGACGTTGCGGACGGTGCCGATCAGCGACTCGAGGTCGCCGAGCTTGGCGCGCAGTCGTCGGACGTGCACGTCGACCGTGCGGGTGCCACCGAAGTAGTCGTAGCCCCAGACCTCGCTGAGCAACTGCTCGCGGGTGAAGACGCGTGACGGGTGGGTGGCGAAGAAGCGCAGGAGCTCGAACTCCTTGAACGTCAGGTCGAGCGGCCGGCCGCGCACCTTGGCGGAGTAGCTGGCCTCGTCGATGACGACACCGGACGCCTGGATCTTCGAGCTCGTCTGGCCCTTCGCCGCACGACCGGCCGACAGCCGGATGCGGGCGTCGATCTCGGCCGGGCCGGCGCTCTCGAGCACGACGTCGTCGACGTTCCAGTCGCTGTTCACGGCGGTCAGCCCGCCCTCGGTGACGACGAGCACGATCGGCGTGGTCGATCCCGACGAGGCGAGGATCTTGCACAGGGCCTTCGCGCTGACCAGGTCGGTGCGGGCGTCCACGAACATCAGGTCGCTCTGCGGGGCGTTGACCAGCTGTGCGGCCTCGGCCGGCACGTGGCGGATCCGGTGGCTCAGGAGGCCCAGGCTCGGCAGGACGTCTCCGGGCGCGGTCGAGGTGAGTACCAGGAGCTGTGCCACAGGACCTCCGGAGGTGGATGACGTCGTGGAGACATCCTAGTGATGCTCGGGAAGGACTCATCCGGCCGGACGGATTGCGCGTCGTCCCGCACCGCACGGTGTGAGCACCGCACCCCACGGTGCACGCATCGCATCGCACGGCGCGACCACCGCACCGCACGGTGCGTGCGTTCCGCACGTCCCTGACATGATGGAGCGCGTGACCGAGCCCGTGCACCCCACCGACCAGCGTCGCCTGCGGCTGACGTCCGTCCTGCCGGTCTGGGTGCTGGCGGTCGTCGGGGCCGTGCTCGTGCTGACCGTGGCCGAGCGCGACGCCTTCGCCTGGCTGCTGCTCGTCTTCGTCGCCTGCGTGATGGTCAGCTTCGTGTTGCAGCTCATCACCGCCACGAAGGACGGTCTGGTCGAACGGATCAGCATCGCGTCGTCCGGGGCGTTCGTCGTGGTCCTCGTCACCGCGGTGGTGCTCCTGGCGCGTTGAGCCGAGCCGCGTAGACTCCGAGCATGGATTCGCTGCTTGCGCTCGAGCTCTTCTACGTCGGCCTCCTCGGCCTGGCGTCGCTCGCGATCGCGTTCATCTCGGTGGTCGTCGTCGTGAAGCTGTTCAAGGGCCAGCGTTGATCGAGCTGCCCGAGGGCCTCGCCCCCGAACTGGTCCCGCTGTCGTGGCTGGTCGGCGTGTGGGAGGGCACCGGTGTGGTCGAGTACCCGGTCGGTGACGACGACGAGGTCCGGAACTACGAGTTCGGCCAGCGCGTCAGCTTCAGCCACGACGGCCTGCCGTACCTGAACTACTCGTCGACCACCTGGCTGCTCGACGACGACCACACCCCGCTCGCCGCCGAGATGGGCTACTGGCGGATCGACCGTCCCACCGAGCCCGGCGACCGCGGCCCCGCGATGCTCCTGGGCGACGGGCCCACGCCCTTCAGCACGGTCGAGAGCGTCGAGGCGCTCCGCAACACCACGGACGGCTTCGACGTCGAGGCCGCGATCATCCACCCGACGGGCGTCAACGAGCTCTACGTCGGCCGTGTGCTGAAGGGCCGGATCGACCTGTCGACCGACGCCGTGCTGCGCTCGCCGAACGCGAAGGACTACTCCGCCGCGACCCGCCTGTACGGACTGGTCGAGGGCAAGCTCTTCTGGGCGTGGGACATCGCCGCGCTCGGTCGCGAACTCACCTCGCACGCCTCGGGGCAGCTCGCGAAGGTCGACTGATGTCGGTGTTCGCCGCGCGTGACGGCTTCGTCGCCGCCGACTCCGTGGCCGCACACTTCGGCAACCCGATCGGGGAGCAGCGCCTGCTGACCCGGGGGCGTGCCGTCGTCGAGCTCGGACTCGGTGTCGTCACCGTCACCGGACCGGACCGGCTGTCGTGGCTCAACTCGATCACCTCGCAGCAGCTCACCGGGTTGCCGACCGGCGTCAGCACCGAGACGCTCGTGCTCGACCAGGCCGGACGCGTCGAGCACGCGGCCCGCGTCGTCGACGACGGTGCGACGGCCTGGCTGCTCACCGAGCGCGCTGACGCTGCGCCGCTCGCCGGGTGGCTCGACTCGATGCGCTTCATGCTCCGGGTCGAGGTCGCCGACCGCTCCGCCGACTTCGTCACCCTCGGCTGGTTCGGGGCGGACGCCCCGTTCGCGTCCGTCGAACTGCCGGAACCGCCCGTCACCGAGTGGGTCGACCCGTGGGGCGCCGTCACGCCGGGCGGGTGGGGCTACGCCGATCAGGAGGCCCACCCCGGCTCCGACTGGACCCTCCGCATCGCCGTGGTCACCCCCGGCACCGCGACCGCGATCGCCGCGTCGGACGTGCCCGTCGCGGGGCTGCTCGCGTACGAGGCGCTGCGGATCGCCGCGTGGCGCCCGACCCTGTCCGACGTCGACGAGCGGACGATCCCGCACGAGCTCGACTGGCTGCGCTCCGCCGTGCACCTGTCGAAGGGCTGCTACCGCGGGCAGGAGACCGTCGCCAAGGTCCACAACCTCGGGCACCCGCCGCGACGAGCCGTGCTGCTGCACCTCGACGGGTCCGACGGCGTGCTGCCGGCGCCCGGCACGCCGGTGCTGCTCGACGACAAGCCCGTCGGCCGGCTGTCGGCGTCGGCGATCCACCACGAGCTCGGTCCGATCGGACTCGCCGTGGTGAAGCGCTCGCTCGACCCCACCGCGACCCTGCGGCTCGAGGCCGACGACGTCGTGGTGACCGCGGCGCAGGAGACCATCGTCCCGCCCGAGGCCGGTGCCACGGCGAACGTCCCGCGCCTGCCCCGCCTCGGAGCCGTCAAGCGCTCCTAGCCTGCGCGCTGGCGTCAGGCGGGCTCGACGGCCGACCACGGGACGCTGAGCTCACCGAGCCGCCAGCGCGTCACACCGTGCAGCACCGGCCAGCCGCGGTCACGCATCCCGCGCACGGTGGCGATCCACCGCTGCCGGGGCCCGTACGTGCCGAGCGGTGCGGCGACCGCCCACGACAGGTCGAGGTCCCGCAGGAAGGCGTGCACCCGTTCGCCGGGCACGTTGCGGTGGATCAGCGCCTTCGGCAGGCGCTCGGCGACGATCGAAGGCACGTCGAGCCCGGCGAGCCGGAGCGACACCGTGAACGTCTGCGGCGCGACGTCGTCGAGCGTCACCCACGAGGCCACCCGGCCGACCTCGTTGCAGGTCCCCTCGACGAGCGCACCGCCGGGCTGCAGCCGGTCCTGCATGATCCGCCACGACCCGACCACCGCGGACTCGTCGTACTGCCGCAGCACGTTGAAGGCCCGGATGACGGCGGGCCGGCGCTGCCCGGGCGTCGGCGTCTCGAAGCCCCCCAGGCGGAACGTCACGCCGTCGCGGGTCCCGGCGTTTGCGAGCGCTACCCGCGAGGGCTCGATCTCGATGCCCGTCACCTCGATGTCGGGTCGGACGGCGGCCAGCCGGTCGCGCAGTTCGAGGGTGGTGGTCGGCGATGCCCCGTAGCCGACGTCGGCGACGAGCGGGTCGTCCGTCCGGCGCAGCACCGGGAGGGTCGCGATCCACCGGTCGACGCGGCGGAGCCGGTTGTACCCGGTCGTCCCGCGCGTCACGTTCCCGATGGGCATGCGTCAAGGGTACGGGGCCGGTACCGCTCGGTAGACTCGGAGGCATGACCTCCACGCTCGTCCTGCTCCGTCACGGCAACAGTGACTGGAACCAGAAGAACCTGTTCACCGGTTGGGTCGACGTCCGGCTCAGCGAGCTGGGCGAGAAGGAGGCGAAGCGCGCCGGCGACCTCATCGCCGAGTCCGGCATCGTCCCCGACGTCCTGTACACCTCGCTCCTGACCCGTGCGATCCAGACGGCGGACATCGCGCTGCTGCAGGCCGACCTGGCCTGGCTGCCGGTGAAGCGCGACTGGCGCCTCAACGAGCGCCACTACGGCGACCTGCAGGGCAAGGACAAGGCCCAGACGCTGGCCGAGTACGGCGAGCAGCAGTTCATGGAGTGGCGCCGCTCGTTCGACGTCCCGCCGCCCCCCATCGCCGACGACGCCGAGTGGTCGCAGTTCGGTGACCGCCGCTACGCCGAGCTCGGCGACAAGCTGCCACGCACCGAGTCGCTCAAGCTCGTGATCGACCGTCTGCTGCCGTACTGGGAGTCCGACATCACGAAGGACCTCGCCGCCGGCAAGACCGTGCTGGTGACGGCCCACGGCAACTCGCTGCGTGCGCTCGTGAAGCACCTCGACGGCATCTCCGACGACGACATCGCCGGCCTGAACATCCCGACGGGCATCCCGCTGGTGTACGAGCTCGACGACGACTTCACGCCGACGAAGCCCGCGTACTACCTGGACCCCGAGGCCGCCGCAGCCGGCGCCGCCGCCGTGGCCGCCCAGGGTGCCAAGAAGTAGCACCCACGCGAACGACGAAGGCCGCAGTCCCGACGGGGCTGCGGCCTTCGCTGTGTCCGGGCAGACGACACCCGACCACGCGGAGTGTGACGGTCAGACGAAGTGCGACGCGATCTCCTGCACCAGGGCCCCGACGTCGTAGGGCTTCGTCGTGTCGACCCGGATCACCGGGACGCCGGGCAGCCCGACGGGCCGGGCGTCGTCGCCGTGCTCGTCCCAGAAGGCCAGCACGTCGGCCAGGTCCCCGTGCACCTCGTGCCGCACCGGCACGGTGCCCGGTTCGTACCGGTCGCGCAGCCGCTGCTCGGCGGTGGCGCGGTCCGTGTCGCACCACACCTCGACGGCGCGAGGCGACCCGGCGGACGCGAGTCCGGCCTCCAGGAGGTCCCGGTCACGCGACGGCAGCCAGACGGCGTCGAGGACGACCCCGTTCTCGACGGCCCGCGCCATGGACCACATCGTGTCCATCGCGATGCCGCCGAGCGGCCGCGAGGCGATCATCGGGCCGACGACGTCGGCGAGGGGCTCCTTGATGCGGTCCTTCGACAGGAGGGGCAGCCGAGCACCTCGGCGAGTGCCGTGCCGATGCTGCTCTTGCCGGAACCGGGCATGCCGTTGACGATGATCGCGACCTGGGCCATGCCACGATCCTCGCAGACCGATCGGGCCGGGTCAGACCGATCGAGCCGGGTCAGACCGATCGAGCCGGGTCAGACCGATCGGGCCGGGTCAGACCGCCGCGGTCGAGGTGGAGGCGCCGGTCCAGTCGCCGGTCGCCAGGTACTCGACCTTCTTGGCGATCGAGACCGCGTGGTCGGCGAAGCGCTCGTGGTAGCGGGAGGCCAGGGTGGCGTCGACGGTGTCGATCGGACCGCCCTTCCAGGCCTCGCCGAGCACGAAGTCGAAGACGCTGGCGTGCAGCTCGTCGACGGCGTCGTCCTCGTCGCGGATCTCGGCCGACAGCGCGATGTCCTCGGTGGCGAGCAGCCGCGTGAGCTTCTGCGCCATCGCGACGTCGTGCCGGCCCATCTCCTTGAACGTGCTGCGGAGGCCCTTCGGCACGACCTTCTCGGGGAAGCGCTGGCGGGCGAGCTGCGCGATGTGCTCGGCCATGTCGCCCATGCGCTCGAGCGAGGAGCTGACGCGCAGGGCGGTGACGACGACGCGCAGGTCGCGGGCCACCGGTGCCTGGCGGGCGAGGATGTCGATCGCGATCTCGTCGAGGCTGTTCGCAGCGAGGTCGATCTTCTCGTCGTCGGCGATCACCTCTTCGGCGAGGGCGACGTCGGAGTCGCTGAAGGCCTGGGTGGCTCGGGTGATGGCGGACTCGACGAGCCCGGCGATCTCGGTCAGTCGCTCCTGGACGTCCTGGAGTTCCTGCTGGAAGACTTCGCGCATGGGGGAGTACCTCTCTCTGCGTACCGGACGAGTGTCGTCAGCCCAGGTGAACGAACGGTGACGCGGGGCTGAACGCTTCGCGTTCTGGCCTTCCGCAGACGGTGAACGGTACCGGAACCCCGCATGACCATCCCTACACTGGCGGCATGGACAACGCGTGGCTCGTGCCACTGTCGATGCTCCTCGGCGGGGTCTTCGGCGCGGGCGTCGTGGTGCTGATCATCACCGCCGAGCGGACGGCTCGTGCTGCCGACGTGGCGGAGCGGACCCTGCCGGACGGCGTCGCAGCGGTCATCGCGACGATGCACAACCCGGCGGTCGTCATCGACCCGTCGAACACCGTCGTCGCGGCATCCCCCCAGGCCCTCACGGCGGGGCTCGTCGTGCGCCGACGCCTGGTGCACCACGAACTGCTCGAGCTCATCGACCGGGTGCGCAAGAGCGGGGAGATGGGGTCGGAGGACCTCGAGCTGCCGCGCGGCCGCCACGGGGAGCTCATCGGCTACCTCAGCTTCCGTGCCGCCCAGCTCGGCAACCGGTACGTCCTGCTCACGGCGGACGACCTGACCGAGAGCCGGCGCATCGACGAGGTCCGCCGCGACTTCGTCGCCAACATCTCGCACGAGCTGAAGACGCCGATCGGCGCGATCGGCCTGCTGTCCGAGACCCTCGTCCTCGCCGCCGACGACCCCGCGCACGTGAAGAAGTTCGCCGCGCAGCTGATCACCGAGTCCGAGCGGCTCGGGGCGCTGACGAAGGACATCATCGAGTTGTCCCGGTTGCAGTCCGTCGACGCGCTCGAGAACAGCGAGGAGACCGGCATCGACAAGATCGTGCAGGCCGCGATCGACGCGAACGAGGTCGTCGCCCGCGCCCGCTCGATCGAGATCATCCGCGCCAAGAAGTCGAAGCTGCGGGTGATGGGCGACCGCGGGCTGCTGCAGGTCGCGGTGTCGAACCTCATCGCCAACGCGGTGAAGTACTCGCCGGACAACACCCGCGTCGGTGTGGGCGTCCGGTCGTCGAAGGGCTTCGTCGAGATCGCGATCACCGACCAGGGCGTCGGCATCCCCGAGGCCGACCTCGACCGCGTCTTCGAACGGTTCTACCGTGTCGATCCCGCACGGTCGCGTGCCACCGGGGGCACCGGCCTCGGGCTCGCGATCGTCAAGCACGTCGTCAGCAACCACGGTGGTGACGTGCGCGTCTGGTCGCAGCCCGGCAAGGGTTCGACCTTCACCATCCGTCTGCCCGAGGCAGATCCCGAACTGACCACAGCACTCGAAGAGCAACTGGAAGAGCAGCCATCGTGACCAAGATCCTCATCGTCGACGACGAGCCGGCCCTGAGCGAGCCCCTGGAGTTCCTGCTGCAGCGTGAGGGGTACGAGACCTCCGTCGCTGCGGACGGCGTGACCGCGCTGTCGAAGTTCGACGCGGAGAACCCCGACCTGGTGCTCCTCGACCTCATGCTGCCGGGCCTGAGCGGCACGGAGGTGTGCCGGCAGATCCGGACCCGGTCGAACGCGCCGATCATCATGCTGACCGCGAAGGACTCGGAGGTGGACATCGTCGTCGGGCTCGAGCTCGGCGCCGACGACTACGTGACGAAGCCGTACTCGACCCGGGAGCTCCTGGCCCGGATCCGTGCCGTGCTCCGTCGCCGGACCGAGGACGACCCGGCGGACAGCGGGATCCTGCAGGTCGGCGGCATCCGGATGGACGTCGAGCGGCACACGGTGTCGGTCGACGGGTCCGAGACCCCGATGCCGCTCAAGGAGTTCGAGCTCCTCGAACTGCTGCTCCGGAACGCCGGCCGTGTGCTGACCCGCGGGCAGCTCATCGACCGGGTGTGGGGTTCCGACTACTTCGGCGACACCAAGACCCTCGACGTGCACATCAAGCGCATCCGCTCGAAGATCGAGCGGGTTCCGTCGACCCCCGAGATCCTGGTGACGGTCCGCGGCCTCGGCTACCGCATCGAGGCCTGAGGCGGACGGACAGGAGGCCCGGTGCGAGTCCTCGGGACTCGCACCGGGCCTCCTGTGCGAACGATCCGGGCGCGGTCTCAGCCGCGCCCGTCGGCGTCAGTTGGTGCCGTTGTCGCCCTCGGACGAATCCGTCTGCGAGTCGGTCGGCTGCGTGCCGGGGACGGCCTCGCCGGTCGACTGCGCGCCGCTCTCGGACGGCGACGTCGAGGTGGGCGTCGGGGTCGGGCTCGGCGCGAGGGTCTGGTACTCCTCCTGCGAGCTCGTCAGCACCGGCACGTTCGCCGAGACACCCTCGGCGTCGGGGTAGCTGAAGTAGACCTTGACGAGCGAACCCGGCTTCGCGTCCGCCTTGTCGAACACGATCGGCTCGGCGTCACCGGCGGTGGTGCCCTGCGTGGTGTCGCCCTCTTGCACGCTCGACTCGTCGTCGCTGCCCGCACCCGCGGCCATGGCGAGGTCGACGTGGGTGTTCGCCGGCACGTCGACGGTCTGGGTGGCGCCGCCGATCTCGATCGAGACGGTGTAGTCGTCCTGGTCGTCGTTGTTCACGAGCGTGCCGATGAAGCGGGCGCTCTCACCGTCGTCCGAGATCAGGAGGGCGTTCCGCACGTCGACCTTGCCGGTCGAGACGTCCACGCCGTCGGTGATCTGCTTGATGTCGACGGTGTGGGCCGGCGACATGAACTCGCACCCGGTGGCGCCGAGCGCGATGGTTGCCGCAACGGCGACGGACACGAGTACCCGAGGTCGCAAGAGATTCCTCCGTAAGTCACGATGAGGACCGGGCGGTCCCCGCGCCCATCCTAGCGATCACCGGGAGGGGTGAGCGTTGAGGGTCCCCTTACCGGAACGGCCCCTGTGGTAAACTGGATGTCTGGGAACGGAGCCTGATACATGCAATTCGAGGTCGGCGAGACCGTCGTCTACCCCCATCACGGGGCGGCAACCATCTCTGAAGTCAAGACTCGCGTCATCAAGGGCGAGGAAAAGGTCTACCTGAAACTGCGGGTGACGCAGGGTGACCTGACGATCGAGGTCCCGGCGGACAACGTCGACCTGGTCGGCGTCCGCGACGTGATCGGCAAGGAAGGGCTCGACAAGGTGTTCGAGGTCCTCCGGGCGCCGTTCACGGAAGAGCCCACCAACTGGTCACGCCGCTACAAGGCGAACCTCGAGAAGCTCGCTTCCGGTGACGTCATCAAGGTGTCCGAGGTCGTCCGCGACCTCTGGCGGCGCGATCAGGACCGCGGGCTCTCCGCGGGTGAGAAGCGGATGCTGGCCAAGGCCCGGCAGATCCTGATCTCCGAGCTCGCGCTGGCCGAGAAGACCGACGAGGACAAGGCATCGACCGTCCTCGACGAGGTCCTGGCTTCCTGAGCCTGACGACAGCGCACTGAACACGACAGCACGAACGACGACCGCACGGTTCCCCGAAGGGGTGGACCGGGCGGTCGTCGTCGTTGCGGCCGGCTCCGGCACCCGGCTCGGCATCGGGACCGCGAAGGCGTTCGTGCCCGTGGCCGGTTCGCTCATGCTCGCGCGGGCGCTCGAACCCCTGTTCGCCTTGCCGTCACCGACGCTCGTCGTCGTCGTCGCACCGGCGTCGCACCTGGACGAGTGCCGGCAGGTGGTCGGTTCGGTCGCGGGTGCTGCGGTCGCGTACACGGCCGTCGTCGCCGGAGGCGCGGATCGCCACGGTTCGGTCGAGGCCGGCCTGGCCGTCCTACCGGACTCCGTCTCCACGGTGCTCGTGCACGACGCGGCGCGATGCCTCACGCCCGCGGCACAGTTCTCGCGGGTGTTCGACGCCGTCGCCGCCGGTGACGGTGCGGGCGTCGTGCCGGCGCTCCCCGTCACGGACACGGTGAAGCGGGTCGACGGTGACGTCGTCGTCGAGACCGTCGACCGTGCGGCGCTCGTCGGGGTGCAGACGCCGCAGGGCTTCCCGCTCGCGGCACTGCGGCGGGCCTACACGGTGTCGTCGCAGTCCGAGACGGACGACGCCGGGGTGTTCCAGGCCGTCGGCGGCACCGTCCGGTTCGTGCCGGGTGACGCCGACGCCTTCAAGATCACGACGCCGTGGGACCTCGGCCGGGCCGAGTCGATCGTGCGGGCGCGGACCGAGGCGAATGGTGGTGCCGGTGCGGGGACGGCCGACGCCGTCGTCGCGGTCCGGCTCGGGCTCGGGGTCGACGTGCACGCCTTCGACGACGCCTCGCCCTGCCGCGTCGGCCTGCTCGACTTCCCCGGCGAACCCGGCCTCTCCGGGCACAGCGACGGCGACGCGGTGGCGCACGCGGTGTGCGACGCCCTGCTCTCCGCCGGGGGCCTCGGCGACATCGGCGGACGCTTCGGCACCGCTGACCCGCGGTACGCCGGTGCCACGGGCGACGTCTTCGTCCGGGGTGCGGTCGCGCTGCTCGCCGACGCCGGACTCGAGCCGGTGTCCGTCACCGTGCAGGTCATCGGCAACCGGCCGCGCATCGGACGTCGCCGCGACGAGATGCAGGACGCCCTGTCCGCGGTCGTCGGTGCGCCCGTCGCCGTGTCCGGCACGACGACCGACGGCCTCGGCTTCACCGGCCGTGGCGAGGGGCTCGCGGCGATCGCCACGGCACTCGTGCGTCCCTCCTGAAACCGCGGCCCCGCGCCGATTAGGGTTGAGGCGTGACCGTTCGCCTCTACGACTCCCGCGCCGCAGCCGTCGTCGACCTCGTGCCCCTGGTCGACGGACACGTGAGCGTCTACGTCTGTGGTCCGACGGTGCAGTCGTCGCCGCACATCGGGCACCTGCGGTCCGCGCTCGTGTACGACATCTGGCGTCGGTGGCTCACCCACCGCGGGTACCGGGTGACCCTGGTGCGCAACGTCACCGACATCGACGACAAGGTCCTCGACCTGGCTGCCGGCACGGACGAGGAGTGGTTCGCCCGCGCCTACCGGGTCGAGCTCGAGTTCACGGCCGCGTACAACGCCCTCGGCATCCTGCCCCCGACGTACGAGCCGCGGGCCACGGCGAGCGTGCCGCAGATGCACGAGATCATCCAGCGCCTGATCGACCGCGGGCACGCCTACGCCGCCGACGACGGCTCCGGTGACGTCTACTTCGACACCGGCAGCTGGTCCGACTACGGGGTGCTCACCCGGCAGCGGCGCGAGGACATGGTCGAGGCCGCCGACGCCGATCCGCGTGGCAAGCGCGACGCTCGTGACTTCGCGCTCTGGAAGGGTGCGAAGCCCGGCGAGCCGTCGACGGCCAACTGGGACTCCCCGTGGGGCGCCGGCCGCCCGGGCTGGCACATCGAGTGCTCGGCGATGTCCCGTCGGTACCTCGGCCCGGCGTTCGACATCCACGGCGGCGGGCTCGACCTGCGCTTCCCGCACCACGAGAACGAGCTGGCGCAGTCCACGGCCGCCGGGGACCCGTTCGCGTCGTACTGGCTGCACAACGGCCTGGTGACGGTCGAGGGTCAGAAGATGTCGAAGTCGCTCGGCAACTCGATCTTCGCTGCGGACTTCCTCGGGTCCGCTCGTCCCGCCGTCGTGCGCTACTTCCTCGGTGCAGCCCACTACCGCTCGTCGATCGACCACCACGAGGGGTCCCTGGCCGAGGCCGAGGCGGCGTACGACCGCATCGCCGGGTTCCTCGAGCGCGCCGAGACCCGGCTCGAGGGCGTCCACCTCGCCGACGCCCCGGCCGTGCCCGAGGCCTTCGCCGCGGCCATGGACGACGACCTGTCCGTGCCCCAGGCCCTGGCCGTGCTGCACGAGACCGTGCGCACCGGCAACGCCGCCCTGGACGCCGACGATGCGGAAACGCTCGGGACCGCGTACCATCAGGTGGCTGCGATGGTGGAGGTGCTCGGCATCGACCCGCGAGCCGCCCACTGGTCGGGCGGCGGCCACGACACCTCGGCAGGCCCGCTCGCCGCCCTCGTCGAACGCCTCGTGCAGGAGCGCGCGGACGCCAGGGCAGCACGGGACTTCACCGCGGCCGACCGCGTGCGCGACGACCTCGCCGCCGCGGGCATCACGATCGAGGACACGCCGTCCGGAACACGCTGGAGCATCGCCTGAATACGGCAGTGCCGAACAGGAGCTACGCATGAAGAACGTCTCGGGAAGCAAGAAGGGTCGGCCCGGCGCCGTCCGCACCGGTCGCAAGGGCAACAAGCAGGTCGGTTCCGGCGGACAGGGCGCCCAGGCGCTCGAGGGTCGCAAGCCGACCCCGAAGGCCGAGGACCGCCCGTACCACCCCGCCGGCAAGCGCAAGGCCGCGAAGGACCGCTTCGAGGCGGCCAAGGGTCGGCACGGTTCCTCGAGCACCCCGCAGGGTCGCACGGGCCGTCCGCCGGCACGCAAGACCGACGACTCCGAGCTGGTGACCGGGCGCAACTCCGTGCTCGAGGCCCTGCGGACGAAGACCCCGTCGTCGACGCTCTACATCGCGTCGCGCATCGAGGTCGACGACCGCGTGAAGGAGATCCTCGCGCTCGCCAACCACCGTGGCGTGCCGATCATCGAGCTCATGCGTCCCGAGCTCGACCGCATCACCGGACACGACAGCGTGCACCAGGGCGTCGCCCTCAAGGTGCCGGCGTACCAGTACGCCGTGTCCGAGGACATCGTCGAGCAGGCGTTCTCGCGCGACCAGGTCCCGCTGCTCGTCGCGCTCGACGGCATCACGGACCCCCGCAACCTCGGCGCGATCATCCGCTCGACCGCGGCCTTCGGCGGACACGGCGTCATCGTGCCGCAGCGTCGTTCGGTCGGCGTGACGGCGTCGGCGTGGAAGACCTCGGCCGGTGCCGCGGCACGCACGCCCGTCGCGATGGCCCCGAACCTCACGCAGACCCTGAAGTCGCTGAAGTCGATGGGCCTGTTCGTCCTCGGCCTGGACGGCGACGGTGACGTGGAGCTCGACGGCCTCGAGCTCGCCGACCGCCCGCTCGTGATCGTCGTCGGCTCCGAGGGCAAGGGCCTGTCGCGCCTGGTCACCGAGACCTGTGACGCGATCGTGTCGATCCCGATCTCGAGCGCCACCGAGTCCCTGAACGCCGGCATCGCCGCGAGCGTCACCCTGTGGGAGGTCGCGCGGCGCCGTCGCACCGCGTAGCCACAGCACTTCGTGTGCAGGAATGGTCGCCTCCCCGAGCGGGAGGCGGCCATTCCTGCTCACGGTGCTGCCTGGGGCGGGCTCGAAGGGTCAGGACACGTGTCGGCTGGTGCCTGCCGTGCGGTCACGCGTCGTCGCTGCCCGACGCCGCAGGTGACGGTCCGTGACCGGTCGACGTTCGCCCGGCGGGGTGTCGTGACCGCTCGACGTCCAACGTCACCACCGGCGGGGCTGGGCGTGACGGTCTGGAGGGCCGGCGCCGGTCCCCGGGACCCGGGACGGGCCTCCAGGCGGTCGCGTTGCCGACCCCCCGAACGGTCAGGACACGTCGGCTGGTGCCCGCCGTGTGGTCACGAATCGTCGCTGCGCGACGCCGCAGGCGACGGTCCGTGACCGCTCGACGTCCGCCCGGCGGGGTGCCGTGACCGAGCGGGGACCGCGTCAGACCGTGGCGCGCCAGTCGTCGACGTCGTCGGACTCGGCGGACTCGTCGGCGTCGTCGTCCAGCACCGGGATCGGCACGGTGATCGACGAGGTCGGCGGGTTGATGAGCAGGCGCTCGTCGCGACGGTGTCGGAGCACGTCGTTGATGTAGGCGGTCGTGGCCTCGGGCAGGGAGACGGAACGCTCCTCTTGCTGGGACATGAACCAGCGGTGCTCGAGCAGCTCGTGGAACACCTCGGCGGGTTCGAGCCGGCCGCGCAGGTCACGGGGGATCGAGCGGACGACGGGCTCGAAGACCCGTGATACCCACTCGTGCGCCACCATCTCCTCGTCGAGTTCGTCACGGCCGTTGCGGGCACGGTACGAGTCGAGGTCGTTGAGCAGGCGCCGGGCCTGGTTCTCGCCGGCGTCGAGCCCGGTGAGCCGCAGCAGTCGGCGCTGGTGGTGCCCGGCGTCGACGACCTTCGGCTGGATCCGGACCTGCGAGCCGCCCTCGGTCGTGTGGATCGAGAGCTCCTCGATGTCGAAGCCGAGCTCGTTCAGGCGCTCGACGCGGTCGTTGATGCGCCAGCGTTCCTTGATGTCGAACTGCTCGGTGCCGGTGAGCTCGGTCCAGAGCGTCCGGTACTGGGCGACGATGCGGTTCGAGACGTCGACGGGGTCGGCGTTCTCGTCGAGTCGTCCGCCGGCCTCGAGGTCGAGCAGCTCGCCGGCGATGTTCACGCGGGCGACCTCGAGGTCGTTCTCGCGCTGACCGTTCGACAGCCCGCCGGGGTAGAGCTTGCCGGTCTCGGCGTCGACCAGGTACGCGGCGAAGGCTCCGGCGTCGCGACGGAACAGCGTGTTCGACAGGGACACGTCGCCCCAGTAGAAGCCGATGACGTGCAGGCGGACGAGCAGCAGCGCGAGGGCGTCGACCAGACGGGTGGCGGTCTCGGGGCGCAGCGTCTGTGAGTAGAGCGCGCGGTACGGCAGGGAGAACCGCAGGTGGCGGGTCACGAGCACGGGGTGCAGTGGTTCACCGTCGGCGTCGACGCGGTTCGTGATGACCGCGACCGGGTCCACGCACGGCACGTCCATGCGCTGCAGGGTCCGGAGCATCTCGTACTCGGACCGGGCGACCTCTTCGCCGGTCTCCTTCACCGCGGCGACGTACCCGCTCAGGTGCACGAACCGCACGAGGTGCCGCGAGATGCCCTTCGGCAGCGCGACGATCGTGTCGTCGGGCCAGTCGGCGAGCGGCAGGTCCCACGGCAGGTCGAGCAGGCCGGGGTCGACGGTGGCGGCGGTGATGGACATCGAGTCGGGCACGGTGGTTCCTCTGGTGTCGGGGACAGCCGAGAGCCCGCGTCCGCCCTTGTGAGGCGGGCGCGGGCTCTCGGGGGAGTGCGCTGGTTACGCGCTGACGACGGCCTTGTCGTCGAGGCGGTCGCCCGACTCGGTGTCGAAGGCGTGGACGTGGCCCTGCTTCGGCGTGATGACGATCGTGTCACCGATCGACGGGTGCGCACGACCGTCGACACGGGCGACGATGTCGGCGCGCTGGCCGTTCACGTCCGCGTGACCGTAGAGGTAGCCGTCGGCGCCGAGCTCCTCGACGACGTCGACCGTGACGGGCAGGCCCTCGCCGGACTGCGACACGATGACGTCCTCGGGGCGGATGCCGACCGTGATCTGTGCGGCACGGGCGTTCGACAGGGTGTCGCGGTCGATCGCGTGGTTGAGCGTGCCGAACTTGATGCCGCCCTCGATGACGTCGGCGGGCAGCAGGTTCATGGCCGGCGAACCGATGAAGCCGGCGACGAACACGTTGTTCGGCTTCTCGTACAGGTCGCGCGGGGTGCCGACCTGCTGCAGGATGCCGTCCTTGAGCACCGCGATGCGGTCACCCATGGTGAGGGCCTCGGTCTGGTCGTGCGTGACGTAGACCGTGGTGACGCCGAGACGACGCTGCAGCGACGCGATCTGCGTGCGGGTCTGGACGCGGAGCTTGGCGTCGAGGTTCGACAGCGGCTCGTCCATGAGGAACACCTGCGGCTGACGGACGATCGCACGGCCCATCGCGACGCGCTGACGCTGACCACCGGAGAGCGCCTTCGGCTTGCGGCCGAGGTAGTCCTCGAGGTCGAGGAGCTTGGCGGCTTCCTGCACGCGGGTGGCGCGCTCTTCCTTGCCGACGCCGGCGATCTTGAGCGCGAAGCCCATGTTCTCGGCGACGGTCATGTGCGGGTACAGCGCGTAGTTCTGGAACACCATCGCGATGTCGCGGTCCTTCGGCGGGACGTCCGTGACGTCGCGGTCGCCGATGCGGATCTGACCGGAGTTGACCTCTTCGAGGCCGGCCAGCATGCGGAGCGAGGTGGACTTGCCGCAGCCCGAGGGGCCGACGAGGACGAGGAACTCGCCGTCGGCGACGTCCAGGTCGAGGGAGTCGACCGCGGGACGGTTGCCTCCGGGGTAGAGACGGGTTGCCTTGTCATAGGTGACGGACGCCATGAGCGTTCGGTCCTTCCTTCACCGGCAGGTACGTGCCGGACGATCCGAGTGAAGCGGTGTGCCCGTACGGGCCCCGGACAGTCGCCGTCGACTGTCGAGGTTCATACAACACGAGTTCACCCGGGTGCGCCAGTGTTTTCCCCCTTGGTCGGCGGCTTCCCAGAGCGCCCCACTACAATCGCCGGGTCCGTCCGCCGAGCAGGGGAACGCCGAGCGGACACCGATCAGGAGGACGACGCACCGATGAACAACCGCCCCGAGGGTGCCGCCCGCGCCGCGCGGAACGAGCGCCGTGAAGCCGCCCGCCAGCGAGCCCAGCGTGCCCGGACCCAGCAGAAGCGACGCCAGCGTGGTGTCCGGCTCGGCCTGCAGATCGGGCTCGGGGTCGTGCTCCTCGCCGCCGCGACGATCGTCACGCTCGTGCTGGTCGACTCCGTGAAGCCCGCCGGCCCCGGCCCGTCGACCATGTCGCAGGGCGGCATCACCATCGGGCAGGGGCTGAAGCCCGTCGCGGCGTCCGCGTCCGGATCGGCCTCCGCGTCGCCGAGCAGCGCCGCGACCGAGGGGGCCGGCACCGTCCGGATCACCCTGTACGTCGACTACCTCTGCCCGGGCTGCGGCCAGTTCGAGCGGGCGAACGGCGACTACATCAAGGACCTCGTCGACTCCGGTGCGGCCACGGTCGACATCCACCCCGTCGCGATCCTGTCGAACCGCTCGCAGGGCACGAAGTACTCCCTCCGCGCCGCGAACGCCGCCGCCTGCGTGGCCGAGCACTCCCCGAACCAGTTCTACGCGGTGAACCAGGCGCTCTTCGCGAAGCAGCCGGACGAGGGCACCGCGGGCCTGACGGACGCCGAGCTCACCGACGTCGTCACGGGCGTGCAGGGGCTGCAGGAACGCAGCGCCGTCCGGAGCTGCATCGCCGACCAGGACTACGCCAAGTGGGTGGACGAGCAGACGACGGCGGTGTCCGGGGGCACGATCCCCGGCTCGACGCTCAAGGAGTTCCCCGGCACCCCGCTCGTGCTCGTGAACGGGCAGCGCTACGAGCTGACCTCCCCGGTCACGAACGACGACTTCCGCACCTTCGTGGTGACGGCCGCCGGGGCGACCGACGCGACCCCGACGCCCACGCCCAGCGCGACCCCGTCTGCCACGCCGACCAAGCGCTGACCGCCGGACGAGCGCTGACGTCTGCACGGGCGCTGACGCGCTGACCACGGACGGGAGGCCCGGTGCCAGCTGGCACCGGGCCTCCAGTCCGTGTCGGTGCGGCTACAGGGCCGAACCCGGGATGCTCAGGGTGTCGCAGCTCGTCGCGCCCTGCTGGTAGCCCCGCAGGAACCAGCGCTGTCGCTGCTCGCTCGACCCGTGCGTGAACGAGTCCGGGTCGACGCGGCCGGTCGCGCGCTCCTGGATGCTGTCGTCGCCCACTGCGCTCGCCGCCGACAGGGCGTCGGTGATCTGGGAGCGGGTGATCGGTTCGAAGAACGTCTCGCCGTTCGCGTCCTTCGTCGTGGCGGCGTCGCCGACCCAGGCCCCGGCGTAGCAGTCCGCCTGCAGCTCGACGCGGACGCTGCCCGACGACGCACCCGTGCCGGAGCGGTCGGTGTTCGCGAACGACCCCTGCAGCTGCTGCACGTGGTGGCCCCACTCGTGTGCGACGACGTACATCTGCGCGAGCGGACCGCCGGACGAGCCGTACTGCGACTGCAGGTCGTCGTAGAACGCGGTGTCCAGGAAGACCGCACGGTCCGGCGGGCAGTAGAACGGGCCGGTCGCGGCCGAAGCCTGCCCGCACGAGGTGTCGGTGGAGTCCTGGAACAGGAAGAACTCCGGTGACGTGTACGAGATGCCGAGCGACCGCGCCTCGGACGTCCAGTAGGCGTCGAGCGACTCGGCCGCGCCCTCCATCCGGCACTCGACGCGCAGGTTGGCGTCGCGCCCGGTCCGGCACTCGGGGGCGGCGTCGGCGGACTCGCCCTCCTGCTGGATCGTCGTCAGGCCGTTGCCGCCGCCGACGATCCCGCTCAGGTCGAAGCCGGTGAACTGCGCGATCAGGAACACCACGATGGCGCCGACACCCACGGCGCCGCCGCCGATCGCCGTGGTGCGACCCCGCCGCTTGACCTTGCCGCCCCGGAGTTGCGAGTCGTCGTTGAACGTCATGATCCCGAACCTACCGATCAGCACCTCCCGATCAGTGGCCCCGCGTACCGTCGGCGGCGTCGGCCACCCCGACACCTGTCGTACACCTGTCGTACAACCGGAAGGAACCGCACAATGGCCACTCCCATCAGCACCGTGATGAGCCCCGCCCGCTACGTCCAGGGCAAGGACGCGATCACCCGCGTCGGCGAGTTCATCGCCCCGATCGGCAAGCGGCCCCTGATCGTCGCCGACGACGTGGTCTGGGGCATCGTCGAGACCGCCGTCACCGAGAGCTTCCGATCCGCCGACCTGGCCGTGGAGCGTGTCGGGTTCGGCCGCTTCGCCACCCCCGAGGCCGTCGACGAGCTCGTCGAGCAGATCCGCGCGAAGGACGCCGACGTCATCGTGGGGCTCGGCGGTGGCTCCGCGATCGACGCCGCGAAGGCCGCTGGGCACCTCGCCGGCATCCGGTGGGCCAGCGTGCCGACCGCTGCGTCCACCGACGCCCCGACCTCGGCGCTCGCCGTCATCTACACCGCCGAGGGCGAGTTCATCGAGTACCGCTTCTTCCCGCACAACCCGGACCTGGTGCTCATCGACACCAGGCTCGTCGCCAACGCGCCGGTGCAGTTCCTGGTCGCGGGCATCGGCGACGCGCTGGCGACGTGGGTCGAGGCCCGTGCCGCGAAGCGCGCCAACGCCGACACCATGGCCGGCGGCCTGCAGACCCAGACCGGCGTCGCGCTCGCCGAGCTGTCGTGGAAGCTCCTGCACGAGAACGCCCTGCAGGCCATCGAGGCCGTCAAGGCCAAGGTCGTCACCCCGGCGCTCGAGAAGGTCGTCGAGGCGAACACGCTGCTGTCCGGCCTGGGCTTCGAGTCCGGCGGGCTCGCCGCCGCCCACGCGATCCACAACGGACTGACCGCGGCTCCGCAGGCGCACGGCCTGGCGCACGGGCAGAAGGTGAACATCGGGACGATCGCCCAGCTGGTGCTCGAGGGTGCCCCGGCCGAGGAGATCGAGGACTTCGTCGTCTTCACCACGAAGGTCGGCCTGCCGAACACCCTGACCGAGATCGGCCTGACGGTGGACGACCGTGACGTGCTGCGCGCCGTGGCCGAGGCGGCGACGGTGGAGGGCGAGACCATCCACAACATGCCGTTCCCGGTGACGCCGGAGCTCGTGGTCGACGCCCTGGTCGCCATCGAGGGCATCGCACGCAGCATCCGCGCCGAGCACGGTCTGCCGGAGCCCGTGCTGTACGAACACCACTGACGGTCGAGGGGTCAGGTGCGGATCAGCGGCTCCGTCGTCGCCAGGTCCGCACCGATCCCGACGTCGACGAGTTCGATCCGCCCGGCGAGGGTGGCAGCGGGTCCGGTCAGCAGGCCCGCCTTCACACCGCCGAAGGTGACGGTGACGTCGGCGTGCAGGACGTGGTCGTCCGCGACCCCGCCGGTGTCCACGTCGATGCCGCTCGGCACGTCCACCGCGACGACGAACGGCGCACGCTGGTCGCGGGCGAGCTCACGGATGGCGTCCACGACCTCGCGTGCGGGGGACCGCAGCGCGTTCGCGCCGTGCACCCCGATGCCGAGGATGCCGTCGAGCACCAGGTCGGCCTCGAGCGCCGCCTCGGTCGCGACGTCCGCCAGGCGCTCGCCGTCGCTCCGGCCGGCGGCCCGCAGGATGTCGGCCGCTCCGCCCGCGTTCGGTCCCGAGGCGCCGGACGGGCCGTCGAGCAGACGGGCGCCGGCGTCCAGCGCCGCTGCCAAGCCGGCCTCGTGGACACGGGAGCCGACGCGCAGGACCGCCACGTGCCTCCCGGCCGCTGCCAGGCGAGCGCCCGCGAACAGGGCGTCACCGCCGTTGTCGCCGCTGCCGGCGAGCACGAGGACGGATCCAGGCCCGTCGACCGGCCGCACGGCCGGGTCGTCCAGCAGGTCGCCGACGATGTGCGCGAGCCCGTCGGCGGCGCGCTGCATCAGGGGTTCCCCCGCGTCGAGGTGGGGGCGTTCCGCCGCCCGGATCTGATCGCCGCCGTAGCCGTCCATGGCCACCACACTGCCCCGATACGCTTGAGAGGACATGTCACTCGTCCCCGAAGCGCCCCGCCCCCGGTTCGTGATGTCGCCCGACGGGCTGCGACTCGCGACCTACGACTTCGGCGACCCCGACGCCCCGGCTGTCATCGCGGTGCACGGCTTCGCGTCCGGTGCGGTGCTCAACTGGCACGCCTCGGGCTGGACGCGGCACCTGGTCCGTGCCGGGTACCGGGTCCTGGCGCTCGACCAGCGCGGGCACGGCGCGAGCGCGAAGCCGCACGACCCGGGTGCCTACTCGATGGACCTGCTCGTCGCCGACGTCACCACGGTCATCGACACGTACCTGCTCGACGACGTCGCGTTCCTCGGCTACTCGCTCGGCGCACGGGTCGGCTGGCACACCGCCGAGCGGCTGCCGGGCCGGATCTCGCGCGCGGTGTTCGGCGGGATCCCGGACGCCGACCCGATGCGTCGGGTCCGCGTCGACCAGGCGAAGGCGTACATCGCCGACGGCACCCCGATCGAGGACCGCGTCACCAACGGCTACCTCACGATGGCGGGCAACGTCGAGGGCAACGACCTCGGCGCGCTCGTGGCCATGGTCGAGGGGATGCGGAACAGCATCGAGCCGACCCCGGAGAACGCCCCGGCGCAGCCGCTCCTGATCGCCGCGGGCAGCGAGGACGGCATCCGCGACAGCGCGGTCCGGCTCGCCGAGGCCGCGCCGGACGCCACCTTCTTCGAGATCCCGGGGCGCAACCACTTCAACGCCCCGACCTCGCGGCCGTTCCGCGAAGCGGCGCTGCGCTTCCTGTCCG
Source organism: Curtobacterium sp. VKM Ac-2852 (assembly GCF_013205045.1). Classification (NCBI taxonomy): domain Bacteria; kingdom Bacillati; phylum Actinomycetota; class Actinomycetes; order Micrococcales; family Microbacteriaceae; genus Curtobacterium; species Curtobacterium sp. VKM Ac-2852. Next base: position 1,201,841 of record NZ_JABMLI010000001.1, read on the forward strand.
CCCCGCGCTGAGGGGTACTCGTGGGTCCCCTCGGTCGGACGGCACCGGGCGTACCGTCCCCGCCATGGACTACAGACTCCTCGGCAACAGCGGGACATCGGTGTCGACGCTGACCCTCGGCACCATGACGTTCGGCAGCGAAGCCGACGAACCCACCTCACACGCCATCCTCGACGCCTTCGTGGCCGCCGGTGGCACGCTCGTCGACACGGCGGACGTCTACTCCGGCAACGAGTCCGAGCGGATCATCGGCCGCTGGCTCGCAGCACACCCCACCGAGGCCGCGCAGGTCGTCCTCGCCACCAAGGGCCGGTTCCCGCAGGGCGACGGCCCGAACGACCTCGGCCTGTCCCGACGACACCTGCGCGTGGCCCTCGACGCCTCGCTCGAGCGGCTCGGCGTCGACCACATCGACCTGTACCAGATGCACGCGTGGGACGCCCTGACCCCCATCGACGAGACCCTGCGGTTCCTCGACGACGCCGTGTCCGCCGGCAAGATCGGCTCCTACGGGTTCTCGAACTACCTCGGCTACCAGGTCACCAAGGCCGTCTACGAGGCGAAGTCGCACGGCTGGGCACCGCCCGTCACCCTGCAGCCGCAGTACAACCTGCTCGTCCGCGACATCGAGCACGAGGTCGTGCCCGCCTGCCTCGACGCCGGCATCGGTCTGCTGCCCTGGTCGCCGCTGGCCGGCGGCTGGCTCTCCGGCAAGTACCAGCGCGACGAGGCCCCGACCGGCGCCACCCGCCTGGGCGAGAACCCGCGGCGCGGCATGGAGGCGTGGGAAGCCCGCAACGGCGACGAGCGCACGTGGGAGGTGCTCGACGCCGTCTCCGAGGTGGCCGACGCCCACGACGCGTCGAAGTCGCAGGTCGCACTCGCCTGGCTGCTGGCCCGGCCCGCGGTCACGAGCGTGATCCTGGGCGTCCGCACCCTGTCGCAGCTCGAGGACAACCTCGGTGCCGCGGACCTGGTGCTCACGGACGGCGAGCTCGACCGGCTGACCGACGCCAGCGCTCCCCGCATCGACGACTACCCCTACGGCACGGCCGGCGTCGCGCAGCGGGAGCGGAAGATCACCGGCGGGCGCTGAGCCGGCTGGTGCCGAGCTGGCGGACGCTGAGCGGACAGGACCGCTGCGCGTTCGTGCACATCGTGCGGATTTCCGCGGATGTGGGGTCCGGGTGTGGACGTGCGGGTCGGTGAGGTGTCATCCTCGTCGCACGACCGGCTGGTTACCGCGTCCAGCGCCCGGAACGCCCCCTGATCCGCGTTCCGTGTGCCGATGCCCCGGGCGAGACTTCGCCCGGGGCATCGCTTCGTCTGGGGCCGGCAGCGGGACTTGAACCCGCAACCCCCGTATTACCTGACGGAGCATTCCAGCTTCTTCCCCTAGATGGCGGCTTGTGTGCTCAACGGGGCTTCTCCCGCTCGTAGGGTTCCGGCAACTTCCACCCTGTGGCAGCCAATCTGCGGGGTAAGTGCGGGTACGTCACTCCGTCGGGTGCGGTGGTTTCGGCGACGGCCACTGACCTCGGTACCCCGCCGCTTGCGCTCGTCCGACCCGCTTCCGACCTCGTGACTGAGGTGACTGCTTCCACGGGTCGCGCGGCTCCGACAGGTACGCCCGCACTTCTGATGGCCAGAAGCGGTGCGCCCTGCCGACTCGGAACGATGGGAACAGCAGGTCGTTGCCGAGCTCGCGGGCCTTCCACTCGGAGATGTTGAGCCACTTCGCGAGCTCCGGTACGTCGAGGGCGTGGCTGTCGTCCGGTGCGTCCTTCACGCGTGCAACGTACTTGCGCGGCTGCCAGCGCGCGGGACGTTCAAGAGTCCGCGCATGTCTTCGACGCACCTCCTCAGATCTGTCGATTGCCTGTCAACGTTGAGGGGGCGACGATCGACGTGTGGAAGACCAGCGGCAACTCGCGTACTCGATCGATCACTTCGCTGCAGTCTGCGACCTGTCCGACTGGACGGTCCGCCAGGCGATCCGGCGAGGTGAGCTGGTGCCGAAGTACCCGGGGAAGAAGAAGGCGCTCATCCTGCGCGAGGAGGGAGAGCGCTGGCTGCAGTCGCTCCCGGATGAGCCACGGCGGCTGTAGTCCTCCCTGTCAGAGGTCCCCCGCTACCGTCACCGGGTGGCGAGGCGACGTCGGGACAGGTGGCCCCGGTCGCCGGTCGACGGGCGTTCCAGGCGTCGACACCCCCTGAGGGGGGTGAGCGCTCAAACTGAGAGACTGAGTAGCATCAACGCCGTGGGCAGCCAGGGGGACACGACGAGGCCTCCAGAGCGCGTCTGGAGCATCCGGCAGATGAAGCGCATGAGCAGCAGGCTGCGCCATGGCCAACCGGCGGACCCAGCGGACCCGTCATACGAAGATGTGATGGTCTACTACAACGACCTGGCCACCTGGGTGCAGGCTGAAATCAAGGCCATTGACTGGTCACCGCTCCTCGGCGATATAGCACCCAGCGTGGTGTCGAGACCGAAGACGATCGATACCCTCCTGCAGAAGCTCGAGCGGACCCCCGGCATGCACATCGGAACGGTTCAGGACATCGCCGGGATCCGCTTCGAGGCCGAGATGACCCTCGACCAACAGGACGCCGTCGCTGAGGCGATCGCGCAGCACTTTGACCATGGTCTCGAAGCCCTCCGCGATCTTCGGAAAGAGCCGCACAGCGGCTACAGAGCTGTGCACATCTGGCTGCGCTTCGAAGGCGCTGGTCGTGCCGAGGTGCAGATCCGCACCCACTTGCAGGGCCAGTGGGCGAACCTCTTCGAGCGAGCCGCGGATGTGTACGGTCGTGAGATTCGTTATGACCAGATGCCGGATGATCCTCGGAGGCGGGAGATCATCGAACGCCTGATCGACATGTCCATCACCGGGGTCTACAACATCGAGGACACTCGGAATTGGATCGCTCAGCAAGACCTTCTCGTGGATGACGCCAAGCGAGGAGTCGTGCCGAGCCAGACCATGCCTGTGGACCTGCGCGCCCGGTTCGAAGGTGTGAGGATCAACCTGTCGAAGACCGAGAGGTCTTACATGAAGTCAATGCAGACTTTGACGCAGACGTTCGATAGTCTCCAGCAAGGACGGAAGGACACGTGATGCCAGGCTTCGTCATCGAGTACAACAGGCGTGTGGGAACGCGACGTGTGGAGTCTTTCACCGGACCGAACGGAGCGCGAGCAGCTCTGCTACGTCGTCTCGAACTTGAGCGGGCGCGTATCGACCAGGACGTAGAGATCGTGTCCCTGAACGGCGTCTCGCTCGAGCAGGTCCAGGAGACGCATTCCCGCTACTTCCAGGGGTCGGAGCTTTCCGAAGCTAGCTGACCGTCAAGACCCCCTCGAGCTCCCGAAGGAGCCCGAGGGGGTCTTGTCGTTCCGCTACACGACGCCGAGCGCCGTGAGGTCGTAGAGCGCGACCTGCGCGATCTTCATCGTGCCGGCCATGCCGGAGTTGATCTGGAACATGACCTGCTGCGCTGTCGCGCCGTCCGGGCAGACGTACTCGGTGAAGAACACCCCGTCCGGGATCACCACGGGGATGTTGTTCATCGGCATCATGTCGACTGCGCCGGACGCGGTCGTGATTCGGTTCCGGACGAGGAACCCGCTGGTGCCACTGGTGAGGGTTGTCTGCACGCGGCCGACCAGCATGTAGCGGTGTCCCGGCACCGGGGCGGTCGGGACGTTCTGGTAGATCGTCCCCGACGCGGAGCCGTCGGCGGTCAGGTTCATCCAGTTGCCGACCGCGGGTGTGGCGGCCGCGGACACACTCTGCGGCGAGCCCGTCCACGGCGACCCCACACCAGGAAACAGCCCGTTGCCCAGCAGGTTGTTCGACTGCGCGTTCGTCGTCGGGAGGGAGGGCGAGAAGGGCGGCAGCAGCGGGCCCGCCGTGGCGGCGAACGCCTGAGCCATCGCGCCGAATCCCGCGCTCGACGGGTGGGTGCCGTCGCCGAGGTACGCGGGCAGGAAGCTCCCGGTAGCCGGATCCACGAGCGGCGTGTGGTAGTCGACCAGCGCGACGCCCTGCGCGAGCGCGTACCGGCGGATCGCCATGTTCCACTGCGTCACCTTCGCGGGGCTCGCTGCAGACGGCGGCAGGAGGCCGAGAATCGGCACCGCACCGATGCGGCGGATCTTCGCGACGAGCTTCGCGATGTTGTCGATCGAGGTGGCGAGCGGAACGCTGTTACCGATGTCGTTGGTGCCCGCGAGGAGGTGCACGACGTTGGGCGCGTAGGGCGTGACGTCGCTGTCGAACCGGGCGAGCATCTGCGCGGTGGTGTTCCCGCCGATGCCGGCGTTGTTGACGTACAGGGCCCGCTGGCCGGTCATGATCGACGCGAGGTTTCCGAGGCTGACTCGCTGCGAGTGGGAGGCTGACGAGGTCGCGGTGTTCGCCGGTGTCGCAGCGTCCTGCCACTGGGTCAGGGAGTCACCGAGCCAGACCATTCGGTTGCCCGGACGTGCGGCGGCGACTGGACCGAATCTGGCGGCGACCTCCGCGCCTTCGGGTGTCGCGACGTCGCCGAGGTTCGCGGTGATTCGAGCCCTGACCTCGTCAGGGAGCTGCAGGGTGTCCGAGTCGACGGACGGGAGGAGATTCGTGCCCATGATGAGCCCTTTCAGTCGTGGGCCGGCACGGCCGCCGGCTGGTCGATGTAGTGGTCTTCGGTGAGGGTGCCGTCGGCGTGCAGCAGGTACCGCACGCCGCGACGGGCGGCCGCTCCGGTGCCGAGCAGGTCGACGTAGGTGACGAGGACGGTCTCGCCGGCGTCGAGCTTGGCGAGGAGCCTCGGGTACGGGCAGCCGGGCATGAGACCCCAGCGGTCGGCGCGATGCTGCCACTTGGCTCGCAGCGCATCCCGGACGCCGACACGGGCTGCATCGACGACGTTCTTCTTCCTGGGCATCAGTTGCCCTCTCTCCGCGCCTGTACGCGGTCCCAGCGGCGTCGAGACGCGCGCTGCTTGACGGGGTTCTTCTTCGGCTGCCCGAACTCGTCGGGCAGTGGGATCTGGGCGAGCATCCGGGTGAGCGTCAGCCGCTGCAGTCGCAGCTCGGCGACCGCTGGGTGCAGCCGGGTCTGCCCGGCCGAGCCGCGGACGGTCATCCCGTCGGCGGCGAGGACTTCCTCGAGCGCCTGGATGTCGTTCGCCTGTCGCTGGGCGAGCTCGAGGATGACCAGGTCCTTCTCGTCCCACTCGGTGTCGTCGCCGAGGGCTGCGTCGTACTTCTGGCGCAGCTCGTCGCCGGCCAGCTCCTGGGCCTTCTTGCGGGCCATGCGCGCCTCCTCGGCGTCCCGGAATTCGGATGATGTGGAATGCAGGCGGCCAGGCACACAGCACCTCTACGACCAGGACGGACCCGGGGGGAGGGGGTGGTGGGCACCTGTCCAGCGGTGGGGTCGCGTTCGGGCCCGCGACCCCACCTGTGCGGTCAGTAGCTGCGGCGTGGTGCTGCCTCGAGCAGCTGCTCGCGCGCTTCCTTGTCGGCCTGCATTCGTCGCCATGCGTCGGCTCGGCTGAACGTGCCGCTCGACGTGTCGGTCGATCCGAGCTCGTCGACCTCATCGATGGTGAGTAGTTCTGGTTCACACGTGAGGATCTGACGGACCGTGCGCAGTGGCTCGACGCCGTAGGTGGCGACCGCCTGCTCGTACTGGGTGAAGACGAACATCGACGCGGTGTAACGGTCGAGGTTCCGCTCGCCCGTGTCGAAGACGCCAGCGCTGTACCACTGCTCGAGCAGCGACACGATGGTGTCCCAGTCCTTGACGAGCTCCTCGATCTTGAGCCACTGCGCCTCGACGCCCACGCGCGCGGCTGAGTCGAGGTCCGTGACGCCGTCGGGCAGGGCTGCGCCGGCCTCTGCGATGCCGTCCCTGACCTTCTTGAAGCGGGGGGTGAGGGCCTTGTACAGACCGGCTCCCCGGCTTCGGAAGGCCCGGTAGGCGGCTGCTGATGCGATACCCCCAGCCCGGCCGACGATGTCCCTGACGCGTTCATGGACGGCGGGGTCTGCGGCGAGCGCGCCGGCGACGATGGTGTCGACGAACGCGATGTAGTCGTCGGGGTCCGCGGCTGCCTTCTTCGCAGCACCGTTGAGGCTGTCGGGCTTGTCCTCGAGGTAGCGCTGCCAGTGGACGTTGATCTGGAGGCTCTTGCGGATCAGCTCGTGCTCGTTGGCGAAGACCTTCCGGGTGTCGACGCCGACGCTGTCGAGCAGGTCGAGCCAGTCGCTGAGCGATGCCTGCTGTTCCCACGGCTCGGTGGGGCGGTTCCTGGTGTCCATGCGGTGCCTCCTCAGGCGTTCTTGTCGCGGCCTCGTGCGAGGTTCACGATCTGGTCGGGGGTGAAGTCGTCGGGGTTGTCGTCGGCGGCGTCGAGCATGCGCTGGATCTCGTCGTCGTCTGCGGGCTGGGGCATCAGGGCTCCTGTCGGTTGAGGCGGGTGGTGAGGTTGTCGAGCTGGTCAGCGATCGCGTCGAGCTGGTCGACGAGCGAGCTGATGGTGTTGCGGGCGTCGGCGAGCTTGCGTTCCTTCGCCTTCGCTCGCTGCTCCCACCGGCGGGCGTGCCGGCGGTAGCGCTGCAGGCGCACGTCGTACGGGGTGACGTCGAGTTCGTGATCGTCCCGGGAGGTCATGCCGCCCATCCGTTCTGTGTCCGGAACTTCGTGTGTTCGTCGTCCTGGGAGGCGCACACCTTCATCGAGTCCGGGTAACCGACCATTGATGTTCCGCAGACGGTGCAGCTCCGACCAATCGGTGCCACATCCCAAGTGGTCACCAAGGGCGCAGGGACAGAAGGTGCAGGGTCAGTGATCTCGCCAATTTCGTCGTTCACGAACCACTTCTCTTGATCCCTGCCTGTCCTTTCCTGTCCTGTCCTGTCCTCGGGGACACGTCCCCGGGACGTCCCCGGGTACGGTCCCCCGGTACTGTCCCCGGGTACATCCGAGAAAGAAGGGGAGTCGGTTGAGCCGACAGCCTTCGCGGCCCGCTGACGCTGCTTCTTCTCCCGCTGAGCTCGACGCATGTTGTCGAGCACCTCGAGGTCGTGCCGGCTGGTCTGCGTGTCCGGGAAGTCCGCGATCGACCATCCGTCCCCGTTGGCGACCCACAGTCCACACGCTTCGAGCTTCTTCGCCGTCTCGACCTTCATGAACGGGACCAGCAGCAGCTCGTCACTGAGAATGACCCCGTCCGTCCGGTTGGACACGGACCAGATGGTCGCGAACGCCCACCCGCGGAATTCGTCCGCTGAGAGACGCAGCACCTTGCGGTCGCTGAGGTAGCGTTCCGGGAATCTCGCGTCGGTCACCTGGTCACCTCCTTCGTCTTCAGTTGTGTGGTGTGCCCGGTCAGCTGACTCGCCGCACGCGGTTCGCCATCGCGTTCAGCTCAGCCGCGAGGTGCTCGGCTTCTGAAGGGGTTCCGTGCCACGCGAGCTCGTGCGTGCCGGCGGCGTTGAGCGTCAGGAGCACGACGTCGAGGTGACGGGTCCGGGGCTTGCCCTCACCCTGCGACCACCCGTTCGTCACCTCGACCGCGGACGCGTTCTCGAGCGCTGGCGGGAGAGTCGCCGTGACCTGCGCCATCAGGCAGCCACCTGCAGCGTCGGGGCGAGCCGTGGAGCAGCGGTCCGGAGGTCGGAGACTCGGGCGATGAGCGCGTGCGCCAGCCGGAGTGCTTCCGAGGGCGTGAGTACGAGCGAGTACCCGTCGCTGAACTGGCTCGGCTGTGCGTCGATGAAGATCTCCGATCGGCCGGTGACGGTGCTCTCGACTTCGACGAGCTTGGTGACGTCGTCCATCACTGGGACTCCCCGTTCAGCTCGGCCGCGAGCGCCACGGCGCTGTTGTAGTGGGCGGTGAAGAACGCGACGCGCTCGGGGGTGAGGCGGATGTCGTCGTCGCAGAGGAAGCCCGACACGTACCAGTGCGACTCAGCCTCTGGAACTTCGTCGGATGCGGCGAACTTGGCGACCTCGACGCGGACGTCGGTCGCGCTCGCAACGAAGGCCTTGTGCTGGAGGAGGTCACCCCACTTGAGGAGGTGCGGGGTGCCGTAGATGTAGCACCCGGGCTCGTCGCACGGGACGAGGACGACGGTGTCGCTCTCGATGTCGTGCCAGTGGATGTCGTGGGCGTCTGCTACGGTCAGAACTGACTTGTTCATGGTGTCTCCTGCGGGGATGTTGTGGATGGTGCCCTCGAAGCCCTGGCCGGCTTCGGGGGCGATTTTCGTTGTGGGCTGCAGCATCAGGACGCCTCGCTGAGCGAATCGAGCCAGCTGAGGACATCGGACTTGCGGTAGCGGACTGCCTGCCCGATCTTCGTGACGCGGGGGCCGCGACCTTCGACCTTCCATCTGGCCAGGGTCTGAACCGAGACCTCGATGAACTGGGAGAGCTGCACGCGGGTGGACCACTCGGGCAGGTCTTCTACCTGCCGGATCGCCTGCATCGTCATATCAGTCTTTCTTTGACAGTTCGGCAGTTGATGGTGTCAACGTTTGAAGCCGTTGCCTGGATGGTACGCACAAATTCCACTGAGTGTCAACGCGACACAGGAGAACCTGCTGTACGGTCTTTCTATGACATCTCCCACTGGACGAGGGGCGCGCTCGCAGCAGCCAGAGGACATCGCCGCGCGCGAACAGCTCGCAGCATGGGCGAAGGCCTACAGCGACGCCGTCGTCGACGGGGTGCTCCACTATCGAGACAAGCGCGGCATCAAGAACGCAGACCTGATCGCGCGACTCGAACGGCTTGGGTGGCCTGTGACCTCCAACACGCTGGCAGGCATCCTCGGCAAGAAGCGCTCGTCGATGCCCGCCACGGACGTGATGCTGTTCGCAGCAGCCCTGAACGTGCCGCCCGCAGCGCTCCTGTTCGCGACCCACACGAACGAAGAGCAGCGGATAGCTCCTAGCGCCGGCCGCACCTGGAAGCCGTACGAGTTGGTGAGGTGGTTCGCCGGAGCGTTGGATCTGCCGGTCGTCGAGTTCGAGGATCAGTACGTCGACCTGGCGGACGATTACTACGAGGTCGGCGACATCGTCTCTCGCGCTGAGGAGATCGAGCAGGCCGTCACGGCTTTCGACTTCGAGCACGCTCGGCTCGTTCTAGCGGTTCAGGGTGGTGGCGATGCGACCCTGCCATTGGAGAGGGCGCAGGCGGCGCTGGAGGCATTGGCCCAGCTTCGGCGGTACCTCCGGCTGTTCCACCCAGATGCCGCCCTGCCTGAAGTGCGTTCGGCACTAGCTTTCGTCGATCAGCCGAAGCGTCAGTGGCCGGAGTTGCCGCTCAATGGCTACAGCACGGAGAGGGAGCTTGAGGAGGCGCGAGACGCACAGCGTGTGCGACCCAGCTCCCCCGATGACGTGCGCCAGCGGATTGAGGCAGACCTCGATGCGATGCTGGAAAAGGGGACTGACGGTGGCGAGGCCTAGGACACCCATCGGCGCGCACGGAGCGATCTCCGTCGTACTGCTGGACGACGGGTCCTGGCGAGCGCGGACTCGCTTCCGCTTCGAAGACGGCCGGCTACGCCAGGTCGAGCGATTCGACACCAGCGGTCCCAAGGCTCGGCGGAAGCTGCTCGCCGCCCTCACCACGATCAAGGCGACGACGAGCGGGACCATCAATCAGCACACCCCGCTCAACCGGCTGGCCGACCGCTACATCGAGAACAAGCGGACCGGCGGGGTCGCCCCGACGACGCTGGCTGCCTACGAACGGACCTTGGGCAAGATCGTTCTGCCGGCGCTGGGCGAGCTGGCCGTGCTCGAGGCAACCCCCGAGCGACTGCAGCGCTTCATGGATCAGGTGATCGCGAAGCACGGGCCCGCGTCGGCAAAGATGTGTCGCGCGGTCCTCAGTGGAATGCTCGGTCTGGCGGTCCGCAACGACGCCGCACGCACGAACGCGGTACGCGAGCTCGAGCGCGTTTCGCAGCGCCGTGATGGTGCGACAGCGCTCAACGCGGAACAGCTGCAGGATCTGCTGACGAGGGCGGACCTCGACGAGCGGGTGCAGGCCCTCGACCTCGCCGACCTCCTCCGGTTCATGGCCGGCACCGGCTGTCGCATCGGCGAGGCCTGCGCGATGATCTGGGAAGACGTCTACCCCGGTGCAGTCCACGTCCACTCGACCGTTGTCCGGCTCCGGGGACAGGGGCTACTCCGCCAGGAGCACGGCAAGACGCAAGGATCCGATCGCCGGATCGCCATCCCCGAGCACGTCGACGAGATGCTCAAGCGCCGGGCCTCCGAGCGCGGGGTCGGGTCGCTGGTCTTCCCGTCCGTCCTCGGCAACCTCCGCGACCCGAACAACACCCAGGCCGACTGGCGTGGCGTTCGCGAGTCCCTCGGGTTCCCGGGCGTGAAGCTGCACGCCTTCCGGAAGACCGTCGCGACGCTCCTCGACGGTGCCGGTCTCTCGGCGCGCGACGTCGCGGAATACCTCGGGCACAAGAACCCGTCCATGACGCAGGACCGCTACATGGGGCGCAACACAGGCAGCGCGGCCGCGGCGCGAGCCCTGTCGGCGCTCACGCGTGGATCGCAACCTGCGGGGTAACTGCGGGGTGAACAAAGAAGCCCCGACCGGATTCCGAACTAAGCGGCTTCTGATCGGGGCTTTCGGGCCGGCAGCGGGACTTGAACCCGCAACCCCCGTATTACAAGTACGGTGCGCTACCAATTGCGCCATGCCGGCTGACGCCGCTCATCCTACCGGTGAGGGCGTCCGGGGCTCACTCGCCCGACTTCTCCGAGAAGTTCAGCGAGATCGAGTTCATGCAGTATCGGTCACCCGTGGGGGTGCCGAACCCGTCCGGGAACACGTGGCCCAGGTGCGAACCGCAGTTCGCGCACCGGACCTCGGTGCGGGCCATGCCGAGGGAGTTGTCCTCGATGAGCTGCACGGCGTCCGGGTTCACCGACTCGTAGAACGACGGCCAGCCGCAGCCGGAGTCGAACTTCGTGCCGCTCTTGAACAGCTCCGCGTTGCAGGCCGCACAGGTGTAGACGCCGGCGCGCTCCTCGTCGAGGAGTTCACCGGTCCACGGTCGTTCGGTCCCCGCCTGGCGGAGGACGGCGTACTGGTCCGGGGAGAGCTCCTCGCGCCACTGGGCGTCGGACTTGTCGACGTTGTATGCCATTGGTTCCTCCTGCTTCCGGCCGGGCTCTTCCGGGCACTCCCGACCACTTCACTAAACTCGCCACAATGTCCGAGCATTCCGTGCACCACGCCCGCTGGACCCGTCTGACGACGGACGAACTGTACGGCATCGTCGTCGTGCGCAACCGCGTGTTCGCGCTCGAGCAGCGGGTCACCGCCGAGGACTTCGACGGCCGTGACCGCGAGTCCGACACCGAGCATTGGTGGTTCGGCACGGACACCGATGCGGTTGGGTACCTGCGGCTCATCCGTCCGGCGGCCGACGAGGTCCACCCCGACGGCGCGGAGCCACCGGCGTGGGTGATCGGCCGGGTCGCGACCGACCCCGGACACCGCGGGCAGGGGATCGCCGGCCGGCTCGTCGCCGCCGTCCTCGACGAACACGTGCACGACCCGTTCGTCCTGCACGCCCAGGAGTACGTCGCCGCCCTGTACGAGCGGTACGGCTTTGTGCGGTTCGGGGAGCCGTACGACGAGGCCGGCATCCGCCACGTCGGCATGCACCGGCCCGGGCGCTGATGGACACCCGCGCCCGGTACGACTCGTACGCCGACCGCGTCCAGGCCGTCTCGCCGGCGTACGCCGCCTGGGCACGGTCGCTCGACGACTCCCTCGTCGCGCTCCTCGCCGAGGTCCCCGAGCAGCAGCGGCAGCCGGAACTGTTCTTCGCGGTCGCGCGGCGGCTGGGCGCGGACCCGTCGGACCCTGGTGCGCTGCGCGCGCTCGGCCTGGAGGCCCGCCCCGCGCTGATCACGGCCCTCGCCTCCGCCACGGTGCAGGCTAACGACCCGCAACGGCTCGCACCGGTCATCCCGCTGTTCGCGGCGCTCGCCGAAGGGTCCGCGCGTCCGCTCGGCCTGGTCGACGCCGGTGCCGCCGCCGGGCTGTGCTCGATCCCGGACCGGGTGACCCTGGACTACCGGGTCGGTTCCGGGGCCGCGGTCCTCCGGATGCACACGGCGGTCGCCGATCCCTCGGTCCGGCTGGTGGCGGACGCCTCCGGGGCCGTTCCCACACCCGCGACCGTCCCGATCAGGGTCGGCGCCCGGGTGGCGCTCGACCCGAACCCGATCGACCTGTCGGTCCCCGGTGCGTTCGACCGGCTGGTCGAGGCCGTCCCGCCCGAGGCGTCGGACCGGACCGCCCTGATGCGTCAGGCTGCGCGCGCAACGCTCGCCGTGCCTCCAGACCGGCTCGTCGGCGCCGTGCCCGGCGACCTCGACCGCGCACTGGACGCCCTGCCGGACGACGTCGAACCGGTCGTCCTGACCACCGGGACCCTGGTCTACGTGCCGGGCGCGGACCGGCAGCGGTTCGTGGACCGGATCCGTGCGCGGGGCGTGCACTGGATCACCCTCGAACGCACCGGGATCCTGCGCGGGGTGGCGGCGACGCTGCCCGACGACGTCGACGCGGCCGACCCGGACGCCTTCGCGACGGTCTCGCTCGACGGCGTCGCGGTCGCCGTCTCCGACCCGTTCGGCACGCGTGTGCGCTGGTTCCGTGCGCCGAACCTGTGACCGGTGTTCGCGACAGTCCAGCGCCGTACCAGGGTCCGGATCGACTCCACCCCTACGATGTGCGAGACCCGTTACCCGATACGTGATCGGAACCGCCGTGACCAGCCCCACCGACGAACGCAGCGTCGACCAGCGCAGCGCTGATCAGCTCGGTGCCGACCAGCTCGGTGCCGACCAGCTCAGTGAGCTCGCGAAGCACGTGCTGTCGTTCGAGCAGGACCGGGCACGGCACGACCGCACGAAGGAAGCGGAGATCCGGGTGGAGTTCGAGATGTCGGCGGCGCGCTACTACCAGGTGCTGAACCGCGTGATCGACTCACCCGCGGCACTCGCGTACGACCCGCAGCTCGTGACCCGGCTGCAGCGGCTCCGTCACGCGCGCACCAGCGCCCGGGCGACGCGCAGCTTCGTCGCGCCCGGTGCAGCTCCCGAAGGACGTGAAGAGGAACGATGAGCACGAGATTCCCCCGAGACCGGTTCGACGACGTCGCCGACGGCCCGCGGGTCGGTGCGCACCGCGGGGCACAGCGTCGCGGGCGTGGCTGGATCGTCTTCGCCTGGGCGGCGCTCGCCACCGGCGTGCTCGTCGGCGTCGCGGTGCTCGCCCTCGCGGTGCTGAACGGCAGCTACTCCTTCAACGGATCCGATTCGCCCTCCACGTCCACGTCGACGTCCGCGACGGCGAAGCCCTCGGCGACGTCGAAGCCGTCCGCGTCCTCGTCCGCCGGATCCGGTTCGGCCGGGGCGGGCAGCGCCGCGGCCGCGACGCCGGCACAGCAGGGCACCACCACCGTCGTCGTGCTGAACGGCACGACCACCACGGGCCTCGCCAGCCGGGCGAGTGCGGCGCTGACCGGCGCCGGCTGGCAGGTCGCCTCCACCGGAGACGCCGGTACGACGGGCTCCACGTCGACGATCGTCTACTACCAGCAGGCGTCGCAGGCGGCGGTCGCGCAGGGCATCGCGAAGCAGCTCGGCGTCACGGCCGTGCAGCAGTCTGCGGCGTTCCCGAACGCCGACGTGAGCGTCGTCCTCGGCGCCGACTACACCGGCTGATCCCGGTTCCACCGCGTTATTCGCGCATTGTGTGACGGCTGTGTTTCGGGCACGTTGATTTCTGACGGAATCGACGTGAAACAACGTCACACCTCTTGCCTGATCGGACCGGTTCGGTCAGAGTCCCATGCAGACGACGATCACGTCGTTCCGCACTGCAGTACCAGGGAGCAAGAGATCATGGCCAACGGAACCGTGAAGTGGTTCAACGCTGAAAAGGGCTTCGGCTTCATCACCGTGGATGGAGGGGGCCAGGACGTGTTCGTGCACTACTCGGCCATCGACATGTCGGGTTACAAGGTCCTCGAGGAGGGCCAGGCCGTCGTGTTCGACGTCGGCACCGGGTCGAAGGGCCCGCAGGCAGAGTCCGTCCGCCCCGCCTGAGCACGACCACTTCCAGAACGCGCCGTCCCGTCAGGGGCGGCGCGTTCGTCGTGTGCGTGGACGGTGACCTGTGCCGGGAGCGTGACCGCGGCGGTGGTGCGGGGTCCGCCGGACGCGACGTGTCCTGGGAAGTCGTCACGAGCCTCCCGACTGTGTTGCACTCACACCCGGCGAGTGCCAGAATCGGCGTTGGCACTCGCTCACGCTGAGTGCCAGCACGACCCCCAAGACGACGTCCGGGAGGGACGAAAAACCACATGGCTAAGATCATTGCTTTCGACGAGGAGGCCCGCCGTGGCCTCGAGCGCGGCCTGAACCAGCTGGCCGACGCCGTGAAGGTGACGCTCGGCCCGCGCGGCCGCAACGTCGTCCTCGAGAAGAAGTGGGGCGCCCCCACGATCACGAACGACGGTGTCTCCATCGCCAAGGAGATCGAGCTCGACGACCCGTACGAGAAGATCGGTGCGGAGCTCGTCAAGGAGGTCGCCAAGAAGACCGACGACGTCGCCGGTGACGGAACGACCACCGCGACCGTCCTCGCCCAGGCGCTCGTCCGCGAAGGCCTCCGCAACGTCGCCGCCGGTGCCGACCCCGTGTCGCTCAAGCGCGGCATCGAGAAGGCCGTCGCCGCCGTCTCCGACCAGCTCCTCGCCAACGCGAAGGACATCGAGACCAAGGACCAGATCGCCGCGACCGCGTCGATCTCGGCCGCTGACCCGACCATCGGCGCGCTCATCGCCGAGGCCATCGACAAGGTCGGCAAGGAAGGCGTCGTCACCGTCGAGGAGTCGAACACCTTCGGCACCGAGCTCGAGCTCACCGAGGGCATGCGCTTCGACAAGGGCTACCTGTCGCAGTACTTCGTCACCGACCCCGAGCGTCAGGAAGCCGTCTTCGAGGACGCCTACATCCTGATCGTCAACTCGAAGATCTCGAACATCAAGGACCTCCTGCCGGTCGTCGACAAGGTGATCCAGGCGGGCAAGCAGCTCCTGATCATCGCCGAGGACGTCGACGGCGAGGCCCTGGCCACGCTCGTCGTGAACAAGATCCGCGGCATCTTCAAGTCCGTCGCCGTCAAGGCCCCGGGCTTCGGCGACCGCCGCAAGGCCATGCTGCAGGACATCGCGATCCTCACCGGCGGCCAGGTCATCTCGGAAGAGGTCGGCCTCAAGCTCGAGAACGCGACGCTCGACCTCCTCGGTCGTGCCCGCAAGGTCGTCATCACCAAGGACGAGACCACGATCGTCGAGGGTGCCGGCGACGCCGAGCAGATCGCCGGCCGTGTCCGCCAGATCCGTGCCGAGATCGAGGCGACCGACTCCGACTACGACCGCGAGAAGCTCCAGGAGCGCCTCGCGAAGCTCGCCGGTGGCGTCGCCGTCATCAAGGCGGGTGCCGCGACCGAGGTCGAGCTCAAGGAGCGCAAGCACCGCATCGAGGACGCCGTCCGCAACGCGAAGGCTGCCGTCGAAGAGGGCATCGTCGCCGGTGGTGGCGTCGCACTCATCCAGGCCGGTGCCGTTGCACTCGAGGCCCTCGAGCTCGAGGGTGACGAGGCGACCGGTGCGAACATCGTCCGCGTGGCCATCGACGCGCCGCTCAAGCAGATCGCGCTGAACGCCGGTCTCGAGCCGGGTGTCGTCGCCGCCAAGGTCCGCGAGCTCGAGTCGGGTTGGGGCCTCAACGCCGCGACCGGCGAGTACGTCGACCTGATCGCCGCCGGCATCATCGACCCCGCCAAGGTCACGCGTTCGGCGCTGCAGAACGCTGCGTCGATCGCCGGTCTGTTCCTGACCACCGAGGTCGTCGTCGCCGAGAAGCCCGAGCGCACCCCCGCTGCTCCGGCTGGTGACCCGACGGGTGGCATGGACTTCTAAGTCCGTCTGACGGAAGGGCCCCGCACGCTGCGCGTGTGGGGCCCTTCTGTGTGTGTGTGTGGGCGGGGGTGCGGGGGCTGGTCGGGAGGTCACAACACCCCGCTCACGTTCGCCGAGCGGTCACGAATCGTCGGCTCGGCCCGTTCCAGTCGACACATCGTGACCGTCCGGCGGCGCAGGAGCGGGGAGTCGTGACCGGCTCGTGCGTGCGGCTTGCGCGTGTCCGGGGGTCGGCTCTCCCACACAGGAGGCCCGGCTCACCTCGTTCTCCACAGGTTGCGAGTGCGCGTGGTCGGTTCACGTGCCCCGCGACGACCATGACGGCATGTCAGCTCCCCGTCGCCTCCCTGCTCCGTTCGACCGCACCACCTTCCGCGTGGCCGATGCGGTCGGTCACGGCATCGATCCGGAACGACTCCGGCGCACCGACCTGGCAGCCCCGGTCCACGGTGTGCGTGCTCCGATCGACTCGGTGGACTTCATCGGCGCCGTCACCCTGGTCATGCGTCCCGACCAGTTCTTCAGCCACACGACGGCCGCCGCGATCTGGGGTGCGCCACTGCCGCAGTCGGTGCGCTCGGTCGGCCCGGTGCACGTCTCGACCGCGAGGGACGGGTGCCGGATGCGTCGGCCCGGCGTGGTCGCGCACCGGCTGGACCGGTCGAGGACCGTCGAACACCGCGGATTCCCGGTCAGTGTCCCCGCGCAGATGTGGTTCGAGTGCGCCGGCGTGGTCGATCGGGACGCGCTGGTCGCGATCGGGGACCACCTCGTCGGACCAGCCGGGCTGGCGACGGCGGACGACCTCCGTGCGTCGATCCGCCCCGGCACACGCTTCGCGCTCGCTGCTCGGCGCGCGCTGGACCTCGTCCGGGCCGGGGCGGAGTCGCCGCAGGAGACCTGGCTCCGTCTGGCAGTGGTCGAAGCGGGGTTCCCCGAGCCGGAGCTGAACGTCGACGTGCACGATGGTGCGGGTCGGTTCCTCGGCCGCGTCGACATGGCGTGGTCGGAGTTCGGCATCGCGTTGGAGTACGACGGCGATCACCACCGCGAGCGCGACACCTTCCGACACGATCAACGACGGGACAACGGGTTCGTGGTGAACGACTGGCTCGTGATCCACGCGACGGCGTCGGACGCACACCGACCCGCGGTGTTGTTCGAGCGACTCCGACAGGCGTTCGAGGTCCGAGCGGTCGGAAGTCGTCGGCTGTCGGCGTGACGGCCGTGATCGCCACGCTGAAGATCTCGTCGCCGGGCGGTCACGACATGTCGACGGCCGCTCGCCGGCCGGTCACGAACTGTCGGTCAGCGGGCGCGCAGACAACAGATCGTGACCACTCGGCTGCGTCGGACGGGGTGTTGTGACCACCCGAGACGCCGCGGGACGCGAGCGGCCGGGCCGCACGGCCTGCGCGGGTCAGGCGGAGAAGTCGCGGGGGAGCAGGGGGAGCCAGACGCGGAAGGTGGCGCCGCCGCCCTCGGTGTCGAAGACCTCGACCGAGCCGTTGTGCGCCGCGACGATGCCCGACACGATGGCGAGCCCGAGGCCCGAGCCGCCGGTGTCCCGGGCGCGGGAGGTGTCCGCACGCCAGAAGCGCTGGAAGATCTTCTCGCGCAGCTGCGGCGGGATGCCCTCACCATGGTCGATCACGTCGAGGTGTGCCATGCCGCGCTCGTCGTCCACGCCGATGCCGATCTCGATCGGGTCGTCGTTCGCCGTGAACCGCATGGCGTTGCCCATCAGGTTCGTGACGATCTGGCGGATCTTGTTCTCTTCCGCCAGGACGATCGGCGGGCGCTTCGGCAGCACGACCGTGGGCAGCGGCGTGGTCTCGTCGGTCGGCGCGGCACCGGCGTCGATGTTCATGGC
Source organism: Curtobacterium sp. VKM Ac-2852 (assembly GCF_013205045.1). Taxonomy (NCBI): domain Bacteria; kingdom Bacillati; phylum Actinomycetota; class Actinomycetes; order Micrococcales; family Microbacteriaceae; genus Curtobacterium; species Curtobacterium sp. VKM Ac-2852. Next base: position 1,219,766 of record NZ_JABMLI010000001.1, read on the forward strand.
GCGGGTGCGACGGGCCCGGAGTCGGGCGATGGTCTGGCGCGAGAACGCGATCGGCCCGGTGGTGTTCGCCGAGGTGGGCGACACGGGCGGTGCTTCGCCGGAGTCCGGAGAGCCGATGGACGACGACGCCGACGGACGGACGGCCTGGGGCACGCTCTCGCCGGTCAGGGAGTCCTCGACGAGGACCTGGATCTCGCGGTCAGGGTTGGAGGCCATTGTGTCGAGCGCCGAGTCACGGGCGATGGCGACGAGGTCGACCGGGCCGAGCTCGAGCGGCTTCGACTCGTCGATGCGGGCGAGCTGCAGCAGGTCCTGCACGAGCAGGCCCATCCGCTGCGCTTCCTTCTCGATGCGCTCCATCGCCTGCGCGACGTCCTCTTCCTTGCGCAAGGCGCCCATCCGGTACAGCTCGGCGTACCCGCGCAGGGACACCAGCGGCGTGCGGAGCTCGTGCGAGGCATCCCCGACGAACCGGCGCATCTGGGCGATGGTGCGCTCGCGGTCCTCGAACGCGGAGTCGATCCGCTCGAGCATGACGTTGAGGGAGCGGTTGAGGCGGCCGACCTCGGTGTTCGGGGTGTCGGCCTCGAGGCGCTGGTTGAAGTCACCCGCGGCGAACCGTGCCGCGGTGTCCTCGACGTCGCGCAGCGGGTCGAAGGTCGCGGTGACGAGCAGGCGGGTGAGCATGGCGCCGAGCAGGATGACCGAGGCGCCGAACCCGAGGAAGATCGCGGTGAACTTGCCGATGGTCTCGTCGGTGCCGGCACTGGAGACGGCGATGAGCACGTAGCCCGTCTCGGTGGTGCCGTCGGACTGGTTCTGCAGCGACGCCGGGATGATCTGGGCGCGCCACTCGTGGTTGTGCTGGCTGTCGTACAGCGAGATGCGCTGGTTCGACTGCGAGGCCTCGACCAGGGTGGCTTCACGGACGTCGGGTCGACTCGACGCCTTCGTCTGGCAGATCCGGTCACCGTCGGCGTCGTACGCGGCGACGTAGGCGCTCTGCGACACCACGACGGACAGCTTGCAGTACTGCTCGCCGTCACTGATGTTCTGACCCTCGAGCTGCTCGGTCGTCTGCTTGACCGTGTTGTCGAGCTGCTGCATGAGGTAGGTGGACAGCACCGTCATCGTGCCGAGTCCGGCGACGAGCAATCCGAGCGCGACGAGCAGCACCGTGATCCCGGTGATCTTGGTGCGCAGGGAAATCCCGTCCCACCAGTGGTTCATTCGCGTGTGCATGCTGCCCCAACGATAGACAGCGGTCGCCCGGTGAAACCGGACGACCGCCGTGAAGAGGTGATGGTGCTACGAGGCCTTGGACGCCTTCAGCATGTACCCGAAGCCGCGCTTGGTCTGGATGATCGGCTCGGCGGAGTACTGGTCGAGCTTGCGGCGCAGGTACGAGATGTAGCTCTCGACGATGCCCGCGTCACCGTTGAAGTCGTACTCCCACACGTGGTCGAGGATCTGCGCCTTCGACAGCACGCGGTTCGGGTTGAGCATCAGGTAGCGGAGCAGCTTGAACTCGGTGGGCGAGAGCTCGATCTGCGCGTCGCCGATCGTGACCTCGTGCGTGTCCTGGTCCATCGTGAGCTCACCGGCGCGGATGATCGCGTCTTCCTCGTCGTTCATGGTGCGACGGAGGATGGCCTTGATGCGGGCGACGATCTCGTCGAGCGAGAACGGCTTGGTGACGTAGTCGTCGCCGCCGACGGTGAGGCCGGTGATCTTGTCCTCGGTGTCGTCCTTCGCCGTGAGGAACAGGATCGGCGACGTGTAGCCCGAGGAACGCAGGCGCTTGGTCACGCCGAAGCCGTTCATGTCGGGCAGCATCACGTCGAGGATGATGAGGTCCGGCTCTTCTTCCAGCACGGCGGAGATCGCCTGTGCTCCGTTGCCCACCGCACGCACGGCGAAGCCGGCGAAGCGCAACGAGGTCGTCAGGAGGTCGCGGATGTTCGGCTCGTCGTCGACGATCAGGATCTTGGGGCCATCGCTCATGGTCTTATCTTCTGACTGTTCCCTCGGGGTTTCCTGAGAGCGGTTCGTACGTCAGCCCACGGGCGTCTGGACCTGGTCGGCATCCAGGATCGTGTACGAGTAGCCCTGCTCCGCCAGGAAGCGCTGCCGGTTCTGCGCGAAGTCCTGGTCGACGGTGTCCCGGGCCACGAGCGTGTAGAACGACGCGGGCAGGCCGTCCTTGTTCGGGCGGAGGAGCCGGCCGAGCCGCTGCGCCTCCTCCTGCCGTGACCCGAACGAGCCGGAGACCTGGATGGCGACGGTCGCGTCGGGCAGGTCGATCGAGAAGTTCGCGACCTTCGAGACCACGAGCACGTCGACCTCGCCGGACCGGAACGCGTCGTACAGCCGCTCCCGTTCGTCGACCGGGGTCGCCCCCGTGATCTCCGCGGCGTCGAGCGACGCAGCCAGTTCGTCGAGCTGGTCGATGTACTGCCCGATCACCAGGATCTGCTCACCGCGGTGCTTCTCGATGAGTTCCCGCACGACCGGGGTCTTGGCCGGGGACGTCGCGGCGAGCCGGTAGCGCTCGTCGTCGCTCGACGCCGCGTACTCCAGACGGTCCTGGTGCGGCAGGTCGATGCGGACCTCGTAGCAGGAGGCCGGCGAGATGTAGCCCTGCGCCTCGATCTCCTTCCACGGGGCGTCGTACCGCTTCGGCCCGATGAGCGAGAAGACGTCGCCCTCGCGGCCGTCCTCGCGCACGAGCGTCGCGGTGAGGCCCAGGCGACGGCGGGCCTGCAGGTCGGCGGTCAGCTTGAACACCGGCGCGGGCAGCAGGTGCACCTCGTCGTAGACGATGAGGCCCCAGTCGAGGGCGTCGAGGAGCGACAGGTGCGTGTACTCGCCCTTCCGGCGGGCGGTGAGGATCTGGTAGGTCGCGATCGTGACCGGCCGGATCTCCTTGACACTGCCCGAGTACTCGCCGATGTCCTCCGGCGTCAGGGTCGTGCGCTTGAGGAGCTCGGTGCGCCACTGCCGCGCCGAGACGGTGTTCGTCACGAGGATGAGCGTGGTCGCCTTGACGGTCGCCATCGCGCCCGCGCCGACGAGCGTCTTGCCCGCACCACAGGGCAGCACGACGACGCCGGAGCCCTGGGCGAAGAACGTGTCGACGGCCTGCTCCTGGTACGGCCGCATGTGCCACTCGGCCGTGTCCAGGTCGATCGGGTGGGGTTGGCCAGGGGTGTAGCCCGCCAGGTCCTCCGCCGGCCAGCCGAGCTTCACGAGCTCCTGCTTGATCTGTCCCCGCGCCCACGGCTGCAGCTCGACCTCGGTCGAGGACCGCATGTCACCGAGCAGCGGCTTGATGCGCTTCGACCGGATGACCTCGGCCAGCACCGACGGGTCCTCGGCGGTGAGGAGCAGGAGCGGTAGCCGCTCGAGTTCCTCGGTGGGGGAGTTCGCGATCACGGGTGCATCGGGTCGTTCCTCGCGACGGATCACGAGCCGTCCGTAGCGCGAGACCGTGTCGCGGATGTCGACCGTGACGCTCTGCGGCACGGGGAACTTCGCGAAGCGTTCCAGGGTGTCGATCATCGCCTCGGCGTCGTGGCCTGCGGCGCGCGCGTTCCAGAGTCCGAGGCGGGTGATCCGGTAGGTGTGCACGTGCTCGGGAGCGCGTTCGAGCTCGGCGAAGGCCGCGAGCTCGTGGCGTGCGTCCTCGGCATCGGGGTGCGCGACCTCGAGGAGCACGGTGCGGTCGCTCTGCACGATCAGCGGTCCGTTCATGACCTGCCAGCCTAGCCGTCGGCACCTGCGTGCGGGTGACCGCGCGGCTCAGGCGTCGCTCTCGACCGACACGACGAGCGACAGTGGCAGGGTCCGCTCGACGTCGACGGCCGTGTCCCGCCCGCGGACGCGTCCGGCCGCGACCGAGGTCGGCACGATCGAGAACGGCCGCTCCGAGCCGTCCGGCATCCGGACGGTCACACGGATCGGCGTGCGTCCGCGCACGGCCAGGTCGATCTGCCGACCGAGCCACTCCTGCTCCGGCTCCGCGTCGCCGCGCTGCGTCGTCAGGCGGAGCCGTTCGACGAGTGCGTGCGCCGACTGTTCCGGCGAGCGTCCGGTGGGGCTGCGCCGGCCGGGAGGACCGTGGTGCGCCTCGGGGCGGGCTGCGGTCGTCAGGACGGCCGGGTAGCGCTGGTCCTCGAGCGCGGTGTGCACGACGTGCGGCGGGTAGCGCGTGGTCAGCGTCGTCAGGTCAGGCCGCTCCCACGCGAGCTGCCGGAGCTCGGCGTCCACCCCGACGAGGTCGAGCTGATCGGCGGTGCCGCGGACCTCGGTCCCGACGCCACCCGGCCCCCGGTCGACGACGATGCTGCCGTCGCGTCCGGCCACCTGATCGATCAGGTAGGCGAGGGGCTGCGGGATCCCGGTCGCCGACAGTCGTCCGAGCAGGGACAGCAGGTCGTCGCGGGAGTGTCCGGCCCGGAACGCCGCGCGCAGGGTGTCCTCGGAGATGCGGTAGCGCGCCGCGAGGCCCGGCGCCTCGAGCACGGCGACGGTGCGCAGGGCGTCGTCGTCCACCGGCGCGAGCGGCCCCGGTGCGATGACGGTGAGGTCGTGCTGCAGGTAGACCCGCTCGACGGTGCCCGGCAGGTCGTCGGCGGCCTGCTCGGCGTCGCCGTCGAGGAGCGCCCGACCGGTGCTCGTCACGATGCCGTCGACCGCCAGGCCGAGCGACGCCGCGGTGCCGGCGACGTCGAGCAGCAGGGCATCGAGCCAGCGGGACCCCGCCGGGTACGCCCAGCGCCCGAGCGGCACGAGGTCGCGCAGGTCCCCGTCGGCCAGGTCGAGCACCTGGTGCACGGCGGGCGGGAGCGTGTCCGACCACGCGGCCACCAGCGACACCCAGCGCTCCGGCCACCCGGCGAGCAACCAGGCGTGCCCGGCGTCGGTGACGATCCAGCGTCCGGTGTCGGGGTCGGCGAACCCGATGCCGTCGAGCAGCGCCAGGCGACCCGCGACGAGTTCGGCGTCGGTGCCGATGCGCTCGGCGAGGGTGCGGGCGAGCGGCATGCCGATCCCGCCCTTGACGAGTTCGCGGACCGCGCCGGCGTCGACCGCCCGCAGCAGTTCGGCGAGCACGGTCATCGTCGCGAACGCCTGCTCCGCACCGGTGGTGCGCGCACGCTCGAGCGCCGCGGCGTCGAGGGCGGGAGCAGCGGGGCGGACCTGCTCTGGGCCTCCAGGCTGCTCGTCGAGCGAGGTGAGGTCGGGGTGGGCGGCCACGCGAGCGGCGACCGCGTCGTCGACTGCGCCGTCCTCGTCGGCGAGGCCGAGCTCGATCGCGGGGCCGAGCGCGTCGACGGCGCCGCCGTCACGCAGTGCGAGGATCGTCGCGCGCGGAAGGTGCTCGACGGCGGCGTCCACGGCGTCGTCGCTGCGGAGTGCCTCGGCGAGGTCGAAGAAGTCGGTGATGCGCTGCGGGCCGGTCTCGGCGAGTGCAGCGGTGGGGAGTCGCCTCGCCGCGACGAGGCGCTCGAGCGCATCGTCCGGCATCGCCCGGAGTCGGGCGGCGAGGTCGGCGGTGGTCGTCATCGTCCGGTGCCAGCGTCCGGGGCGGACGTCAGCGAGCCGTCCGGTTCGCTCGTGCGCGACGTGTCCAGGTGATGCCGAGGAGCGTGAAGACCAGCACCATGGCGATCGGGAAGCCGAAGAGCGGGATCGCCATGACCACCGGCCACGGCATCGCACCCCGGGCAGCAGGTGCGGTGAGCCACATGATGATCATCGCGACGAAGCAGAGCAAGCCGAGGATGATGATCCCACCGATCATGAACGCCAGAGCGCGTTCGGTACGATTGAACGTCACCGGGGGTTCTGCGGAGTCCTGCGGGTTCCCGGTTGATCGGGTCGGCTTGGCCATCGACCCAGGATATCCGACGCACCACGGCCGTACCACGACCTCGAGGAGTCCACGCATGCCCACCGGCAAGGTCAAGTTCTACGACGACGACAAGGGCTTCGGCTTCATCACCGGAGACGACGGCGACCAGGTGTTCCTGCACGCGTCCTCGCTGCCCGACGGCGTCGTGACCGTCAAGGCCGGCACGCGGCTGGAGTACGGCGTCGTCCAGGGCAAGAAGGGGTCGCAGGCGTTGTCCGTGCGGCTGCTCGAGCCCCAGCCGTCGCTGTCGCGGATGACCCGTCGCTCCGCGGACGACATGGCCGTGATCGTCGAGGACCTGGTGAAGGAACTCGACCGGATCAGCGGAGACCTCCGCCACGGCCGCTACCCGAAGAACGGCGATCGCATCGCCGCCATCCTGCGGCACGTCGCAGACCAGTTGGAGGCGTGACCCCATGACCGAGTCCGAGACAGCAGGGGCCGAGACGGCTCCCGACGCAGCGTCCACCGACGCAGCGCCCATCGACGCAGCGCCCATCGACGCAGCGCCCATCGACGCAGCGCCCATCGACGCAGCGCCCATCGACTACACCGACCTGGCGCGCGAGGCGTTGCTCGAGGTCACCCCGGAGTCGACCGTCGGTGCACCCGTCGGCACCGTGGACGAAGGGGACGGCGTCGTGTCCGTCCTGTTCGCCAACCGGCTGCCCGGCTACCCCGGGTGGCGGTGGACCGTCAGCGTCGCCAAGGTCGGCGACGACGAACCGACCGTGCTCGAGGTCGAGCTGATGCCCGGGGACGGCTCGCTCGTCGCGCCCGAGTGGGTACCGTGGTCCGAGCGACTGGCCGAGTACCGGGCCGCGCAGGAGCACGAGGGCGAGGACGGCGCCGAGGACGCGTCGGACGAGGACTCCGACGAGGACTCCGACGACGAGGACTACGACGACGAGTCCGATGACGACGAAGACGACGACGAGTCGGACGACGAGGACTCGGACGAGGACGACGACTACGACGACTCGGATGACGACGAGGACGACGACGAGTCGGACGACGACGATGACGATGACGACGAGTTCGACGCCGACGAGGACGACCTCGACGAGTCGGACGACGACGACATCGAGGGCGTGGACGTCGATGCGCTCGCCGATGTGAGCGACACCGACACCGACACCGACACCGACACCGAGGACGAGGCCCCGCAACCGCCCCGTCGCCGCCGTGCCCGCCGCGTGCAGCCGTTCGAGCCCGACGCCGATCTCGAGGTCGACCAGCTCGACGCCGGCGAGGCCGACCCGGGCTTCCACCGCGCCTGACCCACCCGGACCGACGAACGGGCCCGGCACCACCGATCCGGTGGTGCCGGGCCCGTCCTCGTTCCGGCGGGTGTCCCCGAGGTCAGCGCAGGGCGTCGATCGTGAAGTCGATCGCGCGCACGAGCTTCGCGACGTCGTCCGGGTCGATCGCGGTGAACGTCGCGACGCGCAGCTGGTTGCGACCGAGCTTCCGGTACGGCTCGGTGTCGACGATGCCGTTCGCGCGCAGGGTCGCGGCCACGGCCTTGGCGTCGATCGAGTCGTCGAGGTCGATCGTGGCGACGACCTGGGAGCGAGCGGCGGGGTCGGTGACGAACGGGGTCGCCCAGTCGCTGGCCTCGGCCCAGTCGTAGATCGTCGACGACGAGGTCTTCGTGCGGAGGTCCGCCCACGCCAGGCCACCGGACTCGTTCATCCACCGCACCTGCTCGTCGAGGAGCAGCAGCGTGGAGATCGCCGGGGTGTTCAGGGTCTGGTTCAGGCGCGAGTTGTCGACGGCGTTCTTGAGCGACAGGAACTCCGGGATGTACCGGTCGGAGGCGGCGATCCGCTCGATCCGCTCGATCGCGGCGGGGGAGAGCAGCGCGAGCCACAGGCCGCCGTCCGAGGCGAAGTTCTTCTGCGGGGCGAAGTAGTAGACGTCGGTGGCGCTGACGTCGAACAGGGCGCCACCAGCGGCGCTGGTCGCGTCGACGACGGTGAGGGCGCCGGCGTCACCGGTCGCGCGGACGACCGGGGCCATGACACCAGTCGAGGTCTCGTTGTGCGGGTAGGCGTAGACGTCCACGCCCTCCACCGGTTCGAGTGCGGCGAGGGAGCCACCCGGTGCCTCGACGACGTGCGGAGCCTCGAGCCACGGGGCGGCTGCGGCCTTGGCGAACTTCGACCCGAACTCGCCGAAGGACAGGTTCTCGGCCCGGCGCTCGATGAGGCCGAACGCGGCGGCGTCCCAGAACGCGGTCGAGCCGCCGTTGCCGAGGACGACCTCGTAGCCCTCGGGGATCTGGAACAGGTCGGCGAGGCCGGAGCGGACGCTGCCGACCAGGTCCTTCACGGGCTTCTGGCGGTGCGAGGTGCCGAGGATCGTGGCACCGCGCGTCACGAGGGACTCGAGCTGGGCGCCGCGGATCTTCGACGGACCGCAGCCGAAGCGACCGTCGGTGGGGAGGAGTTCGGCCGGGATGACGATGTCTGCCATGCACCGATCCTACCGACGACGATCCGCCTGCCCGAGCCCGTGTACCGGCCGGACGGGGAGGGTTCGACCCGCTCGTCCACCGCGTCGGATGACCCTTTCTCACGTGCACCCGGGCGCCGGTCGGTGTTCGTCGGTGCGAACAAGTAGTGTGGTCGGCGCTGGGCCCAGACATGAGAGGCGGACCGTGACCGATCTCGTCGACACCACGGAGATGTACCTTCGCACCATCCTCGACCTCGAGGAAGAGGCGATCGTGCCGCTGCGCGCGCGCATCTCCGAGCGCCTCGGACACTCGGGCCCGACGGTCTCGCAGACCATCGCCCGCATGGAGCGCGACGGCCTGGTCGTCGTCTCCGGTGACCGCCACCTGGAGCTCACCGACGAAGGTCGTTCCCGTGCCACCCACGTGATGCGCAAGCACCGTCTGGCCGAACGCCTGCTGGCCGACGTCATCGGACTCGACTGGGCCTTCGTGCACGACGAGGCCTGCCGGTGGGAGCACGTCATGAGCGAGCAGGTCGAGGTCCGCCTGCTCGAGATGCTCGGCAACCCGACGGAATCGCCGTACGGCAACCCGATCCCCGGACTGGCCGAGATCGGTGGCCCCGCGGCCGCCGGGTTCCTCGACGGTGTCCAGAACATCGTCGCCGCGACCGAGGGCACCGACGCCGTCACGACCGGGGTCGTCCGACGCCTGGGCGAGCCCGTGCAGTTCGAACCGGAGCTCCTGCACCAGCTCCGCACCGCCGGGGTCATGCCCGGGCGCATGGCGAGCGTGCAGCGTGCGGGCGCCTACGTCGCGGTCCGCGTCGAGGGCGAGGACTCGGGCATCGAGCTGCCCATCGAGGTCGCGCAGCACGTCTACATCGAGCGGGACTGACCGTTCCTGGTCCTCCCTGAGAGTCTTTACCGTTTCGTTACCCACGGGGCGTTTGGTCTCGACACGGTAACGACGCCTCCGTACACTCGTCCGAGTCGCCGCGCTGCCCCTGAGCCGGAGACCCGTGGCAGGACGTCTCGAACCCGTCTCCTGCCTCGATCGGAAACGATGACGAACGGATGGGGTTGCACACCGCCGGACACCCACGGCGGCGTGATGACGAGACGTTGGAGACCCACCTCTTGACGCAGACCGGTACCGCCGCGGACGACCAGACGCCCGCGAACCCGACGAACACCGAGAACGCCACCACCGCCCCGCTCACCCGGCGGGCCGTGCGCGAGACCGAGGGCCGCCCGGTCCGCAAGGTCGTGCCGGTGCGCTCCGCCCCGCTGCCCGGTGGTCGTCGTGCCGCGCAGGCCGCCGCAGCCGCGAGCACCGCGAAGGCCAGCTCGTCGTCGCGCAAGCGCAAGTTCCTCGCGCCGGTCGTCCTCACCGTGGCCGCCGGCATGTTCGGCACGGTCGCGGTTGCCCCGGCCTTCGCAGCGACGACCTCCAGCAACTCGACCGCCGTCGCCGACGCCCAGCGTCAGGTCCGTGCCACGCAGAGCCAGGAGCTGTCGGTCTCCGACGCCGTTGCACTCGCGGACACGAGCCGTGACGGCTTCGGCGCGACCTCCACCGCGACGCTCGACGCCGAGAAGGCCGCCAAGCAGGCCGCCGCAGACCAGGCCGCCGCAGCGAAGGAAGCCGCCGAGCAGGCCGAGCAGACCCAGTCCGCCCGTGCCGCGACGGCGAAGCAGTACTCCTCGTACACCGGACCGACGGCCGCCGAGTACGCGGCCAGCTCGTCCGCCGCCGACACCCCGTTCTCGCTGCCGGCCGTGGTCGCCACGGGCAAGCAGTACATCGGCACCCCCTACGTCTTCGGTGGCGCGGACCCGTCGGGCTTCGACTGCTCGGGCTTCATCATGTTCGTGTACGCCCAGTACGGCATCAACCTCGCGCACTCGGTGCCGCTGCAGGACCAGGCCGGCACCACGATCCCCGAGTCCGAGGCGCAGCCCGGTGACGTCGTCATCTTCAACAACGAGGCGCACGACGGCTTCTACATGGGGAACGGCATGATCATGGACGCCCCGAAGCCCGGTGGCACCGTGCAGATCCGCCCGATCTGGACCAGCGACTACCACATCGTCCGTTTCGGCATCTAGCGACCACTGCCCCTCCGGCGTGTGAACTTCACCGGAACCGGCCCGCGCACCCTCGTGCCGGGCCGGTTTCTGGGTTAACCTGACGCTGCACCGGTCCGCACCGGCGCGAACAGGAGACCCTCATGTCGATGTTCCGCACGACCCGCACCATGGGTCGGCGCGCGCGCGTCGACATATGGTCGAGCACAGCCTGCGTGCACGAGCACGCCCCTGCATGACGAGAGCACTGCCCATCCGGGTGGTGCTCTTCGTGGTTCCAGGGGTGTGAACAGGTCGTCCTCACCCGTTCGCGTCGTCGGTCCGACGCACCCGCAGCGCCTGGAAGCCGTCCAGGCACGTCGGAAGGGAACCCATGCGCACTCTCGTCCTCAACGCCGGTTACGAGCCCCTCGCGGTGATCTCGTTCCGACGAGCCCTCGTGCTGGTCATGAACCAGAAGGCCGCCATCGTCGCCGCCGACGTCGAACACCCGGTCACCGGGTCGACGTCGAGCTACGACCGTCCGTCCGTCATCATCCTCACCCGCTACGTGCGCATCCCGCACTCCAGGCTCGTGCCGGTGTCCCGTCGCGGTGTGCTGCGCCGGGACGGCAACCACTGTGCCTACTGCGGCCGGCACGCCACCACCATCGACCACGTGCAGCCACGGTCGCGCGGTGGGCAGGACTCGTGGGAGAACCTCGTCGCCTGCTGCCTGGCCTGCAACAACACCAAGGGCGACCGCACCCCGCAGGAGATGGGGTGGCGCCTCCGGTTCCCGCCGAAGGTGCCGCACGGGTCCTCGTGGGTCGTGCGCGGCATCGAGCGTCCGCAGGCGGAGTGGGACGAGTACCTCGTGGCCGCGTAGCGGCTGTCGGTACGCACCAGGAGACGGACTGGAGGCCCGTGGCGACGCCGCCACGGGCCTCCAGTCCGTCCGTCGCGCGTCCAGGGCCGCCGGAGCGTTCCGGGCTCGCACTACGCTGACGTGAGGACCATTCACCAGACGCCCCGACGACCGAGACCCGCGAGGACAGCATGGCCGCAGGAACAGAGCGCTCGACCGACACGGCAGCGGGACGGAACCCGTGGCAGCGGTTCTGGAACCGTGGCGGGTGGTGGCGCGCGGTGCTGGCCGTCGTCCTCTACCTGGCGGTCTACGAGGGGCTCGGCTGGCTGAACGCCCACACCCTCGCCAGCGGCATCACCGCGGACGAGGTGTTCGCCACACCCCGCGGGGTCATCGTGGGCGTCGCCCTGCCGATCATCGCGATGGGGCTGCTCACCCTGGTCTTCGTCCGCACGCTCGGATGGGGACGCGAGGTCTTCGGTCGCCAGCCACTGCCCGGACGCGGGTGGATGTGGATCGCCGTCGTCCTGCTGCTCGTCCCGATCGTGATCCGGCTCGTCGCGACGAACTGGTCGTCGTACTCGGTCTCCGTGGTCTTCGCGGTGCTCTTCCTCGGTCTCTGCATCGGGTTCGCCGAGGAGCTCATCGCCCGTGGCGTCGCCGTGAACCTCCTCCGACGCGGGCACCACACCGAACGCACCGTCGCGCTGCTGTCGTCGCTGCTGTTCGGGTTGATGCACGCCTCGAACGCCATCGGAGGGACACCGCTCATCACGGTGGCCGTCACGGTCGTGTACACGTTCGGTGCCGGCATGATGTTCTACCTGTCGATGCGGGTCACGGGCAGCATCGTCCCCGCGATGCTCCTGCACGCGGCGACCGACCCGACCACGATCCTGGCGACCGGTGGCATCGACACCACCGCTGCGGCCGCCGGTGACGCCGGGCTGATCGGTTTCGCGGGGATCTTCAACTTCGCCTACCCGGTGCTCGCACTCCTGGTGCTCTTCTTCATCACGGGCCGCGTCAGCAGCCCCGAGACCGGGACCTCGACCGAGACCGACCAGCAGGGAGTGGCCGCATGACCGCCCCGGTCGACGGGCGTCGCGAGGTCCCGCGGCTGTTCTGGATCGTGCTCGTCGCCTGCGTGGTCTACGTCCTCATGGCCGCCGGGGTGGGGAACCTGCTCAGCGCCGTCGTCGACGGGGAGAACCACCCGATCGCGGACTGGCTCGCCGGCACCTGAATCCCGGTCGGCATCATGATCGTCGCCGGAGTGTTCTTCGCCCGACGTTCGGGTTGGTGGAGCGACATCTGGCGAGAACCGGCCGTCCCCGTCGGCCGACCCCGGCGCTGGTGGTGGCTCGCCGTTCCGGTGCTGTCCCTCGTCTCGACAGTGATCCTGTACAGCCTCGTGCCGTGGTCCGAGGCGTCGGTCGGGATCATCGTCGTCGTGCTCATCGGTGCGCTCGGCGTCGGCGTCGGCGAGGAGCTGTTCTTCCGCGGGATACTCGTCACCGCGCTCCGCGCACACCACTCCGAGTTCGTCGTCCTCATCGTCTCCTCGGTGATGTTCGGCCTCGCCCACGTGGTCGGCTTCGTGATCGCCGGACTCCCGCCCGGCCTGGTCCTGTTCCAGGTGGCATTCCTCAGCATGGACGGAGCGCTCTTCTACGCGGCCCGCCGCGCCACCGGGAAGCTGTGGGTGCCGATGCTCCTGCACGGGCTCAACGACGCCGCGCTGTTCCTGCAGACGGCGGGCCGCAACCACGAGGGCGCCGAGCCCCCGGCAACCACCGGAGTCATCGAGATCATCCTGATCGCGCTCTCGGTCGCGATCGCGATCAGCGTGGCGCGCGAGACACTCCGCAGCCGCCGGGAACGCCACACAACCACCGGCGGCGGCGAGACCGCATGAAGTGACCGCGACTGACGGGCATCGAGCGCCGGGGGGCGTCGAACGCACCAGGTGACGGACGGGAGGCCCGTGACGGCCCCGCCACGGGCCTCCCGTCCGTCGTGCGTCGTCGGGCCGGATGCGCCACGGCGACGGACCGGAACGCTCGCAGAACGCCACCTGAACGCAGGCTCGCGCCTGTCCGGACAGGTTGGCGGCCGGGTGGGCCGCGCTGCTAGCGTCCGTCCCGACAGCGCCTAGGGTTCCGGGACTCCCCGTCCGACTGGTCCGAGCGGCGCCACGGTCCGCCACCGAACGCGGGCCGTCATCTGAACGGACAAAAGCCTGGAGGACCTCGCCCGTCGCGCCGCGCGCCGGGCAGAAGGTCCTGCCGTGACACCGCTCGCCGTCCTCCTCGTCCTGTCCGCCGCCGTCGCCCACGCGGGGTGGAACGTCATCGCCCACGGGGTGAGCCGGATCGGGATGCCGTTCCTGTGGCTCGGCGCGGTGTCGAGCGTGGTGGTCTGGATCGGTGTGGTCCCGTTCACCGGGGGACTCGGTGACGCGGGCCCCGGAGGGTTCGGGCTCGGCGTCGCCGCGTCCGGGGTGCTGCACGTCCTGTACATGCTGGTGCTGCAGCGGGGGTACCGGGTCGGGCGGCTGTCGACGGTGTACGCCACGGCGCGCGGCACCGGGCCGACGATCAGCGTCGTCCTGGCGATCGTGCTCCTGGGCGAGCGCCCGCACTGGATCGCCCTGGTCGGCGGGCTCCTGGTGCTCGTCGGTGTGGTCGCCGTCGGGCTCGCCGACCGGGGGACGACGCCGACGGAACTCCCGCGGAGGCGGATCGACCCCGGGCTCGTCGCGGGTCTGCTCACCGGGGTGGCGATCGCCGCGTACACGATCTGGGACGCCTACGTCGTCCGCGACCTGGGTGTCGCGCCGGTCGCGTTCATGGTCGGGTGCACGGCCGTCGAGGTCGTGTTCTTCGGACTCGCCCTCGGGTCGCGGCGGCGCGAGGTCCTGCCCGTGCTGCGGCAGCACTGGCCGCGGGTGCTCGCGTTCGGGGTGCTGTCGCCGCTGTCGTACATCCTCGTGCTGGTCGCGATCGGCATGGCGCCCGTGGCGCTCGTCGCGCCGATGCGCGAGGTGAGCGTCGTGCTCGTCAGCCTGTTCGGGGTGCTGGTGCTCCGCGAAGGCCGTGCGCTCGCCCGGGTCGGTGCCGCGGTGGTCGTGCTCGGCGGCATCGCGCTGCTCGCGCTCTGACAGCGGCGACGGCGACGGTGGCTGCGGCGACGGCGGCGGCCTGTCCGGACAGGTGCCAACCGAGTTCACCTGCCGTCCACGCCGCGTGTACCGGGACGGAACTCCGCTCCACCGGTCGGCTGCGACAGTTGCGGTCGTCCGCACCGGACCCGCCCCCCCCCCGAATCGCCCGAAAGGTCATCATGCCCATCTCCGCACGCAAGTCGCTCGTCGCGCTGGCCGGCGCCCTGGCCCTCGTCGCCACGCTCAGCTCCTGCTCCGCAGGCTCCACCGCCGCGACCGGTGACGGCAGCCCCGCAGGCGGCTCCGACGCCGTGCAGTACGCCGCGGACGAGAACACCATCGTGTTCGGCGTGGTCCCCGACTCCGTGGACACCGAGACGAACTACCAGCCGCTGATGGACTACATCGCGAAGGAGACCGGCAAGAAGGTCGAGTACCACGAGTCGACCGACTACGCCGCGCTCATCGAGGCGTCCGTCGCGGGCAAGATCGACGTCGCGTCGTTCTCCGGGTTCACCTACGTCACGGCGAAGAACAACGGCGCGAAGATCACCCCGATCTCCTCCATCATCACCGCCGAGGGGCAGAAGCCCGGGTACTACTCCGAGGCCATCGTGCCGAAGGACAGCGACATCGACTCGCTGAAGGACTTCGCCGGCAAGAAGGTCTGCTTCGTCGACCCCTCGTCGACCTCGGGCTACCTGTTCCCGAGCTACAACCTGCTCAAGGCGGGCGTCGACCCGAAGACCGACGTCACCCCGGTGTTCGCCGGCAAGCACGACGTCAGCGTCCAGAAGGTCGCGGCGGGCACCGAGTGCGACGCCGGGTTCGCCGAGGACAGCGAGGTCGAGAAGAACGACGACGTGCGCGTCGTCGCCAAGACGATGGTCCCCGGCGCCCCGATCGTCGTCTCCGACACCCTGCCGTCGGCCGAGAAGGAGACGCTGACGAAGGCACTGTCCGACGTCACCATCGACCAGATCATCGACGCCGGTGTCACCAGCGCCGACAGCGACGGCTTCCGCAGCGTCTTCTACGGCACCAAGCCCGTCGACGACGAGTACTACGACCTGATCCGCGACATCTGCAAGACGACGAAGTCGACCACCTGCCAGGCCTGACCCGGCGACCGCGAGACGGCAGCCCGAGGAGCACCATGACGAACCACGCACCGGTCGGTACCCCGGCCGTCGAGATCACCGGTCTGACGAAGCGCTTCGGCGACACGACGGCGTTGCGTGACGTGTCGCTGCGCGTCGGGCAGGGCGAGGTCGTCGTGCTGCTCGGGCTGTCGGGCTCCGGCAAGAGCACCTTGCTCCGGCACGTCGACGCGCTCGAGCTCCCGACGTCCGGCAGCGTCCGCGTCGACGGGACCGAGGTACACCGCCTGACCGGGCGTCGTCTGCGCGAGCTGCGGAGTCGCGTCGGGTTCGTGTTCCAGCAGTTCGAACTCGTGCCGGCGCTCACCGTGCTCGAGAACGTGCTCACCGGAGCGCTCGCGACCCTCCGTGGCCCGCGGCTCGGCCTCTGGTCGTACCCGCGCGGCCTCCGTCGCACCGCACTCGGGCACCTCGACCGCGTCGGGCTGCTCGACCGCGCCTACCAGCGGGCCGACACCCTGTCGGGCGGGCAGCAGCAGCGCGTCGCGATCGCCCGGGCCCTCATGCAGGACCCGACGGTGCTCCTGGCCGACGAACCGGTCGCCTCGCTCGACCCGGAGTCCAGCGGGCAGGTCATGCGCCTCATCCGCGAGATCGCCGCCGACCGTGGGCTGACGGTGCTCTGCAGCCTGCACCAGGTCGACCTGGCCCTGTCGTGGGCGGACCGGATCATCGGGCTCCGGCACGGCGAGGTCGTGCTCGACACCAGGACCGACGGCCTCGGCAAGGCGGAGGTCATGGAGATCTACGGGCAGGTCGCGACGAGCACCGACGAGTTCGCCACCATCGAGGCCGAGCTGCACGCACTCGACGCGGGGGAGCGGACCTCGTGACGACGCTCGACACCCGACCCGGAACCGCGGCGGCGCTCGCCGAGGACGTGGCCCGTCGGGCACCCCGCCGCCGGGTCTCGCCGGAGCGCACCGCGGCGGTGCTGACCCTCGTCGGCCTCGGCGTGCTGGCGTGCGTCGCGGTCGCGCGGGTCGACATCTCGATCCCGAACATCATCGCGTCGTGGTCGAACGCCGAGCACTTCTTCCAGCGTGTGGGGACCATTCGGTTCCCGGAAGCCCCGGTGCTCCTGCAGCAGACCGCGCTCACCGTCGGGCTCGTCCTGCTCGGCACCCTGCTCGCCGCCGCGCTGAGCGTTCCCGTCGCGTACCTGGCGGCAGCGAACACCAGCCCGGGCCGCGGATGGGTGGCTGCCGCGCGGTTCGTCAGCGTCCTGACGCGGGCCGTGCCGGACGTCGTCCTCGCGATGGTGTTCGTCCTGGTCTTCACGATCGGTCCGCTGCCCGGGATCCTGGCGATCGGCATCCACTCCATCGGGATGATCTCGAAGCTCTTCGCCGACGCCATCGAGCAGATCGACGAAGGGCCGCGCAACGCGATCCGGGCAGCCGGGGGGAGCCGTGCGCAGCAGTTCACCGCCGGGGTGCTCCCGCAGGTGCTGCCGTCGTGGGTCGCGACGATCCTGCACCGCAACGACATCAACCTGCGCGGGTCGGTCATCCTCGGGTACGTCGGCATCGTCGGCCTCGGCCGCGAGATGTCCTTCGCGTTCAAGTCGCTGGACTACTCACTCGGCATCGGGTACGCCATCGTCATCTTCGGCCTGTGCGTCCTGATGGAGATCGTCTCCAGCTCGGTTCGCGCCGCCATGCTCGGTGTGGCCCCGGCCGGCCGCGGCATCGGTGCCACCGCTGCCCGTCGGTGGATGCGTCGGCGGGACCGCCAGCGAGCCGAGGCCGTACCGGCCACGCGGCGACCGGTCGCCGCGACTATCGAGGGCACCCTCCGGCGCCCGTGGACCCCCGTCCGGGTCCGGAACGCGATCTGGTGCTGGGTCGCCCTGGCCGTCGTCGTCGGCAGTGTCGTGGTCTGCGACATCGCCTGGGGTGACCTGGTCACCGTGTGGGGCAAGATCCCCGCCGTCGCCGTGCAGTTCTGGCCGCCGTCCTTCGGCAGCTACGGCGCCGGCATCATGTTCGGCGCGATGTTCGACACCGTCGCGATCGCCCTCGCCGCGACCGTCCTCGCGCTGCTGCTCTCGCTCGTCATCGGGTCCCTCGCCGCCCGCAACGTCGCTCCCGGGCGCGGGGTCCGGGGCGGCGCACGGCTGCTGCTCGTCGTCGTCCGCGGGATCCCGGAGACGATCCTCGCGGTCGTGCTCATCGTCGTGACGGGGCTCGGTGCGCAGGCGGGGACCCTCGCCCTGGCGTTCGGTGGCATCGGGCTCCTCGGCAAGCTGATCGCGGACTCGCTCGAAGAGGTCGCTCCCGGGCCCGAGCGCGCCGTCACGGCCACCGGCGCGGGTCGCCTGCAGCGCTACGCCTCGGCGACGGTGCCGCAGGGGTTCCGCGCGATGCTCGGGCACACCTTCTACCTGCTCGACACGAACATCCGTGCGGCGACGATCCTCGGCATCGTCGGAGGTGGCGGCATCGGCTACTACCTCCTCAATGCAGCGCAGGGATCGAACTACGCGTCCGTCACCGCGATCGTCCTGCTCATCCTGGTCACGGTGCTCGTCACCGAGGGCCTGGCCATGTGGCTGCGGCGGGTGTTCCGGTGAGCGCGACGGAACGGTACGACGTCGTCGTGGTCGGCGCGGGCATCGTCGGGCTCGGCATGGCCTACGAGGCACTCCGGCAGGGCGCCCGCGTCGCGGTGGTCGACCGTGCGGCCGCGGTCGTCGGTGCGAGTGTCCGGAACTTCGGGCACGCCTGCGTCACCCCGCAGACCGGGGAGGCGGCCGGGTACGCGCAGGAGGCACGCCGCCGCTGGCTCGAACTCGCGCAGCTCGCCGGGTTCACGGCGCGCGAACGCGGTGCACACGTCGTCGCCCGTCGCCCCGAGGAGCTGGCGGTGCTCGAGGAGTACCGCGACTCCGGCGCGGACCTGCGGCTGGCCGACGCGGCCGAGATCGCCGCGGCGGTTCCGGTCGACCCCGGCTCGGCCCTCGGCGGCGCGCACCTCGCGCACGACCTGCAGGTCGACCCCCGGGAGGCGGCACCCGCGATCGCGCGCTGGCTCGCCGGGCAGGGGGTCACCTTCCACTGGCGCACCCCCGCGCTCGAGGTCACCACCGGCGCCGTCCGCACCGGTCGTGGCGTCGTGGAGGGGACCCGGATCGTCGTCTGCACCAACCACGACCTCGACCAGCTCTTCCCGGAGCTCGCCGAGTCGATCGGCCTGGTCCGCTGCCGGCTCCACATGCTGCGTGCGACGATCCCGCTCGCCTTCCCGCTCGCCACACCGCTGCTGACCGGGTGGTCGCTGCTGCGCTACTCGGGGTTCGCCGCGATGCCCGGAGCGGGTGCCCTGCGGGACCGGCTCGCCGCCGACCTGCCCGAGGGGATCCGCTGGGACCTCAACCAGATGTACACGTCGCCGCCGGACGGCAGCGTCATCGTCGGCGACACCCACGAGCGCGGGGTCGATGCGCCGCCGTTCCAGGACGAGGACGGCTTCCGGCTGCTCGTCACCGAGACCGAGCGGCTGTTCGGTGCGCCGGTCTCCGTGGTCGACCGGTGGCAGGGCGTCTACGCCTCGGCCCCGGGGCGGGAGTTCCTCATCGACCAACCGGTTCCGGGCGTCGACGTCGTGACGGTCACCACGGGCATCGGTATGACGACCGGCCTCGGCATCGCGCCGACGGTCCTCGGCTGACCCCGGCGGTCCTCGGCTGACCCCGGTGGTCTTCGGCGGGGGAGACCGTCAGTCGCGGAACAGCCGCTGCCGGCCGTCGCGCCAGACACCGACCACACGGTCCTCGCGCACGGCGACGAAGTCCGCACGGCGACCCGGTGCCAGGAGCCCCCGGTCCGGGAGCCCGACGTGTTCCGCGGGGTTCCGGGTGACCGTCGCGACGAGCTCGGCGAACGGTGCGACCCCGGCGGTGGCGGCCGCTCGCAGCCCCGGCAGCAGCGACCCGAGCTGGTAGTCCGACGCCACCACGTCGGCCCGACCGGCCGCGATCGCCGCGCGAGCGGACAGCCCGGAGCCGTGCGACCCGCCTCGCCAGAGGTTCGGGGCACCGACGACGACCCCGAGTCCGGCGTCGATCGCCGCGGCCGCAGCGCCCTCGGTGACCGGGAACTCCGAGATCCGGGCGCCGAGCCGGCGGGCCTCGAGGACGGCCTCGGGCGTCTCGTCGTCGTGTGCTGCGACGACCACACCGGCCCGGTCCGCGAGCTCGGCGACGGTCGCTCGTCGCCGGCCGATGCCCTCGGCGCCGGCGTGGAACGCCGCCAGGCGGGCGTCGAGCTCCTCGTCGTCGGCGCGGTCGAGCGCGCGGTAGGCCCGTCTCCAGGCGGCGACGGTCGAGTACTGGCCGCGACCGGGGGTGTGGTCCATGTACGAGACCAGGGCGACCCGATCCGGATGGGCCGCCACGAGCCTCCCGGCCGCCGCCACGGCGTCGTCGTGGGTGACGTCGACGCGCAGGTGCACGCGGACGTCGACCGGCAGGTCGGACGTGGCGACCGCGTCGAGGACGGCGGCGGCGTGCTCGGCGCTGCGCGCCGGAGCCGTCGCGTGCTCCACCGAGCAGCACAGCAGGGCGGTCGTCACACCGGCGAGCAGGGCGTCGGCGGCGAAGGACTCGAGCGCGTGCCCGAGCGGCACCGGGACGCCGGGGCGCGGCTGCTCGAAGCGGGACAGCGAGTCGGCGTGCAGGTCGACCAGCCCCGGCAGGACGTCGACGTCGCCGAGGTCGACCACCGGTCCGTCCGACGCCTCGACGACCACGCCGTCGCGCACGGCGAACGACGAACCCGGGGTCCCGCCGTCGCCCCGGTGGACACGGGCAGCGGTGAAGGTCGTCACGCAGCCATCACACCACGGCGACCGCGGGGTCGACCCCGCGGCGCAGGAACCCGTCCGACGGCGGTGTCGTGACGGCGTGCCCGACCGCGTCGAGGCCGACCGACCGCTCGACCAGGTCCGCGAAGGGCAGCCCGCTGCGCGCGAGGAAGGCCACCGCGGTCGCGAGGTGCCGGGGCGCGTAGTTGTG
This sequence comes from Curtobacterium sp. VKM Ac-2852, assembly GCF_013205045.1. Lineage (NCBI taxonomy): Bacteria > Bacillati > Actinomycetota > Actinomycetes > Micrococcales > Microbacteriaceae > Curtobacterium > Curtobacterium sp. VKM Ac-2852. The sequence continues at coordinate 1,240,427 of NZ_JABMLI010000001.1, forward strand.
GACCCCGACGATCCGGTTCAGCCGCCGCACGATCTGCTCCGGGTCGATGGTCACCGGACGGCTCGTCGAGACCGCTCCGACGAGCACCGCGACACCGTCGACGTCGAGGGAGTCCACCGCCGCCTCGACCGCATCGGGGTGGCCGGACAGCTCGACCGCGACGTCGAAGGACCCGATCGCGTCACCCGGGGCGACGGCCCGCGCCGCGCCGAAGCAGACCGCCCGGGCACGTCGTCCGGCGTTCGGGTCGGAGACGGTCACGGTGGCACCCGCGTCGACGGCCATCGCGACGGCGGTGATCCCGAGCATGCCGGCACCGGTGACCAGGACCCGTGCGCCGTCGAGCGGTCGCTGCACGGCGTCGAGTGCCGCGGCCACGGTCGCCGTGGCGCAGGCCGCCGGCGCGGCGACGGCCGCGGGCACGTGCGCGGGGACGACCGCGATCGCCGTGCCGGGGAGCAGGACGCAGTGCGTGGCGAAGCCTCCGTTCAGCGTCCAGTCCGCGGTGACGGCCTCGTGGCCGTACTTCCGCAGGGAGCGGCACTTCTGCGGGATGCCCGACGCGCACCGGTCGCAGTCGCCGCACGACGCGGCGACCGACCACACGACGCGGTCCCCGACCCGGACCGGCTGCCCCTCGACGGTGGTCGGCGGCACGGCGTCGACCGCGACGACGCGGCCGACCTGTTCGTGGCCGAGGACACTCGGCGTCGGACCCGGACGGTGGCCGAGCGCGGTGTGCAGGTCGCTGCCGCACACGGTGGCCAGCTCGACCTCGACGAGCACACCGCCGTCCGGCAACGTCGTCGACGGCAGCGACTCGACGGTGACCTGGGCACCGACGCCGTGCCACAGGGCGTACCGGGCGTCGGCGCGCACCGGCGTCACGCCAGGACCCGGGCGGCGTCCTCGACCTCGGCGAGCACCGACGGCACCTCGGTGACCGAGTCGAGGACGTGGGTGTGCTGGACGGTCGCGAAGTCGGCGTCCTGGTGCGTCCCGGTCCGCACGCCCGCCACGACCGACGCGCCGGCACGGTGTCCCGTGAGCAGGTCGGCGACGGTGTCCCCGACGACCGCCACGTCACGGACGTCGTCGGTGCCGGTCCGGAGCACAGCGGCGAGCACCATGTCCGGGTACGGGCGCCCGCGGCCGGCGTCGGCGGGGGAGAGCGCGAGGTCGATCAGCGGCCGCCAGCCGAGCAGGTCGAGCACCGCGTCGCGCGTCGCGGGCGAGAACCCGGTGGTCAGCGCGATCCGCCGCCCCGCTGCGCGGAGTGCGACGAGCGTCTCGACGGCGCCGTCCACCGGCCGCACGCCGCGGTCGAGGGTGCGGGCGTACGCGCGCTCGAACGCGGTGTTCGCAGCCTCGGCACGGTCGCCGTCCCCGTCGAAGAGCGCCGTGAACACGGCGATCTTCGACTGGCCCATGGTGTCGACCGCGTACTGCACCGCACGGTCGTGCTCCGAGCTCCCGTGCTCGAGGCCGACGTCGGTGAGCGCTGTGCGGAAGGCGTCGAGGACGACGCCACCGTCGTCGACGGTGGTTCCTGCCATGTCGAGGCAGACGAGCGAGATCATGGGACTCCTGGGTTCGTGCCGTCACGCCGGGACCGGCGCGGTCCGACCAGCGTCGGAGCGCCCCGTGGCGGGCAGACGGTGCGCAGGTGTCCGCCAGGTGAACGACGCCGGGAGGCTCGTCACGGCCTGTCCGGACAGGCATGCGGTCCGCCAGGGGACCGGCTACAGTCCGAGCGTGCCGGAGACCCGATACCTCGACATCGCCGCCGCCCTGGAGGGCGAGCTGGCCGATCTGCCGATCGGCTCGCGGGTGGCCAGCGAGGCTGAGCTGGCGGCGCGGTTCGGCGTCGGGCGGTCCGCCGCCCGGGCAGCGCTGCAGCACCTGCAGCGGCGCAACCGCATCCGTCGGGTGAAGGGCGTCGGCAGCTTCGTCGCACGCCGCATCGACTACCTGATCGGTTCGCGGGCGGCACCGTCGTGGAGCCACACCGTCCGCGCCGCCGGTGGCAGGCCGTCGAGCGTGACGCTGTCGTGCGCACTCGTCCCCGTCCCGCCGCGCATCGCCGAGTCCCTCGAGCTGCAAGCGGGAGCGCCCGTGCACCGCCTGACCCGGCGCTCACTGGTCGACGGGCTGCCGGCTGCGTGGGGCGTGGAGTGGGTCCCGCCGGCGATCGTGCCCGAGCTCGCCGAGGCGCTGCAGGTCAGTGACTCGCTGTACGAGGTGCTCCGGCAGGTGGGACGATCCACGCCGCACCGCCGATGGGTCCGTGCGACCGCCGACGTGGTGTCCGAGGACGTCGCCCGGCACCTGGACCTCGACGAGGTCACGCTCGGCTGGTTCATCGAGAGCCTGACGTCGGACCGCGACGACGAGCGACCGCTCTGCCTGAGCGAGCGGTGGATCCGGGCGGACGCCATCCGGGTGTTGTTCGAGGCCGGTCGGGACGCACCGCTGACCTGATCGGCTGCGGGCTTCCGTTCGTCGGTGGCGCTGACTAGCGTCGCCGACATGGGCGAGACACCGCACATCGACGACGCGACCATCGACGACCTGCGCGCTCGGCTGCGTGCCACGCGCTGGCCGGACGCGCCCGCCGGGGTCGGCTGGTCGCTCGGCGTGGACCTCGACGCCCTGCGCCCGCTCGTCGAGTACTGGGCCGACGGGTTCGACTTCGACGCACACCGCGCCGAGCTCGCCGCGCTTCCCTCGCGCCGTGTCGTCGTCGACGGCATCGGCATCCACGTGCTGCACGCCCGTGCCGAGCGGTCCGACGCCCTGCCGGTCCTGCTCGCGCACGGCTGGCCGGACTCCGGGTGGCGGTACCGCAAGGTGCTGCCGATGCTCGTCGCCGCCGGGTACGACGTCGTCGTGCCGGACATGCCCGGCTACGGGTTCTCGGATGCACCGCCGCAGGTGCTCGACGCCCGGCAGGTGGCCGGCATGTGGGCGACGCTGATGACGGACCTGGGGTACGAGCGGTTCGCGGTGTCCGGTGGCGACATCGGCACGCACGTCGCCCGCTACCTGGCACTCGACCACCCAGACCGGGTCGTCGCCGTGCACCGCATCGACGGCGGGCTCGCCTGGCCGGGCCTCGATCCGTCGACGTTGTCCGCAGCCGAGCGGGAGTTCGTCGCCGCGACCGATCGGTGGCGCACCGCCGAGGGTGCCTACGCGATGCTGCACCGCACGAAGCCGCAGACCGCCGCCGTCGGGCTGAACGACTCGCCCGCGGGGCTCGCCGCCTGGATCCTCGAGAAGCTCCGGGCGTGGAGCGACTGCGACGGGGACCCGTGGTCGGTCTACACGCGCGACGAGGTCCTGGCGCTGCTCACCGAGTACTGGGCCACGGGCACGATCGGGTCGGCGATGCGGATGTACCACGCGAACGCGGCGATCCCGGCGGAGCAGCTGGAACGCCGGGTCGAGGTGCCGTCCGGGTTCTCGATCTTCCCGGGCGACATCGTGCGGGCGCCGCGCGAGTGGCTCGAGCGCACCACGAACCTCGTGTTCCACCACGAACTCGACCGCGGTGGGCACTTCGCGCCGTTCGAGCAGCCGGACCTGTTCGTCGACGAACTGCACGCGTTCCTGCAGGGCTTCCGCCGCTAGAGTGGACGGGCCAGCCTCTGTAGCTCAATGGAAGAGCAGTTCCGTCCTAAGGAAACGGTTGGGGGTTCGAGTCCCTCCAGGGGCACCAGCAGGTCGAAGGGGTTCGAGTCCCTGCAGTGCTGTCCAGGGGCACCAGTACATCGAAGTGGTTCGAGTCCCTTCCGCGCGTTGGTATCGCTCAGTGCCTCGGTGTCGCGAGGTTGACGGCGTTCACGAGGAACGAGGTCCTGGTCGCGATCGAGTACTTCACGGCAGCGCTCACCCCGGTCGGATCGTTCGTGAACGCGTCGAGGTCGGACTCCGCGATCCCGGTGAGCGACGCGATGTTCGCGACCGTCAGCCCCGAGGCCTGCGTGAGAGCCTCGAGGATGCCGCGGACGCGGTTGTCGTCGGGCACGCTCGGAGCTGCGGCCAGCATGGCTGCGAGGACGGCGAGCCGCTGCGATTCGTCGGGAGTCAGTCCGGTCCCGAGGGAGGTCAGGCCCTGGTGCTCGGTCCCTGGGCCGTCCAGGTACGCGGAGAGAGTCGACTCCGAGATCCCGGTCGTCTGTGCGATCACGTCGAGCGTGGCGGAACGGCGCTCGATCAAAGCGCGGAGCTCCGCCCGGACGTCGAGGGCATCGGTAGTCATCTCGTTCCCTTCCTGGTGTGACGGCGGGTCAGGTTGCAGGGCAGTTCTCCACAACCGTCGCCCCGGACGGTAGTCGAGCCCGCTGGCCCCGTACGATTGACCCCGTGTCCAAGGTCCTGAGCAGTCTCCCCGTCGGCGAACGAGTCGGCATCGCGTTCTCAGGGGGTCTCGACACCTCCTGCGCCGTTGCCTGGATGCGCGAGAAGGGAGCGATCCCCTGCACGTACACAGCCGACATCGGCCAGTACGACGAGCCGGACATCGACGCCGTGCCGAGCCGCGCCCACGAGTACGGCGCCGAGATCGCCCGACTGGTCGACGCGAAGAGCGCCCTGGTCGAAGAAGGCCTGGTCGCCCTGCAGACGGGTGCGTTCCACATCCGCTCCGGTGGCAAGACGTACTTCAACACGACGCCGCTCGGCCGCGCGGTGACGGGCACGATGCTCGTCCGCGCGATGAAGGAAGACGGCGTCGACATCTGGGGCGACGGCTCCACCTACAAGGGCAACGACATCGAGCGGTTCTACCGCTACGGCCTGATGGCCAACCCGCGCCTGCGCGTCTACAAGCCGTGGCTCGACTCCGAGTTCGTCGAGGAGCTCGGCGGCCGCAAGGAGATGAGCGAGTGGCTCGTCGCCCGCGGGTTCCCGTACCGCGACTCCACCGAGAAGGCGTACTCGACCGACGCGAACATCTGGGGCGCGACGCACGAGGCGAAGAGCCTCGAAGAGCTGTCGAGCGGCCTGGACATCGTCGAGCCGATCATGGGTGTCGCAGCCTGGCGTGACGACGTCGAGGTCGCGACCGAGATCGTCAGCGTCCGGTTCGAGGCCGGTCGCCCCGTCGCGATCAACGGCGTCGAGTACACGGACGCGGTGGCCCTGGTCTACGAAGCGAACGCCATCGGTGGCCGCCACGGCCTGGGTGCGTCCGACCAGATCGAGAACCGCATCATCGAAGCGAAGAGCCGTGGCATCTACGAAGCTCCGGGCATGGCGCTGCTGCACATCGCCTACGAGCGCCTGCTCAACGCGATCCACAACGAGGACACGGTCGCCTCGTACCACAACGAGGGTCGCCGTCTCGGTCGCCTGATGTACGAGGGCCGCTGGCTCGACCCGCAGTCCCTCATGCTCCGCGAGTCGCTGCAGCGCTGGGTCGCCTCCGCCGTCACCGGCGAGGTCACGCTGCGCCTGCGTCGCGGCGACGACTACACGATCCTCGACACCACGGGCCCCGCGCTGTCGTACCACCCGGACAAGCTGTCGATGGAGCGCGTCGGCGACGCCGCCTTCGGCCCGGACGACCGCATCGGCCAGCTCACCATGCGCAACCTCGACATCGCGGACTCCCGTTCGCGGCTCGAGCAGTACGCCGCCGCCGGCCTCATCGGTGGCGCGACGGCCGAGCTCGTCGGCGAGCTCGAGGCGGGCGAGGCCGAGGAGATCCTCGGCGGCGCGATCGTCGCCTCCGACGCCGAGGACGCGATGGGTCGTCGGACGGACCTCGCGTCCGAGGGCGCGGCCTTCGACTCCGGCACCGACTGATCGAGCGGATCCGCGCCCTGGGCGCGACCCCCTTAGGACGGGAGGCCCGGTGCCAGCTGGCACCGGGCCTCCCGTCCGTCCGTCAGCCGCGAAGCGCATCCGCCTCGACGGCGATCCGGCCCGACCGTATCGTTGCGGTACCGGGTCAGTCATCAGGGACTCGTCGTCACGATGCTCCTCACGATCTGTGGGGTCTGGCACAGCGGGTCGACCCGGGCGGATCCGAGATGCGCATCATCTCGACGAAGGGCTGGTCGCCATGACCGCCACCATCCAGAACGCGTGGCACCGCCACGGGCTCCGTTCGCCCGAGGACCTCGCCGCCCTCGTCGCCGAACGCCTCGAAGGAACCGGCCACCAGCTCGTCAGCGTCAGCGAAGCGCGCTACGAGCCCACCTACGCGGACTTCCTCGGCGAGCAGCTCTGACCCCCAGCGGGCTGCCGCTCGGCCGTCGGTAGAGTCTGCGCATGCGCACAGCCCGAACCACCGCGGCGGCACTGGCGATCGTCGCGGCGGGACTGCTGACGCTCGTCGGTGTCCAGCCCGCGTCGGCCCACTCGGCCCTGACCAGCAGTACCCCGGCGGACGGGGCGGTCGTCACCGAACCGCTCGAGTCCGTCGACCTGACCTTCTCGGAAGCGCCGCTCGCCGGCCTCGACGCCGGACTCCGGATCCAGGTGACGGATGCCTCCGGTGCCGACGTCGCCACGGGTGACGTGAGGGTCTCCGGGACGACCATGCGCCGCGCGGTCGACCTCGACCAGGGCAGCTACACGGTGCTCTGGCGGTACGTGTCGCCGGACGGCCACCCGATCGAGGGCACGCTCGCGTTCGAGTACCGGGCCGCAGCCCCGGCGTCGACCCCGAGCGCGAGTGCCACCCCGGCCCCGACGGCGAGCACGGCTCCCACGCCGAGCGCCACCGCGACGGCCACCGGAGCCTCGGACGGTGCTCCGTCCTCGTCGCCGGGCATCGCGCCGGGCGTGTGGATCGGCCTCGGCGCCGGAGCCGTCCTGGTGGCCGGCGCGGTCGTCGTGCTGCTGCTGCGGCGGGGCCGCAGCGCGTAGCGCGCGGGCGCCGCCGCGTCGCGCACTTCGTGAGCAGAAGCGGTCGGGTCGCACGCGCGCATCCGACCGTTCCTGCTCACGAAGCGCACGCGGCGCACGGAACGCGACCTCGCGACGGACGGGAGGCCCGGTGCCGGACCGGCACCGGGCCTCCCGTCCGCACGTGGTGCGTGACGCCGGGGGCGACGCGCCTCACGCCACCGGGGTGGCCTCCAGCGCGGCGTCGGCGCGTGCCGCGCTGCCCTCGGCCAGGCCTCGGGTGATGCGGCCCCGCGTCGCCAGCCAGAGGACGACGGCGGCGACGAACACGATGCCCTCGGTGACGGTGAGTGCCCAGATGATCCCGGAGAGTCCGAACCACAGGTTGCCGGCGATCACGATCGGGATGAACAACACGCCCTGCGCCATCGACAGCACCATCGCGGGCATGACCATCCCGGTCGCCTGGAACAGCGAGGTGAGCAGTCCCGTGAACCCGTTGACGACGGCGGCGACGAGCTGTGCCGTCAGGATCGTCATGCCGATCGCGAGCACCGAGTGGTCACCGGAGAAGATCGTGAAGACCTGCTCGCGGAACACGAACACGGTGCCGGAGAAGACGAGCGCGATGCCGCCGACGGTCAGGGCCGCGGCGCGCAGGCCGGAGCGGAGTCTATCGGCGTCGCCCGCGCCGAACGCGTAGGCGAGCAGCGGCAGCACGCCGATGGTCACGCCCATCACCAGGAACTCCGGCACCTGGGCGATGCGGACCGCGACGCCCATCGCTGCCAGCGGGTCGTCACCGTACGCGGCCGCGAGGTTGTTGAGGACGAGTGTCGTGACGATGAGGAATGCGGACTGCAGCAGCTCGCCGACGCCGATGCCGAACACGGGCTTCAGGATGTCCGCACGCAGGGTGAACCACTTCGGCGCGAAGCTGACATTCTCGCTGTTCCGCTGCAGCCACGTCACCCAGTAGGCGATCGAGACCACGTTGGCCAAGCCCACCGCGAGTGCGGCGCCGCCGACACCCCAGTGCAGCCCCAGGATGAACAGGACGTCGAACACCAGGTTGCCCACCGTGGACAGGACCAGGCCGATCATCGCCTGCCGAGCGGCACCCTCGGAGCGGACGATCTGCTCGAGCGCGAAGGACGCGGCGAGGACGGGGACGAACGCGAGCATCACGGCGACGTACTCGCTCGTGGCGGGGACCGCTGCCGCGTCGGCACCGAGGACGGCGACGAGCGGGCGGAGCAGCAGGAGTCCGACGACGCCGAGCACGGCGCCGGTCACCACGGCTCCCCACAGGGCGAACGAGGCGACGTGCTTGATGTCCCGCGCCTTGTCGGGATCGTGTTCCGATGCTCCGAGCAACCGGGACATCAAGGCGCTGCCGCCGACGCCGAACACCCCGCCCACGGCCATCACGAGGCCGAGCAGCGGCGTGCCGAAGGTGATCGCGGCGAGCAGGGACGTGTCGTGCTGGGCGCCGATGAAGCCCGCGTTGATGACGTTGTACAGGGCGCTGACGACCATCGCGGCGGCCATCGGCACACACAGGTGCACCAGGGCTCGGGCGATCGGCGCAGCGGAGAGGTACCAGCGGTTCGTCGCCGCAGCGGTGGTGGTGGTGGAGGACATGACGGTTCCCTTCCGGGCATGACGGTGGGCGCGCCGACGGACGCCGGCACGGCAGGGGGGGGAGCGCGACCGGCGGGGTCGCGAAGTCGCGGGATCGCGGGGTCGCGGGATCGCGGAGTCGCGAGGGCGCACCGGCGGATCCGGCCGGGAGGCGCGTCGTGCCTGGAGCGGGTCGGTGCGGTGGCGCGGGTGGTGCGGTGGCGCGGGTGGTGCGCTGGTGCGGGTGGTGCGGCTAGCGGGTCGGCGGCGCGAGTTCCGCGGTCACCTTCTGCAGCAGCCGCCGCAGGGTGGCGCGTTCGTCCGCGTCGAGCGGTGCGAGCAGGGAGTCGTCGAGGGCGACCATCGCGTCGGTGAACCCGGCGATGAGGTCGATGCCCGCCTGGGTGGCGTGCACCGTCTTCGTCCGCCCGTTCGTGGCGTCCGGTCGTCGTTCGATCAGGCCACGCCGCTCGAGTCCCTGCAGGAGACTCGAGACGCTGGCCGCGCTGGTCCGGGTGGCCTCGGCGATGTCCCGCTGGATGGCGCCGGGGTGTTCCTGCAGGTACCCGAGCACGAAGGACTGCTCGTGGGTGAGGTCGCGCTCACGGACCCACTCCTCGGCGCCCTTGCGCTGTGCCCATCCGATCCACCGCATGAGCTGGAGCGGTGTCGTGAAGTCCGGTGCCTGCATGATCAGGACTCTAACTGTTAGACATCAAACTGTCAACGATGCCGAATCGGATCATGCCCCCACAACGGGGGTGTCGAGTCCTGCCCGGACCCTGATACCTTCCACAGCAAGCGGCCTCACCAGCCGCCTCCGGCCCGTTCGACGGGCCCCACATCCCCTGGCTGACCACCGGGGGCGGATCAGCGGCGGAGACCCCGTCGGAGGAGGGGGCACCGTGCCACACCACGGATCACCCACCGCGATCCCGGCGCGACGAGTTCGTCGCGCCTGACCAGGACGGGCGCCGGCGGGTACCGGCGTCCGCCTCACCGGGTCCGCGACGCGTTCGGGTCGTCGCGGATCCCCGGGGCGGTGGTGATCGGGTCACCGCCGCCCCGGGACCTCCCGGTTGATCCGATGGACGTCTTCGGGAACCTGCCGGTCCACGGAGCCGGATCGGCGTGATACTGGGGTGGTGCGTGAACTCCAAGCCGCCATCGCAGCGGACCTCAACGTCCAGCCGACCATCGACCCGGAGCAGGAGGTCGCCCGTCGTGTCGGGTTCCTGCGCGACTACCTGCTGACGACCGGGGCGAAGGGGTACCTCCTCGCCATCAGCGGCGGGCAGGACTCCACCCTGGCCGGCCGCCTGACCCAGCTCGCGGTCGAGTCGCTCCGAGCCGAGGGGCACCCGGCCGAGTTCACGACCGTCCGCATGCCCTACCGGGTGCAGGCCGACGAGGACGACGCCCAGCTCGCCCTGCAGTTCATCGCTGCCGACCCGGGCGTCACCGTGAACATCGAGCACGGGGTCGACGGGGTCATGGAGGACACCGCGGCCTCGGGCGTCGAGCTGAGCGACTTCGTGAAGGGCAACGTCAAGGCGCGCATGCGGATGGTCGCCCAGTACGCGATCGCCGGGCAGCGCGGCCTGCTGGTGGTCGGCACGGACCACGCGGCCGAGGCCGTCACGGGCTTCTTCACCAAGTACGGCGACGGCGGCGTCGACCTCACCCCGCTCACCGGGCTGTCGAAGAGCCAGGGGCGGCAGCTGCTCGAGCACCTCGGCGCACCGGCCCGCCTGTACGAGAAGGCGCCCACCGCCGACCTGCTCGACGAACTGCCCGGGCAGACCGACGAGGCGAACCTCGGACTCACCTACGCCGAGATCGACGCCTACCTGCAGGGCCACGACGTGCCGGTCGAGGTCGCCGAGGCGATCGAGTCGCGCTACCGCGCGACGGAGCACAAGCGCCAGGTGCCGGCGACGCCCTTCGACGAGTGGTGGCGTGCGGGCGCGTAGGCGCTGACGCAACCCCGGACGGGAGGCGCGGTGCAGGTGATCCTGCACCGCGCCTCCCGTCTGTTGTCCCCAACCCTCCCCAGCGTGGCCCCGCTGTCCGCGTGCGCTCCTAGGATGGGAGCCAACGGAACAACAGATGCGGAATCCAGGCTGGCGCCTGGTCCTCAAGGGGGAGTCATGGAAGTCCTGTTCGCGCTCGGAGCCGTCCCGCTGATCATCGTGGGGATCATCGTCCTCGCCGTGATCGCGCTGATCTACGCCAAGGTCGTGTACCGCAACGCCGGTGCCGACGAAGCGCTCATCATCACGGGCAAGCGCTCCCGCAAGGTCAAGAACGCCGACGGCACCGAGACCGTCGAGTCCGGCATCAAGGTCGTGCTCGGCGCCGGCGTGCTCGTCCGCCCCTTCTTCGAGAAGGTCGCGAAGCTGTCGCTCAGCTCGCGTGCGATCGACATCAACGTCAACGCGCAGGACTCCCGCGGTGTCACCATCGACGTCGAGGCCGTCGCGCTCGTCAAGGTCGGCGAGACCGACGCCTCGATCCGGGCGGCCGCACAGCGGTTCCTCGGGCAGGAGAAGAAGATCGACGACTTCGCGCGCGAGGTCCTGTCCGGTTCGCTCCGCGCCTCGATCGGTGCGACCGACGTGTCGACCATCATCCGCAAGCGCGATCAGCTCACCGTCGCTGTGCTCGACGTCGCCAAGGACGCGCTGCACAGCCAGGGGCTCGACGTCGACTCGTTCGAGATCAAGGGCATCTCGGACCGCAACGAGTACATCAGCGACCTCGGCCGTGCCGAGCGTGCACGCGTGCGACTCGAGGCCGAGAACGCCGAGGCCCAGGCCGACCGTGAAGCGCGAGAAGCCCGCGCGACCGCCGACCAGGCGATCGCCGAGGCCGAGAACACCCTGGCCATCCGCCGTGCCGCGCTGCAGCTCGACGCCGACCGTGCGTCCGCCGAAGCCGCTGCCGCCGGCCCACTTGCCCAGGCGCGTGCGTCCCAGGGTGTCGTCGAGCAGGAGCAGATCACCGCGCAGAAGCGTGCCGAGCTGCGCCGTGCCGAGCTCGAGTCCGAGGTCTCCGCCGTCGCCGAGGCTCAGGCGCGCAAGACCCGCGTCGAGGCCGAAGCCGCCGCCGGGGCCCAGGTCGAGACCGCACGCGCCCAGGCCGAGGCCCGTCGGATCTCCGCGGAGGCCGTCGCGGCCGAGGCGAAGGCCGAGGCGGACGCCCGCAAGCTCGCTGCCGACGCGTCCCGCGCCGAGGGTGAGGCCGCCGCCGACGCGATCCGTGCGAAGGGTCAGGCCGAGGCCGATGCGACCAAGGCGCAGGCCGACGCGCTCGCCCAGCACTCCGAGGCCGTCCTGCGGGTCAAGGCGATCGAGACGCTGCCGAGCATCGCCCGCGAGCTCGCGGCGCCGATGAGCAACATCGACACGCTCACCGTGGTGTCCTCCGAGGGCGCCGGTGCCCTGTCGAAGAGCGTCGTCAGTCAGTTCAGCGAGGTCGACGCGTTGCTCGGCGCCACCGCCGGGTTCACCCTGAGCGACATCGTGAAGAGCACCACGACGGGACAGGCGGCTGCCCGTGCCGTCGTGCGCGAGCAGTCGGTGCCACAGGTCGAGCCGGCCGAGTAACCGAGCGGGTGCCTGCAGCGGGCGCGACGGGGATCAGCCCTCGTCGTGCCCGTTCTCGTTCTGCGGGTCGCGCTGCTGCGCGCCGGCGTCCTCACGCTCGTCCGCGAGCCGCTGCTGCCACACGACACTGCGGGCCGCACCCTCGAGCACGTCGTCGACGCTGCGACCGCTCTGGGCGGCGAGGGCGCCGCTGAGTCCGGCGGTCAGGGTGCCGCCTGCCGCGGCGAGCCGCTCGACGACCTCCTCCTGCCGAGGGGTCAGGGGTTCGTCGACCAGTTCGTCGATCGTGTCGCGGATGTTCTGCTCGCTCGCGTCCAGTGCCGCCTCGTCGCCGGACTGCAGGGCTGCTGCCTCTCCGACGACGACGAGACCGAGGCGCGCGGCGTCGTCTTCCGGACGCGGGGTGCGGTGCTCGTCAGTCATGCGGTGGACCGTACGCTCCGGTGCGCTGCGCTCCCTGGACACCACGCGTCCCCCGCTCGGGCGGATGCGCTGTCAGGCGGCCCAGCGGCGGAGCAGCCACTCGGCGGCCGCCACGCCCTCGCGCCGTTGGAAGTCGCGGATGGTGGGCATGTTCGGCGGAGCCGGGGGCAGGGCGTGCTCGAAGAACAGTCCGGCGAGCCCGGCCAGCACGGCGTCGATCGTGGCGGCGGGCACCCCGGCGAAGACCGGGTGCGTGGCGAGGTGGTGTTCGACGTCGTCGTCCTCACCGCGGACCAGCGTGTCGAGCAGGTAGGTCAGCGGGTCGAGCCAGTGCGCGCCCACGCTCGCCCAGGGCCAGTCCACCACCCAGACGCGCCCGGCGTCGTCGACGAGCAGGTTGTCCGCTCGGCAGTCGGCGTGCACGAGGTGCTCGCCGTCGACGAGGTCAGCTGCCCCCGACGCCGCGCGGGCGATCGCGGGGCCGGCGTCGAGGACGTGCGGCGGGACGACCTCGGCGACGCGGACGGCGTTCGAGCCGGCAGCCAGCATCCGGTCCCAGGCTCCGAACTCACCGCGCAGGTCCTCGGCGATGCGGGGGAGCGTCGCCAGCCCATCGGTCGCGAGCGGCAGTGTGTGGAGTGCGTCGAGCACGGCCGTCGTGTCCGATCCGTCGAGGTGCTCGCCCGGGTGCTGCCCTGCGACGTCCTCGAGCACGAGCGCGACCCAGTCGTCGCCGTCGACCGTGGCGTGCAGCGCGTCGAGCAGCCGCGGTGCCTGCACGGTGGTCGGCAGCTGGGCCATGACCTCGGCCTCGCGGCGGTGCAGGTCGAGGGCGGCCTCGTTGCGCGAGCGCGACACCGTCTTCACGAAGGCTCGTTCCCCCGCCGCGGTCGTCACCCGGTCGGCGCTTCCGGGCGACCACCCGCTCGCCTGGGACTCGGCGGTCACGACCGGACCGCCCAGCACCCCCTCCACCTGCTGCCGCAGCGTCGTCGGTACGTCGGTCCAGGTGGTTCGCCCCATGCGCCGACGCTACCTGAAAACCCGTACACGAACGTGCACGCTCGGCAACTTTGCGTTGGCGGCAAAGGTGCTGACGGTGTAAAGTTGCAGAGCCTGCAAGGTTGACCCTCGTTCGGGGGTCCCGACCAGGCCGACGACCACCACGCCACATCCCCTGTGAGGAACCCCGAATGTCCACTGCCACCGCACCCGTCGAGGTGTCGCGCGGACGACAGGACTCCCCGGCGAGCACGCCGGGCAAGCCGATCATGTCGCACCGCCAGATCCTGCTCGTCATCTACGGCCTGATGGCGGGCATGTTCCTGTCGTCCCTCGACCAGACCATCGTCGGCACGGCGATCCGCACGATCGGTGACGACCTGCACGGCCTCGACCAGCAGGCCTGGGTCACGACGGCCTACCTGATCGCGTCGACCATCACCACGCCGATCTACGGCAAGCTCTCCGACGTCTTCGGCCGTCGCCCGCTCTACATCTTCGGCATCGCGGTCTTCATCCTCGGGTCGCTGCTCTCGACCCTGTCGACGTCGATGACCATGCTCGCCGCCTTCCGCGCGTTCCAGGGCATCGGTGCCGGTGCGCTGATGTCGCTCCCGCTCGCGATCATGGGCGACATCCTCGCGCCCCGTGAGCGTGCGAAGTACCAGGGCTACTTCCTGGCGGTCTTCGGCATCTCGTCCGTGATCGGCCCGCTCATCGGTGGACTGTTCGCCGGTGCGAGCTCGATCGTCGGCATCACCGGCTGGCGCTGGGTGTTCCTGATCAACGTGCCGATCGGCGTCGCCGCGCTCCTCATGGTGATCGCGTTCCTGCACCTGCCGAAGTTCGGCGAGGCCAAGGCCAAGCCGCGCATCGACTGGTGGGGCGCGACCTCGGTCATCGTCACGCTCGCGCCGCTGCTCCTCGTCGCGGAGCAGGGCCGCACGTGGGGTTGGGGTTCGGCCAGCGCGATCGCCTGCTACGTCATCGGTGCGCTCGGCCTCGTCGCCTTCCTGGTGATCGAGACCCGCATGCAGGACGACGCGATCATCCCGCTCAAGCTCTTCCGCTCGAGCACGTTCTCGATGGCGACCATCCTGGGCTTCCTGGTCGGCTTCGCGATGTTCGGCGCGATGCTCACCATCCCGCTGTACCTGCAGATCGTCACCGGCCTGACGCCGACCGAGTCCGGCTTCGCGACGCTGCCGATGATCGGTGGCCTGATGATCGCCTCGATCGCCTCGGGGCAGATCGTGGCGCGCACCGGCCGCTACCGGATCTTCCCGGTCATCGGCACCGCCCTGGTGTCGCTCGGCTACGTCGTCCTGACGTTCATGACGATCGACAAGCCGCTCTGGTTCCTGATGATCGGCATGTTCCTGATCGGCCTCGGGCTCGGCCAGCTCATGCAGAGCATCACCCTGGCCTCCCAGAACTCGGTGCAGCCGCGTGACATGGGTGTGGCGACGTCGTCCGCCACGTTCTTCCGCCAGATCGGTGGCACGCTCGGCACCGCCGTCCTGCTGTCCGTCCTGTTCTCGCTCATGCCGACGAACATCCTGCACGCCACGGCGGACGAGTCGAACCTCAAGCCCGCCCTCAGTGCGGCGCTCGACCCGGAGGTCGCCAGCGCCAAGGCGAACCAGGGCGTCATGGACCAGATCTGGAACCCGATCGTCACCCCGCTCCAGAAGCAGGTGCAGTCCGGCCTCGACACCGCCACCGACCAGGTGACCCAGGCCACCGCAGGGGCTCCCGACGCCGTGCAGCAGCAGGCGCTCACCGCCGCCGCCGACAAGGCGCACGCCAGCGTGCAGGACGGCCGGCTCGTCGTCGACTGGTCGGACTCGGCGCAGCGCACCTACTGGGTGGACCAGCTCGCACCGGAACTGTCGAAGCAGATCGACAAGGGCGCGAACGACTCGAGCGACTCGAACGCCGAGACGAGCGACACGTCGTACCTCAACGGTGCGGACGCTGCTCTGACCCGGCCGTTCATGTCCGGGTTCAACGCCTCGGCCGTGACCGTCTACTGGGTCGGCTTCGCGGTGATCCTGCTCGCGTTCGTCCTGAGCTTCTTCTTCAAGGCGCCGCCGCTCCGCAAGAGCTCGGCCCTGCAGGAGCAGGCGGACGACGCCGGCACCGCCGACGACCTCGAAGCGCAGGCCGTGCGGGCCGCGGACACGATGGGCTCGCCCACCGCCCCGGTCACCGGTTCGATCCCCGTTCAGGGTGGTCGGGCGCAGGTCTGAGTCACGCCGGGCCTCCTCGTCACAGGACGCGGGGGCCCGGCGTCGCACCAACCCGAGAACAAGACGGAGCGCAGCACGTGCACCAGCCGACCACCACCGAGGCCACCGCCCTGACCGACTGCGGCCTGCGGGAGCGCAAGAAGCAGCAGACCCGGGCCGCCATCCACCGGTCGGCGCTCGCCCTCGTCACCGACCACGGACTCGCCGGGGTGACCGTCGAGCAGATCTGCGCGGACGCCGGGGTCTCCCCGCGGACGTTCTTCAACTACTTCCCGTCGAAGGCCGAAGCAGCCCTCGGATTGCCGGCGACGACGGTCCCGGACACGGCACGCGCAGCGTTCCTCGGTGCCACGGGGCCGCTCGTGTCGGACCTCTGCGACCTCGTCGCGCACACGGTCACCCTGCCGCAGGACCGCCGGCGCATGAAGGAGCTCGTCCGAGCCCGCCCCGAGATGGTCCCGGCGATGATGCAGTGGATGGCGCACGCGCGGCAGACCGTGCTGGCGGTCGCCGCCGAGCGCGTCGACGAGGACACTGCGCGGACCGCGACCACCCTCGTGATGGCCGCCGTGATCGAGTCCGCCCACCGATCAGCGGACGGCTCCCGCGACGAACTGGCTGCGCGGCTGCGCGCGGTCGTCGGCGAGATGGGGCGGCTCGCCACCGCCTGATCAGCGTGACCATCGCGTCGCCCCCGGCGCAGGGGCGACCACGGCCTGGAGGCGCGGTGCCGGGCCGACCCACACCGCGCCTCCAGGCCGTGGCGGACGACACGACCCGGTCGCAGCCCGCAGCGCGCAGTCGGCCCGCACAAGCAAAGTCACCCCGAACCACGTGGAAACGCGGTTCGGGGTGACTGTGGTTGTTCGCCGGTCAGACCGGCAGCGTCGTGCCTAGCGGCGCGAGCCGCGGCCCGCGACGCGGGTGTAGATGAACAGCACAATGATCGCGCCGATGATCGAACCGATGATGCCGGCCGGCTGGAAGAAGCCGTCCATCGGGTCGTGCTGGAAGATCAGGAACCCGAGGAACCCGCCGACGAACGATCCGACGATGCCCAGGACGATCGTCATGAGGATGCCGATGTTCTGCTTGCCGGGGATGATGAGCCGGGCGAGAGCGCCGGCGATGAGTCCGATGATGATCAAGCTGATGATGAGACCGAGCACGGTGTCCTCCTCGTGGGTGCGGTTGCCGCGGCATGGTTGCCGGAGTCAGGGCCGACATCCGACGAAACTCCGGGGTTCCTGGGAGGACTGTCGGGTTCGCCGATCAGACGACGCCGGAAGCCTCGAGCTCGGCCCGCAGCTCGGCGTCCGACGGCTCGACGAAGTGCTTGCCGTTGGGCAGCACCACGACGGGGATGTTCTTCCGGCCGCTGATGGCCTCGGCGCGGTCGGCCGCGGACAGGTCCTGCTCCACGTCGACGTACTCGTAGTCCACGCCGAGGGTGTCGAGCAGCGCCTTGGACCGACGGCAGTCGCGGCACCAGTCGGCACCGAACATGGTCACGCGGTCGGGGGCAGTCGTCGCATCGCTCATGTGCAGAGAGTACGTCGGAGCGCCCCCGGGCATTCCCGTGACACCCCTCGCCCTGCCCGGAGCACGATGTGCCCATGAGCCTGCCCTGGGACACGCCCGTCGCACACCCCCACCACCGCCACGGCTGGTGGTGGAAGACCCTGCTCGTCGGCTTCGTGCTGTGGGTCGTCACGATCATCGTCACGGTGTCGACGCAGAACACGAACCTCGTGCCGACGATCATCCTGCTCGGCAGCTTCCTCGTGCCGTTCACCGTCGTGCTGTTCGTGATCGAGCGGGTCACCGGCACGGTCAGCACCATGCAGCTCGTCACGGCGTTCTTCGTGGGCGGGATCCTCGGGGTGCTCGGGGCGTCACTGCTCGAGGCCGACCTGGAGCAGGGAGCCGGGCTCTACCTGGTCGTCGGCTTCGTCGAGGAGTTCGTGAAGGGCGTCCTGCTCGTCGTCGTGGGGTGGCGCGTCCGCCCGAAGACGGCGAGGCAGGGTGCGCTGCTCGGCGCGACGATCGGTGCCGGGTTCGCCGCGTTCGAGTCCGCGGGCTACGCCTTCAACGCGGCGATCACGGCCCGGGGGATCGACCTGGCGTCGCTCCTGCAAACCGAGGTGGTCCGCGCGGTGCTGGCGCCGGTCGGGCACGTGCTGTGGACGGCGATCCTCGGTGCGGTGCTGTTCGGCGCAGCCACCGGACGCGCTCGCTTCCGCTGGTCGTGGCCGCCGATCGTGGCGTACGTGGTCGTCTCGGTGCTGCACGGGCTGTGGGACGCGAACGGCACGATCGCCACGCTGATCGCGTTCGTCGTGTCCGGGGTCCCGTTCTCGGCCGCGCAGTACGGCATGGTGCCGGCGGCGGTCGGCGGGATCGTGACGACCGTCTACGTGATCGGGCTCGCGATCGTGAGCCTCATCGGCGTCGCCGTGCTGGTCGGTGTGCTCCGGCACCACCGCGGACGCACGCAGGCCCTGTCGGCCCCCGGCGGGCGGGACGCGACGCAGGCACCCGCCGGGTGGGACGGGACGCCCGGACCCGACCGCCTGCGCTGACCCCCGCCGGAGCGCCGCTGCCGCTCGCCCTACGATTGGCACATGCCGCCAGCACCCGACCCCGCGACGCTGGCCTGGGCCTCGGCGGCCGTTCGGCGCTTCGCCGCGGCGACCAACCTGCTCGTCGCCGCCCGCCGGTTCCGCATCGTCGGCGGTGACCCCCGGGATGCCGCGGCGCTGCGGCACCTGCTGACCGCACTCGGCGCGCGCGAGGCCGAGCAGCCGAACCACCAGCACCAGCCGTCCGACCTCGTCGACCAGCTCTGGTGCCTCGGCACGCCCGACGAATCGACCCCCGCGGTCGAGCAGGCCGCCGCCCGCCCGCGCGGCACCACCCTGGTCGTCATCGACGCCGGCCGGTACCTGCCCGCCGTCGACGAGGACGCCTTCGGCCCCGTCGCACCCGCCCGCCCCGGCGTGCTCGCCGTCCCGATGCTGTCCGACGACGTCTTCCTGGTGTCCACCGGCCGCGACCCCGAGGAGGACCCCGCGGCGGACGCCCGCCTGCGCTGGGCACGACGGTCGATGCCGGTTGCCCGCTCGGTCGCCGCGGAGCTCCGCGACGGCGGACTCCTGCGCGGCACACGCATCGGTGTCGCGATGTTCCTCGAGCCAAAGACGGCGGTGCTGAGCCTGCTGCTCCGTGACGCCGGTGGCGAGGTCGTGGTCTACGCCCACGCCGACGAGACCGACGACGCCGTCGCCGACGCACTGCGGTCCGCCGGCCTGACGGTGTTCGCGAGCAGCACGGCGACGCTCCCCGAGCAGAAGCAGCTGGCCCTCGCGATGCTCGACACCGCGCCGCACATCCTGCTCGACGACGGCTCGCACGTCATCCGGCTCGCCCACCAGGAACGCCCCGACCTGCTGCCGACGATGCTCGGCGCCGCCGAGGAGACCACGAGCGGCCTGCGGCCCCTGCGGGTGCTGGCAGCGCGCGGCGAGCTCGGCATCCCCGTGATCGCGGTGAACGACGCCCGCACCAAGACGTTCTTCGACAACCGGTACGGCACCGGGCAGTCGACCGTGTTCGCGGTGCTCGACCTGGTCGACGGGCTCGCGTCCGGCACACACCGGGTGATGCCGGGAGGCGCGGCGGTCGTCGCCGGGTTCGGGCACGTCGGCGAGGGGGTCGCCCTGGTGCTGACCGCCCTCGGGTTCCGGGTGACGGTCGCCGAGACCGACCCGGTCCGCGCCCTGCAGGCGCGGTTCGCCGGGTACGCCGTGGCCCCGCTCGTCGAGGCGGTGCGCGACGCCGACCTCGTGATGAGCGCCACCGGGGTGCCGGACACCATCGACCTCGAGGTGCTCCGTGCCTGCGCGGACGGTGCGGTCCTCGCCGTCGCGGGTGGGGTCGACCAGGAGATCGCCATCGACGACGCCCTCGCCGCCGGGGCCCGGCGCCAGGACGTGGGGCCGAAGGCCGAGCGGTTCGTGTTCCCCGGGGCCGACGGCGGGCCGATCGTGCTCGACGGCGGCGGCTGCATCAACATCACCGCGGCCGAGGGCAACCCGGTCGAGATCATGGACCTGTCGTTCGCCGTGCAGCTCGGCGCCGTCCGGATGCTCCTGGAACGCGGCGACGAGCTGGAGCGTGCCGTCGTGCCGATCGACCCCGCGGTCGACGACGTGACCGCCCGCGCGGCGCTCGCCGCCTTCGGGAGCCGACCCGTGGGCCCAGGCCTTCCCGCTGAGCACCCGGCGGACCGCGAGCCGGACGTCCGGACCCACCGTTTCGGAGACCCGGCATGATCGCTCGTCCACACCCGGTCACCGTGCACTCGGCGCGCGTCGTCGTCCCGATGACGGCGCCGCCGATCGCCGACGGCGCGGTGGCCGTGCAGGACGGCCGCATCCTGCACGTCGGCGACCGGTCGTGGGTCATCGACCAGCTCACCGGGTCCGGCGCGACCTTCACCGAGCGGCAGTGGCGCGGCGCGCTCCTGCCCGGACTCGTGAACGCGCACTCGCACCTCCAGTACACCGGCATGTCCGGTGTCGGCCGACGTCAGTACAACGGGTTCGAGGACTGGGCCGCGGCGTTCAACGTCGACTACGCCGAACCGCACGACTGGCGGGCCGAGGCCGCGGACGGTGCACGGGCGTCGATCCTGGCCGGCGTCACGAGCATCGCGGACATCGTCACCGACATCGAGGCCTCGACCGCGCTGCAGGACGCCGGGCTCGGTGGCATCGCGTACTGGGAGGTGATGGACTGGGAGAACGACGCCTGGCAGACGCACGGTCGCGACCAGGTGCTCGACGAACTCGACCGCATCCCCACGACACCCGGTGCCGGCCTGTCGCCGCACGCGCCGTACTCGCTCGAGGTCGCTCCGCTGCTCGAGCTCCCCGACATCGTGCGGCAGCGCGGCCTGCGGCTGCACCTGCACCTCGGTGAGGCGGCGTTCGAGGGGGAGCGCACCGCCCTCGGTCCGGTGCCCGGGCTCGACGGGGTCGACGGCGTCGGCCACGGGAACGACTGGCACCTGGCGAACGTGCCGTCGTTCCGGGCGCTGCGAGCCCTGGGCTTCGGTGCCAGCGCGACCGCGTTCGTCGACCGCCTCGGCGTGCTCGGGCCGGACTGCCACATCGCCCACGGCGTGTACATGACCGCCGCCGACCGGGCGCTCCTGCGCGCCCGTGGCACGGCGGTGGCGCTGTGCCCCCGCTCCAACGCCGTCATCGGCCTCGACCCGCCGCCCGTCGCGGACTACCTGCGCGAGGGCAGCCCGATCGCGATCGGCACCGACTCCCTGTCGTCGTCGCCGTCCCTCGACCTGATGGCCGACGTCACCGCGCTGCACCGCATCGCCCGCGCCCAGGGCTACGGGCACCGTGACCTGCACGAGCGACTGCTCGCAGCGGCGACCCTCGGCGGTGCGCACGCGATGGGGCTGGCCGTCGGACCGGACCGCATCGGGCACCTCGCCGTCGGGGCGCGCGCCGACCTGGCGGTCTTCGACGTCGACGCCCGCACGGTGCCGGACGCGCTCGCCGAGCTCGTCGAGGACGGCGCCGGGCGGGCGGCCGCCACCGTGATCCGCGGGGTCGTCCGCGCGGCGGCGGGCGTCGTCACCGAGGCGGCTTCCCCGCACATGGACACCCCCGCACCGCACCAGGAGGAACGATGACCGAGTCCGCACCCCACCCCGGCATGGCCGCACGCCGAACCGTCACCGGTGAGCTCATCGAGTGGCTCGACGTGCCGAAGCGCGCGATCGCCCTCGGCATGGAACCGCACCCCGAGGGTGGCTGGTACGTCCGCACCTGGACCTCGCCGGCGACGGTCGCCACCCCCGCGGGGGAACGTCCCGCCGCCACGCTGATCCACTTCCTGCTGCCCCCGGGCGAGGCCTCCGCCTGGCACCGGGTCACGAGCGACGAGATCTGGATGTGGCACGGGCCGGACACCGTCGACCTGCAGCTCGGCGGCGACGGTGACGTCCCCGAACCCGGCGCGACGATCACCCTCGGCCCGGACGCCGGACGCGACCGGGTGAACGACGCGCAGGCGTTCGTGCGCGGTGGCGTGTGGCAGCGGACGATCCCGGGCGACGGCGAGGTGCTGCTGAGCTGCCTGGTGTCGCCGGGCTTCTCGTTCGACGACTTCACGATGGCCGACGACGGGGACCCTGCCGCCGAGTAGCACCGCGACACCGTTTCGCGTTGGTATCCCACCGCGAAGTACACTTCGACCTGCCCCCACACCCCTCGCACGAAGGCCCGACCGTGACCCGTCACCTCCGCTTCACCCTCGCCGTCGCCACCGCCGCGGTCGCCGCCCTCGCCCTGTCGGCCTGCTCCGCCGGGGGCAGCAGCAACGCCGACGGCACCGTGACCGACGGCAAGCTCACGATCGCCACCGGCGACCCGGCGTACTCGCCCTGGATCGAGGACAACAAGCCCGAGTCCGGCAAGGGCTTCGAGTCCGCCGTGGCGTACGCCGTCGCGAAGGAGATGGGCTACGGCAAGTCCGACGTCGTCTGGAAGCGCAGCACCTTCGACAGCGCCATCGCACCGGGGCCGAAGGACTGGGACCTCAACGTCCAGCAGTTCTCGATCGACGCGAAGCGCAAGAAGGCCGTCGACATGTCGAGCGCCTACTACACGACGACCCAGGCGGTCGTGACGACGTCCGGGTCGAAGGCCGCCGACGACACCACGATCGCCGCGCTCAAGCAGGACGCCATCGGCGTCGCGACCGGTTCGACGAGCATCGCGAGCGTCAAGGACGTCCTCGGGGTCACGCCGCAGGTGTTCAACTCGAACGACGACGCCGTGCTCGCGCTCAAGTCCGGGCAGATCGACGCGATCGTCACCGACCTGCCGACGGCGTTCTACATGGCCTCGGCGCAGCTCGACGACGGCACCGTGTCCGCGCAGTTCCCGTCCGACGGCAAGGGTGACGAGTTCGGCTTCGTCCTGCCGAAGGACTCGGAGCTCACGAGCAAGGTCGACAAGGCCCTGAAGACCCTCGACGACGACGGCACCCTGCAGGACCTGCAGACCAAGTGGCTCTCGTCGGAGACCGGTACGCCGGTCTTGAAGTAACCGGATGACCCTGCCAGCAGGGGCCGGCACCCCGGTCGCCGCACCCGCGCCGAGCCAGGTCGAGCTCGAGCGTCGGCTCTACCGTCGCCAGCGTGGCCGTCGCTCCGTCGTGGTGTCGGTCGTCTCCACCCTGGTCGTGCTCGCCATCGTGTACTTCGGCGTCGTGAACACCCCCGGGTGGGCGGCGGTGCAGCAGTCGTTCTTCGACCCGGAGACCGCGGTCGACACGTTCCCGGACATCCTGCTGGGCCTCTGGTTGAACGTCCGGATCCTGTTCTTCAGCGCCATCGGCGTCGCCGTCTTCGGCACGCTGCTCGCGGTCGTCCGAGGCCTGCGCAACCCCGTGTTCTTCCCACTGCGGATGCTCGCGACCGGCTACACGGACCTGTTCCGCGGCCTGCCGCTCATCATCGTGCTCTACCTGGTCGGCTACGGCATCCCCGGGCTCGGGGTGTTCCCGCGGCTCCCCGCCGAGGTCTGGGGCACGATCGCGATCACCCTGACCTACTCGTCCTACATCGCCGAGGTGCTCCGGGCCGGCATGGAGGCCGTGCACCCCTCCCAGCGCCTGGCCGCCCGGTCGCTCGGACTCTCGCACGCCAAGACGCTGCGGCTCGTGGTGCTGCCGCAGGCGATCCGCAAGGTCACCCCGGCGCTGATGAACGACTTCGTGTCGATGCAGAAGGACGTCGGTCTGGTGTCGATCCTCGGGGCCGTCGACGCGGTCCGCTCCGCCCAGATCGCGCAGGCCGAGACCTACAACTTCACGCCGTACTTCGTCGCCGGGCTGCTGTTCGTCGTGATCAGCCTGCCGCTGATCCGCGTCACGGACGCGATCGCGCGTCGCC
Organism: Curtobacterium sp. VKM Ac-2852; assembly: GCF_013205045.1. Classification (NCBI taxonomy): domain Bacteria; kingdom Bacillati; phylum Actinomycetota; class Actinomycetes; order Micrococcales; family Microbacteriaceae; genus Curtobacterium; species Curtobacterium sp. VKM Ac-2852. The sequence continues at coordinate 1,264,177 of NZ_JABMLI010000001.1, forward strand.
AGCAGCGGCGCGAGCAGATCGGAGGGACCGTATGAGCGAGGCCGGCCTGGAGGCCCGTGGTGCGTCCGGTACGGACGCCGCGGTCCTCGAACTGCGCGGGTTGCGCAAGGCGTTCGGCGAGCACGAGGTCCTGCGCGGGATCGACCTGACGGTCCACCGCCACCAGGTCATCTGCGTCATCGGGGCCTCGGGCTCCGGCAAGTCGACGCTGCTCAAGACGGTCAACCTGCTCGAGGGCATCGACGACGGCGAGATCCTGCTGCAGGGCACGGACATCGCCGACCCGCGCATCGCCGTCGACGCCGTGCGGGCGCGCATCGGTGTGGTGTTCCAGCAGTTCAACCTGTTCCCGCACATGAGCGTGCTCGACAACGTCACGCTCGCCTCCCGCCAGGTGCACGGCATCGGACGGGCCCAGGCCGAGGACACTGCTCGCCGGCTGCTCGACCGGATCGGGCTCGCCTCGTTCGCCGATGCGTACCCCGACCGCCTGTCCGGCGGGCAGCAGCAGCGCGTCGCCATCGTCCGGGCGATCGCGTCGGACCCGGAACTCCTGCTGCTCGACGAGGTCACGAGCGCCCTCGACCCGCAGCTCGTCGGTGAGGTGCTCGACCTGGTCACGGAGCTGAAGCGACAGGGTTCGACGATCCTGATGACGACGCACGAGATGCACTTCGCGCGGAACGTCGCCGACCGGATCGTGTTCCTGCACCGCGGCGAGGTCGTCGAGCAGGGTTCCCCCGCCGACGTCCTCGACCACCCGCAGCACCCGGCGCTCGTCGAGTTCCTCGCCCGCGTGCACGCCTAGGGCGTCAGCAGCACCTTGCCGATGACCTCGCCGTCGCGCACGCGGCGGTGGGCCTCCTCGACGTCGGCCAGGGGCAGCACCGAGTCGATGACCGGGCGCACCCGGCGATCGGCGACCAGTGGCCAGACGTTGTAGCGGACCGCCTCGACGATGGCGGCCTTCTCGGCGAGCGGCCGTGCGCGCAGGGTCGTGCCGCTGATGGTCGCGCGCTTCCGCATGAGCACCCCGAAGTCGAGCTCGGCGGTGCGGCCGCTGCCCGAGGCGATGACCGCGACGTGCCCGTTCGGGGCGAGCGCCTGCAGGTTCCGCTCCAGGTAGGACGGTCCGACGACGTCGAGCACGACGTCGACGCCGACACCGTCGGTGAACGCCATGACGCGTTCCACGAAGTCCTCCGTGCGGTGGTCGATGACCAGGTCGGCGCCGAGGTCACGGGACGCGGCGACCTTGCGGTCGCCGCCGCTCGTCGCGATCACCGTCGCACCGAGGGCCTTCGCCCACAGCACCGCGTGCGACCCCATGCCGCCCGTGCCCCCGTGCACCAGGAGCGTCTGCCCGGGGCGGAGTCCGGCGAGCATGCCGATGTTGGAATAGACCGTGCACGCGGCTTCGGGCAGTCCGGCCGCCTCGACCAGGTCGACGCCCTCGGGGACCGGCAGCACCTGGGTGACCGGCGCGACCACGAGTGCCGCGTACCCGCCGCCGGAGAGCAACGCGCACACCCGGTCGCCCACCGCCACGGTCGTGACGCCCGCGCCGACGGCCCGCACCGTGCCGGAGACCTCGAGCCCGAGGATCTCCGACGCCCCGGGCGGCGGCGGGTAGTTCCCGGCGCGCTGCTGCAGGTCGGCGTTGTTGACGCCGGCCGCGGCGACCTCGATCAGGACCTCGTCCGTGCCGGGTTCGGGGTCGGGCAGGTCGGTGACGGACATGGAAGCGTCGTCGAACGTGATGGCTCGCATGCCCTCGACGGTACGCGCCACCCGCCTCCGGCCGGCTGCCGGTCGCCCACAACCGCCGCCGGTGTCCCTGTGGAGGTTCCCTGTACGCTCGACGACGGATCTGCACCTCATCCGGGGGAGTGCGGACAGATCGAGGGGGACTCTCCACCATGCCCAAGAAGCTCATCGCGCTGGCCACCGCCGGCCTCGCACTCACGCTGCTCGCCGGTTGCTCCGGCGGCGACTCGGGCTCGTCCAGCGCACCGTCGGCCTCGAAGACCGCCGCCGCGGCACCCGCCCAGACCAAGGGGGAAGCCTGCTCCCTGCTCGAGAACGAACTCGCGTCGTTCCTCAAGGAGCAGGGTTCGAGCTCTGCCCCGGCCGACCCGAAGGCCCGTGCGGCGCTCGTCGACGAGTTCGTCCAGCGCATCGACTCGGCTCTGAAGAAGGTCTCGAACGACCAGGTCCACGACACGTTCGAGGACTTCTCCGGCGCGGCGAAGGGCTACAGCTCCGCCATCCGCTCCGGTGCGGCCGAGGACTCCGCCGAGGTCAAGAAGGCCCAGACCGAGGTGCAGACCACCCTCGACCAGGTCTCGGCGGTCTGCCCCGCCAAGAGCTGAGCGGTCCCACGCGCAGCCCCGCACGTGACGACGCCCCGCCGCTCCTGGACCAGGAGCGGCGGGGCGTCGTGCGTCCCCCGTCGGGGGACGGGGGACGGGCGTCAGACCGCCGCGGGCTGCGAGGCGTCGAGGCGTGCGACGTCCTCCGGCCGCAGCCGCACGGTCGGCGCCGTGATCGAGTTCAGGATCGACTGCGGCCGCGACGCACCGGGAATCGGCACGACGACGTCGCTCTTCTGCAGCTCCCACGCCAGCGCGATGACCTGCGGGGTGACCCCACGGTCGCGGGCGATGTACGCGAAGTCCTCGAACGCCGTCCCGAGGTCCGCCGCGCTCCCGATGCCACCGAGGGGGCTCCACGGCAGGAACGCGATGCCGAGCTCGTCGCACAGTTCGAGCTCCGGCTCACTCGACCGGAACTTCGGCGAGTACTGGTTCTGCACCGACGCCAGGCGTCCGCCGAGCACCTCGTTCGCGGTGCGGATCTGGTCCGGGTCGGCGTTCGAGATGCCCGCCATCCGGATGACGCCCTCGTCGAGCAGCTCGGCGAGCGCGCCGATCGAGTCGGCGTACGGCACGGCCGGGTCGGGGCGGTGGAACTGGTACAGGCCGATCTGCTCGACGCCGAGCCGCTTCGCCGAGGCCTTCGCCGCCTCCTTCAGGTACTCCGGGTGCCCGTTCTGCGCCCAGTTGCCGGCCTCGGGGCGCAGGTGTCCGCCCTTCGTCGCGATGAGCACGTCCGAGGTGTCGGCGTGGAACTCCCGGACGGCCCGCGCGATGAGCTCCTCGTTGTGCCCCACCTCGTCGTGGCCGCCCAGGTGGTACGCGTCGGCGGTGTCGATGAGCGTGACACCGTTCTCGAGCGCTGCGTGGATCGTGGCGATGGACTGACGCTCGTCCGGCCGGCCCTCGATCGACATGGGCATCCCGCCCAGACCGATGGCACTGACGGACACGTCTCCGATGACTCGTTGCTTCATCGGCCCAGCATGCGCCCGGCCCCGACGCCGACGCCCAGTTCCCGCACGACGAGGCGCCCGCACCGACGAGCCCCGGTCACCGACGAGCCCATTCCGGCGCGTGCTCAGGCAGCGGACCGAACGCGATGCCGCGGGCGTAGAGGCCCCGGACCGGCGGGACCCAGCGGGCGAGCAGCACCGGGAGCAGCGGCGGACCGTCCTGCAGGTGGCCGGCGAAGGCGCGTTCGAACACGACCCGGTGCAGCACCGCCTGCGCGGCCTGCACCAGGGCTGCGGGCGGGGTCCGACGACGCTGGACTGCTGCGAGCGCCCGGTCGAGGCCGCCACCGCGGAGCCCCCGTCGGAGCGCCGGCACCAGGATCGTCGCCGTCGCCACCGCGTCCTGCACCGCGAGGTTGATGCCGACCCCGCCGGCGGGCGACATCGCGTGTGCGGCGTCCCCGATGCAGAGCAGCCCCGGACGCCACCACCGGCGCAGGCGGTCCATGCGGACGTCGAGCACGTGCACGTCGTCCATCGAGGCGATCGCGTCGACCCGGTCCGCGAAGTCCGGTCGGAGCCGCGCCACCCGGGCACGGAAGGCCTCAACCCCCGCGGCGCGTAGGGCCGCGTCCGAGCCCTTCGGCGCGAAGTACGCGACCTGGTGGTAGTCCGGCCGCGGGAAGCTGAGCAGCACGTCCCGGTCCGAGAACGCGGGGGTGAGGGCGCTCGCCGCGTCCCCGGGGTGCCGAGGCAACCGGAACCACCAGGTGTCGAACGGCACCCGGAACGCCCGTGGCATGAGCCCGGCGGCGCGACGCAGCACCGAGTTCCGTCCGTCGCAGGCGATCACGACGTCGGCGCGGAGTTCCTCGGGCTCGCCGGCCCCGTCCCTCGGCCGCAGGTGGACCCCGGTCACGACCCCGTTCTCCTCGATGAGTCCGGTCGCCGCGAGCCCCATCGAGACGCGGAACGACGGTTCCCGACGGGCGGCGGTCACGAGCAGGTCGAGCAGGTCCCACTGCGGCACCATCGCCACGTGGTCGTACGGCGGTGCGAGACGCGAGAAGTCACCGAGCAGCAGCCGCGAGCCATCGGGCATCGGCAGCGAGAAGTCGTCGAGGCGTGACTGCGGCAACGCCCGGAACGCTGCACCGAGTCCGAGTTCGTCGAGCAGCCGGATGGTCGAGGCGTGCACCGTGTCGCCCCGGAAGTCCCGGTTGAAGTCGTCGTGCCGCTCGAGCACGCGCACGTCGACGCCGGCGCGGGCGAGCAGCAGCCCGAGGACGACCCCTGCGGGGCCGCCACCGACCACCGCGACCGTCGTCCGCGACACCGTCACCATGCCCGGGACGCTACCCCGGTCCGGACCGGAGGCGCGTGGCGGCCCCGACCCGCGCCTCCAGGCCGGAACGCACACGCGTTCGCAGGCCCGACACGCGGCGGACGACCGGTGTCCGGTCGGAAGGGTGGTGTCCGTGCGCGTCGGTCAGGCGCTGGCGGACACCGACGACGATCCGGACCCGCTGTCGACGGCGTTCACGAAGACGACCCCGCCCCAGGCAATGACGACGATCGCGAGCACGAAGCCGATCGCCGCGATCCACCACGACGGCTTCCGTCGGATCCACGCGCCGATCGACAGCACGATCGTGGCGACCCCGATGACGAAGGCGCCACCGACCGCGATGGCCGCGCCACCGAAGTACCCACCGGGTGTGCACCCGGCCGAGGCGTCGCACTCTGCCGTGGCCGAGGCGATCGCGACGATGCCGACGACCGCCGTGATCGCGGTCATGACGGCACCGAACACCAGGAGCAGCACCGTCGAGATCCGGTCGGCGAGCTTCGCCGGCGGGAACAGCGTGGTGCCACCGCGCTCCCACGCCGCGCGCTGCGCGTCCGTGGGGCCGGAGGAGGACTGCGGCGGAGGGCCGGGGACGTTGGACCAGGTCATGCGTGCAGTCCTACCGCGCCTCGACCCCGAACGCCTGTGCGAGCCGCTGGATCTTCTGCGCCCGACCCAGCCGCGGCAGGTCGGAACCGTCGCGGATGACCCGGCCGCGGGCCTCGAAGTCGTCGAGGAAGTCCTGCGCCCAGGCGACGTCGGTCGGCGTGGGGGAGATGACCTCGTTGATGACGGGGAGCTGCTCGGTGTCCAGGCACAGCTTGCCGGTGAGGCCGAGCGACACGGCCACCTGCGACTGCTCGCGGAGGATCGGGTGCGACGACCCGACCGTGGGGCCGTCGATCGGACCCGGCAGGTCGCCGACGCGCGAGGCGACGACCAGCTTCGACCGCGGGTACGCCATCGCGAGCGTGTCGGCGCTGGTCCCGGTGTCACGGCGGTAGTCGCCGGAACCGAAGGCCAGGCGGAACGCGCCCTGCGCCTTGGCGATCGACACCGACTCCTCGATGCCCAGGGCCGACTCGACGAGGGCGATCACCGGCGTCTGGCCGCCGAGCCGGTGCCAGGTGTCGGTGACCTGGGCGGGGGACTCGGTCTTGGCGAGCATGACGCCCTGCAGCCCGGGCAGGCCGCGGAGCTCCTCGACGTCGTCCGCCCAGAAGTCCGTGGTGACGTCGTTGATGCGCACCCAGGCCTCGCCGCCGCCTGCGAGCCATGCGGCGACGCCCTGCCGGGCCGAGGGCTTCGCGGCGGGGTCGACGGCGTCCTCGATGTCCAGGATGATCTGGTCGGCGCGGGAGCGCTGGGACTTGTCGAACCGGTCGGTGGCGGTGCCGGACACCAGCAGCCACGACCGTGAGATCTCGGCGGGGACCGATCGACGCCGGTTCGGCGTGGGGGCGGACGGAGCGGTGCGGTCGTCGATGGCCATGCCCCGTTGGTACCACACCGGACGGGGCCGCCGTCGGATCGGACGCGCCGCACGTCGGGTCTGACGCCGGTCAGGTCCGTGCGGAAACCCCGAAACCTCGGTTCATTGCCAGAGAGGCCGTCCGGTTCCGCCTACAGTGTCGGATGTGTGGCGAGCGGACAGGGTGACCGACGGTGAGGACGACGTGAACGACGACGTCCCCGTCGAGGGTGCCCGCGCGCGCCCCGACGACGATCGAGACGAGCAGCAGGACGTGGACCAGGAACGGACCGACGACGAGCCGGACCGCACGCTCCGCCCGGAGCTGCAGATGACGAGCCCGCAGGCGATCAGCCTCGGCGACCCGCGGTTGCAGGCCGGCAACGCGGCCGAACCGACGTGGGACGGCTGGCGCACCCAGTTGACCGGTGTCGGCGGCACGAGCCCGCTCACGCACTTCAGCGACCACCCGCGCGCCCGCATCGAGCTCTCGACCACCCACCCGGGCGGTCTCGCGCAGTTCATCACCGGCAAGACGACCCTGCTGTCCAGCCTGATCCGCGACGAGGTGGCGCTCCGTGCCGCCCGCGTGGCCGCCGGACACGTCGAGGCCAAGGGCACCGAGCTCGCCACCGTGCGCGGCATCGACGCCGTGAAGCTCGGCATCGGCATGGCCGACTGGAAGCACGGCGACGAGCAGTTCCGCGGCCCGGTGCTCCTGCGCCCCCTGGCGATCCGCCGGCACGGACGCGACTTCGAGGTGCGCCTGCTCGGCGAACCGGTGCTCAACCCGGGCCTCGCCGACGCGCTGCACGAGCAGTTCGGGGTCATCCTCGACGCGCAGTCCTTCGTGGCCCTCGCGCAGCAGGACGGCTCCTTCACGCCGAACCCCGTCATCGACCGCCTGCGTGGCCTGACCGCGCACATCCCCGGCTTCTCGGTGCACGCACGCCTCGTGGTGTCCACCTTCGCCGAGGTCGCGACCGGCATGGTCGAGGACACCGGCGACCTGTCGCACCCCGTGCTCGACGCCCTCGCCGGCAACCCGAGCGCGAAGTGGCAGGTCGAGCAGTCCTACCACCCGGTCGAGCAGACCCCGTCGGACGAGCGCAGCCCGGAGACCGACACGCTCCTGCTCGACGCCGACGACGAGCAGGAGAACGTGATCGCGCAGATCACGGCCGGCAACTCCATCGTCGTGAAGACCCTTCCAGGCACCGGTGGCACCCAGACCATCGTGAACGCCCTGGGTGGCCTGGTCGCCGCGAACAAGCGCGTGCTCGTCGTGAGCCCGCGCCGCGCGACCCTGCGGGGCATCGCCGCTCGCTTCGGTGAGGTCCAGCTGCCCGGGGTCGCTGTCACGCCGTCGACCCTGCGCCGCGACGTCGTCCGTGCCATCGCCCGGAACGAGAAGGCCGCGCGTCCGAACCTCCGCGAGGTCGACGACGCACTGGTCCGCCTGCGCAAGGTGCTGAAGGACTACCGCGGATCGCTCACCCGCAAGGACCCCGACTTCGGCGTCTCGGTGCTCGACTGCCTGGTGGAGCTGTCGCGCCTGTCGCTGCTGCCCGTCGCCCCCTCGACCACCGCGCGCCTGTCGAAGCAGTCCGTCGCCTCGATGGTCGACGGCCGTTCGCGGGTCGCCGAGACGATGGTCAGCGCCGCGAACCTCGGTGAGTTCCGCTACGGCCCCGACGACTCGCCCTGGTACGGCGCGAAGTTCGGTTCGAGCGACGGTGCCCAGCGTGCGCACCGCATCGCGAAGGACCTCGACGCCGACGGCCTGCCGACCCTGCTCCGCCGCGCCCACGACCTGGTGAGCTCGACGCACATGCGCCAGTTCACGACGATCAACGAGCTCGGCATCTACCTGCGCCTGCTCACCGAGATCCGTGACACGCTCGACCGCTTCCTGCCGGTGGTCTTCGACCGCTCGGTGTCCGAGCTCGTGGCCGCCACCGCCCCCCGCGGCGAGGGCGCCCCGATGTCGTCGACGAACCGTCGCCGGCTCAAGAAGCTCGCCCGCGAGTACGTCCGCCCGGGCGTGCACGTGTCCGACCTGCACGAGGCCCTGACCCGCGTCCAGCAGCAGCGGGTGCTCTGGCAGCGCTACGTCGCCGCCGGTGTGAACCCCGAGGTGCCCACGGGCATCGCCGACGTCCAGGTGCTGTTCTCGAACGTCGCCGAGGACCTCGCGCGCCTCGACGAGCCGCTGGGCCGCACCGAGCGCGATCGCCAGCTCGCGAACACCCCGGTCGACCAGCTCGTCCCGACCATCGCCGAGCTCGCCGCCGAGTCCGACGTCCTGCACAACCTGCAGGAGCGCACCGAGCTCATGCAGACCCTGCGCGACCTGCAGCTCGAGCCGCTCATCACCGACCTGGCGAACCGGCACGTGCCGGACGTGCAGGTGCCGGCCGAGCTCGAGCTCGCCTGGTGGCAGTCCGCCCTCGAGACCATGCTCGAGTCCGACCGGGCACTGCTCGGCGCGAACACCGACATGCTCGACCGGGTCGAGGCCGACTTCCGCCTGGTGGACGACGCCCACGCGGCCGGGGTCTCCCAGGGCCTCGCGTGGCAGCTCGCCGAGAACTGGAAGGTCGGTCTCGTCGACTGGCCCGAGGAAGCGACGGCGCTCAAGACCCAGCTCCGCGACGGCGCGATCACCTCGCGTCTGCTGCAGGACTCCGCACCGCACCTGTCCCGGTCGATCGCGCCCGTCTGGCTCGCCAGCCCGTACGAGGTGCCGCAGATCGCCGACACGATGCCCTTCGACACCGTGATCCTGGTCGACGCCGGCGCCGTGACGATCGCCGAGACCGTCGGAGCCGTCCGTCGGGCCCGGCAGACCGTCGTGTTCGGCGACCCGGTCACCCAGACGCCGTCGCCGTTCCGCATCGCCGTGGACCCCGAGCACCGGGCGCTGCAGGTCGACGAGGGCACGCTCGACGCGTTCCACGCCGACTCCGCCCTGGCGAAGCTGTCCACCCTGCTGCCGACCCTGTCGCTGTCGCGGTCGTACCGCGCCGGCGGCGAGGACCTCGCCGAGCTCGTGAACCGTCGCTTCTACGGCGGCAAGATCGAGTCCCTGCCGTGGGCCGGCTCGTTCCTCGGCCACGGGTCGATCGCGCTCGACTACGTCAGCGACGGCAAGGCCGTCCCGGACCCCGAGTCCGGTGCCGTCGAGAGCGTCGACGCCGAGGTGGACCGCGTGGTCCGGCTCGTCATCGACCACGCCCGCACCCGTCCGACCGAGTCGCTCATGGTCATCACCGCATCGGCGAAGCACGCCGTGCGCGTCGAACAGGCCGTGCTGACCGCCGCCCAGGGCCACAAGGACCTGACCGAGTTCGTGATCGGCGACCGTGCCGAGCCGTTCATCGTGGCGACGCTCGAGCAATCGGTGGCGCAGAGCCGCGACCGCGTCGTGTTCTCCATCGGCTACGGCCGCACCCCGCACGGCCGCGTGCTGCGCGACTTCGGTCCGCTCGGCAAGCCCGGCGGCGAGCGGCTGCTGGCGGTCGCCATGACCCGCGCGCGTCGCTCGATGGTCATCGTCACCTGCTTCCAGCCGTCGGACATCGAGGCCGAGCGCATGGGCCACGGCACCGTCGCCCTCGCCGAGATCCTGGCCGAGGTGCGTGCCCGGACCACCGCCGAGTACGTGCCGGACGACTCCGACCCGCTGCTCGTCGACCTGGCCCGGCGCCTCGAGATGCGTGGCATCCCGGTGGCGCTCGGACACCGCGGCAAGCTCGGCCTCGTCGCCGCGCACGGCGGCGTGTGCGTCACGATCGAGACCGATGCGTCGCTGGTCAAGGGATCGCTGCGCGAGTCCCTGCGCCTGCGTCCCGAGGTGCTCCGCCGACTCGGCTGGCACTACGTGCGCGTGCACGCGTTCCAGCTGTTCTCCGACCCGGACCGCGTCGCCGACACCGTCGCCGCCGTGCTCGGGGTCGACCGCGGCGCCACGCAGGAGATCTCGATCCCCCCGATCCCCGCCCGCCGATGAGCCGCCGCGCCTCGCGGCCCGCCGGTCCGGTGACGCCGGAGACGGACCAGCTGGTGGGCACGTGGACGCGGGCCGACGACGCGTCGTCAGCCGCGCCTCCCGGCCCGGCAGCGTCGTCCGGACGCGAGACGGCGGACCAGCCGGGAGGCCCGGCGCGCCGCCGCAGACGCGTCACCACCCAGCCGGTGGCGGGCTACGACCCCGCGCCGCCGCCGGAACCGGCGCGGCACCGCGACGGTGAGAACGACGACCAGCTCCGGCGCGACGTCCCCCCGCACTGGTAACCGGTAGCCTGGCCCGTGATGACTGACACCGCGCGACAGCGCCCCGACTGGCAGACCTGGCCGAACCTGATCACGCTGTTCCGCCTCGTGCTGATCCCGGTGTTCATCGGCCTCGTCGTCGCCGGCCACCCGGGGTGGGCGCTCGTCGCCCTCGTCGTGATCGGCGTGAGTGACTGGGCGGACGGCTTCATCGCCCGCAAGTTCGACCAGGGGTCCAAGCTCGGCAAGGCGATCGACCCCGTCGCCGACCGCCTGGCCATCATCGCGATCGTGCTGTCCCTGGTGCTCGTCGGCCTGCTGCCCTGGTGGGTGGTGGCGGTCGTGGTGCTCGTCGACCTGGTGCTCGTCGTCCTGTCGAGCGTGCTGTTCCACGGCAACCCGGACCTCGACGTCACGTGGACGGGCAAGATCCGCTCGGCCCTGCTGTTCGTCGGGCTGCCGGTGCTGCTGTTCTCCGCGGTGCACACCGTCGACGAGAACGCACCGTGGGTCCGGGTCGTGGCCCTGGTGTTCGTGTACCTCGGCACCGCGGGCCACGTGCTCGCCGGCGCCCAGTACGCCGTCGCGATGTTCGCGAAGCGCCGCGCGGTCCCCGCCGCCTGACGCGGCCGCCCGCTCCGCAAAACACCGGTGTTCACGCTGCGCACCGCGGTTTGCGGGTGTGCAGCGCGCGAACACCGGTGTCTTGCGACGGCGCCGGGGCTAGAGCTTCGTCGAGCCGCCGATGCCGGGCCCCTCGGGAGCGTTCGACGGGGCGATGTGCGCGCCCGCGCTCGTGGCGCCGCCGGTCTGCGGGCGGAGCAGGTCGCGGATCTCGAGCAGCACCTCAACGTCGGTCGGGGGCACGTCCTGCGGGGTCTGCTCCTCGTCGTTCTTGACGCGCTCGAACGCCGCCTTCTTCAGGTGGTTGACCGGCACGACGAGCGCGAAGTACACGACCGCGGCGACGATGACGAAGTTCAGGACGGCACCGATGATCGCGCCGAACTTCAGTTCTGCGTCACCGCCGGAGAACGTGGGGATCGCCACGACCAGCGCCTTGTCGAGGCTCGAGGCGTTGAACACCGCACCGATGAGCGGGTTGATCAGGGCGCTGACGATCGTGCTGACGATCGCGGTGAACGCCGCACCGATGACGACTGCGACGGCCAGGTCGATGACGTTGCCGCGGAGCAGGAACTCCTTGAAGCCCTTCATGCGAGGGTCTCCTTCCGGGTCGAGGACGGCCGCCGGGTGGCGACGCGCCCCAACCTATCCGGAGAGCGCAGGCCGCGTCAGGACGCGGCGGGCTTCGAGCCGCTGGGCTTCGACTCGGTCTTCTTCGCCGGCTCGGACTTCTTCGGCTCGGACTTCGCGGGAGTGCTCGACGAGCCCTCGGACTTCGGGGCCGGACGCGAGTCGGTGCGGTAGAAACCACCACCGTTGAAGGTCACGCCGACGGGGGAGAACACCTTCCGCAGGACGCCGCCGCAGACCGGGCACTCCGTCAGGGTGGCGTCGGAGAAGGACTGCTTGATGTCGAACGCGTTGTCGCACTCGGTGCAACGGTACGAGTAGGTGGGCACGTCAGCTCCGGAACGTGATGATGCGCGACGGCGTGATGATGCCGTCAACGGGTTCGTCGTGGGGTTCGCGCGGGACCTCGTCGAGGTACTCCGCGTCGAAGATCACAGCATAGACGGGCGGGCGGTTCGCCATGGACCCGAGGGTCTTGTCGTAGTAGCCGCGGCCCCAGCCCATGCGGACGCCGTCGTGCCCGACCGCCGCCGCCGGGGCGAGGATCGCGTCGACGTCGTTGATCGCGAGCGGGGACAGCACCTCGCCGACCACCTCGGGCAGGCCGAGCAGGCTCTCGGTCTCGCTCTCGCCGTCGCCGACGGCCCAGTCGAGCAGCCCGTCCTCGCGGGTGACCGGCAGCAGCACGCGGATGCCCTGCCCGAACGCCCAGTTCAGGAACGGGCGGACGTTCGGCTCGTCCGGTGCGGACAGGTACAGGGCGAGGGACGTCACCTGGCGTTCCTCGACGAAGCGCTGCAGGGTCGCGGTCAGGGTCTGGGTGTCCGCGTCGCGTTCGGTCGTGGTCCGGGTGCGCCGCCGCTGCCGGAGTTCGGCTCGCAGGGCGCGCTTCTCGTTCCCGAGATCGGCGATCATGGGCAGGAGTCTACCGAGGGGGCACGGTTGCGGCTTCCCGCCGGGAACCCGCGGGGTCCCGTGTCCCCCGGAGCGACGACATGCCCTCGAAAGGGGGATCGGATACGGTCTGACCATGGGCTTCCAGATTTCGAAGGCGGTGATCCCGGCCGCAGGGCTGGGTACCCGCTTCCTCCCCGCGACCAAGGCGATGCCGAAGGAGATGCTCCCCGTCGTCGACAAGCCGGCCATCCAGTACGTGGTGGAAGAGGCTGTCGGTGCCGGGCTGACCGACGTGCTGATGATCACCGGGCGCAACAAGAACGCGCTCGAGAACCACTTCGACCACGTGTCGGAGCTCGAGGAGACCCTCCGCAAGAAGGGCGACCACGAGAAGCTGCAGAAGGTGAACCAGTCGACGGACCTCGCCGACATGCACTACGTGCGGCAGGGCGACCCGCTCGGCCTCGGCCACGCGGTGCTCCGCGCGAAGATGCACGTCGGCCGCGAGCCGTTCGCCGTGCTCCTCGGTGACGACATCATCGACGCCCGTGACCCGCTGCTCCAGCGCATGATCGAGGTCCAGGGCGAGAAGAACGCCACCATCGTGGCCCTGCTCGAGGTCCCCGAGTCGCAGACCCACCTGTACGGCATCGCCACGGTCGAGCCGACCGACACCGACGACGTGGTGAAGATCACCGGGCTCGTCGAGAAGCCCCCGCAGGGCGAGGCGCCCTCGAACCTGGCCATCATCGGCCGCTACGTCATCCGTCCCGAGGTCTTCGACGTCCTCGAGAAGCAGGAGCCGGGCAAGGGCGGCGAGATCCAGCTGACCGACGCGCTCATGAAGATGGCGAGCGCCGAAGAGTGGACCGGCGGCGTGTACGGCGTCGTGTTCCGTGGACGCCGGTACGACACCGGTGACAAACTCGACTACATCAAGGCGATCGTGCAGCTCGCCTCGGACCGCGATGACCTCGGCCCCGACCTCAAGTCGTGGCTGAAGGAGTTCAACGCGGGCGAATAGTCGGCCATCCCGCCCGGGTCCGTCACATGACGGACCCGGGCGGGACACCCCGTCCCGCACAGCGGCGGGACCCCGGAGGAACCCAGCGATGACGACGATCCCGACCCTGTCCCACGGGCGGGTCACCATCCGGCCCCTCCGGCTCCGCGACACCCGCGACCTCGACGCGGCACTCGCGACGAACCGCTCGTGGCTCCGCACCTGGGAGGCCACGAACCCCTCCGGACACGTCTCCACCGACGTCCGCGGCAGCATCCGCGCGCTCCAGGCCAACGCCCGCGCGGGACTCGGACTCCCGTTCGCGATGGAGCTCGACGGCCGCTTCGTCGGTCAGCTCAACGTCTCCGGCATCTCCTACGGCTCGCTCGCGAGTGCCTCCATCGGCTACTGGGTCGTCGAGGACGCCGCCGGCCACAACGTGACGCCGATCTCGGTCGCCTTGGCCGTCGACCACTGCTTCCGGTCGCTCGGCGTGCACCGGATCGAGATCTGCATCCGGCCGGAGAACGCCCCGAGCCTGCGCGTCGTCGAGAAGCTCGGCTTCCGGTACGAGGGACTCCGTCGCCGCTACATCCACATCAACGGGGACTGGCGCGACCACTTCTGCTTCGCGCTGGTGGCGGAAGAGGTCCGCGGCGGCGTCCTCGAGCGCTGGGTCCAGGGGCAGGTGCCTCCCGGTGTGGGGACCGTGCCGCTCCCCGCACGCGACGAGGCCGCCATGCCGCTGGACACCACGCCCCGCATCTGACGGGCCACCGCTGACGGTCTGGAGGCGCGGCTCGCCCTCCGCAGATTCGCCCCCGACACGCGCAACACGCGTCCGGCAATGACGCGGCGCGGGAACCGCCGCCCCTACCGTGTTCGCATGGCAGGAATCGGCTCGTGGGGTGGCGGCATCGTCCTGCTCGTCGCGGCCGTCCTCTGGCTCGTCTACCTGATGCCGTCGTGGGCCGCCCGCCGCCAGTACCTGGCCACCGAGCGGAACGCCATCCGGCTGCAGCAGACCCTCCGGATCCTCGCGCAGACCGCCGAGCTGCCGGACGAGGTCCGCATCGAGATGAACGCGAAGTCCCTCGCCCAGGCGCAGCGCGTCGCCCGGTCCGAAGAGGCCAAGCGCACCGCCATCGTCCGAGCCCACGAAGCGGCGCGGCAGCGTGAGATCACCCGCCGCCTGGCCGAGCAGGCCCCGGTGCTGGAGCGGGCGTCCGCCGTGCCGGCCCTGACCGCGATGCGCATGCGTCGTTCCCGACTCGGGGCGACCCTGTTCGGCACGCTCGGCATCGTCGTGGCCCTCGTGGTGTTCGTCGCGGCACCGTCGCTCTGGCTCGTCGGTGTCGCAGGCCTGGTCGCCGCCGGTGGGTCCGCAGCGGTCCTGGCCCAGCTGCACCAGGTGGCGACGGCGCGGAAGCAGCGTCTCGCGGCCGGCGAGACGGGCGCGACCCGCGCCTCCCGGCCGGCCACCGCCTGGACCGACCCGGCCCCGCCCCTGTCGACCGAGCAGCCCGCTGCACCCGCTGCGGACCGCTCGTGGACCCCGAACCACGTGCCCAAGCCCCTCTACGTGGAGCGGCCGAGCGCACCGGCTGCATCGCCCGAGTCGTCGGCGGAACTCGCCGCGCGGTTGAAGGAGCGCGTCGCCGCGGCCAAGGCGGAAGCCGAGGCCGAAGCGGCGGCGATCCGGGCGGGGGAGTCCGACCCGTCGCTGGCGCGGGTCTCGCGGATGCGACCCGAGCTCGAGGAAGCTGCGGCATCGCTGTCCGCGCACGACCAGGGGCGTCTGGCCGAGCGGCTCGGGCTGCGGGCGCCCGCTGCTCCTGCTGCCGCTGCCTCCGCTGCTGCTCCCGCTGCCGACGAGCCCGCCGCTCCCGCCGGTCCGCCGAGCAAGTGGGCCGGCATGGGGGTCCTCGACGACGACGCCTACCAGCAGGCCGACCTCGACGCGATCATGCGACGGCGCCGCGCGGTCTGACCCGCGGCACGCCCGACGGGCCCCCGGCGATTTCGGCTGGGCCGACCGAGGGTGCTAATGTGATCGAGCACTTGGGGCTATGGCGCAGTTGGTAGCGCGTCTCGTTCGCAATGAGAAGGTCAGGGGTTCGAATCCCCTTAGCTCCACCAGGTAGCACCACGAACGGCCCGGAACCCACAGGTTCCGGGCCGTTCTGCCGTGGTCGGGCTGTTCGTCGTGCGTCAGCCCGCGATGCTCTCCGTCAGCACGCCGGACTGCGCGAAGGTGGTGTGGATCGCGTTCGCGGCCTGCTCGAAGGCCCGGTTGCCGCGCGAGATGCCGAGCGCTCCGCCCTTGATCGCGGACTTGCCGGAGCCGCGCAGCAGCCGGGCGACGGTGCGGCCGTCCGGGGCGATCATGATCTGCACGTCCAGGCGGGTGTGGAACGTGCGGTCGTTCGCCATGCCGCCGATGAGCAGCGTCAGGCCGAGGCTGCCGCGGGTCGCACGGAGTGAACCCTGCTCGGCGTCGTCGACGGTGTAGCCCTCGCGGGACAGGGCCTCGCGCACCTGCGCACGGGCGGTCTCGGGGTCGGTCGCGACGAAGAAGTCGTGGCTCTCGGGCATGTGTGTGTTCCTTCCGAACGGGTCCGCTGGGACACGGAGGACGCTCGCCCCCGAAGACGATCATGCCGTGTCGGAACGACGGAGGTGTCGCTTACGCTGGTCGTGTCATGACTGCCTCGATGAACCGCCGCGCACTCCTGTCCCTCGCCGGCGTCGCCGGGATCGGGCTCGCCGTCGCGGCGTGCTCCTCCGGCAACGACAAGGGCGGCGACTCGGGCAAGGGCTCGGGCGGCGGGCGCGGGAGCTCCGGTGGTGGCGACAAGACGTCGACGACGACCGCGAAACCCGTCGCGAAGTCCCTCACTCCGGCGCAGGTCCCGCTCGCCGGTGGCGTCACGGTCACCGTGACGGGGACCGGACTCGCCGCCGTCAAGGGCGTCACCGTCGGCGGAGTCGCGGCGCGTGACGTGCGGGCCACCGCGTCGAAGGTGACCTTCACGGCCCCGCACCAGGCGATGTACACCGCCGGTGACGCAGAGGTCGCACTCTTCACGTCCGCGATCGAACCGACCCCGTCGGCGAACCAGTCCTCCGACGGCAACGGCAGCGCCGCGAACGACGGGCAGAGCGGCGCCACCCAGGACACCGCGACCGCATCACCGACGCCGACCGCCGCAGCGACGCCCGCTGCGGGCAGCGCGGTCGCCTCGACCACCCTCGCCTACGCCGCACTGACCGACGTCGACCGGCAGCTCGCCTACGCGATGCGGTACTGGAAGGACTACAACCTCGCCGAGTACGGCACGATGAACCCCATCGGTGGCGACTGCGCGAACTACGTCAGCCAGACCCTCATCGCCCGTGGGTGGGAGCAGCGGTCCGACTGGTACAACCGGGCCGCCGGTGCCGAGCACAGCGCGACGTGGACCTACTGCCCGACGATGGACCCCTGGCTCGCGGACAACGCGGGCGAGTTCGGGCTCACCCGGCGTTCCTCGGACGAGCGCGACAAGGTCAAGGTCGGCGACATCGTGTTCTTCGACTGGAACGCCAACGGCTCACCCGACCACACCACCATCGTGTCCGAGGTCTTCACCGAGCCCGACGGCACCATCCGCATCAAGTCGGCGAGCCACAACCAGGACGGCCCCTACCGCGACCTCGACGAGATGATCACGGTGCAGCACCCCGGCGGATCGGCCTGGTTCCACACGTTCGACGCGTAGCGCTCACCAGGCCCGCAAGACACCGGTGTTCGCACGTCGCACCGCGGTCTGCGCGTGTTCAACCGGCGAACACCGGTGTCTTGCAGAAGCGCGGACCAGCACCGCTCACGGGTACCCGAGGAACCAGAGCAGCACGATCGCGACCGGCTGCAGGCACACCCCGACGACCAGCCACGTCACCGCCCGCCGCCGCGTCCCCACGAACACGTCCGCCCCGAGCAACGGCGCCATCGGCATGAGCAACCGCGGCAACGACTGCTGCGGCAGGAACACCGCCACCAGGTACAGCCCGTAGGACGCCGTGAACGCGAGCACGTCGGTGCCCAGAGCCCGCGTGCTCCTGCGCGAGAAGAACCACACCGCGCCGGCGAGGACCACCACGACGAGTCCGATGCCGAGCGGCCCGAGCCACGTCGACGCCATCGTGAACCACGGCGTCAGCGGCGCGAAGTGCCGGCGGCCGACGAACCCCACCCACCACGACAGCTCGGTGTCCAGGTACGCGTTCGGTCGCCCGGTCACGGCCGTCGCGATGACGGGCCACGCCAGTCCCGCAGCCGCGACGACCATGCCGGTCACCACGATCGCGATCCGGTCGCGCCACGGGAACGCGTCCTGCTGCCGGCGCCAGGCCACCCACCGCAGGACCAGGTGCACGGCCAGTGCCAGCGCCAGCGCGAGGACCCCGGGCTTCGTGAACGCCGCCACGACACCGAGCGGGGCGATCACCCAGTACCGTCGCCGGACCAGGGCGAGCAGGGCGCCGAACAGCAGCACGAGCAGCAGACTCTCCGCGTAGGCGACCTGCAGCAGGAACCCCGTCGGCGCGAACGCGAACAGTGCGGTCGCCCAGCGGGCCCGGTGCGAGCACCCGACGGCGAGCACCAGCCGGTACAGCAGCACGCAGGCGCCCGCTCCGGCGATCGACGCCACCACGACCCCGGCGACCCAGAACGACGCTCCGGTCAGCGTCATCACGACCCGCACCACCGCGGGGAACACCGGCAGGAACGCCCACGCGTTCGGCAGGACGTGCCCGGAGTCATCGGTCGGCAGCGTCGCCGGGTACCCGTGCTCGGCGATGATCCGGTAGAACGAGGCATCCCACGAGCCCGAGAACGTGAAGAACGAGGGATCGTGCCGGTACGAGGCGAACGGCCAGCCGTTCGCGGTCGCCAGCAGGTACACGGTCGCCAGCAGCACGGTGCTGACCACCCGCGAGCCCGCCCAGATCAGCAGCGGTGCGGTCCAGGCGCTGCGCCGTCCGGTCAGCAGGCTGCGGAACCCCCGCCTGGAGGCCCGGCTCGCTTCCGCCACGTTCGTCACCCGCCCGATCCTCCCAGACCGCGGGCCGCGCCCCGCATCGCGGGCCGTCCCGCGTCCGCCGCGAGGCAACCTGTGTGCATCGTGAGCAGTAATGGTCGGGTCCGTCTGCCGGACCCGACCATTCCTGCTCACGAAGTGCGGGCCTCCCGGCTAGCGCCCCGTGACCGCGCGACGGATCTGCTCGATCGGCACCTTCGGCGACCGGTCGGCGTTGAGCAGGCCGTTGGTCTCCTGCATGGTGTCGGTGAGCTGCGTGTAGCAGGACCCGGCGAGGAACGAGCTCGCACGGATCGCGTCGTACAGCGCGGTGATGCGGGCGACCCAGTCGTCGCCGTCAGTGGCCGACGTGTAGCCCCAGCCGTCCTCGCGCTGGACGCCCGGCTGGTAGTTCACGCCCCCGAACTCGGTGAGCATGACCGGCTGGCCGAGGTCCTCGGCGCCGCCGACCAGGATGCGGCGATCCGCCGGACCGATGCCACCGAGGAGTCGAGCCCGTGCGGTCTCGTCCGAGTAGGTGGCCGCGAGCCGGGGGCCGTCGCCCTCGTAGTCGTGGATCGTGACGACGTCGGAGTTCGTGTGCTCCCACCCGTCGTTCGAGATCACCGGACGCGTCGGGTCCAACGCCCGCGTGACGTCGGCGAGGGCCCGGGCGTAGGCCTGCTGGGCCGGGTCGGTGGCGATGTGCTGCACGCCCCAGCTCTCGTTGGCGGGCACCCACGTGACGATCGACGGGTGCGAGGCGTCACGCTCGACGGCGTCCATCCACTCGCGCATCAGACGCTGCACGGCGCGGGGGGAGAACGCGTAGGCGCCGGGAGCCTCACCCCACACCATGAGTCCGAGTCGGTCGGCCCAGTACAGGAACCGCGGGTCCTCGATCTTCTGGTGGTTGCGAGCCGCGTTGAAGCCGAGCTCCTTGATGAGTTCGACCTCGCGGCGGAGTGCCTGGCGGGACGGGGCGGCGATGTGCGACTCGGGCCAGTAGCCCTGGTTCAGGACGCTGCGGACGTCGTGGCGTCGGCCGTTGAGCAGGAACGCGCCGCCGTCGACCCCGACCGTCCGGATCCCGAAGTAGCTGGCGACGGCGTCGAGCGCGCCCGTGCTCGCTGTCGTGGCGTTGCCGGCGCTCGGCAGCAGCGTGACCGTGGCGTCGATCAGCCGGGGCGTGTCCGGCGTCCAGTGCAGCTCGTCCTCGGCCTGCCCGTTCGTCTGCCGCGCGATCGGCACGACCACGTCGAACTCGTCGCCGGTCTCGCCGACGGTGGTCTCGATCGTGGCGAGGTGCTCGTCGCGGTCGTCCCAGCGGGCCTCGACGCGCAGGCGCTCGCCGCCGGTGCGGTGACCGTCGAGCCGGACCGTCAGGCGCATGGTCGCGTGGTCGACGTTCGTCCAGCGCAGGGACGCGATCGAGGCGGTCGGCACGGCCTCGAGCCAGACGGTCTGCCAGATCCCGGTGGTCCGGCGGTACCAGATCGCGTGCGGGTCCTCGTGCCAGTCCTGCTTGCCGCGCGGCTGGGTCAGGTCGTGCGGGTCGTCCTCGGCGCGGACCACCAGGGTGTGCACGGCGTCGGGGTCGGCGGCCAGCGCTTCCGTGACGTCGAAGGAGAACGAGGTGTGGCCGCCCTCGTGTCCGCCGATGAACTGCCCGTCGATCCAGACGCGGGCACGGTGGTCGACGGCGCCGAAGTGCAGGACGAGTCGAGGGGCGCCGTCGCCGAACCCGGCGGCGTCGAGCTCGGATCGGGTGATCGCACGGGAGTACCAGACCACGGGGTGGAAGCCGGGCTCGTCGATGCCCGAGGCCGGGGACTCGGGCGGGAACGGGACGACGATGTCCCGTGCGTCGGCGAAGCCCGTGTGCCAGGCGGGGTCGTCGCCGTCGTTCCGGAACGACCACGTGCCGTCGAGGTCGGCCCACGCGGTGCGGAGCATCTGCGGCCGGGGGTACGTGCCGTCCTGCCGCGAAGCGAGGGGGAGGCCGGGAGCGGAAGCGGAGTCAGGTGCGGCCACGGTGCCGTCGAGCGTGCTCATGCGTCCATGCTCCCGTGCCGGTACATCGTTGTAAAGGGCTCGTTGTGAACAGGGAGCCGGGATTGCGCGGAACAGGTTCCGCGGGGCTCTCGTCGAGCGGTCGCTCAGTCGATCGCGGCGTCGCGGGTGAGCACCATGACGTCCATCCGTCCCTGCTGGACGACCGCGCCGTGCTGGTTCCGCAGCGCCACCGCCCGCTCGACGATCCCGGTCGTGCCCGAACTCGTCAGCCTGGTGCCCAGTATCTCGACGGTGCAGGTCACGGTGTCCCCGATGAACACGGGCTCGGTGAAGCGCCACTGGTCGATCCCGAGCAGTGCCACCGCGGACCCCTCGAACACGCCCGTGCGCGCGATGAGCCCGAGGCACAGCGAGGTGCCGAGCAGCCCGTGCACGATCCGCTGCCCGTACCGGGTCTTCCCGGCGAACTCGACGTCCGTGTGCACCTGGTTGTTGTCGTTCGTCCACGAGGCGAACGACACCACGTCCGCCTCGGTGATGGTGCGCCCCGGTGTGGTGAAGGTCTGTCCGGCAGCGAGGTCCTCGAAGTAGTGCGGCACGGCCCGATTCTCGCACCCGGTCAGAGTCGGGCGAGCAGCTTCCGCGATCGGTGCAGGCCCTGCGCACTGGCCGCCCGCTCGGTCGTCGCCAGGACGCCGTACCCGAACGTGTCCTCGCCGTGCTGCGCTGCCACAGCGGCCAGCCCTCGGTACGCATCGGCTGCGTGCGCGGCGTCGAGCGTCTCGCCCAGGGTCTCCTGCACCCGTCGCAGCCGTCCGAGCCGACGCTTGCCGACGTCGGGCAGGTCCCCGGCCGCCTGCAGTGCGTAGCGCAACCGGCGCGCGGCCTTCCGGACCTCGTGCAGGGTGTCGAGGTCGTCGCTGGGATCGCCCAGCAGCCGACCGACGCGTGCCCGCTCGTGCCGGATGCGCCTGGTGACGAACGCGGCTGCGTCGTCGTCCGCGTGCGGGCCGGCCGGTGCCCGCAGCAGCAGGTCGTCGAGGGCGTCGAGCGTCCGGAACCAGGCGTCCGAGCGCAGCGCTCGCCGGAGCTCAGCAGCGGCGACGCTGCGACGTTCCGCGGTCGCCGAACCGATGCGGTCCAGGGTCTCGGCGTCCACGTACCCGTCGGGGGCGCGTGCCGTCGACCGGGACAAGCCGGCGTGCAGCACCTCGGCGTCGCGAGCGGTCCCGGCGACCCGACCGGTCTGGGCCAGGGCGGCACGGAGCTCCTCGGTCGCCCGGCGGTCGAGCGCGCCGCGGAACGCCGCGAGCACACTCCGCAGGCGGCGCAGCACCTTCCGGAGGTCGTGCACGGCCTCGGGCTCGTCGGCCCGTACCCGGGGATCCACCGCGACGAGGTCACGCCGCAGGGCATCGAGCACCCGCAGGACGAACCCGGCGGCGGTGTCCGGCCGGGGGCGCTTCGCTCGTCCGCGTCGGTGCTCCGGGGCGGGCTCGGGGCCGCGGGGGAGCGGAACCGACGCGACGTCCACGGGATCGGTCGCCGCGTCGTGCAGCGCTCGTTCGGCCGCTCGAGCCGTGGCGCCGTCGCGTCCGTCGTCGGTCAGGGCCCACCACCGCGACGACCGCAGCACGGTGGTGTCCGGGTCGCCGTCGTCCACGCGCACGTCGGCGACCTCGGCCCGCACCCGGCCGTCCCCGCCGCGCAGGGTCACGAGCGTCGTGGTGGTGTCACGGACCAGGACCGTCCGCAGGGGACGACCACGCAGGAACACCTCGACGGCGTCTCGCGGGGGATCGTCGGACACGCCCCCGAGCGGCTCCGGGCCGGTCCCGTGCCCGCCCCGGTCGATCGTCCAGTCGCCGTCCGGCGAGCGTGTGAGCACGACACCCTCGGCGGCGAGCACCCGGTCGTCGGAGTCCCACACCGTCTCGCGCACCGTCACCGCTTCGTGACGGCGCACGTCGGCGGCGAACGGCTCGAGTGCGGGGAGCCTGCGGTCGTCGAGGATCCGCCAGGTCCGGCGGGGGTCGGGGAGCGCAGGTGCAGCGTCAGCGGCGGAGGCAGGAGCGGCAGCGGATCGGGGCATGCCGCAAGTGTCGTCCGACGCACCCGTGTCGGACCGGGGGCAACGGGGTTCTGTGGACGGAGTCCTGCCCGGGGTGTCCTGTGGGGGACTCGGCACCTCGCCAGGCCCCGGCGCGTAGGTTCCGCTGCATGAGCGACGGAGCACCCAGCGCCCCCGACACCCGCGCCGACCACAGCGCCCCCGACACCACAGCCCCCACCAGCACGCCGAGCGACCGCGACCTCGAGTCCTGGATCGCCGACCGCCGCTGGTACGCCTCGAAGGGGTCCGTGCCACGCCTCCGGACGATCTCCACCGACGACGGGACCCGGCTGGTGCTCGACGAGGCCCCCGCGGTCCCCGTCCTCTACCAGTCACCGATCACCAGCGACGCCGACGGCGCGATCGTCGACGCCACCACCGACCTCGCGTGGGTCTCGGCGCTCGCCGCACGCATCGACGGGGCACCGGACAGCCTCAGCCCGATCGGCCGGGTCACCGCCGCCCGCGTCCTGACGGGTGAGCAGTCCAACACGTCGGTCATCTGCGACACCGAGTCGGGCGACCGCGTCATCATCAAGGTCTTCCGCGTGCTGCACCACGGCGACAACCCCGACGTGACCACGCAGCTCGCCCTCACGGCAGCGGGCAGCACGCGGGTGCCGCGGGTCTACGGCGCCCTCCGCGCCGACTGGCCCGACGTCGGACGCCCGGACGGCACGGCGACGGGGCACCTCGCCTTCGCCCAGGAGTTCCTGCCCGGGCTCGACGACGCCTGGCGCGTCGCCCTGCAGGAGGCGCAGGCCGGCACCCCGTTCGGTGACCGCGCCGAGCAGCTCGGCACCGCGCTCGCCGACGTGCACCGCACCCTCGCCGGAGCGCTGCCGACGGAACCGGCCGACGCGCCCCGACGGGACGCCGCCGTCGCCACGATGCACGCCCGACTCGACACCGCCGCCCGCGAGGCCCCGGCCGTCGCCGACCACGTCGACGCCATCCGCGCGGTCTACGCCCGTGCCGCTGACGCGACGTGGCCGGATCTGCAGCGCATCCACGGTGACCTGCACCTCGGACAGGTCCTGTCGGCACCGGACCCCCGCGGGTGGGTGTTCCTCGACTTCGAGGGGGAGCCGCTCCGCCCCCTCGACGAACGCTCGCTGCCGGACGTCACCCTGCGCGACGTCGCGGGCATGCTGCGCTCCTTCGACTACGTCGCGGGCGCGCTGGCACACGATGCCGAACCGGTCGACGCAGCCTCGTGGGCAGCCGAGGCGCGAGCCCGCTTCCTCGAGGGCTACCAGCAGGGGACCGGCGCGGACCTCGCCGTCCACAGCGCGCTGCTCGACGCCTTCGAACTCGACAAGGCGGTCTACGAGGTCGTCTACGAGACCCGCAACCGACCCGACTGGGTCGGGATCCCGCTCGCGGCCGTCGCGCGCCTGGTCGGCGACAGCGGGTCCTGAGCGCGACCCACGGACGGACGGGAGGCCCGTGGCGACACCGCCACGGGCCTCCCGTCCGTCACCGGGTGACGTCGTCTAGTTGACGGGACCCGTGTACTTCTCGCCGGGTCCGGCACCGATCGGGTCCGGGATCGCCGACGCCTCGCGGAAGGCGAGCTGCAGCGACCGCAGTCCGTCGCGGAGCGGACGGGCGTGGTGGTCGCCGATCTCGGTCGCGGCGGCGGTGACCAGGCCGGCCAGCGCGGTGATGAGCTTCCGTGCCTCGTCCAGGTCGGTCTGTTCCTGCGGGTCGTCGGCCAGGCCGACCTTCACGGCCGCGGCACTGAGCAGGTGCACCGCAACGGTGTTGATGAGTTCGACCGCCGGCACCTCCGCGATGTCCCTGGCGGCGTCGATGCCGGTGTCGTCGATCGGGGTGTCGCTCACGGTGCTCCTCTGCTAGGCTTGCTCGCGGCAGATGCTGTCCGTGTGCCGTCAGTTCCTCGACAACACCCGGACGGCGTCACGAAAGAGGAGTCTCTCCCACCCGCGGCCGCGTTCCACCAGGCTACCGGGTCACCACCGCTCCGCGAGTGCACGTGTTGTGCTCGTCGGTCGGATCCCACGGATCCGATGCAGGGCGGCTGCCGAACGGGTCGACATCCCGTGCGTCAGATCTCCTCTCTCGTGCTGTCGTCCAGGGCAAACGCCCCGGACGACCACCACCTGATTGAAGGAGCTCCGCATCACCGATCCCCGTACCAACGACCGAATCCGCGTTCCCGAAGTCCGACTCGTCGGACCGCAGGGTGAGCAGGTCGGCGTTGTCCCGATCGCCATGGCACTGCGTCTCGCGCAGGAGGCCGAACTGGATCTGGTCGAGGTCGCGCCGAACTCGAAGCCGCCCGTGGCCAAGATCATGGACTACGGCAAGTTCAAGTACGAAGCCGCTCAGAAGGCCAAGGAAGCTCGTCGCAACCAGGTGAACACGGACCTGAAAGAGGTCCGTTTCCGCCTGAAGATCGACGTGCACGACTACGAGACGAAGCGCAAGCGTGCCGAGGGGTTCCTCCTCGGTGGCGACAAGGTGAAGGCGATGATCCTCTTCCGTGGCCGCGAGCAGTCGCGTCCGGAGCAGGGTGTCCGTCTCCTCCAGAAGTTCGCGGAAGAGATCGCCGAGTTCGGTGTCGTCGAATCGCGTCCGACCCAGGACGGCCGCAACATGACGATGATCATCGCCCCGCTCAAGAACAAGTCCGACGTCAAGGGCGAGCAGAACGCCAAGCGTGCTGCACAGAAGGCCGAGCGTCGTGCCACCGAGCACGCCGCGAAGGGCAAGGACGAGGCCGAGGCCGGTTCCACGTCCGAGGCAGCCGCGGAATCCACGGACGCCGCGGCCGAATAGGTCCCCGGACCGACCCCGCAACGACGCGGCCCCCCATCCATCCCACGGAAAGGCACCACCATGCCCAAGCAGAAGACCCACTCCGGGTCGAAGAAGCGCTTCAAGGTCACCGGTACCGGCAAGATCATGAAGCAGCAGGCCGGTATGCGTCACAACCTCGAGGTCAAGAGCTCCAAGCGCAAGGCCCGCCTGAACGAGGACCAGGTCCTCTCCAAGGGTGACGCGAAGAACGTCAAGAAGCTCCTCGGCCACTGAGCCCCGCAGATCGTAAAGGAATAGTGCAATGGCACGAGTAAAGAGAGCGGTCAACGCCGCCAAGAAGCGCCGCGTCATCCTCGAACGCGCCGAGGGCTACCGCGGCCAGCGTTCGCGTCTGTACCGCAAGGCCAAGGAGCAGGTCACCCACTCCCTCGTCTACGCGTACCGCGACCGTCACGCGAAGAAGGGCGAGTTCCGTCGCCTCTGGATCCAGCGCATCAACGCTGCGTCCCGTGCGAACGGCCTGACCTACAACCGCCTCATCCAGGGTCTCAACCTGGCCGGCGTCGAGGTCGACCGTCGCATCCTCGCCGACCTCGCGGTGAACAACCCCGAGACCTTCACCGCGCTCGTCGAGACCGCGAAGAAGGCCCTCCCGGCCGACACCTCGGCCCCGAAGGCTGCGTAGTCAGTTCTTCTGCTCGCGAAACCCCCGCCGCACGGCGGGGGTTTCGTCGTTCCTAGACTTGGGTCGTGAGCGATCTCCTCGAGAACCCCCGTGCCGGACGCGTGAAGGCCGTTGCGGCCCTGGCCAAGAAGGACGTCCGGGCCGAGACCGGCCTGTTCCTGCTGGAAGGGCCCCAGGCGGTCCGCGAAGCGCTGGAGTACGCCCCGGAGCTCCTGCGCGAGCTCTACGTGACCCCGACCGCCGCTGCCCGCTACGGGCTCGACGACGCGCCGGTGGACACCTGGTTCGTGACCGAGCAGGTGCTCGACGCGATGGCCGACACGGTCACCCCGCAGGGCGTGGTGGCGGTGTGCCAGCAGTTCCCGACGTCGGTGAAGGACGTCTTCCCGGACCGCGCTGCGGCCGCCGCCGACCGGGAGGCCCGTGATGCGTCCGACGAGCAGGCCGCGTTGCCCGGACTGGTCGCCATCCTCGAAGAGGTGCGGGACCCGGGGAACGCCGGCACGATCATCCGGGCCGCCGACGCGGCCGGCGCCGACGCGGTGGTGCTGACCGGACGCTCGGTCGACCCGTACAACCCGAAGGTCGTCCGGTCGACGACCGGGTCCCTGTTCCACGTCCCGGTGTCCGTCGGCGTGACCCTGGCGGACACGATCGAGCGGGCGAAGGCCCTGGGCTACACGGTGCTCGCGGCGGACGTCTCCGGCGACGACCTGCCGGTGGTCCGAGCCGAGGGGATGCTCGACGGACCGACCGCGTGGGTCTTCGGCAACGAGGCCCGCGGACTCACCGCCGACGACCTGGCGCTCGTCGACCGGGCCGTCAAGGTGCCGATCTACGGGCAGGCGGAGTCGATGAACCTCGCCACGGCCGCGTCGGTGTGCCTGTACGAGTCGGCCTTCGCGCTCCGGAGCTGACCCTCGTCCCTCCCCAGGCCGGTCGTCGGCGTCGGCCATCCACCGTCCGCTCGGTGCAGGTGGGTGGTATCCCGACGGCCGGTAGGCTTGGGTCTCGTGTCAGAACCTCTCGAGATCAGCGAATCGGCCGTCGCCGACGCGGTGGACGCGGCCCTCGCCGCCGTCCGTGCCACGACGACGGTCGCAGAACTGAAGCAGGCCAGGGCCGAGCACACCGGTGAGCAGTCACCGTTGGCGCGGATGAACGCATCGATGCGCAGTGTGCCGCCGGAGCAGAAGGCCGCGGCGGGCAAGCTCGTCGGGCAGGCCCGTGGGCGGGTGAACGCGGCGATCGCCGAGCAGGAATCCGTCCTCGCGGTGGCCGAGGAGCGCGCACGGCTCGAAGCCGAGCGCGTCGACGTCACCGCGTTGCCGGTCCACCGCGCCACCGGCTCCCGCCACCCGCTCTCGCTGCTGAACGAAGCCGTCGCCGACATCTTCGTGGGCATGGGGTGGGAAGTGGCAGAAGGCCCCGAGCTCGAGCACGAGTGGTTCAACTTCGACGCGCTGAACTTCGACCAGGACCACCCGGCCCGGGCCATGGCGGACACGATCTTCGTCGAGCCCGTCGACCGGCACCTGGTCATGCGCACCCACACCTCACCGGTGCAGGTGCGGTCGCTGCTGTCGCGTGACCTCCCGCTGTACGTCATCGCCCCGGGTCGCGTCTACCGCGCCGACGAGCTCGACGCCACGCACCTGCCGGTCTTCACCCAGGTCGAGGGCATCGCGATCGACAAGGGTCTGACGATGGCGCACCTGCGCGGCACGCTCGAGCACTTCGCCCGGCAGATGTTCGGCGCCGAGGCGCAGATCCGGCTCCGCCCGAACTACTTCCCGTTCACCGAGCCCAGCGCCGAGATGGACGTCTGGCAGCCGAACGCCAAGGGTGGCGCGCGGTGGGTCGAGTGGGGCGGCTGCGGCATGGTGAACCCCAACGTCCTGCGTGCCGCCGGCATCGACCCGGACGAGTACCAGGGCTTCGCGTTCGGCATGGGCATCGAGCGGACACTGCAGTTCCGCAACGGCCTGAACGACATGCGTGACTTCCTCGAGGGCGACATCCGCTTCTCGCAGCAGTTCGGAACGGTGGTCTGATGCGCGTCCCACTCCGTTGGCTCGGTGAGTCCGTCGACCTCCCCGAGGACGTCACCCTCGAGCACGTCCACGCGGCGCTCGTGTCGGTCGGCTTCGAGGAAGAGGACGTCCACACCTTCGACCTGACCGGACCCATCGTGGTCGGTCGGGTCCTCGAGCGCGTCCCCGAGCCGCAGAAGAACGGCAAGACCATCAACTGGTGCCAGGTGGACGTCGGCGAAGCCGAGCCCCGCGGCATCGTCTGCGGCGCGCACAACTTCGACGTCGGCGACCTCGTCGTCGTCACGCTGCCCGGCGCAGTCCTGCCCGGGCCGTTCCCGATCGCCGCCCGCAAGACCTACGGGCACGTGTCCGACGGCATGATCGCCTCGGCCCGCGAGCTCGGGCTGGGCGACGAGCACGACGGCATCCTGCGCTTCGCCGACCTCGGCATGGACCCCACCGTCGGTGCCGACGCCATCGCGCTCCTCGGCCTCGACGACGCCGCGGTCGAGATCAACGTCACGCCGGACCGCGGCTACGTGCTCAGCATGCGCGGGGTCGCCCGTGAGTACGCGCACGCAACCGGAGCCAGCTTCCACGACCCCGTCGACCGCGTCGCGCCGCGCACGGCCGAGGGCTTCCGGGTCACGATCGACGACCAGGCCCCGATCCGGGGTCGGGCCGGAGCATCAACGTTCGTCACGCGTGTCGTGCGCGGGATCGACCCGGCCGCGAAGACACCGTCCTGGATGGTGTCGCGTCTGTCGCTGGCCGGGGTGCGCTCCATCTCCCTGCCCGTCGACGTCACGAACTACGTCATGTTCGAGCTCGGCCAGCCGCTCCACGGCTACGACCTGCAGACCGTCGCGGGCGGCCTCGGCGTGCGCCGGGCGGCCGCTGGCGAGACGCTCGAGACCCTCGACGGCACCGTCCGGAAGCTCGACCCCGAAGACCTCGTCATCACCGACGACCACGGTCCCGTCGGCCTCGCCGGCGTCATGGGCGGAGCCCGCACCGAGATCTCGGCGAGCACGACCGACGTCCTGATCGAGGCCGCCGGGTTCGACCAGGTCTCCATCGCCCGCACCGCTCGTCGCCACAAGCTCCCCAGCGAGGCATCCCGTCGCTTCGAGCGTGGTGTCGACCCGCAGGTGGCCGAGGCCGCGGCGAACCGTGCCGTCGAGCTCCTCGTCGAGCTCGCCGGCGGCACCGCTGACACCCTCGGGTCCACGCTCGTCGACGCCGAGCCGCGGGCGACCGTGACGATGCGCCTCTCGCGTCCGGCCGAGCTCGTCGGCGTCGAGTACACCGACGCCGAGGTCATCGACACACTCCGCGCGATCGGCGCCACGGTCGAGGCCGACGGTGAGCAGCTCGCGGTCACCCCGCCCACCTGGCGTCCCGACCTGACCGACGACACCACCCTCGTCGAAGAGGTCGCGCGCATCGTCGGCTACGACCGGATCCCGAGCGTGCTGCCGGTCGCTCCGCCCGGTCGGGGCCTGACCCGGCACCAGCAGGCTCGTCGTCGGGTCGCCTCGGCGCTGGCCGCGGCGGGCCTGACCGAGGTCGTCACGGCGCCGTTCGTGTCCGCTGCCACGCAGGACGCCTACCCGGGGATCGACCCGCAGGGCGGACCGAGCGTCGTGCTCGCCAACGCCCTGGACAGCGAGCAGAACCTCCTGCGCCGCAGCGGCGTGCCGGCCCTGGTCGACGCCGCCCGTCGCAACGTGTCGCGCGGGCTCGTCGACGTCGCGCTCTACGAGACGTCCCGGGTGTTCCTGCCGGTGACGGGCGTGACGCTCGGCACCGACGAGGTCCCGGCGGGCGCCGCCCGGCCCGACCGTGCGACGCTCGAGGCGCTGGACGCCTCGCTGCCCGCCCAGCCCTTCCACGTCGCCGCACTGCTCACCGGCCACCGGGTCGTCAAGCAGCCCGGCACCACGGCAGAACCGTTCGGCATCGCCGACGCGATCGATGCGGCCCGCCAGGTCGCCTGGGCCGTCGGTGTCGAACTCACCGTCGCGCAGACGACCCACCCGTCCCTGCACCCGGGCCGCGCCGCGTCGCTGCTCGTCGACGGCACGGTCGTGGGCGTCGCCGGAGAGCTCCTGCCCGAACTGGCCGAGGCCGCCGTCCTGCCCCGCGTGGTGGCGGTCGTCGAGCTCGACCTCGACGCACTGGTCGCCGCGGCCCCGGAACTCATCGCGGTCGCGCCGATCGTCTCCTACCCGGCAGCCACGCAGGACCTCTCGCTCGTCGTCGACGCCGACGTGCCGGCCGGTGACGTGCTGGATGCGGTGCGCTCTGGCGCCGGAGACCTGTTGGAGTATGCTCGGCTCGTGGATGACTACCGGGGCTCCGGCGTGGACGAGGGACAGAAGTCCCTGACGTTCGCCCTGCGCTTCCGTGCCACGGACCGCACGCTGACCGCTGCCGAGGCCACCGAGGCCCGTGACGGCGCTGTCCGACGTGCCGGCGAGCGATTCGGGGCGACCCTGCGCGACTGACCCACACGGGATCAGCACCGCCCGGGGTCGCCGCCTCCGACTCTCTCGACGACCAGTCCGACCAAAGGTGGAATCCCATGTCCGTATCCGTCGCCGTGGCGGGAGCCTCCGGCTACGCGGGTGGTGAGCTCCTGCGCGTGCTCTCCGCCCACCCCGAGTTCGAGGTCAGGACGGTGACGGCGTTCTCGAACGCCGGACAGCCCCTGATCGCGACGCAGCCGCACCTCCGTTCACTGTCGCACCTGACCCTGGCGCAGACGACGGCCGAGACGCTGCGCGGGCACGACGTGGTGTTCCTGGCACTGCCGCACGGGCAGTCGGGAGCGATCACCGCGGAACTCGGCGACGACACGCTCGTCATCGACTGCGGCGCGGACCACCGTCTGACGGACCCGGCGGCGTGGGAGCGGTTCTACGGCGGTGACTACTTCGGCGCGTGGACCTACGGGCTGCCCGAGCTCCTGCTCGCGGCGCCCACCCCGGGCTCGGCCGATGAATGGCGCGAGGTCGACGACATCGCCTCGCAGGGCAAGCAGCGTTCCGCCCTGGTCGGCACGAAGCGCATCGCGGTGCCCGGCTGCAACGTCACCGCGGTGACGCTCGGCATCCAGCCGGGCATCCAGGCCGGCCTCGTCGAGTCCGACGACCTCGTGGCGGTGCTCAGCGTCGGCCCGAGCGGTGCCGGCAAGAAGCTCAGCACCACCTACCTGGCCTCCGAGATCATGGGGTCCGCCAGCGCGTACGCTGTCGGCGGCTCGCACCGGCACGTCCCCGAGATCCAGCAGAACCTGCAGGTCGCGGGGGCCTCCGACGTGACGATCTCGTTCACGCCGGTCCTGGTCCCGATGTCGCGGGGGATCCTCGCGACCACCACCGCGAAGCTCTCGCCCGGCGTCAGCGCACGCGACGTCCGACTCGCCTGGGAACAGGCGTACGCCGACGAGCCGTTCGTCCACCTGCTGCCCGAGGGCGAGTTCCCCCGGGTCGCGGACACGATCGGTGCGAACACCGCGCTCGTCGGCATCGCCGTCGACGAGGCCGCCGGCCGTGTCGTCGCGGTGACCGCGCTCGACAACCTCGCCAAGGGCACGGCGGGCGCCGCCGTCCAGTCGGCGAACATCGCCCTCGGTCTCCCCGAGACCACGGGCCTCAGCGTGGACGGAGTCGCACCGTGACCGACGCAGGCACGACCACCCAGACCGAGCGGGGCCTCCAGGGCGTCACCGCGGCAGCGGGCTTCCGCGCCGCCGGCGTCACCGCCGGTCTCAAGACGAGCGGCAAGCCGGACGTGGCCCTCGTCGTCAACGACGGCCCCGACGCGGCCGTGGCCGCCGTCTTCACCAGCAACCGGGCCCAGGCGCACCCCGTCATCTGGTCCCGCCAGGTCGTCGGTGACGGCGTCGCGCGTGCCGTCGTCCTGAACTCCGGCGGCGCGAACTGCTTCACCGGCCCGTTCGGCTTCCAGACCACGCACCTGACGGCCGAAGCCGTGGGCGACGCCCTCGGGATCGGGGCCGGCGACGTCGTCGTCTGCTCCACCGGGCTCATCGGTGTGGGCGACCAGACCTTCCGCGACAACGTGCTCCGTGGCGTCGACCTGGCGAGTGCGGCACTCAGCGACGACGGCGGTCCGGATGCGGCGACCGCGATCATGACGACGGACACGAAGGCCAAGCAGTCCGTCGTGACCGAGGACGGCTGGACCGTCGGCGGCATGGCCAAGGGCGCCGGGATGCTCGCGCCCGGGCTCGCGACGATGCTCGTCGTCATCACGACGGACGCCGTGCAGACGCCGGACCAGCTCGACCAGGCGCTCCGCGCCGCCACCCGCATCACGTTCGACCGGGTCGACTCCGACGGCTGCATGTCGACGAACGACACCGTCGTCCTGCTGTCGTCGGGTGCAAGTGGGGTGACGCCCGAGGTCGGTGACTTCCAGGAGGCCCTGACCGCGGTCTGTGCCGACCTGGCCCGCCAGCTGCAGCAGGACGCCGAGGGCGCGAGCCACGACATCGCGATCGAGGTCGTGCACGCCGCGACCGAGGACGACGCCGTGACCGTCGGTCGGAGCGTCGCCCGGAACAACCTGTTCAAGGCTGCGGTCTTCGGCAACGACCCGAACTGGGGCCGGGTGCTCGCAGCGATCGGCACCACCGACGCCGAGTTCGACCCGTACGCGGTGGACGTCAGCATGAACGGCGTCCGGGTCTGCCACGCGGGCGCACCCGACGAGCCGAGCGACTCCGTCGACCTGACCCCGCGTGACACCCACGTGCGCATCGACCTCGGTGTCGGCACGCACTCGGCCACGATCCTGACCAACGACCTCACGCACGACTACGTGCACGAGAACAGCGCGTACTCCAGCTGATGGCGGCCGACACGAACGGGGCCGGCACGCCCCTCACGAAGGAAGAAGAACACGAGTTCGCCGCGGTCAAGGCGGCGACGCTCATCGAGTCGCTGCCGTGGCTCAAGCGCTTCTCGGGCAAGGTCGTCGTGGTCAAGTTCGGCGGCAACGCCATGGTGAACGAGGACCTGAAGCGCGCCTTCGCCGAGGACATGGTCTACCTGCGCTACGCCGGCCTGCACCCGGTCGTCGTGCACGGTGGGGGGCCGCAGATCTCCGCCGCCCTCAAGGAACAGGGCATCGAGTCCGAGTTCCGCGGCGGCTACCGCGTCACGACGACCGAGGCGATCACGGTCGTCCGCGACGTCCTGGCCGGCGAGGTCAACCGCGAGATCGTCGACTTGATGAACGAACACGGCGAGGGCCTGGCCGTCGGCGTGTTCGGCGACGGCGGCTCGCTGTTCACCGGCGAGAAGAAGGGCGTCGTCGTCGACGGGCAGGAGTACGACCTCGGCCATGTCGGGGACATCACCCACGTCGACCCGTCCGGTGTGCTCGCCGCGATCGAGGCCGGCCGGATCCCGGTCGTCTCGAGCATCGCGATCGACGACGCGCACCCCGACCAGGCACTCAACGTGAACGCGGACGCTGCGGCGGGTGCCCTGGCGATCGCGCTCCGGGCCTCGAAGCTCATGATGCTCACCGACGTCCCCGGCCTGTACCGCAACTGGCCCGACCGCGACTCGATCGTCGACCTCATCGCGGTCGACGAGCTCCGCGAGCTCCTGCCGAGCCTCGAATCGGGGATGATCCCCAAGATGACCGCGTGCCTCGACGCCGTCGTCGGCGGGGTCGGCGGTGCGACGATCATCGACGGCCGGATCCCGCACTCGATCCTGCTCGAGGTCTTCACCCTGCGGGGTGCGGGCACCGAGGTGATCCCGGACCCGAGCCGACGAACCGAGAACCAGATGACCCACGCCGAGATCGGCCGCCGCGTGGCGTCGCCGTCGATCGACAGCAGTACCGGCCAGCACGTGGCGGGTACGAACGAGAAGGGACACCAGCAGTGAGCACCGAGACGCAGACCGAGACCTGGAACGACCGGTTCGGGGCGTCGCTCATGCGATCCCTGACCCCGCCGAAGATCATGCTCGAGCGCGGCCAGGGCTGCCGCGTCTGGGACGTCGAGGGCAACGAGTACCTCGACTTCCTCGCCGGCATCGCGGTGAACTCGCTCGGCCACGCGCACCCCGCCCTGGTGGAGGCGATCGCCGACCAGGCCGCGAAGCTCGTGCACGTGTCCAACTACTTCGCCACCCCGCCCCAGCTCGAACTCGCCGAGCGCCTCAAGCGCATCACCGGTGCAGGCGACGCGGGCCGCGTGTACTTCGGCAACTCCGGCGCCGAGGCGAACGAGGCCGCGTTCAAGCTGGCCCGCCTCAACAAGGGGGCGGACGGCACGAAGACCCGGATCCTCGCGCTCAAGCAGGGCTTCCACGGCCGCACGATGGGCGCGCTCGCGCTCACCGGCAAGCCCGCGCTGCAGCAGGACTTCCTGCCGATGATCCCGGGTGTCGAGCACATCGACACCTCGATCGAGGCGCTCGAAGCGTCGATCGACGACTCCGTCGCCGCCCTGATCCTCGAACCCATCAAGGGCGAGGCCGGCGTGGTCGACCTGCCGGAGGGCTTCCTGCTGGCGGCACGCCGACTGACCGCGGAGCACGGCGCACTGCTGATCCTCGACGAGATCCAGACGGGTGTCGGCCGGACCGGCAACTGGTTCGCGTTCCAGGGCCACGGCGTGACGCCGGACGCCATCA
This sequence comes from Curtobacterium sp. VKM Ac-2852, assembly GCF_013205045.1. NCBI lineage: Bacteria > Bacillati > Actinomycetota > Actinomycetes > Micrococcales > Microbacteriaceae > Curtobacterium > Curtobacterium sp. VKM Ac-2852. The sequence goes on from NZ_JABMLI010000001.1 coordinate 1,299,145, forward strand.
CCGTCGCCAAGGGCATCGCCGGTGGCTTCCCCATCGGCGCCCTGGTCACGTTCGGCTGGGCGTCCGACCTGTTCTCGGCCGGGCAGCACGGTTCGACCTTCGGCGGCAACCCGCTCGGCACCCGCGTCGCCAACGCGGTGCTCGAGGAGATCGAGCGCGCCGACCTCGTCGCCGGCGCAGTGGTCAAGGGTGAGCGGATCCGTGACGGCATCCGCGCCATCGGTTCCCCGCTGGTGGAAGAGGTCCGTGGCACCGGCCTGCTCATCGGCGTCGGTCTGACCGGTCCGATCGGTCCGGCCGTCAACGCAGCCGCCCTCGAGCGTGGCCTCATCATCAACGCCCCCAACGAGTCGAGCCTGCGCATTGCGCCGCCGCTCATCGTGTCCGACGCCGAGATCGACGAGTTCCTGTCGATCCTCGCCCAGAGCCTCGCGGCCGTCGCCGCAGCGCAGGAGCCCACCGCATGACCCGCCACTTCCTCCGCGACGACGACCTGAGCCAGGCCGAGCAGTCCGCGATCCTCGACATCGCCGACCGCATGAAGGCCGACCGCTGGGCGGAGAAGCCGCTGGCCGGTCCGCAGAGCGTCGCGGTGATCTTCGACAAGTCGTCGACCCGTACCCGGGTGTCCTTCCACGTCGGCATCTCCGACCTCGGCGGCAGCCCGCTGATCATCTCGACGGCGAACAGCCAGCTCGGCGGCAAGGAGACCCCGTCGGACACCGCCCGCGTGCTCGAGCGCATGGTGTCGGCGATCGTGTGGCGCACCTACGGCCAGGCCGGGCTCGAGGAGATGGCCGCCGGCACGACGGTCCCGGTCGTCAACGCGCTGTCCGACGACTTCCACCCCTGCCAGCTCCTCGCCGACCTGCTCACCATCCGTGAGCACCGCGGCGCCCTCGCCGGGCAGACCGTGGCGTTCATCGGCGACGGCGCGAGCAACATGGCGCAGTCGTACCTGCTCGCCGGGGCGACGGCGGGCATGCACGTCCGCGTCGCCGCCCCCGCCGAGTTCTCCCCGTCGGCGCAGGTCGTCACCGACGCCGAGGAACGCGCCGCCGTGACGGGTGGCTCCGTCCTCGTGGTGACCGACCCGGTGGCCGCGGTCGCGGGTGCCGACGTGGTCGTCACCGACACCTGGGTGTCGATGGGCAAGGAGTCCGAGAAGCAGTCGCGTCTCGACACCTTCGCGGGGTACCGCGTCGACGACGCGCTCATGGCGCACGCCGCCGACGACGCCGTCTTCATGCACTGCCTGCCGGCCGACCGTGGGTTCGAAGTGACCGCCGACGTCATCGACGGCCCGCGCAGCATCATCTGGGACGAGGCGGAGAACCGTCTGCACGCCCAGAAGGCGCTGTTGGCCTGGCTGCTCGCCAACGACTAGCCGACGGACCGATCACCAGTGGCTGACCGCGTCGTCCTCGCGTACTCCGGCGGTCTCGACACCTCCGTCGGGATCGGCTGGCTGCGCGACGCCACCGGCAAGGACGTCGTCGCACTCGTGGTCGACGTCGGCCAGGGCGGCGAGGACCTCGGGGCGGTCCGGCAGCGTGCGCTCGACTGCGGCGCCGTGGAGTCACTCGTCGTCGACGCCAAGGACGAGTTCGCCGACGAGTACATCGTGCCGGCGCTCCGGGCCAACGCGCTCTACCAGAAGCGGTACCCGCTCGTCTCGGCACTGAGCCGCCCGCTCATCGCGAAGCACCTCGCGCTGACGGCGAAGCAACTCGGTGCCGACAGCGTCGCGCACGGCTCCACCGGCAAGGGCAACGACCAGGTCCGCTTCGAGTCAGCCGTCGCGGCGATCGCACCGGATCTGCGGACCGTCGCCCCGGTGCGGGACCTCGCCCTGACCCGCGACCGCGCCATCGCGTACGCGCAGGAGCACCGGCTGCCGATCCAGCACTCGGAGCGGGAGCCGTGGTCGGTCGACCAGAACGTGTGGGGCCGAGCCGTCGAGACCGGGCTCCTCGAGGACCCGTGGAACGCCCCCGCCGCCGACCTCTACGCGACCACGCAGGACCCGGCGATCCCGCAGCAAGCCGACGAGGTCACGATCACCTTCGACCGTGGTGTCCCGGTCGCCCTCGACGGGCAGCGGTTCAGCGTGCTGCGCATGGTGCAGGAACTCAACGCGGTCGCCGGCAAGCACGGCGTCGGGCGGATCGACGTCGTCGAGGACCGGGTGGTCGGCATCAAGTCGCGCGAGGTCTACGAGGCGCCCGCCGCGATCGCGCTCATCGCCGCGCACGAGGAGCTCGAGAGCCTCACCCTCGAGCGCGACGTCGCCCGGTTCAAACGCGGCGTCGAGTCCGAGTGGGCCGACCTGGTCTACGACGGCCTGTGGTTCGGCGGACTCAAGCGCAGCCTCGACGCCTTCGTCGAGCACACCCAGCAGCACGTCTCCGGCGACGTCCGGTTGCGGCTGCAGGGCGGGCGTGCCACCGTGACGGGCCGTCGGTCGGAGCAGAGCCTCTACGACTTCGACCTGGCGACGTCGGACACCGGCGACGCGTTCGACCAGTCCGTGTCCAGGGGGTTCATCGAGCTCTGGTCACTGCCCAGCAAGATCTCCGCCCGCCGCGACGCGGCGAACTGACCGACAGCCGCACCACAGACGAAACGACGCAGGACGACATGACCGACGAGAAGACCGACGCCACCAACACCGGTGCCCTCTGGGGCGGCCGCTTCGCCGACGGCCCGAGTGCGGCCCTCGCCGCGCTCTCGAAGTCGACGCACTTCGACTGGCAGCTCGCGCCCTACGACATCGCGGGGTCCCGTGCCCACGCCCGAGCGCTGCACACCGCGGGCTACCTGACCGCCGACGAACTCGAACGCATGCTCGCCGGCCTCGACCGGCTCGAAGCGGCGCACGTCGACGGCACACTGCAGCCCGACGACTCCGACGAGGACGTCCACGGCGCCCTCGAACGCCTGCTCATCGCCGACCTCGGTCCCGAGCTCGGTGGCAAGCTCCGTGCCGGCCGCAGCCGCAACGACCAGATCGCCACCCTCGGCCGCATGCACATGCTCGACCACGGACGGCGCATCGGCCGGCTCGTCATCGACCTCGTCGACGCGATCACCCAGCAGGCGACCGAGCACCCGGCCGCGATCATGCCGGGGCGCACGCACCTGCAGCACGCGCAGCCGGTGCTCCTGGCCCACCACCTGCTCGCGCACGCCTGGCCGCTCGTCCGCGACCTCGAGCGCCTCCGCGACTGGGCCGGCCGCGCGAGCGTCAGCCCGTACGGTGCCGGTGCGCTGGCGGGCAGTTCCCTCGGCCTCGATCCCGCCGCGATCGCCGCGGAGCTCGGCTTCGACCGTCCGGCGGACAACTCGATCGACGCCACGGCAGCCCGTGACGTCGTCGCCGAGTTCGCGTTCGTCCTCGCGCAGATCGGCATCGACGTCTCGCGCCTGTCGGAAGAGGTCATCCTCTGGAACACGAAGGAGTTCGGCTTCGTCCGGCTCCACGACGCGTTCTCGACCGGCTCGAGCATCATGCCGCAGAAGAAGAACCCGGACATCGCCGAGCTCGCCCGGGGCAAGTCGGGGCGCCTGATCGGCAACCTGACCGGGCTCCTCGCGACCCTCAAGGGACTGCCGCTGGCGTACAACCGCGACCTGCAGGAGGACAAGGAGCCGGTCTTCGACTCCGTCGCCACGCTCGAGGTCCTGTTGCCCGCGTTCACCGGCATGATCGCGACCCTGACCTTCGACACCGACCGGATGGCCGAGCTCGCGCCGCAGGGCTTCTCGCTCGCGACGGACGTCGCCGAGTGGCTGGTCCGTCAGGGCGTCCCGTTCCGGGATGCGCACGAGGTCTCCGGCGCGCTCGTCCGGTACTGCGAGGAGCGCGGCATCGAGCTCGACGAGCCGACCGACGACGAGTACCGGTCGGTGTCCGAGCACCTCACGCCCGACGTCCGTTCCGTCCTGACCATCGAGGGCAGCGTCGCATCGCGCTCCGGCGTCGGCGGCACCGCACCCGACCGGGTCGCCGAGCAGCTCGCGTCCGTCACCCGCCGCGTCCGCGACCTGGCCGAGGGCGCACCCTTCTCGCGATGACCCCGGGGATCGCCGCGCTGCTCGCCGAGCCCGCCCCGATCATCGCGCCGGCCCTGCTCGGTGCGACGATCGCGGGGCGCGGCGTGGCGCTCCGCATCACCGAGGTCGAGGCCTACTCCGGCCCCACCGACCCCGGCTCACACGGACACCGGGGGATGACGGAGCGCAACCGCCACCTCTTCGGTCCGCCCGGCACCCTGTACGCCTACCGCTCGTACGGCATCCACACCTGCGTCAACGTCGTGAGCGGGCCGGCCGGAACCTCGTCGGGCTCGCTGCTGCGCGGTGCCGAGGTCGTCGAGGGACTGGACGTCGCGCGAGCGCGTCGCGGGTCGACGGTCGCGGACGTCGCGTTGGCACGCGGTCCCGGCAACCTCGGTGGTGCGCTCGGAGCGGTCCTCGGGCAGGACGACGGCACGTCGCTCCTCGACGGGTCCGGTCCGTTCGTGCTCACCCTGGCACCCGGCCTGGAGGCCCGGCTCGCCTCCGCCGGACCGGCCCACGTGGTCGACGAGCTCCTGTCCGAGACCCTGGCCGGTCCGCCCGCGGGCGCTGCGGTCCCGCGGATCTCCCGCGGCCCGCGCACCGGCGTCGGCGGCATCGCCGGCGGGGTGCGGTACCCCTGGCGCTTCTGGCTGACGGGTGACCCCACGGTCTCGACGTACCGACGGCACAAGGGCGCCCTCGACTCCTGAACCCGGCCCCGGGCCTCCCGGCTGCCGCGCCTGCCGGACGTCCGTCGCCGCTACGATGGCGGGGTGTCCAGTGATACCGCTCAAGACGTCCTGACGCGCCAGCAGAACGATCCCGCCTTCGACTCGGTGTGGGACGAACTGCAGTGGCGTGGTCTGGTGCAGGTCTCGACCGACGAGACCGCGCTGCAAGAGGCCCTCGACGGTGAGCCGATCACGTACTACTGCGGCTTCGACCCGACGGCGCCGTCGCTGCACTGCGGCAACCTGCTGCAGCTCCTGACCATGCGCCGGCTGCAGCTCGCCGGGCACAAGCCACTCGCGTTGGTGGGTGGGTCGACCGGTCTCATCGGCGATCCCCGTCCCACGGCCGAACGCACGCTGAACACCCCGGAGACCGTGGCGGAGTGGGTGTCCCGGCTGCAGGCACAGGTGTCCCGGTTCCTCAGTCCGGACGGCGACAACGGCGTCCGCCTGGTGAACAACCTCGACTGGACCGCACCGTTGTCCGCGATCGACTTCCTGCGTGACGTCGGCAAGTACTTCCGCGTCAACTCGATGCTCAAGAAGGACGCGGTGGCCGCGCGGTTGAACTCCGATGCGGGGATCAGCTACACCGAGTTCAGCTACCAGATCCTGCAGGGACTCGACTACCGCGAGCTCTGGCGCCAGTACGGGTGCACGCTGCAGACCGGTGGCTCGGACCAGTGGGGCAACCTGACCTCCGGTACGGAGCTCATCCGTCGTGCCGAAGGGGCCACGGTGCACGCCCTCGGGACCCCGCTCATCACGAACTCCGACGGCACGAAGTTCGGCAAGAGCGAGGGCAACGCGATCTGGCTCGATGCCGAGATGACCTCGCCGTACGCCCTGTACCAGTTCTGGCTCAACACGGCGGACGCCGACGTCATCGCCCGACTGCGGCAGTTCACGTTCCTGACGCGTGCCGAGATCGAACGACTCGAGCAGGCCGTCGCCGACGAACCCTTCCGACGAGAGGCCCAGCGGACCCTGGCGTTCGAGGTGACCTCGATCGTGCACGGGGTGGCGGCGACCCAGGCGGCGATCGATGCCGCGGCCGCGCTGTTCGGCAACGGCGAGCTCGGTGCGCTCGAGCCGGAGACCCTGCGGTCGGCGATCGCCGCGCTGCCGGGCACGGTCACGCTCGACTCCGGAGCAGACGTCGCACGCGCACTCGTGGAGACCGGACTCGTGAAGTCCCTCGGCGAGGCCCGCCGCGCGATCGACCAGGGCGGCGTCTACGTGAACAACGTCAGGGCCGAAGACCCGGCCGCCCCGCTGTCCGACCTCGCCCTGCCCGGGGGAGTGCTCGTACTGCGTCGTGGCAAGAAGACCCTCGCCGGCGTGACCCTCGCCTGACCCCGGTTGCTCGACCCCCTGCGATGCCCGGTTCCCCTGTGGAACCGGGCATCGCTGCGTCCGGGCGACGTGTGTTGCACAACGCGACACGCCCGGGATGGGGGCTGGCTTGGCGCACTCGCTCAGGGCTGCGTATAGTTCTTACTCGTCACCCCAAAGGTGCGGCGGAGCGGCTGGAGCGAAAGCCCAGAGCACGTCGGCCCTCAAGCGGGACCATCCTCCACTGAAGTTCAGATCGGGCCTTGCGCCGGATCGCTTCGACGCCTAGGATGACAAGCCCACCGGTTCTCTCCCCTCGGGATGAGCCACTGGACCTCCGGGTCCGACGAACCACCGGTGGCAAGCCAAGAACACAAGCCTTGTGGCTGAAGCTCGAACTCGAGCCGAGGAGCAAGTGCGTCTGGTCCTTGAGAACTCAACAGCGTGCACATTGTCAATGCCAATTTATTGATTGACCTCGTGCCTGGTCG